>NZ_JBIVLV010000001.1:0-1651238 GCF_044752725.1 Streptomyces sp. NPDC088707 | reverse complement strand
ACCCGGCCCGAGGCGACGCTCGACGTGGTGCCCGTCAGGCCGAATCCGGCGGCGCCCGCCGCCGCCTCACCCAGCCGCGGACCGTACTCCTGGGCCATGACACCGGCGAACACACCCGCCTGGGCGCCGCGCAGCGAGTCCGGGGCGATGCCGGCCCGCTCCAGGGCCTCCCAGCACGTTTCGAGGAAGGCGCGCTGCTGCGGATCCATCGCCAGCGCCTCACGCGGCGAAATGCCGAACAGCTCGGCGTCGAAGTCCGCGGCGTTCTCCAGGAAGCCGCCGTCGCGCACATAGGTGGTGCCCACATGGGCGGGGTCGGGATGGTAGAGACCGTCGAGGTCCCAGCCCCGGTCGGCGGGGAACCCCGAGATCACGTCGCGCTGCTGGGCGACGACCTGCCAGAGCGCCTCGGGGGAGTCCACTCCGCCCGGGAAGCGGCAGCCCATGCCGACGATCACGATCGGATCGTCGTCCTGGTCGGCACGGTCCCCGGGGGCCGCCGTGTCCTGCCGGCCGTCGGCCAGCACCGCCGCCAGGGCGGCGGGGCTGGGGTGGTCGTACACCACGGTCGTGGGGAGCTTGCGCCCGGTGGCGGCGACGAGCCGGTTGCGCAGCTCGACGACCATCACCGAGTCGATGCCCAGCTCCTTGAACGTCCGCCGCGGCTCGATCTCGGCGGCGGAGTCGTAGCGGAGCACGGCGGCGGTGTGCGCCCGCACCAGCTCCAGGGCGGCCGGGCCGGTCAGCGAGCGGGCCGGCTCGGCGTCCTGCGCGTCCTCGATGCCTTCCGGGAGCTCCGATGCCCGGACGGAAGCCGTCCGCGTCGGCGCGGTGCCGGCCGACGGCAGCGCGCGGGCGGTGTCGGACGGCCCGGCGATCCAGTGGCGGCGCCGCTGGAAGGCGTACGTCGGCAGCTCGGCGCGCGTGTCGCCCGCGGGCAGGACGGCGGACCAGTCCATGGGCGCGCCGTGGCAGAACGCCTCGCCGAACGCGAGCAGCAGCCGCTGCGGGCCGCCCTCGTCGCGGCGCAGGGTGCCCAGCGCGGCGACCGGCAGGTCCGCCGCCTCCGCGGTCTGCTGGACGGCGAGCGCGAGCACGGGATGCGGGCTCATCTCGATGAACAGCTCGTGCCCCGCGTCGAGCAGCGCGCGTACGGCGGGCTCGAACTGCACGGGCTCCCGCAGGTTGCGGTACCAGTAGTCGACGTCCAGCTCGGACCCGTCGAGCGCTGTGGCGGTCACGGTCGAGTGCAGCGGCACGCTCCCGGTGCGCGGTGCGATACCGGCCAGCTCCGCCGGAAGCGTGTCGCGTACGGCGTCGACGTGCGGGCTGTGCGAGGCGTACGCGACCGGCACCCGGCGGGTACGGACGTCCTCGCCGTACCCGGCGGCCAGCGCGTCGAGGGCGTCCCCGTCACCGGCAACCACGGTCATGCCGGGCGAGTTGACGGCGGCCACGCTCAACCCCGGGTGCGCCGCGAGGTCTTCGCGCACCTGGTCGGCGGGCAGCGACACGGTGAGCATCCCGCCGCCGCGTCCGGCCAGCGCGCCGAGGGCGGCGCTGCGTACGGCGACGAGTCGGGCCGCGTCGTCCAGGGAGAGGGCGCCGCTGACGGTGGCGGCGGCGATCTCGCCCTGCGAGTGGCCGACGACCGCCGCCGGTTCGACGCCCGCCGCGCGCCACAGCGCGGCCAGGCCGACCATCACGGCCCACAGTGCGGGCTGCACGACGTCGTCACGGTCGAGGGCCGGCGCGCCGGCGCGGCCGCGCAGCACATCGGTCAGCGCCCAGTCGCGGTAGGGGCGCAGCGCGCGCTCGCAGTCCTCGACGACCTCGGCGAAGACGGGGGCGCTGTCGAGGAGTTCGGCGGCCATGCCGGCCCACTGCGAGCCCTGGCCGGGGAAGACGAACACGGCCTCGCGGACGGCCTGGTGGCTGCTGCCCTGCACGGCGCGCCGGTCGACGCCGGCGTCGGCGACAGCGTCCAGTGCGGCCAGCAGGTCGTTCCGGTCGGCGCCGACCAGGACGGCCCGGTGGCTGAAGGTGGTCCGGTCGTGGGCGAGAGCCCGGGCGATCTCGGCGGAATCGAAATCCCGGGCGGCGAGGAATTCCCGTAAGCGGGCGGCTTGGGCGCGCAGTGCCTTGTCGCCGCGCCCGGACAGTACCCAGGCGAGGGATTCGGGACCATCCGAATCGTCCCGCCGATGCGGCTGGTCCGGCTTGGTCTCGGCGGCGGAGGCGGCGTCCTTCGGCCATGATCCGAGCACCAGGTGGCAGTTGGTTCCGCCCATTCCGACCGACGTCACACCGGCGACGAGCGGTCCGTCGGGATGCGGCCAGGGTCCGGTTTCGGTGGCGGCGGTGAGCCGGAGATCGGCGAAAGGAATCTGCGGATTCGGGGTCTCGAAGTGGAGAGTCGGGACGAGTTCCCGTTCGGCGAGGCAGAGAATCGTCTTGACAAGCCCTGCGATGCCTGACGCGCCTTCGAGGTGGCCGATATTGGTCTTGACGGACCCGAGCCGGAGGGGATTGTCCGAAGAGCGGAACGAGGCGAAAACAGCGCCCAGAGCAGATGCTTCGATGGGGTCGCCGACCCGGGTGCCCGATCCGTGTATTTCTACGTACTGTGCTTGTTCCAGCGGTATTCGCGCATTGTCCCAGGCATCGCGTATGACGCGTTCCTGGGCTTTTCCGTTCGGAGTGGGAAGGGTGTCGCTCGCGCCGTCGCTGCCGACGGCCCCACCGTGCAGCACGCAGTGGATGCGATCCCCGTCGGCCAGGGCCCGGCTGAGGAGCTTCAGCGCCACCACGCCGCCGCCCTCGCCCCGGACGTAACCGTTCGCCCGGGCGTCGAGTGCGTAACATCGCCCGTCGGGCGAGAGGCTTCCGAAGGCGGCCAGGGCGTGGGTGCTCTCCGGCGCGAGGTTGAGATTGACGCCGCCGGCGAGGGCCACGACGGACTCGCCGCGGCGCAGGCTCTCGCAGGCCAGATGCACCGCGACCAGCGCGGACGACTGCGCGGTGTCGACCACCATGCTGGGGCCCCGAAGCCCGAGGGCGTACGAGACGCGGTTGGCGATGATGCCCCGGTGCAGCCCGGTCACGGTGTGCGCGGAGGTCGCGTCGGGTCCGGCCGCGTGCGTGACGGCCGTGTAGTCGTCGGCGATCGCGCCCATGAAGACGCCGGTGGCGGTGTCGGCGAGGGTGGCCGGAACGATGCCGGAGTCCTCGAGCGCCTCCCAGGCGAGTTCGAGGACGAGTCGCTGCTGCGGGTCCATCGCGGCTGCTTCACGCGGGGAAATGCCGAAGAACTCGGCATCGAAGGTGTCGACCCTGGGCAGGAAACCACCGGGACGAGGCGAGCCGTCGGCTAAGGAGGCAAGGTGTGCGCGATCAGCGGGCGGCTCCGCTATGGCATCTCGGCCGTTCCTGAGAAGATCCCAGAATTCGGCGGGATTCGCCCCGCCGGGAAAGCGGCAGGAAAGCCCGACGACGGCGACCGTCCGGTCGTCGATATCGCCCGGTACCTGCTGCGACGGTCCATCCTGGACCGTCGGCACGCGCTTTTCCGCCGCACCGCCTGAAGGGCCTCGTACCGCGCTGTCTGATGGCGTTGCTGCCGCCTGGATTTGGGCATGGCGGATCATGGTTTTCCTGCTCCCCCCGTGAAGCACGATCAACGGCACGGCCGACTCGGCGGCCCAGCCTGAGTCAATCTCGATTCGGACCCTAGCATCGAGTCGGCGCTCCGTAAACCAATGGCAAGGGTGCGCGAGTCGGTCCAAGAATCAATATGCCGGTAAACGGGGGGACCGGCATCGAGGGCCTATCTCGCGTAGCCGCGCAGTTAACCACGCGGAAACAGCGCGTACTTGTGCAGCACGCGCTCTCTCGCCGCGGACGGCTTATTCCGTCGGAGAACGACGGGCCTTCCGGCGGCCCATGCCTTCCGGCCCGGTGGCCTCACCCTGATCGGTCGACAGGGGTGAGAATCAGCCGGGCCGAAAGTGCGGACCAGTCACCGGGAAGCGGCCGGGATGTCTCTGTCGGCGGCCGGCTCGTCCGCGGTCTTCACCGCCGGGTCCGCCTTGGTGAGGGTGCAGACGCCGTCCACGCACTGGCGCTCCAGCCGACCGCGCGAGATCGTCTGTGCCAGGCCGACCATCCAGCAGGTGGGGCAGCCACGGAAGGCGATCAGGGCGAGCGGGGCCGCGAGCAGCGTGGCCGGACCGGCGACGGGCACCATGGCGATCGAGCCGATGATCAGCCCGAAGCCGATGAGGCCGCGCGCCAGGTGGCGCGGAACGGACTTGCTGGCGAAGTTCATGTCGTTCGCCGGGGCCTTCGTGGTGACCCGGATCTGGTCGCCCTGCGCGGGCTTCACGATGTTCACGGTCGTGACTCTCCTCCGACGGGGTGGTCGATGGCTCGATCAAGCCGCCTGGTCGGTGGCCTGTTCGGGTGCTTGGTCGATCGCTTCCAGTGACTGACGTACCGTCGCGCGCGCTCGGTGCAGCCGGGACTTCATCGCGGCGTTGCTCAGACCGAGGGAATGAGCGACGGCCCTGCCGGGCAGGCCCTGGATGTCCCGCATGATCAGGACCTGCCGCTGGTCGCGGGGGAGTGCGCCCACCGCGGCCGCGATCCGCTCCACTTCCAGCCTGTGCAGCACCGCTTCCTCGGCGGACGGCTCCGCGGACGCCTCCGGCTCGACCGGCGGCTCGTCGTTGCGATGGACGAGGAACCGCACCTGCCGGAGGCATTCGTTGCGCACGATCCGGAACATCCACGAGGCGAGCGCGCCGGTGGCCCGCAGGGTGCCGATCTTCCGGTAGAGGATGATCAGCGCCTCCTGCGCGGCGTCCTCGGCGTCCTGGGGCGAGGCGCACAGCGACTTGGCGAACTTGCGCACATGGGGCTGCGATTCCATGACGACGGTGGTGAGCGACGTGACGTCGCCGTCCTGAGCAGCCTTGATCAGCCGCTCGTCCGGCCAGGAGAAACGTTGGTTCATGTGCAACTCATACCCGGCGGGCGCCACGCGCGCAGGCACTCGTCAGCTTCGGCTCTTGTAGCGCCGCATGAGGTGCCAGCTGCACGCGCCCACGAGCAGGACTCCGATGACTACGAGGGCCGTGACCATGGTGTTCCTCCTGTTGTTCCGCCGGCGCGTTCGGCCGGTACACACATAAGAGACGGCGACCCCCCAAGAGGATTCAGATCTGGCGGAAGTTTTTTTCGCCGCACACCGCTCGGGGGGCCGTCCGGGGGCTCACATCGGTCCACGGCGCTTGCGTCGTGCCAGGTCAGAGCCCTTTCAGGTCTCCTGGAGGACTACCAGGAGGACTTGGTGACGCCGGGAAGGAAGCCCGCGTGCGCCTGCTGCCGGGTGCGGACGCGGGAGAGCCCGAACCTCCGCAGGTAGCCGCGAGGCCGGCCGTCGACGCTGTCGCGGTTGCGGACCCGGGTGGCGCTGGCGTCGCGCGGCTGCCGGTCGAGTTCCTCCCGCGCGGCACGTCGCTGCTCCGCGGTCGACGACGGGCGACGGAGGATCTCCGTCAACTCGGACCGCCTCGCGGCGTACCGCTCGACGACCTCCCTGCGCCTCTCGTTCCGCGCGATCTTGCTCCGCTTCGCCATCAGACCTTCCCTCCGCGCGCCCGGATCCGGGCCACGGCCGCCTCGATGCCGATCGAGTCCACCGTCCTGATCGCCCGCGCGCTCAGGGTCAGCCGGACGGTGCGGCCCTCGCTGGGCAGCCGGTAGCGCTTGTGCTGGATGTTCGGGTCGAAGCGGCGCGGGGTGCGCCGGTGGGAGTGGGAGATCGCGTTGCCGAAGCCGGGCTTGGCTCCGGTCAGCTGGCAGTGGGCGGACATGGGTGTTACCTGCCTCTCTCTGTGGCCGTCGTCGGCCATCGCTTATTGGAAATGAAAACCGTTGCCATATACTAGCCTCATGGCACGCAACGAACTCCGCCCCGTCATCAAGCTGCGCTCCACCGCGGGCACCGGCTTCACCTACGTCACCCGCAAGAACCGTCGGAACGACCCCGACCGGCTGGTGCTGCGCAAGTACGACCCGATGGCCCGCCGTCACGTCGACTTCCGCGAAGAGCGCTGAGCACTCCCCGTCGCACACGACCGCCCGGAGCCGCATGCGGCGGCTCCGGGCCGTAAGAGCCGCACAGCAGAGCTCAGCGGATGAGCTCAGCAGCAGAGCCCCCAGAAGCGCCGCACAGAAGAAAGGTCCTGCCATGAAGCCCGGCATCCACCCCGCCTACGGCCCCGTCGTCTTCCGCGACACCGCCTCCGGCTCCGCGTTCCTCACGCGCTCCACCCTGACCAGCGAGAAGACGATCGAGTGGGAGGACGGGCAGACGTACCCGGTCGTCGACGTCGAGATCTCGTCGGTGAGCCACCCCTTCTACACCGGCACCGCCCGTGTGATGGACACCGCCGGCCGCGTCGAGCGCTTCGAGCGCCGCTACGGGGCCCGCTGATGGCGCGGGATCCCCGGCTGCCCGTCGTGATCGTCGCCGGGATCCACTCGGACGCCCGCAAGGAGGTCGTCGACCGCCTCCTGCGGGCCGTCCCCGGCAGCGTCGCCCTCCACCACGACCTGACGGGCGCACCGGACGGCACGGTGCGCCGCCTCGTCCGCGACGCGAGCGGGCTCCTGTCCGAGGACGGGACGCCCCTGGTCGACGACTGCGCGTGCTGCGCGCTGCGCGAGGACCTCGTACCGGAGCTGGAACGGCTGGCCGACGCCGGGCTGACCCGGCTCGCCGTGGTCGAACTGTGGGACTCCGTCGAGCCGAAGACGATGGCCGAGGTCGTCGCCGCCCATGCCGGGGACGGCCTCACCCTCACCAACGTGATCACGGCGGTGGACCCGGCTCTCGTACTCCCGTATCTCGGCAACGGCGACGACCTGGCCGACGTCGGCCTGGCCGCCGCCCCCACCGACCGGCGCACCGTCGGAGACACCTTCGCCCGTCAGCTGGAGTACGCGCCCGTCCTCGCGCTCGTCGACACGGAGCGCGCCGACGACGAGGACCGTGCGCTGCTTGCCCAGCTTCACCCCACCGCCCGCCGTGTGGCGGCCGACTCGGGCGAGCTGGCCGAGGCCGCCTTCGCGGCCTTCTCCGGTTTCGACGTCGAGGCCGCCGCGGCGGCGCAGCACCCCGCGTGCGCGCTGCTGCCGCAGGACGCGGACGACGCCGGTGTCACCACGCTCGTCTGGCACCGCCGACGCCCCTTCCACCCCGAACGTCTGTACGCGGCACTGGAGGACCTGTGCTGCGCCGCCGCGCGCAGCCGCGGCCGTTTCTGGCTGGCCGACCGCCCCGACACCCTGCTGGCCTGGGACGCCGCGGGCGGGGCGCTGTGCGTCGAGAGCGCCGGCCCGTGGCTCGCCTCCCTGCCGGACGCCGCCTGGGACTTGGTCCCGCCGATGCGCCGGGCCGCGGCAGCCCTGGACTGGCACCCCGAGCACGGCGACTGCTGCCAGCACCTCGTCTTCACCTCGCCGGGGCTCGACCGCGAAGGACTGGAACGGCTCCTCGAGTCCTGCCTGCTCACGGACGAGGAGTACGCGTCAGGGCCGGACGGCTGGAGGCACCTGCCCGCCGCCTTCGACTCCCTCCTCGACGCCGCCTGACCCACGCACCACCCGACCCGGAAGGACACCCCCATGGCCCGCCGCCAGGAACCCCGCAAGCCCCTGAAGTCCCGGCCCAACCCGCTGGACGCCGCCGAGATCACGTACATCGACTACAAGGACACCGACCTGCTCCGGAAGTTCGTCTCGGACCGCGGCAAGATCCGCAGCCGCCGCGTCACCCGGGTCACCGCCCAGCAGCAGCGGCAGCTCGCCGCGGCCGTCAAGAACGCCCGGGAGATGGCCCTGCTGCCGTACGTCAGCCGGTGACATCCGGAAGGGGAGGCCGCCCGCCGGCCCGGCGCGGGGAGCGGGGCCGCCCGCCGGCCCGGCTCGGAGAGGCATTCCTGGTCACGGTCCGTCGTCCCTCTGCTCCATTCGGCAGGCGCCGTTCATGCCCCGCAGTGAGTGCCGTCCCCGACCGGATCAACCCCGGAGGCCGTGCGTGGTGCTCCGACCAGGGGGAACGGACACTCGCGGCATGACATCCGATACTCAACGGCGCCCGGCGCGCCCTCGGAGACGTACCGGCGCCATCGGGCTCGCGTATGCCGTGTCCCTCGTCGCGGTCCCCGCGCTCATGCTCGGCCCGAGCGCGTCCGTCGCGCTCGCGGCTCCCCTGCCCGGAGGTCTCGGTCCCTGCGTTCCCGGGGACTGCCCGGACGAGTTCCCCGAGATCGACAACGGCGACATCGCGGGACGCGACGACGCGATCAACATCTTCGTCGGGAACGACTTCCTCGTCCGGGGCCGGGCGGCCGAGGCCGAGGGGCGGGTCGTGGTCCTGGACGACTTCGACCAGAACAAGGACGCGGCCGCCGGCGGCACGTACAACCTCGGCATCGTCGGCGTCGGATCCCGGGTCCCTCCGCCCGACGGGTCGGACTTCCTCACCACCGGCGGAGGCGTCACCATCGCCGCGGGCCAGACCCTCGACACGAGGGGCGGCCTCCTGACGGAGCAGGGCATCGTCCGCCACGCGGGCCCGGTCTCGGGAACCGTCACCGGCACGTCGGTCGAGGACGCGAACGCCGTCGTGCCGTACGCCGGACTGCGTGACCGGCTCACCGCCGCGAGTCAGTGCTACGCCCGCGTCGACGGCCGACCGAGGACACCCACCGGCACGGCCGAGCACCAGGGCGGCCGGACGCTCTTCACCGGTGACGGGACCTCGCAACTCCAGGTGTTCAACGTCGACTTCGACATGCAGGGCCCGACCGGAGGCCAGGAGGGGATCGTGTTCGCGAACATCCCCGACACCGCGACGGTCCTCGTCAACGTCGTGGGCGGCGCCCGGAAGCTCACCACCTACAGCGGCGGCATCGACGACGACACCGACCCGCTCAACTCCTACCGCGAACGCTTGCTGTGGAACTTCCCGGACGCCGCCACGGTGGACCTCGCCGGCACCGGCCAGTTCCAGGGCAGCTTCCTCATCGGCAACCAGGCGTCGACCACGACCGTCACCCTGCCCGGCATCAACGGCCGCTTCTTCACCACGGGTTCCCTCACCCACACCAGCGCGGCATCGGGCGGCGGCGGCCAGGAGTTCCACGCCTGCCCGTTCAACGGCGACCTTCCGAACTGCGACGGGACCAGCACGGTCACGGGCGAGGTGCGGGTCCTGAAGACGGACGCGGCCACCGGTGCGGCGCTCCCGGGTGCCACCTTCCGGCTGTGGGAGGAGACGAACGGCGAGTCGGGTCTCCAGACGAGCGGAACGAACCCGGACACCGTGCTCGGCGAGCTCTGCACGACGGGTGCGGACGGTGTGTGCGAGCGGACGGTGGAGACGGGGACGTACTACTGGCAGGAGACGGCTGCCCCTGACGGGTACGACCTGCCGTCGCCCGCCGTGTTCGGACCGCTGGTGCTGACCGAGGCGAACGCGGAGGCGGGCGTGTCCGTCACCGCGACCAACAGCCGTACACCGGTTCCGCCCGGCACCGGCTCGGTCCGGCTGCTCAAGGCCGACGCGGACAGCGGCCTGCCGCTGAGGGGCGCGACCTTCGAGCTGTGGGAGGAGACCAACGGGATCACCGGCCTGCAGACGGGCGGCGCCGACCCCGACACCCGCGTCGGGACTCCCTGCACCACCGATGTGACGGGGCTCTGCTCCTTCGGCGAGCTGGAGAACGGCTCCTACTACCTGAGGGAGACCGCCGTCCCGGACGGCTACGTCCTGCCCACCGACCCGGTCACGGGCCCCTACGTCATCGACGACGGCCACAAGGTCGTGATGGCCCGGCTGGACAACAGCCGAGCCGACGACCACTGCGAGGACGGGGGCTACGGCGACGAGGGATACGGAGATGAGGGGTACGGCGACCAGGGCTACGGCGACTCGGGCTACGGCTCGTGCCTCCGCGGCGCCAGCCGCACCGGCATCGCCTGATCATCGCCTGATCACGGCCCATGACCGCTGATCACCGCTGATCACCGACCGGGCAACGACGAGGCGCGCCCACCGTCCCGAGTGACGGTGGGCGCGCTTCGGTACGTGGGCGGCGGACAGGAGCCCTGAACAGCCGGGCCGTCGCGGGTGACCGTGCCCTCACCCGTTCGTCCCGTCCTGTCTGGCCCTCACCGTGCGCGCGGGATTGGCTGGGCGCACACCGCGAGGAGGCACCCGTGCCGGACGACGAGAAGCAGGACGAACTGGCCGCGCTGCGCGCGCGGGTCGCCGCGCTGGAGGGGGAGGCGGCCGCCCGGCCCGCTCCCCGCCATCGCGGCCGCTCGTTCCTGGCCGCCGTGCTCATCGTGATCGGATGCCTCCTCGTTCCGCTGGGCATCGTCGCCGCGTGGACCTCCGACATCGTCGGAGACACCGACCGGTACGTCTCCACGGTGGCCCCGCTCGCCTCCGACGCGGACGTGCAGGCGGCGGTCGCCAACCGGGTCACCGGTGCGGTGATGGAGCACATCGACCTGGAGGACCTCCTGGAGGGGGTCGCGCCCGAGCAGCGGCCGCTGCTCGCCAAGGCGCTGGGGAAGCTCGGCGGCTCGCTGGAGAGCGCGGTCAGCAGCTTCGTCCACGACAAGGCTCAGGACGTCGTCGCGTCGGACGCCTTCGAGACGGTCTGGACCGATGCCAACCGGGCCGTCCACACCTCCGTCGTCCGCGCCCTGACGGGCAGCGGCGACGGAGCCGTACAGATCAACAACGACACCGTGACGGTCGACCTCGCGCCCGTGATCGAACGGGTCAAGGAGCGGCTGGTCGACTCGGGACTCACCGTGGCCGGCAAGATCCCGGAGATCCACACCGACTTCACGGTCGTCAAGTCCGAGGACATCGGCAAGGTCAAGACCGGATTCCGTCTGCTCCAGGTGATGGGGCTGTGGCTGCCGGTGCTCGCGGTGCTGCTGGTGGTCGCGGGGGTCCTGCTGTCCACCCATCGCCGTCGCACCGTGATCGCCTCGGCGATCGGTGTCGCCGTCGCGGCCCTGGTCCTCGGCATCGCGCTGACCGTGTTCCGTACGGTCTACCTCAACGCGCTGCCCGACACCGTCTCCCAGCCCGCCGCCGGGTCCGTGTACGACGCGCTGATCCACTTCCTGCGCACCACGGTCCGCATGGTGGTGACCCTCGGCCTGGTGGTCGCCCTCGCCGCCTGGCTCACCGGCCCCAGCCGCCCCGCCGTCGTCACCCGCCGGATGTGGAACTCCGGCATCGACGCCACCCGTACCGCGGCGGACCGGGCCGGTCTGCGGACGGGCCCGGTCGGCCCCTTCGTCCGCCGGTACCGGACGTGGATCACCTGGATCCTGGTGGCCCTGGCCATCCTCGTGTACGTCCTCTGGGACCACCCCACCGCATGGGTCGTCGTCGGCCTCGCGCTGGCCCTGCTGTTCGCCTTCGCGGTGGTCGGGTTCCTCGCGGCGGAGCCTGCGGACGCCGACGAGGAAGCGTCCGTCCGGACGTAGGGCGGTCGGATGCCCGGAGGAGGCCGGATGGGGCGCTGGGCGGCCCGGTCCCGGCACCTGCGCGCGAGGGCGGAGGAGCGGCTGCCCGTCCTGACCGAGATCGCGAGCCGGTTGCTGGGCGGGAGCCTGCTGGACGCGGGGACCCGGCTCGCGGCCCAGGCCTTCCTGGCCGCCGTACCGCTCCTGTTCGCCGTCGCGGCGTTCGCCCCGGCCTCCGTGCGCGACCAGCTGCGGGACTCCCTGCGCGCCATGTTCGGGCTGACCGGGCGCTCGGACGTCGAGCTTCAGCAGGTCCTGGGCGACTCCGCCGACGAAGAGCTGCGGGAGACGACCGGGGCGGTCGGCCTGGTCATCGCGCTGGCCTCCGCCACCAGCTTCAGCCGGGCCATGGCCCGGGTCTGCGAGCGGGCCTGGGCCCTGCCCAAGGCCAAGACGCGGGTCGCGGCCTGGCGGTGGGTGGTGTGGCTGCTCGCGCTGCTCCTGGTGGTCCTCGTGCAGGGCCCGCTGCGGGACGGTTTCGGCGCGGGCCTGTGGCTCGGGGTGCCGGTGTTCTTCCTCGTGAGCGTGGGCATCTGGATGTGGACGCAGCACCTGCTGCTGGCCAAGCGCGTTCCGTGGCTGCCGCTGCTCCCCGGCGCGATCCTGGCGGCCGCGACGACGAGCGCCCTGGCCCTGACGGCCCGGCTGTACATGCCCGCCGCGCTCAACAAGGCGCTCGGGGAGTACGGCTCCCTCGGCCTCGTCCTCACGATGCTGTCCTGGCTGATCGTGGTGTGCGCGGGGATCACGTTCGCGTTCACCATCGGGGCGGTGCTGGCCCAGGAGCCGCCCCTGAGCCACCACCTCGGGCCGAGGACCTACGCACCGGTCGGGGCGACGGACGGGAGGACGCCCCCCTCGTCGGAGCCGGAGCCGGAGCAGGAGCAGGGGTCGGAGCCAGGGCCGGAGCCGGATCGGTGACGCTTGCGTGCGGTTCAGCGCTGCGCGCGGCTCAGCGCTGCGCGCGCCGCCGGGCGATGAGCAGGCCGAGGACGATGCCCACGAGGAGGGTGAGGGTGAGGACGATCCACAGCGGAAGGGTGACCGTCGGGATCCAGAGCCTGATGGTGATCGAACCGGTGTTGGCCGCGATGAACCAGATGGCCAGGGCGGCGAGAATCACGAAGCCGATGGTGCGCACACGCATGTCCCGCCCCTTGACCGTCAAGGTCGAGGGCCCATGCGGCTTCCCTGCGGTTTTCTGGCGCATAGATCCCATTATCAGCCGATAGTGCCGTCCGGTCGATCGGACCACGCGTCACACCTGCTCACCGCCCGCGAAGCGGGCTATAGGGTGAACCGCGCCAGGGGGCCAGAGCCAGAAGTCGCGTGGGGTGGGGAATGCCGAAGCACCGGTTGTCCAGAAGAGGTCGCTACACCGCGTGGGCGGCGACGGGCGCCGTCGTCGTGGCCGGCGCCGGCGTCGCGGCGCAGACCTCGATGGCGGCCCCCGCGTGGCCGGCGCAGAAGACCTACACGGGCCGGGCGTTCGACGCCTGTACGGCGCCCTCGCTCACCGCGATGAAGGCGTGGAAGAAGGACGCGTACTACGGCGGCGTCGCCGTCTACGTCGGCGGCAGGAACCGTGGCTGCGCCCAGCCCAACCTGACGAAGTCCTGGGTGAAGTCGATGGACACCCTCGGCTGGCGCGTCATCCCGCTCTACGTCGGGGCCCAGCCGCCCTGCCAGAAGAGCGGGAACAAGGAGAGGTTCACCGCCGCCACGGCCGCCTCGGTCGGCGTGAGCAACGCCGCCGACGCCATCGCCAAGGCGTCGGCGCTCGGCATGAAAGCCGGCAGCCCGATCTACCTCAACATGGAGTCGTACGACATCGCCGACAAGGCCTGCAACGACGCCACCCTGACCTACGTGCGCTCCTTCACCAAGACCCTGCGCGCCAAGACGTACCGCGCCGGCCTCTACGGCTTCAGCAGCTCCGGCGCCAAGGCGATCGCCACCGCCGAGAACCGCACGGACCTGCCGGGGAACCTCTGGTACGCCCTGTGGAACGGCCAGGAGACCACCACCAAGGACTGGCCCTGGGACCCGAAGCTGTACACCGACCACAGCCGCGGCCACCAGTACAAGGCCAACAGCAGGGAGACCCGCGGCGGCCACACCATCACCGTCGACCGCAACGCCTGGGACGCCCCGGTCGCCATCATCGGCTGACCCGGTCGGACGGGGCGCAGCCGTGACAGCCGTGCCCCCGGTCGAAGAGGCGGCCGTGAGAGATGAGAGGGTCTAGCGGGTGAGCGAGACATCACCGAACACCCTGCAATACCGCGTCGACGGGCGGGAAGAGGCTCCCGTCCTCGTCCTGGGCCCCTCGCTGGGCACCACATGGCACATGTGGGACCGGCAGATACCGGAGCTCACCCGGGACTGGCGGGTCGTCCGCTTCGACCTCCCCGGGCACGGCGGGGCACCCGCCGAACCCTTCACCTCCGTCGCCGAGCTCGGCGACCGGCTCCTCGCCACCCTCGACTCGATCGGCGTCCAGCGCTTCGGGTACGCGGGCTGTTCCCTCGGCGGGGCCGTCGGCCTCGATCTGGCCCTGCGCGCCCCCCACCGGGTGGCCTCCCTCGCGCTGGTCGCCACCTCGCCCCGGTTCGGCAGCGCCGACGAGTTCCGCCAGCGCGGCGTCATCGTCCGCGCCAACGGTCTGGAGCCGATGGCCCGCACCGCGCCCGAGCAGTGGTTCACCTCGGTGTTCGCCGGCGCGCAGCCCGCGATCGTGGACTGGGCCGTGCAGATGGTCCGGACGACCGACCCCGCGTGCTACATCGCCGCGTGCGAGGCCCTCGCCGTCTTCGACGTGCGGGAGGCCCTCGACCGGATCGCCATCCCGGCGCTCGTCCTCGTCGGCTCGGAGGACCAGGTCACCGGCCCCGCCGAGGCCCGCACCCTGGTGGCGGGGATCGCCGACGCCCGGCTCGCCGTCGTCCCCGGCGCCTCGCACCTGGCTCCCGTCGAGCAGCCCGCCGCCGTCACCGACCTGCTCATCGAGCACTTCGCCGGCACCGCCCCGGACACCAGCGGCACCCTGACCGTGCCGCCGCTGCCCGCGGCCCCGGCGGCGCCCGCGGCCGAGCCGGTCCCGGACGTCGAACCCGCCGAGGCGGGCCGGCCCGACCCGTACGAGAAGGGGCTCGGGCTGCGGCGCGAGGTCCTCGGCGACGCCCATGTGGACCAGGCGCTCGCCCGGGACGCCGACGGAGCCTTCCAGGACCTCGTCACCCGGTACGCCTGGGGCGAGGTCTGGAGCCGGGACGGTCTCGACCGGCGCACCCGGAGCGTCGTCACCCTCACGGCCCTCATCGCCGGAGGCCACCGGGAGGCCCTCGCGGACCACACCCGGGCGGCCCTCCGCAACGGCCTGTCCGCCGAGGAACTCCGCGAGATCGTGCTCCACGCGGGCGTGTACTGCGGCTTCCCGGCCGCCGAGACCGCCCTGCGGGTGATCGCCCGGGTCGTCGAGGAGGAGACGACGCCCCCGGCGTAGCCTGGCCCCGTGAAGCTCACGAAGAAGTCCCACGCGTGCGTGCGGCTGGAGAAGGACGGGCGGACGCTCGTCCTCGACCCCGGCATGTTCACCGAGGAGGACGCGGTCCTCGGGGCCGACGCCCTGCTCGTGACGCACGAGCACCCCGACCACTTCGACGAGGGTCACCTGCGGGCCGCCCTCGAAACCAACCCGGCCGCCGAGATCTGGACGCTGCGCAGCGTCGCCGACCGGCTCTCGGCGGCCTTCCCGGGCCGTGTGCACACCGTCGGCCACGGCGACACGTTCACCGCCGCCGGGTTCGACGTCCAGGTGCACGGCGAGCTGCACGCCGTGATCCACCCCGACATCCCGCGCGTCACCAACGTCGGGTACCTCGTCGACGGCGGCGCCGTCTTCCACCCGGGCGACGCGCTCACCGTGCCCGACCACCCCGTGGACACGCTGCTGCTGCCCGTCATGGCCCCGTGGAACAAGATCTCCGAGGTCATCGACTACGTGCGCGAGGTCGGACCGCGCCGGGCGTACGACATCCACGACGCCCTGCTCACCGACCTCGCCCGGCCCATCTACGACCGCCAGATCGGCGCGCTCGGCGGCACCGACCACCAGCGGCTCGACCCCGGCGCCTCCACCGAGCTCTGACCCGTCCGCCGAGCTTCTGAGCCCGTCCGCCGAGCTCTGAGCCCCTCCACCGAGCTCTGGAGCCCGTCCGCCGGGCGGCCGGGGCCGCCCCAGCCCGGCATGGCGTCGATTGTCGGACCCCGCACGTAGGCTTGCGCACATGCGCATCGCCACCTGGAACGTCAATTCGATCACCGCCCGGCTGCCCCGACTCCTCGCCTGGCTGGAGAGCAGCGGCACGGACGTGCTGTGCATCCAGGAGACCAAGTGCACCGCCGAGCAGTTCCCCACCGAGGAGCTGCGCGCCCTCGGATACGAGTCCGTGGTCAACGCCACGGGCCGGTGGAACGGCGTGGCCCTGGTCTCCCGAGTCGGCCTCGCGGACGTGGTCACGGGCCTGCCCGGTGGCCCGGAGTACGACGGGGCCGAGGAGCCCCGGGCGATCTCGGCGACCTGCGGCCCGGTCCGCGTCTGGTCGGTGTACGTGCCGAACGGCCGGGAGGTCGAGCACGAGCACTACGCCTACAAGCTGCGCTGGCTGGAGGCCCTGAAGGCGGCCGTCGCGGAGGACGCGGCGGGGGACCGGCCTTTCGCGGTCCTCGGCGACTACAACATCGCGCCGACCGACGACGACGTCTGGGACCGGGCGGCCTTCGAGGGCCTGACGCACGTGACGGATCCCGAGCGGGCCGCGCTCGCCGGCCTCCGTGAGACCGGTCTGGCCGACGTGGTCCCGCGCCCCCTCAAGTACGACCACCCCTTCACGTACTGGGACTACCGCCAGCTCTGCTTCCCGAAGAACCGCGGCATGCGCATCGACCTGGTCTACGGCAACAAGCCCTTCGCGGAGGCCGTCACCGACAGCTACGTGGACCGCGAGGAGCGCAAGGGCAAGGGCGCGTCGGACCACGCGCCCGTCGTGGTCGACCTCGACGTGTAGCGGACGCCGGCCCCACCCGGCGGCGGAACGATCTCCGCGCGCCGGGTGGTCGACGGGGAGGTGACGGTGCGAGGCTGTTCGGATGAACATTCCATTCCTGGACAACTGGCGCAAGCGGCAGGCACCCGAGTCGACGGAGTCCCCGCTGGCCGCGGCCTTCGACCGTGACCCCGACGGTGTGGCCGAACTGCTCGCCGAGTGCGAGCTGCTGCGTGCCCGTGTCGTGCAGTCCGGGGTGGCGCTCGACGACACCCCGCGTTCCCTCCAGGAACTCGACCAGCTGCCGCCCCGCTGGCGCGACGATCCGGAGGAGCTGCCCTGGATCGGGAACGACGCCGGGCTCTACCTCGGCACCGTGATCGTGCGGAACGTGCCCGGCGCGCGCTGGCAGGTCCGGCCCGGCGGCGGCCCCGTGGTGCGGCTCGCCTCCGGCCGGGAGATCCAGGTCGTCGAGGCCGGTCTCGACTGGGCGGTGACGGGCTCGCCGGAGCTCTCCCAGATGTACGCCGAGGCCGCCGAGTACTGAGTCCGCCGCCCCGCTCGGGGCGGTCCCGCACCCCCGCTGACGCCACCCTTCCGCAGTAAATACGGCTTATTGCGGTTTCATGCGTGTCGGGCGTGAAGTCCCTTTTCTGGTGGATAGTTTGCGCTGACTCGACACCGCTGAGAAATGGGGCAGGGCAGCGTATGGCCGTCGTCGATCCGCTGATCGAACTGCGTGGCGTCAACAAGCACTACGGCACGTTGCACGTCCTCCAGTCCATCGATCTCACCGTCGGCCGCGGGGAGGTGGTCGTCGTCATCGGCCCGTCCGGATCGGGCAAGTCCACCCTCTGCCGGGCGATGAACCGCCTGGAGACCGTGGAGTCGGGCGAGATCGTCATCGACGGACATCCCCTCCCCGAGGAGGGCAAGGCGCTCGCCCGGCTGCGCGCCGAGGTCGGCATGGTCTTCCAGTCCTTCAACCTCTTCGCGCACAAGACGGTCCTCGCCAACGTCTCCCTCGCGCAGATCAAGGTCCGCAAGCGCAAGAAGGAGGAGGCCGACCGGCGTTCCCGCGCACTCCTCGACCGGGTCGGACTCGCCGCGCACGCCGACAAGTACCCCGCCCAGCTCTCCGGCGGCCAGCAGCAGCGCGTGGCCATCGCCCGGGCCCTCGCCATGGACCCCAAGGCGCTCCTCTTCGACGAGCCGACCTCGGCCCTCGACCCCGAGATGATCAACGAGGTCCTGGAGGTCATGCAGCAACTCGCCCACGAGGGAATGACGATGGTGGTCGTCACGCACGAAATGGGCTTCGCCCGTTCCGCCGCCAACCGGGTCGTCTTCATGGCCGACGGGAGGATCGTCGAGGACCGCGCTCCGGAGGACTTCTTCACCGCCCCGCGCAGCGAGCGCGCCAAGGACTTCCTGTCCAAGATCCTCAAGCACTGAGCGGGGTGGGAACCATGCTGCGTACGCACCGCCCGCACCGCGTCCCGGCCGTGCTCGCCGTGCTGCTCGCCCTGACGGCCGTGCTCGTCGCCTGCGGCAGGGAGGGCAGTCCGCCCGTCAAGGGCCCCCAGCCCGACCAACTCCCCGTCTACCAGGTCCAGTCGGACTTCACGCTGCCGGACTCCCCGACCTGGAACCGGGCGAAGAAGCGCGGCCACCTCGTCGTCGGCGTCAAGGAGGACCAGCCGTACATGGGCGAGAAGGACCCGGCCACCGGCCGCTACTCCGGCTTCGACATCGAGATCGCCAAGATGATGGCGGCCTCCCTCGGCTTCGACCCGGCCGGCATCGAGTTCCGCACGATCGCCTCGGCCAACCGCGAGACCGCCCTGCAGAACGGCCAGATCGACTACTACGTCGGCACCTACACCATCAACGACAACCGCAAGAAGCTCGTCGGCTTCGCCGGGCCCTACTACATGGCCGGCCAGTCCCTCCTGGTCCGCGCCGACGAGAACGACATCAAGGGCCCTCAGGACCTGGCGGGCAAGCGGGTCTGCTCGGCCGCAGGCTCCACCCCGTACCAACGCATCGAGAAGGACTATCCGAAGGCCGAACTCGTCGCCTACGACACGTACTCGGCCTGTGTCGACAACCTGCTGACCTACCAGGTCGACGCGGTGACCACCGACGACACGATTCTCCTCGGCTACGCCGCCAAGGTCCCCGACGAACTCAAGGTCGTCGGCACACCGTTCTCGAAGGAGCCGTACGGCATCGGCGTCCCGCGCGGTGACAACGCCCTGCGCTTCGCCCTCGACGACGCCCTCGCCGCCCACGAGAAGAACGGCGACTGGAAGAAGGCCTACGACGCCACCCTCGGCCTCTCCGGGGTCCCCGCCCCGACACCGCCCCCCATCGACCGCTACCCGGCGAGCTGACGAGAGGAGCCTCCCGACATGGACGTCCTGACCGACAACTTCTCGACCTACGCCGAGGGATTCCTCGGAACCGTCGAACTCACCGTCTACGCCTCGGCGCTGGCCCTCGTCCTGGGCTTCCTGATGGCCTCGTTCCGGGTCGCGCCCGTGGGGTCCTTCCGGGTCTTCGGCACGGTCTGGGTCACCGTCCTGCGCAACACCCCGCTGACCCTGCTCTTCTTCGCAGTCATGCTGGGCCTGCCCCGGTTCGGACTCGTGCTGCCCTTCAAGCTGTTCGCGGTCCTCGCGCTCGGCTGCTACACCTCGGCCTTCATCTGCGAGGTGCTGCGCTCCGGCATCAACACGGTGCCGCGCGGCCAGGGCGAGGCCGCCCGCAGTCTGGGGATGAGCTTCACGCAGTCGCTCGGCACGGTCGTCCTGCCCCAGGCCTTCCGTACGGTCATCCCGCCGATCGGCTCCACCCTGATCGCCCTCGCCAAGAACTCGGCCATCGCCGGAGCGTTCAGCGTCACCGAACTCCTCGGCACCTACAAGACCTTGAGCGAGCTGGGCTACAACATCGTCTGGACCTTCGTCTGGATCGCCGTCGGATACCTCCTCATCACCCTCACCATCAGCGCCCTCTTCAACGTCCTCGAGAAGCGCTGGGGAGTCGCCCGATGACCGATTCCACCGCCCTCTACGACATCCCCGGGCCGCACGCCCGGCGGCGCCACCTCCTCTACGGCGTCGCGTCCACCGTCCTGATCCTCGCGCTGGCCGGCTGGATCCTCTATCTGCTCTTCGACAACGACCAGTTCACCTCCACCAAGTGGTCGCCCTTCCTCTACAAGGGCATCCAGGAGCTGCTGCTCGAAGGACTCGGCAACACCCTCAAGGCCTTCGCCTACGCCTCGGTGCTGTCGCTCGCCCTCGGCGCGGTGCTCGCCACCGGTCGCCTCTCCGACCACCGGGCGCTCCGCTGGGTCTCGACCCTGCTCGTCGAGTTCTTCCGCGCCATGCCCGTCCTCGTGATGATCTTCTTCATCTTCGTGGCACTCAAGGTGCAGGCCCTGCCCGCGCTGGTCGCAGGACTGACCCTCTACAACGGCTCCGTCCTCGCGGAGGTCTTCCGCACCGGCATCCACTCCGTGGCACGAGGCCAGGGCGAGGCCGCGTACGCCCTCGGCATGCGCAAGACGCAGGTGATGACCTACGTCCTGGTGCCGCAGGCCGTCCGCGCGATGCTCCCCGCCATCATCAGCCAGCTGGTGGTCGCCCTCAAGGACACCTCGCTCGGATTCCTCATCACCTACGAGGAGTTCCTCCACGCGGGCAAACTGATCGCCTCCAACCTGGACTACGACCTGCCGTTCATCCCGGTCGTCCTGGTGATCTCACCGATCTACATCGGGATGTGCATGCTGCTCTCCTGGTTCGCCACCTGGGTGGCCCGCAGAGAGCGCCGCAGCCCGAAGACGAAGGCCGTGGACGTCGACCCGGCCGAACCAGAGACGCTGCTGCCGGGACCGCAGTAGCGAGCGAGGGCCGCACCCGCCCGGCAGCAGCCGGTGATCACTCCTTCCGCAGCGGTACCGACACGTACGACGGGTCGGCCGAGGGGGAGGAGAAGGTCAGCTGCGCGCCGGTCGGGTTGTGCTCGATGTAGAGCGGGTCGACGGTGTCGACGACCAGAGCGAGCCGGTGCCCCGCCGGGACGTCGTACGCCGTGGAGAACAGCTCCAGATCGACGCCGAACGCCTTGCCCGGGGTCCGGTCGTGGAAGGTGTACGGGGCGTTGCTGACGAGCTTGCCGACGCCGAGCGGGCCCACGTCGTAGAGGTACGCGACGAGGGTGCCGCTCGACTCGGTGGAGGTGACGGTGGTGTGCACCTTCACGGTGCCGCGCACCCGCTGCGGGGTGTCGTACCGCTCCGACTGCCAGACGCCGGCGAAGGCGCGGGGGAGGAGCGGGACGGAGACGACGGGCGGGGTGCGGAGGAACTGGTCCAGGGCGTTGGTGAGCAGGGTGATGCCGCCGTTGGCGCCGGAGTCGATGTTCGCCCAGACCCGCTGCGTACCGCCCAGGTCGAACTTCCGCTGGTCGGCGTGGACGGACTTCCAGTCGGGGTATCCCTCGTATCCGCCGGTGGAACGGGACTTGAGCTGGACGGGCTGCTCGCGGTCGACGCCGTTGTCGACGCCCTTCAGGTAGCGGTCGAACCAGCGGTGGGCGCTGGTCCAGGTGTCGTTGGGCAGCCCGAACAGGCCGGTGGCCTCGGCGGTGGCGTGGTCGCCGGGGCGGAACTCCAGCCGCTTGGGTCCGGTGAGCTTCTCGAAGAAGCTCGCGTACTGGTTGGGCGGGAAGATGGTGTCGCCCCAGGCGTTGCCGAGCATGATCGCGGCGCCGTTGGCGTTGATCCGGTCCAGCTGCTCGACGGGGGAGCGCTTGCGGCCCCAGGCGATCATGTCCTCCTCCTTGTCCAGGTTGGAGGAGAGGAAGTCGCCCAGGATCTGCTTGAGTTCGGGACCGGGGCGGCCGGTGAGGTATCCGGCGCCACCGAGCAGGGCGGCGGCCTGGACGTGCTGGGTGCGGCCGCTGTAGATGGACTCGATGAGGTCCGCCCAGCCGCTGAGCGCGGCGACGGCCTTGATCCGCGGGTCCTGGGCGGCGGCGAGCAGGCTGATCCCGGCGCCGTACGAGACGCCCGCCATGCCGATGTGGGCGGGGTCTGCCGCGGTGTTGGCCAGGGCCCAGTCGATCACCTTGGAGGCGTCGGCGATGTCCTTGGGTCCCGCGGTCTCGATCTCGCCGCCGGACTGCCAGAAGCCGCGGGAGTTGTAACTCACCACGATGTAGCCCGAGTCGGCGAGCAGTTTGGCCTGGACGAGGTACTCGACCTGGGGCATGGCCCAGCTCGTGGGCAGCACGATCAGGGGGTGGAGGGTGGTGTCGGTGGACCCGGCGGGGGTCACGACGTTCGCCTTCAGGACGGTGCCGCCCTCCCCGACGATGTCGACGAAGCGGATGCCGGTGCCGGCGGTCTCTCCGGCCTGGGCGGCGGGCGCGAGCCCGAGGGCCGCCCCGGCCACGAGGGCGGCCGAGGCGGCGAGGGCCAGGGGTGTGCGTCGCACGGGTCACTCCTCACTGGAGTACTGCTTGGGGAGGCAGTACGGGCACTGATGGGGGGCAGTGAAAGCGACCCGACGGTAACTGCGATGCCTTACCCGTGGTAACCGGTCGGTAAGTTACGTGCGGGTAACGATTGGAGTGCGCGTGGCTTCCCCCCGGAGGGCGACGGCCTCCGCGAAGTCCGCATGGGCCTCCCCGTGACGGTCGGCGGCGGCGAGGAACATGGCGCGGTCGGTCAGGGCTCGGGCCAGCGTCTCCGGCGCGCCGGGAACGCGGCGGGCGAGCGCCACGCCCTCGTCGAAGAGCGGACGCAAGGGCTCCTCGATCCGGTACGAGCGCTGCTGGTGGAGGACGGCGGAGCGCCGGACCAGCCGGCGATGTGCCTCCACCGCCTCGGAGAGGAGGCCGGATCCGGTCAGCTCGGCGACCCGGGCCTCCAGTACGGGGATCGCGCCGAGATAGGACTCCCGGGTGTCGGGCGACCAGTCGATGAAGTCGGCACCGAGGGGCGGCATCGGCGCCTCCCGGGATGCGGCCGGCTCGGCCGCCCGGCCCGACAGGGCGAACAGGGTGGACCACGTGGCGACGGCACCGCTCCGGCGGCTGGGCTCGCCCGACTCCGCCAGCCGGGCGAGGATCCGGAGGGCCTCCTGCCGATCCGCTCCGGCCTCCTCCCGCCGGCCGACGGCCTCGAACATCCCGGAACGGTGGACGAGTTCCCACACCAGGTTGACCATCGCGGTCGCCTGGGCCTCGGTCGCGCCCCGGGTGAGGTCCACGAGCTCCGTGAAGACCTCCAGCGCTTCCTCGTGCCGTCCGGCGGCGTCCAGCTCAGCCGCCCGCTCCACCGCGGTGGAGAAGTCGGTCTCGGGCGGGCTGGACGCGATGCCCCTGCCGCGGATGTCGGCCGCCTCCCCGTGACGCCCCTCCTCGGCGAGCATCGTCGCCAGTGGCCCCGCCCCGTATCCGGGGTTGCGCACGTGCCCCCGTGCGAAGGCGAGTCGCCCCGCCCCGGCCATCTCCTCGGACGCCGCGAAGGCCTCGGCACGCCGCCCGACGGTGAGCAGCGTGCGCCGGTACGAGTCCAGGACGCCGCAGAGCACGTCAGCCCTGTTCGGTTCGTCGGCGTCGATGCGCCGGGCCGCGTCCGCGGCCTCCGCGTGGAGGGCGAGGCGCGGTTCCATGCCAGCCGGCCCGACCTCGTACCCGTACGAGACCAACGCCCGCGCCAGCTTCGGGAGATAGGACGCCGGGCTCACCCGGGCGAGCACCCGGTACGCCTGGACCTCCCGCGCGAGGCTCGGCCGGCCGGATCCGAGCAGCATCGTCCGTGCCTGCAGCACCACATCTTGATCGACGTTCTCGGAGTGATTCATGACGGTGATTCTGGGATCCGGTGACAGGGCCGGACAAGGCTGTCGAAGTGTGCGATCAGTCCTACGAAAACCGCCTCTGACCTGTCATGATGGTAACGTCTTCACCCCTGAACCGGAGGCGCGGTGCACGAGTCGAGCGGTGTACCGGACGTCTTCGACCCACGGATCTACGCGGCCGGGATCCCGCACGACCGCTTCCGTGTCCTCCGCGACTGCGCGCCCGTCGCCCGCCAGGAGGAGCCCGAGGTCCTCGGCTGGCCCTCGGGTCCGGGATTCTGGGCGGTCACCCGGCACGCCGACGTCGTCCGGGTGCTGAAGGACTCGCACACGTACTCGTCCTGTCTCGGCGCCACCCAGATCCGCGACCCCGACCCCGCCGATCTGCCCTTCATCCGGCGCATGATGCTCAATCAGGACCCGCCCACACACGGCCGGCTGCGACGACTCGTCAGCCGGGCCTTCACCTCGGGCCGGATCGAGCGGTTCGGTGCCACCGCGCGCGAGCGGGCCAGGCAGCTGCTCGCGGGGGCGATCGACGCCGGGGGCGAGGTGGACCTCGTCCGGGCCGTCACCGACGACTACGCCCTGCTCAACCTCACCGACCTGCTCGGAGTGCCCCCGAGCGACCGGGGCCTGCTGCACACCTGGACCGAACGGGTCATCGCGTACCAGGACCCCGACGAACCGCCCGTCCTCGACGACGAGGGCCGGCCGTTCAATCCCCGCTCGCCCGCGATGCTCGCGGAGATGTTCGGTTACGCGCAGGAACTCGCCGCCCACAAGCGCGAGCACCCCGCCGACGACGTGATGAGCGTGCTCGCCGCATCCGAACTCGCCGACGCCGAAATGGAGATGTTCTTCTTCCTGCTCACCGTCGCCGGGAACGACACGGTCCGCAGCGCCGCACCCGGCGGCCTCCTCGCCCTCGCCGCACACCCGGACGAGCAGCGGAGGTGGTGGGCGGGCGAGGTCGGAGCCGACACGGCGGTGGACGAACTCCTGCGCGTGCACCCGCCCGTGCTCTCCTTCCGGCGCACGGCCGCCGTCGACACCGAACTCGGCGGGCAGCCGATCCGCCGCGGCGACAAGGTCGTCGTCTTCCACGCCTCCGCCAACCACGACGAGCGCGTCTTCCCCGAACCGCACCGCCTCGACCTCGGCCGGAACCCGAACCCCCATGTGTCCTTCGGGGACGGCCCGCACGTCTGCCTGGGCGCCCACTTCGCCCGGCTTCAGCTCCGCGTGCTCCACGAGGAGGTACGCCGGGCCTGCGGCGGCCTCGACCTCGTCGGAGAACCCCGGCGCCTCGTCTCCAACTTCATCAACGGCGTCAAGTCGCTGCCGGTGCGACTACGGGAACCGTCCGCGCCGCCCGCGTGACATCGGCCACCAGCTCGACCACATCGGGGCCGTAAGCCTGCGAGTTGACCACCTTCAGGAGCACCACGAAGGACCCGGAGCGGTGCAGGCGGGCCAACTCCTCGTAGTGGCGGGCGAGATAGCGGGTCGCCGCCTGGTTGGTGATGGCCCGCTGCCCGCAGAAGAGGAACACCGGCCGGCCGCCCTCCCCGGCGGTGAGCCGGGCGAGGATCACGTACTCGCTGACCCCCGGCTCCGACGGGTAGCGTTCACCCCCGATGAGGAACGCCCCGCGGTCCGCGCTCGGCTCGACCTCGACGTTCACCTCGATCCCCGGGAGCAGGGTCGCCAGATGGGCGGCCATCCGCCGGTTCGAGTAGGGGCCGCCGACGCAGAACTCCGTCCGGTCGCCGAAGCCCTGGTGGGTCTGGTCGTGCGAGAGGATCCGCGCCTGCGCCCCGCAGTCCTTGATCAGCGCGGACAGTTCGAGGAGGGCGAACACGTCGAACCGGTGGACCGAGCGGTCGCCGCCCGACTCCCTGTTCACCACGAGCAGGCACTCCGAGTTCCCCGGCAGGCCGAAGAACTCCTGCTTGCGGCGGAGCCTCCGCCGCCAGAGGTACGTGCGGCCCAGCCAGCCGAGCGACGCGCTGACCCCCGTCGCGAGCACCCCGAGCACGATGTTGCGCAGGTCTTCGTCCATGGGCGCGCATGCTAGCGGGGAAACGGCCTTCTGTTCGAGGCGGTCCTGACGGGAGGGCCCGGGGGAAGTTACGCTGCGCGGACGGTCATTGACTGGAGGTAGGGAATGCGTCGTTCCGTCGCTGGGAAGGTCTCCGCACTCGCCGTCGCGGCGACAGTGCTCTCGATGGGTGCCGCCGCCCCGCCCTCGGCCCCACCGGCCGCACCGCCACCGCCCGTCAAGGAACCCGTCGCCGTCGGCTACGGCGGCGCGGTCGCCAGTGTCGACGCCGACGCCTCGGCCGCCGGTGTCGAGGTGCTCCGCAAGGGCGGAAACGCCGTGGACGCCGCCGTCGCGGTCGCGGCCGCGCTCGGGGTCACCGAGCCCTACTCGGCCGGCATCGGAGGCGGCGGCTACTTCGTCTACTACGACGCGAAGAGCCGTACGGTCCACACCGTCGACGGACGCGAGACCGCGCCGCGCTCGGCCGACGCGAACCTCTTCGTGGAGAACGGCGCGCCGATCCCCTTCGAGGAGGGGATGACCAGCGGTCGCGGTGTCGGCACCCCCGGCACCCCGGCGACCTGGAAGAGCGCCCTCGACGCCTGGGGCACCAAGAGGCTCGGCACCCTGCTCGAACCCGCCGAGCGGCTCGCCCGCGAGGGCTTCACCGTCGACGCCACGTTCCGCGCGCAGACCGCGGGCAACGAGGCGCGGTTCCGCGACTTCCCGGCCAGCTCCGCACTCTTCCTGCCGGGCGGCCGGCTGCCCGTGGTCGGCTCGGTCTTCAAGAACCCGGACCTGGCCCGTACGTACGAGAAGCTCGGGCGCGAGGGTGTCGGCGCGCTCTACCGGGGTCCGCTCGCCCGGGACATCGTGAACACCGTCCGTACGCCCCCCGTCCGCGAGGGAGCGACCCGGAAGGTCCGGGCCGGCGATCTGACGGAGCGTGACCTGGCCGCGTACCGGACCGTGTTCCGCAAGCCCACCAAGGTCGCGTACCGAGGTCTCGACGTCTACGGCATGCCCCCGTCCTCCTCCGGCGGGACGAGCGTCGGCGAGGCCCTCAACATCCTGGAGGGAACCGACCTCGCGAGCGCCTCCCCGGCCCGCTACCTGCACCGCTTCATCGAGGCGAGCCGCATCGCCTTCGCCGACCGGGGCCGCTGGGTCGGCGACCCCGCCTTCGAGTCCGTGCCGACGCGCGGGCTGCTCTCCCAGCGGTACGCCGACTCGCGCGCCTGCCTGATCCGGGACGACGCCGCCCTGACCAGCCCCCTCGCACCCGGCGACCCGAACAGTCCGGTGCCGTGCGCGAGCGGCGGCACGGCCGCGCCGACCACGTACGAGGGGGAGAACACCACCCACCTCACGGTGTCCGACAAGTGGGGCAACGTCGTCGCCTACACCCTCACCATCGAGTCCACGGGCGGCAGCGGGATCACCGTGCCCGGCCGGGGCTTCCTGCTCAACAACGAGCTGACCGACTTCTCCTTCGCCCCGGCGAACCCGGCCGTGCACGACCCGAACCTGCCCGGCCCCGGCAAGCGGCCGCGCTCCTCGATCTCGCCGACGATCGTCCTCGACGGACACGACCGGCCGGTGCTCGCGCTCGGGTCGCCGGGAGGCGCGACCATCATCACGACGGTCCTCCAGACCCTCACCGGAGTCGTCGACCGGGGCCTGCCGCTCGTCGACGCGATCGCCGCGCCGCGGGCCAGCCAGCGCAACCAGGCCACCACGGAACTCGAACCCGGCCTGTGGAACAGCCCGGTCAGGGCGGAACTCGAAGCCATCGGGCACGGCTTCCGGCAGAACCCGGAGATCGGCGCCGCGACCGGCGTCCAGCGGCTGCCGGACGGCCGCTGGGTGGCCGCGGCCGAGACCGTCCGCAGGGGCGGCGGTTCGGCGATGGTGGTCAGGCCGGCGGGGAAGTAGCGGCGGGGAAGCGGCGGCGGAGGGGGCACCCGGGCGCCCCTCCGTGTCCCGCGGGGAGGCGCGTCCCGTCCGTGCGCCCGTCGGGTCGCGCTGCGCTGACGGTGGCGTGGTGGCGGCGTGCCCCGACGCGGGTCCGCCGCGCCCTACAGCGCCGTCAGTACCCGGGGGCCCTCGTCCGTGATCGCCACCGTGTGCTCCGCGTGCGAGGCGCGCGAGCCGTCGAGCGTGCGGATCGTCCAGCCGTCGCGCGCCGTGTAGTGGTCGTCCGTGCCGCCCCCGATCAGCATCGGCTCGATCGCCAGCACCATCCCGTGGCGCAGCTTCATGCCCCGGCCCGGTCGTCCCTCGTTGGGGACGCCCGGGTCCTCGTGCATCGTGCGGCCGATGCCGTGGCCGCCGAAGCCGTCCGGGACGCCGTACCCGGCGGCGCGGCACACCCGGCCGATCGCGTGCGCGATGTCGCCGACGCGGTTGCCGACGACGGCGGCCGCGATGCCCGCCTCCAGGGCCTCCTCCGCCGCGGCGATCAGCCGGGTGTCCTCCGGCCGGGCCGGGCCGACCGTGAAGCTGATCGCCGAGTCGCCGGCCCAGCCGCCGAGCAGGGCCCCGCAGTCGGCCGAGACGAGATCGCCCGGGGCGAGCCGGGTGTCGTCCGGGATGCCGTGGACGATCGCGTCGTTCACGGAGACGCACACGACCGCGGGGAACGGCACCGGCGCCCACTCCGGGCGGTAGCCCAGGAAGGGCGAACCGGCCCCCGCTTCGGTGAGGACTGCCCGTGCGGCCCTGTCGAGCTCGGTCAGCGGCACACCGGGCGCCGCCTTCTCTCGCACGGCCGCGAGGGCGCGGGCCACCACCCGGCCCGCCTCACGCATCGCGGCCAGGTTCTCGTTCGTCTTGATCTCCACCATGCCAATTACTATACCGGTATTAGTATGGCCTCATGGTGCGCACACCCCTGACCCCCGAAGAGCGCGAGCGCGGCGAGCGCCTCGGCCGGTTCCTGCGCGAAGCGCGCGGCGAGCGGTCGATGGTGGAGATCGCCGCCGCCGCAGGCCTGTCCGCCGAGACCCTCCGCAAGATCGAGACGGGCCGGGCCCCGACCCCGGCGTTCTTCACCGTCGCGGCCCTCGCCCGGGTCCTCGGCCTCTCCATGGACGAGCTGGTCGTCCGCTGCGCGTTCGTGCCCGTCTGACGGCCGGGGCCCGGCTGCGCGGGAATTCGGTGGCGCGCCGGACCGGTGCGGACGATCATGCGACGTATGAGCGACGAACCCGCACGATGGACCACGGCGACCGTCTACCCCGACATGTGGGTGGACCCGGACGACGACCCCCGCAACAGCAACGGAGGCGCCGGCTCGGAGGGTGAGCTCGCGACGCTGCAGGACGGTCTGCGGGACTTCCGCCTGACCCTCCGGATGAAGTGCGAGGGCCTGGACGCGGAGCAACTCGCCCGCCGGTCGGTCCCGCCGTCGACCATGTCGCTGCTCGGTCTGATCCGGCACCTCGCCGAGGTGGAGCGGGACTGGCGCAACTGGATCACCGACGGTGAACCGCTGCCGAAGCTGTACGGCGCCAGGGACGCGGACTTCGACGGCGCTGTCGGCGAACAGGCCGTGGTCGACGCCGCGTTCGCCGACCTGGAGCGCGAGCAGGCGGCGCTCGACGCCGAGCTGGCCGGGTTTCCGGACCTGGGCGCACGGGTGGGGAAGGACGAGATCGCGATCCGGGAGCTGATGGTGCACCGGATCGACGAGTACGCCCGCCACTGCGGCCACGCCGACCTGCTGCGCGAGTGCGTCGACGGCAGGGTCGGCCAGTGACGGGCGCGAGCTCCGGCCCCGCCTCGGCGGTCGGCGGCGCGAGCGCGGCCGCGTGCCCCTGCGAGAAGCCCGCCACCGCCCCGGCATAGGCTCCCGGGCATGATGCCCGAAGAGCTGCGGCGCGGCCGCTACGTCAGCCTGACCACCTACCGCAAGAACGGCACGGGGGTCGCGACACCCGTCTGGTACGCGGTCGAGGGCGACGAGCTGTACGCCTGGACCCGCACGGACTCCTGGAAGGTCAAGCGGCTGCGGAACGACCCGAGGGTCGAGGTCGCCGTCTGCGACCTGCGCGGCAACATCGCCGAGGGTGCCGAGCGCCTGACCGGCGAGGGCCGGCTGGTGACGGGGGAGGAGCTGCGCAGGATCCGGGGGCTGCTCTCGCGCAAGTACACCTGGCAGTACTGGCTGACCGACGTGCCCGCCATGCTCGTCCGGCTCGGGAAGCGCCCGCACACCGGGATCGTCGTGCGATTCGGGTGAACTGGGCGGTAGGGCACGCGCAGGAAAACGGTCCGTAGTCGTCCCGTAACACGACTGCGGTCCAATACCCGCGGACCGGAAGGTTCCAGTCGACGGCGGGGCAGGTGCGGATCGCATGACGGTGTATCAACTCCCGGTGGAAGTCGCCACGTTCAGGCACTGGCTGACGGAGCTCGCGCGCCGCATCCCGTCGGGTGGCGGCTGGTACGGAGTCTTCGCCGAACGCGACCCGGACGGGCTGCGGGCCTGCTTCGACGGGACGGAGATCCTGCCCTGGGACATCGTCGAGTCCCTGCTCCAGGACGCCGGCGAAGCGGTCGGGGGGCCGTTCGCCCTCCGGGGCCGGACGCTGTACGCCGCGGCCACCGGCGCCCACGACCGCCGCCCCGGGGTGGCCGGGGCGCTCACCGAACGCCGCGAGCTCATGGAGCGCGAACGCCGGTACGCCGATTCCCGGGCCCGCGAACTGGGCGATCTGCTCGGCGCGACCCCGGCTCCGGACCCCGACGACACCGCCCGCCTGGAGCACGACCTGGCCTGGGCGCGCGACGACCGGGCGAGGGCGACGGCCCGGGTCGCCGACCTGACGGCCCGACTCGCACGGCTGGGACGGCGGGACGGCGGGGACGGGGCGGCCTCACGGCCGACACCGCCACCGACACCGCCATCGCCACCGACGCCGCCATCGACGCCGCCGCCGACACCGCCGGTGGCCAAGCGCCGCCCGCGCGGCGCGCGCTACGCGTGGCTGGACAGCGTGGCCGAGGACCAGGGCCCGGTGGCCGCACCCGCACCCGTTCCCGTACTCCCCACCGGGGGAGCGGCGCCGCGCGGGGCCCGGTTCGGGGGCGCCGCCCAGCCCGCCCGGTCCGCCGGGACCGCGGGGCCGGGCAGCGCCGGCCCGGCCGTGCTGTCCGATGCCGAGGCCGTCGAGGCGGGCCGCGCCGCCGCCAACGCGGTCTACGCGCTCCAGCGGCTCCGCGCCCAGGGCCGCAGCGGCGAGGCCTATGCCCTGCTCTGCGAGGCGCTCAACGGGCCGCCCGCCCGGCTGCCCGCCCTCGCCGGGGAACTGCACCGGGCCGGTCTCGGCGCCGACTGGTCCATCCTGCTCTGGGAGGCGGCCTCGCTGCCGCCCGGCCGGCTCGCCGCCGTCGCCGGGGTGCTCGCCGACGCGGGCCGGGCCGCCGACTGCGATCAGCTTCTCCGCCAGGGCGTGGCCCGCCCCGTCGCGGAGCTCGCCGGGGCGTGCGCCGCCCTGCGGGCCGACGGCCACCACCGCGAGGTCCGCGCGCTGCTCACCGCGTTCGTCCGGGTCCGCGCTCCCGAGGACGCGGCCCGCCTCGCGGCCGAGGATCCGCGGGGTCTCGCGCCCCAACTGCTCGAAGCCGCCCGGGCGGTGTCCGCGTCCCGCGAGAGCGATCTGCTGCACGCCTTCCGCGTGGCAGGCCTCGCGAGCGCGTGACCCGGCCGGGCGGGCTCGGGCCCCCGTCGGGCGGGCTCCGGCGCCGGGGCCGAGGCAGGCCCGAGGCCCGCCCGAGGGGGGTCCCGGGCGGGCCCGGGGCAGGTCCGGGGCTCCGGAGCGGCCGACGAGCCCCCCACCGCGGCCCGAAACCGCGTCCCGCGCGGGAGGCCGACACCCGCACGTCTCCGTCATGCCCGGACGTGCCGGTACGTGTCGGTACGTGTCCGACGTGGACCACTCGGGTATGAAACATGATCGACCCCGCCGCTTCCCGGCGGCGGTCTTGCTCCGGGGTGTGACGGGGCTTACGTTCTCCTCCTACGCATCGCGTCTACGTGCGTAGAGGCTCTCTGACGCCGTGCCGAAGGAGCAGATCATGACCGACGTCGTACGCGCCGCGCTCGTCCAGGCGACCTGGACCGGCGACACCGAATCCATGATCGCCAAACACGAGGAGTACGCCCGGGAGGCCGCCCGCCAGGGCGCCAAGGTGATCGGCTTCCAGGAGGTGTTCAACGCCCCCTACTTCTGCCAGGTCCAGGAGCCCGAGCACTACCGGTGGGCCGAGCCCGTCCCCGACGGCCCCACCGTCAGCCGGATGCGGGACCTCGCCCGGGAGACCGGGATGGTGATCGTGGTGCCCGTCTTCGAGGTCGAGAGCGAGGGCTTCTACTACAACACCGCCGCCGTGATCGACGCCGACGGCAGCTACCTCGGCAAGTACCGCAAGCACCACATCCCCCAGGTGAAGGGCTTCTGGGAGAAGTACTACTTCCGCCCGGGGAACGCCGGCTGGCCGGTCTTCGACACCGCCGTCGGCCGCGTCGGCGTCTACATCTGCTACGACCGGCACTTCCCCGAGGGCTGGCGCCAACTCGGTCTCAACGGAGCCCAGTTGGTCTACAACCCCTCGGCCACCCACCGCGGTCTCTCCTCCTACCTCTGGCAGCTGGAGCAGCCCGCCGCGGCCGTCGCCAACGAGTACTTCGTCGCCGCCATCAACCGCGTCGGCATCGAGGAGTACGGCGACAACGACTTCTACGGCACGAGCTACTTCGTCGACCCGCGCGGGCGGTTCGTCGGCGAGGTCGCCTCCGACAAGACCGAGGAACTCCTCGTCCGCGACCTCGACTTCGGTCTCATCGAGCAGGTGCGCCAGCAATGGGCGTTCTACCGGGACCGCCGCCCCGACGCGTACGACGGGCTGGTGCAGCCGTGAGCAGCCTCTTCGACCGGCACAAGGCCGTCATCCCCGACTGGGTCGCCCTCTACTACAAGGACCCCGTCGAGATCACCCACGGCGAGGGCCGCCACGTCTGGGACGCCGACGGACGCCGGTACCTCGACTTCTTCGGCGGCATCCTCACCACCATGACCGCCCACGCCCTGCCCGAGGTCACCAAGGCCGTCGCCGAGCAGGCCGGACGGATCATCCACTCCTCGACGCTCTACCTCAACCGCCCGATGGTGGAGCTCGCCGAGCGGATCGCCGGACTCTCCGGCATCCCCGACGCCCGCGTCTTCTTCACCACCTCCGGCACCGAGGCCAACGACACGGCGCTGCTCCTCGCGACCGCGTACCGCCGGTCGAACCAGATCCTCGCCATGCGGAACAGCTACCACGGCCGCTCCTTCTCCACCGTCGGCATCACCGGCAACCGCGCCTGGTCGCCCACCAGCCTCTCGCCGCTGCAGACCCTGTACGTCCACGGCGGCGTCCGTACCCGGGGTCCGTACGCCCAGTACACCGACGAGCGGTTCACCGAGGCCTGCGTCGCCGACCTCGAGGACCTCCTCGGCCACACCCGGGACGTCGCCGCGCTCATCGCCGAACCCGTCCAGGGCGTCGGCGGCTTCACCGCCCCGCCCGACGGCCTGTACGCCGCCTTCCGCCGCGTCCTCGACCGGCACGGCATCCTGTGGATCTCCGACGAGGTGCAGACCGGCTGGGGCCGCACCGGCGAGCACTTCTGGGGCTGGCAGGCGCACGGCCAGGCCGGGCCGCCCGACATCCTCACCTTCGCCAAGGGCATCGGCAACGGCATGTCCGTCGGCGGAGTCGTCGCCCGCGCCGACATCATGAACTGCATCGACGCCAACTCCATCTCCACCTTCGGCGGTTCGCCCGTCACCATGGCCGCCGGCCTCGCCAACCTCTCGTACCTCCTGGAGCACGACCTCCAGGGCAACGCGCGCCGGGTCGGCGGTCTGCTCATCGAGCGGATCAGAGCCGCCTGCGCCGGAGTCGAGGCGGTACGGGAGGTCCGCGGCCGCGGCCTGATGATCGGCATCGAGCTGACCGAGCCGGGCACCGAGCGGGCGAACCCGGACGCGGCCGCCACCGTCCTGGAGGCCGCCCGCGAGAACGGCCTGCTGATCGGCAAGGGCGGCGGCCACAACACCAGCACGCTGCGCATCGCACCACCGCTCTCGCTCACCGTCGCCGAGGCGGAGGAGGGCGCGGCGATGCTCGAAGCGGCCCTGCGAGAGCTGTAGCCACCGCGTCCCGCGTACCCGGGGCCACCGCGTCCCGCGTACCCGGGGCCACCGCGTCCCGCCGTATCGAGATCGGCCCGCCGTATCGACCAGGGAGAGTCCCGTGAGCATCCGAACCGTCATCCGGGGCGGCCTCGTCGTCACCGCCGCCGACGAACTCCACGCCGACGTGCTGATCGAGGACGGCCGTGTGGTCGCCCTCGCGGCCCACGGCTCCGACGCGGCGGCCGCCTGGACCGCCGACCGGACGATCGACGCCACCGACCGCTACGTGCTCCCCGGTGGCGTCGACGCCCACACCCACATGGAGCTGCCCTTCGGCGGCACCTCCGCCTCCGACACCTTCGAGACCGGCACCCGCGCCGCAGCCTGGGGCGGCACCACCACCATCGTCGACTTCGCCGTCCAGAGCGTCGGCCACAGCCTCCGCGAGGGACTCGACGCCTGGTACGCCAAGGCCGACGGCAACTGCGCGGTCGACTACGCGTTCCACATGATCCTCTCCGACGTCAACGAGCACACGCTCAAGGAGATGGACCGGCTCGTCCAGGAGGGCATCACCTCCTTCAAGCTCTTCATGGCCTACCCCGGCGTCTTCTACAGCGACGACGGCCAGATCCTCCGGGCCATGCAGCGCTCCGCCGACAACGGCGGGCTGATCATGATGCACGCCGAGAACGGCATCGCCATCGACGTCCTCGTCGAGCAGGCCCTCGCCCGCGGCGAGACGGACCCCCGCTATCACGGGGAGGTCCGCAAGGCGCTCCTGGAGGCGGAGGCCACCCACCGGGCGATCCAGCTCGCCCGGGTGGCGGGAGCACCGCTGTACGTCGTGCACGTCTCGGCGGAGGAGGCGGTCGCCGAGATCGCCACGGCCCGCGACAAGGGGCTGCCCGTCTTCGGCGAGACCTGCCCCCAGTACCTGTTCCTCTCGACCGACAACCTCGCGGAGCCGGGTTTCGAGGGGGCGAAGTACGTGTGCAGCACCCCGCTCCGGCCGAAGGAGCACCAGGCGGCGCTCTGGCGCGGACTGCGCACCAACGACCTCCAGGTGGTCTCCACCGACCACTGCCCGTTCTGCTTCGTCGGCCAGAAGGACCTCGGCCGCGGCGACTTCTCCAAGATCCCCAACGGGCTGCCCGGGGTGGAGAACCGCATGGACCTCCTCCACCAGGCCGTCGTCGACGGGCACATCTCGCGGCGCCGCTGGATCGAGATCGCCTGCGCGACACCGGCCCGCATGTTCGGCCTGTACCCGCAGAAGGGCACGATCGCCCCGGGCGCCGACGCCGACGTCGTGATCTACGACCCGCACGCCGTGCAGACCCTGTCCGCCGAGACCCACCACATGAACGTCGACTACTCGGCGTACGAGGGGAAGACGGTCACCGGCCAGGTCGAGACCGTCCTCTCACGGGGCGAGGTCGTCATCGACCAGCGCAAGTACGTCGGCCACGCCGGTCACGGCACCTTCGTGCCGCGTTCCACCTGTCAGTACCTGAACTAGGAGAGCGACGTTGGATTTTGGACTCGTCCTGCAGACCGACCCGCCGGCGTCGCAGGTCGTCGGGCTGATGCGCCGGGCGGAACGCAACGGCTTCCGCTACGGCTGGACCTTCGACTCCGCCGTCCTGTGGCAGGAACCCTTCGTCATCTACAGCCAGATCCTCGAACACACCACCAAGCTGCACGTGGGCCCGATGGTGACCAATCCGGGGACCCGTACGTGGGAGGTGACCGCCTCCACCTTCGCCACGCTCAACGACATGTTCGGCAACCGGACCGTCTGCGGCATCGGCCGCGGCGACTCGGCGATGCGCGTCGCCGGACGCCGGCCGAACACCCTGGCCCGTCTGGGCGAGGCCATCGACGTCATCCGCGACCTCGCCGAAGGGCGGGAGGCCCGGGTCGACGGCAACCCGGTCCGCATCCCGTGGATCAAGAACGGCAAGCTGCCGGTGTGGATGGCGGCGTACGGTCCGAAGGCGCTGGCCCTCGCAGGACAGAAGGCCGACGGCTTCATCCTCCAGCTCGCCGACCCGTTCCTCACCGAGTGGATGGTCAAGGCGGTCCGCCAGGCCGCCGCGGACGCCGGCCGCGACCCCGACGCGCTCACCATCTGCGTGGCGGCGCCCGCCTACGTCACCGCCGACGACTCCCCGGAAGCCCTGGCGCACGCCCGCGAGCAGTGCCGCTGGTTCGGCGGCATGGTCGGCAACCACGTCGCCGACCTGGTCGCCAGGTACGGCGAGCACTCCGACATGGTCCCGGAGGAGCTCACGGCGTACATCAAGGACCGGCACGGCTACGACTACTCCCACCACGGGCGCGCCGGAAACCCCGACACCCGGTTCGTCCCCGACGAGATCGTCGACCGCTTCTGCCTGCTCGGCCCGGCCGAGGCCCACGTCGAGAAGCTGCGGCGGCTGCGGGAGATGGGCGTGGACCAGTTCGCCGTGTACGCCATGCACGACGCGAAGGAGACGACGATCGACGCCTACGGCTCCGAGGTCGTCCCCGCCTTCCGCTGACCCGCCGGGCACCGTCCGGCGGGCGGCCGCAGGGGTCCGCGGGCGGCCGCAGCGGTCGGCGGGCGGCGCCGTGCTCGAGGAGCTCGCGCCCGGCAGCGCCTCCCACCTTTCCGCCGGACGGCCTTCCCCATGCACGGGCGGGCCGGCGGCGTCCGGCGCGGTGACGGGGGTCTACCCGCGTCGCACGCCGAGTGGAAGAATCGGTCCCCAACACCTTGGCTGCAAGTGGTCCTTGACAGACCACGAAGGAGCCGATCCGGCATGGCACCCCTCGCCCCTCCCCGGGCGACACCTCGTTCCGTCCTCCCCGCCGAACGAAGGGTTCCTCCGTATGACCGCGACCGTCCCCCCGGAAAGATCCGCAAGCCCTTCCGAACCCGCCGCGCCCGGCGGCCGCGTCGAGCTCGCCCCCGGCACCACCCCCGACGACCCCCGCTTCGTCAACGAGGACCTGCTTCCCGTCCCCGTCGCCCAACGCCGCTGGACCACCTACAACTTCGCCGCCCTCTGGGTCGGCATGGCCCACAACATCCCCTCCTGGATGCTCGCCTCCGGTCTCGTCGCCCTCGGCATGGACTGGAAGCAGGCGGTGCTCACCATCGCCCTGGCCAACGTCGTCGTCCTGCTGCCGATGCTGCTCACCGGGCACGCCGGACCCAAGTACGGCATCCCCTTCCCCGTCCTCGCCCGCGCCTCCTTCGGGCTGCGCGGAGCGAACCTGCCCGCCCTCATCCGGGCCGGGGTCGCCTGCGCCTGGTTCGGCATCCAGACCTGGATCGGCGGCCAGGGCATCTTCGTCCTGCTCGACAAGGTCTTCGGCGGCGGCTGGGCGGACGCGTCGAGGATCGGCGGCCAGCCCTGGACCCTCTGGCTCTGCTTCGCCCTGTTCTGGGCCCTCGAACTCGCCATCATCTACCGGGGGATGGAGACCCTGCGCCGCTTCGAGAACTGGGCCGCGCCCTTCGTCATCGTCGGCGCGCTGGTCCTCCTCGGCTGGATCGCCGTCAAGGCCGGCGGCCTCGGCCCCCTGCTCGACCAGCCGTCGAAGCTCGGCTGGGGCGCCGACTTCTGGCCCGTCTTCTTCCCCGCCCTCATGGGCATGATCGCCTTCTGGGCGACGCTCAGCCTCAACATCCCCGACTTCACCCGCTTCGGCGCCGGCCAGCGCTCCCAGGTCCTGGGCCAGTCCCTCGGACTCCCCACCACCATGACCCTGTTCGCGCTGCTCTCGGTGCTCGTCACCTCCGGTTCGCAGGCCGTGTACGGGGCGCCCGTCTGGGACCCGGTGGCACTAGCCGCCAAGACCGACAACGTCTTCGGACTGCTCTTCGCCCTGGTGACGGTGCTCGTCGCCACCCTGTCGGTGAACATCGCGGCGAACGTCGTCTCCCCCGCGTACGACCTCGCCAACCTCGCCCCGAAACTGATCGACTTCCGAACGGGCGCGCTGATCACCGGAGTCGTCGGCGTGCTCATCATGCCGTGGAAGCTCACCGCCACCCCCGAGCTGTACATCTTCACCTGGCTGGGCCTGGTCGGCGGCCTCCTCGGTACGGTCGCGGGCATCCTGATCGCCGACTACTGGCTCGTCCGCCGCACCGTCCTCGACCTGGCGGGGCTCTACCGGGCCGACGGACCCTACTGGTACCGGGGCGGCTGGAACCCGGCGGCCGTGCTCGCCTTCCTGGTCGGCGGCGTCCTCGCCGTCGGCGGCTCCCACTCGGCCCCGGGCGCCGGCCCCTTCCCGGAGGACGGTCTGATCCCCTTCCTGAAACCCCTGTCCGACTACGGCTGGGCCGTCGGCCTCGCCGCCTCGCTGCTCCTCTACACCGCCCTCATGAGGCGCGGGGCAGCCGGCCGGTCGTCCGCTCGATCCAGCTGAGGTAGGAGCGCACACGGGTGTTGACGGCGGGAGTGTCGGTGGCGCACTCCCTGCCGTAGGACACCAGACCGACGACGTACGGCCGGCCCCGGACCACCCGCACCAGGGGGCCGCCGGAGTCGTACTGGCAGGTGTCGCGCCCGGGGGCGTACGTGCAGATCTGCGTGGGCGCGACCTGTTCCATGCCCCGGCCGGCGCAGGCCGTGTTGCTCATGGTCCCGAGGGTCACGGTCCGCAGGACGTCCGAGGTGCGGCCGCCGAACGAGGTCGTGCCCCAGCCGGGCACCTCGACCTGTGTCCCGTCCAGGCCGGCGTGCGCGGACGAGGAGGGCAGACCGACCGGTCGTACGTCGCGGTTGAGCGCGACCGGTTCGGCGAGTTCGACGAGGGCGATGTCGTTCAGCTGGGTGCCCGGGTCGTAGTCGGGGTGGGGGACGAAGCGGGCCGGTGTCAGCAGGACCGCGTGCGGGCTGTCGGCGGCGGTCGTCAGGTCGTGGTCGCCGAGCAGCACCCCCACCCGCGTGGGGTCGGCGTACGAGCCCGTCAGGCAGTGGGCGGCGGTGAGCACGTACCGGCCGCCGATCAGCGCCCCGCCGCACATCACCCGGCGCTCCACCACGTCCACGAGTCCCGCCATGAAGGGGTACTGGTGGGGCCGTGCCTCCTGTCCGCCGACGACCGCCAGCGCGGGCGGCACGATCCCCAAGGGACACAGTGCCATCACCGCGCCCGCGACCGTCGCCATGAGCTTCCTCGCCCGTCCCACCTGATCTCCGTACCGTCGGCGCCGTGTTCCCGGGACCGACGGCGTGCGGAGACGTTTCCGCACGTCCGTACCGGGCCGCGTGGGCATCAACGAGACGGGCGGGGTGTGGTCACCTGGTCATGGGGCCGGACCGGTGACCGGAGCCGTGATCAGCTCTCGGCGTCCGGCGCCCAGCCGGGCACGTGCGCGGCCGCCGCCGCGTCCCAGGCGGCGGCGCCGCCCGGGAACGGCCAGGCGCGGGTCAGGTCGGGGGAGTGGACGATCGCCGTGAGGTCGGCGGCCAGCCTCCGGCTCTCGTTCGCGATCTGCAGCGGGGCGAGCGGGCCGTCAAGCGCGGCGAGCCGCTTCTCGTACTCGATCACCGGGCGCTCGGCGCAGAGCGCCACCCACGCGGCATCGGCCGCCCGCGAGAGGACGAGCACCTCCGGCCTGCCGCCCTCCGCGAGCGCCGCCGTCAGACGGTCGTGACCGTCAAGCACCACCGGGGAGTTGAGCCCGCTGATCCACCAGGCGAACACCGGCGGCAGCGCACCCTCCCGGTACTGACGGCGGTACGCCTTCACCCGCGGCGCCTCCGGACGCGACAGCGCACGCAGCGGCAGCAGGTCGCGCGCGTCCTCCACCGGGTCGCCGTACCCGAACCAGGTCAGATGGCCCCGCTCCGGGTCGTGGGCCAGGAGCTTGGGCCAGTTGACGTCCACGAACCACCGGTGGGTGTCCGGGGCCAGCAGCCACTCGCCCGTGTGGAGCGGCCCGTCGGCCGCCGTCCTGAGCTCCGCCTCCGCGAACGCGGCCCAGCGCTCCGACCACTCCGCCGAACCCGGGACCGCGAACTCCGCCGCCGCACGTGCCCGTTCGGCCCGGAGCGGGGGCAGGGGAGAGGCGTACCGGCCGGTGCGCGCGTAGTGCAGACCGCGGTGGGTGGCCCGCTGCCGGGCGAAGAGGACGGGCTCCGCGCCCTGGAGCAGCACCAGTCGGCGCCCGTCGGCGCTCTCCATCCGCAGACCGGGCTTCACCGGGCCCCCGACACGCATGACGCCACCCTACGCGGGCCCACGCGACCGGGCCGTGCCCGACCGTCGCACCCGCGCCGGACCGACGGCACCGCGACCACGGCACCCGCGTCGCCGGACTACGGCACCCGCCCGGTCCACTCCGCCGTCCCGAACTTCGTCTCCGCGAGCTCCTTCGCCCGCGTCAGCTCGTCCTCCGTGACACGGCCCTCCGACAGGCCGTACCGGCCCCGGAAGGAGGCGATCATCCGGTCGATCACCGTCTCGCGCGGCAGGCCGGTCTGGCGCCGCAGCGGGTCCACCCGCTTCTTCGCGCTCTTCGTGCCCTTGTCCGAGAGCTTCTCGCGGCCGATCCGCAGCACCTCCGTCATCTTGTCCGCGTCGATGTCGTACGCCATCGTCACGTGGTGCAGGACCGCCCCGTGGCCCGTCACCATCCGCTTCTGCGCCGCGCCCGCGATCTTGCCCGCGTCCGTGGCGATGTCGTTGAGCGGCTGGTACCAGGCGCGGATGCCCATGGCGCCGAGCGCGCCGAGCACCCAGTCGTCGAGGTAGGCGTAGCTGTCGGTGAACGACAGGCCCTGCACGAGCGCGGCGGGCACGGAGAGCGAGTACGTGATCGTGTTGCCGGGCTCGATGAACATCGCCCCGCCGCCGCTGATCCGGCGCACCACCTGGATGCCGTGCCGCGCGGCCGCCTCCGGGTCGACCTCGTTGCGGAGGGACTGGAAGCTGCCGATGACCACCGCGGGGTCGGCCCACTCCCAGACCCGCAGGGTCGGCGGCCGGCGGCCCGCGGCCACCTCGGCCGTGATCACCTCGTCGAGCGCCATGTGCAGCGCGGGGGACTGCGGCTGCTCGTGGATCAGCTGCCAGTCGTAGTCGGTCCAGTCCGTGGCGTGCGCGAGCGCCCGGCGGACCGCGACCCCGACGCCCTCCGCGGTCAGCCCGAACATCTGCGTGCCCGGCGGCAGCGCCGCGTCGATCCGCGCCGCGAGCCCGGACGCGTCCGTGTCGACCGGCGCGCCCTCCAGGGCGTGGTCGATCGCCAGGATCGCCTCGTCCGGTTCGAGGAAGAAGTCGCCCGCGACCCGGACGTTCCGCAGGACCCCGTCCTCGGCGTCGAGGTCGACGACCACCAGCTTGCCGCCGGGGACCTTGTACTCACCGTGGTACGCGCCGTGCACGGAACCCTCCCTGCATGTAAGGGGTGAACTCGGCCAAAGGGTACTCTCCGGGGAAACGGAGGGTGACGAATCCGGCGGTCCGGTTGTCAGCGCCCCGTGCTTAGCTGGACGCATGAGTGAAGAGTTCCTTGACCTTGTCCTGGCCGGCCGTACGACCGAGGTGGAGGAGGCGGTCCGCAAGGCGGCCGCCGCCGAGATCATGCCGCGCTTCCGGCAGCTCGCCGCGGACGACATCGTCGAGAAGAACGGCCCGCACGACCTGGTCACCGTCGCCGACCGGGCCGCCGAGGCCCACCTCACGGAGTCCCTGACCGCCCTGCTCCCCGGCTCGGTGGTGGTCGGCGAGGAAGCGGTCCACGCCGACCCCGCCGTCTACGACGCCCTGCGCGGCGACGCCCCCGTCTGGATCGTCGACCCCGTCGACGGCACCCGCCAGTTCGTCCACGGCGACCCCGGCTTCTGCACCCTCGTCGCGCTGGCCCGGCACGGCGAGCTGCTCGCCTCCTGGACGTACGCACCCGCCCTCGACGAGTTCGCCGTGGCCGTACGGGGCCGCGGCGCCACGCTCAACGGGCAGCCGCTGCACGCCGGTTCACCCCGCTCCGGCGAGGTCCTCGAGGTCGCCACCTCGCACCCCGACTACACCACCCCCGACCAGAAGCGGGCCCTGCTCGGCCTGGTCACCGAGGGCGTCGCCCCCCGCCCCTGCGGCTCCGCCGGACTGGAGTACCTGGCCGTGGCGCGCGGAGCGCTCTCCGCCACGGCGTTCTCCTGGGAGTACGCGTGGGACCACGCGGCCGGGCTGCTCCTCGTCACCGAGGCGGGCGGGACGCACACGACCCTCGCGGGCGAGCCCTTCCGGATCACCGGCGGGAACGTGCTGCCGTTCACGGCGGTCCGGGACGCGGCGACCGCCGACCGGATCCTCACCCTCCTCAGGGGGCAGTGAGGGCCCCGGAACCACCGGCCTATCCTGGGAGTCCTGGCCATCGGCTGACGAAGGAGTCCGAAGGTGTCGAAGGTGACGTCGATGCTCGATGCCGTCGTCGTGGGGGCGGGGCCCAACGGACTGACCGCCGCCGTCGAACTGGCCCGCCGCGGCTTCTCCGTGGCCGTCTTCGAGGCGAAGCCGACCGTCGGCGGGGGCGCCAGGACCGAGGAGCTCACCCTCCCCGGCTTCCGCCACGACCCCTGCTCCGCGGTGCATCCCCTCGGGGCCGGCTCGCCGGTCTTCGGCACGATGCCCCTGAAGCGGTACGGACTTGAGTGGCTCCACCCCGAACTGCCCATGGCCCACCCCTGGGACGACGGAACCGCCGCCGTCCTCGCCCGCTCGGTCGCCGAGACCGCCGCCTCCTTCGGGCCCCGCGACGCCGGCGCGTACCGCAGGCTCGTCGCCCCCTTCACCGGCAAGTGGGACACCCTCGCCCGGGACTTCATGCAGCTGCCGCTCACGGCGCTGCCCCGCGACCCGGTCACCCTGGCCCGCTTCGGCCTCGCCGGACTGCCCCCGTCGACCTGGCTGATGCGCCGCTTCCAGGACGAGAAGGCGCGGGGGCTGTTCGCCGGGCTCGTCGCCCATGTCATGGCCCCGCTCGGCGGATTCGCCACCGGCGCCGTCGGCCTGGTCTTCGCGCTCGCCGCCCACGCCGGCGGCTGGCCCGTGCCCCGGGGCGGCTCGCAGTCGATCTCCGACGCCCTCACCGCGTACCTCAGGGACCTCGGCGGCGCCGTCCACACCGACTTCGAGGTCAAGCGGCTCGACGACCTGCCGCCCGCCCGCGCCTACGTCTTCGACACCTCGCCGCGGGCCCTCGCCCGGATCGCCGGCTTCGGCGGCCACTACGACCACTACCGGTACGGCGCCGCCGCGTTCAAGATCGACTACGCCCTGGACGGCCCCGTCCCGTGGACCGCCGAGGCGGCCCGACGCGCCGGAACCGTGCAGATCGGCCCCACCGCCGGCGAGATCGACACCGCCCTGCGCCAGGCGTCCACCGGCACCGCGCCCGACACGCCCTTCCTCATCACCGCCCAGCCCAGCGTCGTCGACCCCTCCCGCGCCCCGGAGGGCAAGCACGTCTTCTGGGCGTACGGACATGTGCCGAACGGCTGGCAGGGCGACCTCACCGACGCCATCGAGCGCCAGATCGAGCGCTTCGCCCCCGGCTTCCGCGACCGCGTCCTGGCCCGCGCCACCGCGGGACCGCCCCAACTCGCCGAGCACAACGCCAACTACATCGGCGGCGACATCGCCTGCGGCGCCGCCACCGGCCTCCAGCTCCTGCTGCGCCCCACGCTCTCGCTCCGCCCCTACGCCACCCCGCACCCGGCGGTCTTCCTCTGCTCCGCCGCCACCCCGCCCGGGCCCGGCGTGCACGGCATGTCCGGGCACAACGCGGCGAAGGCCGTCTGGCGCCTGCTGCGCCCCTCCGCCCGGAAAAATTAGACTGCTCCCATGGCGAAGTACTTCGACGTGCACCCCGACAACCCCCAGCCGCGCACCATCGGCACGGTGGCCGACAGCATCCGGAACGGTGCGCTCGTCGCGTACCCGACCGACTCCTGCTACGCGCTGGGCAGCCGACTCGGATCCAGGGACGGCATCAGCCGCATCCGGACGATCCGCAACCTCGACGACCGGCATCACTTCACGCTCATGTGCCAGAACTTCGCCCAGCTGGGCCAGCTCGTGCACATCGACAACGACGTCTTCCGCGCGGTCAAGGCGGCGACCCCCGGCCCGTACACCTTCATCCTGCCCGCGACGAAGGAGGTGCCCCGGGCACTCCTCCACCCCAAGAAGAAGACGGTCGGCGTCCGCATCCCCGACCACGTCGTAACCCAGGCCCTCCTCGCCGAACTCGGCGAACCCCTGCTCTCCAGCACCCTGCTGCTGCCCGACGAGGCGGAGCCGCTGACACAGGGCTGGGAGATCAAGGAGCGGCTCGACCACCTGGTGGACGCGGTCCTCGACTCCGGTGACTGCGGAACCGAACCCACCACCGTCGTCGACTTCTCCAGCGGCGAGCCCGAGGTCCTGCGCCACGGCGCGGGCGACACCACGCGGTTCGAGTAGCGGACCGGCCCGGGGCGGTCCACCGCCCCCGGCGAGCGGGCCACGGCTCACGAAGAGGCCCTTACGGCACGGACCGCGACCACCGTACGGTCGGGTGGGCATCCGCCCGCCCGACCGACGGAGGACCGAGCCACGTGATCGTCATCGCTCATGTCAGCGACATCCATGTCGACCTGGAGCAGCGCAGCGCCGACCGCACCCGCGCGGTCATGCGCTATTTGGAGGAACTGCCCTACGACCTCGCGGCCGTCGTCGTCACCGGCGACCTCGCCGACCACGCGACCCCGGACGAGTACGCCCTCGTGCGGGAGCTGCTGACCTCCCGTCACCCGCTGCTCGCCTGCCCGGGGAACCACGACGACCGGGCCGCCCTCCGGAAGGCCCTCCTCCCCGGCACGACCGGAACGCGCCCGTACGCCCCCGTCAACCAGGTGCTCCGGGGCGAGGGCTTCGTGATCGCCCTCTGCGACTCGTCCGTGCCCGGCAAGCACGACGGATACCTGGAGGACGAGACCCTGGAGTGGCTGGACGCCCTCCTCGACGCCACCCCGCGCGACGTACCCGTCCTCGTCGGCTTCCACCACCCGCCGGTCCCGCTGCACACCCCGTACGTGGACGAGATCCGGCAGTTCGGCGAGGAGCGGCTCGCCGCGCTCGCCGACCGGCACCCGCACCTGACCGCGTTCCTGGCGGGCCACGTCCACACCGCCGCCGCCACGACCTTCGCCGGGCGACCGCTGCTCGTCGCCCCCGGAGTCGTGTCCTCGATCCGCCTCCCCTGGGAGCGTCCGGTGACGCATCCGCACATCCACCTCGACCAGCCGCCCGCGCTCGCCTTCCACGTCCTGGGGGACGACGGCAGACTGACCACCCACTACCGGTCGGTCGTGATCTGATCCGGGCGGCCTCCGGCCGGCGCCCGACCTCGGGCGCCGTGACGTCCATGTCGTTTTCTCGCCAGCCCGCGAGCCGTCCGTGCCCGATCCTGGACTCATGCACACCGACACCGAGCGCTGCGTACGGGCCGTCCAGTCGAAGGACGCCCGCTTCGACGGCGTGTTCTTCACCGCCGTCCGCACCACCCGGATCTACTGCCGTCCCAGCTGCCCGGTCGTCCCGCCCAAGCCCGAGAACATGGAGTTCCACGCGAGCGCCGCCTCCTGCCAGCGCGCCGGATTCCGGGCCTGCAAGCGGTGCCGGCCGGACACCAGCCCCGGCTCGCCCGAGTGGAACGTCCGCGCCGACGCCGTCGCCCGCGCCGTACGCCTCATCCAGGACGGCGTCGTCGACCGCGAGGGCGTCCCCGGGCTCGCCCGGCGGCTCGGCTGGTCCACCCGCCAGATCGAGCGCCAGCTCCTCGCCGAGCTCGGCGCGGGACCGCTCGCCCTGGCCCGCGCCCAGCGCGCCCAGACCGCCCGGGTCCTCATCGAGACGACCCCGATGCCGCTCGGCGAGATCGCCTTCGCGGCCGGATTCGCCTCGATCCGCACCTTCAACGACACCGTCCGCGAGGTCTTCGCCCTCACCCCCGGCGAGCTCCGCGCCCGCGCCGCCCGCCCCGGTGCCGACCGGACCCCCACACCCGGGGTGATCAGCCTCCGGCTGCCCTTCCGCACCCCGCTGGAACCCTCCAACCTCTTCGGCCACCTCGCCGCGACCGCCGTCCCCGGCGTGGAGGAGTGGCGCGACGGCGCCTACCGCCGGACCCTCGCCCTCCCGTACGGACACGGCATCGTCGCCCTCGCGCCGCGCGCCGACCACATCGCCTGCCGGCTCTCCCTCACCGACCCCCGTGACCTCACGCACGCCATCAGCCGCTGCCGCCGCCTCCTCGACCTCGACGCCGACCCCGTCGCCGTCGACGAGCGGCTGCGCGCCGACCCGCGGCTCGCGCCGATCGTCGACGCCGCCCCCGGCCGCCGGGTGCCCGGGACCGTCGACCCCGCCGAGTTCGCCGTCCGGGCCGTCCTCGGCCAGCAGGTCTCCACCGCCGCCGCCCGCACCCACGCCGCCCGGCTCGTCACCGCGCACGGCACCCCCGTCGACGACCCCGAGGGCGGCCTCACCCACCTCTTCCCGGGCCCCGAGGCGCTGGCCGCCCTCGACCCCGAGACCCTGGCCCTGCCCCGCAGCCGCCGCACCACCCTCCTCACCCTGGTCCGGGCGCTCGCCGACGGCTCCCTGACCCTCGGCCCCGCCGACGACCGCGAGGAGGCCCGCGCCCGGCTGCTCGCCCTGCCCGGATTCGGCCCCTGGACCACCGAGATCATCGCCATGCGCGCCCTCGGCGACCCGGACGCCTTCGTCCCCGGCGACCTCGGCGTCCGCCGCGCCGCCGAGGGACTCGGCCTCCCCGGTACCCCGGCCGCCCTCACCGCCCGCGCGGCGCACTGGCGCCCCTGGCGTGCGTACGCCGTCCAGTACCTCTGGGCGACCGACGACCACCCGATCAACCACCTGCCCGCGTAAAGGACCGTGAGGACCCCTCCCATGCCCGCCATCCAGCACACCGTCGTGGACAGCCCGTACGACCCGCTGACCCTCGTCGCCGTCGACGGCGTCCTCAGCCGCGTCCACATGACCGGCCAGCGCCACCGCCCGCCGGAGGAGACCTTCGGCGAGCCCGACCCGCGCCCCTTCGGCGAGGCGATCCGCCAGCTCGACGCCTACTTCGCGGGCGAACTCACCGCGTTCGACATGCCGTTGAACCTGAACGGCACGCCGTTCCAGCTGCGGGTCTGGGAGGGGCTGCTGCGCATCCCGTACGGGGAGACCCGGACGTACGGCGAACTCGCCGAGGAACTCGGCAACCCCGCCGCGTCCCGGGCCGTGGGCCTCGCCAACGGCAAGAACCCCGTCAGCATCATCGTCCCCTGCCACCGGGTGGTCGGGGCGGGCGGCAGCCTCACCGGCTACGGCGGCGGCCTGGACCGCAAGCAGCGGCTGCTCGCCTTCGAGTCGGGTACGGCGGAACCGGCCGCCCTCTTCTAGCGGACGGCGGAGCCGGTCGACCTTCTGGCGGAGCCGGTCGAGGAGCGCGGGCGGCGCCGTGCCGATCGGCTCGCGCGGCTCGACGGTCCGGTGCTCGCGACCATCGTCGTACGGCGGCCCCAGGCACCACCGAACCGCTCCCGCGAGCGGGTTCACCGGTGCTAGGTTCCCGCCATGGCCAAGGTGAACATCGGTCTCGACGCCGAACTCGTCGTGGAAGTCATGGTCCTGGCCGGCATCGGCAACCCCCAGGACGCCGTCGAGGCGGTGGTCCGCGACTACATCGCCCGCGGCCACCGCACGGAGGCCCGAGCCGTCAGCCGCGACGAGGCCGTGCGCACCGGCGAGGTCGTCCAGCCGGAACCACCCCAGGGCTGACGGCGGTCCGGCGGACTCGGCCAACCGCACGGCCCGCTCCGCGAGTTCACGGATCCAGGCCCCGTCGAAGCCGAAGACGGCGCCGCGCACCCGGTCCCGCAGCGTCTCCCGGTCGGCCCCCGAAGCGACCGGGGCGGCCCCGGGGTCCGGGTCGGCCCCGTCGGGGTGCGGGTCAGCCCGGCGGGGTGCCGGTGTCCTCCGGCGGATCCGTGTCCATGCGCGCCTTCGCCGCCCGCCGCGGCCGGTGGTGGGGGTCGCCGCCCTGCTCCGTCATCGCCTCGCCGACCAGCGTCCGCACCGCGTCCCGCAGACCGTGCAGGGCGTGGTGCCGGGCGGGGCCCGCGCCGGGGTCCTCGCGCAGCTCCTTCAGGAGCGCCCAGCACAGCACCAGCATCACCACCACGAACGGCAGCGCCACCAGGATCGTCGCCGTCTGGAGCGACTTCAGACCGCCCACCACCAGCAGCACCGCCGCCACGGCGGCCATCAGGACGCCCCAGGTCACCACCAGCCAGGTCGGCGGGTTCAGCGAGCCCCGGCTCGTCAGCGAACCCATGACGAGCGAGGCCGAGTCCGCGCTGGTGATGAAGTACGTCATCACCAGGAGCATCGCCACGACCGAGGTGACCGTGCCGATCGGCAGCGCCTCCAGCATCGCGAACAGGGAGGCCTCCGCCCCGTCCTTCATCGCCGTCGCCAGGTCCGCCGCGCCCGTGGACTCCAGCCGGATCGCCGTACCGCCCATCACGCAGAACCAGACCACCGTCGCCCCGGACGGCACGAGCAGCACGCCCACCAGGAACTCCCGGATCGTCCGGCCGCGCGAGATCCGGGCGATGAAGGTGCCGACGAACGGCGCCCAGGAGAGCCACCACGCCCAGTAGAAGATCGTCCACGCCCCGAGCCACTCACGGTCGGTGAACGCGCCCGTACGGCTCGCCATCGGCAGCAGCTCGTGCAGATAGCCGCCGACGGAGGCGGGGATGGTGTCCAGGATGTAGACGGTCGGGCCGAGCAGGAAGACGAACAGCATCAGGCAGCCCGCGAGGACGATGTTGATCGTGGACAGCCACTTCACGCCCTTGTGGAGACCCGAGAAGGCCGACAGGACGAAGGCCCCGGACAGCGACACGATGATGATCAGCTGGGTGGCGGTCGAGTCCTCCACGCCCATCGTCAGGTTCAGGCCCTCGGACACCTGGAGGGCGCCGAGCCCCAGGCTCGTCGCCGTGCCGAACACCGTCGCGAACACCGCGAGCAGATCGATCGCCCTGCCCTGCCAGGAAGCCGCCCGACGGGCCCCGATCACCGGCACGAACGCGGAGCTCAGCCGATTGCCGCGGCCCTTGCGGAAACCCGCGTACGCCAGGGCGAGGCCGGCGATGCCGTAGATCGCCCAGGGGGTCAGCGTCCAGTGGAAGAACGAGTACTCCAGTGCCGTACGGGCGGCGGGCCCGGTCCCCGCCGGGACGCCGGTCGCCGGGGGAGGGCTCAGGAAGTGCGTGAGCGGCTCGCCTACCCCGTAGAACATCAGGCCGATGCCCATGCCCGCGCTGAACATCATCGCGATCCACGCCACGTTCGTGAACTCGGGCTCCGAGTCGTCCGCGCCCAGCCGGATCCGGCCGAAGCGGCTCAGCGCGATGACCACGCACAGCACCAGGAACGTGTCCGCGGCGACCACGAACAGCCACGCGAAGTTGTCGAGCACCCACCGCAGGGCCGAGGCCGAGGCACGGTCGAAGGAGTCCTCGCCGAGGGCCGCCCAGGCGACGACGGCCACCACCGCCGCCATCCCGATCCCGATGACCGTGCCGTCGGGCGTGTGCCGTTCCTGCTGCTCCTGCGGGGGCCGGTCGATCGGTTCCGTACTCATGCTGCCCCACTATGGTGCGACATATCAGTCGATCCGGGGGTGGCACGCCGTCCGGCGGTACGGATAGGGTCGGCCTCGGCGCGACTGCACGTTCGAAAGCAAGGGATGCAAGGTGACGGACGGGGCAGCAACTCAGGTCGCTCACGTGCTCGTGGCGGCCGACAAGTTCAAGGGCTCGCTCACGGCCGTGCAGGTCGCGGAGCGGGTCACAGCAGGACTGCGACGGGTGATCCCGGACCTCACGGTGGAGACCCTGCCCGTCGCGGACGGCGGCGACGGCACCGTCGCGGCGGCCGTCGCGGCCGGATTCGAACGCCGCGAGGTGCGGGTGACGGGGCCGCTCGGCGAGCAGGTCACCGCGGCGTTCGCGCTGCGCGACACCACCGCGGTCGTCGAGATGGCCGAGGCCTCCGGGCTCCAGCTCCTCCCGGCCGGCGTCTTCGCCCCGCTGACCGCGACCACGTACGGCTCCGGTGAGCTGCTCCGCGCGGCGCTCGACGCCGGCGCGACCACCGTCGTCTTCGGCGTCGGCGGCAGCGCCACCACCGACGGCGGCGCCGGCATGCTCGCCGCGCTCGGCGCCCGCTTCCTCGACGCGTCCGGCGCGCCCGTGGGCCCCGGCGGCGCGCCCCTCGCCGACCTCGCCAGCGCCGACCTCACCGGCCTCGACCCCCGCTTCGCCTCGGTCGACCTGATCCTTGCGAGCGACGTAGACAACCCGCTCACCGGGCCCAAGGGCGCCCCCGCGGTCTACGGGCCGCAGAAGGGCGCCACGCCCGACGACGTCCGGACCCTGGACGCGGCCCTCGCCCACTTCGCCACCGTCCTGGAGAAGGCCATCGGCCCCAAGGCGGCCGAGGCGGCCGTCGCCCCCGGCGCGGGTGGCGCGGGCGGCATCGGCTACGGCGCGCTCCTCCTCGGCGCGAGCTTCCGGCCCGGCATCGAGCTGATGCTCGAGGTCCTCGGCTTCGCGCCCGCGCTCGAGCGGGCGACGCTGGTCATCACCGGCGAGGGCTCCCTCGACGAGCAGACCCTGCACGGCAAGGCGCCGGCGGGCGTCGCGGCGGCGGCGCGCGCGGCGGGCAAGGAGGTCGTCGCGGTCTGCGGCCGCCTGGCCCTCCCGCCGGAGGCGCTGGGCACGGCGGGGATCCGCCGCGCGTACGCGCTCTCGGAGCTGGAGCCGGACCCGGCGAAGTCCATGGCCAACGCGGGCCCGCTCCTGGAGGAAGCGTCGGCGAACCTCGCCCGGGACTTCCTGAAGTAATCCGCCCCGCGCCGCGCGCTGTCGTGGCCACCAACTCTGCCGGGCCGGCACCCCCCGTTGCGGGCGCCGGCCCCGCTGGGGCGGTGCCCACCCCCGCGCCCGCTGCCGCCCCCTCGTTGTGGGCATCTGCCCCAGCGGGACGATCGCCCACACGGGGCGAGGGCATCGGGCAGCTGGGCGCGGGTACGGGGGTACGGCGGCCCACGGCCGGGGGCGGCTAGCTCGGTGACGTCAGGCGGAACGCGTCCAGGGCCAGGGTCATCTCCGTGAGGTCCCGCGGCCGGGACAGCGACCGGGCCGTCAGTTGCTCCAGGCGGCGCAGCCGGTTGAAGACCGTGTTCCGGTGGCAGTAGAGCCGTCCCGCCGCCCGCCCCGCCGACCCCTCGCACTCCAGCCACGCGTCCAGCGTCTCCAGGAGCACCGCCCGGTCCGCCGGGTCCAGTTCGAGCAGCCCGCCCAGGACGTCCGCGACCAGCAGGGCCGCCACCTCCGGCTGGGCCACCACCAGCGCGCCCGCCATCCGCCGGTCGAGCCGTACGATCTCGCGGCTCCCCGGCGGGCACGTCCGCAGCGCCAGCTCGGCGAGCCGCCTCGCCCGGCCCAGCTCGGTCAGGCCGACCACCACCGGACTGATCCCGCCGGGACCCGGGCACCGCCCGTCGAGGAGTTCCGACAGCGCGTCCAGACCGGTGTCCCCGGCGAGCGCCACCACCCCCAGCTCGCAGTCGGCCCCCATCCGCCACAGGAACCGCACGCCCTCGCCCTGCACCTGCCGGTGGAACAGCTCCCGCTCCTCCCGCCGGTCGTAGCGCAGCACGACCACCGCGTACCGCCCCTGCTCGGGCAGGTCCAGGCCCGCCGCCGCCCGCGCCACCAGCTCGGGCGACCGCTGCCCCTGGAGCAGCGCGTCGAGGAGCGCCTGGAGCTGTTCGTCCGTGCGGCGGCGCAGTTCGAGCTCCGTCGTCCGGTACGCCTCCGATGCCGTGTCCGCCTGCGCGTCCACCGCCGACCACACCGTCGTCGCCGACTGCATCAGCGCCGCCAGCTGCGCCGTGTCCGCCCCCGCGCCCTCGATCAGCGCGTCCCAGACGAGATGCCCGGCGTGCCGGTAGGCGTGCACGACGAGTTCGAGCGGCATGCCCTGGGCGGCCCGCCGCCGGCCCATCTCGTCCGCGTGCTCCAGGTCCCGCCGTGGCGAGCTCCGGGGCGCCGAGATCATCTCGATCCCGATGCGTATCGCCTCCTCGGCCTCCTGCCAGTGCTGGTCGTACGGGAGGATCCGCCCGTAGGCGGGCTCGTACGCGTGGAGTTCCCTCAGATGCTCGTCCACCAGTTCCGGCACCCGCTCCAGAAGCGCCGTGCACGCCTGCGCGAGCACCTTCCAGTCGTCACCGGTCCGCCGTCTGCGCCGTCCCATGCCCGGAGGATCCACCGCCCCGGCCCCCTCCGCACAGCCCTGACGCGCAGCGTTGTGCGCATGCACAGCCCTTCGGCGCGCCCGCTGGTCACCGGCAGCGATTCGGCCGCGGGCCGTGGACGCGCGGTCCGGCCCGGTGCTGGGGTGAGCGCCATCGAACGGCCGAGTAACAAGAAGCGGCCGGGAACACCGGAAAAGGGGAACCATGGGAGGTACCGCACCCGCCCTCGAGGTGACGGACCTGACGGCGGGATACGGACCGGTACACGCGTTGCGACAGGTGTCGCTGACCGTGCCGGCGGGCGAGGTCGTCACCGTCCTCGGGGCCAACGGGGCCGGCAAGTCGACGCTGCTGCGGGCGGTCTCGCGCACCCTCCGGTTCCACGGCGGCGCCGTGGTGTCCGGCACGGTGAGCCGCGACGGCCGGCCGCTCGACGGGCTGCCGCCCGACCGCGTCGTCGCGGCCGGCGTCTCCCAGGTGCCCGAGGGCCGCCAGGTCTTCGCCCGGATGACGGTCGAGGACAACCTGCGCGCCGGAGCGCTCGGCAGCCGCGGCGGACGGGCGGCCAGGGCGGTCTCGCTCCGCCGGGTCCACGAGCTCTTCCCGGTGCTCGCGGAGCGGGCCCGCCAACCCGCCGGGCTGCTCTCCGGAGGCGAACAGCAGATGCTGGCCGTCGGCCGCGCCCTGATGGCCTCGCCCGGCCTGCTCCTGCTGGACGAACCCTCGCTCGGGCTCGCCCCGCTGATGGCGGCCCGGATCGCGGACGCCGTCCGGGAGATCAACTCCCAGGGCACCGCGGTGCTGCTCGTCGAGCAGAACGCGGCGCTCGCCCTGCGACTCGCCTCCCGCGCCTACGTCCTGGAGGTCGGCGAGGTCACCCTGTCGGGCCCGGCCGCCGAACTCGCCGCATCCGACGAGGTACGCCGCCGCTACCTGGGCGTGGTCGACGAGGACGCCGCCGCCGACGCGGCGCGCGCCCAAGCCACGCACCCGGTCCTGTCCCGCTGGGAGGAGACCCGATGACAACACGGCCCGCACCCCCCTCGTCGTCCGGCCCCACGGCACCACCCGCCCCCGACGTCCCCGCCCTCGAAGTGCGTGACCTCACCGTCCGTTTCGCCGGCCTCACCGCGCTCGACGCCGTCGGCTTCACCGTCCGGCCCGGCACCGTGCACGCCCTCATCGGGCCCAACGGCGCCGGGAAGTCCACCTGTTTCAACGTCCTGTCCGGTGTCTACCGGGCCACCGAGGGCTCCGTCCGCCTCGGCCCGCACGAGCTGACCGCCCTGCCCCCGCACCGGATCGCGGACCTCGGTGTCGGCCGGATCTTCCAGAACCTGGCGCTGCCGCCCCGCGCCACCGTCGAGGACAGCCTGATGCTGGGCCGCCACCGGCTGACCCGCACCGGCTTCGTCGCCGCCGGGCTCCGCCTTCCCTCCGCCGCCCGCGAGGAGGCGCGCCACCGCGCCCGGGTGCGGGAGATCGCCGCCTTCGTCGGCCTGGAGCAGCAGCTCGCGCGGCCGGCGGGCTCGCTCCCGTACGGACAGCAGAAGCTCGCCGAACTGGCCCGCGCGCTCTGCATGGAGCCGAAGCTGCTGCTCCTCGACGAGCCCGTCGCCGGGATGACCGCCGACGAGCGGCGCCGCACCGCCTCGGTCATCGCCGGGGTCCGCGACAGCCTCGGGATCTCGGTGCTCCTCGTCGAGCACGACATGGGCCTGGTGATGCGGCTCGCCGACTCCGTCACCGTCCTCGACTTCGGCCGCCGGATCGCCGACGGGGCACCCGCCGACGTCCAGAACGACCCGGCGGTCGTCCGCGCCTACCTCGGAGAGGAGTCCGCCGCGTGAGCACCTTCGCCGAGTTCCTGATCAACGGCATCTCACTGGGCTCGATCTACGCCCTCATCGCCCTCGGCTTCGTGGTCATCTTCCGGGCCACCGAGGTCGTCAACTTCGCCCACGCCTCCCTTCTCCTCGCCGGCGGCTACGTCACCGCCGTCCTCCACGACGAGATCGGCTTCTGGCCCGCCCTGCTCGCCGGCATCGCGGGCGCGGCGGTGGTCGGCGCGGCCGTCGAGTTCCTCGTGATGCGCCGCCACCGGGGCACCGACCACAGCGTCCTCGCCATCGTCACCATCGGCGTCGACATCCTCCTCGCCACCGAGCTGACCCGCCGGATCGGCACCGACATCCTCGCCCTCGGCGACCCGTGGGGCGACGCCGTCGTCACCGTCGGCGGGGTCACCATCGCGGAGACCCGGATCGCCGCGCTGCTCGCGGCGGCCCTCCTCATCACCGCGTTCCTGCTCGCCTTCCGGTACACGTCCTGGGGCGTCGCCATGCGGGCAGCCGCCGAGAACCAGGAGACCGCCGCCCTCATGGGCATCCGGCTCGGGCGGGTCTCGATCGGCGCCTGGGCGGTGGCCGGCGGTCTCGCCGCCGTCGCCGCGCTCTTCCTCACCGTCTTCCCGACCCCGGGACTCGAGCGGGCCACCTCGCTCGCCGCGCTCAAGGCCTTCCCCGCCGCCATCCTCGGCGGCCTCGACTCCACCACGGGCGCCCTCGTCGGCGGGCTCCTCGTCGGCGTCACCGAGTCCCTCGCCACCGGCTACCAGAGCGACCTGGCGTTCCTCGGCCGGGGGATCGGCGATCTGGCCCCGTATCTCGTCATGGTCGCGGTGCTCCTGATCCGTCCGGCCGGACTCTTCGGCACGAAGGAGCTCGCCCGTGTCTGAGACCCTCGCCCGGAGCGGCCTGCGGGTCGGCAGCACCGCGGTGTACGCGGGGGCCGCCGCCTGTCTCGTCCTCCTCGTCCTGCCGTTCTACCTGGACCGGTTCTGGCTCCAGGCCGGCCTGTTCGCGATGGCCGCCGCCATCGGCGCGATCGGCATCAACCTGCTGACCGGCGCCACCGGACAGCTCTCCATGGGGCACGCCTTCTTCCTCGCCGTCGGCGCCTACGGCTACTGCGCCTTCGCCGGGGACGGCACCGACGGGCTCGCCGGACTCGGCCTGCCCGGCTGGCTCGCCGCCGTCCTCGCCGTCGCCCTCTCGGGCCTGGCCGGCGGGGTGTTCAGCCCCATCGCGGGGCGGCTGCGGGGCGCGTACCTCGGCATCGCCACGCTCGCGCTGATCTTCATCGGCCAGCACGTGCTCTTCAACGCCCATGACCTCACGGGCGGCTACAACGGCCGCGCGGTCCCGCCGCTGTCCCTCTTCGGGCTCACCTTCGACGACACCGAACTCCTCGTCGCCCAGGTGCCGTTCGGGGCGGTGGAGAAGCTCTGGTACCTCGGTCTGATCCTGCTCCTCGGCGGTGTGCTCTTCGCCCGCGGTGTCCTCAGGGGCCGCCCCGGACGGGCGATGAACGCCATCCGCGACCACCGGATCGCCGCCGGCGTCATGGGCATCCCGGTCGCCCGCTACCGCGGTGCCGTGTTCGTCCTGTCCTCCATGTACGCGGGCCTCGCGGGCGTCCTGCTCGCCCTGGTCTTCCAGCGCACGGTGCCGGAGTACTTCGGCATGGCGCTCTCCCTCGAATACCTCGCCATGATCGTCATCGGCGGTCTCGGCTCGGTCGCGGGAGCGGTCGCCGGAGGCGTCTTCGTCTCCCTCCTGCCCCAGATCCTGAACCGCTACAGCGACGCGCTCCCGCTGGTCTCCGCCCCGGGAACGGGCGGCATCGCACCGGGGGAGGCCGCGCGCTACCTGTACGGCGCCGCCGTCGTCGCGGTGGTCCTGTTCCTGCCCGGAGGCCTGGCCCGGCTGGCCGCGCGAAGGCCCGGAAGGGCCGGAAGCGGCGAGACCCCCGAGACCCCCACGCACACCCCGAACACCCCGAACATCCCGACCACCACCGAACCCTCAGGGGAGGCACGATGAACCACCGACGACAGGCCGTGCGGGGCCTGGCCGCCGCGCTCGCCGCACTGGTCGCCCTCACCGCCGCCGGATGCAGCTCGAAGGCGAAGTCCGGCGACGGCAAGCAGACCGGCGCGGGCGGGGTGAAGACCGGCGAGGGCGTCACCGACAAGACGATCTCGCTCGGCGCGCTCACCGACATGACCGGCGTGTACGCCACCCTCGGCAAGAGCGTTACCCAGGCCCAGCAGCTGTACGTGAAGCAGGTCAACGCCGCCGGCGGGATCTGCGGCCGGCAGCTGGAGCTGACGGTCCGCGACCACGGCTACGACCCGCAGAAGGCGCTCGCCGCCTACACCGAACTGGAGCCGAAGGTCGTCGGCTTCGCCCAGTTCATCGGCTCCCCGTTCGTCGCCGCCGTCAAGCCCCGGGTGGACGTCAAGGACAAGGGCCTCGTCCTCCCGCAGGCCTGGTCGGCCTCGCTGCTCGGCTCCCCGTACATCCGCGTCCTGGGCGCCACGTACGACGTCGAGACCATCAACGCCGTCGACTTCCTGCTCAAGGAGAAGGGCCTGAAGTCGGGCGACAAGCTCGGCCACGTCTACTTCGAGGGCGACTACGGCGAGAACGCCCTCAAGGGCTCGAAGCACGCGGCGGAGAAGGCGGGCCTGACCGTCGTCGAGCAGAAGATCAAGCCCACCGACAACGACATGTCGGCGCAGGTCGCGGCACTCAAGCAGGCCGGGGTGAAGGCCGTCGTCATCAGCGCGGGCCCCCGCCAGGCCGCCTCCCTCGTCGGAGTCGCCGCCGCCACCGGCCTCAGGATCCCCGTCGTCGGCAACAACTCCGCCTTCGCACCGCAGCTGCTCGGCACCCAGGCCGGTCCCGCCCTGGAGAAGATGTACTGGTTCGCCTCCCCGAGCCTCCCTATCGGCGCGGACACCCCGACCGCGCAGAAGCTCGTCGCCGACTACAAGGCCGCCTACCCGAGCGACACCCTCGACAACGGCATCGTCGCCGGCTGGACCGCGGCGAGCGTCTTCGGCGAGGCCCTGAAGAAGGCCTGCGAGAGCAAGGACCTCACCCGCGACGGCGTCGACAAGGCGCTCCTGACGCTGACGTCCTACGACGCCGGCTTCGGGATGAGCCACAACCTCGGCGACCCCAAGGCGCCGTCGTCCCGGGAGTCCGTCATCATCCAGCCGGACAAGAAGGTCCCCGGCGGCATGCGCACCGTCAGGCAGCCCTTCGTCGCCGACGCCGCGAAGTCGTACACCCCGTAACGACCCGGCCCGGACCGGGACCCGGGCTGACCCGAAGCGCCCCGGGCCCGCCCGGCCCAGCCGGGGTCAGCCCCGGTCCCGGTCCGCGAAGCCCGTCCGCCAGGACGGGCGGGCCGGGGCCCAGCCCAGGGCACGGGCCCGGGCGCCCCGGGCCCAGGGCGCCCCGCCCCCGCTCCGCGCCGGGGCCGGCACCCCCCAGGGCCTCCGCGAGGACCGGCAGCCAGGCGTGGCCGGGCGCGGGCGCGTCGTCCACCACGTTGTACGCGCCCCGAGGGCCACGCGAGAGCCCGTACGGCGGCCTCCGCCGCGTCGGCCACGTGCACGAAGGAACTCACCGCGTCGTCGGCCGCCGTGCCTCCGAGGAACCGGGCCGCCGGATCCCCGGCGAGCACGGCGGCCACGGCGCCGCCCGGCGCGTACCGGTCACACGCCGGAAACAAGACGGTGTGAGGCTCAGGGCCATGAACGCATCGATCGAGGAGAACCGTTCCCACCCGCGTCTTCCCGACCTGCTGGGCGCGTACCACCTGGCCAACCAGGCCGAGAAGGGGACGCCCGTGGCGGCGGTCGCCGCGCTTCCGGCCGTATACCGGGGCGAGGCCGAGGACCCGGCCGCCGCCTTCACCGCCGACACGGTCCTGCTCGCCACCCCGCCCGGCGAGGACCTCCCGGCCGGATGCGTCGTCCTCAAGGCCCCGTACGAGGGCCGGGCGCCCGAGATCAAGCGGCTCTGGGTCGAGCCGGAAGCCCGGCGGAAGGGCCTCGCGAAGGCCCTCATGTCCGAGGCCCTGCGCCGCGCCGCGGCCTCCGGAGCGCCCGCCGTACGCCTCACGGTGTGGTCGTGGCGGGAGGAGCCGCTCGCTCTCTACCGGAGCCTCGGCTTCGGGACCGTCGCCTCGTGGGACGAGCGGCCCGACCTCCTGTGCCTGGAGAAGCCGTTCGACGTCATCGAGCGCCTCACTCCCGAGGCCGTACGGGCGCATGCCTCCGCCGGTCTCGCCGGGCTCCTCCTCGACGCCGTGGACTCCGGCGCCTCCGTCGGCTTCCTGGCGTCCGTCACGGCCTCCGAGGCGGCCGCCTGGTGGGCGCGCGTCGCGGAGGAGGCGGCCGAGGGCGTACGGGACGTCTGGGCGGCCCACGGCCCCGACGGGCGCCTCTCGGGCGTGGTCACCCTCGTCCGCGGGGGCGCGGCCAACGGCGGGCACCGCGGCGAGATCTCCCGTCTCCTGGTGCACCGCTCGGCCCGCGGCGGAGGCCTCGGGTACCGGCTCCTCGCCACGGCCGAGGCCCACGCCGCCGCCACCGGTCTCACCCTGCTCGTCCTGGACACCCAGACCGACAGCCCCGCCGAGCGCCTCTACCGGGGCGCGGGCTGGACGGCCGCCGGCACGATCCCGGACTTCGCCGCCGACCCGGCGGGTGTCCTGCGCGCGACCACGCTGTACTACAAGCGCCTCGGCTAGCCCGGGGGAAGGGGAAGGGCCCCGGAGGCGACATCGCCTCCGGGGCCCTTCCCGTACGCACGCGTGCCGCGCTAGGGCAGCTGTGCCGCCCGCGCCTCCCGGCTCTCACGCCGGTTGCCGCGGAAGGTGTTCACCCGACGGGCCGTCGCGAAGAGGGGGATCACGGCGCCCATCACGACCTGGAGCGCGCACCCGGTCTGGAGCAGGAACTGTCCGCCCGGAGCGTCGAAGGCCCAGGCCGCCAGCATGCCCATCGCGCCGACGATCCAGCTGAGCATCGCCACCGCGAGGATGCCCCGCGGCTTGGGGTACTCGACCCGGCTCACCATCAGCCAGGCGACGCCGATGATCGCGAGCAGCGTCGGGATGAACGGCAGCTCCAGAAGCACGATCGAGACCACCGTCAGCGCGCCGAAGGGGCTCGGCATGCCCTGGAACATGCCGTCCTTCATGGTCACGCAGGAGAATCTCGCCAGCCGCAGCACCACCGCGAGCAGCACCACGATCGCGGCGACCGCCGAGACCTTCTGCTGCGCGCCGGGCGTGACCATGCCGTACACGAGTACGAAGTAGGCCGGGGCCAGACCGAAGCTGATCAGGTCCGAGAGGTTGTCGAGCTCGGCGCCCATCGGGGAGGAGCGCAGCTTGCGCGCCACGATGCCGTCGAACAGGTCGAAGATCGCCGCGGCCAGCATCAGGATCACGGCCGTGGCGGCGCTGTTGCGCGCCATGCCGGTCTCCGTGCTGCCCGTGAGGTGCGGGATGAGGATGCCCGTGGTGGTGAAGTACACCGCCATGAATCCACACGTGGCGTTACCGAGCGTGAGCGCGTCCGCTATGGACAGCCTCAACGACAGCGGCATCTCCTCGGCCTCTTCGGACCCGTCCGTGTCGGTGCCGGCGACCCAGTCGGCGGCCCGTGTGTCGGGATCAATCACGGTCAATGCGAGTCACCCCCGCTGTGGTGGCCTGGCCGACCTCGACGGCGACCTCGACACCCTCGGGGAGGTAGATGTCGACACGCGAGCCGAAGCGGATCAGACCGATGCGGTCACCCTGCTCGACCTTGGTCCCCTGCGGGATGTACGGCACGATGCGCCGGGCGACGGCGCCCGCGATCTGCACCATCTCGATGTCGCCGAGCTCGGTGTCGAAGTGCCAGACAACGCGCTCGTTGTTCTCGCTCTCCTTGTTGAACGCCGGGACGAACCCGCCGGGAACGTGCTCCACGGACGTCACGGTGCCGGCCAGCGGCGCGCGGTTGACGTGGACGTTCAGCGGGCTCATGAAGATGGCGACCCGGGTGCGCCCGTCCTTCCACGGCATGATGCTCTGCACCACACCGTCGGCGGGGGAGATGACCCGGCCCTGAGCGATCTCACGCTCGGGGTCGCGGAAGAACCACAGCATGCCGGCCGCGAGCGCGGTGGTCGGCACGGCGATGGCCGCGGCCCGCCTCGACTTGCGCGCGCGCACGAGGCTGAGCGCCGCGGTGGCGACGGTCGGCAGAAGCCACGGCGATGCTCCGCGCGCAATGCGTACGCCCGTGAGGCTGTCGCGGTGTGCAGAGGTTTGGCTGTGGGGCATGGATGACCTTCGTAGCGGATGATGCCGCACTGGCAACGGGGGACGGCGGCTTTCCCTCGATGCTATCGGTTGCGGGGCGCAACTGGGTAAGCCAGGAACCGAGTCGACGGCCGGAAGACGAACACAGGGTGTGATCTTCTTCGCGGCCGAAACGACTCAAAACCGACAATCAACCCTGGAATCGGTACTCCTCGAGCAGCCGACGACCAATGATCATTTTCTGGATCTCGGCGGTACCTTCACCGATGAGCAGCATCGGCGCCTCGCGGTAGAGGCGCTCGATCTCGTACTCCTTGGAGAACCCGTAGCCGCCGTGGATGCGGAAGGCATCCTCGACGACCTCCTTGCAGTATTCGGAGGCGAGGTACTTCGCCATCCCTGCTTCAAGGTCGTTTCGTTCCCCGGAGTCCTTTTTGCGTGCTGCGTTCACCATCATCGCATGAGCGGCCTCGACCTTGGTAGCCATCTCGGCCAGCTTGAACTGAATCGCCTGGTGCTGGGCGATCGCCTTGCCGAAAGTGTGACGTTGCTGGGCATACGAGACACCGAGCTCGAAGGCACGCTGAGCGACGCCGCAGCCACGGGCCGCCACGTTCACCCGGCCGACCTCGACGCCGTCCATCATTTGGTAAAACCCTCGGCCGGTGGCCCCACCGAGGACCCGATTGGCCGGAATGCGCAGTCCGTCCATGATGAGCTCGGTGGTGTCGACGCCCTTGTAACCCATCTTGTCGATCTTCCCGGGGATGGTGAGGCCGGGGCGGACCTCTCCGAAGCCGGGCTCCTTCTCGACGAGGAAGGTCGTCATCGACTTGTGGGGGGCGGTGCCCTCCGGGTGTCCTTCGTCACTTCGGACGAGAACGGCGACCAGCGTTGACGTCCCGCCGTTGGTCAGCCACATCTTCTGGCCGTTCAGGACGTACTCGTCGCCGTCCTTGACCGCCTTCGACGTGATCGCCGACACGTCCGAGCCGAGGCCCGGCTCCGACATCGAGAACGCGCCACGGGTCTCGCCGGCCGCCATCCGCGGAAGGAAGTAGTCCTTCTGCTCCTGGGTGCCGTGCTGCTTCAGCATGTACGCCACGATGAAGTGCGTGTTGATGATGCCGGAGACCGACATCCAGCCACGTGCGATCTCCTCCACGCACAGCGCGTAGGTGAGGAGCGACTCACCCAGACCCCCGTACTCCTCGGGGATCATCAGACCGAAGAGGCCGAGCTCCTTGAGCCCGTCGACGATCTGCTGGGGGTACTCGTCGCGGTGCTCCAGCTCGGTGGCGACCGGGATGATCTCCTTGTCGACGAACTCCCGGACGGTCTTGAGGATCTCCTGCTGGACGTCCGTGAGCCCGGCGGTCTGGGCGAGTCGGGCCATGGCTACTTCTCCGTCTTCTTGGCGGGCTCGATCAGCTCGGGGCGGCCGGGCTGCTCGCCGCCGCGCTCCTTGATGTACGTCTCGGTGGGGACCATCACCTTGCGGCGGAAGACACACACGAGGGTGCCGTCCTGCTTGTAGCCCTTGGTCTCGACGTAGACGATGCCGCGGTCGTTCTTCGACTTCGACGGGGTCTTGTCGAGGACCGTGGTCTCGCCGTAGATCGTGTCGCCGTGGAAGGTCGGCGCCACGTGCCGCAGCGACTCGATCTCCAGGTTGGCGATGGCCTTGCCGGAGACGTCCGGCACGGACATGCCGAGCAGCAGCGAGTAGATGTAGTTGCCGACGACGACGTTCCTGCCGAAATCCGTCGTGTTCTCGGCGTAGTTCACATCCATGTGCAGCGGATGGTGGTTCATCGTCAGCAGACAGAAGAGGTGGTCGTCGTACTCCGTGACCGTCTTTCCGGGCCAGTGCTTGTAGACGGCACCGACTTCGAACTCTTCGTAGGTACGGCCGAACTGCATCGGACTCAGGCCTCCGGGATCTCGAACTTGCTGGTGCGCTGCATGCCGGCGGCACGGCCCTTGCCCGAGATGACCAGGGCCATCTTGCGGGAGGCCTCGTCGATCATCTCGTCGCCGAGCATCGCGGAGCCCTTCTTCCCGCCGGCCTCGGACGTGTAGTAGTCGTACGCGTCGAGGATCAGCTCGGCGTGGTCGTAGTCCTCCTGCGAGGGCGAGAAGATCTCGTTCGCGGCGGCGACCTGGTCCGGGTGCAGCACCCACTTGCCGTCGAAACCGAGGGCGGCGGCGCGCTGCGCGACCGCCTTGTAGCCCTCCTGGTTGCGGATCTGGAGGTACGGGCCGTCGATCGCCTGGAGGTTGTTGGCGCGGGCGGCCATCAGGATGCTCATCAGGATGTGGTGGTACGCGTCCGCCGGGTAGCCGGGCGGCTGCTCGCCCACGACCAGCGACTTCATGTTGATGGAGGCCATGAAGTCGGCCGGGCCGAAGATGATCGTCTCGACGCGCTGGGAGGCCTGCGCGATCGCGTTGACGTTCGTGAGGCCCTGGGCGTTCTCGATCTGCGCCTCGATGCCGATCTTGCCGACCTCGAAGCCCATCGTCTTCTCGATCTGGGTCAGCAGGAGGTCGAGCGCCACGATCTGCTGGGCGTCCTGGACCTTCGGCAGCATGATGCAGTCGAGGTTCTGGCCGGCGCCCTCGACGACAGTGACGACGTCACGGTACGTCCAGTGGGTCGTCCAGTCGTTGACGCGGACGACCCGGGTCTTGCCGGTCCAGTCGCCCTCGTTCAGGAACTTCACGATGGTGTGCCGGGCCTCGGGCTTGGCCAGCGGGGCGCACGCGTCCTCCAGGTCCAGGAAGACCTGGTCGGCGGCGAGACCCTGGGCCTTCTCCAGGAAGCGCGGGTTGGAACCGGGGACCGCCAGGCAGGAGCGGCGCGGACGCAGGCGGTTCACGGGGCTGGTCATGCGGGGACCTCCGTACTTTCAAGGGGGTGGAGCTTGTTCGCTGTCCGGATCTCGTCGACGATACGTCCGATGATCTCCGTGATACCGAAGTCCTTCGGTGTGAAGACGGCGGCCACACCCGCACGCTTCAGTTCTGCGGCGTCGGCGTTCGGGATGATCCCGCCGACGATGACCGGCACGTCGGCCGCGCCCGCCTCGCGGAGGCGGTCGAGGACGTCCGGCACCAGCTCGGCGTGCGAGCCGGAGAGGATCGACAGGCCCACGCAGTGCACGTCCTCCGCGAGGGCCGCGCTCACGATCTGCTCGGGCGTCAGCCGGATGCCCTGGTAGACCACCTCGAAACCGGCGTCACGCGCGCGTACGGCGATCTGCTCGGCCCCGTTGGAGTGCCCGTCCAGGCCCGGCTTGCCGACGAGCAGCCGCAGCCGCCCGACGCCCATCTCCTCGGCGGTCCGCGCCACCTTGTCCCGTACGAGGGCCAGCGGCGTGCCCGCCTCGGCCGTCACCGCGACCGGGGCCGACGACACGCCCGTCGGGGCGCGGAACTCGCCGAAGACGTCCCGCAGCGCCCAGGACCACTCCCCGGTCGTGACGCCCGCACGCGCGCACTCCAGGGTGGCGGCGAAGAGGTTGCCGTCGCCGGCAGCCGTCGCCTTCAGCGTCGCCAGGGATTCCTGGGCGCGGGTCTCGTCGCGGTTGTCGCGCCACTCGTGGAGGGCCGCGACCACCCGCGCCTCGTTCGCCGGGTCCACCGTCATGATGGCGGTGTCCAGGTCGGCGGTGAGGGGGTTCTCCTCGGTCGCCTGGAAGATGTTGACGCCGATGATCTTCTCGTCGCCGGCCTCGATCCGGGCGCGCCGCTCGGCGTGCGAGGAGACGAGCTGCGACTTGAGGTAGCCGGACTCGACGGCGGCCATCGCGCCGCCCATCTCCTGGATCCGCTCGATCTCGGCCAGGCACTCCTCGACGAGCGAGTCGACCTTGGCCTCGATGACGTGCGAGCCGGCGAAGATGTCCTCGTACTCCAGGAGGTCGGACTCGTGGGCCAGGACCTGCTGGATGCGGAGCGACCACTGCTGGTCCCACGGCCGGGGCAGACCGAGCGCCTCGTTCCAGGCGGGCAGCTGCACGGCGCGCGCGCGGGCGTCCTTGGAGAGGGTGACGGCCAGCATCTCCAGGACGATCCGCTGGACGTTGTTCTCCGGCTGGGCCTCGGTCAGGCCGAGGGAGTTGACCTGCACGCCGTAGCGGAACCGGCGCTGCTTCTCGTTCTCGATGCCGTACCGCTCGCGGGTGACCTTGTCCCAGATGCGGCCGAAGGCGCGCATCTTGCACATCTCCTCGATGAAGCGGACGCCCGCGTTCACGAAGAAGGAGATACGGGCGACGACCTCGCCCTTGCGGTCCTCCGGGACCTGACCCGAGGCGAACACCGCGTCGAGCACGGCGATCGCGGTGGACATCGCGTACGAGATCTCCTGGACCGGGGTGGCCCCGGCCTCCTGCAGGTGGTAGCTGCAGATGTTGATCGGGTTCCACTTCGGGATGTTGTTCACCGTGTAGGTGATCATGTCCGTCGTGAGGCGGAGGGAGGGGCCGGGCGGGAAGACGTGCGTCCCGCGCGACAGGTACTCCTTCACGATGTCGTTCTGGGTGGTGCCCTGGAGCCGGGTGACGTCCGCACCCTGCTCCTCGGCGACCACCTGGTAGAGCGCCAGGAGCCACATCGCCGTGGCGTTGATGGTCATCGAGGTGTTCATCTGGTCCAGGGGGATGTCCTGGAACAGCCGCCGCATGTCACCGAGGTGCGAGACGGGGACGCCGACCCGGCCGACCTCGCCGCGGGCGAGGATGTGGTCGGGGTCGTAGCCCGTCTGCGTCGGCAGGTCGAACGCGACCGAGAGGCCGGTCTGACCCTTGGCGAGGTTGCGCCGGTACAGCTCGTTGGACGCCTCGGCGGTCGAGTGACCGGCGTACGTCCGCATGAGCCACGGCCGGTCCTTCTGGCGCTCAGTCATCTATGGTCCCGGGCTCAGATGTTGCGGAAGCGGTTGATGGCGTCGATGTGCTGGGCGCGCAGCTCCGGGTTGCGGACGCCGAGGCCCTCCTCGGGCGCGAGCGCGAGGACGCCGACCTTGCCCTGGTGCAGGTTGCGGTGGACGTCGTAGGCGGCCTGGCCGGTGTCCTCCAGGGAGTAGACCTTCGACAGCGTGGGGTGGATCTTGCCCTTGGCGATCAGGCGGTTGGCCTCCCACGCCTCGCGGTAGTTGGCGAAGTGCGAGCCGATGATGCGCTTGAGCGACATCCACAGGTAGCGGTTGTCGTACTCGTGCATGTAGCCCGAGGTGGAGGCGCAGGTGGTGATGGTGCCGCCCTTGCGGGTGACGTAGACGCTCGCGCCGAAGGTCTCGCGGCCCGGGTGCTCGAAGACGATGTCGATGTCCTCGCCGCCGGTGAGCTCGCGGATGCGCTTGCCGAAGCGCTTCCACTCCTTCGGGTCCTGGGTGTGCTCGTCCTTCCAGAACTTGTAGCCCTCGGCGTTGCGGTCGATGACCGCCTCGGCGCCCATCGCCCGGCAGATGTCGGCCTTCTCGGGGGAGGAGACGACACAGATCGGGTTGGCGCCGCCGGCCAGGGCGAACTGCGTGGCGTACGAGCCGAGTCCACCGCTCGCGCCCCAGATGAGGACGTTGTCGCCCTGCTTCATGCCGGCGCCGTTGCGGGAGACCAGCTGGCGGTACGCGGTGGAGTTGACGAGGCCCGGGGACGCCGCCTCCTCCCAGCTCAGGTGGTCGGGCTTCGGCATCAGCTGGTTCGACTTGACCAGGGCGATCTCCGCAAGGCCGCCGAAGTTGGTCTCGAAGCCCCAGATGCGCTGCTCGGGGTCGAGCATCGTGTCGTTGTGGCCGTCCGAGGACTCCAGCTCGACCGAGAGGCAGTGCGCGACGACCTCGTCACCGGGCTTCCACGAGTTCACGCCGGGGCCGGTGCGGAGCACGACGCCCGCGAGGTCGGAGCCGATGACGTGGTACGGCAGGTCGTGGCGCTTGCTGAGGTCGCTGAGCCGGCCGTAGCGCTCCAGGAAGCCGAAGGTCGAGACGGGCTCGAAGATCGAGGTCCAGACCGAGTTGTAGTTCACGGAGCTGGCCATGACGGCGACCAGGGCCTCGCCCGGGCCGAGCTCGGGCACCGGCACGGTGTCGAGGTGCAGCGACTTGCGCGGGTCCTTGTCGCGGCTGGCGAGCCCGGCGAACATCTCCGCCTCGTCCTTGTGGACGGTGATGGCGCGGTACGACTCGGGGAGCGGGATGTTCGCGAAGTCGGCGGACGTGGAGTCCGAGGACTGGATCGCGTCCAGGATGTCCTTCACGGGGTTGCCTCCGGCGGTGCGGCGTCCTGAGGGGGGACGCGCTGAGGGTTACGTCTGGGGCTGCTGCTGTGGAGGTGTGCCGTCGGTTCGGCGGGGTGGTGCGGGCTGCGCCTGGTGGGCGCGGTGGGTGCCTGTGACGCAGGCGTCCGGGCGCACGATCACGATTGCTTGTGGGGACAGCCGGCGCACGAGGAGACCTCTGCGCGCCGACCGCCCGGACAACATCAACGTATGGCACGCCGTGTCACGTGACAAGGCACTGCGTGCCAACAATTTCACTCATATGCAATCTGCCGGTCACATGTGAGCGATGATCGATCGAATCGCAGGTCAAAACGGGCGAAGGCCGCCCCGGGGGAGGGGCGGCCTGCGCCGTGAGTCGGCGGCTTTCGCCGTGAGAAGTGCGGATGAGGGGTCGAACCCCGAGGAGGGGGCCCCGGTCAGGTCTTCGTCAGCGCCTGCTGGATCGTGCGCATGACCTCGTCGAGCGGAGCGTCCGTCCGTGCCACGGCCACCACCACGTCACCCGTGGTGGAGGCCCGGACGGCCGGGGCCGGCTCGGTGGTCCCCTGGGAGGACGGGGAAGGGGCCGGGCGGCCCGCGCCTATGCCCGAGCCGAAGGTCTCCCGGACGATCGCGAAGGCGTGGTCCAGCTGCGTCTCCACGTCGCCCTGCCCGCCCGCCCGCAGCCAGCGGCGCAGGACGTGGTTGTGGGCCGTGACGACCGCGGAGGCCGCCACCTCGGCGAGCAGCGGGTCGTCGTTCCCGTCGTGGTGGTCGCGCTCGTCGAAGTGGCCGAGCAGATAGCGGGTGAACAACCGCTCGTAGCGGGCCACCGAGGCGATCTCCCGCTCCCGCAGGGTCGGCACCTCGCGGGTGAGCCGGTAGCGCTCCACGGACACCGCGGGCGAGCCCGCGTACATCTTCATGACTTCCTTGATGCCCCGGCACACCGTGTCGAGCGGGTGCTCGTGCGGCGGGGCCGCGTTCAGGACCGCCTCAGCCCGCACCAGGGTGTCGTCGTGATCCGGGAAGATCGCCTCTTCCTTGGACCGGAAGTGCCGGAAGAACGTCCGCCGCGCGACCCCCGCCCGGGCGGCGATCTCGTCGACCGTCGTGGCCTCGTACCCCTTGCTCGCGAAGAGCTCCATCGCGGCCGTGGCCAGCTCCCGGCGCATCTTGAGCCGCTGCGCGGCGGCACGAGTGCCCGCCGCGCTCTCCGGAGCGTCGGACGGGGACGTGGCACGGGGTGTCTTCGCGGCCTTGGGCATGGTCCGAACGTACTGCATCGGAGGGGGAGTGTGCCCAGGTGGGGGCGGGGAGCCCCCCGGGACACCGAAGGTGCCCGGAGGGCTCAGCAGACCACCCCAGCCGGCCGCTCCCGGCTCAGCGTCGGGCATATTCGCGGAAGCCGCGCCCCGTCTTGCGACCCAGGCAGCCCGCCGCCACCAGGTGCTCCAGGAGCGGGGCCGGGGCAAGGCCCGGGTCCCGGAACTCGCGGTGCAACACCTGCTCGATCGCGAGCGACACGTCCAGACCGACCACGTCGAGCAGTTCGAACGGGCCCATCGGGTAGCCGCCGCCCAGCTTCATCGCGGCGTCGATGTCGTCCAGGGTCGCGTAGTGCTCCTGGACCATCTTGATCGCGTTGTTCAGGTACGGGAAGAGCAGCGCGTTCACGATGAAACCGGCCCGGTCGCCGCAGTCCACCGGGTGCTTGCGGATCTTCGTGGTGACCTCGCGGACGGTCGCGTGGACGTCGTCGCCGGTCAGCACCGTGCGGACGATCTCGACCAGCTTCATGGCCGGCGCCGGGTTGAAGAAGTGCATCCCGATGACGTCCTGCGGGCGCGAGGTGGCGCGGGCGCAGGCCACGACCGGCAGTGAGGAGGTCGTGGTGGCGAGCACCGCGCCCGGCTTGCAGATCTTGTCGAGCCGCGCGAACAGCTCCTGCTTGACCTCCAGGTCCTCGGCGACCGCCTCCAGGGCCAGGTCCACGTCGGCGAAGGCGTCCAGCGTGCCGGCCGGGGTGATCAGGGCCAGCGTCGCGTCGCGCGCCTCGCCCGTCATCCGGCCCTTGTCGACCGAGCGGGCCAGCGACTTGGCGATCCGGGCCTTCGCCGTGTCCGCCTTCTCCTGCGAGCGGGCGGCGAGGACGACCTGGTACCCGGCCTTCGCGAAGACCTCGGCGATGCCGGAGGCCATGGTGCCCGAGCCGGCGACGCCGACCGAGCGGACCTCACGGCCACCGGCCGCTTCCGCGGAGCCCAGCGGGGTCAGCGCGTCCCGCACGACCTCGCCGGAGCCCGGCGCCTCGTAGGTGTAGAAGCCGCGGCCCGACTTGCGGCCGGTCAGACCCGCCTCGCTGAGCTGCTTGAGGATCGGGGCCGGGGCGTGCAGCCGGTCGTGGGAGTCCGTGTACATGGCCTCGAGGACCGTACGGGCGGTGTCGACGCCGATCAGGTCGAGCAGCGCCAGCGGGCCCATCGGCAGACCGCAGCCCAGCTTCATCGCCGCGTCGATGTCCTCGCGGGACGCGTACTTGGCCTCGTACATGGCGGCGGCCTGGTTCAGGTAGCCGAAGAGCAGCCCGTCCGCGATGAAACCGGCCCGGTCGCCGACCGCCACCGGCTCCTTGCCCAGGTCGAGGGCGAGCCGGGTGACGGCGTCGACGGCCCGCGGGTCGGTCAGCACGGAGGAGACCACCTCGACCAGCTTCATCGCCTGGACCGGGGTGAAGAAGTGCAGGCCGAGGACCCGCTCGGGGTGCGCCGAGTCGGCGGCGAGCCGGGTGACGGAGAGCGCGTTCGTGCCGGTGGCGACGATCGTGCCGGGCCGGACGATGCCGTCGAGGGCCCGGAACACCTCCTGCTTCGCCTCGTACGACTCGGGCACGACCTCGATGACGAGGTCGGCCTCCGCGGCCGCCTGGAGGTCGGAGAAGGTACGGAAGCGGGCCAGGACGTCCTGCCGCTCCTCCTCGGTGATCCGCTCGCGGGCCACCGCACGGGCGGTGGAGGCCTCCAGGGCGGCGACGGCCTGGGCGGCGGCGGTGTCGCTGATGTCGATGCCGATGACCTCGCGGCCGGCGCGGACCAGGACATCGGCGATACCGGTGCCCATGGTGCCGAGACCGACGACGGCGATGGTGGAGAGAGGGGTGTCCATCAGGGGACTCCTGAGAGGAAGAGTGACGACTGAGGGCAGTGCGCGCATGAGAGGGCGCGGGAAAGAGCGAGGGCTCTGCCCGGAGAAAGGGCGATGCCCTGGAGGAAAAGGGGCGACGGACTCTGTCCCGGAGCCACGTCGAAACTGCCGAACCGACAAACACCCACAACGGCTGCGTCACCAGGCCGTTGTGAGATGCGGGGGGTGCCCCGCTCACCTGAGACTAACCGGCGGGTAACGAGCGCGCCAGTCCCGGGAAGTTGAGGAAAATGTGATCTGGATCGCGGATAGGCTCGGATTCATGGAATACGCCGAGGATCCGGAATTCTGCTCGATGATCGATCGATTGCGGGATGAGATCGAGAATGACTCCGGAACCGTTCCGGCGGCATTCGAACAGCTCGCGGAAACCACCGATCCCGAGGAACTGCACCACGTCCTCACCGCGCCCGGACAGCCCCTCTGGGCCCGCGAGATCGCCGCCTACGCCCTCGGTGTCACGGGCGACCCGCGCGCCTTCGAGGCCCTGGTGCTCCTCCTCAACCACCGCGACCCCGAGCGCTGCGTCACCGCCGCCCACGCCCTGACCCGGCTCGGCGACCCCCGTACCGCCCGCGCGGCCGCCGCCCTCGCCACCAACGAACGCCGCGTCGCCTACGCCCTGTTGCCGATCCGGCTGCTCGCCGCCCTCCGCGCCCCCGAGTCCGTACCGGCGCTGATCACCGTCCTCGAACGGCGCCTGCCCGCCGCCGACCCCCACTGGCGGGTCGGCCTCGCCTGCGTCGAGGGCCTGGGCGCCCTCGGGGACCCCCGGGCCCGCCCCGCTCTGGAGGCCGCGCTCCCGCACCCCCGGCTCGGCGCCGCGGCGGAAGCGTCACTGGGCCGACTCGGCTCCACCCACTGAGCGGAGCACCGGGCGGCCCGCACCGTCGGCCCCGGCCTCCGGCCTGCGCTCCGGCACCAGCGCGAACGCCTCGATCTCCACGAGAAGTTCCGGGCGGACGAGCGCCGACACCTGGACCGCCGAGCTCGCCGGCAGCGGCGCCCCCGCGAAACGGGCGTCCCTGGCCTCCCGTACGGCGGGGAGGTGGGCGACGTCCGTGACGTAGTACGTCAGCTTCACCACGTCCTGGAACCCGGCGCCCGCCGCCGCGAGGCAGCGGTCCAGGTTCGCGAAGACCTGACGGGCCTGCGCCATCGCGTCACCCGCCCCGACCACCGCGCCCGAGGCGTCGAACGCGCACTGGCCGGATATCGCGACGAAGCGGCCCGTCCCCCAGACGACATGGCTGTACTGCGGGGTGGCGGCGATCCCGTCGGGAGCGGGCACGTGGGTCAGGTGGCTCGTCATGTCCCACATCCTCGCCCACGGCACTGACAATGCCCGCGCCCCAGGGGGCGCGGGCATTGTGTGTGACCCGGGAACGTCAGCGCACGTGGCCGAGGAACCCGTGCAGCGCGCCGCCCGCGGACTCGGCCGCGGTCGGGGCGGTCCGGGTCGCCGGCTCGGGCTTCGGCTCGGGCAGCGTCGCGCAGACCGCGTCCACCTCGGCGTCGCCCTCGGCGCGCGGGACCTCGCCCGTGGCGAGGTAGGCGGACAGGTGCTCGTCCATGCACGTGTTCCCGCCGAGGGTCACGCCGTGGTTCCCGCCGCCCTCCTCCACGACCAGGCTGGAACCCCGCATCAGCCGGTGCAGGGCGACCCCGCCCTCGTACGGGGTCGCCGCGTCGTCCGTGGCCTGGAGGATGAGGACCGGCGGCACCTGGTCGTTGCTGACGTCCGGCGGCGTGAGCGACTCCACCGGCCAGAACGCGCACGGCGCGTTGTACCAGGCGTTGTTCCAGGTGGAGAAGGGTGCCTTGGCGTGCACGTCCCAGTTGTCCTTGCGCCACACGCTCCAGTCACGGGGCCACGCCGCGTCCCGGCACTGCACGCTCGTGTAGACCGAGTAGCCGTTGTCGGCGGCCGCGTCGGCCTCGCCGTACCGCTCGTACGCCTCCGTGAGCGGCACCGCGTCCGCGTCGTTGACGTACGCGGCGAACGCCTTCGCCAGACGGGGCCAGTAGCCGTTGTAGTACCCGCCGGGCAGATACGTGTCCTCCAGCTCGCCCGGCCCGACCTTCCCGCCGGCCGGCTTGGTGCGCAGCGCGTCGCGCATCCGGTACCAGGCCGCCTCGACCGCCGCCGGGTCGGCGCCCAGCTTGTACACGGAGTCCTGCTTGGCCACCCAGGCCATGAAGTCCTTGTGCCGGGTGTCGAAGGCGTAGTCCTGCGCGATGTTGTCCTCGTACCAGACGCCGTGCGGGTTCACGACGGAGTCCAGCGCCATCCGCCGCACCCGGTCCGGGTGCAGCCGCGCGTACACGGCCCCCAGGTAGGTGCCGTAGGAGTAGCCGAGGTAGTTGATCTTCTGGGCGCCGAGTGCGCGCCGGATGACGTCCATGTCCCGGGCGGTGCTCACCGTGTCGATGTACGGCAGCACGTCCGCGTACTTCTTGCCGCAGGCCGAGGCGAAGGCCTGCGCCCGCTCGATCGCGAGCCGCTCGGCGGCGGCGTCGCCCGGCACCGAGTCCGGGCGGACCGGGGCGAAGTGGCCGGGCCTGCAGTCGAGGGCGGGCTCGCTCTTGCCGACCCCGCGCGGGTCGAAGCCGATGACGTCGTACTCGGCGGCGACCTTCGGGGGCAGCGAGGACGCCACGTACCCGGCCATGCCGCGGCCGCTGCCACCGGGCCCGCCCGGGTTCACGAGCAGCGGCCCCTGGAAGGTCTTCGCGGTGTGCGGGATCCGGGTGAGGGCGAGCGTGACGGTCCGCCCGGCCGGGTCGTCGTGGTTGAGCGGCACCTTGAGGGTGGCGCACTGGAGCTTCGGGTACGCCTCGGTGGCGCAGCCGGTCCAGGCGAGCGTGGGGAAGGGACGGGGGGCCGGTTCACCGGCGCCCGCGGGGGCGGCGGGCAGGACGGTGACCGTCCCGGCGACCAGCGCTCCTGCGGCGATCAGCATTCCTGCGCGTGGGGTCATAGGGCGTTTGTGTCCCGAACCGGGGTGGAGAGGACCTGTTTCGCCGAGAGTTGACCCGAACGGAGGGGGATCCGACGGCGTGTCAGGTGACCGGTCCGATGATCGGAGGAGCGTGCTCAGAGGAGGGTGAGCTGCTCGGGGGCGGCCGCGAGGGACGGCTCCTCCGGTACGGGGACGCGGCGCGTCGCACCCCGGTGCGCGGGTCCGATGCCGAACTCGGCGGCCAGCTCGTGCACCTGACGGGTGATCCGGCGCTGGTACCACGTGGGCGCGTAGGCCCCGTCCGCGTACATCCGCTCGTACCGCCGCACCAGTCCGGGGTGGTGGCGCCGCAGCCACTGCATGAACCACTCGCGGGCGCCCGGCCGCAGGTGCAGTACCAGCGGGGTGACCGAGCTCGCCCCGGCCTCGGCGATCGCGCGGACCGTGTCGCGGAGCTGCTCGGGCCGGTCGCCGAGGAAGGGCACCACCGGCGCCATCAGGACCCCGCAGTCGATGCCGTGCGCGCCGAGCGTCCGGACCACGTCGAGCCTGCGCTGCGGGGAGGGGGTGCCGGGCTCGATCGTGCGCCACAGCTCCTGATCGGTGAAGCCGACGGAGACGGAGATGCCGACCTCGGTGACCCGGGCGGCCTGGGTGAGCAGCTCCAGGTCCCGCAGGATCAGCGTGCCCTTGGTGAGGATCGAGAAGGGGTTGGCGCGGTCGCGCAGGGCGGTGAGGATGCCCGGCATCAGGGCGTACCGGCCTTCGGCCCGCTGGTAGCAGTCGACGTTGGTGCCCATCGCGATGTGCGCGCCCTGCCAGCGGGCGGAGGAGAGCTGGCGGGCCAGGAGCTCCGGGGCGTTGATCTTGACGACGATCTGGGAGTCGAAGCCGAGCCCGGTGTCGAGGTCGAGGTAGCTGTGGGTCTTGCGGGCGAAGCAGTAGACACACGCGTGCGTGCACCCCCGGTAGGGGTTGACCGTCCACTCGAACGGCATCCGGGAGGCGCCGGGCACCCTGTTGAGGATCGAGCGGGCCCGTACCTCGTGGAAGGTGATGCCGCGGAACTCGGGGGTGTCGAAGGTCCGGGTGGTCACCGCGTCCGTGCCGAACAGGGCGATGTCGGCGGGAGCGGCGGGGGTGTCGCCCAGATTGTCCCAGCGCATGGGCGCCTCCTCGATGGCTCTGCGTCGACCGTTCACTCAGAATAGAACACCTGTTCCCTTGATCGTTGCAACCCGGATTTCGCACCCCGGAGCCCACGTGGTTCTCTAGGCCCACACCCCTGAGGAACCACGAGCTGGAGGAAGTCCATGGCGCAGGTCGAGGCCACCACGGAACGGATCATCGCCGCCGACGCGGAGACGGTGTTCGACGCGCTGGCCGACTACAGCGGCACGCGCGCGAAGCTGCTCCCCGAGCACTTCAGCGAGTACGAGGTGCGCGAGGGCGGCGACGGCGAGGGCACCCTCGTCCACTGGAAGCTGCAGGCCACGAGCAAGCGCGTCCGCGACTGCCTCCTGGAGGTCACCGAGCCCACCGACGGGCAGCTCGTCGAGAAGGACCGCAACTCCTCCATGGTCACCACCTGGCTCGTGACCCCGGCGGGCGAGGGCAAGTCCCGCGCCGTCGTCACCACGGTCTGGGACGGCGCCGGCGGCGTCGGCGGCTTCTTCGAGCGCACCTTCGCGCCCAAGGGCCTCGGCCGCATCTACGACGCGGTCCTCGCCAAGCTGGCGGACGAGGTCGAGAAGTAACGCCCGGAGCGTTCACCGATTCGAGTGGACCGCCCGCACCCCCGTCACGGCGCCCCCTGTGCGCCGGGGGCGCGGGCCCCCTCGTAAACGCGCTGATGAGCGACCCAAGTACGCCACACCGCAGGACCGTTCGGACCTTCGGACACCACTGACCTCCCGTACCGCCCGACTTGCTCCCCCTTCGCGCGCAATGCGAAGAATGGCGCGGCGCAGACGCCGTGACGAGGGGAGCAGGTACGTGGGTGCGATCACGATCGTGAAATCCGCCGAGGACGGAGAGGTGCCGGCGGACACGGGGGGCGCGGCACCGCTCGCCGCGGGCGGCCCGCCCACCGAACCCACCCCACCGCCCCACCCCGCCCGGGCCGACCACCTCGACCCCCGCCGCGTCCGGCTCGTCTTCTGCGGCCTGATGCTCGCCCTGCTCCTCGCCGCGCTCGAGCAGATGATCGTCGCCACCGCCCTGCCGAAGATCGTCGGCGAACTCCAGGGTCTCGACCGGATGTCCTGGGCCATCACCGCCTACCTGCTGACCGCCACCATCGGCCTGCCGGTCTACGGAAAGCTCGGCGACCTCCTCGGCCGCAAGGGCGTCTTCCTCTTCGCCATCGTCGTCTTCGTCATCGGCTCCGGACTCGCCGGCTGGTCCCGCAGCATGGACGAACTCATCGCCTTCCGCGCCATCCAGGGCATCGGCGCCGGAGGCCTGATGATCGGCGTCCAGGCGATCATCGCCGACATCGTCCCGGCCCGCGAACGCGGCCGCTACATGGGCCTGATCGGCGCCGCCTTCGGCCTCGCCTCCGTCGCGGGACCCCTGCTCGGCGGCTTCTTCACCGACCACGTCTCCTGGCGCTGGTGCTTCTACTTCAACGTGCCCTTCGGGCTCGTCACCCTCGCCGTCGTCGCCGTCGTCCTCGAACTCCCCAAGCCCACGGCACGCGCCCGCTTCGACGTCCTCGGCGCCCTCCTCCTCGCCGCCGCCTCCACCTGCCTGGTCCTGCTCACCAGTTGGGGCGGCACCGAGTACGCCTGGGACTCCCGCGTCGTCATCGCCCTCGCCTGCGGCGCCGCCGGAACCACCCTGCTCTTCCTGGTCGTCGAGCACTACGCACCCGAACCCCTCATCCCGCTCAGGCTGTTCCGCGACTCCGTCTTCACCGTGACCGCCCTCGTCGGCGCCGTCGTCGGCATCGCGCTCTTCGGCGCCGCCAGCTACCTCCCCAGCTTCCTGCAGATGGTCGAGGGTGCCACCGCCACCGAGTCCGGCCTCCTGATGCTGCCCCTCATGGGCGGCATCGTCATCGCCTCCGTCGTCTCCGGCCAACTCATCAGCCGCACCGGCCACTACAAGATCTACCCGCTGCTCGGCGGTGCCCTCTCCGCCCTCGGCATGTGGCTGCTCTCCCGCATGGACGCCGACACCCCGCGCCTCCAGCACAGCCTCTGGCAGGCCGTCCTCGGCACCGGCATCGGCCTCGTCATGCCGGTGCTCGTCCTCGCCGTACAGAACTCCGTACGCCCCAGTGACCTCGGCACCGCCACCAGCGCCCACAACTACTTCCGCCAGATCGGCGGCAGCGTCGGCGCCGCCGTCTTCGGCACCCTCTTCGCCTCCCGGCTCGACGACGCCCTCGGCGACCGGCTCGCCGGCGTCCTCGCCGGCGGCGCGACCTCCCTGCCGCCCGCCGAGTCCATCACCCCGCAGACGGTGCACACCCTGCCGCCCGCCGTACGCGACGCCTACATCCAGGCCTACGCGGACGCGATGCCGCGCATCTTCCTCTACCTCGTGCCGGTCCTCGTGCTCGGCCTCGTCCTCGCCTTCTTCCTCAAGGAGAAACCGCTGGTGACCCACCACAGCCCCACCACCGAGGCCACCGGAGCCGACGAGTCCGGCAGCGTCCAGGCCGTCCCGCACGCCCGGCACGCCGCCCCCGCGCCCGCCCCCTTCGCCGCCCCGCACTCCGGACTCCCCGTCTGCGGCACCGTCCAGCACCACGACGGCAGCCGCGTCCCCCGCGCCGCCCTCACCCTCATCGACGTCCAGGGCCGGCAGGTCGGCCGGGGCGCCAGCGGCGAGGACGGGCGGTACGCGCTGAGCGTCCCCGGCAACGGCGCGTACGTCCTCATCGCCGCGGCCGGCGGACACCAGCCCCAGGCCGTCTCCGTCACCGTCGGCGACCGGCCCGTCGAACTCGACGTCGTCCTCGGCGGCGCCGGCCGGCTCGCGGGCAGCGTCGTCACCGCCGACGGGACACCCGTACGGGACGCGGCCGTCACCCTCACCGACGTACGCGGCGAGGTCGTCGCCTCCACCCGCAGCGGACGCGAGGGCGGGTACGTCATCTCTGAACTGGTCGCCGGCGAGTACACACTCGCCGCCAGCGCCCCCGCCTTCCGGCCCGCGGCGCTCCCCGTCAGCGTCCAGTCCTCCCGCGAGACCCGCCAGGACATCGAACTCGCCGGCGGGGCGGTGCTGCGCGGCACCGTACGGGCAGGCGGCGGCCGCCCCGTCGAGGACGCCCGGGTCACCCTGCTCGACGCCGCCGGCAACGTCGTCGACACCCTCACCACCGGTCCCGACGGCACCTTCCGCTTCGTGGACCTGTCCTCCGGCGAGTACACCGTCATCGCCGCCGGATACCCGCCCGTCGCGACCGTCCTCCAGATGGCCGGCGGCGGCCGCACCGAGCGCGACCTCCAGCTCGGCCACCAGGACTGAGGAGCCCCCTCCCGGGGGTCAGGAGGCGGTCGTCGCCCTGCGCAGCGTGCTGATGCAGGAGCTGATCGCCTCCTGGAGGGCTTCGAGCCGCTGGAGCATGTCGTCCTCGAAGATCTCCTCCTCCAGGACCTCGTCGAGAGTCAGCTCCTCGAAGACCTTCGTCGCCTTCTGCAGGCTGCTGTAGAACTTCGTCCGCCGCTCCTGGACCCGCAGCGCCGGATCCTCCTCGACCGCCTTCGCGACCAGGCCCTTGACCGTGTCGTACGCCTCACCGGCCCACTCGCCCGCCTCCTCCGAGTCGTCGAGCTCGTCGAGGAGCGACAGATGCCTCTCGGCCTCGGCCCGCAGCTCGGCCGGCGCCTCCACGGTCTGCCCGGCCGGCGTCCTGATCTGGCCGTTCTCGACGATCTGGCGCACGTACCCGATGCGGTCGGCCGCCTTCGCCTCGCTCGCCACGGCCTTCTTCAGATCGTCGGTACGCGCGATGGCGCGGGCCATCTCGGTCTGCAGGGCCGGGTCCTCCTTCATCCGGTCGAGCAGTGCGCCGCGCGCCGCCTCCGCCGTCCCCGGGTCGGCGAGGATCGCGGCCCGCAGCGCCGTCGGGTTCTCGGCCACCTCCAGGGCCTTCGTCGGCCGGATGCCCTCCGCCTCGGCCGCCGCGCTGATCGCCTGGCCCCGCACGGACGAGGCGCTGTTGCGCGAGGTGTAGTACGACAGCCAGACGTCCGCGTCGGGCAGCTCGATGTCCTCGCCGGGAACGAGCACCTCGAACTGCGGGACGAGACCGTCGTCGGCCGCCATGTCCCAGGCCTTGTAGTAGCGCATGACCCGCTCCGGCGAGCACCCCGCGAGCTCGGCGAACGCCTTCGCCGAGACCTTCGCCGCGGCCGTCCCCTCGGCGGCCTGTCCGCCGGGACGGACGCTGCGCGCCACCTTGAGGGCGAAGGTCCAGCCGCCGGTGCGGGCGTAGACCCCGAAGTCCTGGGCGTCACGGACGACGACGGGGTCCAGGTCGGCGGTGTCCGGCGACTCGGCCAGGCTCGGGGTGTCCGCGTCGGCGTCTTCCGCCAGGTCCGGGGTGTCCGCGTCGGCGTCCTCCGCCAGGTCCGGGCGGTCGGCGCGGGTGGCGGGGGCCTGGACGGTTGCCCCCTGGGGAGCGTCGGCGAGGTCCTGGTGCTCGGACTGGGGGGCGGTCTCGAGCTGGGCGAGCGTGACGGTCACCGACGAGTCTCCTGAGGTGCGCGGGGGACGGATGCTTCCAAAGCAGCCTATACGTCCCCCCTGACCGAGAGCGCTCCCCTTCGCCGGCCGTCCACCGCACGCGAGTGCGCCCCGAGGCCCAGGGCGCGGGCGGCCACGAGATCGTCCGGTGTGTCGATGTCCAGACGTGCCCCCGGAACCTCCGCCACGTCCAGTTCCACCGCCCCGCTCGCCGCGTGGCGCTGCCGCGAGGCCCCCTCGAAGCGGGGCGTCAGAAGAGTGGGGACCCGGGCCGCCAGGACGGTGGTGCCGATGCCCGTGTGATCGGTGAGAAAGGCCCGCCGGTGACCGGCCGCGGCGCCGAGAACCCTGGTGAGCTCCTCGGGACGGAGCGCGGGAAGATCGGCCGTGAGGACGGCGACCGCACGGGCACCACGGACCGAGGCCCGGGCCGCACCGGCCCGGACGGCGGAGTTCAGCCCGCGCGGGGACAGCTCCTCGACGCACTCGGCACCGCGCTCCCGGGCCAGGGCGCGGGCCGACGGGTCGGCGGTCACGACGACGATCCGCGAGACCTCCGGCGTACGGGAGACCGACCGCAGCGTGTCGAGGAAGAAGGCCCGGGCCCAGTCGGTCCGGCTGTCACCGGCCCAGGCGGCGAGCCGGCTCTTGGCGAGGGGGAACGGCTTGACGGGAAGCAGCACGGTCCATCCGGCGGTCGTGATCATCCGTCAGCCTCCCAGCAGAGGCAGCAGTTCCGGGAGGTGTCCGTCGGAGGCGTGTGCCGTGCGCTGTCGTTCCTCCGGTACGGCGCCGTAGAGGGTGGTCCGGGGTTTGGCGGGGCGGCCTGCTGTTGCGGCGATGGCTTCGAGGTCGCGGATGGACCGGTAGGAGCCGTAGCTGGATCCGGCCATGCGGGAGATGGTCTCCTCCATGAGGGTGCCGCCGAGGTCGTTGGCGCCGGAGCGGAGCATGTCGGCGGCGCCTTCGGTGCCGAGTTTGACCCAGCTGGTCTGGATGTTGGGGATGTGGGGGTGCAGGAGGAGGCGGGCCATGGCGATGACGGCGCGGTTGTCGCGGTGGGTGGGGCCGGGGCGGGCGATGCCGGCGAGGTAGACGGGTGCGTTGGTGTGGATGAAGGGGAGGGTGACGAACTCGGTGAATCCTCCGGTCTCCTGCTGGATGCGCGAGAGGGTGCGGAGGTGGCCGAGCCAGTGGCGGGGCTGGTCGACATGTCCGTACATCATCGTGGAGGAGGAGCGGATGCCGAGTTCGTGGGCGGTGGTGACGACCTCGATCCAGGTGGCGGTGGGGAGTTTGCCCTTGGTCAGGACCCAGCGGACTTCGTCGTCGAGGATCTCGGCGGCGGTGCCGGGGATGGAGTCGAGCCCGGCTTCCTTGGCGGCGGTGAGCCATTCGCGGATCGAAAGGCCCGTCCTCGTGGCGCCGTTGACGACTTCCATGGGTGAGAAGGCGTGCACGTGCATGCCGGGGACACGCTGTTTGACGGCGCGGGCGATGTCGAAGTAGGCGGTGCCGGGCAGGTCGGGGTGGATGCCGCCCTGCATGCAGACCTCGACGGCACCGACGTTCCAGGCCTGTTCGGCGCGGTCGGCGACCTGGTCGAGGGAGAGGGTGTAGGCGTCGGCGTCGGTGCGGCGCTGGGCGAAGGCGCAGAAGCGGCAGCCGGTGTAGCAGACGTTGGTGAAGTTGATGTTCCGCGTCACGATGTACGTCACATCGTCACCGGAGACGGACTTCCGCACGTCGTCGGCGATACGGGTCAGCGCGTCGAGCGCCGGGCCGTCGGCGTGGAGCAGCGCCAGCGCCTGGGCGTCGGTGAGCTTGGTGGGGTCGTCGGCGGCGACGGCGAGGGCCTCGCGGACGTCGGAGTCGACACGCTCGGGCACCATCCCGGGGGCGGCTGCCTCCCGGAGCGCCTCCCAGTCGCCGTAGACCTCGTCGAAGTCGTCACGGCGGTCACGGGTGCGGCCGGTGGTGTCGATGGTGGCGTGCAGATCGGTCCGGCCGGACGCGGTGAACGCCTCGTCCGGCTCCTGCCACGGCAGACCACGCACCGGGGCGTCAGGATTCGCCAGGCCGGTGGCCGGATCGGCGAGGGCGCGGACGTGCGGGAGGAGACGCGGATCGAGCCACGGCTCACCCCGGGTGATGAACTCCGGATACACGCAGAGCCGTTCGCGCAGCTCGAAGCCGGCGGCGCGGGACTTCTCCGCGAGTTCCTCGATGCGGGGCCAGGGGCGTTCGGGGTTGACGTGGTCGATGGTGAGGGGGGAGACGCCGCCCCAGTCGTCGATGCCGGCGGCGATGAGGCGCTCGTAGGCGGAGTCGACGAGGTTGGGCGGGGCCTGCAGGCAGGCGGAGGGGCCCATGATGTGCCGGGCGACGGCGACGGTCGCGACCAGGTCGTCGAGCTCGGCGTCCGGCATGCCGCGCATGGCCGTGTCCGGTTTGGCACGGAAGTTCTGGATGATCAGCTCCTGGACGGAGTGATACGCCCGCGAGACCCGCCGCAGCGCGAACAGCGACTCCGCCCGCTCCTCCAGCGTCTCCCCGATCCCAAGCAGCAGCCCGGAGGTGAAGGGGACCGAGGACCGCCCCGCATCCTCAAGGACACGGAGGCGGACGGCGGGCTCCTTGTCCGGGGAGCCGTGGTGGGGGCCGCCGGGCTCCGACCACAGGCGGGTCGCGGTCGTCTCCAGCATCATCCCCATCGACGGCGCGACGGGCTTGAGCCGCTGGAAGTCCGTCCACGACATCACCCCGGGGTTCAGGTGCGGCAGCAGCCCCGTCTCCTCCAGGATGCGGATGGCCATCGCCCGGACATAGGCGATGGTGTCGTCGTATCCGTGGGCGTCGAGCCATTCACGGGCCTCGGGCCAGCGGTCCTCGGGCTTGTCCCCGAGGGTGATCAGCGCCTCCTTGCAGCCCAGCTCCGCGCCGCGCCGGGCGACGTCGAGGACCTCGTCCGGCGACATGAACATCCCGTGCCCGTCGCGGCGGAGCCTGCCGGGGACGGTGACGAAGGTGCAGTAGTGGCACTTGTCCCGGCACAGGCGGGTCAGCGGTATGAACACACTCTTGGAGTACGTGATGACACCCGGCCGCCCGGCCGCCGCGAGCCCGGCATCCCGCACCCGCCCCGCGGACGCGACCAGATCCGCCAGATCCTCCCCCCGCGCCCGCAACAGCACGGCCGCCTCACCGACATCGAGCGCGACCCCGTCCCTGGCCCGCTTCAGAGCACGGCGCATGGCATTCGCGGTGGGGGCGGGGTGCGAGGAGCTCACTGAGGGCCTTTCTGCGGTACGGGTAGGGAGGACTGAGGCGGCTCGCGACGCCTATGCGGCCGCCTCCGCGGCCAGGTGGTCGTCGCGGCGGATGACGCGGGAGCTGTTGCGGAGCCCGGCCTCGGTGCGGACCAGGACGTCCTGGACGGTGACGCTCTGCTCCAGCCGGTTGGAGCCGTCGGCGGAGGTGACGCTCACGACGGCGTAGTAGGCGGTGTGCAGGGCCTCGTGACCGTCGCTCTCCACCGTGAGCATGTCGAACCAGTGACGCGGCTGACCGCCGTGGAAGCGGCCCGCGGCCGCCTCGGCGGCCTTGGCGATCAGCGCGGGGCCCTCCAGGGCGCCGGCGCCGGCGGGAGTGAACACGCCGTCCTCGGTGAACGTGGCGCCGAAGCCCGCGAAGTCGTTGCCGTCGAGCAGACGCATCTGCCGTGCGTAGAACTGCTGGACCTCCACGTACACATCGGCGGTCACGGGCGTGGACACGGTCTCGGCCATGGTGCGTGCTCCCTCGGGTGCGGTGCTCGACGTGGGCACCGAGCCTGCCCCGACGGCCTGGAGAGGTGGTCGAGCGACGGCTGAGCCCACCGCCCGCCCGCGCCCCGGTGGCCCCGGACCGCCCCGCCCCCGTCGCCCCGGGCCCCCGCCCGTCCGAGCCCTGTTCGAGCATGCTTCGAGGGGGCTCGACGACCGTGACACGCGCCGATCGCCACCCATTCTCTGGAGGACCGTCCATGACCGCCGCCTTCACCCTCGCCGAGTTCCGCGCCATCGTGGACGCCTGCTTCGACGGCGCCGAGGCCGCCGCGCTCGAGGAGTCCGTCCTGGACAAGGAGTTCGCCGATCTCGGCTACGACTCGCTCACGGTCTACGAGATCGTGGTGCGCATCCAGGACGACTTCCCCGTCACCGTCCCCGACGAGAAGCTCGACGAGCTGAAGACGCCCGCCGCGCTCATCGCGTACGTCTCCGATCAGCTCGCGGTCGCCTGAGCCGCGCGGGTCCGGACGCGTGGGGACGTCCGGACCCGGTGGCTCGCCAGGACGTCCAGGGCCTCCCCGAGCGCGCCGAGGTCGTCGCCGCCGGCCGGTCCGGCCAGCAGCGGGACGACCACGCTCGTCCCCGACCTGACGGACGGATGCCGGCGTGCCGGGGCGGTCAGCGATCGGTCCGCGCTCGCGTCGAGCAGGATCAGACCCGTGTCGGGTCCGTCGGGCGTGCCGTCGAGCAGCGCCCGCAGCGCGGGCCAGTACAGCACCGGCAGCGCCAACTGGCCTGCCCAGAAGCCGGGATCGGTCGCCTCCTCCGCACGCAGCCACCGCGCCGTACGGGTCGAGAGCAGCGGCCTCGCCGGGGCGCGCAGCGGTACGTGGGACAGCGCCCGCGCGTATGTCTCGGCGGCCCCGGCGAGGGACGGTGAGTGGAAGGCGTGTCCGGAGCGCAGCGCGCGGACGACCATTCCTGCCGCCGCGAGTCGTTCGGAGGTCCGGCTGAGGGCGCCGGAGGGTCCCGCGAGGACGGTCTGCCGCGGTCCGTTGACCGCGGCGACCGCCGCCCCCGGCGTGAGCAGCGGCTCCACATCGGCCACGGCGGCGCCGACGGCCAGCATGCCGCCGCCGGTGCGGCCGGCGAGGGCCCTGCGGCGGGCGGCCATGACCTGCGCCGCGTCCCCGGGCGAGAACACCCCGGCGAGGGCGGCCGCGGCCAGCTCGCCGACGCTGTGGCCGAGCAGCACGTCGGGGGCGTGACCGCTCAGTGCCGTCACGCACCGGCCGAGCGCGTGTCCGACCCCGAAGAGCAGGGGCTGCGACACCAGGGCGTCGTCGAGCGACGGGTTGGGCGCGGGCCGCAGCCACTCCTCGCGCAGCCGGGCGCCCTCCGGCCCCAGGGCCGCCAGGAACGAGTCCATCGGCGCCGCGAACTCCGGCACCGCCTCGTACAGGCCGGCGGCCATGCGTTCGCGCTGCGCACCCTGGCCGGGCAGCAGCAGGACGGTGCGGCGGGACATCACTTCACGGCCTCCCGGGTCGGGCGTCCGGACCCGGCGGGCCCGGAGGGGCGACCCCAGCCTCACCGGGCCGCCTCGACGGGGACTGGAACCGCGCTGGAGGGAGCGGGCGCCCCGCTGCGGTCGCCCAAGTCCTCTGCCGGGCAGTGCAGTTCGCGCCAGCGGGACTCGAGCGGGCTTTGAGGGCGCCCGCACACAGTCGTCGACATCGTCCACTCAGGAGGGGGCTCGTCCAGTGAACCGACGTGTGGCCATCACCGGCATCGGAGTAGTGGCACCGGGAGGTGTGGGCAAGAAGGCCTTCTGGGAGCAGCTGACAGCCGGACGCACGGCGACGCGGACCATCTCCTTCTTCGACGCCTCGCGCTTTCGCTCCCAGGTGGCGGCGGAGGTGGACTTCGTGCCGGAACGGCACGGTCTGGGGCCGCGGGAGATACGGCGGATGGACCGGGCCGCGCAGTTCGCCGTCGTCAGCGCCCACGAGTGCCTGGCCGACAGCGGACTGGACTTCGCCGAACTCGACCCGCACCGGGTCGGGGTCAGCGTCGGCAGCGCGGTCGGCGGTACGACCGGCCTCGAGCGCGAGTACCTCGTGCTCAGCGACAGCGGACGGTTGTGGGAGGTGGACAGCGGCTACGTCTCGCCGCACCTCTACGACGCGTTCGTACCGAGCTCGCTCGCGGCCGAGGTGGCGTGGGCGTGCGGGGCCGAGGGCCCGGCGACGGTGGTGTCCACCGGCTGCACCTCGGGACTCGACTCCGTGGGCTACGCGCGTGACCTGATCGCGGAGGGCAGCGCCGACGTGATGATCGCCGGCGCCGCAGACACCCCGATCTCGCCGATCGCCGCGGCCTGCTTCGACGCGATCAAGGCGACGACGCCGCGCAACGACGACCCGGAGCACGCCTCCCGGCCCTTCGACCGCACGCGCAACGGCTTCGTCCTCGCCGAGGGGGCCGCGATGTTCGTCCTGGAGGAGGTCGAGCACGCCAAGGCCCGGGGCGCGCACATCTACGGCGTGATCGGCGGCTACGCCACGCGCTGCAACGCGTACCACATGACCGGTCTCAAGGCCGACGGCCGCGAGATGGCCGAGGCGATCCGGCACGCCATGAACGAGGCGCGACTCGCCCCGCAGGGCGTGGACTACGTCAACGCGCACGGCTCCGGAACCAAGCAGAACGACCGGCACGAGACCGGCGCGTTCAAGGAGACCCTGGGCGCCCACGCGTACGACGTCCCCATCAGTTCCATCAAGTCGATGGTCGGCCACTCCCTCGGCGCGATCGGGTCGATCGAGATCGCGGCCTGCGCCCTCGCCATGGAGCACGGAGTGGTCCCGCCCACCGCCAACCTGCATGAACCCGACCCCGAGTGCGACCTCGACTACGTGCCGAACGAGGCGCGCGAGCGGAAGGTCGACGCCGTCCTCAGCGTGGGCAGCGGCTTCGGAGGCTTCCAGTCCGCGATGGTCCTCACCCGCGAGGAGGCGGGCCGATGAGCGCTCCCACCACCACCGACGCCGCCACGACCCTTCCCGCCACGACCGCCGCCGGGTCGACCGGCGCGGAGCGGTCCGCTCCCGTCGTCACCGGCATCGGGGTGATCGCCCCCAACGGCCTCGACACCGAGAGCTGGTGGCGGGCCACCCTGAGCGGCGAGCACGGGATCAGGACCGTGGAGGACTACGACGCCTCCTCGTACCCGACCACCCTCGTCGGACGGATCACCGGCTTCGACGCCGCCGAGCACCTGCCCGGCCGGCTGCTGCCCCAGACGGACCGGGTGACCCGGCTCGCGCTGACCGCGGCCGACCGCGCCCTCGCCGAGTCCGGCGCGGACCTCGAGTCGATGCCCGAGTACGGGATGGGAGTCGTCACCTCCAACGCCACCGGCGGCTTCGAGTTCACCCACCGGGAGATCCGCAAGCTCTGGACGGAGGGTCCGCAGCGGGTCAGCGTCTACGAGTCCTTCGCCTGGTTCTACGCGGTCAACACCGGCCAGATCTCCATCCGCAAGGGTCTGCGCGGCCCGAGCGGCGTCCTGGTCGGCGAGCAGGCCGGCGGCCTCGACGCCATCGGCCACGCCTGCCGCACCCTGCGCGGCGGCGGAGTCCTCTCCGTCACCGGGGGAGTGGAGTCCGCGCTCGACCCGTGGGGCCTGGTCTCGCACATCGCCAGTGGACGGCTCTCCCGCGCCACCGACCCGCGCGCCGCCTATCTGCCCTTCGACACCCGGGCGGCCGGGTACGTGCCGGGCGAGGGCGGGGCCATCCTGGTCCTGGAGGACGCCGGTTCCGCCGCCGCGCGCGGCGCCACCCCGTACGGCGAGATCGCCGGCTACGGGGCGACCTTCGATCCGAAGCCGGGCTCCGGCCGGCCGGCCGGTCTCGGGCGCGCCGCCCGCACCGCCCTCGAACGGGCCGGTGTCACCCCCGGCGAGGTGGACGTGGTCTTCGCCGACGCGGCGGCCGTGCCCGAGCTGGACGACGCCGAGGCCGCCGCCGTCGAGGAGATCTTCGGGCCGTACGGGGTCCCCGTGACCGCGCCCAAGACGCTCACCGGCCGGCTGACCGGAGGCGGCCCGCCGCTGGACGTGGCGGCGGCCCTGCTCGCCATCCGCGACGGCGTCCTGCCGCCCACCTTCCACATCGAGCGCCCGGTCGCCCGGCACCGCCTCGACCTGGTGCGGGACGTGCCGCGCGAGGCGCGGGTGCGGACCGCCCTGGTCCTCGCCCGCGGGTACGGCGGCTTCAACTCGGCCGTCGTGGTCCGCGCGCCGCGCTCCGCCCGCTGAACCACCACCCACCGTTCCGCTGTTCCGACCGTTTCCCGCTCCGACCAGACCGCAGAGAGGTCCGACATGAGCCTGATGACCTTCGACGACCTGAAGAAGATCCTTGCCGAGTGCGCGGGGGAGGACGAGACGACCGGCCTGGCGGCGGACGCCCTCGACACCCCGTTCACCGACCTCGGCTACGACTCCCTCGCCCTCCTGGAGGCGGCGGCCCTCGCCGGGCAGCGCTTCGGCGCCGAGCTCACCGACGACGAGGTCACGTCGATCGTGACGCCGCGCGAGTTCCTGGACCGCGTCAACGTGGTGCCCGCCACCGCCGCGTGACGCGCGGCGCGGCGGGGCCGTCGCGGTCGCGCGCCGCCTGCCGTCGCGTTCCCGGACTGTGCGGACGGGAACGCGACGGCGGGCGCGCCGCCTTCCGTTCCGGCCCCCCGTATCCCCTTTCCCTCTCCCCGTACGAGGAGCAGCAGCCATGACCACATCAGCACCCGGCGGACGCGGTGTCGCCCTCGTCACCGGAGCCACCCGCGGCATCGGTCTCTCGGTCGCCTCGGTGCTCGCCGAGCGCGGGCACCCGGTCTTCCTCTGTGCCCGCGACGCGTCCGCCGTCGCCGACACCGTCAAGGATCTGCGCGGCCGCGGCTACGAGGCGGACGGCGCCGCCTGCGACGTGACCTCGCCGGAGAGTGTGCGCGACTGGGTGGCGGCCGCCGTCGAGCGGTACGGCCCGGTCGAGGTCCTGGTGAACAACGCCGGCCGCAGCGGCGGCGGTGTCACCGCGGAGATCCCCGACGAGCTCTGGTACGCCGTCATCGACACGAACCTCAACAGCGTGTTCCTGGTGACCAAGCAGGTTCTCACCACCGGCCGGATGCGCGAGCTGTCCAGCGGCCGGATCATCAACATCGCCTCCACCGGAGGCAAGCAGGGCGTCGTGTTCGGGGCCCCGTACTCGGCGTCCAAGCACGCCGTCGTCGGCTTCACCAAGGCCCTCGGCCTTGAGCTCGCCAAGAGCGGCATCACCGTCAACGCCGTCTGCCCGGGGTACGTCGAGACCCCGATGGCCGCGAACGTCCGCAGCCACTACGCGCGGATCTGGGACACCACCGAGGAAGCCGTCCTGGAGCGCTTCGAGGCCAAGATCCCGCTCGGCCGCTACACCGAACCGGAAGAGGTCGCCGGGCTCGTCGGCTACCTCGTCTCGGACACCGCCGCCGCCATCACCGCGCAGGCGCTCAACGTCTGCGGCGGACTGGGGAACTACTGATGGGAGCCCCCATGCCCGGACCCGACGCCCGCTCCGCCGTGCACACGGCCGACCTGGACGCCCCGCCGGAGAACGCGTACCGGCTCGTCGCCGACGTGCTGCACTGGCCCCTGCTCTTCTCGCCGTGCATCTGGTCGCAGGTGCTCGACGCGGCCCCGGCGCAGGTCGCGCCGGCCTCCGAGCCCGCCTCGCCGTCCGCCACCGGCGCCGAGCCCGTCGTCGGGGCGCCGCCGCGCCCGTTCGCGGGCCTGGGCGCCACCGACGAGCGCATCCGGCTCTGGGCGGTGGTCGGCACCGGGGTCCGCAGCTGGACCTCGCGCCGCACCCTCGATCCGGCCGCCCTGCGGGTGGACTTCGCCCAGCAGGAGCCTGCGGCCCCGATCGTCCGGATGAGCGGCCACTGGTCCTTCGGCACGGAGCCCGGCACCCCCGCGACGACGCACCGGCTCGCGCTGCACCACGCGTGGGCGACCGAGGGCGGCCAGGAGGTCGGCGACCGCATCGAGGCGGCGCTCGACCACAACAGCAGGGAGGAGATCGCGGCGGTCAAGGCGTGGGCCGAGCGCCCGCAGGCCCCCGAGGAGCTGATCTTCTCCTTCAGCGACGCCCTGCTCGTCGACGGGCCGGTGAGCGAGGTGTACGACTTCCTCTACCGCGCCGACCTGTGGCCCGCCCGGCTGCCGCACGTGGCCGCGCTCGACGTGGAGACCGCGCCCGAGTCCCCGGCCGGCACCGATGTCGAGGTGCAGACCATGGACATGAGGACGAAGGGGGCCGACGGTTCGGTGCACGCCACCCAGTCCGTGCGGCTCTGCTTCGCCGACCGCCGGATCGTCTACAAGCAGACCACCGTTCCCCGCGGGCTGCTCGGCCACACCGGCGAGTGGCTCTTCGAGGAGACACCGGCGGGAACCCTGGTGACCGCCCGTCATCAGGTGGCGCTCGATCCCGGCGCGCTGGAAGGGGTCTTCGGCCCCGGAACCACCCTGGAGTCGGCTCGCCGGCTGGTGCGCGACGCCCTCGGCGGCAACAGCCGCCGCACCCTCGGTGAGGCCCGGCGGCACGTCGAGAGCCTCGGGGAGGCCGTCCGGTGACGGAGACCCTGCCCGGGGCGGCCCCGGACCGGTCGGCCCCCGTCGCGCCGCCGGGGCCGCCCCGTACGGAGAGGCCCGGCGCGGCCCCGGGGCCGCCCCGTACGGAGGAACTCGCCTCCGGGGTGTACGCGTACATCCAGCCCGACGGCGGCTGGTGCGTGAGCAACTCCGGGGTGCTGATCGGCGACGACGGGGTCACCGTGGTCGACACCACCGCCACCGAGGACCGGGCGCGCGCGCTGCGCGCGGCCGTCGGCGCGCTCACTCCGGCGCCCGTCCGCCTCGTGGTCAACACCCACTTCCACGGCGACCACACCTTCGGGAACGCCGTCGTCGGCGACGGCCGGGCGGCCGTCGTCGCCCACGAGCGGCTGCGCGACGAGGCCGCCGCCGCCGGGCTCGGCCTCACCGGCCTGTGGCCAGGGGTGCACTGGGGCGACGTGTCGGTGACCCTGCCCCACCTCACGTACAAGGACCGCCTCACCCTCCACCTGGGGGAGGGGCACCGGGCCGAGCTGTTCCACCCCGGCCCGGCGCACACCACCAACGACACCCTCGTCTGGCTGGCCCGTGAGCGGGTCCTCTTCGCCGGCGACGTCGTCATGCCCGGCTGCACGCCGTTCGTCCTCATGGGCTCGATCGAGGGCAGCCTGCGCGCCCTCGACCGGCTCGGCGAACTCGGCCCGCGGGTGATCGTCGGCGGCCACGGTCCGGTCTCCGGTCCCGAGGTGCTGCGGGAGACGGCGGAGTACCTGCGCTGGGTCCGCCGGATCGCCGAGCAGGGCCGGGCCGGGGGACTGACCCCGCTGCAGACCGCGCGGGAGTACGCCCCCGGACCGTTCGGCCACTGGCAGGACCCGGAGCGGCTCGTCGGAAACCTCCACCGGGCGTACGCGGAGCTGGCCGGCGAGCCCCTGGGGAGCCCGCTCGACGTGGTGGGGATCTTCGGGGAGCTGGTGGAGTTCAACGGCGGTGTGCTGCCCACCTGTTACGCGTGAACACCGCCGGCCCGCCCGGTCGGGACGGCCGTCCGGGACCGCTGGCCGGCCTGCTGCCCCCGTGGGCGGCCGGGGCCGAGGCCCTCGGTCCCGGGCCGCTGCCCTGGCTGTACGCGGAGGAGGACGAGCAGCTCGCCGAGGGTGTCGTCGACGCGCGCTGGACGGAGTTCGCCACCGCGCGGATGTGCGCCCGCCGGGCACTCCTCGGGCTCGGCGCCGCCCCCGGCCCGCTGCTGCGCGGCAGCCGCGGCGAACCGCTCTGGCCGGCCGGGGTCGTCGGCAGCATCACCCACCGCGCGGGCTACCGCGCGGCGGTCGTGGGCCCGGCGGATGCGACGGTCGCGCTCGGCATCGACGCCGAGCCGGCCGTCGCGCTGCGTCCGGGGGTGCTGCGCCGGATCGCCCTGCCGGCGGAGCACGCCCGTCTCGCCGCGCTGCCGTCCGTCCCCGGCCTGCCGTGGGACACGCTGCTGTTCTGTGCCAAAGAGGCGGCGTACAAGGCCTGGTATCCGCTGGCGCGCGTCCCGCTGGGTTTCCACTCGGCCGAGGTCCGATTCCACCCGGAGCGCTCGGCGGTCACCGTGCGACCGGTCGCGGTGCCGCCGGCCCCCGAGCGGGCGAACAGCCGGCCGTACGGGGCGGCCGGGTCGGCGGAGCCGTCTCCGCGGGCCGGGTCGCCGGAGCCGGCACCGGCGGACCCGCGGGCCGCGGCAACCGGCGGCGCGGTGGCACCTGGCGGCCGCGTGGCACCTGGCGACCCCGGAGTGCCCGGCGACTCCGGAGTGCCCGGCAGCCCCGCGGTGCCGGGGGGCGCCGCGGGGCTGCCGCTGCTGGAGGGCGGTTACGCCGCGGCGGACGGCCTGCTGGTCGTGCTGCTCACAGCCGCTGTTCCGCGTAGGCACCGGCCGCCGCCTCGAACTGCAGCGCGATGTGCGTCGAGCCGGAGTTCACGTCCCGCCAGAAACGCTGGATCGGTCGGTCGGTGAGCTGACCGCTCGTCCCGGCCGTGCGGAAGAACCGGTCGACGGCGGAGACGAGCAGCTCCACCGCGTACGCGCAGTCGCGCAGGTTCCGGGTCCGCTCCAGACGGGTCACCGCCGCGCCCCGGTCGGCGACGGCGGCGCAGCGTTCGAGCAGCAGGTGCGCGGAGTCGATCTCGGCGACCGAACGGGCGAGGGTGTCGGCGTAGGACGCGCGGCTGGGGCCCGGGGCTCCGGTCCGACCGGCCGTCGCCGCCGTCTTCGCCGCCACGTGCTCCGTCCAGGCCCGCTGGGTGCCGCGGGCCGCGCCGAGCAGCGGGGCGGCGAACGACAGCCCGTTCGCCGCTTCCAGGGGCACGGTGTGACAGGGGGCCTCGGAGTCCGCCGGCCGGCCCGAGAGCAGGTCGGCGCGGAGGAAGGTGCGCTCCGCCGGTACGAGGAGCCGGTCGACCACGACGGTGTTGCTGCCGGTGCCGCTCATGCCGACGCTGTCCCAGCTCTCGACGACGTCGAACTCGGCGCGGGGCACGGCGAAGACCAGCGGGACCGGCGCGCCGTCGCCGGTGAGGGTGCCGCACAGCAGCGCCCAGTCCGCGAAGTCGACACCGCTGATGTACGGCCAGCGGCCGGTCAGCCGGTAGCCGCCCGGCGCCCGCTGGGCGGTCCCGAAGGGGGAGAGGGAGCCGACGACGAGGGTGTCGGGCCCCTCGTCCCACACGTCCTTGCGGCCCTGCGCGGGAAGGTACGCGGCCATCCGGGCGAGGTTCGCCGCCAGCGAGGCACACCAGGCGGTGGCGGTGCACGACTCGCCGAGGGTGACGACCGCGCGGGTCAGCTCCTCGAAGTTCCCGGCCCGGCCGCCGTGTTCCACGGGGACGAAGTGGCGGGCGAAGCCGGCGTCCAGCACGGCCCGCATCGCCTCGGGGTGGAGCCGCCGCAGGCTCTCGGTCTCGGCGGCGAGGCGGCCCGCCACCTCGGCGGCGCGCACGGCGCTCACCGCGACCCCGGTGTCGAGGGGCGACTCCGGGCGTGGGGGCAGATTGTCCAGCATCGTCGATGCCTCCTTTTCGGCCTTGCGCACAGTCCTGCCCACGGTGGCGGGCGGCGGTCGCGCAGGGCTCGAGGAGGGATCGATTCGCGGCCCGGACGTCAGGCGCCGGCCGCGAGCCCGCGGAGCAGGTCGTCGAGGCCGGCCTTGATCCGGTCGGTGCCGAAGCCCCGTTCGTCGAGTTGGTACGCGATGAGGCTGGGCGTGAAGGGGGCGAGCAGCGCGTCGGCGAGGCAGTCGCCGTCGCGGTCCGGGGCCAGCTCGGTGAGGAGACCGGCGAGGTGGGCGTGCTGGGCGCCGTACGGAGCGCTCGCGTAGCGGGCGGCCGGGGCGCTGGCCTCAGCGAGCAGCAGCAGCTCGCGCTGTTCCACGACCAGGTCGACGAGGGCGTGGAGGAAGGCGCGGGCCCGCTCCAGGGGAGGGGCCCCCGGGCCCAGCGGCGGGGGGCCGCACAGCGTCTCGCGGAACCGGCGCTCGCGGTCCTCCAGGAGGGCGAAGACGAGTCCGGCCCGGTCGCCGAAGCGGCGGTAGACGGTGCCGACACCGACGTCGGCGGCTTTGGCCACGGCGTCTAGGGAGAGATCGGCGGCGCCCTCCGCGGCCACGATGCGGGCGGCGACGTCGAGGATCTTGCGGCGGTTGCGGGCCGCGTCGGCTCTCTCGGGGGTCGGCTCGGTCATGGCCCGAGCATATCGGAGAGTTCTCCGTTTCGAGTTGTGAAGCGGAGGAGCCTCCGTATACGCTCGTAAGCGGAGGGCGCTCCGGTTCAAGGGCGGGGCGGCGGTCCGGCCGGTGGGCTGCACGACGAGCCGATCGTCGGCCGCCGCTGCCCCGGCGGTCCGTCCGCCGGGCGCGGTGCCCGGCTGCCGTGGCCCGGTTGCCGTGGCCCGGCAACGACCGCCGCCCGACCGCCGCGCGGCTGTCGGCCCTACCGCCTCCGCGTTCCGCCCGTACCCGCCCGTGCGCTCCGGCTCCCCCCCCGCAACCGACCGCCAGGTCCGAGGAGGCCCCATGAGTACGCCCGCCGCGCCCGCGCCGAGCCGCTGGTGGCTCGTGACGGCCGCGGGTCTCGCCGTCTTCGTCGCCCAGCTCGACGCCTCCGTCGTCGGTGTCGCCGCGCCCACCATCCGCTCCGGTCTCGGCACCACCACCGAGATCGTCCAGTGGGTCTCCCTGGCCTACGCCGTCCCGCTCATCGGCCTCAGCCTGTGCGCCGGACGCTGGGTCGACCTGGCGGACCCACGGCGCGCCCTCACCCTGGCGTGCGGCGGCTTCGCCCTCTTCTCCGTCGCCTGCGGGCTCGCCCCGAGCATCGGCTGGCTCATCGCCGCCCGGGCCCTCCAGGGCTGCTTCGCCGTCGTGATGATGGCGCTGACCCCGGTCCTCGCCACGGTCGCCGTCGCCCCCGAGGCGCGCGGCCGCGCCTTCGGCCTCGTCATGCTCTTCGGCACGCTCGGCGGCCTCGCCGGTCCCGTCCTCGGCGGCCAGATCGTCGAACACGCCGACTGGCCCTGGATCTTCTACCTCGGCGTCCCCGCCGCCGCGCTCGTCATCGCCCTGGCCGCCCGCGAACTCCCCAAGGGGGAGCGGCTGCCCTGGCCGGAGCGCCGCTGGCTGGTCGAGGCGCTCACCCTGGGCGGCGCCGCCGTCGCCGTACTCCTCGGCCTCACCTCCGCGGTCGACCGAGGCGCGGCCTGGGGGCAGTTGGCCCTTCTCGCGGTGCCCCTGGTCATCGCCTGGAGCCGGCAGAGGGAGTCCGCCGCGGTGCGCGGCCTCGTCGGGTCGCCGGGCGTCCTCGGGCCCCATCTGGCCCTGATCCTGGCCTACCTCGGCATCTTCCTGATCATGTTCATGGTGCCGTTCCTGCTCCAGGACACCCTCGGCGTCACGGCCGGCACGACCGGGCTCGCCCTGATCGCGCTCGCCGTCTCCACGGCCGTCGCCGGACTCCTCGGCGGCCGGGCCGCCGACCGGCTCGGAGCCAGGGGCGTGGCGCTGACCGGGGCCCTCCTGACGACCGCGGGCGCCGCCCTGATGCTGACCGTCGACGGCTCCTCGGGGGCCGGTTCCCTGGCCTGGCGGCTCGCCGTCCTCGGCTTCGGATTCGGCCTGTTCAACGGCCAGAACCAGGTGCTCGCCATGGGCAACACACCGCCCGACCGGCTCGGCATGACAGCCGGCACCACCAACCTCGTCCGCCAGCTGGGCGTCGCCTTCGGCTCCGCCCTCGGCGCCCTCGTCTGGACCACCGCCGACAGCGGCACCGCCGGCTTCCGGCTCGGCGCCGGGGTCGGCACGCTGCTCGTAGCCGGGGTCGCCGTCACGGTCCTGGTCGCCGTGCGGGCGCCCGAACCGGCCGGGAGGACGCCCGTCGAGACCCCGGCTTGAGTCACCTTCGAGTCTTCTGTGGCACAACCTCCGAGAACCAGCGAGCTCCTGAAAAGGAAGACGTCATGTCGAACACAGAGCTGATCACCCCCGTCGCCGGCGAGCCCGGCGACTACAACATCCCCGTCGTGCAGGAGTTCCGGACGAACGGAGGCAAGGTCGGCGGCATGTTCGAGGGCGCGCCGCTCGTCCTCCTCACCCACACCGGGGCCAAGAGCGGCCGTCGCCGCGTCTGCCCCGTCATGTACGTGGAGGAGGACGGCCGCACCCTCGTCTTCGCCACCAACGCCGGCGGCCCCCAGAACCCCTCCTGGTACCACAACGTCCTGGTCAACTCCGAGGTGACCGTGGAGACCGGCACCGAGGTCTACCGGGCCACCGCCGTCGTCGTCGAGGGCGCCGAGCGCGACCGGCTCTACGCCGAGTCCGCGGAGAAGGTCCCGGCCCTCGCCGACTACCAGTCCAAGACCGAGCGCCGCATCCCCGTCGTCGCCGTGCGGCGCCTGGCGGACTGATGCGGTACACACTGCTGGGCAGGACCGGGGTGCGGATATCGGAGATCGCCCTCGGCACCCTCACCTTCGGCGACGACTGGAAGCTGCCGAGGACCACCCTCGCCGGCATCCTCGACCGGTACGCCGAGGCCGGAGGCAATGTCCTCGACACGGCCAACGAGTACGGCCGGGGCTCCGCCGAGACCACCCTCGGCGAGCTGCTGGCCGGTCGGCGGGACGAGTTCGTCCTCTCCACCAAGTACACGATGCAGATGCGGCCGGGCGACCCCAACTCGGCGGGCAACCACCGCAAGAACCTGGTCGCCTCGCTCGACGCCTCGCTGCGCCGGCTCGGCACCGACCGCATCGACCTGCTGTGGGTGCACGCCCGTGACACCCTCACCCCGGTCCCCGAGGTGATGCGCGCCCTGGACGACCAGGTCCGCGCCGGCAAGGTGCTCTACGTGGGCGTCTCCGACTGGCCGGCCTGGGAGGTGGCCCAGGCCAACACCCTCGCGGAGCTGCGCGGCTGGTCCGCGTTCGCCGGGCTCCAGATCCGCTACAACCTCCTGGAGCGCACCCCTGAGCGCGAACTGCTCCCCATGGCGCACGCCTTCGACCTGCCGGTGCTCGCCTGGGGGCCGCTCGCCGACGGGCGGCTCACCGGCAAGTACCTGGCCGGCGAGCCGGGCCGGCTCGACCACGTGCCCTGGGGCGAGGGGCGGGGACCCGGCGACGAGATCGTCGAGAAGGTCGTACGGATCGCCAAGGAGGGCGGCTGGAGCCCGGCCCGGGTGGCGCTCGCCTGGCTCCGCTCACGGCCCGGCACGGTCGTGCCGCTGATCGGCGCCACCAAGGAGTCCCAGCTCGTCGACAACCTCGCCGCCTGCGAGGTCTCCCTGGACGCGGCCCACCTGGCGGAGCTGGAGGAGGCCAGCCGGATCCCGGCCGGCTTCCCGCACGACTTCCTCCGCTTCCCGGCGATGACCGACGCCATCTACGGCGACCGCTGGCGGGAGACGGACGACCGCCGCACCACGGTGCGCCGGGCCGTCGCCGACGACCTGTTCGGCGGCTGACCCGCCGGCGCTGCACGGCGAAGGGCCGGACCCGCTCTCCCGCGGGTCCGGCCCTTCGCCGCTAACGGCGGTCAGTCCTCCGGCTTGACGTTCACCGTGTCCGACAGGTCGACCCGGGCGACGACCTGCTCGATCTTCACCCGGACCACGACCCCGTTCGGGATGGTGAAGCGGTCGGAGAACTCCTCCTCGCGCGCCTGGCCGTGGTACCGGCCGCCGATCCGGGCGGTCCAGCGGCGCAGCTCGTCCACGTTCTCGTCGAGCGTCGCCCGGCCCCGCACGAGCACGAAGGAGAACGGGGGCCGCTCGTCGTCCCAGAGCAGCGCGATCCGCCCGTCCCGCAGGAGCGAGCGGCCCTTCACGCTGTCCTTCTGCATCGTGTAGACGATCTCGTCGCCGTCGAGGATCACCCCGACCGGCACGACGTGCGGGCTGCCGTCCTTGCGTACGACGGCGGCCTTCGCCGTCCGCGGCGGGTCCGCCATGATGAACTCGCGCCACCAGCCCTCGGGGGCGTCCTTGTACGTGGGCATGCCGATCCTCCTCGACTCTCTTCGTCCGGTGTTCCGTTCAGCCGCGGCGCCAGGTCAGGACGCGCCGCCGGGGGCGTCCGCCCACCTGCGCCGTCCCGCCGAGCGTGAGCAGGTCGCCGGCCAGGGACACGTCCCGCAGCTGGGTGGTGCCCCTCATGTGCGCGTGCGAGCTGACGTCTGTCTCGTGGACCATCACTCCGTCCGCCAGCCGCCAGCGGCCCGCGTACCCCATGAAGGAGTCACCGGAAGGCGGGGCGTCCTTCCGTCCCATGCTGACCGACATGTGACCGGTGGGGCTGTAGAGCAGCAGCCCGCTCGGCGCGGGGCCGAGCGGGCCCTCCGTGGTGCCGCCCGCGCCGTCCACGTCCAGATACGAGACGAGGGTCCAGGCCCCGACGACGTCGACCGCCCTGACGGCGTCCCCCGGCCCGAGGGCGTCCCCCGGCCCGGCGGCGTCCCCCGGCCCGGCGGCGTCCACCGGCCCGGCGGCGTCCCCCGGCCCGGCGGCGTCCACCGGCCCGCCGGCGTTCACCGGCCCGCCGGGACGGCGGAGACGGTGAACCGGCGGACGTTCAGCGCCGCGCCCTGGCCGAACAGCCGGTTGCCCGGCAGGCTCTTGTCGTCCAGGAAGACCTGCGGCCGGCCGCCGCCGTCCGTCGCGCGGTACAGCCCGTCGGCCGTGGTGAGCCGGACGAGCGCCGGGCCGCCGCCCGGCGAGGCGCAGTCGAGCGCGGTGAACATCCCCAGGCCGCCGTTGAGTTGACGAGGTGTCACATCGGTGTCCTCGCCGCCGTGGTCGAGCACGACGTACCGGCGGTCCGGCACCCGGCCGAGGTGCTCGGCGCGGTGCCGCTCCTCGCCGTCGACGAGCCAGCGCACCCGGCCCGCGGAGCGGTCGTACGCGAGGGTCAGCCGGTGGGTGTCGCCCGGCTCCCGGTCGCCGACCGGGACCACGGCCGTGAAGGCGGCGTACCCGCCGAGGTGCGGGCGCAGCATGGGGAGCCGCTCGTGCACCGCGTAGATGCGCCGGTCGGTGACGAAGAAGTCGAAGGCGAGGCCGGTCTCGACGTCGGCGGCGTTCATCGCCGCCGTCGCCAGTCGGAAGTCGGCCCGGGGCTCCTCGACCGCCGTGCCGAAGGGGTGACCCCCGGTGCCGTACGTACGGGCCGAGAGCCAGGCGTCGAAGCGGAGTTCACCGTCCTCGGGAGCCCCGAAACCGGGCAGCCCGCCCGGGGTCGTGACGTCCGCGTAGACCAGCCACTTGACGGCGTCCAGGGCGCCGGGCAGCGCGCCGGGCGCGTCCTCCTGCCCGAGGGTGTTGGCGAACGCCGGCTCCCCGGTCACCGGGTGGGTGGCCCGGGCGGTCACCTTGAGCCCCTCCGACGGCGTGACGTGGATGTCGGCGTCGTCCGGCACGAAGGGGCCCAGGGTCATCGGCGCCCAGCGGCCCGCGGTGGCCGCCGGGTCCTGGAAGTCGTCCTCCCACAGCGGGGTCATCGCCGGTTCCTGACGCTCGACACGACGAGGTTCTTCATCCGGAACTCGCCGCCCTGCCCGTAGATCCGGCTGGTCTCGGCGCTCCGCTCGTCGACGAAGGACTCCTGGCGCGGTTCGCCGACCGACGGCTCGAAGTAGTTCGTCTGGACGGAGAGCCGGACGAGACCCTTGCCCGTCGGGTACGAGCCGTCGAGCAGGGACAGCAGCCCCATCCCGCAGTTGAGCTGGCGCGGCGCGACCCGGCCCTCGACACCGCCCTCGTCGAGCGTCAGCGTCCTGCGGTCCAGACGGAAGCCGATGCGGTCGACGCGCAGCACCTCCCGGCCGTCGATCAGCCAGCGGACGAGACCCGCGGAACGGTCGTAGGCGATCTTGAGCCGGTGGACGGCGCCCGGCCTGCGGGTCGCCAGCGGCACCGTGTGGGCGAACGAGGCGTAGTCGCCCAGCGTCGCCCGCCCGAACGTCGGCCGTCCGTAGAAGGCGTAGATGCGCTTGTTGGTGACGACGAAGTCGAAGGCGGTCGACGTCTCGTTGTCGATGGTGTTCAGCATCACCGAGGCGAGCCGGGGATCGTCCTCGCCGTCCGCGACCGCGTCGCCGAAGGGATGGCCGGCGGTTCCGTAGGTGCGGCCGGACAGCGTGGTCTCGCAGGACAGCACCTGGCCGGGCACCGCGTCGAAGCCCGGGAAGCCGTGCGAGGAGGTGTGGCTGGTGTAGGCGAGCCACTTGGCGTGGTCGCCGGAGCCGGGCGCCCCGCTCGGGGTGGTCTGCGGGATCGTCTGGGTGAACGCGGGCTCGCCGGTACGGGGGTTGACGCCCCGTGAGCGCACCCGCAGGCCGCGGCCCGAGGTGGTGACGATCCCGTCGTCGGCCCTGTAGCCGCCGCCCGCGACCTGGAACCAGGGGGCGTCCGCGCCCGTGGTGCGGAAGCCGTGCCGGAAGTCGTCCCAGACGACCCGGTAGGGGCGCGGGCCGCCCTTCGCGGTCTCCGCCGCGCCCGCCGGGGCGGAGGGCGCGGCCAGGGTGGCCGCGCTCAGCGCGGCACTCAGGAGCAGTGTGGTGAGGATGCGCTTGCGCGCCATGACGGACCCTTCTGGAGGTTCTTCGGATTCACGGCCGCCCGGGGAGGATTCACGCCCGTCCGGGCGGGGGGCATGCCGGTCCGGGCAGGCTGCGCGCCCGTCCGGACCCGGTCGGAGGGCTCACGGCCGGCCGAGGACGGCCGCCGCGATCTCCGCGGGGCTGTGCACCACGGTGTGCGCGCCGGCCCGGGTCAGCTCCGCGGCCCCGGTCACCCCGTACGAGACGCCGACCACCCGCATCCCCGCGGCCCGCCCCATCTCCACGTCGGGCAGCCCGTCGCCCACGACCACACAGGAGGCCGGGTCGACGGAGAGCACCGAGGCGAGATGCAGCGCCATGTCGGGGTGCGGCTTGCCGCGGGCCGCCGTGTCGTCGCCGGCGAGGGCGTCGAAGCGGTCGTCGACACCGGTCAGTCTCACGATCGCGGCGGCCGCCGCGTACACCTTCGAGGTGGCCACGGCCAGCGCGAGCCCCTCGTCCCGCAGTCGGTCGAGCAGCGCGGCCACGCCGGGATACAGCAGGTCGGGCCCGGCGGCACGCACATGCTCGCCGAAGCGACGGCCGTACTCCGCCCTCGCGTCCCGGACGACCGGATCCTCGGCGGGCAGCCCGGTCAGTCGCGCCAGGCTCCGGTCGAGCGGCCGGCCCACGGTGGCCCGGACCTCGTCCTCGCCGGGCGAGAAGCCGTGCCCTGCGAGGACCTCGACGGTGAGCCGGGCGATGACGCCAGGGGTGTCGGCCAGGGTGCCGTCCAGGTCGAACAGGACGGCACGCACCGGACCGGTCACCGGCCGCCCGTCCGCACCTTGCTCAGCTCGACGGCGAACTCGCCCGCCACCCGCGCCGTGCTGAGCAGCAGCGAGCGGCCCGCCGCCGCGATCGACCCACCGGTCGACCGCGCCACCGCCTTCATCAGATACGGGCTGATGGCGTTCCCCACCACCCCGTCCCGGTCGGCCTGTTCAAGCGCCTCGGCGATGACCCGCTCCAGCTCCTCGCCGTCGAGCGCGTCCTCGCGCGCGATCGGGGAGGTGAGCAGCACCGTGGAGTCGCCGTTGACCTCCCAGTGGAAGTCGACCGCGCGGGCGGCGACCGCCAGGTCGTCGACCCGGGTCACCGGCACGTCGGCCTCGCGCACCACGAAGGCGGGCAGCCGGTCGGTGCCGTAGCCGAACACCGGTACGCCGGCGGTCTCCAGGTACTCGGCCGTCAGCTTCGCGTCCAGGATGGACTTGGCGCCGCCCGAGACGACCGTGATCCGGGTACGGGTGAACTGCAGCAGGTCCGCCGAGATGTCGAAGGACTCCTGCGCGCGCCGGTGCACACCGCCGATGCCGGCGGTGGTGAACACCTCGATCCCGGCCCGCTCGGCGATGACGATCGTGCCGGCCACCGTGGTGGCGCCGAGACCGCCGCCGGCCAGCGCCGGACCGAGGTCCCGCGCACTGATCTTGGGGATGCCCTTCGTCGTGGCGAACCGCTCGATCACGGACTCGTCCATACCGACCACGAAACGCCCGCCGGCCACACCGACCGTCGCGGGGACCGCACCCGTGTCCCGGACCGCCTTCTCGATGAGCGAGGCGGTCTCGGACGACGGGTCGGTGGTGATGAGGGAGGACTCCAGGGCGACCACAGGGCGCCGCTCCGCGAGCGCGGTGGCGACCTCGTCGCTGACCTCGAGCAACGAATCCATACCGGGTTCCTCTCCGTGTCTCTCCGTACCTCCGGGACTGACGGTGCTCAGGCTCGGCCCGCACCCTCGAAGCCCGGTCGAGTGCACGTCGAGCGCCCTCTCGAGCGAAATTCAGGGGCCGCTGCCCAGGATGTGCCGGACATCCACGCACCTCACGGGAGATGACATGGCACGACGGATCAGAAGCAGGGCGGCCGCCGCCGCCGCGGCGGCGGCGCTGGTCGCGCTGGTGTTCAACCCGGCGGCCCAGGCGAAGGACCGGGGCGTGCGGACGCTCCTCTCCGACGACTTCCGCACCGGTTTCGACACCACGAACACCTGGCAGATCCTGGGCGAGGCCGGCGGCGAGTTCCCGCAGGGCGACGGTGTCGTCACCACCTCGGCCGAGGGGCTCGACGTCACCCCGGCCGGCCGGAACGCCGTCACCGGCGAGCCCGCCTTCCGCACCACCACCGGCCAGCAGGACGACGGCGGACACGGCAGCGGCGACCACGGCAAGTGGCTCGCCTTCCCGCGCGCCACCGCCAGCTCCGGCACCCCCGGCTTCGACGTCCCGGCGACCGGCGCCCTCACCTGCACGACCCGGGTGAGCGGCCGGACCTACGGCACCGATCGGCACCCCTTCGGCGCCGCCGTGGCCCATCCGGACACCGACGTCCGGCTCGCCTCCGCCGCCGTGGTCACCGCCGACTTCGACACCAAGGCGATCTTCGACTTCTCGGTGATCAACAACCGGATCTTCGCCATCTACGAGCGGCTGCCCGAGGCCGGCAAGACCTACGCCGCCTACTCGTACGCGATCCCGGTCGCCGAGCGCACCCCCGGCGAGTACGCCACGCTCCAGGTCAGGCTGGAGGGCGGCGGCACCCGGGTCAGCTGGAAGGTCAACGGGAAGACCGTGCTGTCCACGGACCGCATCGGCACCCGTGCCTTCGACCGCAAGTACATGATCCTGGACCACGGCGGCACCGAGGAGCGCCTCAAGCTGAAGCAGCTGACCTGCGGCTTCGGTCTGTTCACCGTCCTCGACGCGGCCGCGGGCCCGCAGGGCAAGGCGCTGGTGAGGCTCGACTCCACGCCGGACTTCTACTACGCGCCCCGGGTCGGCTCGCCCACGCCGCAGACCTTCGTCGACGAGGAGAGCCGGCCGGAGAGCCGCTTGTGGGGCCAGGGCGCGTCGATCGACGTGCGGTACGCGCGGATAGCCCGGGAGAACTGACCCGGCCCACCGACGAGCGGGTCGCGGCAGCGGTGGGGACGGCCGCCGCGACCCGCTCACCCCACGGCGTGCTGCAGGAAGTCCCCGGCCGCGGTGGTCTCCAGGCTCTCCAGGCGGGGATCGCCGGCGAGCACCGCCTGGTGCAGCTTCTGCAGCCGCGGCGAGGGATCGACGCCCAGCTCGTCCACGAGCGTCTCGCGCAGATGCTGGTACGCCTCCAGCGCACGCCAGGCGTGACCGGAGCGGTACAGGGCGAGCATCAGCTGGCCGCGCAGGTTCTCGTGCAGCGGCTGCTGGGACACGAGCATCCGGAGCTCGCCCACCAGGGCCGTGTGCCGGCCGAGCCGGAGGTCCGCCTCGATCCGCAACTCCTGGGCCCGGGTGCGGGCCTCGTCCATGCCCAGCACCTCGGTGGCCAGGACCCGGCCCATGGGAACGTCGACGAGCGCGGGGCCGCGCCACAGGGCGAGGGCCTGCCGCAGACTGGCGGCGGCCGCCCTGGCGTCGTCCTCGGCGAGCCGGGCGTCGCCCCGGGCCACCAGATCGTGGAAGTCGGTCATGTCGCAGTGCACCGGGCGGGCGGTCAGACGGTAGCCGCCGAAGCTCGTGGCCAGCACGTCCTTGGCGGAGGCCGCGGCGTCAGGACCGAGGGCCCTGGCGATGCGCCGCCGCACCTGGAGGATGTAGGTCTGCAGGGTGGTGTTGGCGCTGCGCGGAATGGCATCACCCCACACCTCGTCCATGAGCGTGGCGACCGGCACGACGGAGCCGGCCCGCAGGGCGAGGAGCGTGAGGATCTGACGGGGTTTGCCGGCGGTTGGAACGATGGACTCGCCGGACATCCGTACGTCCAGGGGTCCCAGTATTTCGATGTCCATGCTCTTCCTCCGCAGGGGAATGGGGCACGAGGAGCATCGCACGGAGAAAGCCCGCCGCCCCAGTGCCTGATTCACGGCCCCGGGTATGAAGCCTTCATACCCCGTCAGAGGGGTGAGGAATTCATGGCGCAGGCCGTGACGGGGACACTGGTCCCACCGTGTCGCCCGCCGGAAGAATCGCTGCCATCGGTGCCGTCCCCGGCATCCTCCGAGCGCGTCCGACAATTAACGGAGAATTATCATGGACAGAAATTCAGGCACCTTCAAGGGTGTTATCTCCGCGAACTCGGTTCCTGACACCTCCGGTCTTCGGATCGACCACCTCGACCGCCCCGGCGACGAGGCCGTCGCCCTCGTCACCTTCACGTGGGGCCCGGTCCCCGGTCACGACGGTGCTCCGGCCGGCGTGTGACGACCCCGACGGCGGACGGCACCACTCCCCGACCCCTGGGCTTCAAGCGCCACCTGAGGGTCGAGGTGGTGCCCGACGACGCCACCTACCTGCTGTCCGAGCGCGAGGTGACGGCCCTGAGAGCCCCCGGTCTCGAGGCCCTCGCCCCGCTCCTGGACGGCACCCGTGATCTGGCCGCTCTGCAGCGAGAGCTGACGACGGCCCTCACGGGGGACGAGGTCGCCACCCTGGTGGCGGCCCTGCGGCGGGCGGGCCTGGTCGACGACCGGCCCGCCCGCGGCTCCGCGCCCGCCCCGGAGCAGGCGGCCTACTGGGACCTGGCGGGAGTGACGGCCGACGGAACCCCGGCCGCGGTCGCCGTCCTCGCCGTGGCCGGCGCGGACGACCGAGGGCTGCGGGAGGCCCTCCGTACCGCGGGACTGACGGTGAGCGACACCGACGGGGGAGCGACCGCCGAAGGAAACGCGGTCGGCCTCCTCGTCGTGGTCACCGACGACTACCTCGCACCCGGACTCGCCGAGGTGGACGCACGGTCGAGACGCCTCGGCCTGCCCTGGCTCCTCGCGCGCCCCGACGGTGCCACCGCCTGGCTCGGGCCCGTCCTCCGACCCGGCGAAGGCCCCTGCTGGCACTGTCTCGCCCACCGCCTGCGCCCCCATCGGATCTCTGAGCAGCCTGTGCGCCGGGCCCTCGGACTCGCCGGCCCCGTGCCCAGGCCCCGCGTCTCGCACCCGGCCTTCCGCGGCGCGGCGCTCCAGCTGGTCGCGCTGGAGGCCGCCAAGTGGCTGGCCGGGCACCGCTCCGCAGGACAGTCCGCCGTCCGCACCCTCGACGGACTGGCCCTCAGCACCGCCGACCACGCCGTCGAGCGGCGCCCGCAGTGCCCGTCCTGCGGGGACCCGGGCCTCGTCGCGGCGCTGGCCCGGCGCCCGGTCGAGCCGCGCTCCCGACCGAAGGCGGCGTTCAGCGGCGGCGGTCACCGCGCCCTCGGCCCCCAGGAGGTCCTTGACCGCTGGGGGCATCTGGTGAGCCCGGTGACCGGTGTGGTCAAGGAGATCCGCCGGGACACCCGGGCGCCCTCCTTCCTCCACTGCTACACCTCCGGCCGCAACCTGGCGCTCGGCGGCTCCCGTCTCGCCGAACTCCGCGCGGGCCTGCGGGCGGTGAGCGGTGGCAAGGGGACGACGGCCCTGGAGGCCGAGGTCAGCGCGCTGTGCGAGGCGCTCGAACGGTACTCGGGCACGCTCCAGGGCGACGAGGCCCGGGTGCGGGACAGCGCCCGCGCGCTGGGCGACGAGGCCGTCACCCCGGACCGCATGCTGCTCTTCGACCCCCGCCAGTACCGCGACCGGCACGACTGGAACGCCCGGCAGGGCGCGTTCCAGCAGATCCCCGAGCCCTTCGACCCCGCGGCGCCGGTGGACTGGACGCCCGTCTGGTCCCTCACCGAGCGGCGTCACCGCCTGCTGCCGACCGGACTCCTCTACTTCGACCCCGGTATGGAGGCCGGGGTGGCGCCCGTCGCCGGGAGCGCTTCGGTCCGCGCCGACTCCAACGGCAGCGCGGCCGGCAGCAGCCTGGAGGACGCGGTCCTCCAGGGCTTCCTCGAGGTCGTCGAGCGGGACGCGGTCGCACTGTGGTGGTACAACCGCACCCGGATGCCCGCCGTCGACATCGCCTCGTTCGGAGACCGGTGGGCCGAGGAACTGATCGGCGTCTACCGGGAGCTGCGCCGCGAGGTCTGGGCCCTCGACCTCACCTCGGACTTCGGCGTCCCGGTCTTCGCCGCACTGTCCAGGCGTACCGACAAGAGGTCCGAGGACATCATGTTCGGCTTCGGGGCCCACCGCGACCCGCACATCGCGCTGCGCCGGGCCCTCACGGAGATGAACCAGCTGATGCCGGCCGTGGCCGGGGCGGGGGAGGGGGAGGGATACGCGGTGCGGGACCCGGAACTCCTGCGCTGGTGGGGCGGAGCGACGGTGGCCGGCCAGCCGTACCTGCTCCCCGACCGCCACGCGGAACCGGCCCGTCCAGGGGCGTTTCCCGCCATTCGCACGACGGATCTTCGGGCGGACGTGACATGGGCCGAGGAAACCGTCCGGGCCAGGGGCATGGATCTTCTCGTCCTCGACCAGACCCGTCCGGATATCGGATTGCCGGTGGTGAAAGTCGTGGTCCCCGGAATGAGACATTTCTGGGCCCGTTTCGCACCAGGTCGTCTTTTCGACGTCCCCGTGTCGCTCGGCAGGCTGTCCGAACCGACCCGATTCGAGGAACTCAATCCGATTCCTCTGTTTGTTTGACTTCGATCGCCCGGCTGTCATCCCGGGTGATCGACGTGTCGCCGCCCGGCGGAGGGGGGTCACGGAGCGCTCGAAATCCGTAACCTCCCTTCAATCGCGGGGGCTTAGGCTTTCGACCGGAAACACCATCGAGTCGAGGGGGCGACATGATCGGCGGCCACAGGCGGTCCGGGGGAGACGTGAGCGGGGAGCCGCCGGCGACCAGATGGCAGCACCTGCCGCAGCGCCTCGCCATCGGCATGCTGATGGCGGTGCTGACCGGTTTCGGGGTGATGGGGATGCTCAACATCCTCGACGCCCACCAGAGCGAGGGGGTCCTGGGCGCCTCACTGGCGACCTTCGGCTGCCTCTTCTTACTCCAGCTGTTCCACTCCGCACAGCGCACCCGGGCGCTGCGGGAGCGGTACGGCAGACTCACGCTCGGACTCCAGGCGGTCCTCACCTTCGGCCCGCTGCCCCTCTACGGAGTGATGTGGGGCGGCATGGCGGGCTTCCTCGCCGGCTCGATCCTGCTCCTGGTGCGCGGGAGGCTGGCCTGGGTCCTCTTCGTCTCGGTCGCCCTCGTCAACGGGGGGAGCGCCCTCGCCTCCGGCTACGGTCCGGTCGACCTCACGTACATCGTGATCTCCACCCTGCTGACCGGGCTGATCGTCTTCTGCCTCTCCCGGCTGGTCGACCTCATCATCGAACTCGAACGCAAGCGCGCCGAGTCCGCCTGGCTCGCCGCCACGGAGGAACGCCTCCGCATCGCCCGCGACCTGCACGACCTCCTCGGCTACAGCCTCTCCGCGATCACGCTCAAGAGCGAGCTCGTCCACCGGCTCATCGGCCTGCACGACGACCGCGCCCGGGACGAGATCGTCGAGGTGCTCGACATCTCCCGGGAGGCCCTCGCCGACGTCCGGACCGTGGCGCGCGGCTACCGCGACATGGTGTTCGACGACGAACTCGTCGCCGTCCAGAAGGTCCTGACCACCGCCGACGTGGACGTCACGGTCGAGAAGTCGTTCGTCGGAGAACTGGGGAAGCGGCGGGAGGCGGTCCTCGCCACCGTCCTGCGCGAGGCCGTCACCAACATGCTGCGGCACTCCACGGTCCGGCACTGCCGGATCTCCCTGCGCCGGCGCAGGGGGGCCGTCACCCTCACCGTCTCCAACGACGGATCCCACCCGGGCCGCGGACTCGCGGCGGTGCCGTTCGACGGGGGCAACGGCAGCGGTCTCGCCAACCTCGCCGAGCGGCTGGCCGGTGTCGACGGAACGCTCGACTCCTCGCAGGACGGCGAGGGCTGGTTCCATCTGATCGCCGAGTGCCCCGTCGGCAGCCCCGCCGACACCGCCCCGAGGGTGCCGGCCCCGCCGCTGGCCCGGGGCGCCTGCTGAGACGTCCGGCGGGCGGGACGCCCTCCGACGAGCCCCCGCCCGCCCCCTACAGCCAGCCGGCGTCGCGCGCGATGCGCACCGCGTCCAGGCGGTTACGCGCGTGGAGTTTCGAGACGATCGACGTCAGGTAGTTGCGGACCGTGCCCGCCGACAGATGGAGCTGCTCGGCGATCTGGGTCACGTCCGCGCCGTCCGCGGCCAGCCGCAGCACCGTCGTCTCCCGGGGCGTCAGCGGCTGCTGCCCCCCGCTCTCCCATGCCGACATCGCGAGCTCCGGTGCGACCGCCAGATGTCCGGCCGCCACCCGCCGTACCCCCGCTGCCAGTTCGTGGGGCGGGGCGTCCTTCAGCAGATAGCCGCCGACCCCGGCCGCCATCGCCCGCCGCAGGGTGCCCGGCTGGTCCAGGCTCGTCAGGATCAGGGTCCGACAGGACGGCAGCCGCTCCCGAAGCTCCTCGGACGCGGCGATACCGTCCATTCCCGGCAGGTCCACGTCAATCACGGCCACGTCGGGGCGGTGCCGCTCCGCCATCGAGACGATGCAGTCACCGCGCTCGACCTGGGCCACGACCAGCAGATCGGGTTCGAGGCTCAGCAGGGCCGCAAGGGCCCCCCGCACCATGTGCATGTCCTCGGCGAGGAGTATGCGAATCATGAGTCCCCCTTCTCACCCGGTGATCATAATCAGCCCGCAGCGTCTGGCGAAGGGGTCCGACGCGGGGCTCCCGCCAAGGGAGAACGGCCACCCCGCTCCGCACCAGGTGAGGGCTCTTCTAGCGCCCGTCGAGCGGCAGTTGAGGACTTCTGCCTAACTTCCCGCCCTGTGAAGCCGAATCGCAGAGTCCTTCTGAAGGCCGCCGTCGCGGGCGGCGCCGTCGCCCTCGTCCCCGCCGGGTTCGCCATCGGCGGACCGGAGGGCGGGCAGACCGTCGCCGGCCACGCGGCTGCCGGCAGCCACAGCGGCCACGCGGCTGCCGGGGAGCACGGCGCGGCGGGTCAGCAGGCGCCCGCGGCCCTCGGCGCCCTCGCCGAGTCCGAGGTCTTCGCCCACCCGATGCCGCTGCCCCGTGTGCTGCGGCCGGTCTCGGTCACCGCGCGGGCGGACGTCTACGCGATGCGCATGCGCGAGGCGGAGACGGAGCTCGTCAAGGGCGTCAGGACCCGGGTGCGGACGTACGACGGCAGCCTCCCCGGACCGACCCTCCGTGCCTTCCGCGACCGGGAGGTGATCATCCGTCAGTACAACGACCTGCCCGTGCGGGCCGCCGTCCACCTCCACGGCGGTCACGTGCCCTCGGCCCACGACGGCCTCCCGATGGACGTGATCGAGCCGGGCGCGCACCGCGAGTACCGCTACCCCAACACCCAGCGGGCCGCCTCCCTCTGGTACCACGACCATGCCCACCACCTGGAGGCGGAGAACGTCTACCGGGGACTGCACGGCACCTACCTCCTGGGCGACACTGAGGAGTCGGCGCTCCCGCTGCCCCGGGGCCGGTACGACGTGCCGCTGGTCATCCGCGACGCCCGCGTCGAGGCGGACGGCACCCTCATCTACACGCGACCGGACCTCTGCCCCCACCTGCTGGTCAACGGCAAGGAACGGCCGTACTTCGAGGTCGCCGCCCGCAGGTACCGCTTCCGGCTCTACAACGTCTCCGTCAACCGGCACATCACCCTCCGCCTCGCCGACGGCTCCGCCTTCCAGCAGATCGCCACCGACGGCGGCCTCCTCGAAGCGCCCGTGGAGCGGACCGAGATCACCCTCGCCGGTGCCGAGCGCGCCGAGATCGTCGTCGACTTCTCCCGCTACCGGGTCGGCTCGTCCCTCGTCCTGGAGAACACCGCGGCCACCGCCACCGAACGCCCCGAGGTGCTGCGCTTCGACGTCGTCCGCAAGGCGCTCGACCTCAGCGGCGTCCCCCGCCGGCTGAGCGAACTCCCCCCGGTCCCCACCTCCGGCACCGAGCGGGCGTTCGTGCTCGACCTCGCACCCCGGCCGCAGATCAACGGACTGCAGTACGACCCCGAGCGCGTCGACGTCGAGACCGTGGTCGGCAGCACCGAGATCTGGACCATCCGCAACGGCGACGCCCCGATCCCGCCCCCGAACTTCCACATCCACCACAGCTTCCACACCCACCTCGTGCAGTTCCGGGTGCTGGACCGCAACGGCGTGCCCGTGGGCCCCGGCGAGGCGGGACTCAAGGACACCGTCGTCATCGCCCCCGGCGACACCGTACGGATCGCCATGACCTGGGGCGACTACACCGGCCAGTACGTCTACCACTGCCACCAGCTCGGGCACTCATCGGCCGGACAGATGGGCCGTATCGACGTCAGGAACGCCTGAGCCGCGCGTCGGCACGGGCCCACCCGAAAGGAGAGCCCATGCGGGTTCTGTTCACCCTCTTCCCGGGCGCCGCCCACCTGTACCCGGTCGTCCCGCTCGCCCGAGCCCTGCTCGCGGCCGGACACGAGGTACGGGTCGCGAGCCACCCCGAGCTCACCGGCGCCGTCACCGCCGCCGGTCTCGCGGCCGTCGAGATCGGCGACCGGGTCGACGTACCCGCCCTGGTCGGCGCCTGCGCGAGCGACGACCGGCTCGACCGGATCACCGGCGCCCTCGACCTCGCCCCCGACGACCCCGGAAACCGCCGCAACGTCATCCGCCACTACATGCTCGCCGGGTTCTCCCTCTACCACCCCGCCGGGCCGGCCGGTGGCCCCGCCCACGGCACGGCCACCGACGACCTCGTCGCCTTCGCCCGCGCCTGGAGGCCCGACCTCGTCCTCTGGGACCCGCTCGCCTTCGCCGCCCCGATCGCGGCCCGTGCCGCCGGCGCCGTCCACGCCCGCCTGCTCTGGGGCATCGACTACTTCGGCTGGATGCGTTCCGCCGAGAACCGCCGACGCGCCGCCGCCCTCCCCGGAGGCGACCCGGTCGCCGCCGCCATGCGCCCCGAACTGGGCCGTCACGGGCTTGAGTTCGACGAGGAGCTGCTGCTCGGCCAGTGGAGCGTCGACCTCATGCCCACCGGGATGCGGATCACCGACGAGGTCCGCTACCAGCCCGTCCGCCGCGTCCCGTACACCGGCGGCGGCGCCGTCCCCGAGTGGCTCCACGGCCCGGCCGAACGCCCCCGCGTGGTCCTCACCCTCGGCGTCAGCACCCGCAGGATGTTCGCCGAGGAGGCCGGCTTCCCCATCTCCGAACTCCTGGAGATGGTCGCGGGCCGCGACATCGAACTCGTCGCCACCCTCGACCGCGACCAGCTCGCCTCCGTCCGCAGCATCCCGGAGAACGTCCGCACCCTCGACTACGTCCCCCTGGACCAGCTGCTCCCCACCAGCTCCGCCATCGTCCACCACGGCAGCGTCGGCACCTTCGGCATCGCCGCCGCCTACCGGGTCCCGCAGCTCATCGTGCCCGTCGAGGGCGGGGACGGCGTCGTCGTCGCCCGGTACCTGGAGGACCGCGGCGCGGGCCTCTCCATGGGCACGGGCGGCTTCACCGCACCGGAGCTCTGGAAGAGCCTCGAACGCCTCCTCGGCGAGGCCTCCTTCCAGGCCGCCGCGGACGCCCTGCACGCCGACAGCCTGGCGAGCCCCAGCCCCCTGGACGCCGTGCCCGCCCTGGAGGCCCTCACCGCCCACCACCGCGCCGGGGCGCGGTGAACCGGCGATGCGCTTCACCGAACTGGCGGTCCCCGGCACCTGGCTGGCCGAACCCGACCACCTGCGCGACGACCGCGGCTCCTTCTTCGAGGCGCTGCGCACCGAGGAACTCTCCCGGGCCGTCGGGCGGCCCTTCACGGTCCACCAGATCAACTACTCCGTCTCCCGGCGCAACACCCTGCGCGGCATCCACAGCGTCACCGTCCCACCCGGACAGGCCAAGTACGTGACCTGTGTGCGCGGCGCCCTGCGGGACATCGCCGTGGACCTGCGCGTGGGATCGCCGCACTTCGGCACGTACACCGTCAACCGCCTCACCGCCGACTCCGGGGCCTGCGTCTACGTGCCGGAGGGCGTCGGACACGGCTTCCTCGCCCTCACCGACGACACCACCATCTGCTACGTGCTCTCCAGCGGCCATGTCCCCGGCACCCAGATCGACATCGACCCGCTCGACCCCGACCTCGCCCTGCCGTGGGGCTTCACCGAACCCCCGCTCATCTCACCCAAGGACGCCGCCGCGCCCGGCGCCGTCGAGGCAGCCGCCGCCGGACTGCTCGCGGAGTGGCAGCCCGCCGCCTCCTGAGCACCACCGAACCGGACCGCCGAACCGGACCCCGACTCGGACCGCCGAACCGGACCACCGACCCGGACCACCGAACCACCCCACCGCAGGAGGACCCATGCGCGTCTTGATGATCGGCACCCCCGTCTCCAGCCACCTCGCGCCGATGGTCCCGCTGGCCTGGGCGCTGCGGGCGGCCGGGCACGAGGTGCTCGTCATCGGCCAGCCGGACATCATGGGGATGGCCGCGGCCGCCGGGCTGAACGCCGTCAGCGTCGGCGAGCGCTTCGAGGTCGAGGAGGTCCTCAGGGAGAACCTCGGCGAGGACGAACGGCTCATCGACACCCACGCCGAGCCGGAACCCCAGGTGATGGAGGACTACTTCGCGCTCTGGTTCGGCCACCAGAGCGCGAGGCTGCCCGAGTACCTCGACTTCGCCCGCGCCTTCCGGCCGGACCTGCTCGTCTGCGACCTCCTGGAGTACACCGCCCCGGTGATCGGCGCCCTCCTGGACGTCCCCGTCGCCCGCCACCGCTGGAGCGTCGACTTCCTCACCGGCTTCGTCCGCCCCCAGGCCCGCGTCGCGCTCCTCGGCACCTGCCGTGCGCTCGGCCTCGACGCACTGCCCGACCCGACGATCGTCCTCGACCCCTGCCCGCCGTCGCTCCAGCTCCCGGACGCCGAGCCCGGCACCCCGATCCGGGCCGTCCCCTTCAACGGCAACGGACAGGTCCCCGGGTGGCGGCGCCGCGAATGGGGCACCGACCGGCCGCGCCGCCGGGTCGCGGTCTCGCTGGGCCTGCGCACCCTCACCCTCGGCGGGGTCCCGCACGTCCGCCGTATCCTCCAGGCGTTCGAGGGCCTCGACGACACCGAGGCGATCGCCACCGTCGAGCCCGAGTACCGCGAGGCCATCGGCCCGCTGCCGGACCACGTCCGGCTCATCGACCCCACCCCGCTCCATCTGCTCTTCGGCTCCTGCGACGCGGTCGTCCACCACGGCGGCGCCGGCACCACCATGACCTCCATCGCCCACGGCCTGCCCCAGCTGGTTCTGCCGCAGCTGGCGGACATGTTCGCCACCGGGGAACGGCTCGCCGCCCGCGGCGCCGCCGTCACCCTCGCCGAAGCGGCCCGCCAGGACGATCCCGAGGAACTGCACAAGGCCCTCGACCGCGTCCTGCGCGAGCCCGCGCACACGACCGCGGCCCGTGAGCTGCGGGCGGAGATGGAGGACATGCCCAGCCCCGCCCGCGTCGTCCAGGACCTGGAGCGACGGGTGCGGGACACGCGGCCGTGAGCCGCGTTCGAGGCCGACTCCAGCAGACCGGCGCAGGATCGTGGTCCGAGCCGGCGGAAGAGGACGCCACCCCCATGAGAGGAACTCCGATGAAGGCTCTGGTGCTGTCGGGCGGTTCCGGCACCCGGCTGCGACCGTTCAGCTACTCCATGCCGAAACAGCTCATCCCCATCATCAACAAACCGGTGCTCGAACACGTCCTGGAGAACGTCCGGGCGCTCGGCATCGTCGACGTCGGCGTCATCGTCGGCGACCGGGGACCGCAGATCGCCGCCGTCATCGGCGACGGCTCCCGGCTCGGCCTGGACATCACCTACATCCCCCAGGACGCGCCCCGCGGTCTCGCCCACACGGTGGCCATCGCCCGGGACTTCCTCGGCGACGACGACTTCCTCATGTACCTCGGCGACAACATGCTGCCCGACGGCATCGAGGAGATCGCCGCGGACTTCGCCGCCGAACGGCCCGCGGCGCAGCTCCTCGTGCACAAGGTCGCCGACCCCCGCGCGTTCGGTGTCGCCGAGATCGGCCCGGACGGCACCGTGGAACGGCTGGTGGAGAAGCCCGCCGTACCCCGCAGCGACCTCGCCCTCATCGGCGTGTACTTCTTCACCCCGGCCATCCACGAGGCCGTCGCCGCCATCGAGCCCAGCCCGCGGGGCGAGCTGGAGATCACCGACGCCGTCCAGTGGCTCGTCGAGCGGGGTGCCGCCGTCAGGGCGAGCCGCTACGAGGGCTACTGGAAGGACACCGGCCGCGTCGAGGACGTCCTCGAATGCAACCGCCGGATGCTCGACGGACTCGACGGCCGGGTCGACGGCGACGTCGACTCCGCCAGCACCCTCACCGGCGCCGTGATCGTCGAAGCGGGCGCCCGGATCGTCGGCTCCCACGTCGTCGGTCCGGCCGTCATCGGGGCCGGCACCCTCGTCGAGAACAGCCATGTCGGCCCGCACACCACCATCGGCCGGGACTGCGTCCTGAGCGACACCCGGCTCGCGTACTCCATCACGCTCGACGGGGCCACCGTCCGCGGGGTCAGCGGCCTCCACGGCTCGCTCATCGGACGCTCCGCCACCGTCGGGCCGGCCGAGGCGACCGGCCGGCACCGGCTCGTCGTCGGCGATCACACCCACGTGGAGGTGGCGGCATGAGGCTCCTGGTCACCGGCGGCGCCGGATTCATCGGTTCGCACTACGTCCGGACCCTCCTCGACGGCGGATACGAGGGGTACGAGGACGCCCACGTCACCGTGCTCGACATCCTCACCTACGCGGGCAACCGGGACAGCCTGCCCGCCGACCACCCCCGGCTCGACTTCGTCCGCGGCGACATCTGCGACCTGCCGCTCCTGACGGACCTGCTCCCCGGCCACGACGCCGTCGTCCACTTCGCGGCCGAGTCCCACGTCGACCGGTCCCTGGAGGCCGCCGCCGACTTCGTCCACACCAACGTCCTCGGCACCCAGAACCTCCTGGAGGCCTGCCTGCGCACCGGAGTCCCCCGGGTCGTCCACATCTCCACCGACGAGGTGTACGGCTCCATCACCGAAGGCTCCTGGACCGAGGACTGGCCGCTGCTGCCCAACACCCCGTACGCGGCCTCCAAGGCGGCCGCCGAGATGATCGCCCGCTCCTACTGGCGCACCCACGGCCTCGACCTCTCGGTGACCCGCTGCTCCAACAACTACGGCCCCTACCAGCACCCCGAGAAGCTCATCCCGCTCTTCGTCACCAACCTCCTCGAAGGCAGGCCCGTGCCGCTCTACGGCGACGGCCGCAACGTACGCGAATGGCTGCACGTCGACGACCACTGCCGGGCCGTCCAGCTGGTCCTCACCCGGGGCCGGGCAGGCGAGGTCTACAACATCGGCGGCGGCAACGAGCAGACCAACATCGAGATCACCGAACGGCTCCTGGACCTCTGCGACGCCGATGCCTCCCTGATCCGCTGGGTCGCCGACCGCAAGGGCCACGACCTGCGCTACTCGATCGACGAGACCAAGATCCGCGAGGAGCTGGGCTACACCCCGCGCACCCCCTTCGACCGCGGACTCGCCGAGACGGTCGCCTGGTACCGGGACCACCCCGACTGGTGGAAGGCGGCCAAGCACACCGAGGACGGCACCGGGTGAACGTCGTCCTCCTGGGAGCCGGCGGCTTCCTCGGCGCCCACCTCCACCGCGGCCTCACCGACGCGGGCCACCACGTGGTGTCCTTCGCCGGCACCCGCGCGGGCGGACTCGACCTCGCGTCGGCGGCACCCGGGCGGATCGCCGCCGCCGTCGCCGACGCCCTCGGCGCCCCCGACGGGACCGACGGCGGCGCCGTGGTCAACGCCGCGGGCCGCGCCTGGAACACCGACGAGGCGGGCATGCGCGCGGGGAACGCCGAACTCCCCGCACGGCTCGTCCGGGCGCTCGCCCTCCTCGCCCGTCCGCCCCGGCTCGTCCAGCTCGGCACGGTCCACGAGTACGGGGCCGGGACCAGCGGCACACCGACCCCGGAGACCACCCCGCCCGCCCCCGTCACCCCGTACGGACGCACCAAACTCCTCGGCACCGAGGCGGTGCTCGCCGCCGCCGGGACCGGCCGGGTCCCCGGCACGGTGCTGCGGATCGCCAACGTGGCCGGGCCCGGCGCCCCCACGGGCAGCCTGCTCGGCTCGGTGGCCGCCCGGCTGACCGCCGCCGCCCGCGCACTCGACGCGGCCCCGGACGGCGGAGCCGGCCGGACGCCGGTCGAGCTGCGCCTGCCGCCGCTCCTGGCCTGGCGCGACTTCGTGGACGTACGCGATGTCACCGACGCCGTCCTGCGGACCCTGACCGCCCCGCTCGACCGGGTCTCCGGCCGCGTGATCAACATCGGCGGCGGGGCGGCCGTCCACACCCGGGAGCTCGTCCAGCGGCTCGTCGACCTCAGCGGTCTGCCCGTCAGAACCGTCGAGGAGACCGTGCCCGGAGCGCCGGCCCGGCACGACACGGAGTGGCAGCAGCTCGACATCACCCGTGCCGCCGAGCTGCTCGACTGGCACCCCGGCCACTCCCTCGACCACGCGCTGCGGGACCTCCTCGCGGCCTCATCCGCCGGCAACGGCACGGCAGGAAGGACAACGCGATGAGCGACCACCGGGCGCTTGTGCTCGACGAGGTGCGCAAGTACCACCAGGAGCAGGAGCAGCAGGCCGACCGGGGCTTCGAGCCCGGCGTCACCGAGATCTGGCCGTCCGGAGCCGTCCTCGACGAGGAGGACCGGCTCGCGCTCGTCGAGGCCGCGCTGGAGATGCGGATCGCCGCGGGCCGCAGCTCCCGCAAGTTCGAGTCGGCCTTCGCCCGCCGGCTCGGCCGCCGCAAGGCCCACCTGACCAACTCCGGCTCCTCCGCGAACCTGCTCGCCGTCTCGGCCCTCACCTCCCCGCACCTGGAGGACCGCCGGCTGCGGCCCGGCGACGAGGTGATCACCGTCGCCGCCGGATTCCCCACGACCGTGAACCCGATCCTCCAGAACGGCCTCGTACCGGTCTTCGTCGACGTCGACCTCGGCACCTACAACACCACCGCCGACCGGGTCGCCGCCGCCATCGGACCCAAGACCCGGGCGATCATCATCGCGCACGCCCTCGGCAACCCCTTCGAGGTCGCCGAGATCACCCAACTCGCCGATGAGCACGAGCTCTTCCTCATCGAGGACAACTGCGACGCCGTCGGGTCCCGCTACGACGGCAAACTCACCGGCACCTTCGGCGACCTCACCACCGTCAGCTTCTACCCGGCCCACCACCTCACCATGGGCGAGGGCGGCTGCGTCCTCACCTCGAACCTGGCGCTCGCCCGCATCGTGGAGTCGCTGCGCGACTGGGGCCGGGACTGCTGGTGCGAGCCCGGCGAGAACGACAAGTGCCTCAAGCGCTTCCAGTACCAGATGGGCACCCTGCCGGCCGGGTACGACCACAAGTACATCTTCTCGCACGTCGGTTACAACCTGAAGGCCACGGACATCCAAGCCGCCCTCGGCCTCTCCCAGCTCACCAGGCTCGACGCCTTCATCGACGCGCGCAAGCGGAACTGGCGCCGGCTGCACGACGGACTCGCCGGCCTGCCCCACCTGCTGCTGCCCAGCGCCACCCCGCGCAGCGACCCCAGCTGGTTCGGCTTCGCCCTCACCGTCGACGTCGAAGCACCCTTCACCCGCGCCGAGTTCACGGACTTCCTCGAAGGCCGCCGCATCGGCACCCGACGGCTCTTCGCCGGCAACCTCACCCGCCACCCGGCCTACACCGACCAGCCGCACCGGGTCGTGGGCTCCCTCGTGAACAGCGACGTCATCACCGACCAGACCTTCTGGATCGGGGTCTACCCGGGGCTGACCGACGAGATGATCGACTACGTGGTGGACTCCGTCAAGGAGTTCGTGGAGGCCCGCGGATGAGCCGGGCCACCCCGACACGCCCCCCGCGCACCCTCCTCGACGGCGCCCCCCTGACCTCACGCGAGGACACGGACATCGCCGCCCGGCTGGCCCGCTCGGCCCGCGAACCGGTCAGCCGCGCCCCCGGCCCGCGCGACATCCCCGGCTGGCTCGCCGAACGCGCCGAGGCCACCGTCTTCGGGGTCGAGCGGATCCCCTTCAGCGCCCTCGACGGCTGGTCGTTCGACCCGGACACCGGCGACCTCGGACATCGCAGCGGCAGGTTCTTCACCGTCCAGGGCATGCACGTCACCCATCAGGACGGGCCGTTCCCCGAGTGGCGCCAGCCCGTCATCAGCCAGCCCGAGGTCGGCATCCTCGGCATCGTCGTCAAGGAGTTCGGCGGCGTCCTGCACTTCCTCATGCAGGCCAAGATGGAGCCCGGCAACCGCAACCTGCTCCAGCTCTCGCCCACCGTCCAGGCCACCCGCAGCAACTACACCAAGGTGCACCGCGGCGCCGACGTGAAGTACATCGACCACTTCGTCCGCCCCGGCCGCGGCCGGGTCCTCGCCGACGTGCTCCAGTCCGAACACGGCTCGTGGTTCCTGCGCAAGTCCAACCGCAACATGATCGTGGAGGCCGTCGACGACGTACCCCTCCTCGACGACTTCTGCTGGCTGACACTCGGTCAGATCGACTCCCTCCTCCACGCGTCCAACACGATCAACATGGACGCCAGGACCGTCCTGTCCTGCCTGCCGCACGCGGGCGACCCCCGCGCCCTGCACTCCGACGTCGAGCTGCTCTCCTGGTTCACCGCCGAACGCTCCCGGCACGACGTCCACACCCGGCGCATACCCCTCGCCGAGACCTCCGGCTGGCACCGCGGCGCCTACTCCATCGACCACGAGGACGGCCGCTACTTCCGGGTCGTCGCCGTCGACGTACGGGCCGGGAACCGCGAGGTGACCCGCTGGAGCCAGCCCCTCTTCGAGCCCGTCGCCACCGGCGTCACCGCCTTCCTCGTCCGCGAGGCCGGCGGCGTCCGCCACGTCCTCGCCCACGCCCGCGTCGAAGGCGGCTTCCTCGACACCGTCGAACTCGGCCCCACCGTCCAGTACACCCCCGACAACCACGCCCACCTGACCGGCGCCGACCGGCCTCCGTTCCTCGACGCGGTCCTCGCCGCCGCCCCCGAACGCATCCGTTACGAGGCGGTCCACTCCGAGGAGGGCGGCCGCTTCCTCAACGCCGAGAGCCGCTACCTCCTCGTCGACGCCGACGAGGCGACCCGCGCCGCCGACCCGCCGCCGGGCTTCCGCTGGGTCTCCGAGGGCCAGCTCACCTCCCTCGTTCGGCACGGCCACTACGTCAACGTCCAGGCCCGCACCCTGCTCGCCTGCCTGCACGCCACCCGGGAACCACGATGAGCAGGCCCCTGCGCCTCGGCCTCCTCGGCTGCGCCGACATCGCCGTCCGCCGGATGCTGCCCGCCGTCGCCGCCCACCCCGACCTGGAGATCGCGGTGATCGGCAGCCGCGACCCCGACCGCGCCAAGGCCGTCGCCGAGCGCTTCGGCGGCCGGCCCGCCGCCGGGTACGACGCCGTGCTCGCCGCCGAGGACGTCGACCTCGTCTACGCACCCGTCCCGGCCGCCCTCCACGAGACCTGGGTCGCCGCCGCCCTCGACGCGGGCAAGCACGTCCTGGCCGAGAAGCCGCTGACGCTCGACGCCGAGCACACCCGGCGGCTCCTCGACCGCGCGGCCGACCTGGGCCTCGCCCTCGTCGAGAACGTCCTCTTCGTCCACCACCCCCAGCACGCGGCGATACGGCGCCTCGTCGCCGACGGCGCCATCGGTGAACTCCGGTCCCTGCACGCCACGTTCACCGTCCCCGAACCGCCCGACGACGACATCAGGCACCGGCCGGAACTCGGCGGCGGTGCCCTGTGGGACGTCGGGGTCTACCCGCTCCGCGCCGCCCTCCACCTCCTCGGCCCCCGCCTCACCGTCACCGGCGCCGCACTCACCGCCGGAACCGGACGCCGGGTCGACACCGCGGGCGCCGCCCTGCTGCGCACCCCCGAAGGCATCACCGCCCAGCTCACCTTCGGCATGGCCCACGCCTACCGCGCCCGCTACGAACTCCACGGCGGTACGGGCCGGATCACCGTCGACCGCGCCTACACCCCACCCGCCGACCTCACCCCGCTCGTCCGGCTGCACGGCCCCGGCGGCAGCCGGGAGGTCCCCCTCGCGCCGGCCGACCAGATCGCACGCGCCCTCACCGCGCTCGTCGCCGCAGTCCGAAGCCGGTCCGCCCCCGACCCGGCCGTCCTGCGCCAGGCCGAACTCCTCGACGAACTGCGCCGGTACGCCGGTACGCCGGCCCCGACGGTCTAAGGCCCCGACGACCACCGGACGCGCTGACCACCGGACCCGACCGCCCCGGCCCGGCCCTGCCCCTTCCCGCCCTGACGTGCCCCTTCCCGACCGGTCCGGATCAGAGTCGATCCGGACCGACCCGAACGAGAGGCCCCGACCCACCACCCGCATCCGGGCGGAGCCGTACGCACGCACCTCCCCGCACAGCGGCAACCGGCCGAGCGCCGGCCGCGGAAACGAGTCGACGATGCCCCCAGTCAGCCTGCGCACCCCCGCGCACGGTCACAGCCGCATCCTCGGGGTCGGCGGTCACCGGCCGCGACGGGTGGTCGGCAACGCCGAGATCTGCACGCGGATCGACTCCACAGAGGAGTGGATCGAGACCCGGAGCGGCATCCGCGAACGCCGGTTCGCCGAGCCCGACGAGACCCTGCCCGTGATGGCCGTCTCCGCCGCCGGCAAGGCACTCGCCCATGCCGGCGTGCCGGCCGCCGACATCGACCTCGTCCTCCTCGCCAGTATGTCCAACCTCCTCCAGACCCCGCCGCTCGCCGTCCGGGTCGCCCACGAACTCGGCGCCCACCGCGCCGCCGGGATCGACCTGTCCGCCGCCTGCGCCGGCTTCTGCCACGCCCTCGCCGTCGCCTCGGACGCGGTCACCGCCGGCAGCGCCCGCCACGTCCTGGTCATCGGCGCCGAGCGGATGACGGACATCGTCGACCCGGAGGACCGTACGATCTCCTTCCTCTTCGCCGACGGCGCCGGAGCCGTCGTCGTCGGCCCCTCCGACACCCCCGGCATCGGACCGGTCGTCCGGCGGGCGGACGGGGCCCACGCCCACGCGCTGCGCATGACCGCGGGCTGGGACGCGTTCGCCGGGACACCGGAGGAGACCGGCCGTCCCTGGATGCGGATGGACGGCCGTCGGGTGTTCCGCTGGGCCATGGAGGAGGTCGCCCCCGAAGCGGCCCGCGCCCTGGAACTCGCCGGCGTCGCCCCCGCCGACCTCGGGGCCTTCGTCCCGCACCAGGCCAACCTGCGGATGATCGAGCTGATGGCCGAGCGCCTCGGCCTCACCGGCCGCACCGCCGTCGCCCGGGACGTGGTGCGGACCGGCAACACCTCCGCCGCCTCCGTACCCCTCGCTCTCGACGCCCTGCTCGAACGAGGGGAGGCGAGCAGCGGTGAACCGGCCCTGCTCCTCGGCTTCGGCGCCGGCCTCAACTTCGCCGGACAGGTGGTGCTGCTGCCGTGACCAGCCGAAGCCCCCACGCCCTGACCGCCCCCGGTCCCGACGCCTCGGCCGGGGTGGACCCCGCCGACTTCCGTGCCGCGATGGCCCGGTTCGCCGCCGGCGTGGTCGTCGTGACCACCCGGGCCGCCGACGGCAGCCCCCGCGGCTTCACCGCCACGTCTTTCTGCTCGCTCTCGCTCGACCCGCCGCTGGTCCTCGTCTGCCTCTCCCACTCCTCCTCGTCCTTCCCGGACTTCGACGCGTGCGAGGAGTTCGCGGTGAGCATCCTGCGCCGGGAGGACGAGGCCGTCGCCCGGCTCTTCGCCACCTCCGGCGCCGACCGGTTCCCCGACGGGGAACAGGCCCACACGCCGTCGCTGCTGCCGGTGGTGGCCGGGGCCATCGGCCAGCTCGACTGCACGCTCCACGCCCGCCACCGCGCGGGTGACCACACCATCATGATCGGGCGGGTGGACGACGTCCGGCTCGCCCCCGGAGAACCCCTCGTCTACTACGACCGGTCCTTCGGCACCCTCGCGCCAAGCCCGCACCGGGCCCCGTGACGGGGCCGCGGGCAGGCCCCCCGGCCGGCCCGCCCGCGCCTCACCGCGCCGTCCGTACCATCGCCGGCGTCAGCCCGTGAGCTCCGTGTCCGGGAAGCGGACCTCGACCGTCATCCCCTCGCCGAGCCCGGTCTCCACCCGCAGCGTCCCGTCGTGGGCCTGCACCACCGCCTGCACGATCGACATGCCGAGGCCACTCCCGCCGGTCCTGCGGGCCCGGTCGGGGTCCGCCCGGAAGAAGCGGTCGAAGATGCGCGCCGCGTCCTCGGGCCGCATCCCGGGACCGTCGTCGCGGACCCGGAGCAGTACGGCCTCGTCCTCGCGGGTCACCTCCACCGTGACCGGGGCCTCGGGCGGGGTGTGCACGGACACGTTGCTGAGCAGATTCGCGACGAGCCGTCGGAGCAGTCCCTCGTCGCCGAGGACGGGCACCCGCTCGTCCTCCAGCTTCAGCGCCCCCGCCTCCGTCACCGGCCGCCCCGGCTGGACCGCCAGCAGGTCCACCGCGGCCTCCCGGGCGAGCAGGGCGAGGTCCACCGGCCGCCGCTGAGGCTGCGGCTGCTGCTCCAGGCGCGCCAGCGCGAGCAGCTCCTCCACCAGACGGTTCATCCGGTCGGCCTCCGAGGCGATCCGGCCGATGGCCCGCTCCTGCTCCTCGGGTCCCAGCATGCCCTTGTCGAACAGCTGGGCATAGCCGCGGATGGTGGCGAGCGGGGTCCGCAGTTCGTGCGAGGCGTCGGCGGCGAACCGCTTCACCTGCTCCGACGCCTCCTCCCGGCAGCGGAAGGCCGTCTCGACCTGCTGGAGCATGGAGTTGAGCGCCGTCCGCAGCTCGGCGACCTCGCTGCTGCCGCCCGCGGGCGAGATCCGGCTCCCGAGATGGCCCGCCGCGATGGCCGAGGCCGTCTGCACCATGTCCTCGAGCGGGCGCAGCCGACGGCGGGCGGCCCGCTGCGTGAGCAGCGCCAGGAGTGTCAACAGGGACGCGCTCACCAGGAGTTCGAGGAGGAAGAGCTTCTTCACCGTGGCCATCATCCCGGCCATGGGGGCGGTGCTGAGCAGGATGCCGCCCCCGGTCACCCGCTGGGCGCCCACCCGGTACACCTCCCCGTCCAGCCGTACGGAGGCCCCCTCGCCCCGGTCCGCGAGTGCGACGGGGGACACGGAGGCGGCCAGGGCGTCGGCGTTCCGCCGGGGCCCGTCCGACTCCCGTACGCAGGAACGGACCACCCGGCCAGCCGAGTCGAGCAGCGCGTACGGCGCGGAGCGGTGCAGGACCGAGGAGGGGACGGCGGCGCAGAGGTCGGGGGAGGAGGGCGAGGCGGGTGAGGCGGAGGCCCGTGCGTCCTGGACCTCCTGGATCTCGCGGGCGTCCTGGCGGAGGGTGTCGTCGAGCTGCCCTATCAGGATGGTCCACACCCCGACGAGCGAGGCGGCCATGGCGAGGAGCAGGCCGAGGGCGAGCAGGGCCACGTTGACGAGGGTGAGGCTGCCCCGTAGCGAACGCGGCCTGCGTGACCCCGGCTTCGGCGCGGCGGCAGGGCCCGTGGCGGCCGGTGTGCCCGTGGCGGCCTCCGTCGCCTTCACGGCCCCGTTCATCCCGTGGCCGCCCGCAGCCCGTACCCCACACCCCGCCGCGTCACGATGAGGGGTGCGCCGAACCGGTCCAGCTTCCGGCGCAGATAACTGATGTACGTCTCCACCACGGTCGACTCCACCGCCGAGTCGTAGCTCCAGACATGACGCAGGATCTGCTCCTTGGTGACCACCCGGTCCGCGTTGCGCATCAGGTAGCGCAACAGGTTGTACTCGGTCGGGGTGAGGTCCACGGGCCGGCCCGCCCGCCGTACGGTGAAGGTCGCCTCGTCCAGCTCGACGTCGAGGTGCCGGAGCACGTCCCGGGGGGCCCGCTCCTCGCTGCTCCGCCGGGTGCGGCGCAGTACCGAGCGGACCCTGGCCACCACCTCGTCCACGTTGAACGGCTTGGTGATGTAGTCGTCGCCGCCGAGCGCCAGCCCGCTCACGATGTCCTGGGGCGCGTCCCGTGCGGTGAGGAAGATGATCGCGGTGTCCCAGGACCTCTCCCGCTCGCCCCGCAGCCGGCGGCACACCGTCCAGCCGTTGCCGTCGGGGAGCATCACGTCGAGCAGGATGAGATCGGGGCGGTGGCGCTCCGCCAACTCCAGCGCCTGGCTGCCCGATTCGGCGAAGAGCACGGACAGACCGTGGAACCTGAGCGTGATGCCCAGTACATCGGCGATGCCGGGCTCGTCCTCCACGATGAGCACCGTGGCGGGTCTGCTGGTGTCGAGGTCCATGTCCCCAGTATCGGCCCGCCCCGTCGCGTCCTTCTGGTGAAACGGCTGACGGCTGGTTGAGAGTTCCCTGTGAGAACCCGGGGAGACGCCGGGAGCGTCTGGTCCACCCGTCCGCCGCCGCTCAGGCTGATCAACAGATGGCAGGGAGACCTGAGTTCGACCGGACGAGGAGTGATGGACGTGGGGACGTGGGCCCGATGGTGCTTCCGGCACAAGTGGGTGGTGATCGCGCTGTGGGTCGTCGTGCTGGTGGGCACGATCGGCGCGAGCAGCTCGCTCGGTGACAAGTACGCCAATGTGTTCGACCTGCCGGGGACGGATTCGTCCAAGGCGATCGCGTTGATGCAGGAGGCCTTCCCCGAGCAGGCCGGCGAGACCGACACCGTCGTCTGGCGGGTGGACGAGGGCAGCGTCCGCGACGACGAGGTCCGCACGAAGATGACCGCCGCCCTGGAGAAGGTCGCCGCGCAGCCGGACGTCGGTTCGGTCGCGAGCCCCTACGGCGAGGCCGGTGCCGGGCGGATCAGCGAGGACGGTCGCACCGCCTACGCGAGCGTCACCTTCACCAAACAGGGCAACGAGCTCGAGATCGAGCAGATGAAGGCCCTCATCGAGACGGCCAGGGCACCGGCCGGCGACGGGCTCGCGGTCGAGGTCGGCGGGGCCACCGTCGCGCTCGCCGAGGCACCCCCGGCCCACCTCAGCGAGATCGTCGGCGTCCTCGCCGCCGCCGTCGTCCTCTTCCTCGCCTTCGGTTCCCTCTTCGGCATGCTCCTGCCGATCATCACGACCCTCTTCGCGGTCGGCACCGCGTCCGCCACCATCGCCCTGCTCAGCCGGGTGACCACGGTGCCCGAGGTGTCGACCTGGCTCGCGATGCTCGTCGGTCTCGGCGTCGGCATCGACTACGCCCTCTTCATCGTGACCCGCCACCGCAAGGGCATCCTCGCGGGCAGGACTCCGGAGGAGGCGGCCGTCACCGCCGTCAACACGTCCGGCAGGGCCGTCATCTTCGCCGGCGGCACCGTCTGCATCGCGCTCCTCGGCATGTTCGCCCTGCGCATGAGCTTCCTCAACGGCGTCACGATCTCGGCGGCCCTCACCGTCGTCATCACCGTCATCGCCTCCATCACGGTCCTCCCGGCGATGCTGGGCGTCCTCGGGATGCGCGTCCTCAGCCGCCGCCAGCGCCGCCGGCTCGCCGCCGAGGGCCCGCGGGCCGAGAACAAGGCCCGTCTCACCGCCCGCTGGTCGCTGTACGTGGAGAAGCACCCCCGCGTCCTCGCCGCCGCCGCCTTCGCGGCCATGCTGGTGATCGCCGTGCCCGCCCTCTCCCTCCGCCTCGGCACCTCCGACCAGGGGAACAACCCGGAGACCAGCACCACCCGCCAGGCGTACGACCTGCTCGCCGAGGGCTTCGGCCCCGGCTTCAACGGCCCGCTCCAGGTCGTCGCCGAGGTGCCCGGCCCCCAGGACCGGGCCGCCCTGGACGGACTGGTCGAGCGGCTGCGGAGCACCGAGGGCGTGGCCCAGGTGGTCCCGGTCCCGACGGAGGCGACCTCCAAGGTCGCCGTCGTGCAGGTCGTGCCCACCACCAACCCGCAGTCCGAGGAGACCTCGGAGCTGATCGAGCGGATCCGCGAGGATGTCGTGCCCGCCGCGGAACAGGACAGCGCCCTGCGCGCGTACGTCGGTGGAGGGACCGCCCTCGGCGAGGACTTCGCCGACACCCTCGCCGGCAAGCTGCCCGGCTTCGTCGGCGCCATCGTCGCCCTGGGCTTCCTGCTCCTGCTGATCGCCTTCCGCAGCATCGTGGTCCCGCTCACGGCCGCGGTCATGAACCTGATCGCCGCCGCGGCCTCCTTCGGCGTGGTGGTGGCGATCTTCCAGTGGGGCTGGGGCGGTGAGTTCCTCGCCGCCGGACGGCCGGGACCGATCGAGGCGTTCCTGCCGGTCATCATGCTGTCCCTGCTCTTCGGCCTCTCGATGGACTACCAGGTCTTCCTGGTCAGCCGGATGCACGAGGAATGGGTCCACACCCGCGACAACGCGCGCGCGGTGCGGGTCGGCCTCGCCGAGTCCAGCCGGGTGATCAACGCCGCCGGCGTGATCATGATCTGCGTCTTCAGCGCCTTCATGCTGAGCGGACAGCGGGCCACCGCCATGTTCGGCCTCGGCCTGGCCGGGGCGGTCGCCCTGGACGCCTTCATCCTGCGGACCGTGCTCGTCCCCGCCCTGATGCACCTGTTCGGCGCCTCCAACTGGTGGCTGCCGGGCTGGCTCGACAAGCGCCTGCCGCACTTCGCCGTCGAGCCGCCGGAGGAGGCCGGGACCGGCCACGACGGACTCGTCGTCCACGGATTCGTCCACACGGCGGACGGCTCCCCGGTCGAGGGGGCCGCGATCACCCTCCTCGCGAGCGACGGCGACCAGGCCGACCGGGTGCTCTCCCACGTCGACGGCGGCTACGTCCTGACCGCTCCCGAGCAGGGCCTGTACGTGGTGTCGGTCGAGGCCCGCGACCACACCCCGCACACGGCGGACGTCTCCGTCGGCGCCGTCCCGGTCCAGCGCGACCTGCGGCTCGTCCCGGCGGACACCCGGGCGCACTGACCGCCGCGGCCCGCGGCCGCCACGGCCGCGGGCCCCCGTGAACGACCCCCTCCGCAATCCCCCGCCGGAGGGGGTCCTCGCATGTCCGGACCCCGCACCGAGCCTCCGCTGACCCCGCACCGGGCCTTCGCGGACCCCGCTCCGTGCCTCCGCTGACCCCGCACCGGACCCCGTCCCGGTCCGCCAATGGGCCAGGCCAATGACGTTTTCCACAGGGGTGGTACGGCCGCCGGGCTGCGCGTACGGTGCCAGTCATGAAGATCCTCATCAGCGCCGACATGGAGGGCGCGACCGGTGTGACCTGGCCCGCCGACGTGCTGCCCGGCACGCCCCAGTGGGAGCGGTGCCGCGCGATGTTCACCTCCGACGTGAACGCCGCCGTGCTCGGCTTCTTCGACGGCGGCGCCGACGAGGTCCTCATCAACGAAGCGCACTGGTCCATGCGCAACCTGCTCCTGGAGGAGCTCGACGAGCGGGCCGAGATGCTCACCGGCCGGCACAAGTCCCTCTCCATGGTCGAGGGCGTCCAGCACGGAGACGTCGACGGCATCGCCTTCGTCGGCTACCACACCGGCGCCGGCACCGAGGGCGTCCTCGCCCACACCTATCTCGCCAACTCGATCACCGGCGTCTGGCTCAACGGCGAGCGGGCCGGCGAGGGCCTGCTCAACGCCCATGTGGTCGCGGAGTACGGCGTGCCCGTCGTCCTCGTCACCGGTGACGACCTGACCTGCGAGGACGCCCTCGGCTACGCGCCGGAGGCACCCAAGGTCGCCGTCAAGGACTACGTCTCGCGGTACGCGGCGGTGTGCCGCACCCCGGCCAGAACCGCCGCCGACATCCGCGCGGCCGCGAAGACCGGCGCGGCCCTCGCCGTCCGCCACGAGCCGGTGCACGGCGGCCCCTTCACCGTGGAGCTGGAGTTCGACGCCGAGCATCTGGGCGCGGCCGCCACGGTGGTTCCCGGCGTGGCGCGCGGCGCGGAGCGGCGCGTCGCCTACACCAGCGAGACGATGTACGAGGCAATCCGCACATTCAAAGCGGTCACGACGATCGTCTCGGCCGCGGTGGAGGAGCAGTATGGCTGAGGAGGTCCGGGGCCCGGACACGACAGCGCTCGACGAGGTGGTCACCTTCACCTCCGAGCTCATCCGCATCGACACCACCAACCGGGGCGGCGGCGACTGCCGAGAGCGGCCCGCCGCCGAGTACGTCGCCGAGCGCCTCGCCGCCGCCGGCATCGAACCCACCCTTCTGGAGCGGACCCCCGGCCGCACCAACGTGGTGGCGCGCATCCCCGGCACCGACCCCTCGGCCGAGGCCCTCCTCGTCCACGGCCATCTGGACGTCGTGCCCGCCGACCCCGCCGAGTGGACCACCCACCCCTTCTCCGGCGAGATCCGCGACGGGATCGTCTGGGGCCGCGGCGCCGTCGACATGAAGAACATGGACGCGATGGTCCTGGCCGTCGTCCGCTCCTGGGCCCGGCAGGGCATCCGGCCGCGCCGCGACATCGTCCTCGCCTACACCGCCGACGAGGAGGCGAGCGCCGAGGACGGCTCCGGCTTCCTCGCCGACCGCCACGCCGCGCTCTTCGAGGGCTGTACGGAGGGCATCAGCGAGTCCGGGGCCTTCAGCTTCCACCCGCAGCCCGGCACCACCCTCTACCCGATCGCCGCGGGGGAGCGGGGCACCGCCTGGCTCAAACTCACCGCCCACGGCCGTGCCGGGCACGGCTCCAAGGTCAACACGGCCAACGCCGTCACCCGCCTCGCCGACGCCGTCGCCCGGATCGGCTCGCACGCCTGGCCGGTCCGGCTCACCGCCACCGTCCGCGCCGCCCTCGCCGAACTCGCCGCGCTGTACGCCCTCGACATCGACGTCCACGCGCCCGACCTCGACGTGGACCTCCTCCTCGACAAGCTCGGCCCCGCCGCCGCCCTGGTCGCGCCGACCGTCCGCAACAGCAGCAACCCGACGATGCTCGACGCCGGCTACAAGGTCAACGTCATCCCGGGCCAGGCCGTCGCCTTCATCGACGGGCGGACCCTGCCGGGCACCGAGGAGGAGTTCGCCGCGACCATGGACGAGCTGACCGGCCCGCACGTGGAGTGGGAGTTCCACCACCGCGAGGTCGCCCTGGAGGCTCCCGTCGACTCGCCGACCTTCGCGAAACTGCGGGCCGCCGTCGAGCGCTTCGACCCGGACGGGCACGTCGTGCCGTTCACCATGTCCGGCGGCACCGACGCCAAGCAGTTCTCCCGGCTCGGCATCACCGGCTACGGCTTCTCGCCGCTCCGGCTGCCCCCGGACCTGGACTACGGCGCGCTCTTCCACGGCGTCGACGAACGCGTCCCCGTGGACGCGCTGCACTTCGGCGTCCGGGTGCTCGACCACTACCTGAAGTCGGCGTAGGGCCGTCATCGTTCGCGTAACACCGTGACAGGGGGAGCTGGGATGAAAACGATCGCCGCTTACGGCAGCTGGCCGTCACCCGTCGACGCGGCGCTCGCCGCCGCCCACGACGGGCGGCCCGAGTACCCCGGCGTCGTCGGCGACGAACTGTGGTGGACCGCGCCACGCCCCGCCGAGGGAGGCAGGCGCGCCCTCGTGCGACGACGCGCCGACGGCACCGAGGAAAGCCTGCTGCCCGCCCCGTGGAACGTCCGCAGCCGGGTGATCGAGTACGGCGGTCTCCCCTGGGCGGCGGTCCCGCGCCCGGCCGGCGGACCCCTCGCCGTCTTCTGTCACTTCCCCGACCAGCGGCTCTACGCCTACGAGCCCGACGCCGCTCCCGGCGCCGGGCCCCGGCCCCTCACCCCCGTCTCCGCGACCGGCGGCGGACTGCGCTGGGTGGACCCGGTCATCCACGCCGACCGGGGCGAGGTGTGGTGCGTCCTTGAGGAGTTCACCGGCCCCGCGCCGACCGACGTGCGCCGGGTGATCGTCGCCGTACCCCTCGACGGCTCCGCCGCCGACGACCGCGCGGCCGTACGCGAACTCTCCGACGGGCGCCACCGGTTCGTCACCGGCCCCCGGCTCTCCCCGGACGGCCGCAGGGCGGCCTGGATCGGCTGGGACCACCCCCGGATGCCCTGGGACGGCACCGAGGTCCAGCTCGCCGACGTCACCCCCGACGGCACCTTCGACCGGACCGGGACCGTTGCCGGCGGGCCCGCCGAGTCGATCCCGCAGGTCGACTGGGACGCGGCCGGACGGCTCCTCCTCGTCAGCGACCGCTCCGGCTGGTGGAACCTCTACCGGGCGGAGGTCGCCACCGACGGTGGCCTCGGCGAACCGGCCGCGCTCTGCCCCCGTGCCGAGGAGTTCGGCGGACCGCTCTGGAAGATCGGGCTGAACTGGTTCACCCCCCTGGAGAACGGTCTGGTCGCCGTCGTCCACGGCAAGGGCACCACCACCCTCGGCATCCTCGACCCCGAGCGCGGCGCGCTCGTCGACGCCGTCGGCCCCTGGACCGAGTGGGCCCCGACCCTCGCCGCCCACGGCAGCCGCGTGGTCGGCGTCGCCGCCTCCCCGCACAGCTCCTACGAACTCGTGGAACTCGACGCCCGCACCGGCCGCACCCGGATCGTCGGCGCCGCCCACACCGACGCCGTCGACCCCGCCCACCACCCCGAACCCCGCGTCCGCACCTTCACGGGCCCCGGCGGCCGCGAGATCCACGCGCAGATCTACCCGCCCCGCCACCCCGGCTTCACCGGACCCGATGACGAACTCCCGCCCTATGTGATCTGGGCCCACGGCGGCCCCACCGGCCACGCCCCGCTCGTCCTCGACCTGGAGATCACCTACTTCACCTCGCGCGGCATCGGCGTCGCCGAGGTCAACTACGGCGGATCCACCGGCTACGGCCGGGAGTACCGCGAGCGGCTGCGCGAGCAGTGGGGCGTCGTCGACGTCGAGGACTGCGCGGCCGTCGCCACGGCACTCGCCGCCGAGGGCACCGCCGACCCGGCCCGGCTCGCCGTCCGCGGCGGCAGCGCCGGCGGCTGGACGACCGCCGCCTCCCTCGTCTCCACCGACGTCTACGCCTGCGGCACGATCATCTACCCCATCCTCGACCTGCGGGGCTGGGCCACCGACGAGACCCACGACTTCGAGTCCCAGTACCTCCACGGGCTCATCGGATCCCTCGACGACGTCCCCGCCCGGTACAAGGAGCGCTCGCCCATCGAGCACGTCGACCGCGTCACCGCGCCCTTCCTGCTGCTCCAGGGCCTCGACGACGTCATCTGCCCGCCCGCACAGGCCGAGCGCTTCCTCACCCGCACCGCCGGGCGGGGCGTCCCGCACGCCTACCTCGCCTTCGAGGGGGAGGGCCACGGCTTCCGCAGGGCCGACACGATGGTCCGCGCCCTGGAGGCCGAACTCTCCCTGTACGCGCGGACCTTCGGTGTCACCCGGACGGACGTGCCCGACCTGGAGTACCGCACGTGACGACGCCAGAGCCCGCCCTTCCCGCCCTGCCCGAGGTCCTCCCCGAGCCTGTCCTCCCCGCCCCGGCGGGGGCCCGCCCCCAGGTCGCCTCGCTCACCCGGCCCGAGCGGCTGCGGCCCGGTGCCCGGGTCGCCGTCGTCGCTCCTGCGGGGCCCGTCCCCGAGGAGCGGCTGCGGGCGGGGCTCGACATCCTCCGCGGCTGGGACCTCGACCCCGTCGTCGCTCCGCACGTCCTGGACACCCACCCCGTCCTCGACCACCTCGCGGGGGCCGACCGGGCCAGGGCCCGGGACCTGACCGAGGCCTGGTGCGACCCCTCGGTCTCCGCCGTCCTCTGCGCGCGCGGCGGATTCGGGGCCCAGCGCATGGTCGACCTCGTGGACTGGCGGGCGATCAGGGAGGCCGGTCCCAAGGTGTTCGTCGGCTACAGCGACATCACCGCCCTGCACGAGGCCTTCGCCGTCCGGGCCGGCTACTCCACCCTGCACGGTCCGATGGTCGCCGCGGGCACCTTCCTCTCGGACCCGCGCACCCAGGAGTCCCTGCGGGCCACGCTGTTCACGCCCGAGTCGGTACGCACGCTCGGTCTGGACACGGCCCGAACCCTGTCGCCGGGCCGCGCCCGCGGCGTGACCCTCGGCGGCTGCGTCAGCCTCCTCGCCGCCGACCTCGCCACCCCCCATGCCCGTCCCTCGGCCCGCGGCGGACTACTGCTCCTGGAGGACGTGGGGGAGGAGGCGTACCGACTCGACCGCGTCCTCACCCAACTCCTGCGCTCCGGCTGGCTGGACGGCGTCGCGGGCATCGCCCTCGGCTCCTGGGCGGAGTGCGGCCCGTACGAGGAGATCCGAGCGGTCCTCACGGACCGCCTCGGCGGCCTCGGCGTCCCGGTCGTCGAGGAACTGGGCTTCGGACACAGCGAGACGGCCCTGACCATGCCGCTCGGCGTGTCAGCCGTCCTGGACACCGAGGAGAACACCCTCACCCTGGACGTCCCGGCCCTGCGCTGAGCGGGGACGAACGGCCCGAGCCGTCCCAGTCGCCCCGCGGCGGCCTTCACCGAATCTCCGTCAACAACCCTCGTTCGGCGCATTGACGGGCTCTTACACGTGTCACAGCATGGGCGCTGCCCGGTGTCCGCGCGTCGGCAGGTGTCGTGGGTCTCCCGGCGTCGTCCTCAGCGTGGAGGTCTCCGTGTCCCGTGCCCTGCCCCGATCCCGCAAGGCCCTCGCGCTCCTGGCCGGAGCCGCCGCGCTCGCCGGACCGCTGACGCTCGCCCCGCCCGCGAGCGCCGCCGAGGTCCCGTACAGCGTCACGCCGCTGCGGTTCACCGTCGAGGCAGGCGGGCGGAGTTGTGCCGTCGACGCCGACCTGTACCGGCCTGCCGGGGTGGACGCCGGACATCCCGCGCCGGCGGTCCTCGCCACCAACGGCTTCGGCGGCAGCAAGAGCGACGGTTCCACCGACGCCATCGGCCGGGCCTTCGCCGAGCGGGGCTATGTCGGTCTCGTCTACTCCGGCCTCGGCTTCGGGAAGTCCGGCTGCCTGATCTCCCTCGACGACCCAGAGATCGACGGCCGCGCCTCCGCCGGATTCGTCGACTTCCTCGGCGGCGACCGGGCCGCCGACGACGGCACCCGCGCCGACTTCGTCACCCGCGACGGAGCGGGCGACCCGCGCGTCGGCATGATCGGCGGCTCCTACGGCGGGGCCGTACAGCTCGCCGCCGCCTCGGTCGACCCCCGTATCGACGCCCTCGTCCCCCTCATCACCTGGAACGACCTCGCCTACTCCCTCGCCCCCAACGCCGCCGACCGCGGCACCCCCGGCGTCTTCAAGTGGCAGTGGGCGAACGCCTTCTACCTGATGGGGGAGGGGCAGCCGCTGCTCGTCCCCTCGCTCGACCCCAGCCGGATCAACTCGCTCCGCTGCCTGCACTTCGTCTCCGACGCCTGCGACACCGTGCGGCTCCTCAACTCCGGCCGCTACCCCAAGGCCGAGACCGAGAAGATGCTCGCCTACGCCCGCAGCGTCTCCCCGGTCTCGTACGTCGACCGGATCACCGCCCCCACCCTGATCGTCCAGGGCCAGGCCGACACCCTCTTCAACCTCAACGAGGCGAACTCCACCTACGACCGGCTCCGCGAGCGCGGTGTCGACACCCGGATGATCTGGCAGTCCTGGGGACACAGCGGCGGCCAGAAGCCCGGCGAACTCGACCTGGGACAGGGCAACCTGGAGGGAAGCTACGTCGGACAGCGGATCCTCGGATGGTTCGACCGGTACCTGCGGAAGAACCCGGCCGCCGACACCGGGCCCGCCTTCGCCTGGTACCGCGACTGGCAGAGCGGCTACGGCACCGCCGCCGGGGTGCCTGCGCCCAGTCAGCGGCTGTACCTCTCCGGCGACGGCAAGCTCGTCGACGACCGTGCGAAGGTCGCCCGGGGCTCGCGTGCGTACAGCAACCGGCTCTTCCCGACGAGCCATTCCGAATCCTCGCTGGCCGGGACGATCGGGCTGCCCGACCCCCGGCCGTACGACACCGCGGGCACCTACCTCGGCTGGACCAGCGCCCCGCTCACCGCGCCCGTCGACCTCGTCGGCGCCCCGAGGGCCACCCTGAAGGTGGACTCCCCGGCCGCCGAGCGCGTCCAGGGCTCCGGCGACGCCGCCGACAAGCTCGTCCTCTTCGCCAAGCTCTACGACATCGCCCCCGACGGCACCAAGACCCTGGTCAACCGTCTCGTCGCACCGGTCCGGGTGCCGGACGTCACCCGCCCCTTCACGGTCGAGCTGCCCGCCGTCGTCCACCGCTACGGGACGGGCCACCGCCTGGAGCTGGTGATCGCGGGCAGCGACACGGCGTACTCCGGCAACCGCGGCATCAAGCCGGTGACCGTCGTCGGCGCCCCCGGGGACCCGGGGACGCTCGAACTGCCCCTGGTCCAGGGGCGGGTGGGCTAGACCGAGACGGCCCGGAGCGCCGCGTACCCGGGGCGGACGACCTCGTCGATCAGCCGCTGCCGCTCCGGCAGCGGCAGGAAGGCGGCCTCCAGCGCGGCGACCGTGAACTCCTCGAAGACCTCGGGGCCGTAACCGAAGGCGTCCACCATGTGCTGGAACTCCTCGCTCATGGTGGTGCCGGAGACCAGCCGGTTGTCCGTGTTGAGGGTGATCCGGAAGCCCAGGCGGCGCAGCTCGTCGATCGGGTGCGAGGCGTAGTCCTTCGCGGCGCCCGTCTGGAGGTTGGACGTCGGGCAGACCTCCAGGGCGATCCGGTTGTCCCGGACGTACGAGGCGAGCCGGCCCAGCGTGCCGTCCTCGGCGATGTCGTCCGTGATCCGCACGCCGTGGCCGATCCGCTCGGTGCCGCAGACCTGCACGGCCTCGTGGATCGACTCCGCGCCGACGGCCTCGCCCGCGTGGATCGTGAAGTGGCAGTTCTCCTGCTTCAGGTGCTGGAAGGCGGGGAGGTGGCGGGCCGGCGGGTTGCCGATCTCACCGCCGGCGATGTCGAAGCCGGCCACGCCCTTGTCCCGGTGCGCGACCGTGAGCCGCGCGATCTCCAGGGAGCGGTCCGTGTGGCGCATGCCGGTGAGGAGGGTGCGCACGGTGATACGGCCGCCGGAACGGCGCTCGCCCTCACGGAAACCGTCGTTGACGGCCTCGACGACCTCGTCGAGGGTGAGACCGCCCTCCAGGTGCTGCTCGGGGGCGTAGCGGATCTCGGCGTAGACGACACCGTCCGCCGCGAGGTCCTCGGCGCACTCGGCCGCGATGCGCGTGAGCGCCTCGCGGGTCTGCATCACCGCGCAGGTGTGGGCGAAGGTCTCCAGGTAGCGCTCCAGCGAACCGGAGTCGGCCGCGTCCCGGAACCAGACCGCGAGCGCGGCCGGGTCCTGGGTCGGCAGCGCGGTGTAGCCGCACTCCCGTGCCAGCTCGACTATGGTCGCGGCGCGCAGCCCACCGTCGAGGTGGTCGTGGAGGACGGCCTTGGGGGCCCGGCGGATCCACTCGGAGACGGTGGCGGCGGCAGGCGTGGCAGGGTTGTCAGACAAGTGCATGGCGGGGAAGTGTACGCCACGGGGGACGGGCCCGCTGTGACGGGCCCGACAGGGGCTGCGGCGCCCAGGTCCCCGGCGGGGTGGGGAGCCGGCCCCGGGGAGGGGGCGCGGGCCCCTGGCGGGGTGCGGACCGGTGCCCCGACGGGGTGCCGGGGCCGGACTAGGGCCGGGCCTAGTGCGACTGCAGGACGGGCAGTGCCGGGGCGCCCGTCGGGAGCATGTGCTTGGCGGCCAGGACCGGGGTCTCGCCGACCCGCACGACCTGGGTGATCAGCACGGCCGGAGTGTCCGCGGGCCGCCCCAGCTGGTCCCCGCGCCGCCGTCCGAGCAGCGTCGCCGTGATGCCGCTGTGCGCGGTGAGCGCCGTCTCCCGCGAGGCCCCGAGCAGGACCGAGAGCATGGAGGCGGCGGGGCCGCGCGCGGTGCGCTCCTCCGTCGCCCGCAGGGCCCGGGCGAACTCCGGGTGCACCCGGTCGAGCAGCTCGTCGGCCGCCGCCCACTCGTGGCTCAGCGCCGCCGCCGTACCCTCCCCGGTCAGCACGGACTCCCAGAACCGCAGCTCCGCGCGGGCCGGGGCGAGCAGGTGCTGGGTGGTGAAGTCGGTCGGTTCCTCGACCGTCCGCAGCAGCGCCCGCACCCGCAGCGGCGTGCCCGCGCCGATCAGCTCCTCCAGCGGCTGGACGTGCTCGAACCCGCGCCGGGGCGGCCGGTCGTTGACCGTCCGGCCCACCCCGCGGCGTACGGTCAGCAGGCCGTCCTCCTGGAGCAGCAGCAGGGCCTCGCGCAGGGCGGGTCGGCTCACGCCCAGCTCGGCCGCGAGCTTCGGCTCGGAGGGGAGCGTCGAGCCCGGCGGGTAGGTGCCGTCGTGGACGGCGTCCGCGATCCGCTCGTAGAGCGCCACGACCGGCCGCCGCCGCTGTCCGCTGACCGCCACGGCCGCTCCTCGTCTCGATTCCGGTCGGATCCGGTGGATCCGGTGATCCCGTGGATCCGGTGATCCCGTGGGTCCCGGTGGGGTCGCGTGACCCCGGTCCCGACGGTGTCCGGCACCACGGTAGTCGGCCCACGTTGTCTGACAAGTCACCCGTACGGCTCTCCTCGCCGTCACGGTGAGGCGCCACTCACCTCATTCTGGTCCCACGGCTGCGGCCGGGTACGACCGACGGCACGACGGAGGAGAGGGCCGGGCATGAGTCCGAACGAGGCGTCACGGACATCGGGCGGGGGCGGGTCCCGGTTCGCCGAAGCCCTCACCCCGGGGCGGATCGGGATGGCCGTGCTCGCCATCGTCACCCTGCTCGTCATCTTCCAGAACACCAGGCACGTCAAGATCCGGCTCCTCGTCCCCGAGGTGTCCATGCCGCTCGGTCCGGCCCTGCTCGCGACCGCGCCGCTCATCGGCGCCGCCTGCGGCTCCTACGTCATGGCCCGGAGGCGGAAGTGAGGCGGCGCGCCGTCGTGGGGGCGGGTGCCGTCCTCGCGCTCGCGGCCGTCGCCGTCAGCTCGACGGAGGAGGCCGCCGGGGCCGACTACGGCACCCGCCCGGTGCCCGACTTCCTCGGCCGCGGCCTGTGGCGGGTCTTCACCCGGCTGGACCGCCGCACCCGGCTCGACGTCCACGACGTGAGCGGACGGGACCGGCGGGTGATCTGGCCGCCGCGGTGGCGGGTCGTCACGCAGTACCCGGCTGCGGGCACGGGTCTCGACCGCCGCACCACCGTCATGATCGGAGTCGTACGGAAGGGGGAGAACTGCCCGCCCCGGGTGAGGACGGCCCGGCGCTGATGGCCCGGCGCTGAGGGCCGGCACCGCTGAGCGGCTCCACGGCCGGCGGCCAGGTCCCGGCCACCGCCCCCCGACCCCGCTCAGCGCTTGTAGTTGATCTTCATCGTGTCGAGGTCGGTCACCGTCGACCGCAGCCCCTTGTACCCGTGGCCGAGCTCACCGAGCGCGGTCTCCACCCGCTCCTCCGCAAGCGCGCCCGCCATCTCGTCGCCGTCCTCCGCGTCGGAGACGACGACCAGGCGGTACGAGAAGTGCTTCAGCGTCCGGTCGTAGGCCAGCGAGCCCTCCTCCGTGAACTGCATCGCGGTCAGCCCGTGCGCGTCCACCTCGCCGAGCAGCCGGGCCCGGCTCTCCTCCGACAGCCCGTCGAAGGTGCCGCGCACGATGACCCGGTAGGTGTGCTGCGTGCCCATTCCTCGTACTCCCTGCGCCCTGGTTCTCCGGCCGCCCCACGGCGTACCGACCTGCCACCCTACGGCGGCGGCCATCCGGTCCGCCGGGAATTTCCCGCCGCCCCCCGCACCCCGGGCCCGACCGAAGCCCGTGGCCGAGAACCCCTGGTCAGGAAGACCCTCGGGCGTGTTCCATGGGGCGATGACGACCGTACGACGTGCCGTACTGACGCTGCCCGCCGCCCCCTTGGGCCCGGACAACCCTCTTCCCGCACTGCGGGCCCCCGCCGGGGCCCACGCGGTCGACCCGCGGACCCTCGCGGAACTTCCGCGCGACATGGCCAGGGGCATCGGCCGGGACCCGCTGCGCAGCCTCCTCCCCGCCCCCGTGCGCGACGGCTACGGCCGCGAGCGCACACCCGCGGACCTCGACACGATCGTGATCGAGAACGACCGGCTCCGGGTGACCGTGCTGCCCGGTCTCGGCGGTCGCGTCCACTCCCTCCACCACAAGCCCACCGGACGCGAACTCCTCTACCGCAACCCGGTGTTCCAGCCGGCCGCGTTCGCTCTCAACGGCGCCTGGTTCTCCGGCGGCGTCGAGTGGAACATCGGGGCCACCGGCCACACCACCCTCTCCTGCTCGCCCCTCCACGCGGCGACCGTCCGCGCCCCCGACGGCGGGCCGATGCTCCGTCTCTGGGAGTGGGAGCGCCTGCGCGACCTGCCCTTCCAGGTCGACCTCTGGCTCCCGGAGGGCTCCGACTTCCTGTACGTCGGGGTCCGGATACGCAACCCCCACGAGCGCACCGCCCCCGTCTACTGGTGGTCCAACATCGCCGTCCCCGAGGACCGCCGCGTCCTCGCGCCCGCCGACGCCGCCTGGCACCACGGCTACGACCGCGGCCTGAGCCGGGTCCCCGTACCGGCCGCCGAGGACGGCACCGACCGCACGTACCCGCTGAACAGCACCCACGCCGCCGACTGGTTCTACGACCTGCCCGAAGGGCAGCGCCGGTGGATCGCCGCCCTCGACGCGGACGGCACCGGACTCGTCCAGACCTCCACCGACCCGCTGCGCGGCCGCAAGCTCTTCGTGTGGGGCACCGGGCGCGGCGGCCGGCGCTGGCAGGAGTGGCTGACGGAACCGGGCACCCCCGGCTACGCGGAGATCCAGGCCGGGCTCGCCCGCACCCAGCTGGAGCACCTGGAACTCGCGGGCGGAGCGGAGTTCAGCTGGCTGGAGGCGTACGGACCGCTCGCCACCGACCCCGCGACGGCGCTCGGCGAGGACTGGACCGCCGCCCGCGCCGACGTCGAGCGCAGCCTGTCCGGCGCGCTGCCCCGCGCCGCCGTCGACGCCGCGTACACGGCCTGGCGGGAGGGGGCGGCCGACCTCCCCCCGGAGGAGGTCCTGGCTGCCGGATCCGGCTGGGGGGCGCTCGAAGTCCTGCGCGGGGGCCACGAGTTGCCTGGTACGCCATTCCCGGAGTCGACGCTCGGACCCGAGCAGGAGCCCTGGCGGGAACTGCTCCGCACCGGCGTCCTGCCGGCCCCGGCGAGCGGCGCGGCACCCCTGATCGCGCCGCTGGTCGCGCCCCCCTGGCGGGACATGCTGGAGACCGCCCCCGCCGACCCCACCACCGAGTACCAGCTCGGCATCGCCCAGTGGCACGCCGGTGACCGGGCCCAGGCTGTACGGAGCTGGGAGCGGGGACTCAAGGAGGCGCGCACGCGCTGGCCCCTGCTGTACTGCCTGGCCGTCGCCGACCGGGAGGACGGCCACCCGGAACGCGCCGCCGAGCACTTCACGGAGGCCTTCAACGACCACGAGGCGGCGCAGGCCGGCCCGGTGGCGCAGCACCCGGGGGCCGCCACCGGCACCGGGGCTGCGGAGGCCGACGCGGACGACGACGGGGCGGGGGCGCCGGTCGCCCTCGCACTCGGCCGCGAGGCGCTCGACGCGCTCCTCGCCGTCGACCGGCCCGACCGGGCCCGGGCCCTCTGGCACCGGCTGCCGGATTCCGCCCGGCGGCGCGGCGCCTTCCGGCTGCTCGAGGTCCGGCTGCTGCTCGCCGAGCGCCGGCCGGACGAGGCACGGGCCGTCTTCGACGCGGGCTTCGAGGTCGCGGACCTGCGCGAGGGCGCCGAGATCCTGGGCGAGCTCTGGCAGCGGTTCACCGACGAAATCCTGCCGGAGGCCTACGAGTTCAGGATGCGCCCGAGCTGAGGGCAGGGCCCCGTCCGGGGCGCCGCCGCTACCCTGGAGGGGACGGAGACCGTGGGGGAGCGGAGGTCCGGGGATGACCGCGTGGGCGACACAGGAGTGCCGGTGCGGGCATCCGCGCTTCCGGCACGGGGAACCCCGCTTCTCGGGAACCTGTGACGGCTGCCTGTGCGGATCCTTCGAGCTGCCCCCGGCTCCGGCCCTCGCGGACGAGCCGCCCCCGCCCCCGGAGCCGGACCGCACGCCCCACCCCGGCTGCCCCCTCCAGGACCCGGACTGTACCGGGTATCACGACATCTTCTGAGGGGTCGCGCGGACGAGGCGGGCCCCCTCCCGGACGTGCGCCGCGAACTCCGGAGGCCCCGGCGGAGGGGGCGCCGGACGCGCCTTGCACCGATCATGGGAAGGGGCACCCTTCGCGCCGACGGGCGCCCCTTCCGCCCGGGAGGCAGGAGGTACGGCCATGGAGCGCGAGCGCGAGGTCTATTTCTACGACTATGCGTCCGACTTCGGACTCAGCGGACTCGCCGGCATCCTGTGCGCCCGGTCGACACTCCGCCTCGACGAACCGGTGGTCCTCGACATCGCCGAGTCCGAGGCGGAGGACGACGACCACCGGATCGGCGCGGACGCACGGCTCCTCCTGGGGTCCCCGCCGCCGGACGACGTGCTCCGCGCCGTGTGGCTGGCGGCCGTACGCCGCTGCTTCGACCCGGCCGAGGAGGGCACGGACACCCGGACCTGGCTGGAGCGTGTCGCGGAGCTGTGCCCGCCGCGGGCTCCGGAGCGCGACCCGTACGAGGCGAAGTCCCTGGACGAGGCGCGGCCCGTCGTGCCGGAGGAGGAGCTTCGGACGACCGTGGCCGCCGAGGTCGAGTCGGCCGCCGCAGGCCTTGAGCTCCGCGTCGCCGTACCCGGAATCGCCCCGGCCCTCCTCCGGGTCGTGCGGGAGGCGGACGCCGACCTCGGGTTCCGGCTGTTCCTGAGGGCGCTCAAGGCGTACTCCGTGCCGGTCGAGGCGGACACGTACGAGCGGCTGATCGCCCTCGGCGACGCGCTGGCCTACCCGCGGGTCGTGGTCCATGACGAGCTGAGCGTGCGCTGGCGCCCCCTCGATCCGGGCCGTCGCGACTTCGCACTCGGGCGGTTCGGGCTGCCGATGCTCGCGGCCGCACTCCGCGGGACCGAATGGGCCTACGGGGGCACCCCGCGCGAACACATCCAGCGGGTCGCCGACGACGGCCCGGGACACGCCCCCGGGGCGTACGCCGCGGTGCTCCTCGACGACGCCTGGCGGCTCCTCGACTCCGCCCTCCCGGCGCAGGCGGTCGGACTGCTCTGGCGGACCGCTGCCGGTCGCCCGCACGTCCTCGACGAGGACGAGTTCGACGCCGACGGGCGGGTCTGGCTGGAGCAGGTCTCCCAGGTGTGCCACGCCCACCTCGCGGAGGTCGACCCCGCCTACGCGCCCTTCCTCTCGCCCCCCAGGACGGATCTCACGGAGCCGGTGCTCCGTGAGGTGCGGGATGCGGTGCACACCGACGCGGAGCAGGTACGCGGGGTGGCCCGGGTCCTGGAGGACGTGGTCACGGCTGTCGACCCGGACCTCGGCTTCCGCCTCCTGCTCCGCGTTCTCGCCATGTACGGGGTCCCCGTCGGCGAGGACCGCCGCGCCCGCTACCGCGTTCTCGCCGCGCAACTCGGGTTCAGCGAGGACCACCTGGACGACCGGCTGCCCGAGGACCGCCGCGGAGCCTCGTAGCCCGCTCGCCGCACCTGTCGGGGCCGTCGCCCGCCCGCGGGGCCGCTACGGCACCCGGCACACGATCTCGCCGTGCGGGACCAGGAACCAGGCGTCCTCCCGGGTGCCCCACTCCCGCCAGGCGTCCGCGATCTCCGTCAGCTCGGCCCTGGTCGCGTGGCCGCCGGACACGGCCAGGTCGGCGTAGCCGGAGCCGGTCGTACGGTCCGCCCACAGGCCGCTCCACCAGGCGCGCTCCTCGGGCGTCGCGAAGCACCAGGTGCCGGCGGTCGTCGTGATGTCGGTGAAGCCGGCCTGCCGCGCCCAGGAGAACAGCCGCCGTCCCGCGTCCGGTTCGCCGCCGTTGGCCCGGGCGACCCGGTGGTACAGGTCCAGCCAGCCGTCCAGGGCGGGCCGTTCGGGATACCAGGCGAAGGCCCCGTAGTCGCTGTCGCGGGCCGCGACGAGACCGCCGGGCCTGCACACCCGCCGCATCTCGCGCAGCGCCCGCACCGGGTCGCCGACGTGCTGGAGCACCTGGTGGGCATGGACCACGTCGAAGGAGTCGTCGGGGAAGTCCAGGGCGTGCACGTCGGCGACGGCGAACTCGACGTTGTCCAGGCCGCGTTCGACGGCCACGGCGCGGGCCTTCGCCAGGACCTCCTCGGCCGTGTCGACCGCGGTGACCCGGCCGGGGGCGACCAGGGCGGCCAGGTCGGCGGTGATGGTGCCGGGGCCGCAGCCCACGTCCAGGACGTCCAGACCCGAGGAGAGCTCGGGCAGCAGATAGGCCGCGGAGTTGGCGGCCGTCCGCCAGTTGTGCGAGCGCAGGACCGACTCGTGGTGGCCGTGGGTGTAGACGGCCGTCTCATGGGCCGTCTCGTGGCCCGCGGAGGGCGCGGAAGAGGTGGCATGCGTCATCGGAGCGACTCCCTCGGTGTGGGTGCGTGCTCACCACCGTACGCACCGATGTCGCATCATGAGATCTGCGTCTTGAGATGTGGACAACGCCGGAGGGGCGCGTCAGACGAACAGGACCCCTCGGTAACGGAGTTCTTCGAGCATCCGGCCTCCCGTCTCCTCCCGCAGGACCTCCCCGTCCGCGCGCCAGCCCGCCGCCTCGTAGAAGCGGCGCCCCCGTGCGTTCCCCGCGAACACCCACAGCGCCGCCGTGCGGAACCCGGTCGCCACGAGGGCCTCCGTGGAGGCCGCGAGGAGCGCCCGCCCGACTCCCGTGCCCCACACCTCCGGCAGGGCGTAGAGGGCGGCCAGTTCGGCCGTGGTCCGCCGGTCGAACTCCTCGTCCGGCCAGGCGCGGAAACAGGAGAACGCCCGCACCCGCTCGTCGGGACCCGTCTCGACCAGGACCGTGGGCCGCTCCGGGGCGGTGAGGCGGGCCCGCCAGGTGGCGGTGCGCTCCTCGACGTCCAGGGCGTCCAGATAGGGGCCGGGCAGCAGGTCGCGGTAGGCGGCCCGCCAGGACAGCACGTGCACGGTGGCGATGCCCGCCGCGTCCTCGGCAAGGGCTTCTCGTATCGGCATGCCGCATTGTCCTCCGGGCGGCGCCCCGGACGCCTCGCAATAACGGACCGCCCTGACGAACCCCCTGTGACAGCACGATGAACGGGCCGTCCCGACCGCCCTTCTGACCCTAGGATCGGCCGCGCCGCCACCCGGTGGCGCGCCTCTCCCCTCTGTCGAGGAGTCCCGTGCCGAACTCGCCCGCGCCCGCCCGTCGTTCCGTGCTGAAGGTCCTCGCGGCGGCCCCGGCGGTCTCCGCCCTCGGCGGGCTCGCCACCGTCACCACGCCCTCCGCCGCATCGGCGCACGCACCCGCACCCGCCACGGCCGGCGCCGCCGTCCCCCTCACCGCGCCCGGCATCGTCAAGGCCCTCCCGGCCGAGTACTTCACCGTCCGGGGCACCAACGCCGAGGCACGCTTCGACGGCTTCGGGGACACCGGACAGCTCACCCCCGTCGACCGCTTCTTCGTCCGCAACCACACCACCACCCCCGTCCTCGACGCCGGCGACTGGCGCCTGACCCTCTGGGGCGACGGTCTGCACGGCCGCAGCCCGGTCCACTTCACGTACGGGCAGCTCCGCGACCTGCCCTCCGTCACCCGGACGGCCCTCATCGAGTGCGCCGGAAACGGGCGCAGCCTCTACACGAGCCAGCAGGGCGAGCCGGTCACCGGCACCGCCTGGACCCTGGGCGCCGTCGGAGCCGCGCGCTGGCGCGGGGTGCGCCTCGCCGACGTGCTGCGACGGGCCGGGATCGCCCGCGACGCCGTCGACCTCCTGCCGCGCGGCCTCGACGACCCGTACTTCTCCGGCGGGATCGACTACGGCCGGGTCCGCCGCCCCCTGCCCGTCGCCAAGGCCTTCGACGACGTGATCCTCGCGTACGAGATGAACGGCGAGCCCCTCCCGTACGACCACGGTCACCCGGTGCGGCTCGTGGTGCCCTCCTGGGTCGGCATCGCCTCCATCAAGTGGCTCGGCGACATCGAGGTCTCCACCCGTCCGCTCAGCTCGCCCTGGTCCACGGACTGGTACCGCCTCTTCGGCGACGCCCACCCGGCCGGCGGCAGCGCCCCGATCAGCCGCCAGACGCTCAAGTCCGGCTACCAGCTGCCCTTCGGCGCCACCCTGGAAGCCGGCCGCCTCCACCGGCTGACCGGCAGGGCCTGGTCCGCGCACGCGCCCGTACGGACGGTCGAGGTGTCCACCGACGGCGGCGGGCGCTGGCGGCGGGCCCACCTCCACGACACCCCGCGGCGGGACGGCTGGGTCCGCTGGAGCACGCCGTGGCTCCCGCGCGCCACCGGACCGGTCACCCTGCTCTCGCGGACCACCGACGCCGCCGGAAACACCCAGCCCGAGCGGGCCGTCCACAACACCCAGGGTTATCTCTTCAACGCGATCGTGCGCCACTCCGTGACCGTCGCCTGAACCGACGCCTGGAGCGGCGGAAACGCCCGAACCTTCTTATAAAGGGCACGGGGGTGCCGTGCCGGCGCCCCCGTGCGCTCAGGAGGTACGGGACATGCGGCAGACGGCTCCGGACGGCCGCGGCCCGGTGCGCTACGGGCCTCCCGCCCCCGACACCGGCCTGCCCGTCCTGCCCGGACTCGCCGGGCTCCTCGCCGCCGCCGCAGGGCGGACCACCCCGGAGCCGCCCGGCGGCGGCCCCGTCCTGCGCGAGGCCGCCTCCGGCTACTGGTGGCGGCGCGGTCTGCGCACCCACCCCGAGGACGTCGTGGCGGGCCCCGGCGCCCCCGCGCTGCTGCTGGCCCTGATCGCCGCCCACGGCGGCGACCTCCTCCTGCCCCGGCCCTGCCCCGCCTGGTGGACCCCGCAGGCCCGCCTCCTCGGCCGCCCGGCGTACCACGTTCCGACCCCCGCCGAGGCCGGCGGCGTCCCCGACCCGTACGCCCTCCTGGAGACCGTCCGGCGGATCCGGGCCGAGGGCGGCACCCCGCGCGTCCTCCTGCTCTCCGTCGCCGACGACCCCACCGCCACCGTCGCCCCGCCCGAACTCGTCCGCGAGGCGTGCGAGGCCGCCGTCGCCGAAGGACTGCACGTCATCAGCGACGAGACCTGGCGCGACACCCGCCACCGCCCCGAGGACACCGTGCTCCTCAGCCCCGCGGAGATGTGCCCGGACGACGTGACCGTCCTCTCCGACCTCGGCGGCGCCCTCACCCCGGCCGCCTGGCCCTGCGCCGTCGCCCGCTTCCCGCCCACCGATCCGTCCCGCGCCGACCGCTGGACCGACCGCCGCGCCCGCGTCCTCGACGTGCTCACCGCCCTCGGAGCCGTCGTCCCGGGGCCCGTCGCCCCCGCGGCCGCGCACGCCCTGGACGAACCCGAGGACGTCACCGTACGGGCCCGGCGCGCCGCCGCCGTCCACGGCCGCCTGGCCGCGGCCGCGCACCGCGCGGTCCTCGCCGCGGGGGCCCTCGCCCGGCCGCCACAGGCGGGCCGCCACCTCTACGCCGACCTCGGGCCGCTACGGGCCGGTCTCGCCGCCCGGGGTGTCACCGACTCCCTGGAGCTGGAGAGCCACCTCGGCGCACGCCTCGGCGCCCCCGCGACCGGCGGGCACCGCTTCGGCGACGAACTCGGCGCCCTCCGCGTCAGGTTCGGCACCAACATGTTCCTGGGCGGTACGGAGGAGGAACGGGCGGAGACGCTCGCCGCACGGGACCCGGAGACGCTTCCCCATGTGGCGTCGAAGCTGGCGGAGTTCGGAGGAATCCTGGAGGAACTCCGGTGACAGCCACCCCGGTCGGCCCCCCGACGCGGCAACCCGCGCGCGTCGCAGGAGCCGCAGACGTGCAGATCACGAGCACCGAACGGGGCGACCGTCCCCGCCCCTCGGCAGCCCCCGGACCAGACCGCCCCTCGGCAGCCCCCGGACCGGACGGCCCCTCGGCAGCCCCCGGACCGGACGGCCCCTCGGCAGCCCCCGGACCGAACCGCCCCTCCGCACGAGCCGAACCATCCGCGCAGAACGGAGCCCGCAGATGACGGAACGGACGGCACACCCCACGCGGGCCGCCCAGGCCGCCCCGCACCAGCCCGATCCCGCCACGGCTCCCGCCCCTTCCCCCGCGCCGCCGCCCGCTCCCGTCCTCCATCCCGTCGGGCGGCTCCGCCTCGACTGGCCCCGCAGCTTCGCCGACCGGCTCACCGCCCCGCTCCCCGGCGTGCGGGCCCTGGCCCGCCTCGCCCGCGAGGGCGCCGTACGGCCCCGCCCGGAAGGCCTCCGCGACATCCCGCTGCTGCCCTTCGAGCCGGGTCCGCTGCCGCCCGCCGGACCCGACACCCTCGCCATCACCTGGGCGGGGCACGCCAGTTGGGTCCTGCGCATGGGCGGGCTCACCGTCCTCACCGACCCGGTCTGGTCCCGCCGGATCTTCGGCACCCCCGCCCGGCTCACCCCCGTCGGCGTCCGCTGGGAGGACCTGCCGCGCATCGACGCCGTCGTCATCAGCCACAACCACTTCGACCACCTCGACGCCCCCACCCTGAAGCGGCTTCCCCGGCACACCCCGGTCTTCGTCCCCGCCGGCCTCGGCCGCTGGTTCGTCCGCCGCCGGTTCAGCCGGGTCACCGAGCTCGACTGGTGGGAGGCGGCCGAACTCGACGGCGTGCGCTTCGACTTCGTCCCCGCCCACCACTGGTCCAAGCGCACCCTCCTGGACACCTGCCGCTCCCTGTGGGGCGGTTGGGTGCTCACCGACCGGTCCGGGCGGCGCGTCCACTTCGCGGGGGACACCGGGTACGGCCGCTGGTTCGCCGAGATCGGCCGCCGGTACCCCGGCATCGACCTGGCCCTGCTCCCGATCGGCGCCTACGACCCCCGCTGGTGGCTCAGCGACGTCCACACCGATCCGGAGGAGGCGGTCCGCGCCCACCAGGACCTCGGGGCGCGGCGGATGGCCCCCATGCACTGGGCGACCTTCGTGCTGTCCTCTGAGCCCGTCCTCGAACCCCTCACCCGGGTCAGGACCGCCTGGGAGCAGGCCGGGCTGCGCCGCGAGGACCTGTGGGACCTGCCGGTCGGCGGCTCACGGGTGCTCGTGCCCTGACGCGGCGCGCCCCGACGCCCCGTCGGCCTTCGCCCGCGGCCCCCGGAAGCGCCGCCACAGCCCCGGGACCGCGCTGACGAGCACCGTGAGGCCCACCGCGGCGACGACACCCTGCCAGGGCTCCGGGAACAGCGACCCGCCCAGGATCCCGATCAGCTGGTACGTCGCCGCCCACGCCAGACAGGCCGCCAGGTCACCGCGCACGAACCGCCGCAGCGGCATCTCCGACAGCAGACACGCCAGCATCACCGGGATCCGCCCCGCGGGCACGAGCCGGGACAGGACGAGCACGGACACCTGATGCGTATCGAGCCGCTCCTGCGCGTGCGCCAGCCGCTCCGGCGTCACCCGGCCCCGCAGCGTGGCGAGCCACCGCGAGCCGTTGCGCGAGCGCACCCCGCGCTGCCCCAGCCAGTACAGGGCGGTGTCGCCGAGGAGCGCCGCGAACGCCGCCACCAGGAAGACGAAGAGCAGCGCGAGCGGCGAGCTCTGGTGGAAGGCGACCACCGCCGCCGAACTGACGATCGCGCCCGTCGGTACGACCGGCACCAGGGCGCCGAGCGCCACGAGGAGGAACAGGGAGGGATAGCCGACGGCCTGCTGCGTCGACTCCGGCGGCAGCTCCCGCACCGCCGTCACGACCCCGGTGAGCCCGTGGATCACCGACCTCCCCCCGGCCGTATGCCCCGTCCGGCCCGCGTCCCGCGACTCACCGGGCCACCTCCGGACGTACCCGCTCGCCGTGCCCGAGCAGATGGACCGCCACCTTCGGCGCCAGCCGCGCCGCGTGCCGTACGAACTCGTCGCCCGGCGCGTGGAACTCGTGCGGCCTGATCCCGTCGAGCCCGATGGGCCAGTACGTGCCGTAGTGCACCGGGATCGCCGCCGCGGGCGACAGCGCGGCGAGCGCCTCGGCCGCCCGGCCCGCGTCGAGATGACCGTGCCCCAGGTACGGGCCCCAGCCGCCGACCGGCAGCAGTGCCACGTCCACCGGGCCGACCGCCTCCGCCATCCCGTCGAAGAGACCGGTGTCCCCGGCGAAGTACGTCCGCGCCTCGCCCTCGACGACGTACCCGAGCGCGGGGGCGCGGTGCGGCCCCACCGGCAGCCGCCGTCCGTCGTGGAGCGCCGGCACCGCCCGTACCGTCACGCCCTCGACCGTCACCGTGTCGCCCGGCTCCACCTCGGTGACCCGCAGCCCGTTCCCGTCGAGCCTGCGCAGCCCCGGTACGGCGGCGGGGGCGCCGCGCGGCACGACGAGGAGCGTCCCGGGCGTGAGCCGGGCCAGCGACGGCAGGTGCAGATGGTCGGAGTGCAGGTGCGAGACGAGGACGGCCTCGGCGACCGCGGCCTCGGGCGGCGGCAGGGCGCCGCGCCGCCGCCGCAGATGCGCGAGCCTCCGCGTGAACAGCGGATCGGTGAGGAAGCGGACCCCGGAGTCCTCGACCGTGCAGGTCGCGTGACCCCACCAGGTGACCTCCACCGGCATGCCGCCTTCCGTCGTCTCGGGTTGCGGCCGTCGTCCACCGCCGGTCACGATGTCCGCGCTCGTACCCTCGCTCCGTATCGAGGGTAAATGTCCGGAGCGGGCGCCGGAGGATGTTCGGCCGTGCCGTCCCGCAGTAGGGTCGGCCCATGGACGACGTTCGGGTGGCGGCGATCGCCAGCCTCACCCCGCTCGAAGAGCTGGACAGCGACCCCTTCCTCGTGGACACGCGCCGCCAGCACGCGGTGTGTGCGCGCTGGGCCGACGACCAGGGGTACGTGGTCGCCCGCCAACTGCTGTTCTACGGGATCCGGCCTGATCACGAGGCCCTGTGGGTGGACGTGGAGGCGGGGGCCGTCGACCTGTTCGTCGCCGCCAACGAGCGGGTCCTCGCGCGCGCGTTGACCTCCGTGCCGGGCTTCCGGGCGGAGTGCGCGCGGCGCGGGGTGCGCGTGGAGACCGCCTGTTCAGACGGGTCGGCGTGCGAGCCGGAGTACGACGCGGCGGCGAAGGCGGGGGTCCACCGGCGGCTCTCGATGCCGACGGCCGGGTACGACGGCTGCTGACGCCGCCTCCGCGGGCCCGGCGACCCGATGCGGCGGCGCCCGGCGCCCGACTTCACGCGCCCCCTCGCGTTCGACCCCACGCGCCCCTCGCATACGGCCTCACGCGCCTCCACGCGCCCCTCGCGTACGGCCTCACGCGCCCCCTCACGTACGACTTCTCGTGCGCCTGCACGCGCGACCGCACCTACGTCGTCACGCGCGGCCGGACGTACGTCCGCACCCGCGACCTGACACACCCGGGCCGATCGCCGTCACCCGTTTTCCCCGCCGACCGTGGGCGTTGTGCCACGCTTGGGACAGGAAACGGGTGAAAGGCGTAGCGGGCGTGGGTGACGGGCGATGGGGTGGCGCCGACCGCTGGCGGTCCGCGGGCGGAGCGCTGGGGCGGGTGATCGCGGTGTGGGCGGTGTCGACGCTCACCATGCTGATCCTCGCCGGGCTGCTCCCCGACTTCGAGCTGCAGTCCGCCGACGGCGACACGTTCACGAGGACGGCGCTCACCGCCGCCGCCGCGGCCGGAGCCTTCGGTCTGCTCGGCGCGCTCGTGTGGCCGGTGATCGTGCGGGGCCTGCTGCTCGTCCCCGCGCTCGTGCTCGGTCTGCTGGTGTTCTTCCTCAACGGTTCGATGCTGCTCGTCGCGCTCTGGCTGATCCCCGACGGGCGCGGCGCCGCCAACCCCGAGACCGCCGTCGCGGTCGCCGCCGTCATGTCCGCCGTCGCCTCCGCCACCTCCACCGCCCTCGCCGTCCGCGACGACGACGCCTACCGGCGCCGGCTCTACCGGCTCACCGGCCGCACCCGGCCCCGCGCGTCGCACGACGCGCCCGAGCAGGTGCCCGGGACGGTCTTCCTCCAGCTCGACGGCGTCGGCCACCACGTCCTGCGCGACGCCGTCGCCGACGGGCTCATGCCGACCGTGGCGTCCTGGATCGACGCGGGCCACCGGCTCACCCCGTGGCGCACCGACTGGTCCAGCCAGACCGGCGCGAGCCAGCTCGGCATCCTGCACGGCTCCAACGAGGACGTGCCCGCCTTCCGCTGGTACGAGAAGGACACCGGCCGGCTCATGGTGTCGAACCGCCCGGCCAGTGCCGTGGAGCTCCAGCGACGGGCCGTGCACCGCACCGGGGACGGCGGCCTGCTCACCGTCGACGGGGCCTCGCGCGGCAACCTGTTCAGCGGCGGCGCGGACCAGCTCGCGCTCGTCCTGTCGGTGGCCGCCCGGCGCGGCCCGCGCAACCGCTCGCGCGCCGGCTACTTCGCCTACTTCTCCGACCCGGCCAACGCCGTCCGTACCGCCGGATCGCTCGTCGCCGAGTGCGGCCGTGAGATCTTCCAGTCGACCCGGGCTCTGCTGCGCCGCGAGACCCCGCGCGTCTCACGCGGCGGCACGTACCCCTTCGTGCGCGCCTTCGCGACGGTCGTGGAGCGCGACGTCGTCGTCTCGGCGGTGATGGGGGACATGCTCGCCGGGCGCACCGCCGTCTACGCCGACCTCGTCGCCTACGACGAGGTCGCCCACCACTCGGGCCCGCACGGCCGGGACACCGACCAGGTCCTGCGCCGCCTCGACCGCTCGATCGCGCTGATCGCCACCGTCGCCGAGCACGCCCCCCGCCCGTACCGGATCGTGCTGCTCTCGGATCACGGGCAGAGTCCCGGCGAGACCTTCGAGGGCGCGTACGGGCTGACGCTCAAGGACCTGGTCAGGGCCGGGTGCGGGCTTCCGGTGCCGCGCCGGGTGCGGAGGATCGGGAGGGGGCGCCCCCGGACGGAGTCCGGGGGAGGTTCGGAGGCGCGGGACGCGGCCAGGGACGCGCTGCGCCTCGCGCTGCACCGGCCGGTGGACGAGACCGGCGAGAGCGCGAAGGAGTTGCCCGCGCGGCCCTCCGAGCCGCTCGTCCTCGCCTCCGGCAACCTCGGTCTCATCTCGTTCCCCGACGTGCCGCACCGGATGACCCGGGAGGAGATCGACCGGCGCCACCCGGCCCTGCTCCGTGCCCTCGCCCACCATCCGGGCGTCGGCTTCGTGCTGGTGGCGAGCGCCGAGCACGGCTCGGTGGTGCTCGCCCGCGACGGGGTGGAGGTGCCGGTCGCCGAACTCGACGACGGGGGACCGCTCGCCGTCTTCGGCCCGGGCACGGCGCGGGCGGTACGGCGCACGGACGGCTTCCCGCACGTCGCGGACATCATGGTCAACTCGATGTACGACCCGGCGACGGGCACCGTGCACGCCTTCGAGGAGCAGATCGGCTCGCACGGCGGCCTCGGCGGCGAGCAGTCGCACCCGTTCCTCCTCTCGCCGCCCGAGCTGTCGCCACCGGTCGGCGCGGGGGAGGAGCTGGTCGGCGCGGAGCAGGTGCACCGGGTGCTGCGGCGCTGGCTGCGGGAGTGCTCGGGGCCGCAGGTCCCGCTGGAGATTTCGCCGTCCACGGGCGAATCGGAATCACTTCTTCCGGTTGACGAGCCGGTCGCACAGGACAAAAACCGCTGATTTGGACGCCTGTTCGCCCATACCGGACGATGACCCGGAATGCACGACGGAAGGCGCACCACCGCATGAGCACGGCCACCACAACTCCACAGAGCGACACCGAAGCACCAGGGGCCTCCGGGGCCTCAGGGACCCCCGGAACCCCCGGAGCCCCCGGGACCGACGGCAAGCACTCCCGTCGATTCGGGCTCCCCATCGCGACCGCCCTGGTCATGGGCAACATCATCGGCGGCGGAATCTTCCTGCTGCCGGCCTCCGTCGCCCCCTACGGCACCATCAGCCTCGTCGCCTTCGGCATCCTCACCCTCGGCGCGATCGCCCTCGCCCTCGTCTTCGGCCGCCTCGCCCACCGCCACCCCAGGACCGGCGGACCGTACGTCTACGCCCGCGAGGCCTTCGGCGACTTCGCCGGATTCCTCACGGCCTGGTCGTACTGGATCACCGCCTGGGTCTCCAACGCCGCCCTGGCCGTCGCCGCCGTCGGCTACCTCGACGTGCTGATACCGCTCCACGGATCGAAGCCCGCCACCCTCGCCGCCGCGCTCCTCGTCCAGTGGCTCCCGGCCCTCGCGAACCTCGCCGGCACCCGCTACGTCGGCGCCGTGCAGATCGTCGCGACCGTGCTCAAGTTCGTCCCGCTGCTGCTCGTCGCCGTCGGCGGACTGTTCTTCTTCGACAGCTCCCATCTCGGGCCCTTCCGGGCGGGCGGCGAGAGCGCACTCGGCGCCGTCTCCGCCTCCGCCGCGATCCTGCTCTTCAGCTACCTCGGCGTCGAGTCGGCCGCCGTCAGCGCCGGCGAGGTCCGCGACCCGCGCCGCAACGTCGGCCGCGCCACCGTCCTCGGCACCCTGGCCGCCGCCTTCCTCTACCTGCTCACCACCCTGTCCGTCTTCGGGACCGTCCCGCACGAGCGGCTCGTCGGCTCCAGCGCCCCCTTCACGGACGCCGTCGACCTCATGTTCGGCGGCTCATGGGGCGGCACGGCCGTCGCCTGCATGGCCCTCGTCTCCATGCTCGGCGCCCTCAACGGCTGGACGCTGCTGAGCGCGCAGACGCCCTACGCGGCGGCCCGCGACGGACTCTTCCCGAAGGTCTTCGCCAGGAAGCGGCGCGGGGTCCCCACGGTCGGCGTCCTCGTGACCGTCGTCCTCGCCTCGCTCCTCACCGTCTACAACTACACGGCGGGCACCGCGGGCGTCTTCGAGACCCTCGTCCTCGTCACGACCTTCACCGCCACCGTGCCCTATCTGCTCTCCTCCGCGGCGCAGTTCTTCTTCCTCCTCTCCGGACAGTCCGACCGCGTCCACCGCCCCCGGCTGATCCGCGACACCGTCCTCACCCTCGCCGCCTTCGGCTTCTCCCTCTGGCTTGTCGCGGGCTCCGGCTACGCGGCCGTCTACCAGGGCGTGCTGTTCCTCTTCGCGGGCGTGCTCGTGTACGCGGGGATGTCGGCCCGCAGGCGGCGCGCGGCCGCGGGGGAGGGGGCGGCGAGCTCCTGACCGGGGCGATCGCCCCCCGTGCGGTGAACCGGTGAATCACGGCCCCCACCCGTAGGCCGCTCGGGCGGATCTCGGGCCGGACGCGCGTGTCGGGACCCCGGCGGGGCAGTACGGATCTCCGTGAGCCCCGCGCCCGAGCCGACCGCCACCCCGCCCGCCACCCCGGCGGGCCGCCCGGCACGCGCGAGGCCGGTGTGTGCGAGGCCGCGATGCGCGCGGGCGGGGTGCCCACGGGCGGGATGCGCCCGGCAAGGGTGGACTCGGCAGGGGTGGACTCGGCAGGGGTGGCGAGGCCGTTTCCCGGCCCCCGACCGACGCCTCTGGGTCGTCCTGCTGCTCGTCCTTGCCGCGCTGATCGGCACCGGCGCCGCAGGCACGCTCACCGGCGGGGCCGAACTCCGGCCCGCCACCGCCTCCCCGGCCCCCGACCCGAGCGGCGAGACCCACGACCCGGCAGGCACCGAGGCCGGACTTCCCGGCCGATCCCGCCGGCACCGGACGGGCATCCGCCCGGTCCGGCGCCCGCGCCGTCCCCCGCACGGCGCCCGGGACCGGCGCCGCACCCCCGCCCACGCCCCCGTCCCCGGCCCGCGCGGCGACGCGCTCCGGTGCGTGGTGATGCGCTGCTGAGAGGTCCGGCCTCTCCGCAGTCCCCGACATCACCCCCGCACCACGAGGAGCTTCGCCATGCCCGTCGACCCGTTCGCCGTTCTCCAGGCCCTGCTGCGCGCCGAGGCCTCCCGGGCACAGCGCCCCGAACGCCGGGCGCCCGAGCCCGCCGCCCCGGCCGCCGAGCCCGCCATGGACCCGGCACCCGAACCGCCCACGTACCGGGACGAACGCCAACGCTGACCGTCCGTCACGCCCCGACCCGGGCCATGGCGGCATCCGATGTGCGGACCGGCATCCGGGCGTACGAGGGTGTTCCGACGACCTCGGCCGACCGGAACCCCTGAGACCGGGGAGGAGCGGAGTCGAGGCCGGAGTCGGGGCGCGGTCGGAGTCGGGGGCGGGGACGTTCCCGCCCCTCTCAGGCCGCCTCGACGGCCTCGAACGGCTGCGGCGCACGGCGCCGGCCGTGCAGCCACACCAGCGCGGCCGCGACCGTGGCGAGCGACACGAGCGCCGCCAGGGCCGGGACGAGACCGACGAGCGGGCCCGCCGCCAGGCAGCACACGCCGCCCAGGGCGAGGGCGGTCGGCCGCCGGCCCGTGGTGCGCAGCACGATCGCGGCGGCGCCCAGCAGATACACGCCGACACCCCCGGTCAGCGACCAGGCGACGACCCCGTGGAGAGGCTCGGCCAGGCCGTAGTGCCCGGTGTCGGCGACCTGCTGGAGGACCTTCTTCATCCCGAGCGCGGTGAGCACGACGCCCGCCACCAGCGGCAGGTGCAGGAACGTGTACACGTCCCGCGCGAACCGGGTGCGGTCGTCGCCGTCGAGACCGGCGAGCCGGTGCTCGGCCGCCTCACCGAGCTGCCGGAAGTACAGCCGCCACAGCCCCGCCGAGAGCAGCAGCCCGGCCGCCGAGGCGCCCAGCACGGCGTAGGTGAGCGGGAAGCCGGAGACGCCGACGCCCATCGCGACGATGGACTCGCCGAGCGCGATGATCACGATCAGGCCGTGCCGCTCGGAGAAGTGCCCGGGGGAGTTGACCCGCCAGCCGGTCGCGCCCGTGACGAAGATTCCGAGGTAGTCGACGGCCACCGCCCCGAGCCACAACAGGAGTTGGACCCGGCCGCTGTACGAGCTGCCGATCAGGAGCAGCATCAGCGGCGGGACGACGGACGTCAGGGCCGTCCGGCGCAGCGTGGCACGCAGGGCGGGGTCGCCGGGACTGGAGATCCAGTACGAGACCAGGTGCAGGACGCGCACCGCGCCGTAGCAGAGCACGAACACCAGCGGCACCGACAGCCCGCCCGGCGGGTCCGTGAACACGTCCGGGACGGCGAGCGACACGATCAGGACGATGGCCATGACCGTGACGAGGACCCCGAACAGGGCCCCGGAGTCGGCCCGTACGACATTCCCCAGCCAGGCGAAGCAGCACCAGCACCACCACAGCAGCGCGAGCACGACCATCGCACCGACCACGCGCACCGGCGAGGGCGCGGCCGCCATCAGGGCGGTGACCTGTGTGATCGCGTACACGAACACCAGGTCGAAGAAGAGCTCCGCGGGCGTCACCGCGTGATCGTCCCCGGTGGCCACCATGCGGGCCCGTTCCCTGTTCCACGCCATGTGTCTCTCCCCCTCCGGGGAGACCACTCCCGGCCACCCCGGCGCGAACAATACTCACGCCCGGCGCCCGGAGACACACGCTTCCGCGACCGGCGGAACGACACCGGCGCAGCTCGGCCCGCGCACTCGCCGCCGGGCAGGGGCGAGGGTCGGCGCGTGCCAACTGTCCCACCCGGGCTCGGCGTTGCCCTCCCTGAGGCAGCTGCTCTGACCTGCCGACGACCGTGGGAGGGGGCGCATTACCTCCCGCGTAATCGACCCCCGCCGGCCCGCCCGGCATGCTCGGGGACACCGGAACCCGGGCGGCGCACTCCGCTCGGGCTCCGGGTCCACCGTCAGTGCGAACGTCCCCCATGGAGGGTGATCCGCCATGTCCCAGGCCCTGCTCGCCGGTCTTGCCCGCACGACCCGTCCGCAGTCCGCGGTGCGCCGTTTCCTCGCCCTCGACGCCGTCGTCACCGGGGCGAACGGGATCGCCTACGCCGTCGCCTCCGGCCCGCTGGGGGAGTTTCTCGGCGTCGACGCGGGTCTCCTGCTCGAACTGGGCGTCCTGCTCGCCGTGTACGCCGCGGGCGTCGCCTGGCTCGCGAGCCGCCCGCAGCCCCCGGCGCTCGGCGTGAAGCTCGTCGTCGACATCAACGCGGTCTGGGCCGTCCTCAGCATCGTCGCCCTCGTCGCCTGGCTGGAGCCGACCACCGCGGGCCTGGTGTGGACGCCCCTGCAGGCGGCCACCGTCGGCGGCTTCGCCCTCGCGCAGTGGGCGGCGCTCCGGGCCGTCGCCGCTAGTCGCTGAACGGCGGCAGGGACTGGAGGTACGCGACCGTCGCCGGGTCGGCCGGGAGGAACGTCTCGATGGCCAGCTCGGCGACCGTCACGTCCAGCGGGGTGTTGAACGTCGAGATCGACGACACGAACGACAGCACCCGCCCGTCGTGCTCGATCCGCAGCGGCAGCGCGAAGTACGGGTACACCTCCTCAGGACCCGGGGCGCCGACCTCGTCGTCGTCCGTGCCCGGCGGCGACGGATACGCCGACACCTCCGCGTACAGCGCCCGCAAGGACTCCGAACGCGCCAGCCCGATCTGACGCTCCATCTGGTGCAGCAGATGCCCGCGCCACTCGGGCAGGTTCCTGATCCGCGGCGCGAGCCCCTCCGGGTGCAGGGTGATCCGCATCGCGTTCAGCGGCGGCGTCAGCAGATGCCCCGGCAGCCCGTCCAGGAGCAGCCCGATGCCCCGGTTCGCCGCCACCACCGTGTACGAGCCGTCCACCACGAGCGCCGGATACGGCTCGTATCCCCGCAACAGCTGCTCGATGCCCGCCCGCAGCGTCTCCAGACGCGGGGCGTCGAGCGCCGACTCCGCGTACCGGGGCGCGTACCCGGCGGCCAGCAGCAGCGCGTTCCGCTCGCGGACCGGCACCTCCAGGTGCTCGGCCAGCCTGAGGACCATCTCCTCGCTCGGCCGGGAGCGGCCCGTCTCCACGAACGAGATGTGCCGCGCCGAGGAGTCCGCACGCAGCGCGAGCTCCAGCTGGCTCAGCCGCCGCTGCTCACGCCAACCGCGCAGCAGCGGCCCCACTCCCGTGTCGTTCACGACCGTTGTCATGGCCAGACGGTATCCCAGAGGGGGACCCGGGTAGTTTCTCCCCGGGACCCCTGTCCGTCACCCGCGCCACCCGACCGGAGGGAGCACCGCCGTGCCCACACAGCCGCTGTCGCAGAAGGAGATCGAGGACCGACTGCGGGAGCTCCCCGGCTGGTCGGTCGAGGAGGACCGGCTCACCCGCGAGTACCGGCTCGGCGACCACTTCGCGGCGACCGCGTTCGTCGTCCACGTGGCCAGGATCCAGCAGGAGCTCGACCATCACTCGGAGCTGACCCTCGGCTACAACACCGTCGCCCTGTCCGTGAACACCCACTCCGCCGGTGGCGCCGTCACCGAGAAGGACTTCGGGCTAGCCGAGCGGGTGGAGGGGATCGCCCCGGGCCACGGCGCCGCCTGACGCGCGGTCACCATCGCCCCGTCCTCCGTACGGCCGGCCGCCCGCATCCCGTCCTCCGTACGGCGGGCCGCCCGCATCCCGTCCTCCGTACGGCGGGCCACCCGCATCCCGTCCGCCGTACGCTCGCCGCCCGCTTCCCGTCCTGCGTACGGCCGCCGTCCGCCTCTCCTCCTTCGTACGCTCACCACCCTCGTACGATCCTCGGTATGGCGGAGACCCTGCTCGACTACGAGAACGAAGCGGCGCACTACGACCGGACCCGGGGCGGGGTGCCCCGGGCCCGCGCCGCGGCCGAGGCCGTCCTGGGCCTCGTGCCGCCCGGCGCCCGGACCCTGCTCGACCTGGCCTGCGGCACCGGTCTCGTCACCGAACGGCTCGCCCGGCCGGGACTGCGCGTCTACGGCGCCGACGCCGCCCACGCCATGCTGCGGGTCGCCCAGGGACGCGTACCCGGCCGGGTCGTCCGCGCCGACGCCCGGCGACTGCCGTTCCCCGACGCCTCCCTGGACGCGGTCAGCGCCGTCTGGCTGCTCCACCTCGTCCCCTTCACGGCGGAGATCGTCGCCGAGGCCGCCCGCGTCCTGCGCCCCGGCGGCGTCCTGATCGCCACCGTCGACAAGGACGCGGCCCACGACGTCGGCAGCGACATCGACACGATCCTCCGCCCGTACCGCTCGGCCCGGGCGGCCACCGACCGGGCCGACCTCATCACCCGGTACGCCGCCGCCCACGGCCTCGCGGCCGCGCCCGGCACGCACTTCACGGGACACGGCCAGGGCGGCACCCCGCGCGACACCGTACGGAAGCTGCGCGCCGGGTACTTCGCCTCCTGGTTCCCCGGCGACGCGGCGGCCGTCGAGACGCCGGCCACCGCGCTCGCCGCCCTCCCGGACCAGGACCGCCCCCGTGCCGATCCCCGGTACCGGCTCGCCCGCTTCGTCCGGCAGGACTGAGGCGGCACCCGCGGGCCGGGCGCTCAGGCCTCCTCGCCGGCCCAGGTCGCGTCCGCGAACGCGCCGAAGGAACGCGGCTCGCGGCCCAGGACCCGCTTCACACCGTCCGTCACCGAGGCGTTGTGGCCGTCGAGGAGCGTCGCGAACAGAGTCGCGAGCCATACGGCCTCCGGGGCCGGCAGACCGAACTCGGTGAGCATCCCGGCGTACTCGGACCGGGAGGCGGGCCGGTAGGCCACCGGCCGCCCCGAGGCGCGCGAGATCTCCGCCGCCACCTCAGCGAAGCCGATCGGACGGGGCCCGGTCAGCTCGTGCACCAGCCCCGCGTGACCGACCGTCGTCAGGGTCTCGACGACCACGTCCGCGAGGTCGTCCACGTCGATGAACGGCTCCGCCGTGTCGCCCGCCGGGAAGACGACCACGCCCTCCGCGACCCCCTCCGCGAGCAGTCCCTCGGAGAAGTTCTGAGCGAAGAACGCGGCCCGTACGACGGTCAGTTCCACGCCGACGGCCGCCGCGCGCAGGGCCTCCTCCGCCACGACCGCCTCCGGCTCCCCGCGCCCGGACAGCACCGTCAGCCGGCGCACCCCGTGCTCCGCGGCCAGCCGGCCGAAGGTCTCCATCGCCTGGACCCCGCCGGGCGCCGCGAGATCCGGGTAGTAGGCCACGTAGGCGGCGTCCGCGCCCCGCAGTGCAGGGCCCCAGGTCTCCGGGGCCTCCCAGTCGAAGGGCGTCGAGCCGGAACGGGACCCGGCGCGCACGGTCACCCCGCGCGCCGTGAGCCGTTCGGCCACGCGGCGGCCGGTCTTACCGGTCGCGCTCGTCACCAGGACGGTCAGGCTCTCACCGTTCGCGCCCCGCCCGTTCACGTTCCGCTCGTCGATGCCCTGCTCGGTCCGCGTGTCGTTCGTCTGCTTCGTCATGGGTCAAGACTCCCGCCCACGGCGCCCGCCGCCCATGCTCCGCCGTCTCACACCCCTGTGTCTCCGTCTCACCGGCCCGCCTACCCTGTTGTCCCATGGACGCTCTCGCCGGACTCCTCGACGGCCCCCGCGCCAGGGGCGCCTTCCTGCTCCGCATGGTCATGGAGCCGCCCTGGTCGGTGCGCATCGAGGACGCCGCCCCGATCTGTGTGATGTGCGTGACCGAGGGCGAGGCCCGGGTCGTTCCCGACACCGGAGAGCCCGTGGTGCTGCGACCCGGGGACATCGCCATCGTCCGCGGCCCGGAGCCGTACACCGTCGCCCACGCCCCCGACGCCCCGCCCACCGCCGTGATCGGGCCCGACGGCGTCTGCACCACCCTCAGCGGGGAGCCGCTCGCCGACCGCATGCGGCTCGGCGTCCGCACCTGGGGCAACGCCCCCGACGGCGGCACCACGGTCCTCGTCGGCACGTACCGGATGGACGGCGAGGTCGGCCGCCGGCTGCTCGACGCCCTGCCGGCGCTGCTCCATCTGCCCGCCGACGCGTGGAACTGCCCCCTCATGCCGTTCCTCGGCGAGGAGATCGCCCGCGACGAACCGGGCCAGACCGTCGTCCTCGACCGCGTCCTCGACCTGCTGCTCATCTCCGGCGTCCGCGCCTGGTTCTCCCGGCCGGGCGCCGAGGCCCCCGCCTGGTACCGGGCCATGGGCGACCCGGTCGTCGGCCGCGCCCTGCGACTGCTCCAGGACGACCCCGCCCATCCCTGGACCGTCGCCTCGCTCGCCGCGAAGGCGGGCGTCTCCCGCGCCGCGCTCGCCCGCCGCTTCACCGAACTCGTCGGCGAGCCCCCGATGTCCTACCTCACCGACTGGCGGCTCGCGCTCGCCGCCGATCTGCTGCGCGAGAGCGACGCCACCGTCGAGTCCGTCGCCCGGCAGGTCGGCTACAGCGGCGCCTTCGCCCTGAGCGCCGCGTTCAAGAGGGTCAGGGGCGTCAGCCCGCAGGAGCACCGCGCCGGGGTGTGACGCGGCCGGCGGCCTGCCGAGCCGGCGGCATGACGCGCCGGGTTCCGAGCCCCGAGTAGGACGATACGAGCAACACAGGATCGATTTTCTTGCCAGAACGGCAACAGTTCTCGCGCTCGCCGACGACTCGACGCACGCTGGACCCATGAGTCAGCACACCGCAACGCACCATGGCCACGCGCACGGCGACGGGCACGGCCACCAGCACACTCCCGGAGACCCGCACACCTCCGGGCACCGGCACAGCCACGGTTCCCACCACGACGGAGCCCCGCTCGACTGGAACGAGATCGCCCCGCTCCTGGAGCGGCAGGCGGAGACCGAGAGCCCCACCTACGCGGACGCCGCCGCCTGGCTCGGCACGCTCACCCCCGCGCAGGGCGTCCGCCGGGTCCTCGACATCGGCAGCGGCCCCGGAGTCGTCACCGGCGTCCTCGCCGAGGCCTTCCCGGCGGCCGAGGCGGTCGCCGTCGACGGCAGCCCCGAGCTCCTCGTCCGCGCCGGTGAACGCGCCCGCGAACACGGCCTCGGCGCCCGCGTCTCCACGCTCCACACCGAACTCCCGGAAGGCATCGCCGAGCTGGGGAGGGCCGACGTGATCTGGGCGGGCAACTCCCTGCACCACATCGGCGACCAGCGGGCCGCGCTCGTCGAGTTCGCGGGCCTGCTGAACCCCGGCGGCCTGATGGTCCTCGTCGAGGGCGGGCTGCCGGCCCGGCACCTGCCCTGGCACATCGGCTTCGGCCGGCCGGGCCTGGAGGCGCGCCTCGACGCCGCCAACGCCGACCGGTTCGCCGGGATGCGCGCCGAGACACCCGGACACAAGGACGAGCCGGACGACTGGCGGTCCCTGCTCGCCGACGCGGGCCTCACCCCCGCCGGCACCCGCACCTTCCTCACCGACGTCCCCGCGCCGGTGTCCCCGGTCGTACGGGAGCTGGCCCTCACCCACTTCGGCCGGGTCCGGGACGGCTACGGCGACCGGCTCGACGCGGACGACCGCGCGACGCTCGACCGGCTCCTCGACCCGGCCGAAGAGCTGTCGCTCCACCACCGCACCGACCTGTTCTACCTCGCTGCCCGCACGGTCCACACCGCTCGCAAGGGCTGAGGACCGCCGCGCCCGTCGGCCGCACCCCGGCAGGTCAGGACACCGGTTCCAACCGCCACCACTGGAACGGGGAGTCGGTGTCCTCCCACTGCCGTACGCTGCCGCCGTCCTCCTTCGAGTCGTCGGCGACCTCCAGGAACAGCCCGCTGATGAAGCTCACCAGGGCGACCGTCCCCGGCGACTGGAGGTCCTGCTCGATGATCCACTCCTGCGCGCCGAAGTTGTTCGCCTTCCACTGCTGGATGCCGGCGCCGTTCTCCGTGGACGCGTTGGCGACGTCGAGCCGCTTGCCGCTGGCCGCGTTGACCAGGTGGTACAACCCGCCGCCGTTCGGCACGGAGGTGATGTGCCAGTGCTGTCCCGGCGTGCCGTTCTCGGTGCCCTGCTGCACCTTGGCGCCGCTGCGGCTCGACCCCTCGTACACCTCGAGGAGCAGCCCGCTCGCCACGTTCCGCACCCGGTAGAGGCCTTCCTCGACGGGCACCGGAGACCCACCACTCACCGCATCGACTCCCTCGCTCGCCGCTCGCCCCACTGCTTCACGGTCCGCCGTCGACTCTATGCCGGGGGTACGACAACGGCGCCGGGGTCCGGGGGGACCTCGGCGCCGTCGTCACCACCACCGCGCGAGCACGACCGGTGTCACACGATGCCCTGCAGGGGCGTCACGCGACCCGTCAGGCGTCGAACTCCGCCGGGTTCGGGCCGAGTCGGCGGTTCTCGTCGAGGGCCGCGATCGCCGCGAGGTCCTCGGCGTCCAGCTCGAAGCCGAAGACGTCGATGTTCTCCCGGATACGGGACGGGGTGACCGACTTGGGGATCACCACGTTGCCCAGCTGGAGGTGCCAGCGCAGCACGACGTGGGCCGGGGTGCGCCCGTGCTTGCGGCCGATCGCGACGATCGCCGGCACGTCCAGGAGCCCCTTGCCCGAGCCGAGCGGCGACCACGCCTCGGTGGCGATGCCGTGCCGGGCGTGCGCCTCGCGGGAGGCCTGCTGGGAGAGCTGCGGGTGGAGCTCGATCTGGTTGACGGCGGGCACGACCGACGTCTCGCCGATCAGCCGCTCCAGGTGCTCCGGGAGGAAGTTCGAGACGCCGATCGCCTTGGCGCGCCCGTCCGCGTAGATCTTCTCGAACGCGCGGTACGTGTCGACGTACGCGTCCTTCGAGGGGACCGGCCAGTGGATCAGGTAGAGGTCGACGTAGTCGAGACCCAGCTTGTCGAGCGAGGCGTCGAAGGCCTTCAGCGTGGAGTCGAAGCCGTGCTCGCTGTTCCACACCTTGGTGGTGACGAACAGGTCCTCGCGGGCGACCCCGGACGCGGCGACGGCACGGCCCGTGCCCTCCTCGTTGCCGTAGATCGCGGCGGTGTCGATCGAGCGATAGCCGGCCTCCAGGGCGGTCGCCACGGCCTTGGCGGCCTCGTCGTCCGGCACCTGCCAGACACCGAAGCCCAGCTGCGGCATCCGCACGCCGTTGTTCAGGGTGACCGAGGGAACCTTGCTGTCCGTGCTCACGTGGAGGGGATCCTTACGTCGTCAGGGGTCCTGTCTTACTTCTCCCACCCTCAACGATCCGCGGGAGCCGCGCATTCCGATCGCCGCATCGGAGCGCTCACCGCGCCGGGCCGCCTCCCGGGTGCCCGCGCCGGGCCGTCTCCCGCGTCGGGCCGTCTCCCGCGGCGCGGCGTCGCCTCCCGCGGCACGGCTCAGCCGTACAACGCCGCGACCTCCGCGGCGTACGCCCGCTCGATCGCCTTCCGCTTCAGTTTCAGGGAAGGCGTCAGCAGCCCGTGCTCCTCGCTGAACGGATGCGCGAGGATCCGGAAGGTGCGGATGGACTCGGCCTGCGAGACCAGCGTGTTCGCCGCCACCACCCCCCGCCGGATCTCCGTCTCCAGGGACGGATCGCGCACCAGCTCCGCCGGCGCGAGCGGCGCACGCCCCTGCATCGCGAGCCAGTGCTCCACCGCCTCCTGGTCGATGGTCACGAGCGCCGCGATGTACGGCCGGTCGTTGCCGACGACGATGCACTGGGCGATCAGCGGGTGCGCCCGCACCCGCTCCTCCAGACCCGTCGGCGCGACGCTCTTGCCGCCCGAGGTCACCAGGATCTCCTTCTTCCGCCCGGTGATCGTCAGATAGCCGTCCTCGTCGAGGGAGCCCAGGTCCCCGGTGGCCAGCCAGCCGTCGTTGAGGACGGCGGCGGTCGCCTCGGGGGCGTTGAGGTAGCCGGAGAAGATCTGGCCGCCGTGCAGCCACACCTCGCCGTCCTCCGCGATGTGCACCGTCGTCCCCGGGACCGGCTGCCCCACCGTGCCGTACCGCGTCCGCTCCGGCGGGTTCGCGGTCGCCGCCGCCGAGGACTCCGTCAGGCCGTACCCCTCGAAGACCGTGACCCCCGCGCCCGCGAAGAACAGCCCCTGCCTGCGGTCCATCGCGGAACCGCCCGACATCGCGTGCCGCAGCCGTCCGCCGAGGGCCGCGCGGACCTTCGCGTACACCGTCTTCTCGAAGAACTGGTGCTGCACGCGCAACGCCGCCGAAGGCCCCGGGCCGGTGCCGAAGGCCTTGTGCTCCAAGGCCTCCGCGTACGCGACCGCCACCTCCACGGCCTTGTCGAACGGGCCCGTCTTCCCCTCCCGCTCCGCCTTGCGCCGCGCCGCGTTGAACACCTTCTCGAAGACGTACGGCACGGCGAGGACGAAACTCGGCCGGAAGGCGGCGAGGTCCGGGATCAGCTCCGCCGCCGCCATCACCGGCTGGTGCCCCAGCTTCACCCCGGTCCGGACCGCCGCCACCTCCACCATCCGTCCGAAGACGTGCGCGAGCGGCAGGAACAGCAGTGTCGACGCCTCCTCGCCCGGCCGGGAACGGAACACCGACTCCCAGCGCCCCACCAGCATGTCCGTCTCGAACATGAAGTTGGAATGGGTGATCACACAGCCCTTGGGGCGGCCGGTCGTCCCCGACGTGTAGATGACCGTCGCCACCGTCTCCGGGGTCACCGCCCGCCGGTGCCGGTGCACGACCTCCTCGTCGATGTCCGCCCCGGCGGCAGTCAGCTCGGCCACCGCGCCCGCGTCCAGCTGCCACAGGCGCTGGAGCCGGGGCAGCCGGTCGATCACCGAACCGATCGTCATCGCGTGGTCCTCGTGCTCCACCACGCAGGCCGTGACCTCGGAGTCGTGCAGCATCCAGAAGACCTGCTCGGCGGAGGACGTCGGATAGACCGGCACGGGCTGCGCGCCGAGCGTCCACAGCGCGAAGTCGAAGAGCGTCCACTCGTAGCGGGTGCGGGCCATGACGGCGACCCGGTCGCCGAACCGCACGCCCTCCGCGATCAGCCCCTTCGCCAGGCCGAGGACCTCGTCCCGGAACCGCGCGGCCGTCACGTCCCGCCACGCGCCGTCCGGTCCCTTCCGGCCGAACGTGATCCGGTCCGGCTCCGTCAGGGCACGCTCGAACACGGCGTCCGCCAGCCCGCCGACCTGAGGCGCCGCCTCGACGGGCGGCACGGTGAACTCGCGCACTGACCTGCTCCTCGACGGCTCGATGGCTGGAAAAGCTCGTTGTAGCGCTCCGTACAGCGCGGGTGACGGTACCCCACCCGACTGCCCGGCGGGAGGGCCTTCACCAAGCCGGGACATTCCGTGTTCGCACAGGTCAGGACGGGTGGCGGCGTCAAGTCAGGGGTACTGCGGGCGCGTTACCGACCGCTCGGTACGTCCACCGGGCGGGAATCTCCACGGAATCTGTACGGGCCGCTCACGGGCCGCCACCCGGCGAGGCACCCCACCTGCACGCACGGGGCCGGTCAGCCAGGCCGGTGCAGCCGGTCGCCGCCCGCCAGGATCGCCTCCGCCAACGCGTCCGCCGCCTCCTGCACCGCCCCGCTCCGGCGCCCCGCCCGCAGCACGAAGCCGACGTCGCCGAGCTCCGGAAGCCCCGCCACCGGCACCAGACCGGGCGGCACCAGACCCCGCGTGTGCGCCATCACGCCGAGCCCCGCACGGGCCGCCGCCACGTTCGCACTCAGGCTGGAACTCGTGCACGCGATCCGCCACGCCCGGCCCTGCGCCTCCAGGGCCTCCAGGGCCCGCGCCCGGGTGATCCCCGGCGGCGGGTACAGGATGAGCGGAACCGGACGGTCGGGATCCAGCCGGAGCCCCGGCGCCCCGATCCAGATCAGGGCGTCCTCCCACACGAGCCGCCCCTCGCTCTCCCCGCCGCGCCGCTTGGCCAGGATCAGATCCAGCCGGCCCGCGGCGAGCCGGGCCTGGAGCGTGCCGGACAGCTCGACCGTCAGCTCCAGGTCGACCTCCGGGTGCTCGCGCCGGAACGACTCCAGGATCTCCGGCAGCCGGGTCGTCACGAAGTCCTCCGACGCCCCGAAACGCAGCCGCCCGCGCAGCCGCGTCCCGCCGAAGTACGCCGCCGCCCGCTCCTGCGCCTGCAGGATCGTGCGCGCGAAACCGAGCATCGCCTCCCCGTCCTCGGTCAGCGCCACCCGATGGGTGTCCCGGGTGAACAGCGGCCGGCCCGTCGCCTCCTCCAGGCGCCGCACATGCTGGCTGACGGTCGACTGCCCCAGCCCGAGACGGTCCGCGGCCCGGGTGAAGCTCAGCGTCTGGGCCACGGCGAGGAAGGTGCGCAGATGGGTGGGCTCGTACACACGACGACGGTAACGCCTCACGTCCGTGCTCATCGCGAAACGTGATGACAGTCAGTGCCCTGTACGGGATTCCCGATCACCGAGGCCTGGGCCAGGATGGAAAGGCGCGAGACGCCCCCTCGCCGAGCACAGAGCAGTGGAGCCGATGACCGCCCGTACGCCCGCCCCCACCCCGCCCCGCCCCGGCACGCCGCGCCGCTCCGGCGCCCCGAGCCGCCCCGGCACGCCGCGCCGCACCCTCCGGCTGCCGTCCTGGCTCCCCGTCGACGGGTACATCCTGGCGCTGTTCGGCACGGTCGGCCTCGCCGCGCTCCTCCCCGCGTCCGGCGCCGCCGCCCACGTCGCGGAAGGCGCGTCCACCGGAGCCGTCGCCCTCCTCTTCTTCCTCTACGGCGCCCGGCTCTCCACCCGCGAGGCACTCGACGGCCTCAAGCACTGGCGGCTCCACCTCACCGTCCTCGGCAGCACCTTCCTGCTCTTCCCGCTCCTCGGACTCGCCGCCCGCGGCCTCGTCCCCACCGTGCTCACCCCCCAGCTCTACAGCGGCCTCCTCTTCCTCTGCCTGGTGCCGTCCACCATCCAGTCCTCCATCGCCTTCACGTCGATCGCGCGCGGCAACGTCCCCGCCGCGATCTGCGCGGGCTCCTTCTCCTCCCTCGCCGGCATCGTCCTCACCCCGCTGCTCGCCGCACTGCTCCTCGGCAACAGCGCGGGCGGCCTCTCCGCCGACGCGCTCATGAAGATCGTGCTCCAACTCCTCGTACCGTTCCTCGCCGGACAATTCCTGCGCCGCTGGGTCGGCGGCTTCCTCGTCCGCCACAAGAAGGTCCTCGGGTACGTCGACCGGGGCTCGATACTCCTCGTCGTCTACACCGCCTTCAGCCAGGGCATGGTCGCCGGCATCTGGCACCTGGTGACCCCGGCCCGGCTCGGCCTGCTGCTCGCCGCCGAGGCCGTCCTGCTCGCGGCGATGCTGGCCCTGACCTGGTACGGAGCCGGGCGCCTCGGCTTCGGCCGGGCGGACCGGATCGCGATCCAGTTCGCCGGTTCGAAGAAGAGCCTGGCGGCCGGGCTGCCGATGGCGAGCGTCCTCTTCGGCCCCCAGGCAGCCCTCGCCGTGCTCCCGCTGATGCTCTTCCACCAGATGCAGCTGATGGTGTGCGCGGTGATCGCGAAGCGCCGCGCCCGTGACGCGGACGAGGACCCCGGGACGGAGGGGACCGCGGTGGCTCCCTCCGCGACGCCCTCCGTAGGCCGGATCACACCCACGACCACCCCGGGATGATCATCGCGGCCGCTACGGTGCTCCCATGCCCGCACTCGATTCCGGCCGCACCGCGCTCGTCCTCGTCGACCTCATGGAACGCATCGTCGCGCTGCCCCTCGCGCCCCGCCCCGGCACCGACGTCCTCACGGCCGCCGCCCGGCTCGCCGACACCTTCCGGGCCGCCGACGCGCCCGTCGTCCACATCCGGGTCGAACGCCCGAACGTCGAAGCCCAGCCGCCCGGCAGCGAACTCGTCGCCGACCTCGTCCGGGACAGCGAGCCCGTCGTCGTCAAGCGCACCATCGGCGGTTTCCACGACACCGGACTCCATGAACTCCTCACGGGGTTCGGCGCCACCACCCTCGTCTTCGGCGGCATCGCCACCAACCTCGGTGTCGAATCCACCGCCCGCGCGGCCGGCGACCTCGGCTACGACCTCGTCTTCGCCGAGGACGCCATGAGCGCGCTCACCGCCGACGAGCACCGCGCCTCCGTCGACCTCGACTTCCCGCGCCTCGGCACGGTCGCCCCCGTCGCCGAGATCACCCTCAAGGCCTCGTCGTCCGCCACCACCCCGGACGGCTCGGCGTCCGCGACCACCCCGGACGACTCGGCCACCGGGACTACCTCGGACGGCTCGGCGTCCGCCACCACCCCGGACGGCTCGGCGTCCGCGACCACCCCGGACGGCCGCGCGTGACCCGGGTCCCGATACGTTACGGGGCCCGCCCCTGCTCCCTCGTCGTCTGCCGCGGCTGCTGCTGCGGCGACGCCCGCAAGAACCCCGGCACCGACCACGCCGGGCAGCTCGCCCGCCTCCGCGAGGCCGCCGCTGCCTCCGGCGGCCGCCTCGCCGTCCGTACGAGCGACTGCCTCGGCCCCTGCGCCCAGGCCAACATCGTCGTCGTCCAGCCCTCCACCGAGGGCCGGCGGCGCGGCGGCCGGGCCGCCTGGGTCGCCTTCACCCTCGACCAGGACGCCCTCGACGACATCCTCGCCTGGACGGCCGCCGGCGGCCCCGGCATCGCCCCGCCCCCGGCCACCCTCGCCCTCCAGATGATCGACCCGCCGAAGAACTGACCCCGCCCACGGGCCCCACGCGACGCGGTGGGGCCCGTGGGGCGCCCGGGCCCTTGTCACGGTCGGCCAAGGGGTACGGGTGAATCTTGGTGGTTTACGTCACCTGTTACCCATCAGTCGCTGGCAACACTGGGAAATCCTGCCGGACGATCGAACCACCGAGGGGGTCCCGGGATGACGGGCACTCGCATTGCCGCGCTCGGGCACTACCAGCCCGCCAAGGTGCTCACCAACCATGACCTCGCGGAGTTGGTCGACACCGACGACGCGTGGATCACCAGCCGGGTCGGTATCCGCACCCGGCACATCGGAGGGCCCGACGAACCCGTCGACGAGCTCGCCGCGCACGCGGCGGGCAAGGCCCTGGCCACCGCCGGCCTCACCCCCGACGACATCGACCTCGTCCTCGTCGCGACCTCCACGGCCATCGACCGCTCGCCCAACACGGCCGCCCGCGTCGCCGCCCGCCTCGGCATGACCTCCCCGGCCACCATGGACCTCAACGTGGTCTGCGCCGGGTTCACCCACGCCCTGGCCACCGCCGACCACGCCGTACGGGCCGGTGGGTCCCGCCGCGCGCTGGTGATCGGCGCCGACAAGATGAGCGACGTGGCCGACTGGACCGACCGCACCACCTGCGTCCTCGTCGGCGACGGCGCGGGCGCCGCGATCGTCGAGGCCGTGGACGACGAGGCGCCGGGTGCCGTGCGCGGCATCGGCCCGGTCCTGTGGGGCTCGGTCCCGGAGATGGGCCACGCCGTCCGGATCGAGGGCACCCCGCCCCGCTTCGCGCAGGAGGGCCAGAGCGTCTACCGCTGGGCCACCCAGCAGCTGCCCGCCCTCGCCCGGCAGGCCTGCGAGCGGTCCGGCATCGGCCCCGAGGAGCTCGCGGGCGTCGTCCTGCACCAGGCGAACCTGCGGATCATCGAGCCGCTCGCCGCCAAGATCGGCGCCGTCAACGCGATCGTCGCCCGCGATGTCGTCGACTCCGGCAACACGTCGGCCGCCTCCATCCCGCTGGCCCTCGCCAAGCTCGTCGAACGCGGTGAACTCACCTCGGGCGCCCCGGTCCTGCTCTTCGGCTTCGGCGGCAACCTGTCGTACGCGGGCCAGGTCGTCCGGGTGCCGTAGCGCGGCCGCTCCGGGCCCGCGTCCGGGTGCCGCGACCACCGGCTTCGCGGTCTCCGTCGGGGCGCCGCGATCACCGGTCTCGTGGTCTCCGTCCGGGTGCCGCGATCACCGGTCTCGTGGTCTCCGTCCGGGTGCCGCGACCACCGGCCTCGCGGTCCTCGTCCACACGCCCCGACCAGGGGCCGGCGCGGGCCCAGGCCAGGCGCCGTGGCACGGCTCGGCTCGTCCCGCCCCCGTGCGTCGAGGGACGGTGCCGGGTCCGTCCGCCGTGCCCCGTTCGGCGGAGCCCCGTTGGCGGCGCGCCGGTGGCGGACCTAGCTTCGATCGCGGTGAGGGTCGTCGTATTCCGGGCACGGAATCGCTCCGTGACCGATCCCTCCCGTGATCTGGAGGACCGTCATGCGCGCGATACGTGCCGCTTCCGCCGTCCTGCTGAGCGCCGCCGCCGTGGTGGTCACGGTCGCGCCGGCCGCCCTCGCGGGCGAGGACGACCACGACATCACGTCGTTCGGCTTCTCCGTCAGTCCCGAGACCGTCGCCCCCGGCGGCACCGTGACGCTGAAGTCCGACGGCTGCGAAGTGCCGTCGGTGACCGTCACCTCCGGGGTGTTCGACACGGTGACCCTCAACGAGGGCCGTTCGGGCAACGCCACCGTGGATGTCGACGCCAAGGCCGGCGCCCAGTACGAGATCACCTTCGACTGCAAGGGCGAGCGAGGCACCACCACGCTCACCATCTCCCAGGGCACCACCGGCGGGAACACCGGCGGGCACGACGAGAGCCGGCCGCCCGGAGCGCACAAGGGCGTGAAGGCCGGCTACGGCACCGCCGCCGCCTCCGGCGCGGACACCGACGGCCTCGGCGTCACCGAGGTGGTCACGGGTGTGCTGCTCATCGTCGGGGCGCTCGGCGCCGCCGTCGTCCTGACCCGCCGCCGCGCCACCGACGGCCGCGCCTGACGGCCGGTACCACGGAGGCCTGAAACGGCCCCTCCGCCCCGGTGTGACGAGGTCCGGGACGGAGGGGCGCCACACCCGGCGGACGCCCGTGCGCGGGCGCCGCCGGGCACGCGATCAAGGGCACGGACGGCGGGCGGCCCGCCGACACGCGAGGTCGGTGCGCGAGACCGCCCCGCGAGGTCGATGCGAAGTCGGCCCGGACGGTGGGCGGTCGGCCCGCGCACGGCGCGAGGAGGAGAGCGGGCGTGGGGCGGTCGGACACGACGGGTCTTCCGGGCGGCGGGATGCGGGCGGACGGTGCGGGACGGCACGGCGCCTGGGGGCTCGTCGCCGTCGTCCTCCTCGTCGGCGTCCACCTCGTCCGCGGCGGTACGGACGAGATCCGGGCCGACGGCCCCCCGCAGCCGCTCTCCGCCGCCGCCCCCGACGGCAGCCGCGCCGAAGCCGCGCTCGTCCCCGCCTCCGTACCCGATCCGCTGCCCCCGTCGACCCCGCTCCGGGTCCGCGTCCCCGCCGTCCGGATCGACGCGCCGATCACCAAGGTCGGGCTCGACGCCGACGGCTGGATCGAGGCCCCGCCGCCCGAGGAGAACCGGCTCGCGGGCTGGTTCACCGGCGCGGTCACCCCCGGCGAGCGCGGCACGGCCGTCGTCGTCGGGCATGTCGACGTCCCCGGCGGCCGCGCCGTCTTCTACGACCTCGGCGCCGTCCGCAAGGGACACCGCGTGGAGATCGCGCGCCGCGACGGCCGGACCGCCGTCTTCGCCGTGTACGGGGTCGAGGTCGTCCCCAAGGACGGCTTCCCCGCCGAGCGGGTCTACGGCGATGCCGGCGCGCCCGAGCTGCGCCTGATCACCTGCGGCGGCACGTTCACCGAGGGGAACGGCTACGCGGGCAACGTGGTGGTCTCGGCCCGCCTGGTCGAGGTCCGCTGACCCTTCTCCCGCCCCCGACCCCGCCTTTGTCCCCAACCGGGAAAAAGTCGGGGCGGATTCCTGCGCAACTTCTTCCCACTCCGGTACGCCGCTGCTACGTTCCCCTCGAAAGCACGAAGACGAGCACGTACGAGAGGGAGGGGCGCGTGAGACGCATGACGGCACGACCTGCCAACCGACATCAGGCGCGACTCCTCAGGCTGTTGCGCGACGGGGGACCCAACTCCCGCGCACAGCTGGGAGATCAGATCGATCTCTCCCGCTCCAAGCTCGCCGTCGAGGTCGACCGGCTCCTGGAGACCGGTCTCGTCGTCGCCGACGGCTTCGCCGCCTCCCGGGGCGGCCGTCGCTCGCACAACATCCGGCTCGCGCCCGAACTCCGCTTCCTCGGCATCGACATCGGCGCCACCTCCATCGATGTCGCCGTCACCAACGCCGAGTTGGAGGTGCTCGGGCACCTCAACCACCCCATGGACGTCCGCGAGGGCCCCGTCGCCGTCTTCGAACAGGCCCTGTCGATGGCGGCGAAGCTCCGCTCCACCGGGCTCGCGGAGGGCTTCGACGGCGCCGGAATCGGCGTCCCCGGACCCGTCCGCTTCCCCGAGGGCGTCCCCGTCGCACCGCCGATCATGCCCGGCTGGGACGGCTTCCCCGTACGGGAGGCGCTCAGCCAGGAACTCGGCTGCCCCGTCATGGTCGACAACGACGTGAACCTCATGGCCATGGGGGAGCAGCACGCCGGCGTCGCCCGCTCGGTCGGCGACTTCCTCTGCGTCAAGATCGGCACCGGCATCGGCTGCGGCATCGTCGTCGGCGGAGAGGTCTACCGCGGTACGACGGGCAGTGCGGGCGACATCGGACACATCCAGGTCGAACCCGACGGCCGCCCCTGCGCCTGCGGCAACAACGGCTGCCTGGAAGCCCACTTCAGCGGCGCCGCCCTGGCCCGCGACGCCGAGGACGCGGCGCGCGGCGGCGGGTCGGAGGAGCTCGCCGCCCGGCTCGCTTCGGCCGGCCGGCTGACCGCCGTCGACGTCGCGGCGGCCGCCGCCGCCGGAGACGCCACCTCACTCGCCCTCATCCGTGAGGGCGGAAACCGGGTCGGGCAGGTCATCGCCGGACTCGTCAGCTTCTTCAACCCCGGTCTGGTGGTGATCGGAGGCGGAGTCACCGGCCTCGGTCACAACCTCCTCGCCAGCGTCCGCACCCAGGTCTACCGGCAGTCCCTGCCCCTGGCCACCGGCAACCTGCCCATCGTCCTCGGCGAACTCGGCCAGACAGCCGGCGTCACGGGCGCGGCCCGCCTCATCAGCGACCACCTCTTCTCCCCGGCGTAACACCTCCCTAGCTCGTCGGGGTTGCTCCCCAGTGGTGTGTGCATGCGTTCCTCCCCCGGACTCCGTCCGGGGCCCCCAGCGCGGAACGGTTGGGCACACACCACCCACCGGCCCGCACCACCCCACGTCCACCCGCTCCGGCGCCACCCGCACCCGCCGAGGGGACCTCCGCCATGCCTCAAGAACCCCAACAGCCCCAAGACCCCCAAGAACACCCGCCCCTCCTCACCATGTCCGGAATCACCAAGTCCTTCCCCGGTGTCCGCGCCCTCGACGGCGTCGACCTGGAGGTCGCCCCCGGCGAGGTCCACTGCCTCCTGGGCCAGAACGGTGCCGGCAAGTCCACCCTCATCAAGGTCCTCGCCGGCGCCCACCAGCCCGACGAGGGCCGGATCACCTGGAACGGCGCACCCGTACGGCTCCGCTCCCCGAGCGCCGCCGTCCGCCTCGGCATCGCCACCATCTACCAGGAACTCGACCTCGTCGAAGGCCTCTCCGTCGCCGAGAACGTCCACCTCGGCCACGAACCCACCACCGCCGGATTCGTCCGAACCCGCGACGCGCGGGAGACCACCACCGCCCTCCTGAAACGCCTCGGCCACCCCGAGATCGACCCGGCCCGCCGCGTCGGCGAACTCTCCGCCGCCCAGCAGCAGATCGTCTCCATGGCCCGCGCCCTCTCCCACGACGTCCGCCTCATCGTCATGGACGAGCCGTCCGCCGCCCTCGACCCCGACGAGGTCGCCAACCTCTTCCGGATCGTCGCGGACCTCACCGCCGACGGCGTCGCCGTCGTCTACATCTCCCACCGCCTGGAGGAGATCCGCCGCATCGGCGACCGCGTCACCGTCCTCAAGGACGGCCGCGCCGTCGCCCGCGGACTGCCCGCCGCGACCACCCCGACCCGTGAGGTCGTCGCCCTCATGACCGGCCGCGACGTCCCGTACGTCTTCCCCGAACGCCCCGCCCGCCCACCGACGGGCGAACCCGTCCTACGAATCCAAGGACTCGCCAGGAAAGGGGAGTTCGAGGCTCTCGACCTCGAACTCCGCCCCGGTGAGATCGTCGGCCTCGCCGGGCTCGTCGGGTCCGGCCGCTCCGAGATCCTGGAGACCGTCTACGGGGCGCGGAAGCCCACTGCGGGCCGGGTCACCGTCGACGGACGGCCCCTGCGCCCCGGCAGCGTCCCCGCCGCCGTCGCCGCCGGACTCGGCCTCGCCCCCGAGGAACGCAAGGCGCAGGGCCTGCTCCTCCTCGAATCCGTCACCCGCAACGTCTCCGTCTCCTCCCTCGCCCGCTTCTCCCGGGCCGGCTGGATCGACCGCGCCGCCGAACGCGAGACCGCCAGGACCGCCACCCGCACCCTGTCGCTGCGCCCCGACCTCCCGGACGCCCCGGTCCGTACCCTCTCCGGCGGCAACCAGCAGAAGGCCGTCCTCGCCCGCTGGCTCCTCCGGGGCTGCCGGGTCCTCCTCCTCGACGAACCCACCCGGGGCGTCGACGTCGGCGCCCGAGCCGAGCTGTACGCGGTCATCCGCGGGCTCGCCGACGACGGCCTCGCCGTCCTCCTCGTCTCCAGCGAGGTCCCCGAGGTCCTCGGCCTCGCCGACCGCGTCCTGGTCCTCCGCGAGGGCCGCGTCGTCCACCAGGCCCCCGCCCGTGACCTCGACGAACACCGCGTACTCGACCTCGTGATGGAAGGGAGCCCTGCGGAATGACGCTCACCACCCCGGCCAAGGCGCGGCCCCAGGAGGGGCGTTGGCGCACGCTCGGTCTCAGGGCCGACGTCCGCAACCTGTCGCTGCTCGGCGTGCTCGCCGTACTGATCGTCGTCGGCGGGCTCACCCGGCCCGCCGAGTTCCTCGCCACCTCCAACCTCCAACTCGTTCTGACGCAGGCCTCCGTGATCGGCGTCGTCACCGTCGGCATGACCTTCGTCATCACCAGCGGCGGCATCGACCTCTCCGTCGGAGCGATCGTCGCCCTCGCGTCCGTATGGGCCACGACCCTCGCCACCCAGGAGTTCGGTTTCGCCGGCATCCTCTTCACCGCCGTCGCCGTCGGACTCGGCTGCGGCCTCGTGAACGGCGTCCTCGTCGCGTACGGCGGCATGGTCCCCTTCATCGCGACCCTCGCCATGCTGGCCTCGGCCCGCGGCCTCGCCCTCCAGATCACCGACGGCAAGACGCAGATCGTCACCGTCCCGTCCGTCCTCGACCTCGGCCTCCCCGACGCCTACGTCCTCGGCATCCCGCCGCTCGTCCTCGTGTTCGCGGCCGTCACCGTCGCCGGCTGGCTGCTCCTCAACCGGACCACCTTCGGCCGCCGCACCATCGCCGTCGGGGGCAACCCGGAGGCCGCCCGCCTCGCCGGCATCGACGTACGCCGCCAGCGGCTCTTCCTCTATCTGCTCTCCGGCCTGTGCTGCGGCATCGCCGCCTTCCTGCTCGTCGTGCTCGCCGGCTCCGGCCAGAACACCAACGGCAACCTGTACGAGCTCGACGCCATCGCCGCCGCCATCATCGGCGGCACCCTCCTCAGCGGCGGCCGGGGCACCATCGTCGGATCCGTCCTCGGCGTCCTCGTCTTCACGACGATCACCAACATCTTCGCGCTCAACAACCTGCAGAGCGACGTCCAGCAGATCGCCAAGGGCGCGATCATCGTCGCCGCCGTCCTGCTCCAGCGCCGCACGGTCCGCGACGGAACCTGACCGGACACCCGCCGCACACGCCCCCTCACCACCACCCCCTTCACCACCACCCCCTTCACCACCACCCGCTCGGAAGGGATCCACCGCCATGCCCGAAACCAGCCGCAGACACCTCCTCCTCGGCGGCGCGGCCGTCTCCGCCGGCGCCCTGCTCACGGCCTGTACGAGCAACGAGCCGAAAGCCGCCAACGGCACATCGCCCGTCGGGAGCGCCGCGCCGGCCGCCGACGACAAGCCCGGCACCCCCGTCACCATCGGCTTCGCCGGCCCGCAGGCCGACCACGGCTGGCTCAACGCCATCAACGACAACGCCGAGCGGCGCGCGAAGAAGTACTCCGACGTCACCCTGGAGATCACCGAGGGCTCCAACGACACCGCCACCCAGATCGGCCAGGTCCAGACCCTCATCAACAAGAAGGTCGACGTCCTCGTCATCCTCCCCGCCGACGGCAAGGCCCTCACCCAGATCGGCCTCCAGGCCATGAAGGCCGGCATCCCCGTCATCAACCTCGACCGGATCTTCGCCTCCCCGCAGGCCTACCGCTGCTGGATCGGCGGCGACAACTACGGCATGGGCCTCAACGCCGGCAACTTCATCGGCGAACAGCTCAAGGACAAGCCGAACGCCACGGTCGTCGAACTCGCCGGCATGGACAGCCTCGAACTCACCAAGCAGCGCACCCAGGGCTTCGACGACGCCCTCAAGAACTACCCCAACATCCGCAAGGTCGCCCGCCAGGCAGCCGACTTCACCGTCGAGTCGGGACAGGCCAAGATGGCCCAACTCCTGCAGGCGCAGCCGAAGTTCGACGCGCTGTGGAACCATGACGACGACCAGGGGGTCGGCGCGCTCCGGGCCGTCGCCCAGGCCGGCCGCAAGGACTTCCTCATGGTCGGCGGCGCCGGCGCCAAGTCCGCCATGGACGCCATCAAGGCCGACACCGGCGTCCTCAAGGCCACCGTCCTCTACCCGCCGACCATGGCCGCCTCCGCGATCGACCTCGCCCGCGCCCTCGGCCAGAAGAAGGGCGTCGGCGGCATGTCCGAGCTGGAGATCCCCGCCTCGATCACCCTCTACTCGGCCGTCGTCACCAAGGAGAACGTCGACGAGTACATGCCCACCGGCTTCAGCTGACCGACCCGGACCCGGGAGGCCCGCACCGGGAGGCCCGCACCGGGCCGTCCGCTCCGGGCCGCCCGGCCGGACCGGCCCCCGGGCGGCCCGACCGCCCCCGGGGAGCAGCAACTCGCCGCACCACGAAACGGAGGAACCGTATGGAACAGACGGAGAGCGGGGCCGCACCGCCGACGCTCGGCATCGGCATGGTCGGCTACGCGTTCATGGGAGCCGCCCACTCACAGGGCTGGCGCACCGCGGGCCGCGTCTTCGACCTGCCGCTGCGACCCGTCCTCGCCGCCGTCGCGGGCCGTGACGCCACCGCCGTCCGGGCCGCCGCCCGACGACACGGCTGGGCCGCCGCCGAAACCGACTGGCGCGCGCTGATCGCCCGCGACGACGTCCAGCTCGTCGACGTCTGCACCCCGGGCGACAGCCATGCGGAGATCGCCGTCGCCGCCCTGGAGGCCGGCAAGCACGTGCTGTGCGAAAAGCCGCTCGCCAACTCGGTCGCCGAGGCCGAGACCATGGTCGCGGCCGCCGAAGCGGCCGCCGCCCGGGGCCAGATCGCCATGGTCGGCTTCAACTACCGCCGGGTGCCCGCCCTTTCGTACGCCCGGCAGCTCATCGCGGACGGCCGCCTCGGCACCCTGCGGCACGTCCGCGTCACCTACCTCCAGGACTGGCTGGTCGATCCCGCCTTCCCGCTCACCTGGCGCCTGGAACGCGAACACGCCGGCTCCGGCGCGCTCGGAGACCTGGGGGCGCACGCCGTCGACCTCGCCCAGTACCTGGCGGGGGAGCCGCTCGTCGGCGTCTCTGCGCTCACCGAGACCTTCGTACGGAAGCGTCCGCTGCTCGCGGGCGTCGCCGCGGGCGGTCTCGCCGGGGGAGCGGGATCGGAGGCGTACGGACAGGTCACCGTCGACGACGCGGCCCTGTTCACCGGGCGGCTCGCCTCCGGCGCGCTCGCCTCCTTCGAGGCCACCAGGATGGCCGCCGGCCGCAAGAACGCGCTACGGCTGGAGATCAACGGGGAACGCGGCTCGCTCGCCTTCGACCTGGAGCGGCTCAACGAACTGTCCTTCCACGACCACACCGAACCGGCGGTCTCGGCGGGCTTCCGCCGCATCCTCGTGACCGAACCCGACCACCCGTACCTGGAGGGCTGGTGGCCACCCGGTCACGCGCTCGGCTACGAGCACACCTTCGCCCACCAGGCACGCGACCTGGTCCACGCCGTCGCGAGCGGCATCGCCCCGGCGCCCTCCTTCTCCGACGGCCTCCAGGTCCAGCGGGTCCTGGCCGCGGTGGAGGAGAGCGCCCGGAGCAACGCGGTCTACACCCCGGTCGGCCTCCCGGTCCACACTGCCGCCGACGCCTCGGCCGACAAGCCCGCCGAGGCGCACCCCGACACCCCCGCCGACACATCCGTACCGAGCTAGGAGGCGCCCGACCGTGCCACGACCCTTCACGCTCTTCACCGGCCAGTGGGCCGACCTGCCCCTGGAGGAGGTCTGCCGGCTCGCCCGCGACTTCGGCTACGACGGCCTCGAACTCGCCTGCTGGGGAGATCACTTCGAGGTCGACAAGGCCCTCGCCGACCCGGCGTACGTCAAGGGCAGGCGCGAACTGCTCGACGCGTACGGCCTGAAGTGCTGGGCGATCTCCAACCACCTGGTGGGACAGGCCGTGTGCGACCATCCCATCGACGAGCGCCACCAGGCGATCGTGCCCGCCCGGATCTGGGGTGACGGCGACGCCGAAGGGGTCCGGCAGCGCGCCGCCCGCGAACTCGCGGACACCGCGCGGGCCGCGGCCGCGCTCGGCGTCGACACCGTCATCGGCTTCACCGGCTCCTCCATCTGGCATCTGGTGGCGATGTTCCCGCCGGTCCCCGAGCGCATGGTCGAGCGCGGCTTCGAGGACTTCGCGGAACGGTGGAACCCGATCCTCGACGTCTTCGACGCCGAAGGCGTCCGCTTCGCCCACGAGGTCCACCCCAGCGAGATCGCCTACGACTACTGGACCACCCAGCGGGCCCTGGACGCCGTCGACCGGCGTCCCGCCTTCGGGCTCAACTTCGATCCCAGCCACTTCGTGTGGCAGGACCTCGACCCCGTCGGCTTCCTGTGGGACTTCCGCGACCGGATCTACCACGTGGACTGCAAGGAGGCCCGTAAGCGGCTCGACGGCCGGAGCGGCCGGCTCGGCTCCCATCTGCCCTGGGGCGACCCCCGGCGCGGCTGGGACTTCGTCTCCGCGGGACACGGCGACGTGCCCTGGGAGGACGTCTTCCGCATGCTCCGGTCCATCGGCTACGCCGGGCCCGTCTCCGTGGAGTGGGAGGACGCCGGCATGGACCGGCTGACCGGTGCCCCCGAGGCGCTGTCCTTCCTCAAGCGGTACGACTTCGACCCCCCGGCGGCCTCCTTCGACGCGGCCTTCGGGAGCGCCGACTGAGGTGAAGGCGCAGGTCCGCGCCTGGCGGCGAGGTGCCGCCGGGCCGGTCCGCGCTGCCCGCGAGAGCCTTTGTCCTCTCGCGGGGAAAAGTTCGACCGCAGTGGTGCACAAGGGCTTTCCGTGGGGGACGAACCCGGCTACGGTCCCTGATGTGTACATGGCGTAACAGCGTGATGTGACCAGCGTGACGGCGCACGCCGGTCCCCGGACAACCCGCACACCCGGCCCTACTCCGGAGGACACCCGTGCACAGAAAACGACTCCGCGCCAGGAAGTCGCTCGCCCTACTCACCATCGGACTGCTCGCCCTCGGCGCCCCCCAGGGCCTCGCCGCCGAACCCGAAGCCCCCGCCCCCGGCGGAACCACCGCATCCGCCGCATCCGCCGCCTCGGCCGCCGAGGAATTCCAGCAGATCACCCTCGCCAAGGGCGGCGAGGAAGTCGGCGAACCCATGTCCCTCGCCGTACTCCCGGACCGCAGCGTCCTCCACACCTCCCGCAACGGCGAACTCCGCCGCACCGACGCCGCCGGCAACACCACCGTCATCGGCACCGTCCCCGTCTACTCCCACGACGAAGAAGGCCTCCAGGGCATCGGCCTCGACCCGAACTTCGCCCAGAACAAGGCCATCTACCTCTACTACGCCCCGCCCCTCGACACCCCCGCAGGCGACGCCCCCGAGAACGGCACCGCCGCCGACTTCGCGAAGTACGACGGCGTCAACCGCCTCTCCCGCTTCACCCTGCGAGCCGACGGCACCCTCGACAACGCCAGCGAGAAGAAGGTCATCGACATCCCCGCCACCCGCGGGATCTGCTGCCACGTCGGCGGCGACATCGACTTCGACGCCCAGGGCAACCTCTACCTCTCGACCGGCGACGACTCCAACCCCTTCGCCTCCGACGGCTTCACCCCCATCGACGAACGCCCCGACCGCAACCCCGCGTTCGACGCCCGCCGCACCTCCGGCAACACCAACGACCTCCGCGGCAAGATCCTCCGCATCAAGGTCGCCGACGACGGCACCTACACCGTCCCCGAAGGCAACCTCTTCGCCGCCGGCACCGCCAGGACCAGGCCCGAGATCTACGCCATGGGCTTCCGCAACCCCTTCCGCTTCAGCGTCGACAAAGCCACCGGCACCCTCTACGTCGGCGACTACGGCCCCGACGCCGGCGCCGCCGACCCCCGGCGCGGCCCCGCCGGACAGGTCGAGTTCGCCCGCGTCACCAAGCCCGGCAACTTCGGCTGGCCCTTCTGCACCGGCGACAACGACCCCTACGTCGACTACGACTTCGCCACCAAGACCTCCGGCACCACCTACGACTGCGCCGCCCTCAAGAACGACTCCCCGCACAACACCGGACTCGTCGACCTGCCGCCCGCCGAACCCGCCTGGATCCCCTACAACGGCGGCTCCGTACCCGAGTTCGGCACCGGCTCCGAATCACCCATGGGCGGCCCCGTCTACCGCTACGACCCCGCCAACACCTCCCCGGTCAAGTTCCCCGAGGCCTACGACGGCGACTTCTTCGCCGGAGAGTTCGGCCGCCGCTGGATCAAGCGCATCGACCAGGACACCGACGGCACCGTCGCCTCCATCAACGACGTCCCCTGGACCGGCACCCAGATCATGGACATGGCCTTCGGCCCCGACGGAGCCCTCTACGTCCTCGACTACGGCACCGCCTGGTTCGGCGGCGACCACAACTCCGGCCTCTACCGCATCGAGAACGCCACCGGCGGGCGCTCCCCGGTCGCCGAAGCGAGCGTCAACAAGACCTCCGGCACCGCCCCCCTGAAGGTCGCCTTCTCCTCCGCCGGCACCACCGACGGCGACGGCGACGCCCTCACCTACACCTGGGACTTCGGCGACGGCGGCACCGCCACGACCGCCAACCCCACCCACACGTACCGCAGGAACGGCACCTACACCGCCACCGTGACGGCCAAGGACACCAGCGGCCGCACCGGCTCCGCCTCCGTCCACATCGTCGTCGGCAACACCGCCCCCAAGGTCACCCTCGAACTCCCCGCAGAAGGAGCCCTCTTCTCCTTCGGCGACGACATCCCCTTCAAGGTCACCGTCACCGACCCCGAAGACGGCACCATCGACTGCACCAAGGTCAAGGTCACCTACGTCCTCGGCCACGACAGCCACGGCCACCCCGTCACCACCGCCAACGGCTGCACCGGCACCATCAAGACCTCCGCCGACGGCGGCCACGACGACGACGCCAACATCTTCGCCGTCTTCGACGCCGAGTACACCGACGGCGGAGGCGGCGGCCAGGCCGCCCTCACCACCCACGACCAGGCCAAACTCCAGCCCCGCCACCGCCAGGCCGAACACTTCGACGCCCAGAACGGCGTCAACCTCTTCGACAAGACCCAGGCCAACGGCGGACGCACCGTCGGCGACATCCACGACGGCGACTGGATCTCCTTCAAGCCCTACAACGTCACCGGAGCCACCAAGCTCACCGCCCGCATCTCCTCCGGCGGCAACGGCGGCTTCCTCGAAGTCCGCACCGGCTCACCCACCGGCCCCCTCCACGGCTCCGCACCCGTCCCCGTCACCGGCAGCTGGGAGACCTTCCAGGACATCGACGTCCCCCTGCGGAACCTCCCCCGCAAGACCACCGAACTCTTCCTCGTCTTCAAGGGCGGCACCGGCGCCCTCTACGACCTCGACGACTTCACCTTCTCCAGCACCCCCGTGAACCGCAACGCCAAGCGAGTCCTCGTCTTCTCCAAGACCGCCGGCTTCCGCCACGACTCCATCGGCACCGGCATCACCGCCCTCAAGGAACTCGGCGCCACCCACGACATCGTCATCGACAGCACCGAGGAACCCCGCCAGTTCACCACCAACAACCTCGCCCGCTACGACGCCGTCGTCTTCCTCTCCACCACCGGCGACGTCCTCGACACCGACCAGCAGAAGGCCTTCGAGAACTACGTCTCCACCGGCGGCGGCTACATGGGCATCCACGCCGCCGCCGACACCGAGTACGACTGGAGCTTCTACGGCGGACTCGTCGGCGCCTACTTCCAGTCCCACCCCCAGATCCAGCCCGCCACCGTCCGCGCCGAAGACCACACCCACCCCGCCACCGCCCACATCGACGGCCCCTGGCAGCGCACCGACGAGTGGTACAACTACCGCACCAACCCCCGCGACCAGGCCCGCGTCCTCGCCACCCTCGACGAGACCACCTACCAGGGCGGCACCATGAAGGGCGACCACCCCATCGCCTGGTGCCAGACCTACGGCGGCGGCCGCTCCTTCTACACCGGAGGCGGCCACACCAAGGAGTCCTACGCCGAACCGGCCTTCCGCCAACACCTGCTGGGCGGCCTCCGCTACGCCACCGGCCAGGTCAAGGCCGACTGCCGGCCCCAGACCGGCTACCGCGACCTCTTCAACGGCGAGACCCGTGAAGGCTGGAAGCAGGCCGGACCCGGCGGCTTCGACATCACGAACCGCGAACTCCACTCCACCGGCGGCATGGGCATGCTCTGGTACCAGGCCAAGGAACTCCGCTCCTACTCCCTCACCCTCGACTGGAAACTCACCGGAGACTCCAACTCCGGCATCTTCGTCGGCTTCCCCGCCAGCGACGACCCCTGGTCCGCCGTGAACAACGGCTACGAGATCCAGATCGACGCCACCGACGCCGCCGACCGCACCACCGGCGCCGTCTACGGCTTCAAATCCGCCAACCTCAAGGCCCGCGACCAGGCCCTCCGCCCGCCCGGCCAGTGGAACACGTACGAAATCCGCGTCCAGGGCGAACGCCTCCAGGTCTTCCTCAACGGCATCAAGATCAACGACTTCACCAACACCGACCCCGCCCGCAGCCTCACCAGCGGCCACATCGGCATCCAGAACCACGGAGCCGCAGACCAGGCCGCCTTCCGCGACATCCGACTCAAGGAACTCCCCTCCTGACGGAACTCCCCTCCTGACGGAACTCCCCTCCTGACGGAACTCCCCTCCTGACGGAGCTCCCCTCCTGACGGAGCTCCCCTGCTGACGGAGCTCCCTCCGACCGGCTCCCGCACCCAGCTGACGGGAGCCCCCGGACGACGGTGGGCGGGGCGGCGCCGTACCCCCCGCCCACCGTCACCACCCCCACCCCTCTTTCCGCTGGACGAGCAGGGAGGCCGACGCCATGACCCACGCACCCCGCACCGGAATCTGGCTCATAGGCGCGAGAGGCTCCGTCGCCACCACCACCATGGTCGGCTGCGCCGCTCTCGTCGCCGGACTCCACCCACCCACCGGCATGGCCACCGAAACCCCCGAACTCGCCGACGCCGGCCTGCCCCCACTCGCCTCCCTCGTCTTCGGCGGACACGACACCACCGACTGCCCGCTCCCCAAACGCGCCGAACAACTCACCACCGCCGGAGTCCTCCCGTACGGCCTCATCAGCACCGTCACCCGCGAACTCGAGGCCGCCGACCGCGAGATCCGCCCCGGCGGCCCCGCCCCCGGCGACACCCGCACCGACGAACAACTCATCACCGCCTTCACCCACGACCTGACGGACTTCCGCCGACGCATTGGCCTGGACCGCGTCGTGGTCGTCAATGTGGCATCCACGGAGCCGGCGTCGGGGGGCGTCGGGCTCCCGCCCAGCACCCTGTACGCCGCCGCCGCACTGCGCGCCGGATGCCCGTACGTCAACTTCACCCCGTCCACGGGCCTGCGCCACCCCGCCCTCGCCGCCCCGCTCGCCGCGAGCCGACTGCCGCACGCGGGCCGCGACGGCAAGACCGGCCAGACCCTGCTCCGCGCCGTGCTCGCCCCGATGTTCCGCCAGCGCGCCCTGACCGTACGCGCCTGGTCCGGCAGCAACCTCCTCGGCGGCGGCGACGGAGCCGCCCTCGCCGACCCGGCGGCCGCGGCCGCCAAGAACGCCGGGAAGGAACGCGTCCTCACCGACACCCTCGGCCCCGGCGTCGAAGGCCAGGTCCACATCGACGACGTCCCCGCGCTGGGGGAGTGGAAGACCGCCTGGGACCACATCGCCTTCGACGGCTTCCTCGGCACCCGCATGATCCTCCAGACCCTCTGGCAGGGCTGCGACTCCGCCCTCGCGGCCCCCCTCGTCCTCGACCTCGCCCGCCTCACGGCCCGCGCCCACGAGAAGGGCCGAACAGGGCCTTTGGAGGACCTCGCCTTCTACTTCAAGGACCCGGAAGGCACCCCTCCGGCCTCGCTGGCGGAGCAGTACGACCGCCTGCTGACCTTCGGCCGCACGCTGGGCGACCGCCCGGGGGCGGTGGAGGCGGGCACGGCGCATGCGGGTACGGGCGAGACGGGCGCGGCGGACACCGGCGCCGGGAACACGGGGCCGGGGGACGCGGCGACGGGGGGCGCGAGAGCGGGGGACGCGGCGACGGGGGACGCGGGGACGGGGACGGCCCGATGACCCGGCGGCGCACCGGCCGGGCACAGGCCTGGGCGGAACTCCTCCGCGTATCGGCACTGTTCTCGGTGCCCGGCGACGCCCTCGCGGGCGCTGCGGCGGCCGGAGCCCGCCCCGGCCGGGGCACGCTCTGTGCGATCGGCGCCTCGCTCTGCCTGTACGAGGCGGGGATGGCCCTCAACGACTGGGCCGACCGGGCCGAGGACGCCGCCGAACGCCCCCACCGCCCCCTGCCCTCCGGACGCATCGCCCCGAGCGCCGCCCTTGCGGCCTCGACGGCCCTGACGGCGGCGGGCCTCGCCCTGGCCTCCCGCGCGGGCCGCCCGGCCCTCGCGGTCGCCACCGCCCTCGCCGCCACGGTCTGGGCCTACGACCTCGGCCTGAAACACACCCCGGCGGGCCCCGGCACCATGGCCACGGCCCGAGCGCTCGACCTCCTCCTGGGCGCGACGGCCTCGACGAGCGCGACGGCCTCGACGGGCAGGAACGGGGGACCCCGCCACCGCGCCGTGCACGCCCTGCCGTCCGCCGCCCTGCTCGGCGCGCACACCTACGCCGTCACCGCCGTCTCCCGCCACGAGACCCACGGCGGCTCCACCCGCACCCCGCTCGCCGCACTCGCCGTCACCCTGGCGGTGGCCGCGGCGGCATCGGGCGAGGCGCTCGGCGCGCGACCCGGCACCACCGTCTCCTCCCCTCCGGGGCCCCCCGCCCCCGCCCCCCACCCCCACCCCGCCCTCCCCTCCAGTCGGCCCCTTCCGTCCTCCTGGCCGCTGCCCTCCCGCCGGCTGCTCCCTGTCCGCCGGCCCGGTCGGTCCCGTGGCCTCGGTCCCCTCCTCGCTCTCGCCTACGCCCGCACCCCGGCCACCCTCCTCCTCCACGCCGCGCTCAACCCGTCGGCGGCGCTCACCGAGCGGGCCGTCGGCGGGGGGATCCGGGCCACCATCCCGCTTCAGGCCGCGCTGGCCGCCCGCGCCGGGGCGCCGGGAACCGCGCTCGCGCTGCTCGGCCTGGTCCCGGCCGCGCGCGCCCTCGCCCGGAAGGTGAGCCCCACATGAGCACCACCCGTCCCGCCTCCCGTCCGTCGGCCCCCTCCCTTGCCGGGGCCGCCGCCCCGATCGCCGCTCCCGCCTCCTCCCACTCCTCTCCGCACTCCGCGGGCCGCCCGCGGCTGGGCTACGGCACCAACGGCCTCACCGATCTGCGGCTCGACGACGCCCTCGGGCTGCTCGCCGATCTCGGCTACGACGGCGTCGGGCTGACCCTCGACCACATGCACCTCGACCCCCTCGCCCCCGACCTGGCCGCCCGCACCGCCCGGGTCGCCCGGCGCCTCGGCGAGCTGGGGCTCGGAGTGACCGTCGAGACGGGGGCCCGCTACGTCCTCGACCCGCGCCGCAAGCACGGCCCGTCCCTGCTCGACCCGGACCCCGAGGACCGCGCCGCCCGGGTCCGGCTCCTGCTGCGGGCCGTCCGCATCGCCTCCGACCTCGGCGCGCACGCCGTGCACTGCTTCAGCGGCACCCTCCCGGGCGACACCCCGCCGGACGAGGCCTGGAAGCGGCTCACCTCCTCGCTCGCCCCTGTCCTCGACGCGGCGGAAGCCGCCCGCGTCCCCCTGGCCGTCGAACCCGAACCCGGCCACCTCCTCGCCACCCTCGACGACTTCCACCACCTGCGCGGGCTCCTCGGCGACCCCCCGCCCGCCGTCCTCGGCCTCACCCTCGACATCGGCCACTGCCAGTGCCTCGAACCCCTCCCTCCCGCCGACTGCCTGCGCGCGGCCGCCCCCTGGGTGCACCACGTCCAGATCGAGGACATGCGCCGCGGTGTGCACGAGCACCTGCCGTTCGGCGACGGGGAGATCGACTTCCCGCCCGTCCTCGCCGCCCTCGCCGAACTCACCGCCGCCGGCTACCCCGGGCTGACCGTCGTCGAGCTACCCCGCCACTCCCACGCCGGGCCCGAACTCGCCCGCACCTCCCTCTCCTTCCTGCGTCCGGAGGCCCCGACATGCTGACGGTCACCGCCGCCGCCCGCGCCTGGCTGGACTCCGCCCTCGCCGAGGCCGAGGCCCGTGCTCCCGGTTGGGAGGAGCGCTTCGTCGCCGCGGGCCGGCACTGCGGGCGCGAGCACGCGGACGAGGCCCGCACCCTGCTCCTCCAAGCCGCCGGCGCGGACCCCGACACCCTCACCCGTCTCTACCGGCACGGCGCCGCCGCCGAGCGCCGCGCGGTCCTCCTGGCCCTCCCCGTCCTCGTCACCGGCCCCGAGGCCGTCCCTCTCGTCGAGGACGCCCTCCGCACCCACGACGCCACCCTGATCGCCGCCGCCGTCGGCCCCTACGCCGCCACCCACCTCACCCCCCACGCCTGGCGGCACGCCCTCCTCAAATGTCTCTTCACCGACGTCCCCGTCACCGCCGTCGCCGGCCTCGCCGAGCGCGCCGCCGGTGACGCCGAACTCGCCCGGATGCTCGCCGACCACGCCGCCGAACGCACCGCCGCCGGCCGGGACGTCCCCGCCGATCTGACCCGCGTCCTCGCCCTCACCGCCCCCACCGAGGAGTCCTGATGCGCATCTTCGACCCGCACATCCACATGACCTCGCGCACCACGGACGACTACCGGGCGATGTACGACGCCGGAGTCCGCGCCCTCGTCGAACCGTCCTTCTGGCTCGGCCAGCCGCGCACCTCGCCCGCCTCCTTCCTCGACTACTTCGACGCCCTCCTCGGCTGGGAGCCCTTCCGTGCCGCCCAGCACGGCATCGCCCACCACTGCGCCCTCGCCCTCAACCCGAAGGAGGCCAACGACCCCCGCTGCGTCCCCGTCCTCGACGACCTGCCCCGGTACCTCGCCAAGGACGGTGTCGTCGCCGTCGGCGAGATCGGCTACGACTCCCTGACACCCGCCGAGGACACCGCGCTCGCCACCCAGCTCCAGCTCGCCGCCGAGCACGGCCTGCCGGCGCTCGTCCACACCCCGCACCGCGACAAGCTCACCGGCCTGCGCCGCACCGTCGACGTCGTGCGTGAGTCCGCGCTCGCCCCGGACCGCGTCCTCCTCGACCACCTCAACGAGACGACCGTCAAGGAGGCCGCCGACAGCGGCGCCTGGCTCGGCTTCTCCGTCTATCCCGATACCAAGATGGACGAGGACCGGACGGTCGCGATCCTCAAGGAGTACGGAACCGACCGCGTTCTGGTGAACTCGGCCGCCGACTGGGGCCGCAGCGACCCCCTCAAGACCCACGCCGTGGCCCTGGCCATGCTCGGCGCCGGCTTCACGGACGACGACGTCGACCAGGTCCTCTGGCGCAACCCCGTCGCCTTCTACGGTCTCAGCGGACGCCTCCACCTCGACCTCCCCACCCCGCCGGAGCTCCACGAGGGCAACTCCGTGCTGCGCGGCGGGGAATGAGGCGTCCCCATGCGCTTCCGGCACCCCGACGGCTCCACCGTCCACCTCGCCTACTGCACCAACGTGCACCCGGCCGAGACCCTCGACGGCGTCCTCGCCCAGCTCCGCGACCACTGCGAGCCGGTCCGCCGCCGCCTCGGCCGTGACCGCCTCGGCATCGGCCTCTGGCTCGCCCGCGACGCCGCCCGCTCCCTGACCACCGACCCGGCCTCGCTCCGCGCCCTGCGCGCCGAACTCGACCGCCGGGGCCTCGAAGTGGTCACCCTGAACGGCTTTCCGTACGAGGGATTCGGCGCCGACGAGGTCAAGTACCGCGTCTACCAGCCCGACTGGACCCACCCCGATCGTCTCGCCCACACCACCGACCTCGCCCGGCTCCTCGCCGCGCTGCTCCCCGAAGACGTCACCGAAGGCTCCGTCTCCACCCTGCCCCTCGCCTGGCGCACCCCCTTCGACGCCGAGGCCGCCACCACCGCCCGCACCGCCCTGACGGCGCTCGCCGGACGGCTCGACGCGCTGGAGGAACTCACCGGGCGGAGCATCCGGATCGGGCTCGAACCGGAGCCCGGCTGCATCGTCGAGACCGTCGCCGACGCCGTCGCCGCACTCACCGCCGCGCCGAACCCCCGTATCGGCGTCTGCCTCGACACCTGTCATCTCGCGACCTCCTTCGAGGATCCGCGCACCGCCCTGGAATCGCTCGCCACCGCCGGCATCCCGGTGCCCAAGGCGCAGCTCTCCGCCGCGCTCCACGCCGAGCACCCGCACCTCCCCGAGGTCAGGGCGGCGCTCGCGGCGTTCGCCGAGCCCCGCTTCCTCCACCAGACCCGCACCAGGACCGCCGCCGGCCTCCGAGGCACCGACGACCTGCCCGAGGCGCTCGCCGTCTCCGGCCACCACTCCGCGACCGGTCACGGTCTCCCCGACGGGACCCCGTGGCGCGCCCACTTCCACGTCCCCCTGCACGCTCCCCCCGCCCCTCCGCTGAGTTCCACGCTCCCCGTCCTCCAGGACGCCCTCGCCCTGCTCGTCGGCGGCCCGCATCCGCGCACCCACCATCTGGAGGTCGAGACGTACACCTGGCAGGCCCTTCCCTCCGAGAGTCGCCCCCGTACCAGGGCCCGGCTCGCCGACGGCATCGCCGCCGAACTGACCCTGGCCCGCGACCTGCTGACCGACCTCGGCCTCAAGGAACTGCCATGAGCGACCCCGCGCCCGCAGCCACCTCCGCAGCCACACCCGCACCGACCCCCCTTCTGGTCCTCGACGTCGTCGGTCTCACCCCACGGCTCCTGCCGCACATGCCCCACCTGGCCGCCCTCGCCCGCAGCGGCTCCCAGGCCCCGCTCTCCACCGTGCTGCCCGCTGTCACCTGCACCGCCCAGACCACCTTTCTCACCGGCACTCTCCCCGCTGAGCACGGCATCGTCGGAAACGGCTGGTACTTCCGTGACCTCGGCGACGTCCTGCTGTGGCGCCAGCACAACGGTCTCGTCTCCGGCGACCGCCTCTGGGACGCCGCCCGCCGCACCCATCCCGACTACACCGTCGCCAACATCTGCTGGTGGTACGCGATGGGCGCCGACACCGACATCACCGTCACCCCCCGCCCCGTCTACTACGCCGACGGGCGCAAGGAACCCGACTGCTACACCCGGCCCCCGGCCCTGCACGACGAACTCACCGAGAAGTTCGGCACCTTCCCCCTCTTCCACTTCTGGGGCCCCGGCGCCGACCTCGTCTCCAGCCGCTGGATCGTCGACGCCACCCGTCACATCCTTCGCACCCGCCGCCCCGACCTCGCCCTCTGCTACGTCCCGCACCTGGACTACGACCTGCAGCGCTACGGCCCCGACGATCCGCGCTCCTTCCGGGCCGCGGCCGCGCTCGACACCGTCCTCGCACCGCTCCTCGCGGAGGCGCGGGCCGAGGGCCGCACGGTCGTGGTCCTCTCCGAGTACGGCATCACCCGGGTCGAGCGCCCCGTCGACATCAACCGCGCCCTGCGGCGCGCCGGCCTCCTGGAGGTCCACACCCAGGACGGCATGGAGTACCTGGACCCCATGACCTCCCGGGCGTTCGCCGTCGCCGACCACCAGATCGCCCACGTCTACGTCAAGCGCCCCGCCGACCTGCCGGCCGTCCGGGAAGCCCTCGCCGACCTCCCCGGTCTGGAACGGCTCCTCGACGACGACGGCAAGAAGGAACACGGCCTCGACCATCCGCGCTCCGGGGAACTGGTCGCCGTCGCCGAGCCCGACGCCTGGTTCACGTACTACTACTGGCTCGACGACGCCCGCGCCCCCGACTTCGCGCAGCTCGTCGAGATCCACCGCAAGCCCGGCTACGACCCCGCCGAACTCCTCATGGACCCGCTCGACCCCTATGTGCGGATCAAGGCCGCCAGGGCGATCGCCCGCAAGAAGCTCGGTATGAGGTACCGGATGGCGGTCGTGCCTCTCGACCCCTCACCTCTTCGCGGCAGCCATGGCCGCCTTCCCGCGAGTGACGACACTGCCAACGGGCCACTCATCCTGTGCTCCACCCCCCGCGCCCTGGACGGCCGCGTCGCGGCCACCGATGTGAAGAACCTGCTGCTCAGGCTGGCCGGGGTCGTGGAGACCTCGACCTGAACCCACGCAGCGGACCGAATCCCTCCGGATCGCTCCGGAGCCCCCAGCCGATCCCTCCGGCTGAATCCAGTGAAGCAGGCTTTTCCGACAGTCAAGGAGTTGTCCACAGATGAGTCGCACGCGCCGTACCGAAACCGCCAACGACCCCGAGCTCGTCCACAGGCTCAGCCGGCGGAACATGCTGGGCGTCGCCGCCGGCGCGACCGCCGCCGCACTGCTCGGGGCGGCGGCTGCGCCCGCCGCCGCGGCGGTCGACGCCACCGCAGCGCCGGGCCACGGCCACGGGCACGGCCGCCCCGTCCTGCCGCCCGGCCGCCTCGGCATCCAGCTCTACTCGCTGCGCGACAAGGTCGCGACCCTCGGCTTCGCCGCCGTCTTCGCCGAACTGCGGAAGTACGGCTACGACGAGGTCGAGTACGCCGGATACAGCCAGGGCTCCGCCGGCCCCATCAGCCTCGCCCAGCTCAAGCGCCTCACCCGTGACCACGGTCTGCGCCCGATCGGCAGCCATGTCGGCTACTACGCGAGCGACCCCGCCGCGTACACCTTCGCCCAGAACCTCGACCGCGTCCTCGACGACGCTGCCGCCCTGGGCCTGCCCCACATCGGCACCGCCTCCGGGCCCTGGCGCTACGGCTCCACCGTCGACGGCTGGAAGCGGTGCGCCGAGGAGTTCAACCGGTTCGGCGCCGCGGCGAGGAAGCGCGGCATGAAGTTCTACCAGCACAACCACTCGGAGGAGTTCTCCTTCGCCAGCGACCGCCCCGACGTACGTCTCTACGACGTCCTTCTCGCCGAGACCGACCCCGACCTAGTGCACCTGGAGATGGACATCTTCTGGGCGTACGTCGGCCAGTACCGCTACTCGGTCCGCCCGGACGGCACCCCCGCCCCGTTCGACCCGCTCGACTACGTCCTCGACCAGCCCCACCGCTATCCGCTCTTCCACGTGAAGGACGGCGACCGGGACGACTCCGCCGTCCCCTACGGCTACCGGATGACGGACGTCGGTGACGGCGACATCGACTACCGGCACTTCATCTCGGCGGTCAACCGCACCCGCCACGGCCGGAGCGCCCACCACTGGCAGGCCGAGCACGACAACCCCGTCGACTCGCTGACCTTCGCCCGCAGGTCCAGCGCCCACCTCCACTCGCTGCGGGAGAAGGGCCGCTGACCCTCCCGACGGCCCCGGACCCCCGCCGACCAGGGGGTTCGGGACCGCCGCACGCCGGTCCCGCCGCACTCTGTGTGAGCGAGCGGCGGCACCCCGTGCGTACGGCCGGGGAATCCGTGAGTGATCAAGGATCATGAGGCGGTTTCACCCCACTGACCACGGAAAACGCTGGTGATAGCCACCTGGAACCCCTGGTAGAGTTACATCTGTCGCCGCGAGGGAAACCCCGCAGCGGCAGACACCTTGTCCGGGTGGCGGAATGGCAGACGCGCTAGCTTGAGGTGCTAGTGCCCTTTATCGGGCGTGGGGGTTCAAGTCCCCCCTCGGACACCAGTGGAAATGCCGGTCGATCTCGTATCGACCGGCATTTCGCGTTGTGCGGGGCGTCCCGACGGCCCGGGTACGGCGGAGCCGGGCCGTCGCTACTTCTTCCGGCGCGCCACCACCAGGCGGCACCGCGGGCTTCCGTCCTCGCGGGTGCCCAGGGTGTCGACGGGCACGAAGGTGACCTCGAAGCCGGCGTCCTCCAGACGGGCGCGGACGTCGCCGAGCCGGAAGGTGCGGTAGTACATGACGAAGGGCGGGCGCCAGACCGCGTTGCGGACGCGCATCGTGGCGTCGAAGCCCCAGAGGATCCAGTAGAGGCGGGAGCCGACGGGGGGCGGGGCCCCGATGGGGAAGGCGAACGTTCCCCCGGGTCGCAGGGAGGCGTGGACCTGGCCGAACAGGGTGCGCTGCTCGTGCGGCAGGAAGTGGCCGAAGGCGCCGAAGCTGACGGCCAGGTCGAAGACCGGTGCGAAGGGCAGGGCCAGGGCGTCGGCGCGGACCAGGCCGGCCGTCGGGTGGGCCTCGCGGGCCCGGGTCAGCATGCCCGTACTGAAGTCGACGCCGGTGACGGGGCCCGCGCACACCGAGCGGAGGACGCCCAGTCCGGCGCCGGTGCCGCAGCAGACGTCGAGGCCCGAGCCGAAGGGGCCGAGGGTCTCCAGGGTGCGGGTGACGGCGGTCAGTAGGTGTTCGGAGGTGCGGAACGGCGTCGCGTCGAACTTGGTCGCGAGCAGGTCGTAGCCGTGCTCGACGGAGGAGAGGGCCTGGACGGTCAGCTCGCGGAGGCTGGGACCCTGCGGGGTGAACATGTTCCCGACCCTAAGTGTTCAGGGGCCGTGCGGGGTGGGGATCGTCCGACCTCGTGCCGTCACCGTCCGTGTACGGGCGGGCGCGGCCGCGTAGGGCCCGGGCGTCAGCGTGCGCTGCTGACCGGCGGTCCCGCCCAGGACGGCGCGATGCCCGTCAGCTGGCAGACCAGCAGGTAGAGGGGGATCGGGGGGGTGTAGGGGGAGGTGCCGTCGGGGTGGTGGATGAGGCGCGGACGGCGGTCCGGGATCTCGGCGCCGCGCGCGTAGCAGGCGGGCAGGGGCCAGGTGACGTCCTGGTCGGAGCCGGCCGGGACGAGCCACCACCACCAGTCGGAGTCGGCGTAGACGCAGCCCTTGGCGGGGAGCCGCGAGAGGATCTTGAAGCCGAAGCGGGCGGGGACGCCGACGGCGTCGCAGCCGAGGCCGGTGTGCAGTCCGACGGGGACGGAGAGGCGGACGGCGCCCAGTTCACGGGGGTGGGCGGAGCCGGTGGCGCCCGGGGGGCCGGGGCGGAGGACGGCGGAGCGGCGGGGTTCCGGTACGGGTTCGCCGGCGGGGGACCTGCGGGCCTTGGGGAGCAGCGGGATCATGCGGGTGGCCATCGACCTCAGCACGTTTCCCCCATGCCGTGGGCCAGTTCCGCCCAGACGACCTGGGCCGTCCCGTGTCCGGTGCGGTCGGCGCCCCAGGCGGTGCACAGCGCGTCGACGATGAGGAGTCCGCGGCCGCGCTCGTCCTCGCCGCAGTCGCGGATCCGCGGGTCCGCCGGGCCGCCCTCGTCGCGCACGGATATCCGCAGGGTGTCCTCGCCCTCGCGCAGCTCGCATATGAAGCGGTCGCTGGCGGTGTGCACGACGGCGTTGGTGACGAGTTCGGAGACGACCAGGGCCACCGTGTCGCGGATGTCGGGGCCGCAGCCCCAGAGGATGAGGCGTTCCTCCGCGAGCCTGCGGGCGCGTGCGACCGACGAGGTGAGGGCGGGGAGCTCGAAGGCGAAGCGGCGGACGCCATCGGTATCGGTCTGGGGCTGCGGGCGCGGGGCCATGACTCGGGGACTCATGAGACCTGAAGGCTGCGCGTTACCAGAAGCCACGACCGGTTCCTCACAACAAGGGGCAGGAGTGCCTGTACGGCGCTGTCGCCGTGGCGCGGTGGCGCACGGCGGCAGCGTGTACTGGTTCACACCGGAACACTGTCCTCCTGAGTCGGACACTTGGCAAGTGGCACTCTGAAAATTGCAGAGTGCCGTGTTCTCTCTGGCCCGGCTTCGTGGCACACTCGTCGAAACAGTGCGTCGGGGAGGTCTGAGAGTGAGCGAGCCGCGGTCCGCCCCCACGGTGGGACAGGTCGTTCTCGGCAGGCGCCTGCAGGATCTGCGGGAGCGGGCCGGCCTGAAGAGGGAAGAGGCCGCGAAGATCCTCCGGGTGGCTCCGGCCACCGTCCGGCGGATGGAGACCGCCGAGGTCGCGCTGAAGATTCCGTACGTGCAGCTCCTCCTGAGGGAGTACGGGATCACGGACTCCGAGGCCGAGGGGTTCATCGCCCTCGCGGAGGAGGCCAATCTCCCCGGCTGGTGGCAGCGGTTCCACGACGTGCTGCCCGGCTGGTTCTCCATGTACGTCAGCCTGGAGGGGGCGGCCAGCCTCATCCGGGCGTACGAGCCCCAGTTCGTCCCCGGTCTGCTCCAGACCGAGGACTACGCCCGCGCCATTCTGCGCAGCGGGGCGGTCGGTGGCGGCAGTGATGCCGGCAAGGACGAGGACGCCGAGCGGCATGTAGCCCTACGGATGGAGCGGCAATCCCTGCTGACCAGGGAGGACGCCCCGAAGTTCTGGGTGATCATGGATGAGACGGTGTTCCGCCGACCGGTCGGCGCCGGGCCCGAAGTGATGCGCGACCAGCTCGACCGGCTGCTCGAAGCGTCGGAGCTGCCGAACGTCACCCTGCAGATCGCGGAGTTCGCGTCCGGCCACCACCCCGGCACCTACGGACCGTTCGTCCTCTTCCGCTTCGCCATGCCCGAACTGCCGGACATGGTCTACAGCGAGTACCTGACCGGCGCCGTCTATCTCGACGCGCGCCCCGAGGTGGCATCCCACCTGGAGGTCATGGACCGCATGGCGGCTCAGGCCGCGACTGCACAACGCACGAAGGAGATTCTCCGGGATCTCCGCAAGGAGCTGTGAATGGACCGCATATACAACGGCATGCCCGCCGCCGAGCTCGGTGCCGAGGGCTGGCACAAGCCGTGGAGCGGCGGGAACGGGGGCAACTGCGTGGAGGCCATGAAGCTGGCCGACGGCAGAGTCGCCGTGCGACAGTCCGCAGACCCTGAGGGACCAGCGCTCATCTACACCCATGGGGAGATCGCAGCCTTCATCCAGGGGGCCAAATCCGGTCAGGCTGACTTTCTGCTCACCTGAACCCTTCCGTCCCACCCCTACCGTCACGTAACTCTTGTTGTAGTGCCACTCGTTCATCCCGACCAGGAGCGCCGATGACCCAGGACCCCGCATCCCCGCGGAGTGAGATACGGATCGACACCAGCACGCCGCACCCGGCGCGCATGTACGACTGGTTCCTGGGCGGCAAGGACAACTACCCGGTCGACGAGGCGATGGCACGCCAACTGCTCACCGTCGACGCCCGCGGCCGGGACATGGCCCGCGTCAACCGGGCCTTCATGCACCGCGCCATCCGCTGGCTCAGCGCCCACGGCGTCCGCCAGTACCTGGACATCGGTACGGGCATCCCGACCGAGCCCAACCTGCACCAGATCGCGCAGCAGGCCGCGCCGGAGTCCCGCATCGTCTACTGCGACAACGACCCGATCGTGCTCGCGCACGCGGCCGCCCTGCTGCGCTCGACCCCGGCAGGGGCCACCGAGTACATCCAGGCGGACGCCCGCGAACCCGAGATCATCCTCGAAAGGGCCGGAAAGGTCCTTGACTTCGATCAACCCATCGCGCTGTCGATGCTCGCCCTGCTGCACTTCGTGGGGGACGAGGACAACGCGTACGACCTGGTCCGCAAGCTCGTGGACCAGCTCGCGCCGGGCAGCTACCTGGTCCTCTCCCATGTCACCGGGGACTTCAACCCCGAGGGCGCGGCGGAGGCGGTCGCCATGTACAAGGCGCGCGGGCTGACCCTGCGGCCGCGGTCGCGGGACGAGCTCGCCGCGTTCTTCGACGGCCTCGAGTTCGTCGAGCCCGGGGTCTCGCTCACCGCCGAGTGGCACCCGGAGCTGGGCGAGCCCGTCCCGGTGCCGGGCGACGAGCCCATCCCGGGGTGGGCCGCGGTGGCCCGCAAGCCCTGATCCCGTCCGTACGGGAGGAGGCCCCGCCGACAGGTCGGCGGGGCCTCCTCCCGTTGCGTGCCTCCTCCGGCCTGGGCTACGGCTCCACCAGCGTCACCAGGAACTCGCCGGTCCTGCCGATGTTGCCGGCCGCGTCGATCGTGCGGTACTCGATCCGGTGGGTGCCGTAGTCCGGGGTCGCGTCGTCCCACGGCACCGCACGGCTCCGGCCCAGCTTCCCGTACACGAGGTCGTCGATCACCGTGCCGCCCGGCGAGAAGCGGAACGGCGCGTCCGCGTCCGTGGGCCAGCCGTAGTAGGTGTACCAGCCGTCACCGTCGACCCGGAACTGGCTCACCACCGCGCCCTCCTGGTCGTCCTGCGCGATCAGCCGCATGGTGAACGGACCGTCGTACACGTACTCCACGGGCCGGCCGTGCCGCCCCACCGTGCGCAGCGGTTCCGAGAGTTCGTACGCGGTCGTCGCCGGCCGGGCGTCCACGGTCCAGCTCAACTCCTCGTCGGTCCCGGCGATGCGGGCCGTCAGCGTGTGGGTGCCCGTGGTCATCCTCAGTGAACGCAGGTCCAGGTCGCGGTCGTTGGGCCCGGTCGCCACGGTGCGGCCGTCAAGGCGCCAGCGCACGGCCGGGGTCCGGTCCACCGCGTGGGTGGTGTCGGCGTGGACGACCGACCGGGCGCCGACGGGCGCTCCCAGGGGGGTGTGGCCGGTGAACGCGGCCGCGGTCCCGTCGCGCACGGTGGTGAGGGCCGGGTCCACCGTCCACGCGACGGTCCGGGTGAGCGCCGTCGAGGCGCGGACCGCCGGGTCGCGGACGAAGGGCGTCGGGTCGGTGACGGTCGCCGTGAGGGTGTGCGGCCCGGGGGAGAGACGCAGGGCGCGCAGGTCGAGGGTGCGCGCGCCGCGGGTGGGCAGCGTCCGCCCGTCCAGGCGCCAGGTCACGTTGAGCGCGCCGCCCACCGGGTGCAGGGTGTCGACCCACACCGTCCGGTCCGCCCCGACGGGCGAGGTGTTCGGCGTGTGGTCCTGGACCAGGTTCACCTTGGCGGAGATCGCCCGGACCATCACCTCGCGCTCCACCTGGTCGAAGGCGTAGCCGAGGGTCTTCATCAGGGAGTGTCGGCTCGGGCGCCAGACGCCCTTCGTGCTGTACATGCCGCCCTCGTGGCGGCCGATGACGCCGCCGGACTCGCTCTCCTCGCCGAGCCAGCGCCACCATTTGGCGCGCTGCCCCCGCATCTGGCGCTCGGTGAGGAGGGTGTGGTGGGCGGAGGAGGGCTCCGGGCCGGAGTACGCCTCGCCCGGCACGCCCCGCGCGTAGTAGTCGTACTCGTCCTGGAGGCCGCCGAGCGAATGGCCTATCTCGTGCGGGGTGATGAGAGAGGAGAGCGCGTTGCCGCCGGACGCGGTGGCGTAACCGCCGCCCGCGCCGCCGTAGGTGGAGCTGTGGGCGAGGGCGACGATCTGCCGGTTGGCGCCGCTCGTGCCGGGGACGAGATCGGCGAGCGCGGCGGCCTTCCGGCTGTCGACGGTCAGCAGCCGCTGCACGCTGTTCGGATTGCAGCCGCCCCAGAACCCCATGTCGAGCGCCGTGTCGCGGGCGGGGGCGGCCAGTCCGGGGTCGCAGTCCACCCCCGACTCGGCCGAAGGGGCCTCCACCGCCCAGACGTTGACGTACGAGCGGTAGGAGGCGAAGGGCTCGATGCTCCACAGGGTGTTCAGGTGCCGGTCGAGGTCCGCGCGGAACGCCGGCATCTCCGCCGCGGTGTAGCCGTCGCCCATGAACACCAGGTTGAACCGCCGGTCCGCGGGCCCGGTGGTCTGTACGGGGACGACGACAGGACCGTCACCGGGCGTCGGTGTCTCGGCCGCCGCCGGTACGGTTCCCACCAGACCGGCGGCCAGCAGACAGACCGCGACGACGCGGGCCACCCCTCGTCGAACTCCCGTGCGCTGTGAGGTCATGGGGCGCGAGCCTAGGCCGCGCCCCCGCTCTCGTAAAGTTGTTCGTCGGCCGTATGCCTTCGCGACGGTTTCGCCGGTGCCGGCCGCCGCCTCACTGCCGTAGGTACGCCAGACCCGCGTGCTCCGCCGTGTAGCCCTCCACCAGGCGGCGGGCCACCGACACCGAGTCGACCAGCGGATGGAGGGCGAAGGCCTTGACGGCCGTCGCCCGCGAACCGCTCTCCGCCGCCGCGAGGACCTCCCGCTCCACCGCCTTCACGGCCGTCACCAGGCCGACCGCGTGGTACGGCAGCGGGGACACCGACACCGGGTGGGCGCCGTTCGCGTCGACGAGGCACGGGACCTCGACCACCGCGTCCGCGTCGAGCGCGGCGAGGGTCGTGCCGTTGCGGACGTTGAGGATCAGCGTGGCCCGCTCGCCCCGCGCGATGGCCCGCATGAGAGCCAGCGCCACCTTCTCGTAGCCGCCCGACTCCAGGTCCTCCTCGTCGCGCTCCCCGATCCCGGCCGCCTCCCGGTTGGCCGCCATGTAGGTGGCCTCGCGGTCGGCGAGCGTACGGTGCCAGGCGGCGAGCGCCGGGGTGTCGGGCTTTCCCATCTCCTGGTAGAAGGCGCCCTGTTGGTCGCGCAGATAGGCGCCGCGGGTCCGCTCGGCCGACCGGTAGGCCCGTACGGCCTCCCGGTTGAAGTAGTAGTAGTGCAGGTACTCGTTGGGGATCGCACCCAGCGAGCGCAGCCACTCCGGGCCGAAGAGCCTGCCCTCCTCGAAGGAGCCGAGCGCCTCCTCGTCGGCGAGCAGCCGCGGCAGCTCGTCCCGGCCGTCGATCCGCAACCCCCGCAGCCAGCCCAGGTGGTTGAGGCCCACGTAGTCGATCCAGGCCCTGTCCGGGTCGGCGCCCAGGATGCGGGCGACCCGGCGGCCGAGGCCGACGGGGGAGTCGCAGATGCCGACGACCCGGTCGCCGAGGATCCGGGACATCGCCTCCGTGACCAGGCCCGCCGGGTTGGTGAAGTTGATGACCCAGGCCTCTGGGGCGAGTTCGGCGATCCTGTGCGCGATGCGCACCGCGACGGGCACGGTCCGCAGCCCGTAGGCGATGCCGCCGGCGCCCACCGTCTCCTGGCCGAGCACCCCCTCGGCGAGCGCGATCCGCTCGTCCGTGGCCCTGCCCTCCAGGCCGCCGACCCGGATCGCGGAGAACACGAAGTCGGCCCCGCGCAGCGCCTCGTCGAGATCCGTCGTCGCCGTGACGCCGGGCGCGTCCGGCACTCCCTCGCCCTGTTCCGCCAGAACCCTGGCGATGGCCGAGAGCCGCCCCTCGTCGAGGTCGTACAGGGTGACATGGGTGACCCGCCCCTCGGCGTGGTCGCCGAGGAGAGCGCCGTACACCAGCGGCACCCGGAACCCGCCGCCTCCGAGAATCGTCAGTTTCATGCTCGTACGCTACTCGGACGGACTCCCTGAGCAGCGGGATCGCCCCCCGGCGTCCACAGCGCCGTCCACATGCCGGGCGCCCGCCGCGCCGCCGGCGCCCTGATCCCGTCCCCTGCCCGCTCCCCGGCGGGCGCTCCGGCACCGCGCACCCGGTGGGGGAGAATGGCGGCATGTCCCGACGCAAGACCCGCCCCCGTTCGTCCCCGGCCCGCCCGGCCGCGCCCGCTGTGACCCCGGAGTCACCCTGCCCGTGCGGTCTCGACGCCTCGTACGGCGCGTGCTGCGGCCGGTTCCACACGGGGGCGGGCGGCGGCGCGCCCACCGCCGAGCTGCTCATGCGCTCCCGCTACAGCGCCTTCGTCGTCCGCGACGAGGCCTATCTGCTGCGCAGCTGGGCGCCGGAAACGCGGCCCGGCGAGGTCGACTTCGACCCGGGGATGCGCTGGACCGGCCTGGAGATCGAGTCGGCCACCGACGGCACCGCCTTCCACCAGCACGGCACCGTCACCTTCACCGCGCGCTATATCCACGGCGGCGAGCCCGGCGCCCTGCACGAGCGGAGCCGCTTCGCCCGCCACGAGGGCGCCTGGGTGTACGTGGACGGCGACGTCGGCGCGTAGCGGGGAGCGAGAACCCGGCGGGTGGCGTCAGACGGCGCTGGTCCGGCTGAGGGCGCGGTCGCCGTCGCTGTCGAGCGACCGGTCGGGGAGGCCGTTCGCGAGGTCCTCGGCGACGACCTTCTTGGCGATGGCGTCCGTCGCCACCCGCAGTTCGGGTCCGCTGGGCCGGCCGCTCTCCTGCTCGACGCGGTCGGACAGCCAGTCGCCCCACGCGTGCGTGATGACGTCCGCCTCGCGTTTGCCGGCCGGGGTGTGGGAGAGCAGATGGCCGTCGCGGGTCAGGAAGCCCTCGTCGACCATCCGGTCGAAGACCGGCAGCAGCACCTCGGGCGGGACCCGCCGTCCCGCCGAGATCAGCCCCAGGCTCGCGTGGCCGACCGTCCGGGTGTAGAGCTCGACCTGCATCACCGCCCACGCCCCGGCCGTGTCGAGCCGGGTGTCGGAGGCGTCGAGGATCCGCCGTGCGGTGGCCATGTCGATCCGGCGCATGATCCGGCCCACGACCAGTTCCAGGTGCTGCGCGGAGTCGCCCGACGAGGTCGGCGCGGAGAAGCCCTCGCCCATGTCGGGCGCGGCGGCGCGCGCCGAGTCGCGGAGCGTCACCTGCTTGAGGAACAGCGCGACGACGAAGCCGACGGCGGCGACCGGCACCGTCCAGAGGAAGACGGTGTGGAGGGTGTCGGCGTAGGCGTTGACGATGGGTTCCGCCACCTGTTCCGGCAGGCCGTGCACGCCGTCCGGGCTCTGTGCCGCCCGCGCGACCCCGGACGGGTCGAGGCCCTGGCTCCCGGCGACGGCCGCGGCCTCCGCGACCCCGGCCCGGAGGTTGGGGGTGAGGGAGTTGACGTAGATCGTGCCGAAGACGGCGGTGCCGAAGGAGCTGCCGAGCGTGCGGAAGAAGGTGACGCCTGAGGTGGCGGTGCCGAGGTCGGCGTAGTCGACGGTGTTCTGCACGGCGATGGTGAGGACCTGCATGCACAGTCCGATGCCGACACCGAGCACGAACATGTACAGCGACGCGAGCCAGGTGCTGGTCCCCGGTTCCATCAGGGACAGCAGATAGAGCCCGAGGCCCATCACCAGACAGCCGACGATCGGGAAGATCCGGTAGTGGCCCGTCTTGCTGACCACGTTGCCGCTGAAGATGGAGGCGATGAGCAGACCGACGACCATGGGGAGGGTGCGGATGCCGGAGACGGTCGCCGAATCCCCGTCGACGTACTGCAGGTAGGTCGGCAGGAACGTCATCGCGCCGAGCATGGCGAAGCCGACGACGAAGCTGAGCACCGAGCAGACGGTGAAGACCGGGTTGCCGAACAGCCGCATGGGCAGCATGGGTTCCGCCGCACGGGTCTCCACCCAGCAGAACAACCCGAGGGCGATGACACCGCCGGCGAAGAGCCCGATGATGACGGGGGACGTCCAGGCGTACTCGTTGCCGCCCCAACTGGTCGCCAGGATGAGGGCGCTGGCTCCGGCGGCGACCAGCGCGATGCCGGCGTAGTCGATGACCGGCTTGCTCGCCGAGCGTACGGACGGGATCGTGCGGGCGGCGGCGATGACGACGAGGATCGCGATGGGCACGTTGACGTAGAAGGCCCAGCGCCAGCTGAGGTGGTCGGTGAACAGACCGCCGAGCAGCGGGCCGATGACGGTGGAGACGCCGAACACGGCCCCGATCGCGCCCTGGTACTTCCCGCGTTCGCGCAGCGGGATCACATCGGCGATGAGCGCCATCGAGGTGACCATCAGGCCGCCCGCGCCGACGCCCTGGAGGCCGCGCCAGACGATCAGCAGCGTCATGTTGGTGGCGAGTCCGCAGAGGAACGAGCCCGTGATGAAGACGATCGCCGAGATCTGGAAGATCACCTTGCGGCCGAAGAGATCGCCGAACTTGCCGACGAGGACGGTCGCGACCGTCTCGGCGAGCAGATACGCGGTGACCACCCACGACATGTGGGCGGCGCCGCCGAGGTCCGAGACGATCGTGGGCAGGGCCGTGCCGACGATCGTCTGGTCGAGCGCGGCGAGGAGGACACCCAGCATGATCGTGCCGAAGACGATGTTGCGGCGGCGGCGGTCGAGCACGGGTGGCTCGGTGACGGCCGGGGCCGAGGGCGCGGGCGCTGCGTCGCTGGTCGTGGTCACTCTCGCAGCGTCACATCGGCCCCGACCGGGTGCATGCGGGGGACGGCCGAACGGGCGGACCGGCGGGAGGCGGTCCGCCCGGATCCGTGGGGCGTGACCGGCCGATCCGTCAAGGAGCGACCGGCCGGATCAGTGAGAGCGTGACCGGCCGACCCGTGGAAGAGCGACCGGCCGAGCCATCAGGGCGTGACCGGCCGAACCGTCAAGGAGCGACCGGCCGATCCGTCAGGGCGTGACCGGCAGCTTCGGGTGTTGCTTGGCGAGGATCTTGTTGGCCCGGGCGAGCGCGGCGAGGGCGTGCTCCCGGTCCGCCCGGTCCTCCGCGCAGAGCGGTCCCCGGAAGCGGTACACCTCGCGGGCCGCGCAGTCCGCGTCGATCTCGGCCTGGAGGACGTGCAGCGGCAGGCAGGAGCCGATCAGCGCGGCCACATGGTCGGGGATCGGGACGGGTACGAGGCGCGAGGGTGAGGTGATCACGGGTCAGTCCTAGTGGGTCCGGGAAGCGTACGGAAGGGTCTGCTCTCCATACGTACCGGATCGCCGTACGGGTTCAGGCACGGCGATGTCGCGGTGGGGCAACGACGCGGCGCGCCTCCGGCGGGGCGCGCGGGAGCCCGGGCGGGGGAGCGGGTACGGCCGCCGGGCGCGGCCGGGGACGTTCTCGCAGGTACGGGCCCGGATGGCCGGCCCGGGATTGTTCACCGTCCCTGCGTATCGCCCGTACGTACGACGAACGCGTGCGCGGCGGAGGGGGGTTGGGGGCGTCGGGACGCCCGCCGAATGTGAAGCATCTCACTCGCCGGATCGGCGTCCTCCGGACAGGGACCGGCCGCTACGTCAGGATCTCCGACAGGTCGTACGAGACGGGCTCGTCCAGCTGCCCGTACCCGCAGGACTCCGGCGTCCGGTCCGGGCGCCACCGCTTGAACTGCGCCGTGTGCCGGAAGCGGTCGCCCTCCATGTGGTCGTACCCGACCTCGCAGACCCGCTCCGGCCGCAGCGCCACCCACGACAGGTCCTTCTTCCCCGACCAGCGGCTCGGCGCGCCCGGCAGTCGCGCCCCCGCGTGCGCCGCCTCCTCCGCCCAGGCCGCCCAGGGGTGTCCGTCCGGCGGGTCCATCCGGAGCGGTTCGAGCTCCTCGATCAGCTCGGCCCGCCGTTGCGCGGTGAACGCCGCGCACACGCCGACGTGCTGGAGGGCGCCCTTGTCGTCGTACAGACCGAGCAGCAGCGAACCGACCACCGGCCCGCTCTTGTGGAAGCGGTAACCGGCCACCACGACATCAGCCGTCCGTTCGTGCTTGATCTTGTACATGAGGCGGGCGTCCGGCCGGTACGGCAGGTCGAGCGGCTTGGCGATCACCCCGTCGAGGCCCGCGCCCTCGTACCGCTCGAACCACTGGGCGGCGAGTTCGGCGTCCCGCGTGGCCGGCGCCAGGTGCACCGGCGTGTCCACACCGGCGAGCATCCGCTCCAGGGCCTCCCGGCGCTCGCTCAGCGGAGTGTCGAGCAGCGACTCGTCCCCGAGGGCGAGCAGGTCGAAGGCGACGAACAGCGCCGGGGTCGTCTCGGCCAGCATGCGGACCCGGGAGTCGGCCGGGTGGATCCGCTCGCTGAGCCGGTCGAAGTCGAGGTGGCCGCCGTGCTCGATCACGATCTCCCCGTCGACCACGCAGCGCTCCGGCAGCCGGGCCGCGAGCGCCTCGACCAGCTCGGGGAAGTAGCGGGTGAGGGGTTTGCCGGTACGGCTGCCGATGACGAGCTCCGGACCGTCGCGGTGCACGATCGCACGGAAGCCGTCCCACTTCGCCTCGTACTGCATCCCGGGCGGGATCCGCTTCACCGACTTGGCGAGCATCGGTTTCACGGGCGGCATCACCGGAAGATCCATGAGGCGATTGTCCGGTATGCGGGACTTGTCGGCGAGCCCTAGGCTGACCGGCATGGCAGGCAAGGCGGCAGCGGTGGAACTGGAAGTCGGCGACCGGACCGTACGCGTGTCCAATCCGGACAAGGTGTACTTCCCCGAACCCGGCTACACCAAGCTCGACATGGTCAGCTACTACCTGGCCGTCGGCGACGGCATCACCCGCGCACTGCGCGACCGCCCCACCACCCTGGAGCGCTACCCCGACGGGGTGACCGGCGAGTCGTTCTTCCAGAAGCGCGCACCGAAGTACCTCCCGGACTGGATCCCGACCGCCCACATCACCTTCCCCAGCGGCCGCTCGGCCGACGAGATGTGCCCCACCGAGCCGGCGGCCGTGCTCTGGGCCGCCAACCTCGGCGCCGTCACCTTCCACCCCTGGCCGGTACGCCGGGAGGACACCGACCACCCCGACGAACTCCGCATCGACCTCGACCCGCAGCCCGGCACGGACTACGCGGACGCGGTCCGCGCCGCCCACGAACTGCGCGCCGTCCTCGACGAGCACGGACTGCGCGGCTGGCCGAAGACCTCCGGCGGACGCGGCATCCACGTCTTCGTCCCGATCCTGCCGAACTGGACGTTCACGCAGGTCAGGCGGGCGGCCATCGCCTGCGGGCGGGAGCTGGAGCGGCGCATGCCGGAGCAGGTCACCATCAGGTGGTGGAAGGAGGAGCGCGGCGAGCGGATCTTCGTCGACTACAACCAGACCGCCCGGGACCGCACGATCGCCTCCGCCTACTCCGTACGCCCGCGAGCGCACGCGCCCGTCTCGGCCCCGCTGCGGTGGGAGGAGGTCGACGACGCCGTGCCGCGGGACTTCGACATCAGGACGATGCCGGCCCGGTACGCCGAAGTGGGCGATGTCCACGCCGACATGGACGACGAGCGGTTCAGCCTGGAGTCGCTGCTCGAACTGGCCCGGCGGGACGAGGCGGAGCACGGCCTCGGTGATCTGCCGTACCCGCCGGAGTATCCGAAGATGCCGGGCGAACCGAAGCGGGTGCAGCCGAGTCGGGCGAAGAAGGAGCCGAAGGAGAAGTCGAAGGAGTCGACGGGGGAGTCGGCAGAGGGGGCCGGCGAGGCGAAGGAGCCCGACGGCTCGACGGACTGAGGTGGCGGGAAGGGCGGGCCGGGGCCTCCGGGTGGGTACCGGCCCGCCCTCCCTTTCGACTCTAAAACAACACGAACGATCGTGCTAGCATTTTTCCATCGACAGGATCACCAGCAGGACGCAGAACCCACAGGACGACCGAGGAGATCCCGGCATGTACCCGATGGCTCCGCTCATCCGCACCGCCCTGAACGTCACCGCCCGCGTCGCCCCCGGAGCGGCCGGCCGCTGGGCCTTCCACCTCTTCGTCCGTCCGCTCGGGCGGGCCCGGCTGAAGCCCGAGGAGCAGACGCTCTTCGCCGCCGCCCGCACCGGGCACCTCCAGGTCCGAGGCAAGGACGTCGTCACGTACGCCTGGGGTGACGGCCGTCGGCCCGTCCTGCTCGTGCACGGCTGGTCCTCGCGCGCCTCGCGGCTCACCGCCTTCGCCGAAGCCCTGCTGGAACGCGGCTACAGCCCCGTCGCCTTCGACGTGCCCGGTCACGGCGAATCCCCGGGACGGGACAGCAACATCGTCGAATACCGGGAGATCATCCGGCGGCTGCACGCGCGACACGGTGACTTCGACGCCGTCGTCGCCCACTCCTTCGGCGTCCTCGCCTCCCTCTTCGCCCTCCGGGACGGCCTCCGCACGGCACGCTTCGTCGGCATCGGCGGTGTCGGTTCCTTCGACCTGCTGGTCGAGGGCTTCCAGGGCGGCCTCGGCGTGGACGACCGGGTCCTGCGTTGCATGCGGGACCATGTGGAGCGGCGGCTGGTGCCGGGTGAACCCGGCATCTGGGACCGCTTCGGAGCGGATCGCGACTCCGGCGAACTCGCCGCGCCCGTCCTGCTGTTCCATGACGACGGCGACGACATGGTCCCGCTCGTCCACTCCCGGCGGCTCGCGCGCGCCCACGGCGACCGGGCCCGGCTCGTCGTCACCCGGGGGCTCGGCCACCGGCGCATCCTGCGGGACCCGGGGGTCGTCGACGAGGCGGTGGAGTTCCTGACGGCTCCGGCGGGTGAACCCTCGGAGGGGCAGCGGGTGATCGCGGGCTGAGGGGGGCGCGGGACGGTACGACCGCCCTCTCCTCCGTGCCTCGTCCGGTTACTCGGCGTCGAGGCCGGCCCGGCCCCGGTCCGTGGCCGAGGCGCGCAGCCGGGCGCTGATCCCCCGCTCGGCGCGGTCGTACGTCCGCGTGTCGCCGAGCAGGACGGACTGCGCGTTGGCCGCTTCCATGAGGGCGATCACCTCGAAGGCGAGCTGTTCCGCATCCAGGTCCGAGGCGAAGTCGCCGACGGCCTGAGCCTCCGTCAAAGACGTCTCCACATAGGCGTTCCAGTCGCGGCGGGACCGGGCGACGGCGTCATGGACCGGGCCCGTGCGGGCGTCGAACTCGGCCGAGACCGCGTAGAAGAAGCAGCCGCCGGCGAAGACCCGGTCCGAGGAGTACGTGAGCCAGTTCCGGCACAGCTCGCGCACGCGCCGGGCCCCCGGCGGCACGTCCTTCAGGGGCGTGACGACGTTCTCGGCGAAGACGGCGGCCGCGGCCCTGATGGTGGAGAGCTGGAGCTCCTCCTTCGAGCCGAAGAGGGCGAAGACGCCGCTCTTGCTCAGCTGGAGCTCGGTGGCGATCCGGCCCAGGGACAGGCCGTCGAGCCCTTCGACCGAGGCGATGTCCATGGTCCGGCCGAGCACGAGCCGACGGGTCTGGTTCCCGCGCTCGACGCGCCCGTCCGTCTTGGTCCCGGTGTCGCTCATGCCCCCCATCCTACTGAACGCACGACCGTGCGGAAACTTTCCCGACCGCTGACCGTCCCCGCCGACTGCCGCCCGCCACCCAGTCCCCCCTGTCCCGGACTATCCGGTCCGCTCGCCGGGGTCCCTGCGCTCTGCCGGGGCGAGCAGCAGCACCTCAAGGGCGCGGGCGCAGGCCCGCGCCTGCGCGAGGTACCAGTCGAGCCGGGCGTCGGTGATCAGCTCCGGTGTCGCCCGCACCGCGAGCGCGAAGCGCGCGTGCCCCGTCCGCTCCAGGACCGGCACGGCCACGGTCCGCACCCCATGGGCCGACTCCCCGTCGTTGAGGGCGTATCCCGCCTCCCGTACGCGCGCCAACTCGGCTGCGAGGGCGGGAGGTTCGACGATGGTCCGCTCGGTGAACGCGTACAGCGGCGGCAGGGAACGCGGGCCCGCCTCGCCCGCCCGGGGCCACGCGAGGAGGACCTTTCCGAGTGCCGTCGAGTGCAGCGGCCGCCGCAGCCCCACCTTTGGCGTCACCGAGCCGCCCGCGACGATCACCACATGGGGGCCGCTCCGCAGGGCCAAGTCGGCCGTGGCGCCGGTCCGTTCGGCGAGATCCGACAGCTCGGGCGCGGCGAGATGCAGTCCCCGCTGGTGGTACGAGAGCCGTCCCAGCTCCGTCATCGCCGGGCCGAGCCGGTAGCGGGCGGTCCGGGCGTCCTGCTCCAGGAATCCCGCGCCCAGCAGGGTCCGGGCGAGGCGGTGCGCGGTGGACGTGGAGAGTCCGAGCCGCCGCGCGAGGTCGGAGGCGCTCAGGTCGGGCCCGTTGTCATGGAAACAGTGCAGTACATCCAGTGCGCGGCGGACCGCCTGGGCGCCCGCCGGGGGTCGGGCGATGCCGGCCTCGGTCGTCATAGGGTTCGCTCCCCGTGGGTGATCGGGCTCCCACGCTCCCACATGGCGGGAGCCGAATCAGGGCCCGGGCGAGGTCGGAAACACGCCGTTCATACGCAATCCCACATGGTGGGAGGTGAGTTGTCGGCGACGGAGCTTCCGTGGCAGGGTTCCGGCCAAGCCACCACAGCGGCACCGAGCCGGAGGGAGCAGGGCGGGTCATGAACGCAGGACGTACCGATCGACGTACCGCACGTCGCACCGCGCGATGTGTGCCCACCGCCTCTCCCGCGCCGCTCGTCCTCACCCGGCGCCGCCACATCGACCTGGAGCGGGTCGCGGGGGCCGGCTGTCGCTGACGTGGCGCGGCGCTGACGCCCTCGGCCGAACCCTTGCCCGAGAGCGTTGGCGGGGGCGCGCCACGACGGCGTGACGGACGCGCCGGCATCGCCCGGTACGAGTTTCGGTCCCGTGCGGGTGTTCCGCCGCCGGCGAGAGCCGTTCCCACGTCAGGGTTCGCTCCTACACGAGAGCCGTTCCCACGTCAGGGTTCGCTCCCACACGAGATCCCTTCCCATGTGAGGGTCGCCCCCTCGCCGGGGCCCGCCTCCTCCGCACGAGTCGACTCCACCCGCGACCCCCTGTGCCGGGAGTCCTCCCGCGAGTCTGTCCGCCATCCCGCCGTGCTCATGCGGCGTGGCCGGCCTCCCCCCGTACCGCCCTTCACCCCTGCCCGGCCGCGCCCCCTGCGGTCTCGACGTCCCGCATGCCCGGTCGGCGCCCCCGCCGCCCTCCCCGCCGTCCCACCTCACCCCGGGAAGCCCCACCATGACGCCTGCCCGCGTGCCCGACACGCTCTGGTTCACCCGCTGCCCCGTGCCCACCGCCACCGGCGTCGCTGCCGATCGCGGCTGGCTGGAAAGGGAGTTCGCGCCCGACGGCATCTCCGTCCGCTCCCTCCAGGACGCCGAACCCGGTGCCGATCGCGCCACCCATTTCACCCACGCGCTGCCCGGCCTCTTCCGGGAGGGCGGCAACGTGCCCGCGCTGTGGGCCCGTTCACGCGGCGAGCGGACCCGGCTCGTCGGGCTCACCTGGATCGAGGAGCGCCAGGTGGTGCTCGTCGCTCCCGGCTCCCCGGTGCGGGGCGCCGCCGCCCTGCGCGGGCTGCGGCTCGCCCTGCCCCGGCACCCGGTCCCCATCGACTTCTGGCGGGCGATGGCCCTGCGCGGTTTCGAGGGCGCACTGGCCTCCGCCGGGTACGGGCTCGCCGACGCCCGCCTCGTCGACGTACCCGCCGACGGGCACCGGGGCCAGTGGGCCGCGGAACTGGACGCCCTGCGCCGGGGGGAGGTCGACGCCGTCTACGTGAAGGGCGCCCTCGCCGTCGAGGCGGCCCGCCGCGCCGGGGCCGAGGTGGCCGTGGAGCTCGACGCGCTCCCCGACCCCGCGCACCGCGTCAACAACGGCACCCCCCGTCCCCTCACCGTGCACCAGGACCTCCTGGACCAGCACCCCGAGCTCGTCGCCCGCTTCCTCGCCGTCCTGCTCCGCGCCGCCGACTGGGCCGCCGACGAGCCGGCCGAGGTCGCCCGGATCCTCGGCGCCGAGACCGGTGCGGGCGCCGAGGGGGTGGCGGGGGCCTACCGGCCCGGCACCCACCGCACCCTCCATCCGGACCTGTCCGACGCCCGCCTCGACCTGCTCGCCCGGCAGGAGGAGGCGCTGCGGGCCCACGGTTTCCTCTCCGAGGCCGTCGACGTACGCACCTGGGCCGACCCGGAGCCGCTGCGTCAGGCCCGCCGGCGGGCGGCAGCCGCCCCGGTGGGGACGTCGCCGCAGCCGGTTCCGTAACCGGCTGCCCGTCACCGCCGCCCTCGCCCACCCTCCTCATCCCGAAGGACGACCGCCATGCGCCCACTCGCCCCCCTCACCCCGCCCGTCACTCGCACCCCCCGCGTCGCTCTGGCGGTCCTGGCCGCCTTCTCCGTTCTCACCGCCTGCGGCGGCAGCCCCGCGGCCGACTCGGCCGTCGGTCAGAGCAACGGAAACGGGGCGAAGGGAGCGAAGGGCACGGTCACCATCCGCATCCCGGACCCCGGGAACGCCGGCGTCCTCGCCAAGGGCAAGAAGGACGGGAGCCTCGACAAGGCTCTCGCCGCGGTCGGTGCCAAGGTGGCATGGACCGGCAGCGCCGGCCCCTTCGCGCCCGCCGCCCAGGCGATGAACGCCGACCAGCTCGACATCGCGACCGGCTCGATCACCTCCGGCATCACCTCCCTCTCCCAGAGCCCCGGCTTCGCCTTCTTCACCGCCACGGCCCCCGACCCGGTCGGCGAGGGCATCCTCGTCCGTGCGGACTCGGACATCGACTCCGTCGAGGACCTCGTCGGCCGCAAGGTCGCCGTCAACAAGGGCGGCACCGGCGAGTACCTGCTCCTCAAGGCTCTCGCCAAGGCTGGAGTGCCCGCCGACAAGGTCGAGCGGGTCTATCTGCGCCCGGACCAGACCGCCGCCGTCTTCAACGCCGGCCAGGTCGACGCCTGGGCCGTCTGGTCCACCTACGCCGTCGCCGAGATCGGCGCGGACAAGGCCCGCTTCGTCGCCGACGGCACCGCTATCGAATCCGACAACTACAGCCTCAACGCCGTCCGTTCGGGCTTCGCCAAGGAGCACCCCGAGGTCGTCAAGGCGCTCTACGCCTACCTCCACGACAACAGCGCGAAGGAGAAGAAGGACCCGGCCGCCTACCTGAACGTCTTCACCGACGCCGGCCCCACCGCCGTCAACGGCAAGGCCAGGGAGGTCCAGATCTCCTTCAGCGGCAAGGGCGGCACCGTCGACCCGATCCGGCCCGCGGACATCAAGCGCTTCGAGACGGTCGCCCAGTTCTACGCCGACCAGAAGGTCACGCCGAACAAGGTCGACATCGCCGCCCACCTCATCGACATCGAGAAGCTGTCATGACGGCCCCGACCACCCACACCACGGCCGCCACCCACACCACGACCGCCACCAGCGCCACGGACGCCACCGACACCACGGCCGCCACCACCTCCACGCCCGCACCCCCGCCCCCGCACACGAAGGAGACGCCCGCGGACGCCGGCAGCACCGTCGGACTCGTCACCCCCCGGCCCCAGGTCCGCCGCTCCCGCTCCCGTACCTACTCCCTGACCGTACGCGCCCTCGGCCCGGTCGCCCTCCTCGCCCTCTGGTGGACCTCCTCCGCCACCGGCGTCCTCACCCCCGACGTGCTCGCCTCCCCCTCCCAGGTCATCGACGCCGTCGGAGAACTGTGGGGGAACGGGCAGCTGCCCGACGCGCTCGCCACCTCCCTCACCCGCTCGGGGATCGGCCTCGTCATCGGTCTCGCCGCCGGGCTCACCCTCGGCATCACCACCGGCTTCACCCGGCTGGGCGACGAGCTGCTCGACTCCTCGCTCCAGACCCTCCGCACGATCCCGTTCCTCTCCCTCGTCCCCCTCTTCATGGTCTGGTTCGGGATCAACGAGACCGCGAAGATCCTGCTGATCGCGGTCGCCACGACCTTCCCGATGTACGTGTCCACCAGCGGGGGCGTCCGCAACAGCGACCGCAAACTCGTCGAGGCCATGCACAGTTTCGGGCTCGGCAGGCTCGCGATCGTGCGCCAGGTCGTCCTCCCCGGTGCCCTGCCCTCGCTCCTCGCCGGACTGCGGCTCTCCATGACGCTCAGCGTCATCGCGCTCATCGCAGCCGAGGAGATCAACGCCACCGAGGGCATCGGCTATCTGATGTCCCAGGCCCAGAGCTACGCCCGCACCGACATCCTCGCCGTCTGCATCCTGGTCTACGGTCTGCTCGGCCTCACAGCCGACGTCCTCGTCCGCGGCCTGGAGCGGGTCCTCATGCCCTGGCGCACGGCCGGCCCCGGGGGAGGAGCCCGATGACCCCGTCCTCCACGCCTCCCGCCACGGCGGTACGGGTCCGAGGTCTGCGCCGCGTCTTCGGCAGCCGACCCGTCCTGGACGGTCTCGAACTCGACCTGCGGAGAGGTGAGTTCCTCGCCCTCCTCGGCGCGAGCGGCAGCGGGAAGACGACCCTGCTCCGTATCCTCGGCGCCCTCGACGGAGCCGACGAGGGAGAGGTGCTCGTCCCCGAGGCCCGCACGATCGTCTTCCAGGAGCCCCGGCTCATCCCGTCCAAGAAGGTCCTCGCGAACGTGACCGTCGGCCTCCCGCGCGGCGCCGCGACCCGGGCCACCGGACTGCGGGCGCTCGCCGAGGTCGGTCTCGAACGTCACGCGGACGCCTGGCCCGCCACCCTCTCCGGCGGCGAGGCGCAGCGCGTCGCGCTCGCCCGCGCCCTGGTCCGGGAGCCCGAACTCCTGCTCCTCGACGAACCGTTCGCCGCCCTCGACGCGCTGACCCGGCTCCGGATGCAGGACCTGGTCGGCGAGCTGCGCCGGATCCACCGCCCGGCCGTCCTCCTCGTGACCCACGACGTCGACGAGGCCGTACGACTCGCCGACCGGGTCGCCGTCCTGCGGGACGGCCGACTGGTCACCGACGAGCCCGTGACCGTCCCCCGCCCCCGCGACCCCGGCGACCCGGCCTTCGTGGCCCTGCGCCGCCGCCTCCTCGCCGACCTGGGCGTCCACGCGCCCGGGGAGACCTCCGCCTCCACCCCCGCTTCCGCCCCCGCCTCCACCCCAGAACCCGCGCCCGCCCCCGCAGCCTCCGAAGGAGTCTCCGCATGAGCGTCGTCATCGGTGTCCACCGCAGCAACCCCTCCCTCTACCACCTCTCCCGACTCGGCTACGCGGAGGAGGAACTCGCCACGCTCGGCGAGAGCGTGACCTGGCACCCGTACACCGACGGAGTCCGCACCGGTGCCCATCTCGCCGACGGCACCATCGACTTCGGCGGCACCGGCTCCACCCCGCCGGTCACCGCGCAGGCCGCCGGACACGACATCGTCTACACCGCCGTCTCGGCGCCCCGCCCCGACCACGGCGCGCTCCTCGTCCCCGAGGACAGCCCGGTCCGTACCGTCGCCGACCTGAAGGGCGGCACCGTCCACCTGGCCGTCGGCTCCTGGCAGACCCACCTCGTCGCCAAGGCGCTGGACGACGCGGGCCTCTCCTACGCCACCGACATCACCGCCGTACGCGCCGACGGAGGCAGCGAGGAGAAGCTCCGCACCGGCGCGATCACCGCCTGGGTGGCCCAGGGCGCCGAGCTCGCGGCCGCCCGCCGCACCGGCGGACTGCGCACCCTGATCCGTACCGGTGAGGTCATCACCGACCGGTCCGTCTTCTTCACCCGCCGCGACCTCGCCGAGCAGCGGCCCGAGGTGGTGGAGGCGCTCACCCGGGCGCTCAGGCGGGCCGACGACTGGGCCGCCGCGCACCCGCGCGAGGCCGCAGAGATCGCCGCCGCGGACCAGGGCGGCACGGTCGACGACTGGGAGACCGCGCTGCGCGCCCTGCCCTGGACGATCGAGGAGGTCGGAGCGGAGTTCGTCGCCGAGCAGCAGCGGGCGGCCGACATCTTCCACCGCACCGGGTTCATCGACCGCGCGATCAGCGTCGCCGACGCCCTGCCCCGGAAGGCCGGCTCCCGATGACCTCACCGGCACCCGAAGTCCTCTGGTACATCATCCCGCGCGAGGGCGCGTACCCCTGGGAGCCGGCGGGCCGCCGCCCCGTCGACCTCGGCTACCTCACGCAGCTCGCCGGAACCGTCGAACGCCTCGGCTACACCGGCGCGTTGCTGGCCACCGACCTCTACGACGTGTGGCCGCTGGGTTCGGCGCTCGCGGCCTCCACGAGCACCCGGTTCAAGCCGCTGCTCGCCGTCCACCCGGGGCTCATCGCACCGACGCTGCTCGCCAAGATGGCGCTGAGCTTCGACAACCTGTTCGGCGGGCGGCTCCGCTTCAACGTGGTCAACGGTTCCACCGCGTCGCTGCGCGAGTACGGGCTCCACGTCGAGCACGACGAGCGGTACGAACTGAGCGCCGAGTACTGGTCGATCGTCAAGCGGCTGACGGCCGGCGAGGTCTTCGACCACAAGGGCCGTTTCTACGACCTCAAGAACGCCGGTGCCTCCTTCCGCGACCTGCGGCCCGTCCAGGAGCCGCACGTCCCGCTCTGGTTCGGCGGATCCTCGGCGCCCGGGATCGAGATGGCCGCCGAGCACGTCGACGTCTACCTCACCTGGGGCGAGCCGCCGCACCTGCTGAAGGAGAAGCTCGACCACGTGCGGGCCCGGGCCGCCGCCCACGGCCGTACCCTCCGCATCGGCCTGCGCCTCCACCTCATCGTCCGCGACACCGAGGGCGAGGCCTGGGCGGCGGCGGACCGGCTCCTGGACGTCACCAGTGAGGCGACGTACGCGCGGCAGCTCGGCGAGCGGGCGGGCGAGGACGGCGTGGGCTGGCAGCGCCAGTTCCGCCAGCACGGCGGCAGGGTGCCGGCCAGGGCGCGCGAGCTGGAGACCCACCCGAACCTCTGGCCCGGTATGAGCCTGTTCCGGCCCGGTCCGGGCACGGCCGTCGTCGGTTCCGCGGCTCAGGTCGTGGAGCGGCTCAAGGAGTACCAGGACCTGGGCGTGGACACCTTCATCCTGTCCGGGAACCCGCTCCTGGAGGAGGCGTACCGGGTCGCCGAGACCGTTCTCCCCGCCCTGGGGGTCAGCCGCTGAGGTCCCACCCGGCCCATTCGGTGAACGGTTCGTCCTGGACGTGGATCCTGGCCGCACGGGCCACGACCCGGCGGCGCCCGAGGGGCGTGCCGTCGGGCCGGGTGAGGACGGCGGCGCCGGCCGGCTCGACGGCGGCGATGCCGCGAAGAGTTTCGGCGCGCCGCGTTGCAAACGGCCGCGAACGTCGCATTGATCGAACGTTGATGGCTCGTTTACGGCCCTCCGGCAGCGTGTACGCCATGCAGACCTACAGCACCGTACTGACCGCACCGGAGCCCGACATGACCTGGCAGGAGACCGCTCTGTGTGCTCAGGCCGGGCCGGAGTTCTTCTTCCCGGCGCCCGGCTCGTCCACCCGCGAGGCCAAGCAGCTGTGCGGCGCCTGCGAGGGTCGGGTGGCGTGCCTGGAGTACGCGCTGCGCAACGACGAGCGGTTCGGGGTGTGGGGCGGTCTCTCCGAGAAGGAGCGGTTCCGTCTCAAGCGCCGAGAGGGCTGAACGGGCGCGCGGACGCCTCGGCGCGGGGGTACGAGGGGTCTCGGGGCACGCAGCGAGACGAGCGGGTCAGGACGCGGTCGGAGCGAGACGGGCACGACGAGACGGGCGCGGCAGCTGATCACAGCCTGCCGCGCCCGTCTCGTGTCGTTCGTCGCTCAGCCGGCCGCGCGGGCGGCCACGCGGGCCTTGCGGGCGGCGAGCTTCTCGTCGAACTTGCTCGCCTCTGAGTCCAGGCCGTTCATGTACAGCCCCAGCTCCTCCTGCGCCTGCAGCCCCTCCGGGCCGAGGCCCTCGATCTGAAGCACCTTCAGGAAGCGGAGGACGGGCTGGAGCACGTCGTCGTGGTGGATGCGCATGTTGTAGATCTCGCCGATCGCCATCTGCGCCGCGGCCCGCTCGAAGCCGGGCATGCCGTGTCCGGGCATCCGGAAGTTGACCACGACGTCCCGCACGGCCTGCATGGTCAGGTCCGGGGCGAGCTCGAAGGCCGCGCCCAGCAGGTTGCGGTAGAAGACCATGTGCAGGTTCTCGTCGGTGGCGATCCGGGCCAGCATCCGGTCGCAGACCGGGTCGCCGGACTGGTGGCCGGTGTTGCGGTGCGAGATGCGGGTGGCGAGCTCCTGGAAGGCGACGTACGCCACGGAGTGCAGCATCGAGTGGCGGTTGTCGGACTCGAAGCCCTCGCTCATGTGCGCCATCCGGAACTGCTCCAGCTTGTCCGGGTCGACGGCGCGCGAGGCGAGCAGGTAGTCGCGCATCACGATGCCGTGCCGGCCCTCCTCGGCGGTCCAGCGGTGCACCCAGGTGCCCCAGGCGCCGTCGCGGCCGAAGAGGCTGGCGATCTCGTGGTGGTAGCTCGGGAGGTTGTCCTCGGTGAGCAGGTTGACGACGAGGGCGATCTTGCCGATGTCGGTGACCTTGGACTGCGCCGGGTCCCAGGCCTCTCCGTCCTCGAAGAAGCCGGGGAAGTTGCGGGCGTCGGACCACGGCACGTACTCGTGCGGCATCCAGTCCTTGGTGACCTTCAGGTGCCGGTTGAGTTCCTTCTCCACGACCTCTTCCAGCGCGTGGAGCAGACGCGCGTCGGTCCACCCTGTCGAGCTGCCGAGATGGGGAGAGGTGAGCGTCACGGGGACTCCTGGGGACGGAGAGAGGACATACGGGCATACCTACGAATCCGTAGGTTACGAGACCGTAGGTTAAGGCTCCGTAAGGCACCGGCCAAGCTCGCCCCAGCGATGTCCGGTTACGTTCCGTTATGTGCGCTGCTCGGCGGGGTGCCGGAGATGCAGGTCACGTCCTGGGTGCCCTCGGGCGACCCTCCGAAGAACTACGCAGAGCAGCCGTCCGGCGGCTCGGCGCAGTCGGCCGACGACCGAAGCGGATGGCTTTCCGGCACCAGATTCGCGGTTCGGGGCCCGAAGCGGATGGCTTTCCGGGGCGTGCCGTACGACCAGCATCCGGCCCACCATTCGCCCGGTGCGGCCGGGGAACGCCGCAGCCGCAGCCTGTGGCTGCCGGCCGCGGCGTCGACGCGCACGGAGACGACCGGGGGCTCGCCCCCGTCCTCACCCCGGGCGGCGGCACCACGTCCTGGGCGTCGCCCCTCCGCTGGACCCGGGCGTGATCCGGTCCTACCGGGGGCTCGCCACCGCTTCCCGTACCTCCTCCGCCGTCGTCGGCCGCAGCTCACCGTCGAGCAGCAGCCAACGGGTGATCCCCAGCGACTCCAGGAACGCCACGTCGTGGCTCGCCACGATCAGTGCCCCTTCGTACGCGTCGAGGGCCGCCGTCAGCTTCCGTACCGACGCCATGTCCAGGGCGTTCGTCGGTTCGTCCAGCATCAGCAGCTGGGGAGCCGGCTCCGCGAGGAGCAGCGCCGCGAGCGTCGCCCGGAACCGCTCCCCGCCCGACAGGGTGCCGACGGGCTGATCCGCCCGGGCTCCCCGGAACAGAAACCGTGCCAGCCGCGCCCTGATCGCGTTCCCCGTCGCCGTGGGCGCGAACCGGGCCACGTTCTCCACCACGCTCAGCCCGTCGTCGAGGACATCGAGCCGCTGCGGAAGGAAACGGAGCGGCACCCGTGCCTCCGTCTCGCCCGAAACCGGCTCGAGCTCCCCGGCGATCGTCCGCAGCAGCGTCGTCTTTCCTGCGCCGTTCCTGCCGACCAGCGCGATCCGCTCCGGACCGCGCAGCTCGAACTCGCCGGCCACCCGGGCCCCGTACCGCAGTTCCAGACTCCGCAGGAACAGCACCTCGCGGCCCGGTGGCACCGAGGTGCGCGGCAGTTCGACGCGGATCTCGTCGTCGTCCCGCACCGCCTCCACGGCGGCGTCGAGCCGCTCCCGGGCCTCCGAGAGGCGCTCGGTGTGCAGCGCCTTGTGCTTGCCGGCCGAGACCTGGGCCTCGCGCCTGCGGTTGTTCGCCACGATCTTCGGAACCACCTTGTTCTCGAAGCTCTTCTGCCCGTACCGCTTGCGGCGGGCCAACTTCATCTGAGAATCGGAGAGTTCGCGCTTCTGCCGCTGGACGTCCGCCTCGGCGACGCGGACCATCCGCTCCGCCGCGTCCTGTTCGGCGGCCAGCGCGGCCTCGTATTCGGAATAGGCGCCGCCGTACCAGGCGACGGCGCCGTCCCGCAGATCGGCGATCTGGTCGACGCGCTCCAGGAGTTCGCGGTCGTGGCTGACCACGACCAGGACTCCGGACCAGTTCTCCACCGCCTCGTACAACCGTGCGCGGGCGTGCAGATCCAGGTTGTTGGTCGGCTCGTCGAGGAGCAGCACATCGGGCCGGGCGAGCAGCAGTGCGGCGAGACGCAGCAGGACGGACTCGCCGCCCGACACCTCGCCGACGGTCCGGTCGAGACCGACGGCACCGAGCCCGAGCTGGTCGAGGGTGGCGCGGGCCCGCTCCTCGACGTCCCAGTCGTCGGCGAGGACGGTGAAGTGCTCCTCGGCGGGGTCGCCCGCCTCGATGGCGTGCAGGGCCGCCCGCTTCGCGTCGATGCCGAGGATCTCGTCCACGCGCCGGGAGGTGTCCAGCACCAGGTTCTGGGGGAGGTAGCCGAGCTCGCCGGTGACCCGGACCGTGCCGGAGGCCGGGGTCAGCTCGCCGGCGATCAGCTTCAGGAGCGTCGACTTTCCGGAGCCGTTGAGCCCGACGAGCCCGGTGCGGCCGGGACCGACCGTGAGCCGGAAGTCGTCGACGACCTCGGTGCCGTCGGGCCAGGAGAAGGAGAGCGAGGTACAGCTGATGAACGTGGGGTGATGCGCCATGGAGGCCTCCCGATGCGTGAGCGCAGACGTGATGTGATGCGACGCGTGGAGACACCGGGGCGCGGGCTGTCTGTCGTCAGAACGGCTCGTACGCCGAGGTCGAGAACGGCACACGCGGCACAGAGGGCCGGCGCGGCACGGTGTCTCGCAACCTCAGACGAGCAACGTCCTTCTCCGATCGGACGACGACGTGGACGTGATGAACGGTAGGCCGGAGAGCGGGAGAGGGGCAAACGAATTACGGGCAGACCCGGCGGTGACCGCTACGGGTGCTCGCGCAGCAGCTCCGTCAGATCCTGGTCCCAGTCCAGGTACTGGTGCTCGCGGCCGGCCGGCACCAGGTGCTGCGAGCGCTCCAGGAAACGGCGCAGTTCCGACGTCCGGACATGGACCATCGCCACGCCTTCCGGGGCGTGGAACTCGACCACCGTGCGGTCGTACCCGTACGGCCGGAGGCGTACGTCCCCGACGCCGGCCGGGCGCTCGACGCCCTGGACGAGCAGCTCACGCGCGAAGGCCCAGGAGACCTCGACACCCTCCAGGGTCGCCGGAGGAGGGAACGCCATGCTGACGGCGTACGGGTCCTCGCGGTCGTACCGCAGAGTGGCGGGGACGGTCTCCATCCGCGGAGCGGATGCGACCAGACGGGCCTGGACGGCCTGCTCGATGACGGCGGACACGACCGGCTCCTTTCGCGCGGACTTCGGATCCTGTGCGTCTCCCCGACACCAGGGCACCTGACACCTGACAAGACGAGCGGAGCGGCCGGAACGTGCACTCCGGATGTGCGTGAGCTGCGTCACGGATGCGTCAAGGGCCGGGCACGGCACCAAGCCGAACATATCGCCGCAGTTCAGAAGGGGTCAGCGTGCTTCGAGTGCGTCGTCGTCCGGCTCGGCGCAGGGGCCGGAGTGGTCGCAGTACGGCTGGTTTCCGGAGGCTCCGCAGCCGCAGAGCATCACCCGTGTCTCGTGCCGGCCGCCGTACGCGCCGCTCACGAGCAGGTCCCCGCGCATCACGAGCTGACCGGACGGCGTCCGGCGGACGGAGACGGGGGAGTCGGGGTGCTCGACGGAGCCGTCCGCCGGGTGGTACTGCAGCGCCCCGGAGGGGCACCGGCGGACGACCTCCGCCACCAGACCGGCCTCGGCGGCGTCGGGCAGCACCCACGGACGCCGGGAGAGATCGAAGACCTCGGGCAGCCCGTGCACGCACTCCGCCGCGTGCAGACACCGGCGCGGCTCGAACGTGACGGTGATGCCCTCGCCCTCGTACTCCTTGAGCTTCGGCTTCTCGTCGGGCGCTCGCTCGCTCGTACGGTCGGTCATGCCACCCAGCCTAGGAACGCCCCGCGAGGGACGCACCCTGGACGGGGCGGGGCCGGGGGCACTAGTTTCCGGCGCCATGACGTCCATGGGGAACACGAGACGAATGATGTCGGTGGGACTGATCGGGGCGGCGCTCGCGCTGACCCTGGCCGCGCCCGCGCGAGCCGGGGAGACCCCCACGGCGGCGACCGACACGAACACGGCGAGCTGGCAGCTGACGCCGACCGGTACCGACGCCCGGTTCCGCGGGCTCGCGCCCGTCGACCGCAGGACCGCCTGGGCCGCGGGCTCCCGGGGCACGGTGCTGCGGACCACCGACGGCGGCCGGAGCTGGCGAAACGTCTCGCCGCCGGGCGCGGGCGAGCTGGAGTTCCGTGACGTGGAGGCGTTCGACGCCCGCAGGGCCGTCGTCCTCGCCATCGGGGAGGGCGAGGCCTCACGCGTGCTGCGCACCGAGGACGGCGGCGCCACCTGGACCGAGTCCTTCCGCAACACCGATCCGCGGGCCTTCTACGACTGCATGACCTTCTTCGACCGCCGGCACGGACTCGCCATGAGCGACCCGGTCGACGGCAGGTACCGCATCCTCTCCACCCGCGACGGCGGCCGGTCCTGGCAGGTGCTGCCGAACACCGGGATGCCGGACGCGCTCCCCGGAGAGGCGGGCTTCGCCGCGAGCGGCCAGTGCCTGGTGTCGGCAGGGCCGCGGGACGTGTGGCTGGCGACGGGCGGCGGCGCCACCGCGCGCGTGCTCCACTCCGCCGACCGGGGGCTGACCTGGACCGCCACCGTCACACCGATCCCGGCGGGCGACCCGGCCCGTGGTGTCTTCGGCCTCGCCTTCCGCGACCGCGCGCACGGCATCGCCGTCGGCGGCGACTACCGAAAGGACCAGCCGTCCCCGCAGGCCGGGGCGGTCACCGGGAACGGGGGCCGCAGCTGGCGGGCCTCGTCCACGCCGCCGCCCGCGTACCGCTCCGGCGTCGCCTGGCTCCCGCACAGCAGGAACGCGGCGCTCGCCGTCGGCCCGACCGGCACGGACCTCACCACCGACGGGGGCCGCACCTGGCGCACGGTCGACACCGGCTCGTACGACACGGTGGACTGCACGCCGGACGGCTCCTGCTGGGCGGCGGGCGAGAAGGGCAGGATCGCCCGCCTCGGCCGGCACTGACGGGAAGGACGTCGGGAGGGGCCGCCAGGAGGGACCATCAGGGCCGTCAGGAGGGGCCGTCAGGACTGGCCGAGGCAGGGCTGTCAGGCGGGGCCGTCATGAGCGGCCCAGGCCGGGCCGTCAGGAGGGAAGCTGCTCCCGGAACGCGGCGAGCTCCTCGGCGGTCCTGGTCGCGTAGAACTCCGTGATCCGGTACGCGCAGACGCCCTCGACGCTGAACGGGTCGGCCGCCACGATCTTCTCGATCTCCGCGCGGTCGACCCCGGCGGCCAGGATCACGCCGCCGTCGCGCGGGTTCTTGCGCCCCGAGGCGACGATGACGCCGGCGGCGTACTGCGCGTCGAGCCACTCGACATGCGCGTCGAGCAGCGCGTCCACGCGCTCGACCGGCGCGGTGTAGGTCAATTCCAGAACGAACATGATCGCCAGGCTACCGGGCGAGGCCCGGACCGCGGCGGGCCGTCCCAGCCCCCGGACCACGCCTTTCCCGGGGCATGGGGCTGGGAGCCCGTCGGCGGGCGCCCATAGGGTGGCCCGCATCATGACGATCATCGAGATTCCGGCGGGCTGGCCCGCCGACGAGCCCGCCGCCCGGACCGTCCAGCAGGAGCTGCGCGGACGCCTCGTACGCGACGAGGAGGGGCCTGCGGTCGGCGAAGGGCATGTCACGGGGCTCGACGTGGCCTACGACGACGAGCGCGATCTCGTCGCCGCCGCGGCCGTCGTCCTGGACGCGCGGACCCTGCGGGTGGTGGAGGAGGCCACGGCGGTCGGCCGGGTCTCGTTCCCGTACGTCCCCGGGCTGCTCGCCTTCCGGGAGATCCCCACGGTCCTCGCCGCGCTCGACCGCCTGGCAGCCGACCCGGGCCTGCTCGTGTGCGACGGCTACGGCCTCGCCCACCCCCGGCGCTTCGGCCTCGCCAGCCATCTCGGGGTGCTCACGGGCCGGCCGTCCATCGGCGTCGCGAAGAACCCCTTCACCTTCACGTACGAGCAACCCGGCCCGGACCGCGGCGACTTCGCCCCGCTCCTGGCGGCCGGCGAGGAGGTCGGACGCGCGCTGCGCACCCGGGCCAGGGTGAAACCGGTCTTCGTCTCCGCCGGCCACCGGGTCTCGCTGGCCAACGCCTGCGCCCACACGCTGCACCTCACCCCCCGCTACCGCATCCCCGAGACGACCCGCCACGCGGACTCGCTGTGCCGCAGCGCCTTGAGGGAGGCCCTGGGAGAGGCCTGATGCCCCCGGAGCGGGCCGGATCCGTGTCACCGGCGCCCCGGAGAAGGGGGCGGTGCGAAGGGCCAAGCCCGGTACCGGGCCGAACATCCCGAGTACGTCGAACGGCAAGCTGAGTACCTGTACGGATACCGGGTGGTGCGGGGCACCGGCAGAGTGGGGCGCATGACAACACCCCTTTCCGTTTCGTCGCGTTCCGCGGGGCGCGGCCCGAACCTGATCCTGTGCGGGGCCGTTCCGGTCGCCCCCGCCGGGGTCCGCGCCATCCTGTACGTTCCCGCCGACCAGGCCTCGGTGTGATCGGGCGTCTGCGGTGCCTCGTTCTCGACTGCCCCGACGCCCGGGAACTCGCCGAGTTCTACCGGCGGTTGATCGGAGGCGAGGTGGTCGCCCCCGAGGCCAGGTGGGCCGTCGGCGAGGGTTCCGCCGTGTTGCGTGGTGACGGCGGTCCCGTCCTCGCCTTCCAGAGTGTGGCCGACCACCGGCCGCCCGTCTGGGGTGCGCCCGAGCAGCAGTTCCACCTCGACGTGCGGGTCGACGACCTCGACGCCGCACACGAGGGCGTCCTCGCGCTCGGGGCCGAACCGCTCGACGACGGCGGTGGCGACGCGGCCTGGCGGGTCTACGCCGACCCCGCCGGTCACCCCTTCCGTCTCGTGCGGCCCTGACCCCTCCCGCACCGCCGTTCCGCGCCGATCAGCCCCGGTGTGCCACCCGGAAACGGATGCCCGCCGCCCGCAGCCGGTCGATGAGCGCGTCGCCCATCGCCACCGCCGTCGTCACCTGGCCCGACGTCTTCGGCAGCGGGTCGAAGGCGAGGCTGAGCGCCGATTCGGCGAGCATCTTCGCCGTCTCGTCGTACCCCGGGTCACCGCCCGAGACCTCGGTGAACACCCGGCGTCCGCCGCCCTCGCCGACGAAGCGGACCGAGAACCAGCTGCGGGCCCGCCGCTCGGCGGACGGGCCCTGGCCCGCCTGGTAACGCTGCATCAGCCAGGCGCGGACCGGAGGCAGTTGGGCCGCCGTCACGCCCACTCCGATGGCCGCGGTGCCCCCGAGGGCCATCGGGAGCGTCTTCACGGAGGCGTAGTGCCGGTAGCGGAAGTCCGGCCCGTACCGGTCGATGGCCGCCGCCGACCGGGCCACGACCTGCGGGTCGAGCGTCGGCAGCGGCAGCGCCCAGGTCCCGGTCTCCCGGCTGAACCGCGGCCCGCCCAGCGGTGCACGGGCCCGGCGTCCGACCAGCCGCGGTTCGTGCAGCCGCCGTTCGTGCGCCGCCCGCAGAATCTCCCGGCCCCGGCCGAACGCGGTCAGCGCGGACGCGAAGGTGCCACCGGAGAACTGCGCCCCGGCCCGGACGAAGCCGTCCACCCGGAGCGGTACGTCCTCCGGGAGCTGCTGGACGGTGAAGTAGACGCCCAGGTCGTGCGGGACGGAGTCGAAGCCGCAGGCGTGCACGATGCGGGCGCCGGTCTCCCGGGCGCGCGCGTCGTGCCGTACGTACGTCAGGTCGACGAACTCGGCCTCGCCGGTCAGGTCCACATAGTCCGTTCCCGCCTCGGCGCACGCGCCGACGAGACCGTCGCCGTACCAGACGTAGGGGCCGACCGTGGTGGCCACCACCCGGGCGGACTCGGCGAGTTCACGCAGCGAATCGGGATCGGCGGCGTCCGCGACGACCAGCGGAAGCCCGGCGCAGTGCGGCCACCGGGCGGCGAGCCGCTCGCGCAGCGCCGTGAGCCCCGCCCGGTTGCGCCCGGCGAGCGCCCAGCGGCACTCCGCGGGCGCGTGCGCGGCCAGATACTCGGCGGTGAGTTCGCCGACGAATCCGGTCGCCCCGAAGAGGGCCACGTCGTAGGCCCTGGCCGCCTCGGCTCCCGCCGCCGGCCGCGCCGCGACCTCGTGCCGCGCCCCGGCATCCCGTCCCGCGTCCGCCCCTGTGTCCATACAGCCCCTCATTTCGGCCGTGCCGCGCCGCCGTGCGCGGTGCTCGTCGTCGGCGGAGGATAGCGGGTCCCGCACCGCACCCCGCCGCCGCCCTACTCCCGAGTACCTGTCCCGGGTGACCGCGAGTACGCCCACTCCCAGCCTCGGGTATTTTCCAAGCGCTTGCTCGGCCGGGGGGCTTGTGCCGAGTGGAACACGTTCCTAGCATCTTCGGTGTTACATCATTGGTGTCACACATGCCTGGGGGCTCGATGAGCACGACGCACACCGCCGGGAACGGCCCGCTCACCGGGGTACGCGTGGTCGAACTCGCCGGCATCGGCCCCGGCCCCTTCGCCGCGATGCTCCTCGCCGACCTCGGCGCCGACGTCGTACGCGTCGACCGCCCCGGCGGTCCCGGCCTGGGCATCGACCCGGCCCGCGACCTCACCAACCGCAACAAGCGCTCGGCCGTCGTCGACCTCAAGGCGGAGGACGGCCCCGCCACCGTCCTCGACCTGGTCGAACGCGCCGACATCCTCATCGAGGGCTACCGGCCCGGCGTCGCCGAGCGCCTCGGCGTCGGCCCCGAGGCCTGCCTCGCCCGCAACCCGCGCCTCGTCTACGGCCGGATGACCGGCTGGGGCCAGGACGGCCCGCTCGCCGCGACCGCCGGACACGACATCGGCTACATCGCCATCACCGGCGCCCTCGGCATGATCGGCCCCGACCCCGACGGCCCGCCGACCATCCCCGCCAACCTCGTCGGCGACTACGCGGGCGGCTCCCTCTACCTCGTCATCGGCGTCCTCGCCGCCCTCCAGCACGCCCGCGCGCACGGCGAGGGCCAGGTCGTCGACGCGGCGATCGTCGACGGCACCGCCCACCTCACCACCATGATCCACGGCATGCTCGCCGCCGGCGGCTGGCAGGACAGGCGGGGCGTCAACCTCCTGGACGGCGGCTGCCCCTTCTACGGCGTCTACGAGACCTCCGACGGCGGCCACATGGCGGTCGGCGCCCTGGAGGAGCAGTTCTACGCGGAGTTCGTCCGCCGCCTCGGTATCGAGGAGGTCGCCCCCGCCCGTCGCGACCTCGGCCGCTGGCCCGAACTGCGCGAGGCGGTCGCCGACCGCTTCCGGAGCCGTACCCGCGAGGAGTGGACCGCCGCCTTCGACGGCAGCGACGCCTGCGTCGCCCCCGTCCTCTCGATGCGCGAGGCCCCGGCCCACCCCCACCTCGCCGCCCGCGGCACCTTCACCGAGCAGGGCGGCATCGTCCAGCCCGCCCCCGCGCCCCGCTTCTCCGCCACCCCCGGCACCCTCCGCAGGGGACCCGCCCTGCCCGGCGCCGACACCGCCGAGGTCGCCCGCGACTGGGCCGTACCCGCCTTGGAGAGCCCTGCCGGGACCCAGGAGTCCGACGCGTGAACCGACCGACACAGACCCAGGAGACCGCCGTATGAAGCGCCAGCTCTACACCGCCGACCACGAGGCCTTCCGGGCCACCGTCCGCACCTTCCTGGAGAAGGAGGTGCTGCCCCACTACGAGCAGTGGGAGAAGGACGGCATCGTCTCCCGCGAGGTCTGGCTCGCCGCCGGACGGCAGGGCCTCCTCGGCATCGCCGTCGACGAGGAGTACGGGGGCGGCGGCACCCCCGACTTCCGCTACGCGTCCGTCCTCGCCGAGGAGTTCACCCGGGCCGGCACCCCCGGCCTGGCCATCGGTCTGCACAACGACATCATCGGCCCGTACCTCACCTCGCTCGGCACCGAGGAGCAGAAGCGGCGCTGGCTGCCCGGATTCTGCTCCGGCGAGACCATCACCGCCATCGCCATGACGGAACCCGGCGCGGGCTCCGACCTCCAGGGCATCCGTACGACCGCCGAGGACCGGGGCGACCACTGGATCCTCAACGGCTCCAAGACCTTCATCTCCAACGGCATCCTCGCCGACCTCGTGGTCGTCGTCGCCCGGACCACCCCCGACGGCGGCGCCCACGGCCTCTCCCTCCTCGTCGTCGAGCGCGGCGCGGAAGGCTTCGAACGCGGCCGGAACCTCGACAAGATCGGCCAGAAGTCCCAGGACACCGCCGAACTGTTCTTCAACGACGTACGCGTCCCCAAGGAGAACCTGCTCGGCGAGCTCAACGGCGCCTTCGTCCACCTGATGACCAACCTCGCCCAGGAGCGGATGGCGATCGCCGTGGCCGGCATCGCCGCCGCCGAACACCTCCTGGAGATCACCACCACGTACGTCAAGGAGCGCGAGGCCTTCGGACGGCCGCTCTCCCGGCTCCAGCACATCCGCTTCGAGATCGCCGAGATGGCCACCGAGTGCGCCGTCACCCGCACGTTCATCGACCGCTGCATCGAGGAGCACAGCGATCCGGACGGGGCCGGGCTCGACGCCGTCCACGCCTCCATGGCCAAGTGGTGGGCGACCGAACTCCAGAAGCGGGTCGCCGACCGCTGCCTGCAACTGCACGGCGGGTACGGCTACATGAGCGAATTCCCGGTCGCGCGTGCCTACACCGACGGCCGGATCCAGACCATCTACGGCGGCACGACCGAGATCATGAAGGAGATCATCGGCCGTTCCCTCCTCGGCTGACGCCCCGCCTCCCGATCCTGTTCCCCGTTCCACCCACCCTCATCGCCCTCATCGCGAAAGGCTTCCCGTGAGCACCGAAGCGTACGTGTACGACGCGATCCGCACCCCGCGCGGACGCGGCAAGGCCACCGGCTCCCTGCACGGCACCAAGCCGATCGACCTGGTCGTCGGCCTCATCCGGGAGATCCAGACCCGGAACCCCGGCCTCGACCCGGCCGCCATCGACGACATCGTCCTCGGCGTCGTCGGCCCCGTCGGCGACCAGGGCTCCGACATCGCCCGGATCGCCGCCATCGCCGCCGGACTCCCCGACACCGTCGCCGGCGTCCAGGAGAACCGCTTCTGCGCCTCCGGTCTCGAAGCGGTCAACATGGCCGCGATGAAGATCCGCTCCGGCTGGGAGGACCTCGTCCTCGCCGGCGGCGTCGAGTCCATGTCCCGGGTCCCGATGGCCTCCGACGGCGGCGCCTGGTTCGCCGACCCGATGACCAACCTGGAGACCAACTTCGTCCCGCAGGGCATCGGCGCCGACCTCATCGCCACCATCGAGGGCTTCACCCGCCGCGACGTCGACGAGTACGCCGCCCTCTCCCAGGAGCGCGCCGCGGCCGCCGTCAAGGACGGCCGCTTCGACCGGTCGATCGTCCCCGTCAAGGACCGCGCCGGACTGACCGTCCTCGATCACGACGAGTTCCTGCGCCCCGGCACCACCGCCGACTCCCTCGCCCGGCTCAAGCCCTCCTTCGCCGACATCGGCGAGCTCGGCGGCTTCGACGCCGTCGCCCTGCAGAAGTACCACTGGATCGAGGAGATCGACCACGTCCACCACGCCGGCAACTCCTCCGGCATCGTCGACGGCGCCTCCCTCGTCGCCATCGGCTCGAAGGAGGCCGGCGAGCGCAACGGCCTGGCCCCGCGCGCGCGGATCGTCTCGGCCGCCGTCTCCGGCTCCGAGCCGACCATCATGCTGACCGGCCCCGCGCCGGCCGCCCGCAAGGCCCTCGCCAAGGCCGGCCTCACCATCGACGACATCGACCTGATCGAGATCAACGAGGCCTTCGCCGCCGTCGTGCTGCGTTTCGTCAAGGACATGGGCATCACCCTGGACAAGGTCAACGTCAACGGCGGCGCCATCGCGCTCGGCCACCCGCTCGGCGCCACCGGCGCGATGATCCTCGGCACCCTCGTCGACGAGCTGGAGCGGCAGGACAAGCGCTACGGCCTGGCCACCCTCTGCGTCGGCGGCGGCATGGGCATCGCCACCGTCGTCGAGCGCGTCTGACCGTCCCGTCCGAACCCCTCTTCACGGATCCACGGAGAAGCAGAGACATGAGCGAGAGCACCACCATCCGCTGGGAGCAGGACGCGACCGGGATCGTCACCCTCGTCCTCGACGACCCGAACCAGTCCGCCAACACCATGAACCAGGCCTTCCGGGCCTCGATCGTCGCGATCGCCGACCGCATCGAGGCCGAGAAGGACTCCATCCGCGGCATCATCTACACCTCCGCGAAGAAGACCTTCTTCGCCGGCGGCGACCTCAAGGACATGATCCAGGCGGGGCCCGAGCACGCCCAGGACATCTTCGACGGCGCCCTCCTGATGAAGAACGCGCTGCGCCGCATCGAGACCCTCGGCAAGCCCGTCGTCGCCGCGATCAACGGCGCCGCGCTCGGCGGCGGCTACGAGATCGCCCTCGCCTCCCACCACCGCGTCGCCCTCGACGCCCCCGGCTCCAAGATCGGCCTGCCCGAGGTCACCCTCGGCCTGCTCCCGGGCGGCGGCGGCGTCACCCGCACCGTCCGCCTCATGGGCATCACCGACGCCCTGCTCAAGGTCCTCCTCCAGGGCACCCAGTACGCCCCGAGGCGCGCCCTCGACAGCGGCCTCGTCCACGAGGTGGCCGCCACCCCCGAGGAGATGATGGCCAAGGCCATCGCCTTCATCGACACCCACCCCGAGTCCCGGCAGCCCTGGGACGTCCCCGGCTACCGGATCCCCGGCGGCACCCCGTCGAACCCGAAGTTCGCCGCCAACCTCCCCGCCTTCCCCGCCAACCTGCGCAAGCAGCTCAACGGCGCGCCCTACCCGGCGCCGCGCGCCATCATGGCCGCCGCCGTCGAGGGCTCCCAGGTCGACTTCGAGACCGCGGCCACCATCGAGAGCCGCTACTTCACCGAGCTCGTCACCGGGCAGACGGCGAAGAACATGATCCAGGCGTTCTTCTTCGACCTCCAGGCCGTCAACTCCGGCGCCAGCCGCCCCAAGGGCGTCGAGCCCCGTCCGGTCCGCAAGGTCGCCGTCCTCGGCGCGGGCATGATGGGCGCCGGCATCGCGTACTCCTGCGCCCGCGCCGGCATCGAGGTCGTCCTCAAGGACGTCTCCGCCGAGTCCGCGGCGAAGGGCAAGGCGTACTCCGAGGCGCTCTGCGCCAAGGCGGTCAAGCGCGGCCGTACGACCCAGGAGAAGGCCGACGCCCTCCTCGCCCGGATCACGCCGACCGCCGAGGTCAGGGACCTGGCGGGCTGCGACGCCGTCATCGAGGCGGTCTTCGAGGACACGGCGCTCAAGCACAAGGTCTTCCAGGAGATCCAGGCCGTCGTCGAGCCCGACGCGCTGCTCTGCTCCAACACCTCGACCCTGCCGATCTCCGTCCTCGCCGAGGGTGTGGAGCGGCAGAGCGACTTCATCGGGCTGCACTTCTTCTCGCCCGTCGACAAGATGCCGCTCGTCGAGATCATCAAGGGCGAGCGGACCGGCGACGAGACGATCGCCCGCGCCTTCGACCTGGTCCGGCAGATCAACAAGACGCCGATCGTCGTCAACGACTCGCGCGGCTTCTTCACCTCCCGGGTGATCGGCCACTTCATCAACGAGGGCGTCGCCATGGTCGGTGAGGGCGTCGAGCCCGCCTCCGTCGAGCAGGCCGCCGCGCAGGCCGGCTACCCGGCCAAGGTCCTCTCCCTGATGGACGAGCTGACCCTGACCCTCCCGCGGAAGATCCGCAACGAGACGAAGCGGGCGATCGAGGAGGCCGGCGGCACCTGGACCAGCCACCCGGGCGAGGCCGTGATCGACCGCATGGTCGACGAGTTCGGGCGGCCCGGACGCAGCGGCGGCGCGGGCTTCTACGAGTACGGCGAGGACGGCAGGAGGGGGAAGCTCTGGCCCGGCCTGCGCGAGCACTTCGCCAAGCCCGGCTACGAGATCCCGTTCCGCGACATGCAGGAGCGGATGCTGTTCTCCGAGGCCCTGGACACCGTCCGGCTCCTGGAGGAGGGCGTCCTCACCTCGGTCGCCGACGCCAACATCGGCTCCATCATGGGCATCGGCTTCCCGGCCTGGACGGGCGGCATCCTCCAGTACATCAACGGCTACGAGGGCGGTCTGCCCGGCTTCGTAGCCCGCGCGCGCGAGCTCACCGAGTCGTACGGCGAGCGGTTCACCCCGCCCGCGCTCCTGGTCCAGAAGGCCGAGCGGGGCGAGGTCTTCACCGACGCGTGACGGACACCGGGCGCCGGGCCCGTCGGCGAGGGGCCGGCCGGCCCCCGCACCGACGGGCCCGGCGCCCGGCCGCCTCCTCACCGACGCCTGAACGCCGTCCTCAGCTCCTCGCTCAGCGAGCGCTGGAAGGCCGTGAGGAGGGCCTGGACCACCATCGGCTGCATGTGCGCCGAGAGCGACCTCATCGCGCTCAGGTGGTCCGGGTCCTCCCCGCTCTCCCGGTACGGGCTCCACACCTCGTCCCGGAAGAGCCGGGAGAGCTCCTGCGCCGCGGCCCGCGCGTGCTCCAGGAGAACGGTCCGGGAGGCGAGGATCGTCTCGTGCTCGATGGGCACGTCGAGCAGCTCGACACCGAGCCGCAGCAGGGCCCCGTCGAGCCGGAAGGTGTCGTCGTCGGCGGTCCGGTCGAGCACGCCCATCGCGGCCAGCCGGTCCACGTCCCGCTCGGTCAGCTCCCGCCCGGCCCGCCGCTCCAGCTCCCGCCGGGTGATGGACTCGGCGGACTCCGGCGCCCAGGAGGCCACCAGGGCCCGGTGGATCGCCAGGTCCTGCGCGCTGAGGTCGGGCGGCAGCTGCTCCAGGTACCGCTCGATCGCGGCCAGCGTCATCCCCTGCCGCTGGAGCTCCTCGATCAGCGCCAGCCGCGACAGATGGCTCTGCCCGTAGTGGCCGACGCGGCGCGCCCCGATGACGGGCGGCGGAAGGAGCCCGCGGGTCCCGTAGAACCGCACGGTCCGCACCGTGACGCCGGCCCGTGCGGCCAGCTCGTCGACGGTGTAGGTGGGCCCGCCCTCCTCGTCGCTCCCGACGCCCATCCGAGGTGCCTCGCTTCCGATCCACAGCAGAATCCGGCCGCCGAGGCCGACTGGGACAGTATTGCTGTCTCACCAGAGCTGTAAAAGCCCGTCGCACGTTCGAGGTCGAGGAGACCCGCTCCCGCCCGGGAGGCCCGGTTCCCGCCGGGCGGCGCTGTCAGTGCGGCGTCGTAGCGTGATCACCATGAACGGGATCACGTACGTCCGGGGGGACGCGACCGCGCCGCGGGGCGGGGGCGTGAGGATCATCGCCCACGTCTGCAACGACATCGGCGGCTGGGGCTGGGGCTTCGTCCGGGCCGTCTCCCGCCGCTGGCCGGAGCCCGAGGCCGCCTTCCGGCAGTGGCACCGAGCCCGCGAGCGGAACGACTTCGGCGCGTAACGGGCGGCGGGGCGGGGGCGTCGTGGGGGGTGTCGGTGTCGGGGGCTAGAGTCTGCGGCTGTTCGAACTGGGGGAACGGGAACAGGGGAGTCAGATGTACACGCAACTCAGGGAGACGGCCGACGAGTTGGCCGGGGTCCTGTGGCGGGAGCACACCGTCTACCGGGAGCGGGGCGGCGGTGTGGTGATACGGGGCGAGCATGTGCGCCGCTGGATAAGCCTCGGCCCCACCGGGGGCAAGGACCAGGCGCTGCTTCGTGCCGGGCGGCTTCTCGACGGGGGCACCACCGCCCCCGCCCGTACCGAGGTGGTCGTCGATCTCAAGGCCGGCACCGCCGAGCTCGCGGCCGTCTGCCGGCGGATGCTCGCCGAGGTCGCCGCCGTCGCCGAGACCGCCCCGGCGCAGGCGACGCGTGCGGGGCGGACGGCCGAGTCCGGGAAGCGGGGCGGGCCGGGCAGACCGGGGAAGCCGGGTCGCGCGGCGCGTGCCGCCCGACCCGGCCGCCCCCGCAGGGAGCGGCACACGAGCCTGGGTTCCTTCGTCGTGCTGCTTTGTGTCGCCGGGGTCCTCGGTGCCTGGCTCTACAGCCTCTTCGGCGGCGGATACGGGTACTGACGCTGACGTCCCGCGCCGTCCGCCCGCCGGTCAGTTCAGAAGCCGGTGACCGGGTAGTGGTCGCTCAGGTTGGTGTACGTGTAGCTCGTGCCCCAGCTGGAGACCGTCCACGGGGCGCTCTTCTCCAGGACCACGTGGTTGGTCCAGTTCGCCGGCCGGGCGTTCCCCGAGCGGTAGAGGACGTGGTCGAGGTCCTCGCGCGGGTCGTCCGGGTAGCGCTCGGAGGCGATCGAGTTCAGGTCGGTGTCGAAGGAGTACGGGTGGCCGGTGCGGGCGTCGGCCCCCGCCAGGCCCGCGTCGGCGAGCATCGTGCCGTACTCGGGCGTGTGCGAGTCCACGTTCATGTCACCGGCGACGATCACCTGCTCGCCGGCCGGGATGTTCTTGGCGTCGAGGAAGGCGTCGATCGTCTTGAACTGCCGGCTGCGCGTCTGCGCCGCCTCGCCCGCTGCGCAGCCGGGGTCGGTGGACTGGGCGTGGGTGCCGACGACGTGGACCTTGCTGCCGTTCACGTCGAGCACGGCGTAGGCGAAGCCCTTGTTCGACCACCAGTCGGCGCCGCAGGCGTCCTTGTAGACGTGCTGCTCCTTGCGGACGATCGGCCACTTGCTGAGGATCGTCACCCCGCCGTCCTCGGGGGTGGTCGAGGAGTAGGAGCCGCTGGTGGCGTCCCAGCCGCTCTTGCTGCGGCCGAGGACCGGGGTCTGGTACGGGTACTGGCCGGCGGAGTTCGCCTTGAGGGCGTCCGAGGCGGAGTTGTCGAAGGCCTCCTGGACGACGACGACGTCCTGGCCCTGGTACCAGGGGGCGGCGGGTATCGCCTTGGCCCGGTGGTCCTGGCCCCAGTTCGGGTAGAGCGTCTTCGAGAACAGGAACGCGTTGTACGTGAGCACCTTCAGCCGCGGGGCCTCGGCGACCGCCCCCGCGGAGGCGGCGGTCGCCCCCGGAGCGGTCGCGGCGAGAGTGGCGGCGGCGACGGCCAGGGACAGGGCGGCGCCAGGGGCGCGGCGGAGCGCGGCGAGCGACACAGGAACTCCCATGAGGGTGTGGGGGGTTGTGCTGGCGCGGCACATACAATCAGCCGGGGTTACCTTCCGGTAGCCTTTGGATGCCGGGAATCTGGCCGGGCCGGCACGAACGCGACAACTCTCGCCAGGTAGCCCGAATTGTCGCTTTTTCTAGCAGGTAGAATGCGCGCATGACCCTCGCTTCGAACTCGACTGTCTTCAAGATGGACCTCGGTCCGCTCAACCCTGTCTGGGCGGAGCTCATCCTCGGCCTGGTGCTGTTCGCCCTCACCTTCCTCATCCTGGCGAAGGGCATCCTGCCGAAGATCCGGCGCACGCTCGACGAGCGCGAGGACGCCATCGACGGCGGCACCGAGCGCGCCGACGACCTGCGCTCCGAGGCCACCCAGATCCGCGAGCAGTACGAGGCCGAGCTGGCCGAGGCCCGCCACGAGGCCGCCCGTATCCGCTCCAAGGCCGTCGAGGAGGGCTCCGTCGCCATCGCCGCCGCCCGCGCCGAGGGCAACGCCGAGCGCGAGTCGATCATCGCCGCCGGTTCCGCCAAGATCGCTGAGGAGCGCGCCGCCGCCGAGCGCGAGCTCAACGCCGACGTCGACGCCTGGGCCCACGCCCTCGCCGCCCGTATCGTCGGCGAGCCGGTCGGCGCCGACCGCGGCTGACCCGTACTCCCCGGAAGGGGCCGTCACCAGGGGCCGAAACGCCCGGGTGACGGCCCCTTCGTCGTGGGTGCAGCCTGGAGTGTGAGGAGAGAGCCCCATGGAAGAGACGAAGTCCGCCGTCCGGATCCCCGACGGCGATCCGGCGCCGCCGCCCGTCGGCGGCGTGCTGTGGAGCGTCGCCGGGGACATCCGGGCGCTCCTGATGCTTCCCGCCGCCCTCACGATGCAGGTCGCCCACCCCGCCATCGGCGCCGGCGTCGACGCCCACTCGGTCTTCCGCACCGACCCCTGGGGTCGCGGTGAACGCTCCCTGCGCTCGGTCCAGCTGTGGATCTACGGCGGCGAGGACGCCGCGCGGGAGGGGCGCCGCCTCCGGCAGCTGCACCGCGAGATCCAGGGCACCGACGCCCACGGGCGCCGCTACCACGCACTGACCCCCGCCTACTACTCCTGGGTGCACGCGACCGGCTTCCCCGTCTACGCGCACGGCCTCCGCCTGCTCGCCCGCCCCCTCACCGAGGCGCAGGAACGGCAGCTGTACGCCGAGTGGCTCCAGGTCGGCAGGATCCTCGGCATCCACGACCGGGACATGCCGCAGACGATCGAGGAGTTCTGGCCGTACTACCGGAAGGTCCTCGCGGACGAGCTGGAGGCCACCGTCGTCGTCCGCGAGCTGCTCGACCCCGACCAGCCCGTGCCGGCCCCCGACCGGGGTCCGCTGCCGCTCCGGCTCGCCCTCCGGCTGCTCTGGCCGGTCCTGCGCCGCCCGTTCCTGCGGCTGCGTGCCTTCCTCACCGTCGGCATGATGCCGCCGGACGCCCGGGAGGCCATCGGGCTCGCATGGACGGACGAGCAGGAGCGGGCGCTGCGCCGCTTCGCCCGGGTGGTCCGGGCGGTGGTCCCCGTCCTGCCGGAGCCGCTGCGCTATCTGCCGCTGGCCCGGAAGGCCCGAGAGGCCGCCCGCCGCGCGACGCGCTGACGGACGGCCGGGGTGACCGGTGCCGGTAGGGGAGGAAGGGCCGTACGGCCGCGGGTGACCGTGCGGCCGGCGTGACCGTGCGGGCCGGGTGGCCGGTGCCCGCCGCCGCCGCCGCGGTCACCGGTCACCGGTCACCGCGCCGCTCAGTGGCCGCCGTGGTGCTCCGACTCGTGGACCGTGTTCGTCGCCGCGATCTTCTTCCAGGACTTCGGCTGGACCGGCTTCGGCTGCGCGGCCCTCGGCGCCGCCGCACGCGCGGAGGACGACGGGCCGGCGGCGGGCGCCGCGGCCGGCGCGGACATGCCGGCCGCCGCCGCGGTCGAGGCGGCCGGCTTCGACGGCTCGTACAGCCAGGTGTCGAACAGCTCGGCCAGCGGCTTGCCGGAGACCTTCTCCGCGTACCGCACGAAGTCGGCGACCCGCGCGTTGCCGTAGGCGAACCGCTGCGGCCAGCCCTTCAGGATCGCGAAGAAGTCCTCGTCGCCGATCTCGTTGCGCAGCGCCTGGAGCGCCAGCGCGCCCCGGTCGTAGACGGCGATGTGGAACTGGTTCTCCGCGCCCGGGTCACCGGGCTTCACCGTCCAGAACGGGTCCTCGGCCGTCCGGGTGGCGTACACGTAGTCCGCCAGCTCCTGGGCCGTTCCCTCGCCCTCCTTCTCCGACCACAGCCACTGGCTGTAGCGGGCGAAGCCCTCGTTGACCCAGATGTCCTTCCAGTCGCGGACGGACACGCTGTCGCCGTACCACTGGTGCGCCAGCTCGTGGACGACCACGGACACGTTCGCGCCGTTGGCGAACTGCCGCGGGCTGTAGAACGGACGGGTCTGCGTCTCCAGGGCGAAACCGCTCGTCACGTTCGGCACGTACCCGCCGAGGGCGTTGAAGGGGTACGGTCCGAAGACCCCCTCCAGCCACTCCGCGACCTCGGTCGTGCGCTCGATCGAGGCGCGCGCGGCGCCGTCGTTGTCGCCGAGGTCCTTGCTGTACGCGTTGAGGACCGGCAGCCCGTTCGCCGTCCTGTCCGTCGTGATGTCGAACTTGCCGACGGCGAGTGTGGCCAGATAGGTCGCCTGCGGCTTGTTGGAGCGCCAGTTGAAGCGGGTCCAGCCGAGGCGGGAGGACTGCGACTGCAGCACGCCGTTGCTGATGGCCTGGGTGCCGTCCGGCACCGAGACCGAGACGTCGAAGGTGGCCTTGTCCAGCGGGTGGTCGTTGGACGGGAACCACCAGGCGGCCGAGTCCGGCTCCTGCGCCGCGACACCGCCGTCGGGGGTGCGGGCCCAGGCCGTCCAGCCGTCGATCTTCACCTCGGAGGGCTTGCCCGCGTAGCGGACGACGATCGAGAGGGCCTTGTTCTTCTCCAGCGGGGTGGCCGGGGTGACCTCCAGCTCGTGGGAGCCGGAGGTCGCGAACTTCGCCACGCGGCCGTTGACCCGGACCTCGCTGACCTTCAGACCGAGGTCGAGGTTGAACCGGGAGAGGTTCTGCTTGGTGGTGGCGACGATCGTCGCCGTGCCCTCCAGCAGGTCCGTGGCGGGCTGGTAGGTCAGGCGCAGGTCGTAGTGGGAGACGTCGTAGCCGCCGTTGCCACTGGTGGGGTAGTAGGAGTCGCCGATGCCCGGGGCCCCAGGGGTGAAGTCGGCCGCCGATGCCGGGATCGCCAGCAGCAGGGAGGCCGCGAGGGCGCTCGGAACGATGATTCTGCGGTGCACAGGTGCTCCCCAAGTCATAAGAAAGTAAGACGCGCGGGTGGTCGTCGGTCCTTAGTCCGGACACTATTCAGTGCCCCGACGCACCGTCACGTCCAGAGGACCCCCTGTCACACGATCGCCATTCGGCCGACATGAACCCATCCGGCTCCTGAATCAACCGGAATCCCCCCTGATCGCCTCCGGCACTCTTTTGCACGGGAGTTGACCGGGGTACGTTCCCGCCCATGCCGATGCGAACGCGGAGAACCCGCGGAGCCAGACCGCCGTACGGAACCCTCGTGGCCGCGGCCACGGCCGCCCTGCTCGCGACCCTGGTCACGCCGGCCGGAGCCCGGCCGGAGCCCGCGGCGACCACCGGGTCGGCGGCGACCACTGGATCTTCGGCGCCCACCGGGTCCGCGGCGCGGCCCGCGTCCCTCGCGCCGGCGGTACGCGAGTCCCGGCCCGTCCACTCGTACGCCGACGCCCTCCGCGAGTCGGTCTGGGTGGACACCGGACTCGACGGCGACGGCGACGGGCGTGCCGACCGGGTCGCCGTCGACATCGTCCGTCCCCGTGAGACCGCCGCGGCCGGCCGGAAGGTCCCGGTCATCATGGACGCCAGCCCGTACTACGCCTGCTGCGGACGCGGCAACGAGAGCCAGAAGAAGACCTACGACGCCGACGGGAACCCCGTGCAGTTCCCGCTGTTCTACGACAACTTCTTCGTCCCGCGCGGCTACGCCTTCGTCGCCGTCGACCTCGCGGGCACCAACCGCTCCGACGGCTGCGACGACGTCGGCGGCCGCTCCGACGTCCAGTCGGCCAAGGCCGTCGTCGACTGGCTGAACGGCCGCGCCCGCGGCTACACCTCCCGCACGGGGGACACCCGGTCCCGCGCCACCGCCTGGAGCACCGGGAACGTCGGCATGATCGGCAAGAGCTGGGACGGCACCATCGCCAACGGCGTGGCCGCCACCGGCGTCGAAGGGCTGAAAACGATCGTCCCCATCGGCGCCATCTCCTCCTGGTACGACTACTTCCATTCCCAGGGAGCCCCGCTCTACGACGCCAACCCGAGCTGGCTCTCCGATTACGTCAACAGCCCCGAGGCGCAGACCCGCTGCGGCGCCGTCCAGGACCGCATCACCGCCGGCACCCCGTACAGCGGCGACCGCACGGCCGCCTGGACCGAGCGCGACCACGTACGGAACGCGGCCAAGGTCAAGGCCAGCGTCTTCGTGGTGCACGGGCAGCAGGACCTCAACGTGCGCGCCAACCAGTTCGGCCGGTGGTGGGACGCCCTCGGCGCCCAGGGGGTCGAGCGGAAGATCTGGCTCTCCCAGACCGGCCACGTCGACCCCTTCGACTTCCGGCGCGCCGACTGGGTCCGCACCCTGCACCGCTGGTTCGACCACCACCTCCTCGGCTACGAGAACGGCATCGACCGTGAGCCGGTCGCCGACATCGAGCGCGCCCCGGACCGCTGGACCACCGACCGCCAGTGGCCGCCGCGCGGCACCGCCGCCGCCACCCTGCGCGCCGCCCCCGGCAGCGTTCCCGGCCCCGGCGTCCTCGGCCGGAAGGCCCCGGCCCCCGGCTCCACCGCGACCTTCACCGACGACCGCGGTCTCGGCGAACTCGACTGGGCGGCCCGGATCGACGCCGCGACCCCCGAGAAGGCCGGTTTCGTCACCCGCCCCCTCTCCCGCGACCTGCGGATCTCCGGCTCCTCGAGGGTGACGGTCACCGCCACCCCGACCACCGCCACCGCGCACCTCTCCGCCGTCCTCGTGGACCTCGGACCGGACACGATCCGCGACTACGGTGCCGCGGGCGAGGGCATCACCACCCTCACCGACCGCACCTGCTGGGGCGCGAGCACCCCCGGCGACAGTGCCTGCTTCAAGGAGACCGCGGCGAAGACGACGGACGTCGGGTACACGGTCGTCAGCCGGGGCTGGGCCGATCTCGGCACCTGGGCCGACCCGCGCAGGGAACGCCCGCTGACCCCCGGCAGGGCGTACACGATGACCCTGGACCTCGCCGCCGCCGACCACGTCGTCCCGGCCGGACACCGTCTCGCCCTGATCGTCGCCGGCACCGACAAGGACCTGCTCGACCCGCCGTCGACCACGCCGACCCTGACTCTCGACCTCGCCCGCACCTGGGCCAAGCTGCCGCTCGTCGGCGGCGCCGCGGCCTTCGGCCGGGCCACCTCGGGCCCCTACCAGGCCGTGCCCTCGCTCACCCCCGTCGCCCCCTCGCCGAGCGGCGCCACGCCGCCGGCCGCCGTCGCCGGCCCGCGCCTGCCGGGATTCGGAGCCGCCCGATGAACCCCCCTGGCGGACGCCGGAGTTCCCGGCGCGCCCTCGCCCTCGTGGCGGGCGCCGCCGCCCTGGCCCTGCCCCTCGTCACCGTCCCGGCGAAGGCGGCGGACAGTGCGCCCGCGAAGCCGCTGCCGCGCACCGGCTTCGAGACGAGCGGGGGCGCCCGATGGACCACCGAGGCCGAGGAGCGGGACTTCCTCGCGGCCGTCGACCGGGCCGGCGCACGGATGTCGCTGCGGGTCATCGGCACCACCGCCCAGGGCCGCCCGCTCCGGCTCGCCACCCTCGGTACGGGCCGCACGACGGTGCTGCTCGTCTGCAGCCAGCACGGTGACGAGCCCGCGGGCCGGGAGGCCTGTCTGAGCACGGTGCGCGACCTCGCCCACGCCCAGGACCGGGAGACCCTGCGCTTCCTCGCCCGCACGACCCTCTTCGTCGTGCCCACCGCCAACCCCGACGGCCGGGAGGCGGACACCCGGGGCAACGCCGACGGCGTCGACGTCAACCGCGACCACCTTGCCCTGCGCACCGCCGAGGCGCGCGCGGTCGCCGCCGTCATCCGCGACCGGCGTCCCGAACTCGTCTACGACCTGCACGAGTACGGTGCCACTCCCCGGTACTACGACAAGGACCTGCTCGCCCTGTGGCCGCGCAGCCTCGACGCCGACCCGCACGTCCACGACGAGTCCCGGACCCTCTCCGAGGAGTACGTGCGACCCGCGGCAGGACTCGCCCGGTACAGCAGCGGCATCTACGGCATCTGGACCGACCCCCTCACCGGAAAGCCGCTCAAGCAGGTCGCGGGCGACGGCCAGGAGCGGATCCTGCGGAACACCGCCGGGATCAAGCACTCCGTGGGCCTGCTCGTGGAGACCCGGGTGGACGCCCTCGACGAGGCCGAGCAGAACGACCCGGCGCGCAACCACCGGCGCCGCGTCGCCACCCAGCACGCCGCCCTGGAAGGGGCCTTCGCCTATCTCGACGAGCGGCGCGGGCCGCTCACGGCGGTCACCTCCGCCGCCCGGCGCGCCGGATACGCCGACCGGGGCCCGGTCTTCCTCGGCGGCGCCGACAACGACCCGCCGGAGCCGTCGGAGGTCCTCGCGGACCCGCCCTGCGGCTACCGGCTGTCCGCCGCGCAGTACGCGGAGGTGGGCGACGAACTCGCCCTGCACGGCGTCGCCGTGCGACCGGAGGGCGCGGGCGTGTTCGTCCCGCTCGCCCAGTCGCGGCGCTCGCTCGTGCCGCTCCTCCTGGACGGGCGGGCCACCTATCGCCTCGTCAGTGGGAGTCCTGTGGAGAGGTGTTGACGATCACGTACCGCACGGGCCGGGGTGGCGTGAATCCATCGTTTGCCGAGGTAAAGTTACTCACTGGTACTGACCATGCCTCGAACAGGTCCCCACGGCCTGGAAGTTGGAGAACACCATGCGCACCACCACGACCGCACGTCGTGCCCTCACGACGATGCTCGCCACGACGCTGCTCGCCGGCGGCGTGCTGCTCGGCCAGACGGTGACCGCCGAGCCCGCGGCCGCAGCCAAGATGACCTGCAACATCAGCCAGCTGCGGCACGACGCCCAGAAGGAGCGCAACCGCGCCGCGCAGCTCCGGGGCCTCGGTGCCCACGCCGAGGCCCGCAAGGCCCAGGCCAACGCCAACGCCCTGGAGACGCGCGCCCGCCAGTGCGAGGACGCGGAGAACAACAACAGGCCGCCGCTCTGGAAGTAGGAGCACGCGCCGGGAAAGCGATCCGGTGAGCAAACGCGGGGCGGGTGCGGTCCGAAAGGGCCCCGCCCGCCCCGCGGGCGTTCTCATGCCTCCACGAGATCCGCCGCCCGCTCCGCACAGCCCCAGGCCACCGTCACGCCCGCGCCCCCGTGCCCGTAGTGGTGCACCAGGCGCCCGCCGCCCGGCAGCGGCACCGCCTCGATCCGGACCCCGCCCACCCGCGCCGGCCGAAGGCCCACCCGGTGGCCGAGCACCCGCGCCTCCGCGATCTCCGGCCGCACCCGCGCGCACCGCGCCACGATCGCCGCCGCCGTCGCCGGATCGGGCTCCGTCCGCTCGTCGTCCTCCTCCGCCGTCCCGCCCAGGACCAACCGCCCCGGCTGCGGGAAGAAGTACGTCGTCCGACTGGACCCCGCGTCCGCCGAGGTGAACCACTCCTCGATCCCCGGGTTCTCGACCAGGACCAACTGGCCCCGCACGGGTCGCAGTCCGGGATCCGGTACGAGTTCCCGCGCCGCCGTTCCCGCGCAGTCGACGACCACCGGCGCCGCGGCCGCCGCCTCGCCGAAGCCACTCACCGTACGCCGCTCGAAGACCCCGCCCGCCGCCTCGAACCGGCCCCGCAGCCAGGCCAGATGGACCGGCATGTCGATCAGCGGCAACCGCGCCGCCAGGCCCACGTCGTACGGCCCCGGCACCTCCTCGGGCGCCAGCTGCCGAAGCCCCGGCACCCCCCGCGCCCAGGAGCCGAGCCCGTCCAGGACGGTGTCCGCGTGGACCCCGGACACCCACCGCACCCCCGTGCGCTCCGGATCGGCGGCCAGCTCCCCGTACACCCGCAACGAGGCCGACGCCCAGGCGCCGGCCGCCTCCTCGGGCTCGATCCGGTACGGCCACCACAGGGCTCCGGCCACCGCCGAGGTCGTGGTCGTCACCTCGTCCCGCGACCAGACCCGCACCCGAAGGCCGCGCTCCGCCAGCGTCACCGCGGTCGTCAGTCCGACGACCCCGCCACCCACCACGATCACGTCGCTCTCCATGCCGGGGACCGTACCGGGACCGGGACATTTCCGGGACGGACCAGCCATGGAACGAGGACCCCGAGCGGGGAATGCTGGAGGCATGCCGGCCGTGTACACGACTCTCGACCTCGCCCCCGCCGTCCTCCCGGACGCCGGTGGTGCACTCCCCGGGGCCTTCGCCCGACCCCGCCCCCGCCCCGAGGACGTCGACCTCGTCGTCGACGGCCGGGCGCTGCTCCACCGGCTCGACGAGGCCGAGGGCGTCGACACGGTCTCGCCGCTGGCGGGCGACCTTCCGCCCGCACTCCGCGTCGAGCACGTCCGCGGGCTCCTCGGCCCGGACGCGGCCACCGGTGCCGCGCCCCTCGCGGGCGGCCGCCGGGTGATCTACTCCTGCCCCGACTGCGCGGACCTCGGCTGCGGAGCCGTCACCGCCGTGGTCGAGCACGACGGCGAGGACGTCGTCTGGCGCGACTTCGCCTGGCAGACGGCCCCCACCGCGGACCCAGGCAGCGAGGGGTACCCCGGCGTCGGCCCGTACCGCTTCCACCGGGCGACCTACCGGACCGTCCTACGACGCCTGGGAGCGGAGCCCCGGACCGAGAGCCCGATCGGGCCCGTGGCGGAGGTCCCCACGCAGCCCCCGTTCGAGCCGGTGACGGAGACCCGCACGCAGCCCCGGGCCGAGGCCGTGACGGAGTCCGGCACGAAGGCCCCCGCGGTGCCCGGCACGCAGCCCCGGGCCGAGCCCCTGACCGAGGCGCGCGGCTGACCGTTCTCCGCGGCCCGACCACGCGGCCCGGCAAGCGCCCCCCGCCCCTGACCGGGGCGGGTCTCCGGTCGCCTAGGATTCGTACCCTGATGACTGCAACCCTCGTCGCCAAGGACCTCGCCGCCGGCCACGGCGAACGCACCCTCTTCGCCGGGCTCGACCTCGTCGTCGCCCCCGGCGACGTCATCGGCCTCGTCGGCGTCAACGGCGCCGGCAAGTCGACCCTGCTGCGGCTGCTCGCCGGGCTCGACACCCCGGAGGAGGGGGAGCTCCGGCTCTCCCCGCCCACCGCCGCCGTCGGCCACCTCCCGCAGGAGCCGGAGCGGCGCGCGGGGGAGACCGTGCGGGAGTTCCTCGCCCGGCGCACCGGCGTCGCCGCCGCGCAGACGGCGATGGACGAGGCCACCCAGGGCCTCGTCGACGGCACGCCCGGCGCCGACGACGCGTACGCGACCACCCTGGAGCGCTGGCTGAACCTCGGCGGCGCCGACCTGGACGAGCGCGCCGAGGAGGTCGCCGACTCGCTCGGCCTCACCGTCGGCCTCGACCAGCCGATGACCTCCCTCTCCGGAGGCCAGGCCGCCCGCGCCGGCCTCGCCTCCCTGCTGCTCTCCCGCTACGACGTCTTCCTGCTCGACGAGCCCACCAACGACCTGGACCTCGACGGGCTTGAGCGCCTCGAAGGCTTCGTGAAGGGGCTGCGGGCCGGCACGGTCGTCATCAGCCACGACCGCGAGTTCCTCACCCGCACGGTCACCAAGGTCCTCGAACTCGACCTCGCCCAGCAGCAGATCACGCTGTACGGCGGCGGGTACGAGGCCTACCTGGAGGAGCGGGACAGGGCCAGGCGGCACGCGCGCGAGGACTTCGAGGAGTACGCGGGCAAGAAGGCGGCCCTCGAAGCGCGCGGTCACATGCAGCGGTCCTGGATGGACAAGGGCGTCAAGAACGCCCGCCGCAAGTCCACCGACAGCGACAAGCTCGGCCGCAACGCGCGCAGCGAGGCCAGCGAGAAGCAGGCCGCGAAGGCCCGCCAGACCCAGCGCATGATCGAGCGCCTCGACGTCGTCGACGAGCCCCGCAAGGAGTGGGAGCTCCGCATGGAGATCGCGGCCGCTCCGCGTTCCGGCTCGGTCGTCGCGACCCTCCGCGAGGCCGAGGTGCGCCGCGGCGACTTCTCCTTCGGGCCCGTCACCCTGCAGATCGACTGGGCCGACCGGGTCGCCGTCACCGGGGCCAACGGCGCCGGGAAGTCGACCCTGCTCGCCGCCCTGCTCGGCCGGCTGCCGCTGGACTCCGGGGACGCGGTCCTCGGCTCGGGCGTCGTCGTCGGCGAGGTCGACCAGGCCCGCAAGCTCTTCCACGGCACGGAGACGCTCCTGGAGGCGTTCTGCGCGGCCGTGCCGGAGACGGAGCCCGCCGAGGTCCGTACCCTGCTGGCCAAGTTCGGTCTCAAGGCCGTCCACGTGATGCGGCCCGCCACCACGCTCTCCCCGGGCGAGCGGACCCGCGCCGCGCTCGCCCTGCTCCAGGGCCGGGGGGTGAACCTGCTCGTCCTCGACGAGCCGACGAACCACCTGGACCTGCCGGCCATCGAGCAGCTGGAGTCCGCGCTCGACTCGTACACCGGCACGCTGCTGCTCGTCACCCACGACCGGCGGATGCTCGACGCGGTCCGCACCACGCGGCGCGTCGAGGTCGCCGACGGCAAGGTCACCGAGCTCTGATGACGGCCTCGCGCACGGCGGGCCGGGGGCTCGTGACGCCGGCCGCGTGCGCGCCCCGGCGGGCCGCGGCGGCGGTCCCGTGCGCGGGCCGGGACCCGCGATGACGGTCTCGTTCGGCTGGGGACCCGTCGAGGCACGGGCCCTCGCCTCCTCGGCGGCCTGTGTGGTCGTCGTCGACGTGCTGTCCTTCACCACCGCCGTGGGCGTCGCCGTCGAGGCCGGCGCGGCCGTCCACCCGTACCGGTGGCGGGACGCGTCGGCCGCCGCGTACGCGGAGAGCGTCGGCGCGACCCTCGCCGTCGGGCGCCGCGAGGCGACCCCCGAGCACCCGTGGTCGCTCTCCCCGGCGGCCCTGCGCGCCGCCCCGACGCCGCCGCGCCTGGTCCTGCCCTCGCCGAACGGCTCCACCATCGCCGCGGAGGCCGGTGACGCGACCGTCGTCGCCGCCTCCCTGCGCAACCACTCGGCCGTCGTCCGCCGGCTCATCCGGCAGGGGTACGGCTCCGCCGGACGCCCGGTCGCGGTCATCGCGTCCGGCGAGCGGTGGCCGGACGGTTCGCTGCGCCCGGCGCTCGAGGACCTGCTCGGCGCGGGCGCCGTCCTCGCCGGGCTGCGGGCCGCCGGCCCGTACCTCCTCACCCCGGAGGCGACCGCGGCGGCCACGCTGTGGGCGGCCACCGAGGACCCGGTCGCCGCCTTGCACGGCTGTGACTCGGGTCGTGAACTGTACGAGTACGGCTTTCCGCAGGACGTGGCCGTGGCCGCCGAGACCGACAGCTCGACGACCGTCCCCGTTCTCGTGGACGGCGCATTCCAGGAGGCACCATGACCGACCTACTGACCCGGCTGACCGAGATGCTGGACGATCTCGACGCCGACGTGGACGAGACGATCGACCTCGCCGACGAGATCGCCGCCTCGGGCGACGCCGGGCTCCTGCCCCGTCTCCAGGCGGAGCTGGACCGCGCCCTCACCGAGCGGAACGCCTACGCCCGTGAACTCCTCGGCGGTGTCGTCGCGGCGATCGGCGGCCCCGAGGCCCTGCCGACCCTGATCCGCGCCTCCGCCGTCGACCTCGGTGACGACCAGGACGGTCTGGCCACCGAGATCGTCGACCTGGTCCAGGCCGACCCGAAGGCGGCCCGGGACCTCCTCCAGCCGCTGACGGAGGACGACGACCTCTCCGTCGCCAACCGCGCCGACTGGGCCCTGCGCTTCCTGCCGTAGCGGGTGCGGGGGCCGTACGACGGGCTCGGGCCCGGTACCGCTGCCGCCGGTCGGAGGCCGTCCCCGCGGCCCGGACGGGACGCACGGGGACGGCCTCCGACGACGCGTCCCGTCAGCGGCGCTTGCCGCCGCCCTCGCCCAGCAGACCCGCCTTGCGGAGGGCGTCGGCCATCGCGCTGTTCGCGGGCGCGGGAGCGGACGACCGGTCCCGGCCGCCCCGCTCGGACTGCCCGCCGCGGCCGCCCTGGCCGCCCTGCGCGTTCCGGCCGCCGCGGTCACCCTGACCGCCGCGCTCGGCCCGGCGGCCGCCGCCGCCACCGCCGCCGCCCTGCCGCTGCTGCGGCGGCCGGCCGGAGCGCTCGCCCCGCTCACCGCGCTCGCGCTTGGGCGCCCCGTCCGAGGCCTCCGCACCGGACTGGTCGTCGAGCCGCAGCGTGAGCGAGATCCGCTTGCGCGGGATGTCGACGTCGAGCACCTTCACCTTGACCACGTCGCCGGGCTTCACCACGTCGCGCGGGTCCTTGACGAAGGTCTTCGACATCGCGGAGACGTGCACCAGACCGTCCTGGTGCACACCGATGTCCACGAACGCCCCGAAGGCGGCCACATTGGTGACGACGCCCTCCAGGACCATCCCGGACGCCAGGTCGCCGATCTTCTCCACGCCCTCCGCGAACGTCGCGGTCCGGAACGCCGGACGCGGGTCGCGGCCCGGCTTCTCCAGCTCGCGCAGGATGTCCGTCACGGTCGGCAGGCCGAAGGTCTCGTCCACGAAGTCGTCGGCCCGCAGCGAGCGAAGCCTCCCGGTGTCGCCGATGAGCGCAGCGACCTCGCCGCCCGTCGCCTTCACCATCCGGCGTACCACCGGGTAGGCCTCCGGGTGCACCGAGGAGGAGTCGAGCGGGTCGTCGCCGCCCCGGATGCGCAGGAAGCCCGCGCACTGCTCGTACGCCTTCGGGCCCAGCCGGGCCACGTCCTTGAGCGCCCGGCGGGAGCGGAAGGGGCCGTTGGCGTCCCGGTGCGCGACGATGTTCTCCGCGAGGCCCGAGCTGATGCCCGAGACCCGCGAAAGGAGCGGCGCCGAGGCGGTGTTGACGTCGACGCCGACACCGTTCACACAGTCCTCGACGACCGCGTCGAGCGAGCGGGAGAGCTTCACCTCGGCCAGGTCGTGCTGGTACTGGCCGACGCCGATGGACTTCGGGTCGATCTTCACCAGCTCGGCGAGCGGGTCCTGGAGGCGGCGGGCGATGGAGACCGCGCCGCGCAACGACACGTCGAGGTCCGGGAGTTCCTGCGAGGCGAACGCCGAGGCCGAGTAGACCGAGGCGCCCGCCTCCGAGACCATGACCTTCGTCAGATTCAGCTCGGGGTGCTTGGCGAGGAGTTCGGCCGCCAGCTTGTCGGTCTCGCGGGAGGCCGTGCCGTTGCCGATCGCGACCAGCTCGACCGCGTGCTCCTTCGCGAGCCGTGCCAGCCTGTCGAGCGCCTGGTCCCACTTGTTGGCCGGCACGTGCGGGTAGATCGTGTCGGTGGCGACGACCTTGCCGGTCGCGTCGACCACGGCGACCTTCACGCCGGTACGGAAGCCGGGGTCGAGGCCGAGCGTCGCCCGGGTGCCGGCCGGTGCGGCGAGCAGCAGGTCGCGCAGGTTCGCCGCGAAGACCCGGACCGCCTCGTCCTCCGCGGCCGTCCTCAGCCGCAGCCGCAGGTCGATCCCGAGGTGCACCAGGATGCGGGTCCGCCAGGCCCAACGGACCGTGTCCTGGAGCCACTTGTCCCCGGGGCGCCCCCGGTCGGCGACGCCGAAGCGACCCGCGACGATCCCCTCGTACGAGGAGGGGCCGGGGAGCTCGGAGGGCTCCTCCGGCTCCAGGTCGAGGCTGAGCACGTCCTCCTTCTCGCCGCGCAGCATGGCGAGCACCCGGTGCGAGGGCAGGGCCGTGAAGGGCTCGGTGAAGTCGAAGTAGTCGGCGAACTTCGCCCCCGCCTCCTCCTGCCCCTCGCGCACCTTCGCGACCAGCCGGCCGCGGCCCCACATGCGCTCGCGCAGCTCGCCGATGAGGTCGGCGTCCTCGGAGAACGTCTCGGCGAGGATCGCCCGCGCGCCCTCCAGGGCCGCGGCGGCGTCGGCGACGCCCTTGTCCGCGTCCACGAAGGCCGCGGCGGCCGCCGCCGGCTCCACGGACGGGTCGGCCAGCAGTCCCTCCGCCAGCGGCCCCAGACCGGCCTCACGGGCGATCTGGGCCTTCGTCCGGCGCTTCGGCTTGAAGGGCAGGTAGATGTCCTCCAGGCGCGCCTTGGTGTCGGCCGCCCGGATGCGGGCCTCGAGCTCCTCCGTCAGCTTGCCCTGCTCGCGTACCGAGTCGAGGATCGCCGCCCGGCGGTCCTCCAGCTCGCGCAGATAGCGCAGCCGCTCCTCCAGGGTGCGGAGCTGCGCGTCGTCGAGCATCTCCGTCGCTTCCTTGCGGTAGCGGGCGATGAACGGCACGGTGGAACCGCCGTCGAGCAGCTCGACGGCTGCCTTCACCTGTCGCTCGCGTACGCCGAGTTCCTCGGCGATCCTTGCTTCGATGGACGTCGTCACGGTGTCCCGACTCGCCTTCTCGTGCCTCAAGCTTGCGAGTGCATTGTGCCGGGTCGGTCACCCGTACGCGGTAACCGACCCGTCCCGCGCGCGTCCCGGGCGCCTGCGGGCGCCCCGCGGTCACTCCTTGCCGACGAGATCCGCCGGGAAGGCGCCCGCGACGGCGGCCGTGACCAGGAAGCCCCGCCCCAGCTCGGTGAGCCGCTCCACCCCGGCCGCGCCCAGGTGCTCGTACGGCGCGGTGTCGAGCCGGTCGGTGTGCTCCTCCAGCTCGTCGCGGAGGGCCCTGCCCGCCCCGGTCAGCTCGCCCTCGGCGTCGAGCAGCCCGCGTCCGCGCAGCCGCTCCGCCGCGGCCTCCCAGTCGGCGCGCCGCCAGCCACGGGAGCGGAGCACCCAGCGCGGGCTCATGCCCTTGCCGGTGGCGGTGTGGGAGACCAGGGCCTCGACGGGGTCGAGCCCGGCGGAGAGCAGGGCGGCGAGGTGCCCGTCGCCCCGGTGCTCGCGCAGCAGGGTGGCGGCGTACCAGTAGGCGAGGTGGGGCTCCTCGGGCACCGGCAGGTCCGCGTGGGCCGAGTAGAGCGGCCGGGCGTGCCGGGTGCAGGCCTCGGTGGCGCGCAGCGCGAGTTCCGCCGCCTCGGCCATCTCCGCGGAGGCGACCGCCTCCTCGCCGAGCAGCCGGCGCAGGGTGGCGTCGGCGGTGCGCAGGCGCGCGTCCAGGACCTGGGCGGGGGAGGCGGTCTCCCAGACGGCCGGGAGGTGCCGGGCGAGCAGCTCGTGGTGGTAGTTGTAGAAGGTCGCGGCGACCGTGCCGGGGCCCACCGCGCCGAGGGCGGCGCTGCGCGACGCGAGCCGCATCGCGGTCTGGTCGGTGAAGCCGAGGGCGCCGAACTCGCGGTCCATGTCGGGTGAGAAGTAGAGCGTGGAGTGCAGCGGGTTGAGGGCGTTGTGGCAGCGGCGTCCCGCGCGGGGCGGCAGAGCAGTCGTCGTCATGTCCGAAGGTTACCGACTGGTCGGTACGACGGGAACGGTCGGGACCGCCCGAAGGCCCGCCCCCGCGGCCGTTCAAGGGACCGTTTCAGGGTTCCGCTCCCGGGCCGTTCCAGGGACCGTTCCCGGGGTGGCTCCCGGCCGTTCCGGGTGCCGTAGCCGGGCTCGTTCCCCGGCCCGCCATGGCAGAAAAGGTGGGATCGGCGTCATTGCGGCCGTCCCGGGCGCCTCCCAGGATGGGGGCATGACGCAGCGACCCGTTCTCGTCGTCCTCTTCGACGGCGTGCAGAGCCTCGACGTCACCGGCCCCTACGAGGTGTTCGCCGGTGCCGGCCGCGCCTCCGGCGACCCGGACATGTACGCGATCCGCACCGCCTCCCTGGACGGCGGCCCCGTCCGCACCCACAGCGGACTGCGTCTGCTCCCCGACACCACCCTCGCCGAGGCGGTCGCCGACGGCCCGCCGCACACCCTCGTCGTCCCCGGCGGCGAGGGCACCCGGGAACCCGATCCGGCCCTGATCGACTGGCTCCGCACCCACGCACCGGACGCCGGACGGCTGGTCTCCGTCTGCACGGGGGCGCTGCTCCTCGCCGAGGCGGGCCTCCTCGACGGGCACCGGGCGACCACCCACTGGGCGGCCTGCGACCACCTGGCCCGCTGCTACCCCGAGGTCGAGGTGGACCCGGACCCCATCTTCGTCAGGGACGGACGGCTCTCCACCTCCGCCGGGGTCACCGCCGGCATCGACCTGGCCCTCGCCCTCGTCGAGGAGGACCTCGGCCGGGACGTCGCCCTCACGGTGGCCCGGCACCTGGTCGTCTTTCTGCGCCGCCCCGGCAACCAGGCCCAGTTCAGCGTCCAGCTCGCCGCCCAGACCGCCCGCCGGGAGCCGCTGCGCGACCTCCAGCAGTGGATCACCGAGCACCCGGCCGGCGACCTCTCCGTGGAGGCCCTCGCCGGCCGTGCCCGGCTCTCGCCCCGCCACTTCGCCCGCGCCTTCCAGGCCGAGACGGGCACGACCCCCGGCCGCTACGTCGACCGGGTACGGCTCGAACACGCCCGCCGCCTCCTGGAGGAGACCTCCCGCGGCGTCGAGGAGGTCGCGCGCGCCGCGGGCTACGGCACCCCCGAGGCGATGCGCCGCGCCTTCACCAAGGCCCTCGGCACCGGGCCCGCCGACTACCGACGCCGCTTCCACTCACCCGTCAACTGAAAGGCAGCAGCATGCAGATCGCCGTCCTGCTCTACCGGGGCTTCACCACGCTCGACGCCGTCGGCCCGTACGAGCTCCTCGCCCGCGTCCCCGGAGCCGAGACCGTGTTCGTGGCCAAGGAGAGCGGCCCCGTCCGCAACGACCAGGGCAGCCTCGCCCTCGTCGCCGACAAGACCCTCGCCGAGGTGCCGCGCCCCGACATCGTGCTCGTCCCCGGCGGGCCCGACTCGCGCGGTGCCATGGACGACCCGGAGATCCAGGCCTGGCTCCGCACCGCCGACGAGACCAGCACCTGGACGACCTCGGTCTGCACCGGCTCCCTGATCCTGGCCGCCGCCGGCGTCCTCGACGGCCGCCGCGCCACCACCCACTGGCTCGCCTTGGAGGAGCTCAGGGAGCTGGGCGTCGAGCCCACCGGCGAGCGGGTCGTCTTCGACGGCAAGTACGTCACCGCCGCCGGGGTCTCCTCGGGCATCGACATGGCGCTGCACCTGATCGGCCGGATCGCCGGGGACGAGGCCGCCCAGACGATCCAGCTGCTCACCGAGTACGACCCGCAGCCGCCCTACGACGCGGGCTCGCCGGAGAAGGCCCCGGCCGGGATCGTCGCGCGGTGGCGGGGCGTGAAGCCGGAGGAGCTTCCCCAGGGGCGCTGAGCGAAGGCCCGCCCGGGCCTCAGCTCCCGTACGTGAAGCGGGGCGCCCGGCGCTCCAGGAAGGCGGCGACACCCTCCGCGGTGTCGCCGCTGCTGCGTGCCTGCTCCGCCCAGTGGGCGTCCCGGTCCAGGCGCCCGTCGGCGAACTCCTTGGCCGCGGCCTGGGTCAGCAGCGAGCGCGAGGCGAGCACCCGGGCGAACTCGGCGACCCGCTTGTCCAGCTCGCCCACCGGGTGCAGCTCGTCCACGAACCCGGTCCGCAGGGCCCGCTCGGCGTCGATCAACTCACCGGAGAACAGCAGGTACTTGGCGGTCGAGGGACCCACCAGGGCGGCGAGCCGCCGGGTCGACGAGGACGGGTAGACGATGCCGAGCTTCGACGGGGTGACGCCGAAGCGGGCACCCTCCTCGGCGAAGCGCAGGTCGCAGGCGGCGGCGAGCTGGCTGCCGCCGCCGACGCAGAAGCCCCGGACGGCCGCCAGGGTCGGCCGGGGGAACGCGGCGAGCGCCTCCTCGGCCCGTACCGCGAGCGTCTGCTGCTCGTCGCCGGGCTCCCGCAGGGCCGAGATGTCGGCCCCGGCGCAGAAGGTGTCGCCCGCACCGGTCAGGACCAGGACCCGGACGGCGGGGTCGGCGGCGAGCCGCTCCAGTATGCCGGGCAGCGCCCGCCACATGCCGGCGCTCATCGCGTTGCGCTTGGCGGGGTTGGCGATGACGACGGTGGCGACGCCGTCCGTGACGCTGTCCTTCAGCTGCGGCTCCATGGGCCGGATGCTATCCGCCGTACCCGAACATACGATCAGGAAGGGGCCGTCCCGGGGAGGCACCGCAGCGCCGGGGTCTTCTCCTCGCTCGCGCTGCTCCTCGACGGCCTCGGTCGGATCGCCGTCGGTATGGGCGGGCGGCGGGCCGTCGGTAAGGTGGCGCCGACTCCCGTGTCCAGCGTGCCCGCGGAGCAGTCAGAAGCCGCGCCCGATCGGTCGAACAACTGACATCGGCATACTCATCCGATCGGAAAGCGGCCGATAGGTGTCGACTTCTGGTCAGTAGGCCGGTACGCCTGCGCGCATTGCCAAGACTCGATCCGTGGCGAGAATCGAGCACGAGGGTGGGAACCGTACCGTGGAGAACCACGGGGGTGGCCCCGCCCGGCAACCGTCCTACGAAGGAGTCTGGCGCTTCACCGCTGCCGCGGTCGACGTCTCCGTCCCGCAGGCCCGGCACGCCGTACGCGACCTGCTGGTCCGCCAGGGAGTCCCCGTCCATGAGGAGATCATGGACGGCCTGCTGCTGATCGTCTCCGAGCTGGTGACCAACGCCGTGCGGCACGCGGCGCTGCTGTCCCCGGAGATAGCGGTGGAGGTGGCCATCGGCCCCGAGTGGATCAGGGTGTCCGTCGAGGACAACCACCCGTACCGCCCCAAGGCCCTGGAGGCGGACTACGGGCAGACGGGTGGCCGCGGACTGCTCCTGGTCCGCGAGATCGCCCAGGAGTCCGGCGGTGCGTGCGACGTCGAGCACACCGCGAGCGGCGGCAAGATCATCTGGGCGGCGCTGCCCCTGGCCCCGATGGCACCGGGGCCGGGAGCGGCGATCCACCAGCCGGTCGTCACCAGCCCCCGGACGGACCCGTCAATTCCCTGACCGCCGGACGCGCCGCGTCGAGCACCGTCATGAACCAGGCGGAGAACGGCGCGGCGGCATGGCGCTCGGCCAGCTCGGCGGCGGTGACGAAGACGGTGTCCTCGATCTCCTCCGGGTCCGGCCGCGGCGCGGCCTGGACCAGGCCGACGAAGAGGTGGTTGAACTCCTGCTCCACCAGGCCGGAGGCCGGGTCCGGGTGGTTGTAGCGGACGGTGCCGGCCTCGGCGAGCAGCGTGGGCGAGACGCCGAGCTCCTCGAAGGTCCGCCGGGCGGCGGCGGCGAACGGCGCCTCGCCCGGGTACGGGTGGCCGCAGCAGGTGTTCGACCAGACACCGGGGGAGTGGTACTTGCCGAGCGCCCGGCGCTGGAGCAGCATCCGGCCCGACTCGTCGAACAGGAAGACGGAGAAGGCGCGGTGCAGCAGCCCGGGAGCCTGGTGGGCGGCGAGCTTCTCCGCCGTACCGATGGTCGTCCCGTCCTCGTCGACCAGTTCGAGCATGATCGGCGCCGGGGCCTCGGACGGCTGGACACCGTTCGACATGATCTCCGGCATCTCCGGCGAGATCTGAGCCGCGGTGGCTGGTGTGGTCGGCATACCCATCCTTCGCTTCGGTCCTCGCCCCGGTGGGGCCACCTCAGTCTGCCGTACAAAAGCGGCTTGTCCGTACTTCGGCGGCCGGACGCGGCCGCTCCCACCGCACCGGAGTACAACCGGCGCGGCGGGAGCGGAGTGACGACAGGGGGCGACTAGACCCCGAAAGCCGCCGGATACGCGATGGTGCCGGGCGGAACGGGTACGGAGTCGTCCAGGACGAGCGCCATCATGGCCTCGTCCGGAACCTCGAAACCTGGCTTGATTCCATACTCGGACGCCCGTACGAACCCGAACTTCGGGTAGTACTCCGGGTGCCCCAGGACGAGCACGAGCGGCTCACCCCGCAGCCGTGCCGCGTCGAGCACCGCCCGGACGACGGCCTTTCCGGCCCCCGTCCGCTGGTACGCGGGCGCCACCGCGACCGGGGCGAGCGCCGCCGCGGGGGCGCCGTCCACCAGGCAGCGGGTGATCAGGGCGTGCGCCGCGATCGAGCCGTCCGGGGCCTCGGCCACGTACGACAGGCCCGGGAGCCAGGCGTCGGGGTCCCGCCGGAGCGCGTCGACCAGCTCGGCCTCCGCCTCCGAGCCGAAGGCGGCCGCCACGAGCGGCCGCACCACCGAGGCCTCCCCGGCGGTCTCCGGCCGGGTGCGCCAGCGCGGATCCGCGGGACGCAGGACGAATCCCGCGTACCCGTAATCGGAGCCGTGCTCGCGCCGCAGCGCGATCTCGGCGCGGGCCCCCGCCACCGCCTCGGCCATACCGGGCACGGCGGTGTCCGCCGCGTCGGCGTGTGCGGCGAGCGGACCGTAGTACTCGGCCCAGTCGCCCTCGGGCTGGAGGAAGGTCCCGAGGACGTGGTAGCCGGCCGCGACCGCCGCCGCCGAGAGCTCGGCGACGGTGCGGAGCGGGTAGTGCCGCTCCCAGAAGGCGCGGGCCGCCAAGCCGGGCGCCCCGGTGGTCCAGACGCACTCGGTGAGCACCAGGGTGCCGCCGGGAGCCGGCAGCCTGCGCCACTCGGCGAGCGCCCGGTCGAAGCCGAGCACGAAGGCCGAGCTCTCGGCCCAGACCAGGTCGAAGGACCCGTCCGGGAACGGCAGCGCGCCCATGTCGGCGCGGTGGGTGTGGATCGAGCCGTCGAGCCCGCGGTCGGCGGCGGACCGCCGCAGTTCCGCGAGGAACGGTTCGTGGAGATCGACGGCGGTCACCTCGGCGCCCGCCTCGGCCGCCAGGAGCAGCGCGGAACGGCCGGGGCCGCAGCCCAGGTCGAGCACGCGCGGACGCTCGGGCAGCGGGCCGGAGAACGCGAGGAGCCGGCGCGCGTGGTGGCGTCGGAGCCGGGACCCTGCCGCGGAAGACCGTGGTGCAGGGCGAAGAAGGAGTCGTGCGAAGCGTTGTCGGACAACGTGGGAAACCCTTGGTGAGAGGGCCCCGGCCGACGACGTGACGGACCGGTGGGAACCGGGATCAGGTCAGCCGGAGACCCGGAGGCTGAGGAAGGACCGGGTGCTGCCGCTCGGGGCAGCCTCCCTCGCGACGGTCATCAACCTCAGCTCCTCTCTCCACACGTTGGTACGAAAAGGCTAGCAGGCGGCCCTGTTCTCACAGGCAGAGTCTCGCCTCGTGCTCCGCGTGCCCCACCGGCTCCAGCTGGAAGGTGCAGTGCTCCACGTCGAAGTGCGAGCCCAGGCACCCCTGGAGGGAGTGCAGCATCTTCTCGTGCCCGACCGAGTCGAGCGCGTCCTGGTCCACGACCACGTGCGCCGAGAGCACCGGCATCCCCGAGGTGATCGTCCAGGCGTGCAGGTCGTGGACGTCCTCGACGCCCGGCAGGGCCAGGATGTGGGCCCGTACCTCCATCATGTCGACGCCCTTGGGGGCGGCCTCCAGGAGGACGTCGAGCGTCTCGCGCAGCAGCTTGACCGTACGGGGGACGATCATCAGGCCGATCAGGATCGAGGCGATCGGGTCGGCGTACTGCCAGCCCGTGACCAGGATGATGCCGGCCGCGACGATCACGGTGACCGAGCCCAGCGCGTCCGCGAGCACCTCCAGGTACGCCCCCCGGACGTTGAGGCTGTCCTTCTGGCCCCGCATGAGCAGCGACAGCGAGATCACGTTGGCGACCAGACCGACCGCCGCGACCGCGATCGCCAGACCGCCCTTGGTCTCGGCCGGCTCGAGGAACCGCTGGATCGCCTCGTACAGCACATAGCCGCCGACCCCGAGGAGCAGCAGACAGTTGGCGAGCGCCGCGAGGATCTCGGCCCGCGCGAAGCCGAAGGTGCGGTTCCCCGAGGGGGGCCGGTTGGCGAAGTGGATCGCCAGCAGCGCCATCGCGAGGCCGACCGCGTCGGTCGCCATGTGCGCCGCGTCGGCGATCAGCGCGAGCGAGTCGGAGAGTACGCCGCCGATGATTTCGATCACCATCACGGAGAGCGTGATGCCGAGCGCGATGCGCAACCGGTTCTTGTACGCGGCCCCGGCCGTACCGGTCGGCGCAGGGCCGCCGTGACTGTGCCCGTGGTCGTGTCCAGCCCCCATGACATGGCCTCCAGATCGTGTGTTCGCAGGTGCCCCGAATCGCAAGTCAACTACGGGTGGGGGGTATCTGCAACACGGTACTGAACACCGTTGTCATATGCTCTGACCTGCGGAGATGCAGTCCGGACCGCCAGTGGCGGGAAGGTGCCGCCGGGACCCGCGCCGGGGCGCCGGTCAGGGTCACCGCCGGAGGCCGCGGCCGTCGTCTCGTGAGGCGGGCGGCCGATTGCGCCCATGATGATCTCCACGGGGCCGCGCGCACCCGTGCGGACAACGGGTGGGCCCGGGGGAGTCCGGCCCGCGAAGCCTCGGTGAACTCATGCTCTGTTTCATCCGATAGCCTCAGCCGACGTGTCGCCGCCCCGTGCCGGGCCGCACCGCCGCGCCCGGGGCCGCCATGGGTCCCGCCGGCCCCTCCGTCAGCTCCAAGGAGTGAGTTCGTCTGTCGACCGCCATCCTCACCGGCCCGCCGGCACCCGGATCCTCGCTCGACGGAGATCTGCGGTCGCTCGGCTTCGACGTCCGGACCGCAGCAGGACCGGACGAGGCCGGGGCCGTGCTCGCCGCGGTCCCCGCGGGCGAGCGCGTCGCGCTCGTCGACCCCCGGTTCGTCGGCCATGTGCACGCACTGCGCCTCGCCCTCACCGACCCCCGGTTCCCCGCGGCCGCCGCACCCGGCGCGCTCACCGTGCAGAACGGGGCCCGCCCCGCGCTCGCCCGCGCGCTGAGCACCGCCGCGGCCCCCGGCACCGACGTCGGCGACCTCACGGGGACGCTCGCCGACGCCCTCGACGCCGACGGCGTCGCCGTGCACCGGCCCCAGCTAGGCACCCTCGTCGCCACCGTGCCCACCGACGCCGAGGCCCGCCACGAGGCCCGCGCCGCCGTGGACGCCGTCGACGACGAGGCCGTACGCCTGCGCTCCGCCGTGAAGGCCCAGGACGGCTTCTTCACCACCTTCTTCATCAGCCCGTACTCGCGGTACATCGCCCGCTGGTGCGCGCGCCGCGGTCTGACCCCCAACCAGGTCACCACCGCCTCGCTGCTCACCGCGCTGATCGCGGCCGGCTGCGCGGCGACCGGCGAGCGCGGCGGCTACATCGCCGCCGGCGTCCTGCTCCTCGTCTCCTTCGTCCTCGACTGCACCGACGGGCAGCTCGCCCGGTACGCGCTGAAGTACTCGACGATGGGTGCCTGGCTCGACGCCACCTTCGACCGCGCCAAGGAGTACGCCTTCTACGCCGGCCTCGCCCTCGGCGCGGCCCGCAACGGCGACGACGTCTGGGCGCTCGCGCTCGGCGCGATGATCCTCATGACCTGCCGGCACGTCGTGGACTTCTCGTTCAACGAGGCCAACGCCGAGAGCACGGGCGCCACGGCCAAGACGAGCCTCGCCGTCTCCAGCCGCCTCGACAGCCTCGGCTGGACCGTCTGGGCCCGCCGGATGATCATCCTGCCGATCGGTGAACGCTGGGCCATGATCGCGGTCCTCACCGCCGTCACCACCCCGCGCATCGTCTTCTGGGCCCTGATCATCGGCTGCGCCTTCGGGGCCTGCTACACCACGGCGGGGCGCGTCCTGCGCTCCCTGACCCGCAAGGCGAAGCGCACCGACCGGGCCGCGCGGGCCCTGGCGGACCTCGCGGACTCCGGGCCGCTCGCCGCGCTGGTGAACCGGGTCCTCGGCCGCACCGGCATCCTGATGCTGCCGCCGCTGGTCCTCGCGGTGATCGCCACGGGCGCGATGCTGTCCGCGGCCCTGAGCCGCCCCTTCGGCTCCGAGCAGACCGTCGTCGCCGCCGTCTTCTACGTGGTGTTCGCCGGCGCCGCCGTCGCCCGCCCCCTCAAGGGCGCCCTCGACTGGCTGCTCCCGCCGCTCTTCCGGGCCGCCGAGTACGGCACGATCCTGATCCTCGCGGCCCGCTCCGAGGTGAACGGGGCCTTGCCCGCGGCCTACGGGCTGGTGGCCGCCGTCGCCTACCATCACTACGACACGGTGTACCGCATCCGCGGCGGCACCGGCGCGCCGCCCACGTGGCTGGTGCGCACGATCGGCGGTCACGAGGGCCGCACGTTGCTGGTGACCGTCCTCGCCGCCCTGCTGGCGAGCCGTGGCAACGACTTCACCCTGGCGCTCACCGCCCTGGCGGTCACCATCGCGCTTGTGGTGCTCGCGGAGTCCATCCGTTTCTGGGTGTCCTCCGGAGCACCCGCCGTACATGACGAAGGAGAAACAGCATGATCGGTCTCGTACTGGCAGCCGGTGCCGGACGGCGTCTGCGCCCCTACACCGACACGCTTCCGAAGGCCCTCGTGCCTGTCGACGGCGAGACCACGATTCTCGACGGGACGCTGAAGAACTTCGCCGAGATCGGCCTCACCGAGGTCGCGATCGTCGTCGGCTACCGCAAGGAGGCCGTCTACGACCGCAAGGAGGCCCTTGAGGCGAAGTACGGCCTCAAGCTCACCCTCGTCGACAACGACAAGGCCGAGGAGTGGAACAACGCCTACTCCCTGTGGTGCGCCCGTGAGGTCCTCAAGCGCGGTGTGATCCTCGCCAACGGCGACACCGTCCACCCGGTCTCCGTCGAGAAGACCCTGCTCGCCGCCCGCGGCGACGGCAAGAAGATCATCCTCGCCCTCGACACGGTGAAGAACCTCGCCGACGAGGAGATGAAGGTCATCACCGCCGAGGGCAAGGGCGTCCAGCGCATCACCAAGCTGATGGACCCGGCCACCGCCACCGGCGAGTACATCGGTGTCACCCTCATCGAGGCCGAGGCCGCCGAGGAGCTCGCCGACGCCCTCAAGGCCACCTTCGAGCGCGACCCCGACCTGTACTACGAGGACGGCTACCAGGAGCTGGTCAACCGCGGCTTCACCGTCGACGTCGAGCCCATCGGTGACGTCAAGTGGGTCGAGATCGACAACCACGACGACCTCGCGAAGGGCCGTGAGATCGCGTGCCAGTACTGACCCGACTGATCCCCTCACCGGTCGTCGTCGACATCCGCAGGGGAGCGCTGGACGACCTGTCCGCGCTCCTCGCGGACCAGCGGATCTCCAGCAACGGCAAGATCGCCGTCGCGATCAGCAGCGGCTCGGGCCTGAAGCTGCGTGACCACTTCGCGCCCGAGCTGCCCGGCGCCGACTGGTACCCGGTCTCCGGCGGCACCATCGACGAGGCCGTGAAGCTCGCCGACGCCATGCGCGGCAAGCGGTACGACGCCGTGGTCGCCCTCGGCGGCGGCAAGATCATCGACGTGACGAAGTACGCGGCGGCCCGGGTCGGGCTGCCGCTGGTGGCGATCGCCACCAACCTCTCGCACGACGGGATCTGCTCCCCGATCTCGACCCTGGACAACGACAACGGCCGGGGTTCCTACGGTGTGCCCACCCCGATCGCCCTGCTCATCGACCTGGACGTGATCAGGGACGCGCCGGTCCGCTTCGTGCGCTCCGGCATCGGTGACGCGATCTCCAACCTCTCCGCCATCGCCGACTGGGAGCTCTCCCACGAGGTGACCGGCGAGCCCGTCGACGGCCTCGCGGCCGCGATGGCCCGCAGCGCCGGAGAGGCCGTGCTCCGCCACCCCGGCGGCGTCGGCGACGACGACTTCCTCGTCACCCTCTCCGAGGGCCTCGTGATGTCCGGCATCGCCATGTCGATCAGCGGGGACAGCCGCCCCTCCTCGGGCGCCTGCCACGAGATCAGCCACGCCTTCGACCTGCTCTTCCCGACCCGCGCCGCCAGCCACGGCGAGCAGTGCGGTCTCGGCGCGGCCTTCGCGATGCACCTGCGCGGAGCCCACGACGGATCCGGTCAGATGGTCGAGACGCTGCGCCGGCACGGGCTTCCCGTCACGCCGGAGGAGATGGGCTTCAGCGTGGACGAGTTCGTCCAGGCGGTGTCCTTCGCCCCGCAGACCCGGCCGGGCCGCTTCACCATCCTCGAACACCTCGACCTGTCCGACGACCAGATCAGGGACGCGTACGCCGACTATGCCAAAGCCATCGGTAGCTGAGCTCCGCCCGGTCGTCCACCCCCCGGGTGTGAAGGACCGGCGCAGCGGGGAGCACTGGGGCGGCCGCCTGTACATGCGGGAGATCTCGCTCAGGATCACCCGGCGGCTCGTCGGCACCAGGATCACGCCGAACCAGCTCACGTACGTGATGACCCTCGCGGGCGTCCTCGCGGCACCGGCGCTGCTGGTGCCCGGGATCCCCGGGGCGCTGCTCGGCGCGCTCATGGTCCAGCTCTACCTGCTGCTCGACTGCGTCGACGGTGAGGTGGCCCGCTGGAAGAAGCAGTTCTCGCTGTCGGGCGTGTACCTGGACCGGGTCGGCGCCTACCTGTGCGACGCGGCGGTGCTCGTCGGCTTCGGCCTGCGCGCCGCCGACCTGTGGGGCTCGGGCCGGATCGACTGGCTGTGGGCCTTCCTCGGCACCCTGGCCGCCCTCGGCGCCATCCTGATCAAGGCGGAGACCGACCTCGTCGGGGTCGCCCGGCACCAGGGCGGTCTGCCGCCGGTCAAGGAGGCGGCCTCCGAGCCGCGCTCCTCCGGCATGGCGCTGGCCCGCCGGGCGGCCGGCGCGCTGAAGTTCCACCGGCTCGTCCTCGGGATCGAGGCCTCGCTGCTGATCGTGGTCCTGGCCATCGCGGACCAGGTCAGGGGAGACCTCTTCTTCACCCGTCTCGGGGTCGCCGTCCTCGCCGGCATCGCACTGCTCCAGACCGTGCTGCACCTCGTGTCGATCATGGTTTCGAGCAGGCTGAAGTGAGGCCGGCCGTGAGCACGCCGCTCAGGGTGGGAGCCGTCGTCATCACGATGGGCAACCGCCCCGACGACCTGCGCGCGCTGATCGACTCGGTCGCCGCGCAGGAGGGCGACCGGATCGAGGTCGTCGTCGTCGGGCAGGGCACCCCGGTCTCCGGGGTGCCCGACTGGGTGCGGACCGTCGACCTGCCGGACAACGTCGGCATCCCCGCCGGCCGGAACGTCGGCATCGAGGCGTTCGGGCCCGGCGGCACCGACGTCGACGTCCTGCTCTTCCTGGACGACGACGGGCGGCTCGCGCACACGGACACCGCCGAACTGATCCGGCAGGCCTTCACCGCCGATCCGCGCCTCGGCATCATCACCTTCCGGATCGCCGACCCGGAGACCGGGGCCACCCAGCGCCGGCACGTGCCGAGGCTCCGCGCCTCCGACCCGATGCGCTCCTCACGGGTGACCACCTTCCTCGGCGGCGCCAACGCCGTCCGCACCAAGGTCTTCGCCGAAGTCGGCGATCTGCCGGGCGAGTTCTTCTACGCGCACGAGGAGACCGACCTCGCCTGGCGCGCGCTCGACGCCGACTGGATGATCGACTACCGTGCGGACATGGTGCTGTTGCACCCCACCACAGCCCCCTCCCGGCACGCCTCGTACCACTTCAACGTGGCCCGCAACCGAGTCTGGCTGGCACGCCGCAATCTGCCCGCGCCCCTGGTGCCGGCGTATCTCGGCGTCTGGCTCCTGCTCACCCTGGCCCGTCGGCCCCCGCTCTCCGCACTGAAGGCGTGGTTCGGCGGATTCCGCGCAGGCTGGCAGACCCACTGCGGACCGCGCCGCCCCATGAGGTGGCGTACGGTGTGGCGGCTGACCCGGCTGGGTCGCCCCCCGGTCGTCTGACATCGTGGTACCGACGTGCCGCGCATCTTGAACACGAAAGTTTCGACTTGTGAGTGACACACAGCAGGGCGGGGCGGTCGCGACGAGCGCGCCCCCGTCCGTCGACGAGGGCCTCACGCCGGCCGCGCTGGCCGCGAAGTACGGTCTCTCGGTCAGCGGCGCCAGGCCCGGACTGTTCGAGTACGTCCGTGAGCTGTGGAGCCGCCGCCACTTCATCATGGCGTTCTCCTCGGCGAAGCTGACCGCCCAGTACAGCCAGGCCAAGCTCGGCCAGGTGTGGCAGGTGGCGACCCCGCTGCTGAACGCCCTGGTCTACTACCTGATCTTCGGGCTCATCCTGGGCGCGAGCCAGGGGATGTCCAAGGACGTGTACATCCCGTTCCTGGTCACCGGCATCTTCGTGTTCACCTTCACCCAGAGCTCGGTCATGGCCGGCGTCCGGGCGATCTCCGGGAACCTGGGCCTGGTGAGGGCCCTGCACTTCCCGCGGGCCTCCCTGCCGATCTCCTTCTCGCTCCAGCAGCTCCAGCAGCTGCTGTACTCGATGATCGTGCTCGTGGCGATCGTGGTCTCGTTCGGCAGCTACCCCTCCCTCCGGTGGCTGCTGGTGATCCCGGGACTGTTCCTCCAGTTCGTGTTCAACGTCGGGCTGGCCCTGATCATGGCCAGGATGGGCTCGAAGACCCCCGACCTGGCGCAGCTGATGCCGTTCGTGATGCGCACCTGGATGTACGCGTCCGGCGTGATGTTCTCGCTCCGCACGATGCTGGCCGACAAGCCGGCGTGGATCGGCGACATCCTCATGTACAACCCGGCGGCCGTCTACATGGACCTCATCCGGTTCGCGCTGATCGACGGCTACGGCTCCGAGAACCTGCCGGCGCACGTCTGGATGACCGCGCTCGCCTGGGCCCTGGTCTTCGGCATCGGCGGCTTCGTCTACTTCTGGAAGGCCGAGGAGAGGTACGGCCGTGGCTGACACCGACTCGAACACCAAGCGGTCCGACGTTCCCACCGTCATCTGCGACGACGTCCACATCGTCTACCGGGTCAACACCGGTGGCGGCGGCAAGGGCAGCGCCACGGCGGCGCTCAGCCGGATCGTCGGCCGCGGCAAGGCCGAGGTCAACCGGGGCGTCCGCAAGGTCCACGCGGTCCGCGGCGTCACCTTCACCGCCTACCGCGGTGAGGCCATCGGCCTGATCGGCTCCAACGGCTCCGGCAAGTCCACGCTCCTGCGTGCCGTCGCCGGGCTGCTCCCCACCGAGAGCGGCAAGGTCTACACGGACGGTCAGCCCTCGCTCCTCGGTGTCAACGCGGCTCTCATGAACGACCTCACCGGTGAGCGCAACGTGATCCTGGGCGGCCTCGCCATGGGCATGAGCCGCGAGGAGGTGCGCGAGCGCTACGAGAGCATCGTCGACTTCTCCGGGATCAACGAGAAGGGCGACTTCATCAGCCTGCCCATGCGCACGTACTCCTCCGGTATGGGCGCCCGGCTCCGCTTCGCCATCGCGGCCGCCAAGAACCACGACGTCCTCCTCATCGACGAGGCGCTGGCGACCGGTGACCGCTCGTTCCAGATCCGCTCCGAGGAGCGCATCCGCGAGCTCCGCAAGGAGGCCGGCACGGTCTTCCTGGTGAGCCACAGCAACAAGTCCATCCGGGACACCTGCGACCGGGTGCTCTGGCTGGAGAAGGGGCAGCTCCTGATGGACGGCCCCACGGAGGAGGTCCTCAGGGCGTACGAGCGGGAGACCGCCCGCTGATCCCGAGCCCCGCAGCGTTCCGCCGCCCCCGCCTTCACGGCGGGGGCGGCGCCGTTTCCGGTGGGGCTGGTTCCGTTTTCCGCGCGTCGTGCCGCCACCTGGAATGTTCATGCTGGCAACATCGGGCAGGATGAGCCCATGGCAGCGATCTCGGGGGGAAAGACCTACCACCACGGCGATCTGCGCAACGCGCTGATCTGCGCCGCCGTCGACCTCGCCACCGAGGGCGGCCCCGAACGGGTCGTCCTGCGCGAGGCGGCCCGCCGGGTGGGCGTCTCGCCCACCGCCGCCTACCGCCACTTCGACGGACGCGGTGAACTCCTCCGCACCGTCAGGACCCATGCCCAGTGCGTGCTCGCCGACGCCATGGAGCGGGCCGCGGGCCGCGAGCCCGGGGCCGACGACCCCGCCCTCGCGGCGGAGCGCCGGCTCGCCGCGCTCTGCCGGGGGTACGTCGGCTTCGCCGTCGACCAGCCCGGCCTCTACCGGGCCGCGTTCTGCGTGCCCCGCCCGGACGGAACGGCCGGGCCGATGCCGGAGCGTCAGGTGCCCGAACCCGAGATCCGCGCCTTCACCCTGCTCCGGGACGCCCTCGAAGGCCTCGCCCACGCCGGTGCCCCCCGCCCGGCCGTCCGCCACGCCGCCGGCGTCGCAGCGTGGTCGGCCGTGCACGGACTGTCACTTCTCCTGCTCGAAGGGCCTCTTCGGCGGCTTCCCGTGCAGCGCAGGAACGCCGTCGTCGAGACCACCCTCGCCATGGTCTTCTCCGGCACCCGCGCCCTCTGACCTCCACCGGAACTCGAACTCCCTTGCTCTGCCGCAGGGTTGACGGCGCGTGCGGGCGAGGCCCGGGGCGCCCGGCACCCCGGAACGGCGACGGCCGTCGTACGACGTAAGCTGGACCGGTCTGTTTCGCGGCAAGTAGGGCGATACCCCACGACCATCGGGCCTCCGGGCGACGGCTCTACGGGCAGGGGTCGGCGGCGTGTCCGAAATAGGATGGATTGACTCGGCAGTGTAGAACGGGAGACGTGACGGCCATGACGCAGAATCTCCAGCTCCACGAGGGTCTCGCCGTCCCTCCGTCGGGCAGTGACCTGTGACGGACACCCGGCAGGCGCGCATCGACGCCTCCTCGCGCGCCACCCTCGGCAAGGCCGCGGACGAGAACTTCCCCGTGGCCCCCTTCTTCCTGCCCCGGGCCTGGCGCGACGACCTGATGGCCGTCTACGGCTTCGCCCGCCTCGTCGACGACATCGGGGACGGCGACCTCGCCCCCGGCGGCGCCGACGCCCGCCACCTCGGCCTCGACCCGGCGACGGCACAGGACCGGCTCACCCTCCTCGACGCCTTCGAGGCCGACCTCCGCCGCGTCTTCGACGGCACCCCCCGCCACCCCCTCCTCCAGGGCCTCGTGCCGACCGTGCGCCGGTGCGGGCTCACCCCCGAACCGTTCCTCGGCCTGATCGCCGCCAACCGCCAGGACCAGCAGGTCGGCCGCTACGAGACGTACGACGACCTCCTCGCGTACTGCGAGCTCTCCGCCAACCCCGTCGGGCGGCTCGTCCTCGGCATCACCGGCACCGACACCCCCGAGCGGATCAGGCGCTCCGACGAGATCTGCACCGCCCTCCAGATCGTCGAGCACCTCCAGGACGTCGCCGAGGACCTCGGCAACGACCGCGTCTACCTCCCCGCCGAGGACCTCAAGCGGTTCCACGTCACCGAGAGCGACCTCGCAAGGCCCACCGCCGGCGCCTCCGTGCGCGCCCTGATCGCCTTCGAGGCCGGACGGGCCCGCGACCTGCTCCACGCGGGCGCCCCGCTCGTCGGCAGTGTCCACGGCCGGCTCCGCCTCCTCCTGGCGGGCTTCACCGCAGGGGGACTCGCGGCACTCGACGCGATCACCGACGCCGGATACGACGTGCTGACCGGCCCACCGAAGGCCACCAAGCCGAGCCTGATGCGCCAGGTGGGAGCGGTTCTGCTCCGGGCGCGGAGAGAGGGGTGAGCGCGACCGTGGAGGCACAGCCCCAGCCGTCCGCACCGGTACTGGCCGCCTACAGCTACTGCGAGGCCGTCACCGGACAGCAGGCGCGGAACTTCGCCTACGGAATCCGGCTGCTGCCGACCGAGAAGCGCCAGGCGATGTCCGCGCTCTACGCGTTCTCCCGGCGCGTCGACGACATCGGCGACGGCACTCTCGCGCCCGAGGCCAAGCAGGAACGCCTGGAGGCCACCCGCGAGCTGCTCGACCGGGTCCGCGCGGGGAAGATCGACGAGGACGACACCGACCCGGTCGCCGTCGCCCTCGCCGACTCGGCCCGCCGCTTCCCGATCCCGCTCGGCGGCCTCGACGAACTCATCGACGGCGTCCTCAAGGACGTGCACGGCGAGACCTACGAGACCTGGGACGACCTCAAGGTCTACTGCCGCTGTGTCGCGGGGGCGATCGGCCGGATCTCCCTCGGCGTCTTCGGCACTCAGCCCGGCGCCCAGGGCGCCGACCGCGCACCCGAGTACGCCGACACCCTGGGCCTCGCGCTCCAACTCACCAACATCCTCAGGGACGTACGCGAGGACGCCGGGAACGGGCGGACCTATCTGCCCGCCGACGACCTCGCCAAGTTCGGCTGCGGTGACGGCTTCGGCAGCGCGAAGCCGCCCGCCGGCGCCGACTTCGCCGGGCTCGTCCACTTCGAAGTGCGGCGCGCCCGCGCCCTGTTCGCCGAGGGCTACCGGCTGCTTCCCATGCTCGACCGGCGCAGCGGCGCCTGTGTCGCCGCCATGGCCGGCATCTACCGCCGTCTCCTCGACCGGATCGAACGCGACCCCGAGGCCGTGCTGCGCGGCCGTGTCTCGCTGCCTGGCCGCGAGAAGGCGTACGTCGCGGTGCGCGGCCTCTCCGGCCTCGACACCCGCACCGTCGCCCGGCGCGCCGTCAGGAGGCGTGCCTGATGCCTCCGTACGCCGCCCACCCCGCCCGCCGGGCAACCCCGGGTACCGCACCGGCGTCCCTGCCGTGGGCGGCCCGGGCCGGGACGACCCCCGCGACGACCCTGACCACGACGGACCGAACGGAGGCCGTGTGACCCACGAAGGAACCGGGCAGCACAGCCGGCAGCCGCAGGCCGTCGTCGTCGGCGGCGGGCTCGCCGGCATCACCACCGCCCTCCAGCTCGCCGAAGCCGGTGTCGGCGTCACCCTCCTCGACGGCAGGCCCCGGCTCGGCGGCCTCGCCTTCTCCTTCCGCCGGGGCGACCTCACCGTCGACAACGGCCAGCACGTCTACCTGCGCTGCTGCACCGCCTACCGCTGGTTCCTCGACCGGCTCGACGCCGCCCGGCTCGCCCCCCTCCAGGACCGCCTCGACGTCCCCGTCCTCGACGTCGCGCACCCCCGAGGGCCGCGGCTCGGCCGGATCCGCCGCGACAACCTCCCCGTACCGCTGCACCTGGCGCGCAGCCTCGCGACCTACCCGCACCTCTCGCTCGCGGAGCGCGCCTCCGTCGGCCGGGCCGCGCTCGCCCTGCGGAAGCTCGACCCCGCCGACCCGGCGCTCGACGGCATCGACTTCGCCACCTGGCTCGGCCGGCACGGCCAGTCCCCGCGGACCGTCGACGCCCTCTGGGACCTGGTCGGCATCCCCACCCTCAACGCCCCGGCCCCGCAGGCCTCCATGGGACTCGCCGCGATGGTCTTCAAGACCGGTCTCCTCTCCGAGCCCGGTGCCGCCGACATCGGCTGGGCCCACGTCCCGCTCGGCGAACTCCACGACACCCGGGCCGCGAAGGAGCTCGACGCCCTCGGGGTGCGCACCGCGCTCCGCACCAAGGCCGAGCGGATCTCCCGTACCGACGACGGGCGTTGGGCCGTCGACGTGCCGGGCGAGACGCTCGTCGCCGACGCCGTCGTCCTCGCCGTACCGCAGGAGGAGACCCACGGCCTGCTGCCCGAGGGCGCCCTCGACGACCCCGACCGGCTCCTCGACATCGCCACCGCGCCCATCCTCAACCTGCACGTGGTCTACGACCGCAAGGTGCTGAAGCGCCCGTTCTTCACCGCTCTCGGCTCCCCGGTGCAGTGGGTCTTCGACCGCACGGACTCCTCCGGGCTCACCGGCGCCGGCCAGTACCTCGCCGTCTCCCAGTCCGCCGCCCAGGACGAGATCGACGAACCCGTCGCCGCCCTGCGCGCGAAGTACCTCCCCGAGCTGGAGCGGTTGCTGCCCGCCGCGCGCGGCGCCGGGATCCGCGACTTCTTCGTCACCAGGGAGCGGACGGCCACGTTCGCCCCCACCCCGGGCGTCGGCCGGCTCCGCCCCGGCGCCCGCACCCAGGCACCGGGGCTCTTCCTGGCCGGGGCCTGGACCGCCACCGGCTGGCCCGCGACCATGGAGGGTGCCGTCCGCAGTGGTTTCAGCGCCGCGGGTGCCGCGCTCTCCGCCCTCGGCCGCCGCCATGACCATCCGCTGCAGGAGGCGGCATGAGTGTGAGTACCGGAACAAGAGGAGAGACCGTGCCGACTGTGCCGCCGGGTAATCCGGCCGTCGACACCGCGGACGTGTCCGCACTGCTGGAGCGGGGGCGGACCCTGTCCACCCCCGTACTGCGGGCGGCCGTCGACCGCCTCGCGCCGCCCATGGACACCGTGGCCGCCTACCACTTCGGCTGGATCGACGCGCAGGGCAACCCCACGGAGGGGGACAGCGGCAAGGCGGTCCGCCCCGCGCTCGCCCTGCTGTCGGCCGAGGCCGCGGGCGTCGCCCCCGAGGTCGGGATCCCCGGTGCCGTGGCCGTGGAGCTCGTCCACAACTTCTCGCTGCTGCACGACGACCTGATGGACGGGGACGAGCAGCGCCGCCACCGCGACACCGTGTGGAAGGTGCACGGCCCCGCGCAGGCCATCCTGGTCGGCGACGCCCTGTTCGCCCTGGCCAACGAGATCCTGCTGGAGCTCGGCACGGTGGAGGCCGGCCGGGCGACCCGCCGGCTCACCACCGCGAGCCGCAAGCTCATCGACGGCCAGGCCCAGGACATCTCCTACGAGCACCGCGAGCGGGTCACCGTCGAGGAGTGCCTGGAGATGGAGGGCAACAAGACCGGCGCCCTGCTCGCCTGCGCGGTCTCCATCGGCGCCGTCCTCGGCGGGGCCGACGACCGCACCGCCGACAAGCTGGAGGAGTACGGGTACCACCTCGGGCTCGCCTTCCAGGCCGTCGACGACCTGCTCGGCATCTGGGGCGACCCGGAGGCCACCGGCAAGCAGACCTGGAGCGATCTGCGCCAGCGCAAGAAGTCCCTGCCGGTCGTCGCCGCGCTCGCCGCCGGCGGACCCGCATCCGAGCGCCTCGGCGAACTGCTCGCCGCGGACGCCAAGTCCAACGACTTCGACACCTTCTCCGAGGAGGAGTTCGCCACCCGCGCGGCCCTCATCGAGGAGGCCGGAGGCCGCGAGTGGACCTCCCAGGAGGCCCGCCGCCAGCACACGATCGCGATCGAGGCCCTCGACGAGGTGGACATGCCCGCCCGGGTGCGGGCGCAGCTCGTCGCGCTCGCCGACTTCGTGGTCGTACGGAAGAGATGATCACCATCACCCTGATATGAGTTCGCGGTCGCCGGCCGGTGCCACCCGGCGCCGGCCGACGGCAGACCCGTAGAAGCAGAAGTAACCGACTGCGCAAAGGGGAAGCCATGACAGCGACGACCGACGGAAGCGCCGGGGCCGTGGGCCCCCGGGCAGCCGCGGCCAGCACGACGAACGAGCCCCGACCCGGTGGTGCCGCCGCGCCGGGGCTCGGCAGGACCGCCCCGCCCGACGCGGCCCGCCTCGACGAGGCCGCCGCGCGGGCGGCGGAACGGGCCGCCGGGCACCTCCTCGCCCGGCAGGACCCCGAGGGCTGGTGGAAGGGCGACCTGGAGACCAACGTCACCATGGACGCCGAGGACCTCCTCCTCCGCCAGTTCCTGGGCATCCTCGACGCCGACACCACGCACGCCGCGGCCCTCCACATCCGCCGCGAACAGCGCGAGGACGGCGCCTGGGCCACCTTCTACGGCGGGCCGGGCGACCTCTCCGCCACCGTCGAGGCCTATGTGGCCCTGCGGCTCGCCGGAGACCCGCCCGAGGCCCCGCACATGGCCCGGGCCTCCGCCTGGGCCCGCGCCGCCGGCGGCATCGCCTCCGCCCGGGTCTTCACCAGGATCTGGCTCGCCCTCTTCGGCTGGTGGCGCTGGGAGGACCTGCCCGAGCTGCCCCCGGAACTGATCTTCCTGCCCAAGTGGTTCCCGCTCAACATCTACGACTTCGGCTGCTGGGCCCGGCAGACCATCGTGCCGCTCACCGTGGTCTCCGCGAAGCGCCCGGTCCGCCCCGCGCCCTTCCCGCTCGACGAGCTGCACACCGACCCGGACCTGCCCGACCCGCCCCGGCCGCTCGCCCCGGCCACCGGCTGGGACGGGCTCTTCCAGCGCCTCGACAAGGCGCTGCACGTCTACCACCGGGTGGCACCGCGCGCCCTGCGCAGGACCGCGATGAACCAGGCCGCGCGCTGGATCATCGAGCGCCAGGAGAACGACGGCTGCTGGGGCGGCATCCAGCCGCCCGCCGTCTACTCGGTCATCGCCCTCCACCTCCTCGGCTACGACCTCCAGCACCCCGTCATGCGCGCCGGACTCGCGTCGCTCGACCGGTTCGCCGTGTGGCGCGAGGACGGCTCGCGGATGATCGAGGCCTGCCAGTCGCCCGTCTGGGACACCTGCCTCGCCACCATCGCGCTCGCCGACGCCGGGCTCGAACCCGACCACCCGGCCCTGGTGAAGGCCGTCGACTGGATGCTCGACGAGGAGATCACCCGGACCGGGGACTGGGCCGTGCGGCGGCCCGGACTGCCCCCGGGCGGCTGGGCGTTCGAGTTCCACAACGACAACTACCCCGACATCGACGACACCGCCGAGGTGCTCCTCGCCTTCCGCCGGGTCAGACACCCCGACCCCGCCCGGCTGGAGGCGGCCGTCGCCCGGGGCGCGCGGTGGACGCTCGGGATGCAGTCGAAGGGCGGCGCCTGGGGCGCCTTCGACGCCGACAACACCAGCGCCCTCCCCAACAAGCTGCCGTTCTGCGACTTCGGCGAGGTGATCGACCCGCCCTCCGCCGACGTCACCGCCCATGTGGTGGAGATGCTCGCCTTCGAGGGCCTGGCCCAGGACCCCCGTACCCGCAGGGGAATCGACTGGCTGCTCGCCGCACAGGAGCCGAACGGCGCCTGGTTCGGCCGCTGGGGCGTCAACCACGTCTACGGCACGGGCTCGGTCGTCCCCGCGCTCACCGCGGCCGGGCTGCCCGTCTCCCACCCGGCGATCCGCCGGTCCGTCCGCTGGCTCGGGTCCGTGCAGAACGAGGACGGCGGCTGGGGCGAGGACCTCCGCTCGTACCACGACGAGGAGTGGATCGGGCGCGGCGCGTCCACCGCCTCCCAGACCGCCTGGGCGCTGATCGCCCTCCTCGCGGCCGGTGAGCGGGACTCCGAACCCGTCCGCCGGGGCGTCGCCTGGCTGGCCGAGACCCAGCGCGAGGACGGCTCCTGGGACGAGCCGTACTTCACGGGCACGGGCTTCCCCTGGGACTTCTCGATCAATTACCACCTCTACCGTCAGGTCTTCCCGCTCACGGCGCTCGGACGCTACGTGTACGGGGAGCCCTCGCCCGGCAAGGCCCGCTGATGGGGCGCGAGCCGGGCCCCGGCGCCCCACCGCCGCTGCTGATCGCCTGCGCCCTCGGCATCGAGCAGCTCGCCCTGCGCAGCGGGGACCGGGCCGGCGCCCCCGGACCCGTCACGGTGCTCCGTACGGGCATGGGGCCCGACCGGGCCCGCCGGGCCGTCTCCCGTGCCCTCGACGCACCCGGATGGCAGGACGCCGCCGTCATCGCCTCCGGCTTCTGCGCCGGGCTCGCCCCGGGGATGCACCCGGGGGACCTGATCGTCGCCGACGAGACCCGCGGTCCCGACGGCACGATCTCCTGCACCGGCACCGAGCTCCTGGTGAAAGCCCTGGTCAGGGCCGTGCCCGGGCGGGCCGTCCACACCGGGCCGCTGACCGGCTCCGACCATGTGGTGCGCGGCCCCGAGCGGTCCGCGCTGCGCGCCACCGGCGCCATCGCCGTCGACATGGAGTCCGCCGCGACGCTGGGGACGGCGCGTGGCGGTCCGGGCCCGGACGCCCGCCCGGTTGCGGCCGTCCGGGTGGTCGTGGACGCTCCAGAACATGAACTGGTCCGGATCGGCACGGTACGCGGGGGAATATCGGCCTTCCGTGTTCTTCGTGCCGTCCTTCCCGCATTCTTCGAATGGCACCGTTCTTTGCTGCTCCCCAGGAGGTGAGCGAGTTATGGCCATGCCGCTCCGTCAGTCCATCCGGGTCGGGACCTATCTCTTCGAACAGAAACTCCGCAAGCGTGAGAAGTTCCCGCTGATCGTCGAGCTGGAGCCGCTGTTCGCCTGCAACCTCAAGTGCGAGGGCTGCGGCAAGATCCAGCACCCGGCAGGCGTCCTCAAGCAGCGCATGCCGGTCGCCCAGGCGGTCGGCGCCGTCCTCGAGTCCGGCGCCCCCATGGTGTCCATCGCGGGCGGCGAGCCTCTGATGCACCCCCAGATCCATGAGATCGTGCGCCAGCTGGTGGCCAAGCGGAAGTACGTCTTCCTCTGTACCAACGCGATGCTGCTGCGCAAGAAGCTGGAGAACTTCACGCCCTCGCCGTACTTCGCCTTCGCCGTGCACATCGACGGCCTGCGCGAGCGGCACGACGAATCCGTCGCCAAGGAAGGCGTGTTCGACGAGGCGGTGGCCGCCATCAAGGAGGCCAAGCGGCGCGGTTTCCGCGTCACCACCAATTCGACCTTCTTCAACACCGACACCCCGCAGACCATCATCGAGGTGCTCAACTACCTCAACGACGACCTCCAGGTCGACGAGATGATGATCTCGCCCGCGTACGCGTACGAGAAGGCTCCCGACCAGGAGCACTTCCTCGGCGTCGAGCAGACCCGCGAGCTCTTCAAGAAGGCCTTCGCCGGCGGAAACCGGCGACGCTGGCGGCTCAACCACTCGCCGCTCTTCCTGGACTTCCTGGAAGGAAAGGCGGACTTCCCGTGCACCGCCTGGGCCATTCCGAACTATTCGCTCTTCGGCTGGCAGCGACCCTGCTATCTCATGAGCGACGGATACGTCCCCACGTACCGCGAACTCATCGAGGACACCGACTGGGACAAGTACGGCCGCGGCAAGGATCCGCGCTGCGCCAACTGCATGGCGCACTGCGGCTACGAACCCACCGCCGTCCTCGCCACCATGGGTTCTCTCAAGGAATCCCTGCGAGCGGTCAGGGAGACCGTCTCCGGGAACAACGGGTGAGCGACCGCGAAAGGGTGACGGCCCATGGAGCCGGTGACCGCCCATGGAACGGGTGAGCGGCCGTGACGGGTGAGTTCGACCTGCGGGCGCTGCTGGCCGAGCGCGGCGGCGAGCGGTACGAGCTCCACGCCCGCCATCTCAACCACCAGCTGCCGCGCATGCTCCACACCATCGGCTTCGACAAGGTGTACGAGCGGGCCGAGGGCGCCCACTTCTGGGACGCCGACGGGGTCGACCACCTCGACATGCTCGCCGGCTTCGGCGTGATGGGCCTCGGACGGCACCACCCCGTCGTCCGCAAGGCCCTCCACGACGTCCTGGACGCCCAGCTCGCCGACCTCACCCGCTTCGACTGCCAGCCGCTGCCGGGGCTCCTCGCCGAGGCACTGCTCGCGCACAGCCCGCACCTCGACCGGGTCTTCTTCGGCAACAGCGGCACGGAGGCCGTGGAGACCGCCCTCAAGTTCGCCCGGTACGCCACCGGGCGGCCCAGGGTCCTCTACTGCACCCACGCCTTCCACGGGCTCACCACCGGCTCCCTCTCCGTCAACGGCGAGAACGGCTTCCGGGACGGCTTCGCCCCGCTGCTGCCCGACACGGCGATCGGGCTCGGCGACCTCGACGCCCTGGAGCGGGAACTGCGCAAGGGCGACGTGGCGGCCTTCATCGTCGAACCCATCCAGGGCAAGGGCGTCCACGAGGCCCCGCCGGGCTTCCTGCGGGCCGCTCAGGAGCTGCTGCACCGGCACGGGGCGCTGCTCATCGCCGACGAGGTGCAGACCGGCCTCGGCAGGACCGGCGACTTCTACGCGTACCAGCACGAGGACGGCGTCGAACCCGACCTGGTCTGTGTCGCCAAGGCGCTCTCCGGCGGCTACGTGCCGGTCGGCGCCACCCTCGGCAAGGACTGGATCTTCAAGAAGGTCTACTCGTCGATGGACCGGGTCCTGGTCCACTCGGCGAGCTTCGGATCGAACGCGCAGGCCATGGCGGCCGGCCTCGCCGTCCTCTCGGTCATGGAGGACGAGGGGACGGTCGCGCACGCCCGCCGGATCGGCGACCTGCTCTCCGGGCGGCTGAAGGAGCTCGTGCCCCGGTACGAGCTGCTCCATGAGATCCGCGGCCGCGGACTGATGATCGGGATCGAGTTCGGCCGGCCGTCCTCGCTGGGGCTGCGCGGACGCTGGACGATGCTCCAGGCGGCCCGGAAGGGTCTCTTCGCCCAGATGGTCGTCGTCCCGCTGCTCCAGCGGCACCAGATCCTCACCCAGGTCTCGGGGGACCATCTGGAGGTGATCAAGCTGATTCCGCCGCTGGTGGTCGACGAGGCGGACGTGGACCGGTTCGTCACCGCCTTCACCGCGGTCATGGACGACGCCCACGGTGGCGGCGGGCTGATGTGGGACTTCGGGAAGACTCTGGTGAAACAGGCCGTCGCACAGCGCTGACCGTACGGCCCGGGCTTTTGCCTCTGAGGCAAGAAACTTGCCTCAGAGGCACGATCCTGGCGGAATGGACGCATGGACCACGTCCCCGGGGAAGCCGCCCCGGACCCTGCCGCCCCGGCCCCCGGCGCCCCTGGCGCCGCCGGCCCCGACGTCCTTCCCGACGTCGCCCCGCAGCTGCGGGCCCTGCGCCGCCGCCGGGGACTCACCCTGGAGGCCGCCGCCCAGCGGGCCGGCCTCTCGCCGGCCCACCTCTCGCGTCTGGAGACCGGGAACCGGCAGCCCTCGCTCCCGATGCTGCTGGCCCTCGCCCGTATCTACGGTACGACGGTCTCCGAGCTGCTCGGCGAGACACCCCCGGAGCGCGACCCCGTCGTCCGCGCCGGGCGCTCCGAGCCCGTCGAGGCCGACGGCTGGATCTACCGCCAGGCGGGCGGCGCCGGGCGCGCCCTGCAGTGCCTGCGGGTCCACGTGCCGTACGCCACCCGGGGCGACATCGTGCGCGTCCATCCCGGCGAGGAGTGGATCCACGTCCTGGAGGGCCGGGTGCGGCTCGCGCTCGGCGAGGCCGTCCACGTCCTCGATCCCGGGGACAGCGCGCACTTCGACTCGCTGACCCCGCACCGGATCGGGGCGGCGACCCCCGGAGGGGCCGAGCTGCTCTTCGTCCACACCCTGATGCAGAGCCCCGTCGCCGAGCTGTGTCTCGGCGACGGAACTCCGCACCGACGCTGATCCCGCGTACTTCCTTCGACAGAAAAGGGCTGAGATGTCCGATAAGTCACGAGCCGTCACCGGCGAAGAGCGAGGCGAGGGCAAGTTCCCCAAGGGTCTCGTCCTGCGCCTCTTCGCCTATCTGATCGCCGGCCACCTCTTCGCCGGCTTCCTCTATCTGCTCTTCATGCTCGGCGGGCAGAGCCAGTAGGTCCTGGTCACGCCTCCGTGAGCAGCCGCTCGCGCAGCAGCTCGCGGGTCTCAGGGGACAGCTTCAGGCCCTCGGAGAGGTAGGCGTCCACCGAGCCCCAGGTCGCCTCGATCGTCTCGAAGGCGCCCCGCAGATACTCCACCCGCGCGTCGAACAGCGGGCTCAGCAGCTCCATCACCTCGGGCGACATCGCGTCCGGGGCGGTGGAGCTGCGGCGTACCTTGTAGCGGCGGTGCGGGTCGTTCGACTTCACGTAGTCGGCCTCGATCGCCTCCCGCTCGACCCCGACGGCCAGCAGCGTGATCGCGATGGACAGCCCGGCGCGGTCCTTTCCGGCCGCGCAGTGCATCAGGGCGGGCAGGCTGTCCTCGGCCAGTGCGTGCAGGATCCGGCTGTGCTCCGGGGTCCGCTCGACCACCATCTTCCGGTACGAGTCGGACATTCGGGTCGCGGCCTTGCCGTCGCCGAGGATGTCCCGCAGCTGCTCGATGTCGCCGTCTCGGACCAGCTTCCAGAACTCCTTTCCGTCGGCGGGGTCGTTGAGGGGTATGTTCACGTTCCGTACGCCCGGCAGATCGACGTCCGGGCCTTCGACCTTCCGGTCGGCGAGGTTCCGGAAGTCGAAGACGGTGTGCAGTCCGAGCGAGTCGAGGAAGGTGACGTCCTCCTCGGTGGCGTGGGCGAGGTGGCCGCTGCGGTAGAGGCGGCCGGGGCGTACGGCGCGCCCGTCCGTCGTCGGCAGGCCGCCCACGTCCCGGAAGTTGCGGACCTCGGCCAGCTCGGGCTCGTTCGCCTCGATGGGCGGGACCTGCGGCAGCTGCTGCGTCACGGATGCTCCTGATGGTCGACGTTCGGGTGCCCGACGCGAGATCGGTTCCAGGGGCAATCATCCAGGTGGGGCCGTGTCGGCGCACCCCCCTGGACGGGAATGGGTGATCTGTCCGAATTGGGGCCTTGCGTATAACGCGCCCTGTTTACAGGCGAGATGAGCCGCAGCGCGTGAGCAGGGTCATAGAGGTGACGGATCGTGGCCGACGGGCCCGGCCAATTGCCGTACGGAAAAAGGAGATCGAGGGTCCGTCATCCACGGAGGGTGACCGGGATTACCGGTGAAAACCCGTGGCCGGAATGCCGGTGGAAATCACTGGCTTGTTCGCGTCGACCCCGCTCGTCTAGCGTCACCGTCAATCCGGTCGGACCGCCGAATCCTGCCACCGTCCGGAATTCCACTCATCCCATGCGTGGCAGGAGCGGGGGACCCAGGAAGTACGCCGGTCCCGCGACGCAGGACGGCTCGGGGTGAAGCCGCGTGAGAGCGCGGCCGGACATCTCCCGTCCGAACCCGACAGCTCACCTCGTAGGCGCCGGAGAGGAATTCGCCATGCCCGCGAAGGGTAAGCACCGCCGCATCAAGTCCAACCGCCTCACCCGCGGAATCGCCGCAGCCGGTACGGGAGGCGCCGTCGTCGCCCTCCCGCTCCTCGGTGCCACCGGCGCCCACGCCGCCGAGCAGGCCGCCCCGGCCGCCGCTCCCGGCCAGGCCGTCACCGCCGCCGCCCAGGTGAAGGCCCCCGCCCTCGCCAAGGCCGCGCCCGCCGCCGCGAAGGCCGCGCCGAAGACGTACTCCGTCGTGCGGGGCGACTACCTGTCGAAGATCGCCGCCGAGCACCACCTCACCGGCGGCTGGCAGAAGCTGTACGCGGACAACCGTCAGGTCGTCGGCGAGAACCCCTCGCTCATCATGCCCGGCATGAAGCTCACCCTCGGCGCCAAGAGCACCGCCAAGGCCGCCGCGCCGAAGAGCGCCGCGCCCAAGGCCGCCCCCAAGAGCACCGGGAAGAACGGCGACACCTCGCGCGCCTCCCGGAGCAGCGAGCGCTCCGCCGCCCCGGCCGCGAGCGCCCCGGCCGCGGACACGACCGCCGCGAAGACCGCGAAGTCCGCCGGCGCCGAGACCTCCGCCTCCGGCTGGTTCGCCCCGGTCAGCGGCGGCATGTCCACCCCGTACCGCGCCGCCGGCTCCATGTGGTCCTCCGGCTACCACACCGGTGTCGACTTCATGGCCTCCACCGGCACCACGATCGTCGCGGTCGGCCCCGGCACCGTCTACTCCGCCGGCGACGGCGGCGCGTACGGCAACCAGGTCGTCATCCAGCACGCCGACGGCACCTTCTCCCAGTACGCCCACCTCTCCTCGATCTCCGTCTCCGCCGGCCAGACCGTGAGCGGCGGCGAGCAGATCGGCCTCTCCGGCGCGACCGGCAACGTCACCGGCCCGCACCTGCACTTCGAGATCCGGACCGGGCCGGACTACGGCTCCGACATCGACCCGATCGCCGCCCTGCGCCAGCACGGCGTGAACATCTGACGCACCGTCGTCACCCCGAGGCCCGGCACACGCGTGACGCGTGCCGGGCCTCCGGCGTGCTTCCCGGTCTATTCCGGCTTGGCAAACTCTTTATCGGTGGCATATGTCACCCGCCGTCAACCCCTCCTTACGGTCGCGTAGGTCACATCCGAAAGGGAAGGATGTGCTCCCGTGGCAGACGATTCGAGATCAAGAGACAAGCACGCATTCGGGTCGTACGCGGCGATCGGTGACAGCTTCACCGAGGGCGTCGGAGACCCCGGGCCCGACGGGACGTACGTCGGCTGGGCGGACCGCTTCGCGGTGCTGCTCGCCGACCAGCTGCCGGAGCACGACGCCTTCCGCTACGCCAACCTGGCCGTACGCGGGCGCCTCCTCGACCAGATCGTGGCGGAACAGGTCCCCCGGGCGAAGGAACTCGCCCCCGACCTGGTGACCTTCTGCGCCGGCGGAAACGACATCATCCGCCCCGGCACCGACCCCGACGAGGTCGCCGAGCGCTTCGAGCGAGCCGTCGCCGAACTCACCTCCGCCGTCGGCACCGTGATGGTGACAACCGGCTTCGACACACGAGGCGTCACGCTCCTCAAGCACCTGCGCGGCAAGATCGCCACGTACAACGGGCACGTCCGGGCCATCGCGGACCGCTACGGCTGCCCGGTCCTCGACCTCTGGTCCCTGAGGTCCGTGCAGGACCGACGCGCCTGGGACGACGACCGGCTGCACCTCTCGTCCGACGGCCACACCCGGGTCGCCCTGCGCGCCGCCCAGGTCCTCGGCCTGCCCGTGCCGGCCGACCCCGACCAGGCGTGGCCGCCGGTACCCCCGCGCGGCACGCTGGAGGTGCGCCGCGACGACATCCACTGGGCCAGGGAGTACCTCGTGCCCTGGATCGGCCGCCGGCTGCGCGGCGAGAGCTCCGGCGACCACGTCGAGGCGAAGCGCCCCGACCTCATGCCCCTGTAGTTCCGGGGCCCGCCGGCGGGTGCCCGCCGGCGGGGATCCGCTCCAGGACCCCGCCGGCGAACACGTCGTACAGCGGCAGCGTCTCCAGATGGACGTAGCCGATGTGGCAGTCGCAGACGGCGAGGGGACAGGCCCGGGGGCGGAGGGCGGTGCGGTACGAGCCGTCGTACAGGTTCCCCAGCTCGGTCTTCACGAAATGGCAGCGCCGTACCGTCCCCTCGCCGTCCACCGAGATCACCGACTCCCCGGTCCGGCACGGCAGCCCCGCCGAGCGGTGCGGATGACGGCTGTACGGGAAGAGCGGATCGATCCTCGTCCACTCCGCCGCCTCCGCGTCGGTGTACGTGTGCCCCTCCGCGGCGTTCACCCAGAGGTAGACGTGCGCCGGCAGCGCGGCCCGCAGCCGCCGGGCGTGCGCCGCGTGCTCGGGGAGCCCGACGACACCGACGCTGAAGCGGACGCCCCGCTCCGCCAGCTCCCCGCACTTGGCGAGGAAGCGCTCGTACGGCGTCTGGCCCGGGTGGTACGTGCACCAGAGCGCCACGGTCTCCGCGTCCGCCTCCGCCAGCCAGTCGGTCCGGCAGCTCAGATTCGTCTGGATCGCCACCCGCTCCACGTGGGGGAGCCGGGACAGCTCGACCAGCGCCCGCCGGTACCAGGAGCGGACCAGGCCCTCGCCCCACGGGGTGAAGAGGACGCGCAGCCGGTCCTCGGTCTGCCCGGCGGCCCACCCGGTGAACCGTTCGAGTGCCGCCCGGTCCGCGCGCAGCTGCTCCCGGCTGTCCCGGCGCTTGGCGAACGGGCAGTACGGGCAGTCGAAGTCGCAGGAGGAGAGCGGCCCGCGGTAGAGCAGGGTCAGGTCCATGCCCGTACCCGGGATCGGCGACGGTGTCAGGTCCACGGCCGCCCCTACTTCGGCTCGTACGCGGCCATCGCGGCCCGCACCGACGGGGAGAAGAGCTCGGGGCCGAGGCCGTCCGAATGGGCCAGGCCCTCCGCGGACAGCCGGAGCAGCCCGGCCGGCGCCTCCTCGTCCAGCCAGCCGAGGGCCTCGAACCGGCCCAGCTCCGCCGGGAAGTCCGCGAACGGCGAGGCGCCGAAACGCTCCTCGTACCCGGCGACCGGCATGCCCTCGGCCTGGAGCAGCGACTGGAGGAGATGGCGGCGCCTGGCCTCCTCGGCGTCGACCCACCGGCCGACCTCGGCCCGCGAGAAGTCCGCGGCCTCCGTGTAGGCGTCGATGATCGTACGGATCTCCCGCATGTCGACGGCGTAGTCGAAGGAGTAGTGGAGGGCCGAGGTGTACGAGCGGGCCCCGCAGCCCAGGCCGATCATCCCGTCGGTCTGGCAGGCGTAGTCGTCGGGGCCGAGCGGCGCGGCGTCCGTCCGGCGGAACATCCGCATCGACACCTGCTCGTAGCCGTGCGCGAGAAGATGGTCCCGGCCGTACCGGTAGAGGCGCAGCCGCTGCTCGTCCCACTCCCGGTCGGCGGCGGGGGAGATCCGGCCGAGGCCGGTGAGCGGCCGCACGTACAGCGGATAGAGGTACAGCTCCTCCGGCCGCCAGCCGAGGGCGGCGTCGAGCGAGGAGCGCCAGGACTCCTCGGTCTGGCCGTCGATGCCGTAGATCAGGTCGATGTTGAGCACGGGGACGCCGGTGTCCCGGATCCGGCCGAGGGCCGATTCGACGTCGGCACGGCGCTGCGGCCGGACCGCCGCCCGCGCCTCGGTCTCCACGAAGCTCTGCACTCCGATGCTGAGCCGGGTCGTGCCCCGCTCGGCGAGCACGGCGAGGCGGTCGGCGGTCGCCGTCGCGGGGGAGGTCTCCACGGACAGCGGCACCGCCCGCAGATCCACGCCCATCCGCTTCTCGGCGATGTCGCAGAGCCGCTCCAGCTCGCCGGCGGTGAGGAAGGTGGGTGTGCCGCCGCCGAACGCGGCCGTCGCGAACCGCACCGGGTCCCGGTCGCCGAGGGCCTCGCGGACGGCCGTGGCCTGGCGGTCGAGCGCGTCGAGATAACGCGTGGTCAGCTCGTCCGGGGCGCCGATCCGGGTGAAGAGGTTGCAGAAGCCGCAGCGGACCTCGCAGAACGGTATGTGCGCGTAGAGGGAGAGCGCGTCCTTGGGCTCGTCGCGCCAGAGCGCGGCGAGCGAGGGCGCGGGGTCTGGGAGCGGCCGGTACGCCGTCTTGTGCGGGTAGGCGTAGACGTAGCTCCGGTACGGACGCGGGGCGGCGCTGTCGCTCATGCCACGGCCTCCCGCTCCGGGCCGGCGAGCTCGAACTGCGCGTATGGGACCGTCCACACGACCTCGTGGCCGAGCCGGTGACCGGTGTACCCGTCCTCCCCGTACGCGGTTCCGTGGTCGGAGCAGACGATCGCGAAGCACGGACGGCGGCTGCTCATCGCGGCGAACAGCCGTCCGATGTGCCGGTCGACGTACTCCAGGGCGGCGGCGTGGGTGGCCCGGGAGTCGCCGGCCTCGCGGGTGGCGCCCGGCAGGTGGAACCAGTTGGGCTGGTGCAGCGCCGACACGTTGACGAAGAGGAACAGCCGCCGCTCCCGCGGGAGACCGGCGACGACCTCCTCGGCGCGGGCGACCTGCGACTCGAAGGAGGTGGGGGAGGCCACGCCGAACGACGGCTCCCAGTGGCTCTCCTGGAACAGGCCGGGGAGGACGGTGCCGAGCGGCGGCTGCCGGTTGAAGAAGCCGACGCCGCCGACGCAGACCGTCCGGTAGCCCGCGCCCGCGAGAGCGGACACGAAGTCCGGGGTGTCGTGGACGTAGGTGCCGTCGGCGGTCGTCTCGCTGCCGGCGAAGCGCGCCGCGAACAGCCGCGGGTGCGGGCCGGGGGAGGCCGGGGTCGGCAGGAATCCGGCGAAGATCGCCTGGTGGGAGGCGTAGGTGAAGCTGCCGGGCGCGTGGCGCCGCTCCCAGACTCCGCCGGGCAGATGACGGGCCAGGTGCGGGATGCGGCCCGCGGCCGCGAGCTCGGCCGCCACGTCGTACCGGAGCGTGTCGAGGGTGACCAGGAGCAGATCGTGGCTCCCGACGATCGTGTTCATGTCGGGCTGGTTCACGCGGTGCTCGTTCCTGTGGTGCTGGTGCTGGTGCTGGTGCTGGTGCTGGTGAGTTGAGAGGTGCGGGGGAAGTGGGCGGCGACCTGGGCCGCGTACGTGTCGAGGCCCTCGGCGCCGCTGCCGGGGAGGCCCGTGAGGCCCGGCAGCAGATCGCCGAAGGCGTTGACCTCGCCCACGGCGAAGCGGCGCCAGCCGGTCGAGGGCAGCAGGTCGACGCCCACGCACCGGGTGCCGGGGAAGACCGCGGCGGCCCGCTCGCACACGTCGAGCGCGTCGGACCACCGCGCCCCGGCCGCGGCGATCGCGGCCCGGGCCGCGACCAGATCGCCGCGGGTCCCGCCCAGATGGAGATTGGTCATGGGGGAGCGGCTGGTCCGCAGCACGGCGTGGGTGGCCCGCCCGTCGATCACCACCACCCGCAGGTCGGCGGCCCGGCCGCCCTGGGCGGCCTTGGGCAGCCAGCGCTCGAGGTGCAGCCCGTCGGGGGCGAGGGCGTCCACGATCGCGCCGACCTCGCGCTCGCTCGTGTAGCGCCGCACCCGCAGGGAGTTGAAGAGCCGTCCGCCGGGCCCGCGCTCCACCGAGGTGGTGGCGTGCACCCGGCCCGCGCCGTTCGTCTCGACCGCGAGCACCCCCGAGGCGGAGGAGCCGTGCGCGAGCTTCACGAAGACCCGGCGCAGGCCGGGCTCGGCGGTCAGGGCCCTGACGTCGGCCCAGCCCCGTACGACCGGGGCGGAGGGGCCGGACGTCGGCGACTCGGGCACCGGCACCCCGGCCGCGTGGAGCAGGCCGTGGCTCAGCCGCTTGTCGAACAGCTCCGCCAGCTCGGCGGGGTCGTCGACGAGCACGGCGCCCGCCTCGGCGACGGACCGGGCGAGCCCCGCGGTGGCGGCGACGAACCGCGCGTACCAGCGGCCGGTGCCCTCGACCCGCGCCGGATCGTCGACCTCCCGCAGCAGCCGGTCGGCCTCCGGGTCCTCGCCGGGCGAGTCCAGGCGTACGGTCTCGCCCTCGGCGAAGCGCGCCACGCCGCGCAGCACCTCGGGCCAGGACACCACCCGCGCCCCGGGCAGGCCGGCGGACCGCAGCGCGTCCTGGAAGAACGCGACGCGGCGGCCCGCCGGATCCCCGACGACCACGAGGCGCGGGCGGGCGGTCATTCGGCGACCGCGACGTACCGCCAGACGCGGCCGTCCTCTTCCTCGTCCGCCTCCTGCGCGTCGTCGAGGTCGACGGCCACGCCGTGCGGGACGAGCGCGGCGAGCACCCGCTCCCGCATGGCCTCCGACAGGTAGTGGTGGGAGAGGTCGAGGTGGCTGAGGTGCGTCAGGGGCTGTCCGTCGAGCAGGGCCGCGGCGCCCTCGTCCGTGAGGACGCCCATCGACAGGTCGAGCCGCTCGATCCGGGCGAGGACGGGGGCGCCCGCCACGGCGGCGGCCACGGCGTCCTGGATCACGCTGTTGCGCAGGCCGAGGGAGCGCAGGGCGGGGAACGCCGCGCCGGAGAGCAGCGGTGCGAGGTCGTCCGCCGTGCTGTCGCCGCCGTACTCGTCGGTTCCGAGCCAGAGTTCCAGATTCTCCAGGGCGGGCAGGTCACTGCCCACGATCCCGCGCACGACCTCGGCACCCAGCCCACCGGTCTCCACGACCAGGGTTTCCAGACCGGTGTGCCGGATCGGGGGGAAGGCCAGCTCCGAACCTCCGCGCACCCCGAACTCCCGCAGGGCCGGGTAGGCGGCGAGCAGCGGGGTCACATCGGACTGGACGATCCAGGAGATCTCGCAGTCCTCGCCCGTCATGTCGCCGAGGAAGACCGCCTCCAGGGACGTCAGCCGGTTGTTGGCGGCGATGAGCGCCGTGACGATGTCCGCCGAGGAGTTCTCGTACGCCTCGTCCCAGCCGCCGACGACCAGGGCGCGCACCCGCCCGACGTCGACCGTCTTCAGGAAACGCTCGAACTGCGCACCCCACTGCTCGTCGTCGTCCTCGCAGTAGGTCGGCGACGAGAGCCGCCAGGCGACCGCCGCGGCGTCGGGAAGGTCGACCCGGGTGTCCGATTCCGTGTCCTGGAAGGGGAACACGGGCAGCCCGTGGAATTCCTCGAGGTAGTGGCCAACGGTCATGACTGCGCTCCCGGACGACGGACGGCGTGGATCGGCTGATGGCAAGAGTTCTACCAAGCGGCACCGACAACGCCCTCGGGCGGGTGGCCTCCGAGGAGTCCGGGGCGGGGTCAGGGCTCGATTGTCAGACCCGGCCTCTAGCGTCGTTCTCGTGTTCGGCCGTAGCGCGCCGAACGGGGAGGGGAGAGCCATGTACCGGCAGGGAGACGTACTGATCGCGCCCGTCACGGAGACGGCCGTTCCGGAGCGGGTGAAGGCGGCGGCGGGGGAGCCCAGGGACGCCAGGGGCCGGCTGGTCCTGGCCCTCGGCGAGGTCACCGGGCACGCCCACGCGGTCCCCGGGCCCGGCCGACTCGTCCGGGAGCCGGGCCCCTTCGGCCCGCTGCTGCTCGAACTGCCCGAGGGCGGCCGGGTGGTGCACGAGGAGCACGCCCCGATACCGCTGCCCAAGGGCTGGTACCGGGTGGTGCGCCAGCGGGAGTACGTGCCCGGGGCGTACCGGATCGTCGCGGACTGACCGAGAGAGACCTGGGGGCTTCCACATGAACCACGCCGTCACGAACCACACCGCCACACAGCACAAGTGGCGTTCCGTCGCCGCGGCCACCGGCCCCGCCGACCGCGCCGCCGCGGAGGCCGGGGTCCGGCTCGCCTACCGCACAGCGGGCCTCGCCGAACCGGAGCGCGTGCTCTGGGCGGACTCACCGCTCGCCGCGGTCGCGCTCGTACGGGGACTGGTCGACCAGGGCCGTTCGGTCCGGGACGAGGTGCGCACCCGGCCGTGGGCCGAGGAGCGGCGCCGACTCCACGACGCCCTCGGACCGGCCGGCTGGGCGGACCACTGGCAGGCGACCGGGGCCCACCTCTGGGACCTCACCCGGAGCCTGGCCGATCGGATACGGGCCGGGGTGACGGAGGCCGCGACGGCCGCGGTTCCGGCCGCGCCGGCCGGCCCCGCCGCTGCCGCCGACACCGGTGGCGCCGCCCGTCCCGCTCCTTCCGGGCGGGAGGCGACCGCCGTGCGGCTCGTGCTGCTCGACGCGGTGCTCGGCCAGCACGACGCCGCCTGGCTCGCCGCCTTCGAGGGGCAGGGCGACCGCCTCGCCGGCCTGTCCGCCGTCGCCGAGCACGCGGGCTGGTGGTGGCCGTACGAGAAGGTGGCCGTGGTCTGCGAGCGGCCCGTGGAGCTGCACCGGGACGAGGCCGGGCGGCTCGACCGTGGCGACGGACCCGCGCTGGCGTTCGCCGACGGCTTCGCCCTGTACGCCTGGCGGGGGATGACCGTGCCCGCCGACTTCCTCGCCGGGCTCGCCGGGCTCACCCCGGAGCGGATACGGCAGGAGGAGAACGCCGAACTGCGGCGCGTGATGCTGGAGTACTACGGCTACGACCGCTACCTCGCCGCCTCGGGCGCGCGGCACGAGCACCGCGACGAGACCGGCGTGCTGTGGCGGGTGGAGCTGGCCGACGACGAGGACGTGGTGATGGTCGAGGTGGTCAACTCCACGCCCGAGCCGGACGGCAGCCATCGCACCTACTGGCTCCGGGTCCCGCCCACGACCCGGACCGCGCGGGAGGGCGTCGCCTGGACCTTCGGGCTGCACCCCGACGTGTACGAGCCGCTCGTCCAGACCTGAGCGCGCGTCCCGGGAGCGGCGCCCCGGGAGCGGCGGCCCTGCCGCAGCGACCCGGCCGTGCGGAGGCGCGACTGGTACGGAGAGGTGAAGGGCGCCGGCGGTCGGGAGTGGCGTACGGGAGGCGGCGGTGGCGGGTGCTGGGATGTGCCCGCCGGAGCCCCGGCACCCAGCCTCGAAGGGACCGCCCGTGACGATCCGTCGGCCAAGCGCCGCCCGTACCGCCCGTCTGCTCGCCGCCACCGCCGTGCTCGGCGGGCTGCTCGTCGGCACCGTGGCGCCCGCGCTGGCCGCCGCGCCGGAGCGGACGGCCCCGCGTGCCGTCCGGGCGGAGGCACCCGCCACGGTCACCGTCACGGGCCACGGCCGTGCGTCCGCGGCGCCCGACCTGGCGATCCTCTCCGTCGGGGTCGAGGCCACCCGTAAGACCGCGAAGGAGGCGATGGCCGCGCAGAACACCGCCGCCGAGGCCCTGCTCGCCGTGCTGGACAAGCAGGGGATCGCCGAGCGGGACATCCGTACCGACAGCCTCTCCCTGTCCCCGGTCTACACGCAGAACGCCGCGGGCGAGAGCAAGGTCACCGGCTACCAGGCCGGTCAGGCCTTCTCCGTGAAGGTCCGCGAGATCGACAGGGCCGGTCAGGTCATCGGCGCCGTCAACGACGCCACCGGGGACTCCGGCCGGATCAACGGTGTCGTCTTCGACGTCGCCGACCCGTCGGCGCTGCGGGTGAGGGCACGCGAGGCCGCCTACCGCGACGCGTACGACAAGGCGGCGCAGCACGCCCGCCTCAGCGGCCACCAGCTCGGCCGGCTCGTCTCGCTCAGCGAGGGAGAGTCCGCCCGCCCCGGTCCCGGCGCCGCCCCCGGAATCGCCCACGACGAGGCCGGCGTCCCGATGGCCCCGGGCGAGATCGAGGAGCAGGTCACGGTCTCGGCGGTCTTCGAGCTGGTGTGACCCGGTGAGTGCGGCGCGGTGAGGGAACCCCGGGGCCTGTCCGACCGGCCCGGCGGTCAGGCCCCGGAGAGCGCGTCGTCCCCGTCCCGGCCCGGACCTGTGGGCTCGCCGCCACCGACGCCGCGGCCCGGACCCGTGGGCTCGCCGCCACCGACGCCCCGGGCCGGACCGATGGGCTTGCCGACGCCGACGCCCCGGCCCGGACCCGTGTCCTCGCCGACGCCGACACTGCCACCCGCGCCCCGGCCCGTACCCGCATGCGCGCCCTCGTCGCCGCTTCCGCCGTCGTCCGGCAGGTTCAGCTCGCGGGCGAGGGCGGCGTCGGCCCAGCGCAGCATGGCGCTGCGGGAGAGGGAGCCGGCGTAGGCCGTCGTCTGGACGGCGAGGCCGTCGAGGAAGGCCGTGAGCCGCCAGGCGGCGGCCGCCGGGTCCGCGCAGCGGAACTCCCCGGCCTCGGCCCCCTCCGCGATCACCCGGGTCAGCGCCGCCTTCCACTCCTGGTCGAGGGAGGCCGCGACCCCGCGCAGCTCGGGATCGCGCAGGGAGGCCGCCCAGCCCTCGATCCACAGCCGCCAGCCCTTGGCCTGCCCGGTCGGCGCGTACCAGCGCACGGCGGCCCGGAGCCGGCGCACGGCGCTGGAGCGGCGCCCGAGGAGCCGGCGCAGATGGGCGAGGTCGCCCTCGGCGGCGTGCGCGAAGGCCGCGGCGACCAGTTGCTCCTTGGACGAGAAGTGGTAGAGCACCAGGGCGTTGCTCACTCCGAGCGCCGAGGCCACGTCGGCGATTCGGACGGCGGCCACCCCGCGCGCCTCGATCTGCTCGACGGCGGCCCGCAGCAGCTCCTCCCGCCGCTCCGCCACGCTCAACCGCACTCTTGCCACGTCACGCACCTTACACAGCACGTGACGCGGGCATGATCGTCAGCGGTCACGGAGCGACGGGGGGTTCAGTACCAGCCGTAGCGTTCGGCGATCTGCGGCAGCCGCTCGTCCACCAGCGCGTGCGCCGCGGCGCGCGGGCTCGTGCCGTCCGCCTCCGCCCGGTCGAGCATCCCGTCGACGAGCGTCCGCATGGCGCCGCGGACCCGGGCGAAGGCCTGGTCGGCGTCGGCCTCGATGTCGCCGAACAGCGTCCACCACCACCAGGCGTTCGTGCACGAGTTCACGACCACGTCGGGCAGCACCGTGACCCCCCGCGCGGCGAGGGCCTCCTCGGCCTCGGGCAGCACCGGCATGTTCGCCGCCTCGGCGATCCAGCGGGCCGTGATCCGCCCCTGGTTCCCGGCGTCGACCGCGTACGAGACGGCCGCCGGGACCAGTACCTCCGCCTCGGCCGTGAGCCAGGCGTCCCCGGGCTCCTCCCGGTCGCCGTGCCGCAGGGCGGCGCGGTCGACCGTGCCGTGGGCGTCCCGGGCCGCGAGCAGTGCCTCGACGTCGAGGCCGTCCGGGTTCACGATCGTGCCCCGGACGTCGGCCACGGCCACCACCCGCAGCCCGGCGCGCGCCAGGAACCGCGCGGTCGCCCCGCCCATCGTGCCGAGCCCCTGCACCGACACCCGGGTCCCGGCGTACGCCCGGTCCGCGCGGTCGAGGACGGTGAGGACCGACTCGGCGACCCCGAGCCCGCCGACCAGCTCGTCGAGGCCGATGCCGTCGACCTCGATCGCGAAGGCGTCGGCGAGGCGCCGGCGGGCCGCCGCCTCGTCGTCCAGGAGCGGGTAGACGGCCTGCACCGAGGAGACCAGGCCTGCCTCGGCCACGGCGCGGTCCACCAGGTCCTGGGTGAGGCCCAGGTCCTCCCCGGTGGTCCAGAACCGCTCGACGTACGGCCGCATCGCCCGGAGATAGCGCACGAGGACGCCGTACGCCTCGGGGGAGCGGGGGTCGCAGTCGATGCCGCCCTTGGCGCCGCCCAGCGGCACGTACCGGGCCTTCGGGTCGTAGTGCAGGGCCTCCTTCATGGTCATCCCGCGGGCGAGCCCGGTCACCTCCTCGACCGTGCAGCCCTCCCGCATCCGCAGGCCGCCGCTGGCCACCCCGCGCACCAGCCGGTCGACCACCAGATGGCCCCGGCGACCGGTCACGTGGTCGGTCCAGCCGACGGAAAGCAGCGGGGCGGAACTCATCGGACATCTCCTCGGGAGGGGCGGGCGGACCAGGGGCGGGCGGGCCGGGAGGCCGGGACGGCCGGGCGGACATACTGAATGACGGTTCAGTATGGCTGACCGTGCAGACCGTTCGCGGCGCGGGCCGCCCATAATGGAACGACCCCCAGAGATCAGGAGGTCCTGTGACCGGTACCGGCTCCGACCGCTCGCCACGGGCCCGGCTGCGCGCGCTGCGCCCCGAGTCCTTCGGCGCGGACCCCACGGGCGAGCGCCTCGCCCGCATCCACCGCTCGCCGAACTTCGCGGACGGGATCTTCCAGAACCCCGAACCCGCCCGACGGGGCCCCTCGGGCTCCAGTGTCGAGTTCGCCAAGATCTACTTCGACAAGGAAGGCCGTACGCGCCGCGCCCCCACCGGCACGATCCCGGTCCACCCGACCACGGTCGCCGACCTGGCCAGGCCCCCGGTCACCGGGCTGCGCCTGACCTGGATGGGGCACTCCGGCGTCCTCGCCGAGATCGACGGCCACCGGGTGCTCTTCGACCCGGTCTGGGGCGAGCGCTGCTCCCCCTTCCCCTTCGCCGGCCCCAAGCGGCTCCACCCGGTGCCCGCGCCGCTCGCCGCCCTCGGCCCGGTCGACGTCGTCGTGATCTCGCACGACCACTACGACCACCTCGACCTGCCGACGATCAAGGCGCTCGCCACCACCGACACCGTCTTCGCGGTGCCGCTGGGCGTCGGGGCCCACCTGGAGCGCTGGGGGGTGCCCGCCTCGCGGCTGCGCGAGCTGGACTGGAACGAGTCCACCGAGATCGGCGAGCTGCGGCTCACGGCCACCCCGGCCCGGCACTTCTGCGGCCGCGGGCTGCGCAACCGGCAGATGACGCTCTGGGCCTCCTGGGTCGTGACGGGCCCCTCCCACCGGATCTTCCACAGCGGGGACACCGGTTACTTCTCCGGTTTCAAGGACATCGGCGCGGCCCACGGGCCCTTCGACGCCACCATGATCCAGATCGGTGCCTACTCGGAGTTCTGGACCGACATCCACATGACCCCCGCCGAGGGCATGCGGGCCCATCTGGACCTCCAGGGCGGCGGGCCCGCCGGGGTGATGCTGCCGATCCACTGGGGCACCTTCAACCTCGCCCCGCACCCGTGGGCCGAACCGGGGGAGGGCACCGTCGAGGCCGCCGCCGGTGCCGCCCAGCGGATCGCCCTGCCCATCCCGGGCGAGCCCTTCGAACCGGGTGCCGAACAGGTGCCCGACAGCCCGTGGTGGCGTTCGGTCGCCCGCGTCCCCTCCGGCGGCTGGGCGGCGTCGGTTCTCACCGAGGGTGACGGTTCGCCCGCCGGCGGGTCGCACGGCAAAGCGGACGAGAACGCGGACGCAAACGCGGATGCGAACACGAGAGCGGGCGTGGGACGGACCTCCGGCGACCCCGGCACGGACACCGGCCGGGGTGCTCCTGAGGCGGCGCGGACCCCTTGAGGCCGTGAGCGGACCGGGCGGTCCGCACCCCTCCCGCGATTCCGGTCGGGGAGCAGTTCCGCAGAGGGCGGAGGCGTGACAACGCCTCCGCCCTCTTCCGTTCCGGTGCCCGGCGGCCCCGCCAGGCCAGGACGTCGAGATTCGGCCGATACTTCTCGGCCTGCCGGTCCTGCGGCAATACCAGAGCCGGCCGGGCTCCGGGGAAGTTTGCCAACTGAGCGACGCACATGAACGGTTGACGACTACAGTGTGTTGCCAGTGATCATCGGTAGGCTCTCAGCGGCACACGTCGCACACCCCCCCGAAGCACCCCGCGCCGTACCCCGCAGTCCCCTCCCGGAGTTCACCCGCAGTACGCCGATTCCTGGGCACGTTCGTACCAAGGACACTCATGTCGCAAGTTCGCGCACCCGCCCCGCGGTCCGACCGACGCGAGGGCGGTCGGCACGGCCGGTCAGGCGCCCGCCCCGCCCCCGGAGCCGGGGGCGACTCCCCGGCGCGGCCCCCCGCGTCGCACGCCGTGGAAACCCGTTTACGCCCCCAACTCCTCCGTACCTCCGTGCTTCCCGCCGTCGCGGTGGCACTGGGCGGGGCCGCGGCCGTGCTCTTCACCATCCGCTCCACCGGCGCCACCCCGACGCCCGGCCTCTGGGCCGCGCTCACCGGAGCCGCCGCGATCACGGTGGCCTCCGTGACGGCCGCCGCGCTCGGCGCCGACCGCGCCGCCAAGGCCGTCCTCCACCGCTGCACCGCCCTGCGCCGCACCAGCGCCCGCGGCCAGGGCGAACTGCAGGCGATCATCGAACAGTTGCGCAAGGGTGAGGGTCTTCCGCCCCGCCCCGAGCTGCCCACCAACGCCGCCTCCGGCGACGAGTTCGACCTGCTCTCCCAGGAGCTGGCGCGCTCTCACGAGGCCGCCGTGGCGGCCGTGGTGCAGGCGTCCGGACTCTCCAGCAGCGTCGGGGACGAACAGAAGGTCGAGGTCTTCGTCAACCTCGCCCGTCGTCTGCAGTCCCTGGTCCACCGCGAGATCCAGCTCCTCGACGAGCTGGAGAACGAGGTCGAGGACCCGGAGCTGCTCAAGGGCCTGTTCCACGTCGACCACCTGGCCACCCGCATCCGCCGGCACGCCGAGAACCTCGCCGTGCTCGGTGGCGCCGTCTCCCGCCGCCAGTGGTCGAACCCCGTCACCGTCACCGAGGTGCTGCGCTCCTCCATCGCCGAGGTCGAGCAGTACCCGCGGGTCAAGCTCGTCCCTCCGATCGACGGCGCTCTCCGGGGCCACGCCGTGGCCGACGTCATCCACCTCCTCGCCGAACTCGTCGAGAACGCCACGCTGTTCTCCGCGCCCCACACCACGGTGCTGCTCCGCGCGCAGTACGTCACGGCAGGCCTCGCGATCGAGGTCGAGGACCGCGGCCTCGGCATGCCCGTCACCGAGCAGGACAAGATGAACGCCCTGCTCGCCGACCCCGACCAGGTCAACGTCGCGCATCTGCTGCAGGACGGCCGCATCGGACTCTTCGTGGTCTCGGCCCTCGCCCGTCGCCACGGCATCGCCGTACGACTCCAGTCCAACATCTACGGCGGAGTCCAGGCCGTCCTCGTGCTCCCGCAGGGCCTCCTCGGAGCCGATCCCGGGGGTCTCGCCCAGCACGAGGGCCAGACCGCCGCGACCGCCGGACCCTCCGCGGTTCCGCCGCACCAGGTGCCGACGCAGCCCCAGCCGACGCAACAGCCGCACGTGCCGTCACAGCCCGCGCCCGCGGTCGACGCCCCGGCGGCGGCCCCGACGCCCATGACGGCGCCCATGACGGCACCCACGACGGCACCCACCACCGAGCGGCCGTACGGATACGAGGACTCCGGACGGACGCCCGCGGCACCGTCACCGGGGCGGTCGGCAGGAGCGGCACCCCCGGGCCCGCCGGCCTCGTTCCTCTCGCCGCTCCCCCCGGCGCCCGAGGGCGACGGCCGGCCCTCGCTCCCCAAGCGGCGCTCCCAGGAGCACCTCGTCCCGCAGCTGCGCGACGATCCGGTGAGCCGCAAGCCCGAGGAGCACGCCCTGCACGACCCGGGCCTGATGGCCGCGTTCCAGCGCGGCATCGGCCTCGCCGAGTCCCAGCCCGACCCCCACGAACCGCTGCGTCCAGGCGACGCGCACAAGGAGTAGACCCATGGCGAGCAATGTGCCGACCGGCCATTCCTCCGACCTCGACTGGCTGCTGAGCGGCCTCGTCCAGCGGGTCCCGTACACCCGCAACGCCGTTCTCCTCTCCTCCGACGGCCTCGTGAAATCCGTCCACGGCCTCGACCCCGACGCCGCCGACCACATGGCGGCCCTCGCCTCCGGCCTGTACTCCCTCGGCCGCAGCGCGGGCGCCCGGTTCGGCGACGGCGGCGAGGTGCGGCAGGTCGTCGTGGAGCTCGACTCCACCCTCCTGTTCGTGACCACGGCGGGTTCCGGCACCTGTCTCGCGGTGCTGGCCGGCCGCGAGGCGGACGCGGCGGTCCTCGGGTACGAGATGGCGATGCTCGTCAAGAGCGTCCGGCCGTACCTGGTCACCCCCGCCCGGCAGGCAGCCGGAGCGGTGGGCGGCATCGTCGGCCAGTGAAGGTGACGACCCCCGAGGAAGGGCCCTGGCTCGACGACGCGGCCGGCCGGCTGATCCGTCCGTACGCCGTCAGCGGTGGCCGGACCAGGCCGACCATCGCACTGGACCTGCTGTCCATGGTGATGGCGACCGGATCGTCACCCCAGGCCCCCATGGGCCCCGAGCACAGCCTGGCTCTCGGGCTGTGCGACGGGCCCACCTCGGTGGCCGAGATCGCGGCGCACCTCCGGCTTCCCGCCGTGGTCACCAAGGTCCTGCTCTCCGACCTCATGGACTGCGGGGCGCTCACCGCCCGCGCTCCCCGGTTCCACGCCAACCCGACCGACCGTTCCTTGCTGGAGGCAGTGCTCGATGGCCTACGACAACGGCTCTGAGCGCCACGACCGTCTCGCGACCGCGCCGTTCCCCACCGCCCTCAAGATCCTGGTGGCGGGCGGCTTCGGCGTGGGCAAGACGACGCTCGTCGGCGCGGTCAGCGAGATCGCACCGCTGAGCACCGAAGAACTGCTGACCGCGGTCAGCGCCGCCACCGACAGCCTGGAGGGCGTGGAGTCCAAGACCACGACCACCGTGGCCCTGGACTTCGGCCGGATCACGCTCGACGACCGCCATGTCCTCTACCTCTTCGGCACCCCCGGCCAGGAACGCTTCTGGTTCATGTGGGACGAGCTCTCCGAGGGTGCCCTCGGGGCGGTCGTCCTGGCCGACACCCGCCGGCTCCAGGAGTGCTTCGCCGCCGTGGACTTCTTCGAACGGCGGGGCATCCGCTTCGTCGTGGCGGTCAACGAGTTCGACGGCTCCTTCCGCTACGAGCCGGACGAGGTGCGGGCCGCGCTCGACCTCACACCGGAGGTGCCGGTCGTCCTCTGCGACGCCCGGCTCTCCAGCTCGGGCATCCGCACCCTGCTGACCCTCGTCGAGCACCTGCTCACCCACACCCCGGCCGCCGTGCCGAGCTACGGAGCCACGTCTTGACGTACGACCCCACCGGTCACCTCCTGCTGACCCCCATCGACAAGGACGCGCCGGCCCGTGTGCGGCGGCTGCGGGAACTCGGCCTCGGGGAACGGCCGGAGCCGGCGTTCGACGCGTTCGCCCACCGGCTCGCGGACGTGACCGGAGTCCCGTTCTCGATGGTCAACTTCATCGACGGGAACCGGCAGTTCTTCGCCGGGCTCCACACCCCCGAGGGCGCCCACCCGGTCGCGGCCCCCGCTACCGCCACGGCCGCGGGCGCCGTCGGCCGCTTCATGGCCCGCGACCACGGCTACTGCCCGCACGTCGTGGTGCGCCGCAAGGCGCTCGTCCTGGAGGACGTCCGCGACTACCCGCGCTTCGCTGGGAACCCGGTCGTGGACGAGATCGGCATCCGCTCCTACATGGGGGCGCCGCTGATGGACCGCACGGGTGTCGCTCTCGGCACCATCTGCGTGGTCGACACCGACGTCCGGCCGTGGGGGCGGGCCGGGCTCGAGACGATCAAGGCGATGGCGGCGGAGCTGATGGAGCAGATCAACCGTCGCGAGACGGCCTGCTCTGACCTGCTCTGACCTGTTCCGAGCTGCTCTGACCTTCTTCGACCGCCACGTGTGTGGTCTGCGTCACGACGTGTCGCCTGGCGGCGGGCCTTGCCCTTGGCCACTCGCGGGTGGGCCGGGACGGGACACCGGCGCCAGGGTCGGTCACGGACGGTGAGTGGCCCGCTTCTCCCGGCACCGTCTCCGGAGTGCCGGGAAAGGGTTCGTGACCACCGGGGAAAGTGCGGTATTGTTCTCATGCGCGTCCAGCCAGGGGAAACCCCAGGTCAGACGGGCAGCGGGACGTGGCGCAGCTTGGTAGCGCACTTGACTGGGGGTCAAGGGGTCGCAGGTTCAAATCCTGTCGTCCCGACTCGAAAGAGTCGTAGGTCAGAGGCCGTTTCAGAGCAATCTGAAGCGGCCTCTGACCTGTTTGGCGGATGCGGAACCGGTGTACTCCCGGCGGCCGTCGGCCGTGCCCGCGCAGGCGGCCCCCGGGGACGTCCCCGTGCCGTGGGCAGCACGGTCAAGGCCGGGGCGGCGGTCAGGAGGGCGCGTTCAGTGGCCGGCCGGGCGGACCAGACCGGTGTCGAAGGCGAAGACGGCTGCCTGGGTGCGGTCGCGCAGCCCCAGCTTGACCAGGATGCGGCTCACATGGGTCTTGACGGTCTGTTCGGCCACGACGAGACGGGTCGCTATCTCCGCGTTCGACAGACCCTGGGCTACGTGGGTCAGGACCTCGGTCTCCCGCTCCGTCAGCGTGCCGACGCGTTCCTTCAGGGGGCTGCGCGGCGTGGCACTGAGCCGCGAGAACTCCGCGATCAGGCGTTTGGTGAGGTCCGGGGCGAGCAGGGCGTCGCCCCGCGCCACCACCCTCACGGCCTCGGCGAGTTCGGCGGCGGAGGCGTCCTTGAGCAGGAATCCGGAGGCGCCGGCGCGCAGGGCCTCGTAGACGTACTCGTCGAGGTCGAAGGTGGTCAGGACGAGGACCTTCACGGTGGAGCCGGCGGCCGTGGTGAGCACGCGGGTGGCCTCGATGCCGCCGGTTCCGGGCATGCGGATGTCCATCAGGACGACGTCGGGCGAGAGTTCCGCGACCTTGGCCACCGCGTCGGCGCCGTCCACGGCCTGACCGACGACCTCGATGCCGGGTTCGGCGTTGAGCAGCACCGTGAACCCCTGTCTGACCATCATCTGGTCGTCCGCGATGAGGACACGGATGGTGCCGCTGGTCATGTGCCGTCCTTGGGGGTGTCGAGGGGCAGGGTGGCGGTCACCTCGTAACCGCCGTCCGTGGTCGGCCCGGCGACCAGCTCGCCGCCCAGCATGGCGGTGCGTTCCCGCATGCCGAGCAGGCCGTGGCCGAGTCCCGGCGACAGCGGGAGGGTGGAGGGGTCGGCGGGGCGCGGGGCCGGGGCGTTGGCGATCCGGAGCGTGAGTCCGGTGGTCAGGTAGCCGGTCTCCACCCGCACCGGGGCTCCCGGCGCGTGCCGCATCGCGTTGCTGAGCGCCTCCTGGACGATGCGGTACGCGGACAGCTCGACGCCCGGGGAGAGCCGGCGGCGTTCTCCGCTGGTGGCGGTGTCGACGGACAGGCCGGCGGCACGGACGTTGTCGAGCAGTTCGTCGAGCCGGTCCAGGGTGGGCTGCGGAGCGTGCCGTACGGAGTCGGCCGCCGGGTCCTCCGCGCGCAGGACGCCGAGGACGCGGCGCAGTTCGGTCAGTGCCTCGACGGCGTTCTGGCGGATGCCCGCCAGGTTCTCCCGCAGTTCCTCGGAGGGGTTCTCGACGAGGTGGGGGGCCACCTGAGCCTGGATGGAGATCACGGACATGTGGTGGGCGACGACGTCGTGGAGTTCGCGGGCGATCCGACCGCGCTCCTCCAGGATGGTGCGCATGGCCCGCTCCTCGGCGGTCAGGACCTCCTGTTCGACCAGTTTGTTCCGGGCCACCCGGCTCAGCCGCAGCGAGGCGCCGACGACCGCCGCGATCGAGAAGGCGAGCGTGCCGCCGACCAGGTCCTCGTTGTGCACGATGCCCGAGGGTACGGCCGCGCTGCACAGCCCCGAGAGCACGGTGAGCAGGAGCGTCACGGCGGTGACGAGAGGGGGGACGCGCAGCGCGAGGAGCAGCCCCACGAAGGTGTGCACGACGATGCCCCAGATGCTCCAGGGCCAGAGCAGGTCGGGCCCGACGGTCGCGTCGGCGATCTCGGAGGTCAGGACCAGGCTGAGCGTGGACAGCCACCAGGCCGGCACCGGGCGGCTCAGCGCGAGGACGAGGGAGGCGGCCTGGAGGATCACGAGGAGCTCGACCGGAGGGGTGAGGACGGTCATCGCCTCGCCGTACTCGGCCATCTTGGCGAAGCCCGCGAAGACGGCGAGCAGCACGAGGTGTCCGTGCGGGAGCCAGCCGAACCAGGTCTGACGGGGCAGTGGGTCGCGGGCCGTCGTCCACAGGCCGCGGCGCAGCGTGCGCGGGGCCCTGCGCAGGGCGGCGCGCAGCGCCCGCCCGTAACCGTCCCCCACCCGTTCCCCCTTACCGGTCAGGTCCACCCTATGCACGCCGCACCTGCTTCCCCGCGGTGGGTCGCCGTGCCCGGGACGGACGGCGGCCGCCCGCTTCGTACGTACGGAAGACGGCGACGCACGAGAGCAGCGCGAGCCCGAACACGGGCAGCCAGGCGAGCCGTGCGAGGACCCAGCCGTATCCGTCGGGGACGGTGTGCAGACCGGTCAGCGGGCCGTGCCCGGTCAGTCCGCCGGCGAGGAGGCCCAGCACCGTCACGGCCATCATCGCGGTCTGGTGCCACAGGAAGACCGTCATGGCACCGAGGTTGAGGAGGGCCACGGGCGCCCAGGCCGCGGGCCGGCTCAGGGCCCGGCGCAGCGGTCCGACGAGGAGGAACGCCGCGCCGCACTGGGCGATGCCGAAGGTGACGGCGGCGAGCGTGGGCGGGTTGAGGTTGGAGACGGCCGTGCCGGGCACGCCGACCATGGACGCCGGATAGCCGGCCAGGACGACGAGCAGGACGGTGGCCGGCACGCCCGTGATCAGCAGGGCCCGCCCCATGGTTCGCTCCCTGACGCCGTGCCGGGCCCACAGCGTGCCGAGGCAGTACGGGACGAGCCAGCCGGCCGCCACGTTCGTCCAGCCGAGCCAGTCGGGTCCGCCGAAGCCGAAGCGGACCACGTCGACGTGCAGGACGACGGCGAACGGCCACAGCGGGTGCACCTTGGCGACCAGTGGGGTCGCCGCCGTGAGGGCGGCGAAGACCAGCAGGAACCAGAGCGGGGAGAGCACGAGCCTGCCCAGCGCGTGCACGGTCTGCCAGGGCACCCCGCCCAGCGTCATGGCGAGCGCCGCGGCGGCCCACACGGCGAGGACGACGGCCACGGGCCGGAACAGCCGGCCGAGGCGCGCGATCAGCCAGTCGCGGTAGGACGTGCCCCGGGCGAGGGCGGCGGCGTGGCTTCCGGCGGCGACCCGTCCGCCGACCAGGAAGAAGACGGCCAGCGTCTGGAAGACCCAGGAGACCGGGGCGAACTCGGGCAGCCGGCTCAGCGGGCTGACGGCTCGTAGGGTGCCGCTGTCGGTGGTCAGCGCCGTGACGAGCCAGTGTCCGAGGACCACGCCCAGGATGGCGAGGGCGCGCAAGGCGTCGAGGGCGCGGTCGCGGCCGGGCGGGGTGGCGGCGTCGACCCGCCGGGCGAGGTCACGCATCGGCCGGATCCCGTCCCGCGACGATCCGGGCCATGTTCCGCAGGGGTATGGAGCCGGGGCGGAGGTAGTCGCTGTGGCCGCCCGGGCCGGCGTCGAAGACCCGGGCGCCGAATTCCGGGGCGACGGGGTCGGTGCCGAAGCCGAGTGCGCCGAACGGCAGGGAGGCGCGGACGTGGGGGACATGGGCGATCCAGTCGTCCGTGCCACGGCCGGCCCAGACGGTGGCTGTGGTGCCGAGGTCGGCGGCACGGTCGGCGCCGGTGCCGGGGCTGCCGTAGAGCACGAGGTCGGCGACGGGGAGGCGGTCCGCGGCCTCGGCGCAGACCACGGAGCCGTACGAGTGGCACAGCAGGGTCAGGCGCGCCCGTGGTGCGGCGGTGGCCAGTTCACGCACGAAGGACGCGAGGAGCGGGGCGGCCTCCTCGGCGCGGCCGGAGGTCGTCGCGGCGGCGCTGAGGGTGGCGGGGGTCCGGTAGCCGAGCCAGGCCAGGACGGCCGTCCCACGGCCCAGTTCGCGCTGCAGCGCGGCGGCTCCGGACCGGAAGCGGTGGCTGTCGAGCCGGGTGTCGGAGCCGGGCACGAGGACGGCTGCCCGGGTGGCGCCGACGAGGTCGCCGAACACCTCGACGCTGCGGCCGCCGTCTCGGCCGTCGAAGGACAGGAGTCGGTGGTCCTCCCCGGCCATGGCCCGCAGGGTGGCGGCGCGTCCGTGGTCGCCGTGGGCGTCGGCCATGGCCTCGGCGGCCCGGACGACGGAGCGGTTGGCGGCGTAGCGCGCGGCGAGTTCGCCGGGCGCGGCGAGCGAGAGCGGAGCGAGCGGGGCGGGGGAGGGCGCGGGCACGGCGGCCGGGCCGGCCGCGCCGGCGGTGGGCACCGCCACCGAGGCGGCGACGAGGGCGGCGAGCAGGGTGCGGCGCAGGCGGCGGCTGCGCGGGCGGGACGCCATGGCGTGGTCCTTCCGTACCGGGGTGGTTCTTGATTCCGGTGCCGAAACTACGGATCACGCCGGGTAACCGACGTCCCGCCAGGGGGGACACCTGCCGCGTAGCTCTTGAGTACTACGGGTACGGGGCGGCGCGGGGGCCTGGCCCGGCTCCCCCGGAACGGCTCCTGAACTCCGGGGGATCCGCAGACCATCGCCCTGACGAAGCGTCAAGCAACGCTCCTGATGCGCGTGTTCGGACCTCGATGGGCCGGCCTTGTCGCCTCCCGTGGCCGGACGCGACGGTCCGGGTCCGCCCCGTCGCCGGGGCCGTGCACGGCCGCACGGCGTCACCACCCGAGGGGGGGCGACGCCGTGCGGGGTGTGAACGAGGGAACGTCGCAGGTCCGACGTCCCACGTCCGACGACTAGCGGGTCGGCGTCACTTGCCGAGCCACGCGTTGTGGACGGTCAGCGTCGACGTGTTGCCCTGCTTGTCCTTGACCACGGCGGAGAGCGAGATCCCGCTGTCCTTCGCCGGGCTCTTCACGGAGATCGCGCCGTTCCGGACCTGCACACGCTGCCAGGTCTTCCCGTTGTCGTAACTCACCGAGATCTCAAGGGACTTGAGGTTCCTACCGGCGGCGGAGCCCTGCACGGTCACCGGGACGACGACCGGAGCGTGCTCCGGGGCGCGGGAGGTGAGGTCGACGGGGGCGGAGAAGCGGACCGTGGACACCGGCAGTGCGGTGGTGGCCGCGACCTGCTTCGAACGGAACGTGAAGCCGGTCTCGACACGTGTCGAGGCGGCGGCGAGCCGCGCCGAGCGCTCCACCGAGGTCACCAGGCGGTACTCGGCGTCGGAGCCGTCGACCGTGAAGGGCTGAGAGCCGGTCAGCGGGTCGTCGTTCTCCGCGACCTTGACGCCGTCGCGGTACAGCGTCGAGGTGACCGAGGTGTACGGGGAGTACCCCGAGTGGCCCTGCCCGTCGGCGAACAGCGGCAGCGAGCCGACGAGCCGCTGCTCGCCCGTCGCCGGGTCGGGAGCGGTACGGAACACGCCCGCGTTCCCGCCGACGAGCGGGCCGAGGACGCCCGTGTTGAACGTCTCGCGGTACGTCCGGCCGGCCTCGTAACGCTTCGGCCGGACCATCTCCCAGCTGCCCTCGAAGGCCGGGTAGCCCCACGTGTCGGGCTCGCCCGCCTGGTCGAACTTGGTGACCCACTCGACGTCGTCGGCGGTGGAGACGTAGAAGGTGCGTGTGCCCGGCGCCGGCTGCAGGTCGGAGAAGCCGTTGCCCTCCGGCGCGCCCGGGATGTGGGCGAAGGGGGAGACGAGGGCGGACTTCCCGGGGGCGGAGGCACCGAGGCCGACCTTGAGCGTGGCCAGCTCGTTCGCCTTCACGTGCTTGGTGTAGCCCGTCGAGACCTTGTTCGTCCTGCCGCCGAAGGCCACCGAGTACTGGCTGGTGGCGTCCTTGAGGAAGTGGGCGTCCCAGGTCTGCAGCAGCGAGCCGTCGGTGACGGCCGGACCCAGGTGGGCGGTGCGGAATCCGGCGAAGCTCCTGAGGACCCAGCCGTTGCCGACCCGGCCGATGTCGGTGCCGCCGAGCTCGTAGTACGTGCCTCCGTAGTCCACCGAGTCGATGCCGGGCACGGTGAGGTCCACCGGCTTGGTGGTCCGTGCGTCGGCGGTGACGGTGGTGTCGCCGGAGATCTCCAGCTTCGGCTGGGCGATCCAGTCGGTGCCCTTGGTGTAGTCCGACGGGTCCTGGTAGACGGCCGTGTTGAAGGTGTACGTGCCCTTGGGGACCCGGACGGTGTGGCTGCCCGGTTCGTTGTCGATGCGGGTCTCGAAGCCGGCGGCGGCGCCGGAGACGCCGATCAGCGTGCTGTGGAAGTTCTGCGCGTCGGCACCGTCGCGGCCGACGGCCCGGAGCGTGACGTCGTACGACTCCGCCTCGCGCACCGCCACCGCGGCCGTGCGGACGGACTGGCCCGCGGCGGTGGCGGTGACGTAGCCCGAGTAGCTGCCGTCGGCGTCACCGATCCGGGTGTCGGCGCTCAGGTCGACCTCGGCGCGGCTGCCCGCGGGCACGGTCACCTTGTCGGCGCCGAGCGTGAAGAAACCGGCCGGGGCCGGCTTGCCCTTCGGGTCGAGCGTCGCCACCGACAGGTCGAGGGTGACGTCGGTGGTCCCGAGGTTGCGGTAGGCGACCTTCCGGGTGACGGGCCGGTCGTCGGCGTGCGGCCACTGCGCCGTGCCGAAGTTCAGCGAGACCGGATCGGCGATGACGCTCTGCGCCAGTGCCTTGTCGACCTGGACCCGGCCGGAGCCCTGCTGGAAGGCGGTGTGGTCGCCGCCCTTGGCGGACGCGATCAGCGCGCCCTTGAGCTCGGTGGCCTTCCAGTCCGGGTGACGCTGCTTCAGGATCGCCGCCGCGCCCGCGACGTGCGGGGTGGCCATGGAGGTGCCGTCGATCTGCAGATACCCCGGAGCGGGGTGAGGAGTACCGGGGCGGGTGTCGATCGCGCTTCCGGCCGCGGCGGCCGCGGCGATGGCCACCCCGGGCGCGGTCACGTCGGGCTTGACGGCGCCGTCACCGACGCGCGGGCCGGTGCTGGAGAAGGCCGCGAGGCGGTCGTCCTTGTCGACGGCGCCGACGGTCAGCGCGGCGTCCGCGCTGCCCGGCGAGCCCACCGTCGATGCGCCGCTCTCGCCCTCGTTGCCCGCGGCTGTCGCGAACAGGATCCCCTTCTCGGCGGACAGCCGGCCGACCGCCGCCTCCAGCGGGTCGACGCCGGGGCTGTCGGGGCTGCCGAGGCTGAGGTTGATCACGTCCGCGCCCTCGGCGGCGGCCCACTCCATGCCGGCGAGGACGGCGGAGTCGTCGCCGAAGCCGTTGTCGTCGAGGACCTTGCCGCTGATCACCTTGGCGCCGGGGGCGACGCCCTTGAACCGGCCGCCAGACTTGGCGCCCGTACCCGCGGCGATCGAGGCGACGTGGGTGCCGTGTCCGACACGGTCCACGGCGTCGGGGGAGGCGGAGAAGTTCTTCTCGCCGACGACCTGGGAGCTGAGGTCGTCATGGGTCTTGTCGACGCCGGTGTCGAGGACGGCGATCTTGACGCCCGTGCCGTCGTACCCGGACTCCCAGGCCTTGTCGGCGCCGATCTGCCGGACGCTGCGGTCCAGGCTCGCGGACCGCACCCCGTCCAGCCACACCGTGCCGATGCCGGAGGCGGCGGCCCGCAGGCCATCGCTCCGCCGGTCGGTCAGCGCGTCCCACACCTTGGCGACGTCGTCTGGGGAGGTACGGATGGCGTCGGCGTCGAGCGTCGGGAACGTCCGCCGCAGCTGGGTGTCGCCGGCCGCACGCACCTCGGCCCGTGCGGCACCGGCACCGCCCTCGTACTGCACGATCAGCTTGAGCCCGTCCCGGTGGCTCGCGCGCAGCCGCGCGTCGGTGAGCACATCGAGGTCGAAGAGCCGCTGGTCCAGTCGGCCGGCGGCTATGAGTGGCTGCGCGTCACTGGGCACGACCAGCGTGCGGTCGTTGACGCGCTGCACCTGTACGGGGATGTGCTCACGGCCTCGGGCGGCCTCGAAGCCCACCATCCGGCCCTTGGCGTTCACCACCACGCGGTCGCCGGTGACGAGCGCGATCCGCTGGTCGCCGCCGGGGCGCGGGAGGTCGGCCGTGGCCGTCGCGGGGCCGGTCATGCCTGCCACCAGGGCCACGGATGTGGCCGCTGCGATGGTGAAGGCGCGTGTTCTCTTCACATGTGCGCGCAAGTCTCCCCCAGGAGCTTGGGATGAGGTCGAGTGGTCGGATCCGGCCGGGACGCAACGACGCCCGCCGACCGGTCAGCGCAGTATGTGAGCTGATCAACGGCGGGGTGGGCGAGGGGGATTGGGCTGCGCGGTTTCCGGCCATCCGGAGGGCACCGAGTGCGATGGGGCCACGACGGCTCCGTGACGGCACCGTGACGACCGGGCGATCCTTGTGCGACACCGGTGCCCCCGGACCGTCCGCGCCGCAGTCCCCGTCGACCTTCCGGGACTGCCGCGCCCGCGGTCGGAGCGCGTCCCTCCCCTTGGCCGTATCCGCACCCTGGGGGAAGGACCTTCCCTCGGGGTGCGGGGACCCGGGCCGACGACCCGACCGACCCGACCCGCCCGCCCGGCCCGACCTGCCCGCCCGACCCGCCCGGCTCGACCCGCCCGCCCGACCCGGCCCGGCGGCGCGGTCGCCGGGCCGGAGCTGTCGCCCCGGGTGTGGGGCGGGTCAGCCGAAGTCGGGGATCGGGTGGTTCGGGGCGAGGGCCGCGGCGATGCGCTGGGTGATGGTGTGGGAGCTGGGCGTGGGCGCTGTGCCGGCCTGGGCGGTGGGGCCGTTCGTGGTCGAGGCGGCGAGGGCCGGGCGCTTGGAGGGGAGGTAGGCCTGGGAGGCGGAGTAGCCGAAGAACGGCGGGTGTTGTGCGATCCAGTCGCCCAGGACCTGATCTCATGGCGGGAGCATCGGCCGCGGCCTCTCCGTCACCCTCTCCGTCACCCGTTCTGTCCCCCTTCGGTCTCCGTCTCAGGTCCGGGGAGCGTCGGTGCCCGCGGGGGCGTCCCCGCCCGTGGCCGGGTCCGTGCCGGCCGTCAGCCAGGAGCCGATTCCCGGGAGCGCCTCCGGCCCGCTCTCGCCCTCCACCGTCGAAACGAGATCGGCGATCGTGGTGCCCGCGAGCGAGGCCCGCCACGCGGCTTCCGCGGCTCCCATCGCGCGGGCGACGGGGCAGGCCCGCGTGCACTTCTCCGGCGGTGTCGCCAGCGGTCCCCGCTGCCGGATCTCGGTACACACGAACGCCGGATCGGGCCCGTCGACGGCCTGGACGACGTCGAGCAGGGTGATCTCGGCGGCCTCTCTGGTCAGTACGTATCCGCCGGTCTTCCCCTGGACGGACCGCACGAGACCGGCCCGCGACAGCGCCTGCATCTGCTTGGCCAGATAGCTCGGCGACACGTCGTGCAGCTCCGCGAGGCGGGCCGCCGGCACCGGTCGGCTCGCGGCCGTGAGCACCACACAGCAGTGGAGCGCCCACTCCACGCCACCGGACAGTTTCATGTCGCCTCCCCATTTGACTCGGACACATACTATCCGAGTATTATCTCGGACATCGGGTATCCGAGTTTGCGTCCCAGGGGCCCCGCCGGGTCCACGAAGGAAGGCACACCATGAAGATCACCGTCATCGGCGGCACCGGCCTCATCGGCTCCCAGGTCGTCGCCCTGCTCCAGAAGGCCGGTCACGACGTGGTCGCCGCCTCCCTCTCCTCGGGGGTCGACCTGCTCACCGGCGCAGGCCTGGACGAGGCGCTCGCCGGCGCCCACACGGTCATCGACGTCAGCAACTCCCCGACCTTCGACGACCAGTCGCTCGACTTCTTCCGCACCACCGTGGGCAACCTGCTCGGCGCGGGCGAGCGTGCGGGCGTACGCCACCAGGTCGCGCTGTCGATCGTCGGCGTGGATCAGGTCCCCGACCTGGACTACTACCGGGCCAAGGTGCTCCAGGAGGACCTGCTGCGCGACGGCCCCACGCCGTACTCGATCGTCCGCGCCACGCAGTTCTTCGAGTTCATGGACGCGGTGATGTCCTGGACGGCGACCGACGGCGAAGTCCGGCTCCCCGCCACCCCGTTGCAGCCGATCGCGTCCGCGGACGTGGCCGCCGCCCTCGCCGACGTCGCCGCCGGGGAGCCGCTGAACGGCACGCTCGACGTCGCCGGACCCGACGCCCTCGCGCTGGACGAGATCGGCCGGATCACCCTTGCCGCCCGCGGTGACGACCGTTCCGTCGTCGTCGACGACCGGGCGGGCATGTTCGCCGCGGTCCGCGGCGACGTCCTCACCCCCGGGCCGGGCGCGCGTCTGGCCCCCACCCGCTACCGCGACTGGCTGCGCGCGTCCCTCGCCGGCTGATCGTCCTTGCCGCCCGCCGCCCGCCCGGTGGAAAGGGGTGGTCCCGTCGACCCGCCGGTGCGGCGGCGGGTCGACGGGTCTGTCGGTACTCGGACCTCGGCCCTCGGATCGTCGGTTCGTCGCGGGCCCGCGGTCCGGCCCGCGACTTCCTAGTTGAACGGGTCGAGCGTGACGTACGCCTGCTGCGGGTTGCCGTCGTGCACCAGCGACTCGTGAGCGCCGACGTCGTCGAAGGCGAAGCCGTACGCCCTGCCGTCGACCATCTGGGCGTGGATCTTGCGGGAGTAGTGGTTGGTGACCCCGTCCTTGTAGAAGTCGGCCGAGGACGTGTCCGGCTGGTTCGGGTTCGTCAGCAGGGTGGAGCGGTTGTAACCCGCGCAGAGCGTACGGGAGATGGGGCCGCGCACCTGGTCGTTGGGGGCGTCGAGGAGCTTGTAGCAGCCGAAGACGCTGTCGGAGTCGGGCTTCTGGAACGACGTGACGACGGCGCCCGACGTGTTGGTGAAGTTCATGACGTTTCCGGAAACCCGGCCGAAGTACTTCACGGACGGCTGGTTCGCGAAGGGCGTCACCGTCAGGGTCGACGAGGCGTACTTGGTCCAGACGCGGTTGATGTAGTCGTTCATCACCCCCGAGGGCAGCGCGCCGGCCTCGATGCCGTGGCCCGGGGCGAGGGCGCGCAGCACGGTGCCGTCGGCGCGGGTCTGGATGAGGTTGGCCCAGCCGCCGGGCTGGCCGCGCAGGGCGTCGTAGAAGCCCCGGTAGCCGCCGGGCTTGAGGCGGCCCGTGTTCGCGACGGTGCCGTCGGGGCGCTTCACGCCGACGGCGTAGGGCGCCGAGACCATGTCGACCTGGGTGCTGTTGATCCAGAGGCCCGAGTCGTTCAGCGTGTACTCGGACCAGTTGAAGAGGATGTTCCTGTTGGGGTCGCTGGGGTTCTGTACCGCGGGCTGTACGAGACCGCCCGTCGCCAGCTTGAACACCAGCTTCTGTCCGTAGCTGAAGTAGATCCGGCCCGAGAACTTCGGCAGCCGGATCGTCATCGACCCGCCGTTGGCGGGACCGGCGATGGCGGCGTCCGGCGCGGGTACGGGGACGGAGCCGCCGGCCGGCCAGGGGTGGAAGGTGCCGTTCGCGTCGGCCCAGCCCTGCCGGCCCGTCGAGAGCTCGGTGCCGAGGTTGTAGACGTAGACCTGTTCGCCGCGGCCGGAGTTGTTCGTGAAGGTGAGCGGAATGGTCGCGGGGACGGCGGCCTGGACGGTGTCGGACGGGCCGGCGACGGTGACGACGGTGCCGATCAGCGCGGCGGCGGCCAGGGTCACGACTGCGGCGCGGCCGTGCCTGCGCCTGCGGTGTGCGGACACGTGGGGCTCCTCGGAGGTGGGGACTCCGTGTGGGGGGAATCCGTGGGTGGGTGAGTGGGGCTTTGGGCCTCGCAGGCCCTGAGAGCGCTCTCAAGAATGGTGAGAGTGAGATGGACCTGTCAATGGTTGGGGTGGGCCTGTGTGCGCTCGGGGCGCGGTGGGGGCGGGTTCGGGACGCCCGATCGGCGCAGGCGCGGCGCGCCTCGGCTGCCTGGGCGGTGGTCCGTGGAGGATCGACGGGAGGTGGCCGCGATGTCGGTGTCCAGGATGTCGGCGACGCTTCCCGCCGCCCGGAACCCCCGCCCCCACCAGCTGAAGAGATCCGCTCATGACACTGTTCGAGGACCCGCTGTTCCCCGCCCGGGTGGCGGCGTGACCGCCGCCCCGCGCGGGGACGCGCCGGGTGAAGGCCGCTACGGTGAGGCCGTGTTCCCACCCGAACGGGCGGGCGAGGGCGAGCGCATCGACTACGGCGCGCTCGCCTACGACGACATCACCATGGCGCGCTTCCGCGCGCTCGGGGTCGGTCCGGGCTGGCGGTGCCTGGATGTGGGCGCCGGGACGGGCACGGTCTCCCGTCGGCTGCTCGACGAGGCCGGGGTGACGGGCGTGCTCGCCGTGGACCGCGATGTGCGCTTTCTCGTCGAGCGTCCCGTGACCGGCCTCGACGTGATCGAGGCCGACGTCACCGACCCCGACTTCGACCCCGGCCGGTTCCGGCTCGTCCACGCGCGTTTCGTGCTCATGCACCTTCCCGAGCACGACCGAGTGATCAGCCGACTCGCCGAACTCGTCGCGCCCGGCGGCGTGCTGGTGCTCAGCGACGCGGTGGACCTGACGAGCGACCGGGCGCCCGACACCCCGTACACCGTGGTGATGCGGGCGATGTGGCAGGCACTGAGAGAGACCATCGGCACCGACGTCTCCTGGGTGCCGACGTATCCGCAGTTGCTCCGCGGTGCGGGCCTGGTGCCCGTCGCCGCCGAGATCCATGTGCCGCCGCTGCTGGCGGGGAGCCCGATCAGCCGCTTCTGGGCGGACACGTGGGAGCGGAGCAGGGCGCCGATGCTGGCGACCGGTCTGGTCGACGACGCGGCCGTCGACGCGGCGATCCGGTACCTGGGATCCGACGGATGCGCCGCGCTGTCGGCGGGCATGCTCACGGCCTGGGGCCGGAAGCCTGGGGAGGTCCTTTAGCCGTCGGCTCTTCGGGGGCCGAGGCCGGGTGCTCCGGGCGACCCGCCGGCGGGGGCCGTGGGGCCGACGGGGGCCGTGGGACCAACGGGGGCCGTGGGGCCGACGGGGGTCACCCCGCGGCGCAGGGGCCGCGGCGGGCGTAGTCGCCGGTGACGAGCATCAGCGGCGGTTCCCAGGCCACCAGGGGCAGGCAGGTGGCGGAGGGTCATGCGACGGTCGCCGGGCTCGTCGAAGAGGCCGGCCCCAACGCCGAGACCGGGGCGGACTGTTCATCGCGGCGGAGACGGTCCGGAGCCGCCTCGCCGCCGTCCAGCGCGGGATCGGAGCCCGCAACGGATCGGCAGCGCGGCCTGGACCTGGGGGCACGCGCGCGTCGACGCCGGGGAGCATCACCCGCCGGGGGCGATCGCGTCCAGGCCCTTGGCCAGGTCCTCGGGGTTCATGACCGGCGAGTAGTGGACCTTGGCGTTGAGCTTGAGGAAGAAGGGCTCCGAGATCTTCGGCATCAGCGACGGATCGGCCATGTCGAAGAACAGGTAGGCGGTCCGGCAACCGTTCTCGACCGTGAAGTACGCCGCTTCGGGACGGACCTCCCGGAGGGCATCCTCCATGATCGTCTGCAGCGTGCCCGCTCGGATGGCCTCGTTCGAGGCCGGGGTGTCCATCTGGACCTTCAGGAGCATGCGCATGACGTCGCTGCCTCTCCCGGCCGGGCGGGCGCTCCACCGGCGACGCCCTCGACAGCCCGACGCGCTCAGTTCAAGCGTCCTCCTTCCTCTCGGCGGCGACCACTCGACGGGCGGGGCCGGTCCGGCCGTCGGTCGAGGGTCGGTCGGCCCACCTTCGGAGGTGACCGCCGAAGTCCCTGCTCAGGTCGGAGGAACGGCGGGGTGCCGTCGACGCGGATCGGTCGACGCGCGAGGGGTGGTGTCCGGTGCGAGGCTGAGGGCGTACCCGGCGTACCCCGGAACCGTGAAAGGCCTTCGCCATGATCACCACCGACTTCGTCCCCGGCTCCCCCTGCTGGCTCGACCTCGGCGCTCCCGACGTCCCGGCCGCCGCGGCCTTCTACGGCGGTGTGCTCGGGTGGGACTACGAGTCCATGGGGGAGGGGGAGGACATGGAGGGAGGGATGTTCCGGAACGACGGGAAGATCGTCGCCGGTCTCGGCAAGCTCACCGAGGAGGGCGCGCGTTCGGCCTGGATGATCTACTACAGCGTCGCCGACGCGGACGCCACGACCCGGGCCGTGGAGGAGGCCGGCGGCACCGTTCGGGTCGCGCCCATGGACCTCGACGAGTGGGGGCGGATGGCGCAGTACAGCGACCCGCTGGGCGGCCAGTTCGCGGTCTGGCAGCCGGGGTCGAACCAGGGTGTCGAGCAGGTCGACGCGCCGGGCTCGCTGTCCTGGACCGAGCTGTACACGAGCGACGCCGAGGCGGCGAAGCAGTTCTACACCGGCGTCTTCGGCTGGCAGTACAGCGACATGCCGATGCCCGGCGGGGAGGGCACGTACACGATCATCACCCCCGCGGGACTGCCCGAGGAGCGGATGCACGGCGGCCTCATGCAGGTGAGCGAGGCGGACCTCGCTCTCGCGCACGGGCGGCCGTACTGGCACCCCGTCTTCGCCGTCAGCGACTGCGACGCCGCGGTGGCCAGGGTCACCGCCAGTGGCGGCAACGTGCAGATGGGGCCGGACGACGCGGAGGGCGTCGGACGGCTCGCCGTCTGCCTCGACCCGTCGAACGCCGACTTCGTCGTCCTGGCCCCGCCCGCCGGCTGAGCGGCGGGGCCGGGACGAGCGGCGTGGGCGAGGAGGGGCGTGGGCCGGTGGGGCCGAGGGCGACGGTCAGCGGGCCAACTGGCCTTCCAGCCACTGCAGGACCTCCGGCGTCACCGGGTCGGTGATGTCGGCGAACTCCTCGTGCTTCTTCAGGAACTTGGCCACGTACGGGCAGACCGGCACGACCCGCATACCCGACGCGCGCACGTCGGTCAGGGCCTGCTCGACCAGGATCGAGGCCAGGCCCCGGCCCGCGTAGGCGTCGTCGATCTCGGTGTGGAAGAAGACGCGCCGGTCGTCGCGGTCGCGGTACGCCGTGAGGCCGGCGCGCTGGTCGTCGACCAGGATCTCGTAGCGGTGGCGGGGGTCGACGCGGCGGACGACGGGGGTGGTTGCTGCCTGCTCGCTCATGATGACGTGCCTCTCGGGTCGAAGGGTCCGTGGGGTGTCGGGTCGGTTGGTATGGGGTCGGTGAGGTGCGAGGGTGCGTGGCTCAGGCGCGGGGCGGGTTTCCGCGGGGGGTGAGGGCGGCGTTCGGCAGGGCCGGGGCGGGGAGGCGGTCGCCGGGGTAGCCGTCGACGTGGCCGAAGCGGTCGGAGGCGCGCTCCCACTCCTCCCTGGCCTCGACGATGTCCTGGTTGCTGCGGCCGATGAAGTTCCACCACATGACGATCTCCTCGCCGAAGGGCGTACCGCCGATGAGGACCGCCCGCGCGCGGTGTTCGGACTCGTTCGTCAGGATCAGGGTGTCGTGTCCGGTGTCGACGTAACCGAGTTCGGCCGGGCGGAGGAGGGTTCCGGCGAACCGGACGTCTCCTTCGTCGACGAGTAGGCCGTGCTCGTGGGCCGGGTCGACGGGGAGGACGACCGTGGCGCCGGAGTCGATGAGGAGCTCGGCGCCGAGGAGCGGGGTGAAGGTGTGCACGGGGGAGGTCTCGCCGGCGAGCGAGCCGAGGAACACCCGGAGTTCAGCGCCGTCGAGCCGCACCGGCTTCGGGGCGTGGTGCTGGAAGTCGCGGTCGGCGTGCCGGTGTTCGTCGGGCAGCGCCACCCACAGCTGCACCCCGTGCAGGACGGTGGTGCCGGGGGTGGAGACCTCGGTGTGGCTGATGCCGTGGCCGCCGGTCATGAGGTTCAGTTCTCCGGGGCGTACGAACGCGTGGCTGCCCAGGCTGTCGCGGTGCTCGATCTCCCCGCTGAAGAGCCAGCTCACGGTCTGCAGGCCGGTGTGCGGATGGGGGGCGACGTCCATGCCGCCGGACTCGGCGACCCGGTCGGGGCCGTAGTGGTCGGCGAAGCACCAGGCGCCGATCAGGGTGCGGGACCGCTGGGGCAGGGTGCGCCGTACGGTCATGGCGCGCGGCCCGCCCAGCGGGACGTCCCGCGCGGAGAGAATCTCGACCTCCGTGTCGCTCATGCCCGACCCCTCTCCATCCGTGCTCGTCCAGCGATATAGTTTCGCTTTCAACAACTATGGATGATCATAGCCCCAGAACCCGTGACGCGCACGGATTCCTCGAAGGAGCGCATGGTGAACGACGCGAACGACCGCGTGAACGACGTGAGCGACCACGTGAGCGACGTCAACGAAGGGAACGACATGACGGACGGTCGACGGGTCTACCTCGACAAGCAGAGCCCCGCGGCCTACCGGGCGCTGGTCCACACCGCCGACGCCGTCCGCGCGACCGCCGCCGAGGCGGGGCTCGACCGGATCCTGGTCGAGCTGGTCAACCTCCGGGTGTCGCAGATCAACGGCTGCGCCTACTGCCTCGACGTCCACACCAGGGCCGCGCTGCGGGCCGGCGAGACCACCCGGCGCCTCGGTGTGCTCCCCGCCTGGCGGGACACCGAGCTCTTCACAGCACGGGAACGCGCGGCCCTCGCCCTGGCGGAGGCCACGACCGACCCGGCGGACCGTCTCGCGCAGGACCGGGCGTACGGTGCGGCGCGCGCGGTCCTGGACGACGAGGAGATCTCGGCGGTGATCTGGGTGGCGATCGCCATCAACGCCTTCAACCGCGTGTCGATCCTCAGCCGTCATCCCGTACGCGACGCCGCACCCGCCACCGCCCCTGCACCCGCCACCGCCGCCCCTACATCCGCCGCCGCCACCGACCCCACTTCCGCATCCGCCGCGCTTCCGGTGGACGCTACGGCCTGACCCACGCCGCGTCGGTGGCCGCCAGACGTCTCGTGACGGCGGCGGCCGCCACCAGCAGGGCGAGGGCCACGCCCAGGACGACCGCGAGCCCGGCGTCGAGGAGCAGGGCACCGGCGAGGGCGCCGAGGACCATCGCCAGGACGGACAGGATCCGCCGGCCGGGACGGGGGTCGTCGCCACCGGCCGGGGCGGAGTCCGAGGCGAGCCCGGTCAGCGTCTGGGTCAGCACGGTCGTGGTCAGGTCCGGCACGCCGATGCGGCGGGCCACCGCCGTCTGCATCCCCATGGCGAGGCCGAGGGCGACGATCAGCGCGTACCGGGCCGGCGCGCCCACCCTGTCGTGTGCCACGAGGGCGATGACGAGCGCCGCGGCGACGAGCACCGCCTGCAGGGCGAGCGCCGAGGTGAGCAGCCGCCCGCGATGGGCCGCGAAGCGGGTGCCGAACCGGCCACCCACCACCGCGCCGACGAGGAACGAGGCCAGGGAGACGAGGGAGGCGGGCGCGGACAGGCCCTCGGCGCCCGCGAGGGCGAAGCCCAGGAGCGCCACGTTGCCGGTCATGTTGGCCACGAAGACCTGCCCGAGCCCCAGAAAGCTCACCGCGTCCACCAGCCCCGTGACCAAGGTCAGGGTCAGCATGAGCGGCGGCAGTGGCCCGTGCCGGTCGCCCCGGGGCGGCACCAGCGTGTGAGCGACGTCGACCAGCAGCTTGCGCATCCCTCGGACACTCCTTCCGCGACGGGGTCCGCGGCCAGGATCCGAAGCCCTTCTGTGACGTACACCGACTCCCTCCCGATCGCGTGCCTCGCCACGCCGGAGCGCGCCGGGCGCGGTGTCGTGGTCCGCCTTCCGCCGGTAGTGCCATCGGGCGGTGCGGGAGGGGCGCGGCCGTGTCCGTCGGCGGGGCCGGGCGTTGTGAGGGTGTGATCTCTACACGACGCATTTCCTCAGTTCTCGCCGTCGCCGCCGCGTTCTCGTGCCTCGGCGCCTCCGCGGCGCAGGCCGTCGCCACCACCAGCCCGCTCGGTCCGCCGATCAACCCGGTCAGCGAACTCGACGCGCTCGCCACGACCGGGATCCCGGAGGAGTCCAAGGCGCAGTTCCCCGGCATCGCGGGTCAGCTCGGCGGCCTCAGCCAGGTGCACCAGGTGAACCAGCTCCACCAGCTCACCGACCTGGCCGCGCCGGCCACGGGGCTGCTGCCCGAGGTCTCCTGACCGGCCCTCCGGACGGAAGAACCGGCATCGCGCGGAGAGCGCGGTGCCGGTTCTCTCTTGTGCGGGGTCCTCCGTCGCGCGGCTCGCGGGCTTCGCCCTGCCGGTTCTCTGTTGTGCGGGGTCCTCCGTCGCGCGCGCGGGCCGGTGTCACCAGCCGAAGCGGCGGTCGACCAGCGCGGCGAACTCCTCGAACGACAGGACGCGGTCGCCGTTCTGGTCGGCCTGGTCGAACAGGGCCGAGGCGTCGTCGTCGGTCCCCACGCCCCACGTGGGGATCACGCCCTGTGCGGCCAGGGTCGGGCCCTTGGCCCGCAGCGCGTTGATGACCTCGATGCGCGTCAGGCTGCCGTCATGGTCGAGGTCGAGCGCGTCGAAGAGAGTACGGGCCTTGTCGCTCATGATGTGTCCTGCTTCCCTGTGGCCGTGGCTGGTGCATCGGCCGATGCGTCCCTGTGCAGAAGGACGCAGGGTTCGCCCTTCGCGTTGCCTCGTGGCCCGTCATCGGGCCCGGTCGCGTGGCGCGGACCGCCGCCCGGAAGAGGCGGCGAGGGGTTGTCCACAGGTTTCGGCGGTGCGGCCGGGGTGTCCGTGGCGGCCGATAGGGTGGGTGAATGGTCCTTTCCGACGGTTCCGCCGTGATCTCCGAGGCAGCGCAGGTGCTCCACCGCGTCTTCGGTTACAGCTCCTTCCGAGGCGTGCAGCAGGAGATCATCGAGCAGGTCGTCGACGGCGGCGACGCCCTCGTGCTGATGCCGACCGGCGGCGGAAAGTCCCTCTGCTACCAGATCCCGGCCCTGGTCAGAGACGGCACCGGCGTCGTGATCTCGCCGCTGATCGCCCTCATGCAGGACCAGGTGGACGCGCTCAGGGCCCTCGGGGTGCGGGCCGGATTCCTGAACTCGACCCAGGATCCGTACGAGCGGCAGGCCGTCGAGCAGGCCTTCCTCGCCGACGAGCTCGATCTGCTCTATCTGGCTCCCGAGCGTCTCCGCACCGAGGGCACCCAGCGGCTCCTCGACCGGGGCAAGGTGTCGCTCTTCGCCATCGACGAGGCGCACTGTGTCGCCCAGTGGGGCCACGACTTCCGGCCCGACTACCTCGCGCTCTCCATGCTCCACGAGCGCTGGCCCAAGGTGCCGCGGATCGCGCTGACCGCGACGGCCACCGAGGCCACCCACAAGGAGATCGCGGCACGGCTCGGTCTGGAGGACGCCCGGCACTTCGTCGCCGGCTTCGACCGGCCGAACATCCAGTACCGCATCGTCCCGAAGAACAGCCCGCACAAGCAGCTGCTCGAACTGATCAGGACCGAGCACGACGGGGACGCCGGAGTCGTCTACTGCCTCTCCCGCGCCTCGGTGGAGAAGACCGCGGCCCTCCTCGTGGAGAACGGCATCGACGCCGTCCCGTACCACGCCGGCATGGACGCCCGTGCGCGCGCGGCCAACCAGGCCCGCTTCCTCCGGGAGGACGGGGTCGTCGTGGTGGCGACCATCGCGTTCGGCATGGGCATCGACAAGCCCGACGTACGCTTCGTGGCCCACCTCGACCTGCCCAAGTCCGTCGAGGGCTACTACCAGGAGACCGGCCGCGCCGGCCGCGACGGCGAGCCCGCCACCGCCTGGCTGGCGTACGGCCTCCAGGACGTCGTCCAGCAGCGCAAGATGATCGACGGCTCCGAGGGCGACGAGCAGCACCGGCGCGCCCTCGCCATGCACCTGGAGGCCATGCTCGCGCTGTGCGAGACGGTCGACTGCCGCCGCGTGCGTCTCCTCGCCTACTTCGGCCAGTCCGGTCAGCCCTGCGGAAACTGCGACACCTGCCTGACCCCGGCCGAGTCCTGGGACGGCACCGTCGCCGCGCAGAAGCTGCTGTCCACCGTGTGGCGACTGGCCAAGGAGCGTCGCCAGAAGTTCGGCGCCGGACAGATCATCGACATCCTCCAGGGCAAGAAGACGGCCAAGGTCATCCAGTTCGACCACGACGGCCTCTCAGTGTTCGGAGTCGGCGCCGACCTGGGCACCGCCGAGTGGCGGGGGGTCGTGCGGCAGCTCCTCGCGCTGGGGCTCCTCGCGGTGGAGGGCGACTACGGCACCCTCGTGCTCACGGAGGAGAGCGGCGAGGTGCTCGGCGGGCGCCGCACCGTCACCATGCGCAAGGAGAAGGCGCCGGCCGCCGCCCCCCGCAAGGAAACCGGCGGGCGCTCCGGGAAGAGCGCCCGTGTGCCCGTCGACCTGCCGGCGGCCGCGGTGCCGGTCTTCGAGGCGCTGCGCGCCTGGCGGGCCGCGACGGCACGCGAGCAGGGCGTCCCGGCGTACGTCGTGTTCCACGACGCCACGCTGCGGGAGATCGCGACACAGCTCCCCACGACGGTCGAGGAGCTCGGGACCATCGGCGGTGTCGGCCAGGCCAAGCTGGCGAAGTACGCCGAGGGTGTGCTGGAGGCGCTGGCGGAGAGCGGGGCCGACGCCGCGGCCGCCGGGGCGGGAACCGCGCCCGCTGCGGCTCCCGCCGCCGCGCCCGCAGGTGCCGCCGCCCCGGCGGTCCCCGTCGCGCGGTCCGCGGCATCCGCGCGGTCCGTGCCGTCCGCACCTTCCGCGCCGGACCACGAGGCCGCGTACGACGAGGAGCCGCCCTACGACATGGACGGGACGGAGGAGCCGCCTCCGCCCTACGACGACTGGCGGTAGGCGGCCGGCGACGGGCGCCGCCCCACGCACCGACTCCTCACCCCCTCCGTTCTGCTCAGGCGGGCTGCGGGGTGAGGCGGCGCAGGCCCCGGCGGTCGTAGTACCGGGTCATGGCGAAGCCGAACGCCAGGGCCAGAACCGTGCCGACGGCGATCATGATCCAGCCGCGGGCCAGACCCGCGTCGGCGCGGGCGTCGAAGTACAGGATGGACCGGACGCCGGCGCCGAGCTGGTGCATCGGCTCGAAGAGGCCCAGGAAGCGGAAGAAGCCCGGGGTGGCCTCCAGGGGGACGGTCGCGCCCGAGGAGGGGAGGGCGAGGGCGATGAAGACGAACATGGAGACGAGCTGGCCGATGCCGCCGAACGCGGCGTTGATGGCCTGGACGCCCAGGCCGACGGCGACCGTCGCGCAGTAGGAGAACAGCCACAGCATCGGCAGGTGCGAGGCGTCCATGCCCAGGATCGTGATCGTGGCCACCATGACGAGCGTCGTGGTCAGGACCGAGATGCCCGCCGTCATCAGCATCTTCAGGACCAGCGTCTGCGTGCGGTCGATCGGGACCGTCGGGTGCCGGGAGTGCCAGGGGCCGATCTCGCTGTCGGCGTAGCCGAGCGCGGTGTCGACGCCGCTGTTGACGAGGTTGCCGCCGATGAAGCCGCCGAGGACGAGCAGCAGGGTGTAGTAGAAGGCGGTCAGGCCCAGACCGCTGTGCCGGCCGATCGGATGGCCGACCTGGGTGGTGACGGCGACCGGATCGGCCAGGAGCAGCCGGGTCGTCGGGTCGTCGGTGGAGGCGGCCAGCTGCTTGCCGATGGTCAGCGAGGCCTGATGGGCCGCGTTCTGGTTGATCTGGGCCGTGAGCGACGAACCCAGACTGCCCAGGCCCGGATTGGTGAGCACGGTGATCGTCGGCCGTACCGTCGCCCGGTTCGTGGTCAGGGCGGAGACGGACGCGGTGAAGTTCTCCGGGACGACGAGGGCGCCGAAGATCTCGCCGGACGCCAGTGCGTCCTGTGCCTGCGCGCGGTCGAGCCGCCGCCAGTCGACGCTGGTGTTCGAGGAACCGGCGGCGACGATCCTGTCGGTGATCTGCTTCCCCAGGGGCTCCCGCTGTCCGGGCAGCGGGGCGCCCCGGTCCTCGTCGACCAGGGCCACGGGCAGCTTGTGCAGATTGTCGTTCGGATTGAGGATGCCGCCCATGTAGAGGAGCGACAGGCCCACGGCGACCAGTGCGCTCAGGACGGTCGGGACGAACCACAGCTTGGGGTTGCGGACCAGGTTCCGGGCGCGGACCTGCGGTCCGGGGGTGTGCGGGGGGATCGCGGACGTCATGGTGTCATCGTCGACGCGCGCGCCGCCGTGGCGGGGATTGCGGCCCGTACGGGTGGGGCGGGCGTGTCGGGCGCGGGGAGGGCGCGGGGAAGGGCGCGGGGAGGGGCGCCGGACAGGGCACCGACCGAGCGGGGTCCACTCCGGTTGCGTCGCCCTATACGTCACGTTTGAGTGAGAACGATCCCTCTTGCGTCTCTGGAGCTGACATGTCGATGGCGTTCGGTTCACCCTTCGGTTCGTCCGATCCGTTCAGCGACATGCTGAACCGGTTCTTCGGGATGTCGCCGGCGTCCTCGCCCCCAGCCGTCCAGCGCGTCCCGATCGGCCGCCTCCTGACCGAGTCCTCGCACGAACTCCTCAACCTGGCCGCCCGGAAGGCCGTCGAGGACGGCACCTCCGACCTCGACACGGAACACCTGCTGTGGGCGGCGACCCAGGTCGACCCCTCGCGCCGGCTGCTGTCCCAGGTCGGCGTCGACCCCGAGGCGCTCGCCGCCCAGCTCGACCGGGTACTGCCCCGGGAGTCCGGCGAGCCCTCCTCGGAGCCCGGACTCACCCCGGCCGCCAAGCGCACGCTCGCCGCCGCCTACGGCCGCTCGCAGGAGGCGGGCGTGTCGTACATCGGCCCCGAGCACATCCTCGCGGCCCTCCTCGCCGACTCCGACTCCGGGGCGACCCGGCTCCTGGGCGCGGACGACCACGACGTGAAGAAGCTGCGCGGCCTCACGGACCGGGCGAGCCGCTCCGACGGCGGTGCCCCCGCCGCAGGGAAGCAGCCGAACCAGCCGGCCACCACCCTGGACGAGTTCGGCAGGGACCTCACGGACGAGGCGAAGGCGGGCAGGCTCGACCCGGTGGTCGGCCGCGCCGAGGAGATCGAGCAGACCATCGAGATCCTCTCGCGGCGCTCCAAGAACAACCCCGTGCTCATCGGCGAGCCCGGCGTCGGCAAGACCGCCATCGTCGAGGGCCTCGCCCAGCGGATCGTGGCGGGCGAGGTGCCCGACACCCTGAAGGGCAAGCGCGTCGTCTCCCTCGACCTGTCGGGTCTGGTGGCCGGAGCGCAGTACCGCGGCCAGTTCGAGGAGCGCCTCAAGAAGGTCATCGAGGACGTCCAGGAGGCCGGTGGCGACATCATCCTCTTCATCGACGAACTCCACACGGTCGTCGGCGCGGGCGCGTCGGGCGAGGGCGCGATGGACGCGGGCAACATGCTCAAGCCCGCCCTCGCGCGCGGCGAGCTGCACGTCGTCGGCGCGACGACGATCGACGAGTACCGCAAGCACATCGAGAAGGACGCCGCACTCGAACGGCGCTTCCAGCCCGTCCTCATCCCGGAGCCGACGGTCGAGGAGACCGTGCAGATCCTCGAAGGACTGCGGGACGCGTACGAGGCACACCACCAGGTCCGGTTCGCCGACGGCGCCCTCGCGGCGGCGGCGGAGCTCTCCGACCGGTACATCAGCGACCGCTTCCTGCCCGACAAGGCCATCGACCTGATGGACCAGGCGGGCGCGCGCGTACGGCTGCGCAGCGCCGGCCGCTCCACCGAGGTCGTCAGCCGGGAGGACCGGCTCGCCAGGCTCCAGCGGGAGAAGGACCAGGCCGTCGCCGCCGAGCAGTTCGAGAAGGCCTCGGACCTGAAGCGGCAGATCGCCGATGTGGAGGGCGAGATCGCGGGCATCGAGGAGCGCCGCGAGGGCGTCGTCTCGGTCACCGCCGCCGACATCGCCGACATCGTCTCGCGTCGCACCGGCATCCCCGTCTCCCAGCTTACCGCCAGCGAGAAGGAGAAGCTCCTCAAGCTGGAGGAGGAGATGCACGCCCGGATCGTCGGCCAGGACGAGGCGGTCACCGCGGTCTCCGAGGCCGTACGCCGCAACCGCGCCGGCATGGGCGACCCGAACCGCCCCGTCGGCTCGTTCCTCTTCCTCGGCCCCACGGGCGTCGGCAAGACCGAACTCGCCAAGACCCTCGCCGAACTGCTCTTCGGCGAGGACGACCGCATGATCCGGTTCGACATGAGCGAGTTCCAGGAGAAGCACACCGTCGCCCGGCTCGTCGGAGCGCCTCCCGGATACGTCGGTTACGAGGAGGCCGGCCAGCTCACCGAGAAGGTGCGCCGCAACCCGTACAGCGTGGTCCTCTTCGACGAGGTGGAGAAGGCGCACCCCGACGTCTTCAACACGCTGCTCCAGATCCTCGACGACGGGCGGCTCACCGACGGACAGGGCCGCACGGTCGACTTCCGGCACTGCGTCATCATCATGACGTCCAACATCGGCGCCCACCGGATCCTCGCCCACGAGGGCGACGCGGCCGAGCTCAGGAGCGAGCTGATGGAGGACCTGCGGGGCCGGTTCCTGCCGGAGTTCCTCAACCGCATCGACGACATCATCGTCTTCCACAGCCTCACCGAGAAGGACCTGTCGGAGATCGTCGACCACCTCCTGGACCGCAGCAAGCACCGGGTGCGCGCCCAGGGCATGACCCTCGACGTCACGGAGGCGGCGAAGAAACTGCTCGTGGCCCACGGCTACCAGCCGGAGTTCGGCGCCCGCCCGCTGCGCCGCACCATCCAGACGGAACTCGACAACCGCATCGCCTCCCTGCTGCTCGGCGGAGAGGCGGAGCCGGGGGACACGATCGTCGCCGACGTGATCGACGACTCCCTCCACTGCACCATCCAGAAGGGCGGCGACGGCGCCGGGAGGGCCCCCGAGGCCTCCGTGACGTCCGCCGCCACCGACGGCAAGGAGTGAGACCGATGGCCCCGCACCACAAGTCGAACGAACAGGTCGAGGGCGACCCCGACACCGGGCACAGCCGCGGCATGCCCCGTCGCCCGGACGAGGACGAACTGGAAGAGCGCCTGGAGGAGGACCGCGAGGAGGTCGGCCTTCCCCCGGACGGCGAGCGGCAGGCCGACTAGGCCCTGTCGGGCCTAGGCCCCGGTGGTGTCCTGCCGACCGAACCGGATCGCAGGACACCTCCTGGTCCGCCCGGAGCACGGCTCACGCCACCGGCACGTCCGCGTCAGACTACCGGGACCGGGCTCAGCCGCTCGTCCCCCGTGTACACGTTCATCGAGGACCCGCGCAGGAAGCCGACCAGGGTCAGCCCGCTCTCCGCCGCCAGGTCCACCGCCAGCGAGGACGGCGCCGAGACCGCGGCGAGCAGCGGGATCCCGGCCATCACCGCCTTCTGCACCAGCTCGAACGAGGCGCGGCCGCTCACCATCAGGACCGACTCGCGCAGCGGCAGGAGTCCCTCGCGCAGCGCGTGGCCGACCACCTTGTCGACGGCGTTGTGCCGGCCGACGTCCTCCCGCAGGCACACCAGCTCGCCCTCGGCGGTGAACAGCCCGGCGGCGTGCAGCCCGCCCGTGGTGTCGAAGACCCGCTGGGCGGCCCGCAGCCGGTCCGGCAGGGCCGCGAGGACGTCCGTCCCGATCCGCAGCGGGTCCTCGGCGACCGACCAGGCGGCCGTCGTGCGCACCGCGTCCAGGCTCGCCTTGCCGCACAGACCGCACGACGAGGTCGTGTAGAAGTTCCGCTCCAGGGACGCGTCGGGGGCGGCGACGCCGGGCGCCAGACCGACGTCGACCACGTTGTACGTGTTGCCGCCGTCGGCCGTGGCCCCCGCGCAGTAGCGGATACCGGCCACGTCCTCGGCGGAGTGCACCACCCCCTCGCTGACCAGGAAGCCGACCGCGAGGTCGAAGTCGTCACCCGGGGTCCGCATGGTCACCGTCAGCGGGCGCCCGCCGACCCTGATCTCCATCGGCTCCTCGGCGGCCAGGGTGTCCGGGCGGTAGGAGGCGTCCCCCTCGCGCACGCGCAGGACGCGCCGCCGTACGGTCACTCGTCCCATGGTTCGTTCCTCTCCTCGGAGCGCCGCTCCGACGGTGCTCGATGTGTGGCCCGGCCGTCCGGTCGTCCGGTCGTGCCTGTTCGGGGGCTGTCCACGACTCTGTCACGGGGACGGCGCCGGCATCTCCCCGGGCGACCGTTCGAGGCGGACGACTCCCTTCAAGGTCGGAGGCAGTCGCTGATGCCGGCGACGCCGGCCGGCGGCACCAGGACGGTTCTGCACTCCGTCGACGTACGGACGACGCCGCCGCGGGCGCGCTCCGGCCGGCGGAGATCGATCCCACCGAACTCACCGGGGCGGAGCGCCGCGGCCATCTCCTCCTGGAGCGGCTCGCCCGAGGGCGATGAGGAAGGGTCAACCGGTCGGCTCGATCGTCACCTTGACGTGCTTCATGATCGGCTGGTCGCTCTGCGTGCTGTAGTCGACCAGCGCGCACAGCACGTTCATCTCGGGCATGTAGCCGGCCGCGCAGCCCCGGGGGATGTCGTACGGAACCGCCAGGTAGCCGCTGACGGACCGTCGGCTGCCGTCCTTCGCGGTGCTCGTGATGTCGACGGGTCCCATGTCGGCGATCCCGCGCTCCCGCATGTCGGCCCGGTTCATGAGGACGAGCGTGCGCAGGTTCTTGATGCCGCGGTAGCGGTCGTTGTCGGAGTAGATGGTGGTGTTCCACTGGTCGTGGGACCGCATGGTGCCGAGGACCAGGGTGCCCGGCTCGGGCACGACGTCGGGCAGCGGGGCGCTGGAGAACTCGGCGCGCCCGGACGGGGTGAGGAAGACCAGTTCGCGGGCCGGCTGCCTGATGCGGAAGCCGAGCGGGAGACGCACCCGCCGGTTGAAGTCCTCGAAGCCGTCCAGGGCCTTGGCCATGGTGTCCCGGATGCGGTCGTAGTCCTCGACGTACCACTCCCAGGGCGTCGCGCTGTCGGGCAGCGCGGCCCGCGCCATGCCGGCGATGATCGCCGGTTCGGACAGCAGGTGCGGTGAGGCGGGGCGCTTCATGCCGATCGACAGGTGCACCATGCTCATCGAGTCCTCGACGGAGGTGCTCTGGACGCCCCTGCGCTGATGGTCCTTCTCGGTGCGGCCGAGGCACGGCAGGATCAGTGCCCGCTTGCCGTGGACGAGGTGACTGCGGTTCAGCTTGGTGCTCACCTGGACGGTGAGGTCGCAGGTGCGCAGTGCCGCGTAGGTGAGCCGGGTGTCGGGGGCGGCGAGCGCGAAGTTGCCGCCCATGCCGACGAAGACCTTGATCTCGCCGCGCCGCATCGCCTCGATGGTGCGGACGGTGTCCAAGCCGTGCTCGCGCGGCGGATCGATCGCGCAGACCTCGGCGAGCCGGTCGAGGAACGCGTCGCCGGGGCGGTGGTCGATGCCGCAGGTGCGGTTGCCCTGGACGTTGCTGTGTCCGCGTACGGGGGACGGGCCGGCGCCCTCGCGTCCCAGGTTGCCGCGGAGCAGCAGCAGGTTGACGATCTCCCGGACGGTGTCGACGCCGTGCTCGTGCTGGGTGAGGCCCAGGCACCAGCTGACGATGGAGCGGTCGGCCTCGCCGTACACCCGTGCGGCCTTGAGGACGTCGGCGCGGCTCAGTCCGGACTGCCGCTCGATCTCCTCCCACGGTGTGGCCTCGCACAGCGCCCGGTACTCCTCGAAGCCGCTCGTGTGGCGGTCGACGAACTCCTGGTCGAGGGCCTTGGGGTCGGTCGTGGAGTGCTCCAGGATCGCCTTGGCCATGCCGCGGATCAGCGCCATGTCGCCGCCGATGCGCGGCTGGAGGTTCAGGGTGCTGGTCCTCGTCGTCCTGAAGAGGGCCATGTCCATGAAGTCGTGCGGCACGATGGTCCGGGTGGCGGCGGCCTCGACGAGCGGGTTGACGTGCACGATCTGCGCGCCGCGGTGATGGGCCTCGGCGAGCGCGGTCAGCATCCGGGGCGCGTTCGAGGCGGCGTTCACCCCGAAGATGAACAGCGCGTCGGCGGACTCCCAGTCCTTGAGGTCGACGGTGCCCTTGCCCGTGCCCAGGGAGGCCTGGAGGGCGCGGCCGCTGGCCTCGTGACACATGTTGGAGCAGTCGGGCAGGTTGTTGGTGCCCAGCTCGCGGGCCATCAGCTGGTAGAGGAAGGTCGCCTCGTTGCCGAGCCGTCCCGAGGTGTAGAAGGACGCCTGGTCGGGGGTGTCGAGGTCGCGCAGGGCACGGCCGACCAGCTCGAACGCGTCCTTCCAGGTGATCGGGACGTAATGGTCCGACTCCGGGTCGTAGACCATCGGCTCGGTCAGCCGGCCCTGGGTCTCCAGGTCGTAGTCGCTCCACTCGGCGAGCTCGGACACCGAGTGCGCGGCGAAGAACTCGCTGCCGACGCGCTTGCGGGTCATCTCCCAGGTGACGTGCTTGATGCCGTTCTCGCAGATGTCCAGGTGCAGGCCCTTGGTGTCGTCGGGCCACGCGCAGCCGGGGCAGTCGAAGCCGGTGTTCTCGTGGTTCATCCGCATGATCGCGCGCGGGCCGTCGACGAGGGCACCCTCGCGGACGAGGAAGCCGGTCACGCTCTTGGCCGCGCCCCAGCCCGCCGCGGGGTGGTGGTAGGGGTGGAACTCCGGGTCGCCCTCGGGGGTGGGCCCCACCCGGGCCGGCACGGGCTTCGGGGCGCCGGGCGCCGGGGATTCCTGCGCGTCCTGGTCGGTGCTCACGGCCGTTCACCCTCTCACCTGCGGATACTCGGGGCACTGTGGAACGGGAGCCGCCCCTTCGGGCAGGCTATGCCCGCCGTTTCGGGGGTGCCACTCGGCCCCGGAGGGGCCGTACGGGCTGCGTACCGGATCATGGGCGCCTACGCTGACGCTGTCCTTTTGATTCCTTTCGTGTCTCATTGTCTTGCCTCTCGGCGGGAGTCCCATGGTCGTCGTACAACCCGTCGTCGCCCCGCCCTCCCAGGCGGCCGTGTTCCTCGTGGCCACCGTCAACCCCGGGGGCGAGGACACGGTGCGGGAGGCACTCCAGGACCTGTCGGGCCTCGCCCGGTCGGTGTCCTTCCGCTACCCCGACTCCGGCCTCACCTGTGTCGCCGGGATCGGCTCCGAGGGCTGGGACCGGCTCGTCGGCGGGCCGCGCCCCCGCGAGCTCCACCCCTTCCCGGCCCTCAGAGGCCCTCGCCACCGGGCCCCGGCCACCCCGGGAGACCTGCTGTTCCACCTGCGTGCCCGGCGCATGGACCTCTGCTTCGAACTCGCCCGACTGATCATGGAGAGCCTGGGCACCACCGTGACCGTCGTCGACGAGGTGCACGGTTTCTCGTTCTTCGACGAACGCGACCTCCTCGGCTTCGTCGACGGCAGCGAGAACCCGCGCGGCCAGACTGCGGCCGCGGCGGTCCACATCGGCGACGAGGACCCCGACTTCCGCGGCGGCAGCTACGTCGTCGTGCAGAAGTACCTGCACGAGATGCCGGCCTGGGACGCGCTCACCGTCGAACAGCAGGAGCACGTCATCGGACGCGGGAAGGCGTCCAACGTGGAGATGCCCGACGACGTCAAACCGCCGAACTCGCACGTCGCGCTGAACACCATCGTCGACGAGGACGGTGTCACCCGGCAGATCTTCCGCGCCAACATGCCGTTCGGCCGGATCGGCGGCGGCGAGTTCGGCACCTACTTCATCGGCTACGCGCGCACCCCCGCCGTCACCGAGCTGATGCTGCGCAACATGTTCCTCGGAGACCCGCCGGGCAACACGGACCGCATCCTCGACTTCTCCCGTGCCGTGACCGGCGGCCTCTTCTTCGTGCCGAGCGCCGACCTCCTCGACGACCTGCCCGCCGCGCCGCCGGACGCCGCCGTCCGCCAGGGAGACTCCCTGGGCATCGGCGGCCTGAAAGGAGCCTGACTCCCCATGACGACCCCCGACGCCACGACCCCCGGCCTCACGAGCGACCCGTACCACGGCCCCGACACGAACAACCTGCACCGCGAACTCGCCCCGATCACCCCGGCGGCCTGGGCCGAGATCGAGGAGGAGGCGCGCCGCACCTTCCGCCGCAACGTCGCGGGCCGTCGCGTCGTCGACGTCCCCGACCCCGGAGGTCCGGACCTCGCCGCCGTCGGCACCGGGCACCTCGGCGACCTGGGCTCGCCCGCCCCCGGCGTCACCGCACGGCTGCGCGAGGCGAAACCGCTGTTCGAACTCAGGGTGCCCTTCACCGTCGACCGGGCCGCCGTCGACGACGTCGAGCGCGGCTCCAAGGACTCCGACTGGCAGCCCGTCAAGGACGCGGCGCGCGCGATGGCGTTCGTCGAGGACCGCACGATCTTCGACGGGTACGGGGCGGCCGGTGTCGAAGGCCTGCGCGTCAGGTCCTCCAACCCGGTCGTCCAGCTCCCCAGCGAAGCGCGCGACTACCCCGACGCCGTCAGCCGGGCCCTGACCGCCCTGCGCCTCGCAGGCGTCGACGGCCCCTACGCGCTGCTCCTCGGCGCCGAGGAGTACCGGGCGGTCAGCGAGACCTCCGACCACGGCTACCCGATCGCGGCCCACCTCGGCCGCATGCTCGACGGCTCGCCGATCTGGGCGCCGGCCCTCAGCGGCGGCTTCGTCCTGTCCACCCGGGGCGGCGACTTCGAGCTGATCCTCGGCCAGGACCTGGCGATCGGCTACACGGGCCACGACGCCGAAAGCGTGCACCTGTACTTCCAGGAGACGCTCACCTTCCGTACGTACACCGACGAGGCCGTGATCGTCCTGAAGGCGCCGGGCGTCTAGGAGTGTCCGGCCCCCTGATCCGCCGGACAGGCCCCAGGGTCCGGAGGCCCGAGAGCCGGGAGGCCCGAGAGCCGGGAGGCCCGACGCCATGAAGAGTCCGCTGCTGCTCTCCGCCGTACCCCGGCTCGCCGTCTCGGCGCTGGTCGCGGTGGCGGGCGGGGCCGTCGTCGGCGCCGCCACCCACGCGCCGCTGGGCGTCCTCTCCGCGATCGCCCTGGGGGAGACCCTCTTCGTCGTCGCCGGTTGGGTCACGCTGTGGCCGATGGACGCCACCACCACCCATCGCAACGCACGCCGCGAGGAGTTCCGGCCCGTCATGGAGGAACTGGCCGTCGTCGGGACGGCGGTGGGCGGACTCGTCGGCATCGTCGTCCTGCTGCTGGTCGGCAAGTCCGACCTGAGCCACGCCGCCGCGGCGACCGCGCTCGCCGGGGTGTTCATGGCCTGGGCGGCGCTGCACCTGATGTACGCGACCCGGTACGCGTCCCTCTACTACGGGAAGCCCGGTGGCGGGATCGACTTCAACTCCCCGGAACCGCCCCGCTACAGCGACTTCCTCTACTTCAGCTACAACCTCGGCATGACCTACCAGGTCTCCGACACCGATGTCTCCAGCACGACGATCCGCGCGATCGCGCTACGTCACTGCCTGCTGTCGTACGTCTTCGGCGTGAGTATCCTGGCCACCACCATCAACCTCGTCACGGGCATCGTCACGGGCTGAGGCAGTTCCGCACGGAGACTCCGCCCCCTGGAGACCTCATGACCACGGCCGTCGTCGTCGGTGCCGGGCCCAACGGGCTCGCCGCCGCCGCCCTGCTCGCGCGCGAAGGCATCGAGGTCACCGTCCTGGAGGGCGCCGAGGAGATCGGCGGCGGCACCCGCAGCTTCGAGGCGATCCTGCCCGGTCTGCTGCACGACCACTGCTCCGCCATCCACCCGATGGCCGTCACCTCGCCCGCCCTCCGCTCGCTCGGCCTGGAGCGCCACGGGCTGCGCTGGCGGCAGCCCGAGATCGACTGCGTCCACCCCCTCGACGACGGCACGGCGGGTGTCCTGTTCCGGTCCGTGACGGAGACCGCCGCCGGGCTCGGCGTCGACGGCGCCCGCTACCGGGCCCTGCTGGAGCCCTCCGTTCGACGGTGGGACGCGCTCGCCGACGACGTCATGGGCCCGCTGCTCCGGATCCCCGCTCATCCGCTGGCGCTCGCCCGCTTCGGTCTGCCGACCGTCCTGCCCGCATCGGCCCTCGCCCGGCTCTTCCGTACGCCGCGGGCCCGGGCGCTGTGGGCCGGAGTCGCGGCCCACTCCTTCCGGCCGCTCACCGACCCGTTCAGCTCGGCCATCGGGCTCGGCATCCTCACCGCGGGACACGCCGCCGGATGGGCCGTCGCCGAGGGCGGCTCGCACTCCATCACGCGCGCCATGGCCGCCGTCCTCGCCGAGCACGGCGGCGTGATCCACACCGGTGTACGGATCACCGACCCCGGGCAGCTCCCGCCCGCCGACGTGACCCTGCTCGACCTGGACCCCGGCCAGGTCGCACGCCTCTACGGCGACCGGCTGCCGGCCCGGGCGGCAGCCGCGTACCGGCGCTTCCGGCGCGGCCCCGGCGCCTTCAAGGTCGATCTCGCCGTCGAGGGCGGGGTGCCCTGGGCGGACGAACGGGCCCGGCGCGCCGGCACCGTGCACCTCGGTGGCCCGCTCGCCGAAGTGGCCTTCACCGAGGAGGAGGTGACGGAGGGTCGGATGCCCGAGCGGCCCTTCGTGCTCGTCGGACAGCAGTACCTCGCCGACCCCTCCCGGTCCGTCGGCGACGTCCACCCCGTCTGGGCGTACGCCCATGTCCCGTACGGCTACGAGGGCGACGCGACGGAGGCCGTCCTGCGCCAGCTGGAACGCTTCGCGCCCGGCGTCCGTGAACGCGTCCTGGGACACCACCTCACCCGCCCGGCCGACTTCGCCGCCGCCAACCCGAACTTCTCCGGCGGGGACATCCTCACCGGAGCCAAGACCGTCCCCCAACTCCTCCTGGGCGCACGCCCCGCGCTCGACCCGTACGCCACCGGACTGCCCGGGGTGTTCCTCTGCTCGGCCGCCACCCCGCCAGGCCCCGGCGCCCACGGCATGTGCGGCGCGGGAGCGGCGGCGTCGGCGCTGCGCCACCTCGGGGCACGGGCCACGTGGCGCGGCGGGCGGCCGGCCGGCTAGTCGCCGAGGGACAGCACGACCGCGGAGGCCGGCCCTTCGGGCGTCACGTACGTGACGGTGTCGCCCGCGCGACGGCCGAGCAGGGCTCCGCCGAGGGGGCTGTCGGCGGTGACCATCGTCCGGTCGAGCACCGCGGCGACCTCGCCGATCTGGACCGTCGACTCCGTGCCGTCCTCGAACCGCACGGTCACGGTGCTGCCCACGCCGACCTCGTCGGTGGGCGGCGCGCCCGCGGCGTCCGCCTCGCGCAGGCGTCCTTCGACGCCGTCGATGCGGCGGTCGAGCCGGTCGAGTTCCGTGGCGCGCTCCAGTTCGTCGGCCTGGTCGGCCCGATCGCCCGTCTGATCGCCGCCTCCGTCCCCCAGCGTGACGGCGACGGCCTCGCGTTCGGTGCGGAGGTCGTCGAGCTCCCGCTCCAGTGCCTCGCGGGCGACGGCGCTGACGGGCTCGGGTCCACCGGTCATTCCTGCTCCCGTGGTGCGGCGGCACGGTGACGTGTCGCGGGTGGTCAGCCCTTGCTGGGGCTCGGACTGGTCGGAGCCGCCGCCGTGACCGGGATGTCGAAGACGTGGTCCGGGGTCACGATGCGGGTGATGGCCTGGCCGAAGAGGGTGCTGGGCTCGTTGCCGTCGTGCAGCATGTCCGTGTTGAGCAGCACGACCAGGGTGGCCCGCGGTTCCGGCAGGTAGATCGTCAGCGACTCGTACCCGGGCAGGGAGCCGTTGTGGCCGATCCAGCCCTGGACGTTGAAGATGCCCAGCCCGTATCCCGCGCCGGGGATGTCCGTCGGATAGACCTTGAGGCGCTCGGCCTGGGTCTCCGGAGTGAGCAGCGTGCCGGTGGCGACCACCCGCGCCCAGGTGCGCAGGTCCTGGAGGTTCGAGATCATCGCGCCGGCCGCCCAGCCCCAGGAGGGGTTCCAGTTCGTGGCGTCCTCGACCTGCCCCGAGGCGGTCTGGACGGTGTAGCCGTGGGCGTGCGGCTCCGGGAACGCGGCGTCGGTCGGGAAGACGGTGCGGTCGAGGCCCGCCGGGTCGAGCACGTTCTTCTGGATGAACTCGTGCAGCGGCGTGCCGCTGACCTTCTCCACGACGAGTCCGAGCAGGATCAGGTTGGTGTTGCAGTAGGCGAACTCCGCCCCGGGCTGGAACTGGATCGGGTGCTTGAACGCGTAGCCGAGCAACTCCTGCGGCGTGAAAGGCCGGTCCGGGTTCGAGGTGAACGCCTTGTAGAATCCCTCGTCCGCCGAGTAGTTGAAGAGCCCGCTGCGCATGGACGCGAGGTTGCGCAGGGTGATCCTGTCGCCGTTCGGGACGCCGTCGACGTACTTCGAGATCGGGTCGTCGATGCTCAGCCTGCCCTGGTCGGCGAGTTGGAGCAGCGCGGTGACCGTGAACGTCTTGGTCTCGCTGCCGATCCGCATGTACAGGTCGGGCCGCATCGGCTGCCCGGTGGCCTTGTCGGCGACGCCGAAGGAGCGGATGTACGTGCCCTTGCCGGGCGCCGAGAGGCCGACCGTGACACCGGGGACGCCGGCCTCCTTCATGACGTCCTGGATCGCCTTGTCCAGGCGTTCGGTGACGGCCGGGGTGAGTTCGGGGAAGTCGCCCTGCGCCGAAGCCGCCGCGGGGACCGAGTAGGGCCCGGGAACCGGTGGTTGGGCCGCCGCCGTGTAAGGGGCGGGGGCGGGCGGTTCGGCGGCGAGGGCGGTGCCCGCGCCCAGCGGGGCGGCGAAGATTCCGAGAGCCGCGATTCCCGCGCAGACGCGCCTGCGGCATGTGCGTGAGTACCTCACGGCGGCCTCCTGCCGACCGGGGACAACACTCCACTCCCAGGCTAGGCCGGGGCGCCCGGCCTCGCACGGCGGCTCCGCCGCGTGGTCTGTTACGTTGCCGGTGGCCGGGCCACGGAGGAGGCGGCCCGGACCCGCGAACGAGAGGGAGACCCGCACGATGGCCGTCATCCACCAGACCACCATGCAGCCCACCAAGCTGGAACTGCTCGCCGAGTGGCTTCCCACCCGGGAGTGGCACGCGGGCGGGGAGGCGCGACCGGAGCGGGTCGGCGGATTCCGGCTCGACGACCCGGCGGGCGAGGTCGGCATCGAGTTCATGGCGGTGACCGACGGCGAGGGCGACGGGGCCACCACCCACCTGGTCCCCCTGACGTACCGCGGAGAGCCGCTGGACGGCGCCGAGCACGCCCTCGTGGGCACGTCCGAGCACGGCGTCCTCGGCAAGCGCTGGATCTACGACGGCACCCACGACCCGGTGCTCGTCGGCCAGTTGTACGCGCTGCTCACCGGCCGCGCGCAGGCGCAGGCCCAGTCCCTGACCGACGTCCCGGACCTCACCGTCGCCGTCTCGCCGGTCACGGTGGAGGGCGCGGCGGGCACGGGGGAGGCGGAGCTCGTACGGGTCGTGGACGGCCCGGACCACACGGACGTGGTGCTGCGCATCCCCGACGCGCCCGCCCCGCTGACCCTGCGCGTACGGCGGGTCCTCGACGCCGGCACGGACCTGGACCCGGGCGTCGACGGCGGCGTGACCGCCGAGTGGCGGCTCCCCGACGGAACCGCCGCCCGGGGCGTGTTCGCCGTCGCGGTCACCGGGCTCGGGTCCTAGGGATGCCGTGCCCATCAGGCCGGGCTCCCGGCGTGCTCGACACGTCCTCGCCTAGGCCCTGTCGTCAAACTCCCGTCTGCCCCGCGACGCCACGCACGCGCTCTCGCCGCACCGGGCACAAGCCCGAGTACGTCCAGTACGAGGACTTGCGCCCGGCACGCCGAGAGCACGCACCTGACGCCGCGGGGCCGCCCTTCGGGCGACGACGGGAGTTTGACGACAGGGCCTAGACCCAGTTGACCTCCGCCGCGGTCAGCAGCGGGTCGTCCACCAGCTCCCAGAGCGGGACCGCGAAGTTGCCCGTGCCGTAGCGGCCGCCGAAGTGGAGGCCGAGGACGCGGTGGTCGGTGAGGTCGAGGACCGGGGAGCCGCTGTTGCCGCCGAGGGTCGAGCAGTCGTGCTTCAGGACCAGGCCGCCCGGGGTGAACTCGGTGGCCGCGCCCGGCTGGAGCCGCTTCACGTTGTAGACGTCCATGAAGATCCGGCGCATCGACTCAGGCTCGTTGCGCCGGCCGTCCCAGGCCGGGTAGCCGACCACGTACACCTGGCGGCCCGGGACGCTCGCCGGGGCGTCCGCGGCGACCGCGAGCGGGGTGGGCAGGGCGCCGTCCGCCGAGGGTTCGATCCGCAGCAGCGCCATGTCGACGTCCGGGTGGATGCCGATGATCTCCGTGATCTCGTACGGCACCGAGGCCCCGGGCGGCTCACCCGCGAGCGGCAGCTCCTCCGCCGGGTCGACCCGCGCCGACATCCCGTAGTCGAAGGTCCACCGGCCGTCGCCGTTCGCCGACCGGGCGAACTCCGCCGCCACATGACGGTTCGTCATCACCGCGCGCGGCCCGACGAGGAACGCCGTGCCGATCCAGTCCAGACGCGGATGCCCGGACACCTCCACCCGGCCGACCCGGGCCAGGGACTCGCGGATCGCGGGCCGTTGGCCGTCGAGGACCGCCCACTCGTCGGGCTGTGGCGCGAAGTCCTGGCGCTGCACCAGGATCGCCGGGCGTCCCTCCATGAGCACGATCGCCTCCACGCCGAAGGACTCGTCGCCGTCGAGCTCGTCCTCCCGGTGGGTGGCCAGCTTCTCGAGACCGCTGACCCCGGCCTCCAGGACGCGCGCCCGCTCCTCGCGGGCGAAGCGGGAGATCTCGGAGGCCGGCGCCACGTCGGCGGGGAGCTCGTAGGCGGACTCGGTGATCTCCGCCTCCAGTCGGCCGCGCACCCGCGCGGCGACCTCCTGCAGATCCCCGAAGATCTGCTCGGTGGCGGTCGCGACCGGCGACCCGCCTGGTGATCCGTTCGGCATGGTCCACTCACCTCGGCTTCCCGTTCCCGTTCGTCCCGTTCCCGTTCGTCCTGGTCGTCCCGTTCGCCGGGTGCCCCGGAGCCGGCCTGCCCGACTGGGCCGCCATGATCTCCTCGTACAACTCCGGCGTGAACTCCTGGAGATGGGCGAGGATGCCGCTCATCTGGGTGCCGACGTTCACGAACCGCGTCCTGGCGCCCTGGAACTCGACCTCGTCCACCTTCCGCGTCCCCCGGTGCAGCCCCACCACCGTCCAGTCGTCGAGGCAGACCGGGGAGCCGGAGGAGCCGCCGCGGGTGTCGGTGAAGTACAGGATGTCGTGCTCGTCGGCCCGGTAGACCAGGTTGTTGCGCAGCGCGACCCGCTTCGGCAGCCCGCCCGGATGCTGGATGATGTTGACCGGGACGCGCTGCCGCTCGCGCACGAGCAACGGCCGGGTGGCGACCCGGAGCGTGGGGCGGCGCTCCTGGTCGGCGGTGAGCCGGACGATGGCGTAGTCCAGGCCCGCGTCCCAGGCGGCGAGTTCACCGGCCGTGGCCTCCGGGGCGACCGCCCCGTTCTCGACGAAGTCGAAGCGGGAGCGGGACATGAGCGCCTGGAGACGCAGGTCCTCGTCGCTCACGTAGGGACGGACGCCCGGCTCGGCCGAACGGGCCATCACCACATGGTGGTTGGTGATCAGCAGGTCGGGGGCGATCATCCATCCCGTGCCGCCGTGCGGATAGGACGGCAGCAGCGGCGCGCCCGACTCGTACGGGGGGATGCGCAGGAGTGCGACGGAGGCTCCGGCCCGGATCCCGCCGTGCAGGAACTCGTACGGCACGGTGTCGTCCTGGAGGACGATCTCCTCCTTCATCTCCCCGGGCAGCATCTCCGCCGGCAGGTCCGCCTCGCCGGTGTTCGCGCGGGCGACGGTGTCGAGAGCGCCCTGGAGGACGGCGCGGGGGCCGGGTTCACGGGTCTGCTCGATGGCGTTGTGCAGCCAGATCTCCAGCGGCACCAGGCCGTCGATGAGCCGCTCGACCTGGTTCATCGCGTTCAGGTCGGCGTGGATCTGTTCCCGGGCGTCGCCCAGGGGCCCGAGCGTGGCCGTGAAGTAGCCGGGAATGCCCTTGAGGAGGGTCGAGCGGACGGCCCGGTCCGCGAGCCCGGCCTCCATGGCGGCATTGCGGACCCGGACGAGCTCCTGCTGGTGGAGGAAGGGTTCCTTGCGGAGCGCGGCCCCGGCGGCGGTCGGCGGCGGGCGCGTCCACAGCCCCTTGCCGCCATGACGGGGGCGCGGGCCGGCCCAGGGCTCCGACGGGATTCCGGCGGGGGCGCCGTCGCCCGAGGAACCGCCCTCCGGTACGCCTCCGGCCTGGTCCTCCGGCGCCGCCCCGTCCACGTGCGGACCCGCGTCCATCGCGGAGGCGACTCCGAGCAACAGGGCCCCGCTGTCGTCCCGGAGCGTGAGCGCCTGCCGGGCGACACTGTCCAGGGTGCCCCGCCGCCGCGCCTCCCGCAGGTCCCACTCGATCCGCTCGCGGTCGAGCCGCTCCACGTCGTCCGGATACACGGCGGCCCGTCCGGCCGCCGTCTCCAGGATGCGGGTCAGCGGCCACCGCAGCCCGGGCTCGTCGGCGAGGGTGGTGTCGATCCAGTGCGCGAGCTCGGTGACCACCGCTTCCTGGTCCGCCGGAAGCCCCACCAGCCGCAGGGTGTGCTCCAGGAGCCGGGGGTCCTCCGGGCAGGCCGTGGCCGCCGCCGTACGGGCCAGCGACGGCTGCCGGGCCAGGTCGGCGTCGGGCATCCCGCGCAGCGTGCGGGCCAGCCGCTCCCGGGCCGGGACCGCGTCGGTCTCGGTGAGGTCGGCGAGGTCGGCGAGCCGCGACCGGGCGACGAGGATGCCCAGGGACTCGAAGCGCAGCCCCAGACCCGCCGCGATCTCCTCGGCCTCCTGGAGGTCGCGGTCCGCGTCGGCGAAGTCGCCCGTGTCCTGGGCGAGCCTCGCCGACAGCTGGAGCAGTTCGAGCTGGGTCTCCGCGCAGCCGGCCTCCTCGGCCCGGTCCGCGTCCCGCTCCGCGCTCTCGCGCGCCTCGGCCGTCCGTCCGGAGCGGGCGAGGGTCTCGGCGAGCAGCGCGTGCAGCCGGCTGCACGGCGTCCACGGGCGCCGTTCGGCGAGCCGCTGCGCCGCGGCCTCCACGTACCCCTGGGTGAGCAGGTCCTCGACCTCCCGCGCGGCGATCCGCTCCCAGTCCTCCTGGTCGGCGTCGGTCATGATCTGGTCGGGTACGTGGCCGCCGATCCTGCCGAGGAGGAAGGCGGCCGAGCGGTGCGGCATCTCCAGGTGCGTCGAACCGCCCAGGTAGACGGCGACGCCCGGATCCCAGCGTTCCTCCACCGTGCGGGGGTTCTCACCGAGCCGGAGCCGGTGGTAGATCTCCTCGGCGCGGTTCCTGGCCCCCTCGCGGGCCGCGTAGAAGGCGACCGCGCTGCGGTCCACGGCCCGCATCAGATCGGTCCGCGCACTGTCCGAGAGGCGCAGCATGATGGCCCGGAGATCGGCCCGGTGCCGGATGGCGTCGGGACCGGCCGACTCCATCAGGTCGACGCGCGAGGTGAGCAGTCCGTAGAGCCGGCGGGCCTCCGAGGCGGTCTCCACCTCCAGTCCCGCCGGACCGGCGAGGACCTCCCGGACGAGGTCGGGGGTGATGAAGCGGAGCGCGAGTCCCGCCTGGACGAGGGCCCGGACGTCCTCCTCCGTGATGTGCTTGAGGATGCGGTCGTACAACGTGCCCTGGATGAGCATCTGGTCGACCTGACGGTCGAAGTAGCGGCGCCGGGATGGGAGTCCGCGCAGCAGTCCACCGATCGCGGGGGAGTCGTTGCCCACGGTGACCGCCGTACGGGCCGCCAGCTTGAGGCTCAGCGGATGGCCGCCGATCCGCTCCGCGAGGTCCTCTGCGAGCGCCTCGTCGGCGACTCCCGAGGACATGAGGAGGTCCACGGAGGCCTGGTGGTCGAGCTCGGTGAGCTCCATCGTGCGCGGAGTGAGCACCCGGGCCGGATGGTCGAACGGCGCGCGCCCGGAGACGACGTACCGGAGGCGGGAGTAGTCCGCCCGCAGCGCCGCCCAGATGGCCCACATCCGGGAGATCAGCGGTGAGCCCCGGTACTGGGCCTCCTCGGCGGAGTCGAGCACGACGACGAACGGCGGCGCCGTCCCGCCGGGCGCCGGCCGGACGGCCTCTGCGACCAGGGACGCGATCCGGCGCGCGAGCTCCTGCTCCTGGGCGCTGGCACGCGCGTGGAAGTCGGCCGAGTAGTCGCGGGCGAGAGTCGCCCGGGTGCCGGCCAGCTGATGGAGTTCGTCGAGCTCGTTGCGTTCCCCGCGGTGGGCCGCCGCCGTCCGCTCGCATTCGTCGGCGAGCGTCTCGAAGCCGACGCGCAGGGCGGGATACTGGACCGCCAGCTGCCGGGCCATCTCCGCGATCAGGGTGGCGGGTTCGTGGACGGAGAGCGTGGGACGCGCGAAGTCGATGTAGGCGAAGGGGAATCCGGTCGGCGAGGCGGCCAGCGCGTCGACGAGGAACTTGGCGAGCAGGGTGCTCTTGCCGATGCCGCCGATGCCGTGCAGCAGCACCGGGGGCTCGGCCGGCTCCTCGGGCAGCGCGATGTAGGCCCGCAGCGCGTCGAGTTCGGCGCTGCGCCCGTGGAAGGTGCCCCGGATCAGCCGGCGCATCGGCTGGAGCAGCCGGCCCGTCTCGAGCCGGTGCTGGACCTCGTCGACGGGGGGCAGCCCGGTCACCCCGGGCACCCGGCTCAGCCAGAGCACGGCCTGAAGGGTGTGGGACAGCTCCTCGACGTCGTCGCCGGGGGCCTGCGCCTGGGCCGGGGGGTCCGGGTCCGCGGGCGGCAGGACCGTCCCGGCGCCGGTCAGGAGGGCGAGGGCGGTGCGCTCGGGTCCTGGACCCTCGGGGCGCAGGCCGATGTTGGTCCGCAGGGCGTCCAGCGCGGCTGCGGGGCCCGCGAGGTCCGCGAGGGCCGCCTCGCGGACCTCGGGCTTCAGCGTCCAGACCGTGGCCCCGGGGGAGGGCAGCGCGGTGCAGTCGTCGACGAGCTCCAGGACGGCCCTTCCGGTGGACCGCTCCTCGCCGGGGAGGCGGAGCAGGGCCGGGTCGAACTCCTGCAGCAGGCAGGCGGCTTCGCGGTAGGAGCGGCGGGGATCGGGCAGGGCGGCCGCGGGAGCGGCGAGGCTCGCGCGCAGGGCGTCGCGCAGGAGGTGGGCGGCTCCGTCGGACCGTGGTGTCGTCGGGGGCAGCGTCCGGTGGAGTCGTACGACGTCCTCCACCGCCGTGCACAGCCGGCGCATGTAACTGTCGCCGTTCGAAGGGGCTTCCACGGCCCGCAGCACCTCGGCCACGGCCGTCTCCGTCAGCGCCTGGACGGTGTCCTCCTGCCCCGGGGAGGCCGTGTCGGCGAAGAACTCCTCGAAGAAGGCGCGGAGATCGCCCTCGTCGGCGAGGCGGGTGGTGTCCCGGCACTCGTTCTTGCGTATCTCGTAGGGGAGTTGGCGCATCGTCGTGGCGTAGCCGAGCAGCACCAGACGGGGCACGCTGTCGGTGCGCACCGGGGTGTGCTCGTAGATGGCCCGCGCCAGGACGCCGATGGCGTCCCACACGTCCGAGTGCGGGTCGAGCCGGTCGCAGTCGTCGAGGACCAGCCAGAGGCGGCCCTCGGCGGCGCTGGCGCGGGCGACGATCCGGTGCGCCGCGTCCTCGAAGCACGGCAGTGGATCGTTCAACCGTGTGGGGTTCAACGGGAATCCCTCGGCCTCCGGCCCCGCGACGAACGCCGCCAGCCGCTCCATCAGCCCTGCCGCCGTCGACGTGCGGGACAGGGTCACCCGTACCGGACGGAAGTCCTCGTGCTGGCCGAGATGACGGATGAACTCGTACGTGTAGGAGCGGCCGCTGTCCGGGGGGCCGTCGACGATCAGCACCGTCTGCTCCGGGTCGGCCAGGAAGCCCCGCAGCTTCTCGCGCAGCTCGGACCGGTCGAGGAACACCGCCGTTCCGTGCTTCAGGAGGTGGCTGTGGAAGGGGTCGCGCGGCGAGCGCCGCAGGCTCTCGTCCTCCCGCAGCCGGGTGAGCAGGTTCCGGGCCTCGGCGCCCTGCTCGTAGGCGTGCGGGGCGTCGATGGCCGCCAGCGCCTCGAGGCCGGTGAGGACGGTGAGCAGCCGGCGTTGGTGGGCGATGTCCTGGCGGGCGGCGGAGACCACCAGATGGGCGTTCCGGTCGGCCTGCGGGGTGAGCGGCAGGTCGTCGACGAAGTCGGCCGGGAGGCCGGAGCGCAACAGCTTCTCGCGTGGGTCGGGGGAGTCGAGGAGGTGATCCCGCACCCAGCTGGCGACGAGTCCCCACTCGGTCTCGGTGAGCGGCATTCCGCACCTGCCCGGCGCTCTTGGCGCAGCGCCGGTCGCTCCGGCGCCGGGACGTGACTGATCGGGCCGGACGGCCCGTGCTTCCATCGTTTCACCGGCCCGAAGGGGTCGCAATCGCTGTGGGGGAGGGCCGGGGCGAGGGGGAGGGGAGAGCGCGGACCGGGTGCCGGGCGCGCCCGCGGCTCAGGGGTGCAGCACGATGTCCTCGTACGACTCCAGCCGCCGCCACCGCTCCTCGGGCGCCCGCGTCGCCGGCATCACGTCCACGTCGGGCAGCGGCCCGAACTCCAGCTCGGTGATCTCCGCGACGTCCGAGACGGGCACCTGGTACGTACGGAACGGGCCGAGCGGCGGCGGCGCGCCGGTCGTCGCCCCCGCGAGCGCCCGCTCCGCGTCCCGGCTCAGGTCGGGGCTCTGGTCGAGCACGTACGCGGCCGCCGAGAGCGCCCCGTCCTGGAGGAACGCGGCCACCTTCCAGAAACGCATCGGCACCTGGATCCCGCGGTACGGCGGGTCGGAGTCGTGGAGCACCGGGCCCGTGAGGACGGTCAGCCTCCGGTCGTGGGCGGCGGCGTGGTCGAGCAGGTGGTTCTCCAGACCCTGCCAGAGCTGCCTGCCCTGGTTGAAGACATCCGCCTGGGGAGCGGCGTTGGTGAAGTGGAAGGTGTCCGCGTTGGCGCGGACGGCCAGCGCCGACGGCCCCCAGACCGGGTCGAGCCGGCGCACCAGATGGCCACGGTCGAGGCTGTTGTTGCGGTAGACGTCGTCGCCCGCCTGCTGTTCCTCCGGCAGCCGCGGGTCGAACCGCCAGACGTCTTCGCGGGGAACGTCCTCCAGCAGCTCCCGCCCCTCGATGCACACGGCCGTCGAGGCCGCGAGACGCCGGTCGGGCCGGAACACCACGGTGAAGTGGGTGTACGGCAGGATCACCGTCCCGACGGACTGCCGGACCGGCAGCGGCAGCGCGACCACCGGCCCGAGGAAGGCCTCGTCGTAGCCGGTGCGGTCGGCGAGCGCCGCGCGACGGGCGCCGTCCGGGCCCGGAGGGGGCGGGGGATCGGAAGCGTTCATACGATGTAGGTACCGCGTGGAGAGGGGCGCGCTCGGCGCCGGACCACAGGCCACTCGATCAGACGCCCCGGTTCCTCTCCGCTCTCCCGCCTTCCTCCTCTTCCGCCAGGAGGCACCCCATGGCCACCGGACTCGCCCTTCACGTCGGACTCAACAGCGTCGACCCAGCCCGCTACGAGGGCTGGGAAGGCACCCTGGTCGCCTGCGAGAACGACGCCCACGACATGGCACGGCTCGCCCGTGCCGCCGGATTCGAGAGCACGGTCCTGCTCACCCCCGAAGGGACCGTCGCCAACGTCACCGCCGTGCTCGGCGAGGCCGCCGCCCGGCTCGGCCCCGGCGACATCATGCTCTTCAGCTACTCGGGCCACGGCGGCCAGCTGCCCGACGACGGCCCGACCGGCTCCGACGACGAGCCGGACGCGCTCGACGAGACCCTCGTCCTCTACGACCGGCAGTTCCTGGACGACGAGGTCCGGCGCGCCTTCAGCGCCTTCGACGACGACGTGCGGATCGTCTCGTTCTTCGACTGCTGCCACAGCGGCAGCAGCATCGAGATCCCCGGCGGACCTCAGGCCGACGCCGCCGCCCGCTTCATGCCCGAACCCCGACAGCGGCAGCTCCACGACCGCGACCGGGGTTTCTACGCCGAGCTCCGGCGCTCTCTCGCCGAGTCCGGCCCCCGGGACGGAGCGGGCCCCGACGCCCTCCTCGTCTCTGCCTGCCAGGACAACCAGGAAGCCTCCGACGGCGACGTCAACGGCGCCTTCACCGAGGCGCTGCTCCAGGTGTGGGACGACGGCGCCTTCCGCGGCGGCTACCGAGACTTCCACCGGGCGATCCAGCGCAGACTGCCCCCGACCCAGAGCCCGAACCTCCACCTCACCGGCACCCCGGACCAGGAGTTCGTGGATCAGCGGCCGTTCACGGTCTGAGCGCCGTCGCGAGCTGCGCCCGCGACCGGACGTCGAGCTTCTGGTAGATCCGGGTCAGCCGTGCCTCGACCGTCTTCACACTCAGATACAGCTTCGCCGCCGCCTCCTGGTTGCTGGCGCCCTGCCCCACCAGACGGGCCAGCCGCAGCTCGGCCTCCGTCAGCGAGGAGAGCGCGGGCAGCGCCTCCTCACCCCCGGAGCCGCCCCCGGGCGTCTCGCCCACGGCGCCCGCCGGGGACTCGCACGCCAGAGCCAGCCACGGCGCCGCTCCGGCCCGCTCGAACACCGAGGCCGCCGTCTGCAGCGCGCTCTGCGCCGCCGACCGGCGCCGTCTGCGGCGCTCCACCCGGGCCAGGGCGATCAGCGCCCGCCCCCGCTCCAGCGGCAGCCCTGCCCGGCCGAAGGCCTCGGCCGTGCGGGTGAGCAGCTGCGCCGCCTCGTCCGTACGGCCCTCCGCCGCGAGCCACAGGGCGTACGCCCGGTCGCAGCCGAGCAGGACCGTGGACCTGCCGAGCCGGGCCGCCACCGGCCGCACCTCGTCGAGGAGCGCCAGGGCCTCGTCGCCCGCGTCGTGGGCGAGCAGCGCCTCGGCCAGCTCCTCGTGCCAGCGCAGCATCGACGGGTCCACGGTCGACTGGGCGCGCTCGTCGGCCTGGACACGCCGCAGGGTCTCCAGTGCGGCGGCGACGTCCCCGTTGATGAGCTGGACCCGGCCGAGCGCGTACCGGCTGCGGGAGAGGAACACCCGGTCGCCCTCCTCCTCCGAGGCCTGGACGCTGCGCCGGGCGTAGCTCGCCGCACGCGCGAAGCTGCCGCCGGCCGTCTCCGCGAGCGCCAGCGTGTACCAGGCGGGGCCGGGTGAGAGGCCCGCCTCCAGGGTGAGCGCGAGGGACTGCCCGGCGTGCGCGAGCGCGGCCGCGCAGGCGCCCCTGCGGGACTCGACGGCGGCCAGCGTGGAGAACAGCTCGATCGTGTCCTCCACGGAACCGCGCCGCTGGACGAGGGGCAGCAGCGCGTTCAGTTCGTCGCGGGCGTCCGTCAGACGGTCGTCGAACAGAGCGTGACGGATCGTCAGGATCTGTGCGGCGTTACGGATTCCGAGGGGCCGCTCGGCCAACTCCAGGGCCCGGGCCTGCGCGAGCACCGCCTCCGCGTCCGGCTCGCCGAGGGCCCGCTCCATCCGCGCCTGCACGGTCAGCGCCTGCGCCGCCGTACGCGGATCGCCCATGGAGGCGGCGAGCGCGGCCGATTCGACGGCCGCCGTCCGCGAGCGCTGCGGATCGCCGTCCGCGAGCACGTACTTGACGGCGAGCCGGAGCTGTACGGCGGCCCGCAGGGCGGTGTCGCCCTCCGAGTCCTCCATGGCGTGCACGTACATCTCGTCGAGCCCGGTCAGTCCCTGCCCGGCGGTGTCGAGGACGGCGAGCCGCGCTCTGACCCGGTCGGCGGGCACCGCGTCGCGGGCGAGCAGATCGGTGGCCGCCCGCATGGCGAGGTCGGCGCGGGCCGCGCGGGCGGCCTCCTCGGCGGCGTCGACGAGCCGCGCGATGCGCCGCGTCCCGTGCCGCCCGGGCGTCGACTCGGCTGCCAGCAGGGCGAGTTCGGCCGCGAGCGCGCTGTTCCCGCGCCGCCGGGCCAGATCGGCGGCGTTCGCGACCTCGGCCGCGAGGTCCTCGTCCGGGCTGTCGGTGGCCAGTGCCCGGTGCCGTACCGCCTCCACGGGGTCGTCCACGACCTCCGCGAGGGCCGCGTGCCCGGCGCTCCGCTCGGCCCAACAGGCGTCGTGCACCAGGGTGGAGGGCAGCAGCCCCGCCGTGAAGGTCACCGAGCCGTCCTCGGCGAGCGACACGAGCCCGGCCCGCTCGGCCGCCGCGAGGTCCGCCTCCGCGTTGGGCCGCCCCGCCCGCCGCACCAGCGTGGACGAGGGGCGCAGCGCCAGGGCCGCGAGCAGCAGCGTCTCCCGTACGGCGAGGGGCGCGGCGCCGAGCAGCTGGCGGGCGAGGTCGCGGGCGCGCCCGGAGAGGGTCAGCGCCTCGGCGTGGTGCACGGGGGTCCGCGCGTCGGCCAGCGAGCGGCCCACGGCGAGCGCGAGCCGCGGATTGCCGCCGCTGGCGCGGTGGATGCGGCCGGCCATCCGGGAGGGCAGCCGGTGGTGGATGAGGAGTTCGGCAATCTCGTCGGCGTGCAGCGGCGGCACGAGCAGCACGTCCGCCTCGGACGGCACCCAGAGGTGGGCGGCGTGCGGATCGTCGGGGCGGTGGGGCGCGCGGTAGGGCTCGCCCGCCTCGCCGTACGGCTCCGGTGTCTCGACGGCCACCACCCGCAGCGCGGGCGGCGCGAGGTGGAGGGCGAAGCGGAGCAGGTCCGCGCTGTCCGCGTCGACGTGCTGGACGCCGTCGACGACGAGGAGCACGGGGCCCCGGCGGGTCAGGGTGCGGAGGATCTGGGCGATGCCGAGCCGCAGCGCGATGGGGTCCCAGCCGCCGGCGTCGAGCGGCGCCTCGCGGCAGAGCATGGCGACGGCGGTGCGCTGGGGTCCTGGCAGCTCGTCGAAGACCGCGGAGGCCTCGGGCCGGGCGGGTGCCTTGTCGGTCGGGCGGGGTTCACGGCGCCGGCCGCCGCCGGGTTCCGGACGGTGCACGGTCGCCGCCACCGAGGCCACGAGCGCGGCGGCCGAGGCCCCGGGTATCTCACGGTCGGACGGCAGGGTCGCCAGCCACAGCACGGTCTCGCCGCGTGCCTCGGCGCGGGTCGCCTCGGCGAGCGCGAGCTCGGTCTTGCCGACCCCGGCGGGCCCGGTGAGCAGGGCGCGGCCCCGGGTGTGGAGGGCGCGTTCGAGGCGGGCGAGGAGTTCCTCGCGGCCCACCGGCGCCGGGGGTCCGCCCGGACCCGTGGGGCGCAGGGCGAGGTACGGAGCTGTCGTCACTGTCCATCACCTCCGGCGCGCTCGGGCCCCCGGCCCACGAGCCCCGTGGGCAGAGAATACGGAGCCCACCGGTGGAGTCCAGGCCCTGTGTCCGGCATACGGACAGGGGGCCCCGGCGGGACGGCACCCCGAAACGCCAGGACGCGCCCGTGGTGTAGACCACGAGCGCGTCGCTGACCAGCAATGATGCTGATGTGGGGGGTGGTTCAGTGGTGGAGCTGTGGTGCCTTAGAAGGTCAGGCTCCACGAGTTGATGTAGCCGGTGTCACCCGTGGCCACATCGCGGACCTGAAGCTTCCAGGTGCCGTTGGCGACCTCGCTCGACGCGTCGACCGTGTACGTGGTCAGGACGTTGTCGGCGCTGTCCGAGGAGGAGGACGCCTTGAGGTTGCGCACCGTGCCGTCGGGGGCGACCAGGTCGATGACCAGGTCCCCGCGCCAGGTGTGCTTGATGTCCACGCCGACCTTGAGGGCGGCGGGAGCGTTGCCGGTGCGGCCGGTGACGGCGATCGAGGACGACACGGTGGCGTTGTCCGCGATCGTTACATCGGTCGCGTTGGTGAAGACGGTGCCGGCCGGCGGGGTGGTGGTGACGGCGTCGACCGTCTTCGCCGTGTCGGCGATGCCGGTGCCGCAGCCGCCGGTGCAGGTGCCGGGCAGCGGGCGGGCGTTGGACTTGATCGCGGACTCGATCTCGGCCGGGGTGAGGGTGCTCTTGGCCGACTTCAGCAGGGCGGCGAGACCGGCGATGTGCGGCGCCGCCATCGACGTGCCCTGGTAGGGCTTGAAGTTCTCGGCCGACTGGGTGGTCGCGCCCGAGTTCAGCGTGGAGTAGATGCCGTTCTCGGGGGTGGTGACGGTGCCGGGCGTGTCGGTCGAGCGACGGGTCTCGCCGCCGGGCGCGGCCACGTCCACGATGGCACCGAAGTTGGAGTAGTACGACCGGTTGCCCTCACGGCTGGTGGACGCCACGTTGATGACGTTCGCGCAGTTCGCGGGGGTGAATCCGGAGGCGTTGGCGTTGCTGTTGCCCGCGGCGACGACGACGGTGGTACCGCGCGAGACGGCGCCGTTGATCGCGGTCTGGTAGACGCTCGGGCAGGTCGCGCTCGCGCCGCCCAGGCTCAGGTTGATGACCTTCGCAGGGGTGGCGTTGGCCGGGACGCCCGGCACGGTGCCGCCGGAGGCCCACGTGATGGCGTCGGCGATGTCGGCGGACGAGCCGCCGCACTTGCCGAGCACCCGCACGGGCTGGACCTTCGCGTTGTACGCGATGCCCGCGATGCCCTTGGTGTTGTTCGTGACGGCGCCGATGGTGCCGGCCACGTGGGTACCGTGCCAGGAGGAGTTCGAGGCCTTGGAGCCGGTGCCGCACTCGTTGTCGGTGGCGTTCCAGTCGCCCTCGTCCTTCGCGTCCGCGTCGCGGCCGTTGCCGTCGCGGGCGTCGGCGGAGGTCGAGATGAAGTCGTAGCCGGAGACCACGTTGGTCGCCAGGTCCGAGTGGGCCGCGTAGCCGGTGTCGATGACGGCGACGGTGACGCCGGATCCGGTCGTCTTGTCCCAGGCCGCAGGAACGTTCATGCCGCCGGTGGGCTCGAACAGGTCCCACTGCTTGGCGTAGTCGGTGTCGTTCGGCGTGACCGCCATCGCGTAGGCGCGGATGTCGGGCTCGACCGACGCGACGGACGGGTCGGCGCGGAACGCGGCCATGACCTCCGTCACGTCCTGCTTGGTGGCGCTGTCGCCCAGGTCGACCAGGGCGCCGCCGCCGGCGAGACGACGCTCGAAGGAGAGCTTCTCGCCCGTCTTCGCGGCCTTCTCGGCCGTGTCGCTCTTCGCGGCGGTGTTCGAGCCGGCCTCGGCGGCCTTGCTCTTGTAGGTGACGATGACCTTCTCGACCGGGGCGCTGGGGAGCGCCCGCATCGTCTGCGAAGCCGGTGCGGGCTTCGGGGTGGCAGCGCCCGGGGCGGCGGCGATCGCCCCGGTCGTGGCAGCGGCGCCGAGGATCGCGGCGCTCGCGACCACGGATATGACTCTCCGCCTGGAACCGTTCAAGGTGTGGCCCTTTCGAGTACGACGTAGCTGCGAAGCAGTGGCGGCGGCGCGGGACGCTGGGGCGAAGTGGGGTCGCGATCCGGCATTCCCTGGGCTGGGGGGCCCGTGCGCCGCCACCGGCGCGACGGCCCGGGTCAAGGCCGTCCCCGGCGGATGCCACCCTTCGCATGCACCTGTCAGGGTGCGGTCGGGGGATGATATCTGCCGGTGCGGAGGACAGTAGGGAACGGGGGGGTGAACCCGATACGGGGAAAACCCTTGTCACCCCTCACGGGGCGGCGGGGGTCCGGTGAGGGGAGGTGCGACCGGGGGTGCGGGCACGGGAGCCGGTGCCACGTCGTACGCGCACCGAGCGCGCGGAGTACGCCCGGTCGGGGGCCTGAACAGGCCCGTTGCGGCGAGCTGGTACGTACCTGCTCAACGGGAAAGGTACACACCTCTCGGCGGGCGCCCTACGGTACCCCCCCAGCAGGACGTGCCCCACGACGGCCGGTCGGGAGCCGCCGCCGGCCGGCGGGTCCGGCGAGGGCCGGGTCAGGCCGGGGTCAGGGACGGGCCATGGCGTGGTCGGCGGCGAGGAGGCCTGGAAGGCGCGGTCTCAGCCGAGTTCGAGCGTCGTCACCCCGTACACACGCTCGCGTGCCACCGGGCGGACCGGGCCCGTGTACATCCGGGCCGTCTCGAACGTCGGCTCCAGACCCCGCTCCTCGGCCAGTCGCGCCGCCGCCGGATTCGACTCCGGCATGTCCACCGCGATCCGTGCCGAGCCGAACTCCCGTGCCTCGGCGGCGAGCGCGTCGAGCAGGGCGGCCGCGTCGGCCGGGGTGTCCGCGAACAGCGGCCCCACCCGCGCCTCGTCCTGCGCGGGCCGGACCACCCCGTACCCGGCCGGACGTCCGTCGACGATCCGCACCAGCGCGCGATGGCCGGGCGTGGCCAGCCAGGCGGCCAGGAACCGCGGCCGGTCGGCGTGATGGCAGGAGTTGTCGTACGCGGCGAGCGCGGCTGGATCGACCGATCCGGCGGGCACCACACCGGTCACCGGGGAGTCGGGGGCAGGGACCTCGCCCACGTAGCGCGCCGTGCGGTAGGCCGTCGCGAAGCCGGAGCGCCGGTAGTTGTCCTGCTGCGCCGGCACCCCGTCGAGCCCGACGGACCGGTCGCCCGCGTGCGCGAGCGCGGCCCGCCAGGTGGCCAGACCGTGACCGAGTCCGCGGAGTCCGGGGCGTACGAGATAGAAGCCCAGGAACGCGTACGCGTCGTCGTAGGTGACGACCGAAATGGCGGATACGGGCTCACCGCCGACCCGGCCGAGGAAGAACCCCCGGGGATCCTGCGCGAAGAACGGGACGGTGTCCGAGAGCCCCGGGTTCCACCCCTCCTCGGCCGCCCAGGCGCGCACGAGCGCCCAGTCCCGCTCGGTGGCGGGCGAGACGGACAGCGAGCCGGAGGAGGCGGAGGTCATGGGGAACCCTTCAACAGCCGGGAGCGGGCGCGTACTCGATCGACCCGGGGGGACGGGGGAAACCGCAGAAACTCGGCGGAAACTCGGACAGAACCCCTATGGAAACCGGGCAAAGCGCGCCGAGCATAGCGCCCCGCGCGACCGCCCCCGCCGACGGCCGATCGATTCCGGCCGCGGCTCGGTGGTGGCGCGGTGGTGGCGCGGTAGTGGCTTGGCGGTGGTCCGGTGGCTCAGGGGCTCAGGGGCTCAGGGGCTCAGGGCTCGGTGGCGAGTCGTCGGCGGGCCGGGCTCCGTCGTCGGCCCGGATCCCGCCGTCAGTGGACGAGGCGGAGACGCGGTTCCGCGACCGTGAGGCGCACCGTCTGACCCCATGTCAGCTGCAGCGCGTCCGACTCGACGCCGTCGCCGAACGCCACCAGCCGGTCCGACTCGACCGTGAGGCGCAGCCCCTGCCCCGGGTCGAGGAGGCCCTCGACCCGGCTCGTTCCGGTCGTCGGAGACGGCCACGCCTCGCGGACGAACCAGGCGAGCCGGGCATCCGCCGGGGCGGGCAGCGCGAGCGCGCTGGAACGCTGCTCCCACAGCGACCGCAGCCAGCCCGTCGCCCCCGTGCCCGTACCGACGAGCACCCCCGACGAGGCCTGGGCCTCGGGCGGGAGGCCCGTCGCGTCGAGATCCAGGGTGTACCGGGCGGTCTGATGGCTGCGCGGCCCGACGTAGATCTCGTTCAGCGCGAGCAGCCGCTGCGCGTCGTCGGTGACGGCCTCCACCATCGTCAGCTCTTCGACCGCCGCCCCGGCCCCCGCCGCGTACGGCAGGAGGCGCCGTGCCCGGTCCGCCCGGTGGCGGACCAGGACCCCCGGGTTGCGTCCCGGGTCGGCGTCGATCCCGATGACGGGCTGCCCGGTGAGGTACTTCGCCGCGTTGGCGACCAGGCCGTCCTGCCCCACCACCACGACCACGTCCTCGGGCCCGAACAGGAACCGGTCCAGATCGGCGCGCTCCACCCTGGTCTGCCGCCAGGTCAGGGGCACCGCTGCCGCCACCTCGGCCAGCGCACGGCGGGTGCGCTCGTGCCGCTCGCGTACGGCGTCGACCGAGCGGCCGCGCGCGGAGAGGAAGAACGCGGCCTGGCCGTGCGTGCCGTGCCGGGCGAGCAGCTCCTCGTACTCCGTGGTCCGGTGCACGAGCACCGCGCGCGGCGCGAGGCTCACGGCCGGGCCCCGCCCTCGCCGAGCTTGGCGAGGAGTCCCGTCAGGACATCGGGCGAGAGCGTCAGATGCTCGATCCGGGGAAGGTTCTCGGCGGCGCGGGACACGGCGAGGGCGTGCAGCGTGGCGGGTTCCACCTCGGCGTGCGCCCGCAGCCACGAGGACTGCGCTCCGGCGCGCGCCTGCCCGACCTCGCGGGCCGCCTCGGCCTCGGCCCGCGCGAGGCGGACTTTCCGTACGGCCTCGGCCTCGGCCCGTACGGCGTCGGCCGCGGCGTTCTCCTCGGCCTCGCGGCGGGCGTTGGTGCCGCGCTGCTCGACGAGCCGCTCCTCCTGGCGGGCGAGCTCGATCTTGCTCGCCAGCTCGTTCTCCGCGATGGCGCGCTCGCGTTCGACGGCGACCGCGCGCCGCTCGTACGTGGCCCGGTCGGCCTCCTGCTGGATCTGCTCGCGGGCGGGGGTGCGCAGGGCGCGCTCGACCTCGGGTTCGGGGCGGATCGCGACCACCCGGACGGCGACGACCTCGATGCCGGTGGACGGCAGGCGGGGCTCGGCCGCGAGTCCGGCCGTGACGCGGTCCCGTACCGCCGCCACGCCGTCGACGAGCGCCTCGGCGAGTGCGGTGCGGGCGAGGACGTCGAGGGCGTGCTGCTGGGCGGTCTCGGTGAGGAGGGTGGCGATCTGCTCCAGCGGGGTGCCGCGCCACGCGCCCGTGTCGGGGTCGATGGAGAAGTCGAGCCGGGTGGCGGCGGCCGCCGGGTCGCCGATCCGGTACGTGACGGTGGACTGGACGCTGACGTCCTGGAAGTCGGCCGTCCTGGCGTGGAAGGCCATGGCCAGTTCGCGGTCGTTGACCGGTACCTCGGAGAGGGCCGCGGTGCGCGGGCGGAACCAGAAGCTCAGTCCCTCGCCGTCGTGCACGAGCTTGCCGCGGCGCTGGTGGCGGATGTGCGCGGTGGGCGCGGAGCGCAGATGGCGCCAGCCGGCCCGCCGGGTGATGTCGGCCATGAAGAAACCCCCTTGTCGTCATGCTGACGATAGGGGGGTTCCGGCTTGTCGTCAAGATGACGAATTCACGGTCGTCCGCTGGCTGGAGAGGTGTCCCGGCGCCGCGCGAGGGGCCTCAGCCGGCCGCCGACGCGTGGGCCGGCTCCGCGTCCGGAGCGGCCGGAACGGGCAGGTCGAACGGGCTCGGGCCGGGCTCGGTCGGGGCCGGATCGGGTCGGGTCGAGCGGTGGACGGAGCGGTCGTCGGTCGTCGAGCGGGGTGTGGGCACCGACCGGAGGACGGTCCGCCGGGCAGCGGTACGCGTACGCGGGGAGCCCGCGCTTCCCGGCTCGGAGGGGGCCGCGGGCTGGGGCGACGTGAGAGGTTCCGTCGACGCCACGGCCTTGGGCGCTGTCACCGTGTCGGGCACCGTCGACGCCACGGCCCCAGGCGCTGTCACGGTGTCGGGCGCCGACACCGCCACCGCCTCGGACACCCCCACCGCCTCGGACAATGCCACCGCCTCGGGCGCCGGCGCGGCCTCGGGGCGTGCGGCCGGAGTCGCGTCCGGGGAGCCCCCCTTCGTCAGCAGCACCACGCCCCGCGCCGCGACCAGCGACGCGCCGGCCGCGACCAGCCAGCCCCACGCGCCCGCGCGGAACGTCTCGCCGAGCAGTGCCACGCCGATGATCGCGGCGGCGGCCGGGTTGGAGAGGTTGACCACGGCGAGCGGTGCCGCGAGGCCGCCCCGGTAGGCGGCCTGGGAGAGCAGGAGGCCGCCCGTCGCGAAGCCCGAGATCAGCACCGCGAGGAGCGCGGTCTGCCACCAGGCGGGCTTGCCGCCCGGGAGTTCGAGCGCGAAAGCGGCCGTCAGCGTCTGGGTGAGCGCGGAGGCCACGCCCGAGGCGATCCCGGAGGCCGTGGCGTGCCCCAGCCCGCGAGGCGCGTGCCCCTTCGTCGGGTGCCGGCCGGAGGCGAGCGCGACGATCAGGAGCGCCGTCGCCGCTGCGACGACCAGCGACTCCCGCAGGCTGAGCGCCTCGCCGGGCTCGGTGGGGCCGGTCACCGCGACCAGCCCGACGAGGCCGGCCAGGGTCCACAGGGCCCCGCGCCACTCGGTGCGGGTCACCCGGCGCCGTGCCGCGTACGCGCCGAGCGGCAGCGCCGCCACCAGCGTCAGGGCGCCGAGCGGCTGGACCAGCGTCAGCGGCCCGTAGTGCAGGGCCGCCACATGGGCGAGGGCTCCGGCGGCGTTGAGTCCGACCGCCGACCACCACTGCCCGCGGGCGAGCAGGGCGCGCAGTGCGCCGCGTCCGTCCTGGGCGGGGGAGGCGGCGGCGAGCCGCGACTGGGCGACGGCGGCGAGCGCGTACCCGGCGGCGGAGACGAGCGAGAGGAGCACCGCGACGACGGTGCCGGTGGCGGGGTTCATCGGAGTGCTCCGACCGGGAGAGGGGTCGTACCGACCTGACGCGGTACGGATGGGGGCGCCGTCCTGCGGCCGGGGGCGCGGACGGCGAGCAGGGCGAGTCCGAGCAGCACGGCGGCGGCGAGCGCGTCGAACCAGTAGTGGTTGGCGGTGCCGACGATGACGAGCAGGGTGAACAGCGGATGCAGCAGCCACAGGACCCGCAGGCGGGACCGGGTGGCGGCGATCAGCCCGATCGCGACCATCAGGGCCCAGCCGAAGTGCAGCGAGGGCATGGCCGCGAACTGGTTGGCCATCGAGTCGGTCTCCGGCGTCGCCCCGTACACCGAGGGGCCGTAGACCCGCGCGGTGTCGACGAGCCCGCTCGCGGCGAGCATCCGTGGCGGCGCGAGCGGCATCAGGAGGTGCAGGGCGAGCGCCGCCCCGGTGAGGAGGGCGAGGACGCGGCGCGACCATACGTAGTGGGCCGGGCGGCGCAGGTACAGCCAGACGAGGAAGGCGAGTGTGGCCGGGAAGTGCACGGCCGCGTAGTACGTGTTCGCGGCCCGGATCAGCGGTTCGCCGTGCAGGAGCAGCTGCTGGATCGTTCCCTCGCCGGGCAGGTGGATCGCGCGCTCGGCGTCCCAGACGCGGTCGGCGTTCCGGAAGGCGCGGGACTCGTGGCCGTTGGCGAAGAGCCGGCCGAACTTGTAGACGAGGAAGAGCGCGGTGACGAGCGCGAGCTCGCGGAACAGGGGTGGTCTGGCGGACTCGTCGCCGTCCCCCTCGCCGCTCCCGCGCTCGTCGAGCCCGGAGGGGGCGGGGGTAGGCGTCAGCCCCGATCCGGCAGGACGTGGTCCTCGTATCCCGCGTATCCCGGCAGCCATCGCGCGGCCCTCTAATCAGTCAAATCGCCAACAAACGGAGTGAGCCTAGATCCGATTTCATCGAGACGCAAGCGTCTCGATACGTTTGCGTCTCGATTGTGCACCCCCTACTCTCGTATGTGCAGAGACAGAGGTGTCCGGGAGGGATCGATGTCCACGTCCACGTCCGCGTCAGCTTCCACAGCGGCTTCCGCATCGGCGTCGGCGCCGGGGTCGGCGTCCACGGAGGCCGCCACCGCGGCCGCCCGCCGCAGCAAGATCACGCCGGAGCGCGAGACGGAGCTGTACGACGCCGTGCTCTGCCTCCTGCGCGAGGGCGGATACGACTCGGTGACCATGGAGGGCGTCGCGGCCCGCACCAAGTGCGGCAAGGCCACCCTCTACCGGCAGTGGGGCACGAAGCCGCAGCTCGTCACCGCCGCGCTCGCCCAGCGCCGGTGCACCGTCTTCACCGGCATCGACACCGGCACCCTCGCGGGCGACCTGCGCGAGGCGGGCCGGATCGCCGCCTCCCACCGCGAGCGCGACGCCGAACTCATGGAGGCCGTCGCCCAGGCCTTCATCCAGCACCCCGATCTGCGCGCCGCGCTGCGCGAGACCGTCATCGCCCCCGAGGTCGCGGCCATCGACGCGGTCGTGGCGCGCGCGGTCGAGCGGGGCGAGGTCGACGCCGACAACCCCGCGATCGGCTTCGTCGCCCCCTGCTTCCTGGGCATGCTCCGCATCGAGCGGCTCTTCGAGGACCGCTTCGCGGACGTCTCGACCATGCGGACCTTCGTCGACGCCGTCCTCCTTCCGGCGCTGCGCGTCGAGGGGTGAGTCGCGGGCCGGTTTGTCAGGCTGGAACCATGCCCGCAGAGCCCACACAGCCCGGAGAGCCCGCCGGCCGGTCCGGCCGGCCTGCCCACCCTGTCCGCGTCCGCCGGATCTACGAGACCCCCTCGCCGGACGACGGCGTACGGGTCCTCGTCGACCGGCTCTGGCCGCGCGGACTCGCCAAGACCGACGCCCGCATCGACGAATGGCCGAAAGCCCTCACGCCGTCGACGGAACTCCGCCGCTGGTACCACGGAACCGAGGGCGAGTACGAGGAGTTCCGCAGGCGCTACGAGGCCGAACTCGCGGCCCCCGACGCGGCGGCGGCCCTCGCCCGCCTGAGAAGCATCGCGGCGGAGGAGACGATCACCCTCCTCACGGCGGCCAAGGACCCCGCGATGAGCCACACATCGGTCCTGCTGCGGGAACTCGACCCGGGGGCGGAGGCGTAACCCTCAGGTCAGATCCGGCCGCCGCAGCCGGGGCGCCTCGGAGGCTGCGTCGACGACGACGGTGCCGGGGGCGACGCGGTCGACGGGGTCGACGGGGTCCGCGGGGTCGGCGGCAGCCGGGCGGGTGACTCCGGCCGCATCCGCTCCGTCGGCCTCTCCGTCTCCGGCGGCGCGGTCGGCCAACCCCCGCGCCCACGCGACGAGTCCGACGGAGTCGATGCCGTACGCCGCGGCCGCCACGCTCCCCGGCCCGCCCGCCAGGCGGCCGGCGCCGCGGCGCAGCAGCCGCGCCCCGCCCGCCGTGTTGCCGCGGGCGGCGTGCGTGAGGCCCACGGCGAGCTGAGCGAGGCCCTGCCACAGGTCGCGCTCCGGGGCGGGGCCGGACTTCCAGGCGTCCTCGAAGACCTCGTGCGCGTGGAAGGGCATTCCGGCGTCCAGCAGCCGCTGCGCCTCCCGCAGGGTCTCCTTGGGAGTGCGGACGACACCCTCGGGCTGCCGGGGCACACCCTCGGTGCCGTACGGCAGCGGCCGGCCGAGCCCGTCGCGGGGACGCGCGCTACGAGCCCGCCCCTCCTCGTCGCGATCCCTGCCACGGTCACTCGCTGTCCGGTCCACCTGTCCATTGTCGCCCCCGGGGCGGTCGGGACCGCCAGGGGCGACGGTCCACCGCACACCGGGCCGCGTGGGTCGCGCGGGCCGGTCACGGCAGCAGCTCTCGCGGGGAGTGGTCACCGGTGCCGTCGGATTCCGAACAGCCCTTGTCCGCACGGTCGTTGGAAGCGCTTTAGAGTTCGGGTGCCCTGCGTGCGGAGCCCGGAGCGGACCCGGTGCGAGGGAGCCCCCTCCTCGAACGCGGCCCGGAACTCGCCGCGGCCGCCCGCGCGGTCGGGGGCCTCGTCGCGGAGCCCGCCCGCGGGCCGCCGCCGTCGAGCACCTGGCCGTCGTAGCTCCCGCCGCGGCCTGGACCGGGTCCTCGCCGAGCCGCCGGGTCCCGAGATGTGCGCCACCGTCCTGTACGACCTCGGTTGCGCGTCGCTGCCGACGCGCGCCGGCCGGCCCGCGTCGCCACCGAGGCCCATGCCCGCGCGGAACGTCTCGGCACCCCCCGCCGCCCGCGGCGAAGCCCCCCGCTGCCTGGCCCTCGCCGGCCCGGCGGAGTCCCGCCGCCTCCTCACCCGCGCCGTCGCACGTCTGGCGGAGTCCCCCTCCCGCTACGAGGAGTCCCGGGCCCGCCCGGACCTCGCCAACGCGACGGGCTCGGCCACCACCCTCGCCGAGGCAACGTCCCTGGCCACCACCTGCGGCGCGGTGACAGCCCGTGCGTCAACCCACCCTCGGGAGTGAGGTAATGTTTTCCCTGCACGCCGACGCGGGGGAAACCCCACGAGGACGCGCATCGGGACGTGGCGCAGCTTGGTAGCGCACTTGACTGGGGGTCAAGGGGTCGCAGGTTCAAATCCTGTCGTCCCGACTCGAGAGAGTCGTAGATCGAGGGGCCGTTTCAGAGCAATCTGAAACGGCCCCTCGGTCGTTGCCGGGGACCAGCCGGGACCAGCCGGGCCAGCGCACTCGACCGGGCGTCTAGGGGAGGGCACTGCCCGCGGCGGGCAGGACCTGTTCGGCCCAGATGACCTTGCCTTCCGGTGTGTACCGGGTGCCCCAGTGCTCGCTGAGCTGGGCCACCAGGAACAGCCCGCGGCCTCCCTCGTCCGTGGTGGCGGCGTACCGCAGATGCGGGGCGGTGCTGCTGCCGTCCCACACCTCGCAGGTCAGAGTGCGATCGTGCAGCAGACGCACGCGAACCGGCGCGGCGGCGTACCGGATGGCGTTGGTGAGGAGCTCGCTGAGGATCAGTTCTGTGGTGAAGACGAGCTCCTGCAGGCCCCACTCATCGAGCTGCTCGGCCGCGAGGCCGCGCACGGTGCCGACCTCGCTCGGGTCGAGCGGGACGTCCCACTCGGCGACCCGGCCGGGGCCCAGAATCCGTGTCCGGGCGACGAGCAGCGCGATGTCGTCGGCCGGCCGGCTGGGCAGCAGGGCGTCGAGTACGGCGCGGCGGCTGGCTTGCGGGTCTCGGCCGGGGTGGCTCAGCGCCGTGCGCAGCCTTTCCACGCCCTCCGAGATGTCCCGGTTCCTCTCCTCGACCAACCCGTCGGTGTACAGGACGAGCTGGCTGCCTTCCGCCAGGTGCAGTTCCAAGGTCTCGAACGGCATGCCTCCCAGTCCCAGCGGGGGGCCGGCCGGCAGTTCCGAGATCGTCGTCGTGCCGTCCGGGGCGACCACGAGCGGTGGCATGTGTCCCGCCCGCGCCATGGTGCAGTTCTGGGAGACCGGGTCGTAGACGGCGTACAGGCAGGTCGCGCCCAGGACGCCGCCGTCCGGGGCAGCGCTGTCGCCTTCCTGGTCCATGCGCTGGACGAGGTTGTCGAGACGGGCGAGGAGTTCGTCGGGCGGCAGGTCCATGGAGGAGAAGTTGTGCACGGCGGTGCGCAGCCGCCCCATGGTGGCCGCGGCGTGCAGACCGTGCCCGACGACGTCTCCGACGACGAGCCCGACGCGGCTGCCCGACAGCGGGATCACGTCGAACCAGTCCCCGCCGACTCCGGACTGGGCGGGCTGGTAGAAGTGCGCGACGTCCACCGCGCTCTGCTCGGGCAGATCCTGGGGCAGGAGGCTGCGCTGGAGCGTCACGGCGAGCTTGTGTTCGCGGGTGTAGCGGCGGGCGTTGTCCATGGTGACCGCGGCGCGGCCGACCAGTTCCTCGGCCAGGGACAGGTCGTCCTCGTCGAACGGTTCCGGCTTCTGCGACCGCCAGAAGTTGACCACTCCGAGCACGACGCCCCGCGCCTTCAGCGGAGCCGCGATGAGCGAGTGGATCCCGTAGCCGACGATCGCCGATGCCCGCGGCGCGTCCTGCGCGTGCCAGCCCGGCGCGTCATGGAGATCGGGCACGAGTTCGGGTGTGCCCGTGCCGTATCCGCGGGCCTGCGGCGTGGACGGCAGGAACTCGATCAGGCTGCCGAGCGGATACAGCGGGTGATCGGGGCGGATGCCGCTGACCGCCGTGCGCCGCATGTCGGCGCCTGGGCCGGGCTCGTCGCCCTTCAGCACCGGGTCGGCCAGGTCGACCGTGACGAAGTCCGCGAACTGGGGAACGGCGACGTCGGCCAACTCCTCCGCGGTGCGCACCACGTCGAGGGTGGTCCCGATGTCACCCCCGGCGTCGTACAGCAGCTTGAGCCGCCTCCGGGCCGTCTCCGCCCGGCTGCTCAGGAGCCGCATCTCGGTGGAGTCGCGGATGGTGACCGCCGAGCCGTGCGGGCGCGTGGGCCGCTGATTGACCACGAGCAGCCGGTCCCCGGCCTCCAGCACCTCGTCGGTGGCCACCCGGCCGGACAGCAGCAGTTCCGCCATGCGGCGATCCATGCCGACCTCGTCGACGGGGCGTCCTTCGGCGTCGCCCGGCAGGCCGAGGAGCCGTCCGGCCTCGTCGTTCGCCAGGAGTAGTCGTCCGTCGCCGTCCGTGATCAGCACCCCTTCGCGGACGGAGTGGAGCACCGCGTCGTGGTGCTCGTACATGCGGGTCATCTCCTGCGTGCCGAGCCCGTGGGTCTGGCGGCGCAGTCTTCGGCTGATCAGCGCCGTGCCGACGGTGGCCAGAGCCAGAGCGATGGCGAGGGCCACGAGGATGACCGGGAGCTGACGGTCGGCGATGCCGGTCACGCTCTCGACCGTCAGACCTGCCGAGACCAGGCCGACCACCTCACCCTCGGGCGAGGTGACCGGGACGATCGCCTGGATCTCCTTGCCGAGCGGCCCGTCCACGCTCTCGGTGTACACCTGGCCGGCGAGTGAGGGCTCGATCGTGCCGACGAACCGCTCGCCGACGCGGTCGGGCTGGGGGTGGCTGTAGCGGATGCCGTTCGTGTCCATCACCACGATGAAGTCCACGCCTGCGTCCTTGCGCGTCTCCTCGGCGAGGGGCTGCAGGATCGCGGCCGGGTCCGGCGACCTCAGCGCCTCCTGCAGGCCCAGGGAGTTCGCGAAGGTCTGCGCCACGGAAACCGACCGGTTGCGCGCTTCGCGGTCGATGTCGTACCGCGACTGCAGCACCAGGGCCAGCAGGGCCCCGGCGGCGAGCAGCACCACGATCGCCACCTGAAGGACGAAGACCTGTCCGGCGACGCTTCCGAATCTTCTGCCTAGGTTCGACCGCACCGGCACGCCGGGCACGAGAGACGAGACGGGCTCACAACCCAGTTGTAGCACCTCCGCGCGGCCAGGGCTCCTGGCGTTCACGGTACGCAGCAGGGCCCTGACACAAGGTTCCCACCGCCGCGGGTCAGGGGGCAACGGGTGGGGTCAGGGCTTCGGCACGGTGTTGACGTAGTCGGCGCCGGTGCTGTGGAAGCCGTCCACCGTCTTCTGGACGTCCGCCGCGGAGACCGCCTCGTCGGCCTTGTGGTAGACCCAGTCGACCTTCATGTCCCAGCTGCGCGGGCCGCCGGTGAAGGGGAGGTCGATCAGCCAGTTGCTGAAGTGGATGTCCATCTGCTCGCGCGGGACGTACTTGCCGGAGCTGGTGAAGACCTCCTTGCCGTCCAGGGAGTAGGTGACCTTTCCGTCCATGGCGGTGATGATCATGGTGTGCCAGCCCCCGAGGCGCCGCTTGAGGGTGTTGTGGACCCGGTCCGGCGGGTCGGCCTTGTACCAGCTGACGTTGTCGAGCTGCGGACCCACCGAGCCCCAGCCGCCGTTCGGCAGGTACTCGAAGTCGAGTTCGCTGTAGTTCTCCGAGGAGTCCGAGGGGGAGATCGGGAAGAAGGTCTGGACGACGTGGTCGCCGTCGCGTCCGCTCGTGGGCTTGTCGCTGAGGTGGATCCGGGCGGCGAAGGTCCCCGTGAAGAAGTTGCGGCTCGTGGTCTGCACCTCGGCCTGCGTGGTGCCCTGCCGGGTGCCGTCCGTGGAGGAGCGCAGCCGCAGGACCTTGCCCCCCTCGGCCGTCGGGTCGGCGAGGAAGGCGGTGCCGTCGGCGCTCCATGTGTCCTTGATCCCCGGGCCGCCCCCGCCGGTACGGATCTCCCAGCCGTGCGCGGCGAGCGAAGCGTCGTCGGCGCCGGTGTAGTTGAAGGTGTCGAACAGGGTTCCCGGCGGTCCGGTGGGCGTCGGTGAGGCTTCTCGCGCGGGCCCGGCGGCGTCGGCGCCCCCACCGGTCGCGGGGTCGGCGGAACACGCGGCGAGTACGCACAGGAGGGCGGGCAGCGTGAGCGCGGTCCACGCTCGGCGACGAGAGGTGCGGCGGGGCTGGCTCACACAGGCTCCTTGGGGCGTAGAGGCGGTGACTGGACACGCCCGTTGTCATGCGGAGCGATCGCTGATCGCATGAATCGAGCGGTCATCCTAGCGAAGGATTCGAGCCATCCCGCCTCGCGTTCGCGACCTGGTCATCCAAGGGCCGGGAAACGCTCGTTGACATACCGATCCGGTTACGGCGCACGATCGGACCCTGCCAAATACGCACATCACGCACCAATCGATTCAGGTCATGCGCTACGGTCCGCTCTACGCTTCAGCGGTCTCCCCATCCTGCACAAAAAGGCCACAACTCATGCGCCACGTCGCCACACCTTCCCGGCGCGGGTCGGTTCACTCGGCACAGCCCAGCGTGGCTGAATCACATCACTGGGAGCCCGCTCCAGCACCGGTGTTCGTCGACCAGTCGGGTCTGCGCAGTCGTCTGCTGCGGCGCTTCGGCTGGCCGGTCTCCGTGGTCGGCGCGATCCTGGCGGCGGCCATGGGCAGCAGCCTCATCGGCGTGCAGTCGGACGCCCCGGCGATGGGGATACCGCCGAAGCCGTCCTACCTTCCCACCAAGGGGCCCCTGTCGCCCTCCTGGCCCTAGCGGGCGACGTCTGCGACACCCCCCGAAAGGTTCGGCCGGCACGCCGAACCTCGCGACATTCCATGGCATACCGGGCCATCGTGCCGCCCGGAGCAACACCTGCGGACCGGGCCGAACGTGCCTGATCGTCCGCACCACCCATCTCCAGGAGCGCCCTTGTCCCGCCACCAGCGTCGTCGGCAGTCCCTGCTGAGACCGCGCCGACTGGCTGCGCCGCCGCTGCGCTTCTTCATGCCGCTGTCCCTGCTGGCCTGCCTGCTCGCGCTCCTCGTCCTGCGCGGCCTGGCCACCAACGAGGCGTTCCACGACACCCGGGTCGCGACCTCGGTCGACAAGACGACCGTGCCGGAGAACCTGCTCAAGGGCGGCCCGATCATCGACGCGCGCGGCGACAGGAACGACCGCCCCGTGAGCTACCGGATTCCCGACCGCACCGCGGTCCTGAGCTTCGACGACGGCCCCTCGCCGGAGTGGACCCCGAAGATCCTGGACGTGCTCGCGGCCCACGACATCCGCGCGGACTTCTTCGTGACCGGCGCGATGACCACCCGCCACCCGGAGCTGATCCGGCAGATCGTCGCGGGCGGCCACGAGATCGGCGTGCACAGCTTCACCCACCCCGATCTCGTCTACCAGTCCGAAGCCCGGATCAGCTGGGAACTGGCGCAGACGCAGCTGGCACTGGCCGGCGTCGCGGGCGTCCACAGCGCGCTGTTCCGCCCGCCGTACTCCTCCGACGCCTCGGCGCTCGACGACTGGAACTACCCGGTGATCAAGTACGTGGGTTCCCACGGCTACCTCACCGCGTTCATCGACCGCGACACCCACGACTGGAAGCGCCCCGGCGTCGACGCGATCGTCAAGGCGGCGATGCCGCGCAAGCCCGGCGCGGGCGAGCTGATCCTGCTGCACGACGCGGGTGGCGACCGTGCCGAGACCCTCGCCGCGCTCGAGCAGATCATCGTCAAGCTGCAGGGCGAGGGATACCGCTTCGCGACCATCTCCGAGGCACTCGGCGCCACCGACGCCACCGTGCCCGTGCACGGCTACCAGCTGTGGGCGGGCAAGGGCTACATCTGGGCCACCCAGGCCGCCGTGTTCACCCTGCCGGTGCTGGTCGCCCTGCTGGCCGTCGTCGGCTTCCTCAACTTCGGCCGCTTCGCGCTCATGCTCGTCCTCGCACCGCTCCACGCCCGGCGTTCCCGGCGGCGGAACGCGTGGGGACCGCCCGTCACCGAGCCGGTCACCGTCCTCGTACCGGCCTACAACGAGCGCGAGTGCATCGCGAACACCCTGAACTCCCTCGCCGCCAGCGACTACCCGATCGAGGTGATCGTCATCGACGACGGCTCGACGGACGGCACCGCGGACATCGTCGAGGAGATGAACCTGCCGTTCGTCCGGCTGATCCGCCAGGCCAACGGGGGCAAGTCCAGCGCGCTCAACACCGGTATCGCCGCCGCCGCGTTCGACATCATCGTGATGATGGACGGCGACACCGTCTTCGAGCCGTCCACCGTGCGCGAGCTGGTCCAGCCGTTCGGCGACCGGGGGATCGGCGCGGTCGCCGGCAACGCCAAGGTCGGCAACCGCGACAGCCTGATCGGCGCCTGGCAGCACATCGAGTACGTCCTCGGCCACAACCTGGACCGCCGGATGTACGACATGCTCAACGTCATCCCGACCATCCCCGGTGCGGTCGGCGCCTTCCGCAGGGAGGCCCTGCGGCGGGTCGGCGGAATGAGCGACGACACCCTCGCCGAGGACACCGACATCACCATGGCGGTGCTCTGCGACGGCTGGCGGATCGTCTACGCCGAGCGCGCCCGTGCCTGGACCGAGGCTCCCGCCAGCCTCCAGCAGCTCTGGTCCCAGCGGTACCGCTGGAGCTACGGCTCCATGCAGGCGATGTGGAAGCACCGCCGCGCCGTGACCGCCCGCGGCCCGGCCGGGCGCTTCGGACGGCTGGGGCTGCCGCTCGTCGTGCTGTTCGGCGTGGTCGCCCCGCTGCTCGCGCCGCTGGTCGACATGTTCCTGCTGTACGGCGTGCTGTTCGCGGACGCCCCGATCACCCTCGCCAGCTGGGGCGGCTTCATCCTGCTCCAGGCCGCGCTGTCCTGGTACGCCTTCCGGCTCGACGGCGAGAAGACCCTGCACCTGATCAGCCTGCCGATCCAGCAACTCGTCTACCGGCAGCTGATGTACATCGTCCTGTTGCAGTCCACGATCACGGCGCTGACCGGTGGCCGGCTGCGCTGGCAGAAGCTCCGGCGCACCGGCGAGGTCGCCGCACCGGTGGAGGCCTGACCATGACCGCATCCTTCGAGTTCGGGGGCACCCACGACACCCTCCGGCTGCGCGTTCCCGCCGTTCTGCGACGGGAACCGACGCCGGAGCCGGAGCCTGAGCCGTCGACACCGGCCCCGCGCAAGGGCGGCCGCGACCGCTATCTCGACCTGCTGCGCGCGCTGGCACTGGTCCGTGTGGTGATCTACCACAACTTCGGCTGGTTCTGGCTGCCCGTCGTCTTCCCGTCCATGGGCGTGATGTTCGCGCTGGCCGGGTCGCTGATGGCACGCTCGCTCAGCCGTCCCGCCGTGGGCGTCATCCGGGGGCGTCTGCGCCGGCTGCTGCCGCCGATGTGGCTGTTCGGCGCGGTCGTCCTCACCCTCGAGATCGTCGACGGCTGGGGGCCCGAGGCCGAGGGGCACCCCGACTGGTGGTGGGGCAAGCTGCTGTTCTGGCTCGTGCCGCTGAGCACTCCGCCGTACGCGGAATCGCTGAACGGTTTCGACCATCTCGTGGGGCAGGGCTGGGCGGTGCAGGTCGTCGTCCCGCTCTGGTACCTCCGCGCGTACCTCTGGTACGTCCTGCTCTCCCCGTTGATGCTGTGGGCGCTGCGGCGGATGCCGGTGGTGACGCTGTCCGTACCGCTCGCGGTGACGATCGTGATGAACACGTTCTTCATGGACCAGGAGTTCCTCTACGGCCGGGTCTGGGAGAACCTCAGCGACTTCGCCATGTTCGGCTCCTGCTGGATCCTCGGCATGGCCCATCAGGAGGGCCTGCTCAGGAAGATCCCGCAGTACGTCGTGCCGTCCGTGGCGCCGCTGGTCATGATGGCCGGCTGGTGGTACCTGCAGACCCGACCGGTCGATCCGACCGTGCCCACCGACATCGAGAGCTGGCCGATCGCCCAGGCCCTGTGGTCCTTCGGCTTCGTCGCGATCCTGCTCCACGTCAGTCCCTCCTGGGAACAGTGGCCCCGACCGCTGGAACGCTGGAACGGCCTGATCAGCCTGCTCAACGCACGCGCGGTCAGCGTCTACCTCTGGCACCAGGCCGCGTTGGTCGCCGCCATCCCGCTGATCGACCCCCTCTGGTCCGTCGGCTTCTTCTACGAGCACTTGCAGTGGCTGCTGATGAGCCCGTGGTTCCCGCTGCTGGTGGCGATCCCGCTGACCGGACTGCTGGTGCTGACCTTCGGCTGGGTCGAGGACGTGGCCGCGAAGCGCTCTCCGCGGCTCTTCCCTTACCCGCGCCGCGTGCGGGGCAGGCGCCGGGCCGGCTGACGCGGGCCGCCCGGCCAACGGACGTGCGGTACCCGGTGCGCGGCCGGCGCGCTGCGGATGAGCTCGCGGTGGTCCGCTCCTCTGTGGCGCGAGGGATGTGGTGCGGGTCACGGGAACCCGGGGGCGGAGAGGACCAGTGCAGATCATGAACGTCTCCTCGAAGCACTCACCGTCCTCCGTCCCGTCCGTCCCCTCCGTCCCCTCCGTCTCCTCCGCCTCCGCCTCCGCCCCGACGGCGACGCGCCGGTCACTGTTGCGGGGGCTCGGCGTCGCCACGGCCGCGGGTGCCGCCGCGGTCTGCCTTCCGGTCGGCGCGGCCCACGCCGCGCCCGCCGGGCGGCCGACGCGCCGCGCCTCCGACACGTACACGCTGACCCTTGTCCATCTGGGCCGCGACGGTCGGCCGACCACCGACTACCGCACCCTGCTGACCGCGCTGTCCGGGCCCGACGCCGGCAGTGGCCGGCAGGTGAAGGAGTTGCCCGGCACCGTCACCGTCCAGGTGCCCGCCGGGCGGTACATGCTCGACTCCACCATCGGCACCAGGCCGGTGGGGGAGGAGAACTGGGGGAACGACTGGCTCGTGCAGCCCCGGCTGGACGTCGACCGGGACATGACCCTCGTGCTCGACGCGCGGGTCGCGCGCCCCGTGGACATCCGGCCGCCGGTCGCCGACGCCGGGTTCGAGCAGGCCGGGGCGTTCGCCAAGGTGACGTACGAGGGGGTCACCGGGCTCGCGAACCTGATGACGAGGTCGCTGGACCTGCGTACCGCGCACCTGGGGCCGGCCGCCGAGCGAGGGGCCGTGGAGACCTGGGTGGACTCGTACTGGAGCCGGCCGGGCGGCGTCTGCGCCCTCGGCTACGCCTTCCGGGGCGAGCGGGCGCTGACCGGTCTGGTCCGGCACCCGGCGCCCGGCGACCTGGCCACGCTGGTGGTGCGCGCGGGGGCGCCCGCGTCCGGCGGGGGAACGGGCCTCGTCGACTTCTCGCCGTCGGCAGGCCCCTCCCCGGCGCTGGCGCTGGCTGTGCCGTCGGGGAGCACCGGGACGTTCCTCCTCACGCCCGAGCGCGGCACCTGGGACCTCGTGTACGGCGCGCACTCGGAACCGGAGGGGCCCGCCAACGACTACTTCGTCCTCGGGCGCTCGTTCACGCCCGGCTCCACCACGGTGCACACCTTCGACACCCCGGTCTTCGGCCCGGCCGTGGACTCCTCGCCCGGTGCCCGGCCCGTCGCGCAGCGCACCGGCGACACCCTGGACCTGACAGTGCCGCTGCTCGCCGACGGCGACGGCCACGCGCCGTCCTCGCCCCTGTTCACCGCCTCGACCGTCACGTTGCACCGTGACGGCAAGCTGGTCGCCACCCGCCGCGGCGAGAAGCCGGGGCACGCCTCGTTCACGGTGCCGGCCGGGCGGGCCGCCTACCGGCTGACGGCGAGCGCGACGCGGTCGCGCGGGAGCGTCACGGCGGCGTGGACGTTCACCTCCGCCGCGACGGCCACCGCCACGGACCTCCCGCTGAGCGCCGTACGCTTCCGCCCCGACCTCGCGCTGGACGGCACCGCCCCGGCGCACACCACGAGCCGGGTGGCGGTGACGGTGGAGGGCGCGGCCAGGCGGTCGGGAGTGCGGTCGCTGACCGTGTCCGTGTCGACGGACCGCGGCGCCACGTGGACGCGGGCGGCGGTGACCGGCGGACGGATCACGGTGACGACGCCGGGGCCCGGCCAGGCGGTGTCGCTGCGCGCGGAGCTGACGGACGCGCACGGCAACACCCTCACCCAGACCCACATCGACGCGTACGTCACGCGGGCTGCCACCGGGGCGCGCTGACGCCCGGCTCCACCGGCCGCCGGACGAGGCCGCGCGCGTGCGGCACGCCGGTCGGCGGGTCGCTGGGGATCGGCGATCGCGACCGGCCGCCGGCGTCCCGGCGTTGACGTCAGTGGGACCAGCGGGGGTCGCGCCCCGTGAACGCGAGGAGTCGTTCCGCGCGGCTCGCCCCCTCCGGGACGGACACCGGCGGCGCGTACTTCCCGAACGAGTCGCGCACGAAGTCGACGAGCTTCGACGCGATGTCCTCCAGCGCCTCGGCCATCTCCTCGGTCAGCGGCAGGTCCTGCCCGGTGGCCCTCGCGATGTCCCAGGCGTGGAGCCCGGCGTCGAGCGCCGCGGCGGCGGTGCCGACGTCGGCCGGCATCGGTCCCATCGGGGTGGGCACGCTCTCCGCGTCCCGCCCCGACTCCCACGCCGCGGCGGACGCCTCCAGCACGGCCGTCCCCTCAGCCGACACGCAGCAAGCGGCACTACGCCGGGCCAGGGCAACGCTTCTGAACTCGCCTCGCCCGTCGATCGAGCCCTAAAGTCGGCATCCGACGTGTTCACCGTCAGCCGTGACGACGCTGGCCGGCACTTTTGCGGGGGGTATCACCGTGAGCAGCGACACCGGTTGCCAGGAGCTGTCGAGCAGCACCGGCGAAGAGAAGACCGTGCTGCGTGCACTGCTGCTGTCCACGGACGCCGTTGCCGAGATCGCGGTGATGCTGGACGTCCACGACTTCCACCACCCCGCCCATGCCCTGATCTACGCGGCAGTGCTCCGCATCTACGGCGACGGTGAAAGCCCCGACCCTCTGCGGGTCGCCACCCTTCTCGAATCCGCCGGCACCCTCGAGGCGGCCGGAGGGGGCGACTACCTCAAGTCGTTGGTCGCCCGGGGCACCGGCGAAGGCTGGCGCCGTGCCGCCGATCGCCTTCAAGCACACTCCCTGCTGCGGCGCACCAAAGAGGCCGCGGCACATGTCGAAAGCCTGGCCTCCGAGAGCGGGCCCGATGACGTCGACCGCCTCGCGGATATCGCCCAGGCGGAGATCCTGGCCGCTACCAGCCGTCGTCCTCGTGGACTGGCACCGTCCCACTCGATCGGTGACATCCTGGAAGGGGCACTGGACGAGCTGGAGGCAGCGGGTAGCACTGATGGCCCCAGCGGCGTGCCGACCGGCTTCACGGACCTCGATTCACTCACCAGCGGACTGCGCCCCGGGCACCTGACCGTCATCGCGGCCCGCCCCTCCATGGGTACCTCCACCCTTGCCCTGGACTTCATGCGGTCGGCGGCGATCGGACACGGCATTCCCGCAGCCCTGTTCACCTATGAATCCGGTCGCCAAGAGCTAGCCACCCGCATTCTCTCAGCAGAGTGCCGCGTCCCCTTGCACCACATGAGGGCTGGCACGATGAACGACGACGACTGGGTCAGGCTGGCCCGCCGCATGCCGCTTGTCGCCAAGGCACCCTTGTACATCCAAGACGAAGCATGGCCCACATTCACCGACCTGAGGGCGCAATGTCGACGTCTGGCCAGCCAACGACAGGTCAAGCTCATCGTCGTCGACAACCTTCAGATGATGACCTACGGAACCCGGCCGCTGGGTTCCCGCTACGAGGAGATCTCTGAGATCTCCCGGTGTCTGAAGCTGCTGGCTACCGAACTGGAAGTTCCCATCGTTGCTGTCTCCAAAGCCAACCGCGGGTCCGAACAGCGCACGGACAAGAAGCCGATGCTCACCGACCTCCGCGACTCCGGATCTCTCGAAGACAACGCCGACCTCGTTATCCTCCTCCACCGCGAGGACGCCTACGAGAAGGAATCACCCCGCGCCGGCGAAGCCGACTTCATCGTCGCCAAGCACCGGAACGGGCCCACCGCCACCATCACCGTCGCCTTCCAGGGCCATTACTCCCGCTTCGTCGACATGGCCCAGACCTGAAGGGAGATGTGGGGTCTCAAATCCCGTGGCACAGTCTCATTGGATCTTGGCACATGACAGCACATCAGTGAGACGCGCAGGTCAGGAGCCAGCACCCGCGCGAAGCTGTCGAGGAAGTGCCACGTTTCGTGCGACTGAACCGTGTGCCATCGCCGTGAGACAGATCGAAAGTCGCTGGTCAGCGGCCCGGCCTGTGCCACGGGCGGCGAGACCCTACAGGATTTTAGGGTCTCAGATTTCGTGGCTAAATCTCACGAGCGATGGCCAAGCGATGGCATATGTGACACGAATCTGAGACTGGCAGGTCAAGTCGCTCACTCGTATGGGTGAGGCTCGCCGAGCAGGGGGAGGCCGCCGAGTAGGCGGGAGAGAAGCGGTCAGTGGGTTGCTGCTTTTCTACGCTGATGCCCACGTTCACTCGTTGGGGGACTCCGTTACCAGCGGGACGCCGCACTGCAGGCAGCCGTTCGCGTGGTCGTCCCGGCAGACGTAGCCGATGGCACCATCCACGCACCATTCGGCGGCTTCCTCGGACAGCAGATCGGGCCCGGCATGGAGCAGCCGACGAAGTTCCGTGGTGTCTGCAATGTCGGCCGGGCGGTTGGTGAACCACTCGTCGAACCAAGGCTCGTCTCGGTGCATGCGCCAGTGCGCATTCTCCCGGTCGTCGACAGCCGTAGTGAACCGATCGACGATGCGCCCCCAACTCGGTGTTCCGAACCAGCCGCTGTCGGTCGCGCAGAAGAATTCGATCAGGGTTCGCAGGCCGAACTCCTTCTCGCGAAGGCAGTACGCTCGCCCCCAAGCGATCGCGTCCTGTGCCATCTCCGCGAGTTCTTCGCGCGGATCAGCCTCGTGCGCTGGGTCGTCAGGGTTGTGGCAGGCCAGTCCGAGCTCGAGCACGGACTGCCCTGTCGGTAGAACCCGAGACGGGTTGACGATCGCGAGACCGAGACCGATCCAGTCGACATGTTCGAACGACAGCATCGAGCGCACGAGTCGGGTGGTCGCCGTGTTGATCCGCATCATTGTGCCGCCGTGGAGCGGACTCTTCCCGGCGTGCCAGTTCTCGACGGGTGTGTTGCGCCACACGGCGAGCGTGATGCGGGTGGCAGCGAGCCACAGCAGGGCGTCGTCGTCGAGGTGCCCGAACCGCTTGGCGCACTCCTGGGCGCCGTAGGTGATCAACTCTTCCGGTTTCGGCCACCTGTGGCTGTCGGGCCCTTCAGGCGCGTACTCGTAGTCGTCGGCGTACTCGTCGAGGATCGCGCTCAACTCGGCAGCGCTGTAAGCCTCGCTGTACTCGGAGCTGTCCGGCTCCTCGACGGTGTACATGTCGTGGTCCCAGGAGACGTACACGTCGCGCCAGAGCACCACGTCATCGCACTCGCCGGCGTTGTCCATCACAACCGGCCTGATGGTGATCGGGGCAGTACGCCCGTCGGTTCGCTCGCCGTCCTTCTCGGCGGCCCATGCGGTGATGACCCCGAGCGGCTTCGGAAGGAGAGGACCGACCTCGGTGATGCTGAACGGCTCGTCGTCGTCATCGGTGTCGAACCGGCTGTTGACGAACGCGACTGCCTCGGAGGGCGTGCTGACGATGGACTGGCTACCACTCTCGTTGTCAACCACTCGCCACAACGGGCTGTTCTTCACGATGCTCTCCGATCGCGGTGAGCGCACCCGGGGCGGGTGCGATGCGCCGGGTCGCTCGGCACTGACTCCAATTATGGGCTGATCAACCCATCCGTAGTCCCGAAGGCGCTTGTCGGCGGCAACGCTCGGTACGTTCGCGTGCAACCGGCTTTTCGCGACCGCGGCGACACAGCAGAGTCCCACAGCGGAGGAGGCGAAGATGGCGCTGAACAAGAAGGGTTCCCGGCGCGTAGCCATTGACGGGATCGAGTACCGCTGGCGGATCCGCAGGAAGCCCTCCTGCATGCAGGGCCTCTGCTGGACACCGCTGACCTATGCGGTTGAAGCAGCCACCGGCAGCCAGCCGGGCACGAACTTGACCTTCACCAGCGGTCAGGCCCATCCCAGCAACTGGGTGGGCGTCGAGACGGGGCCCATTCGCCCAGCTCACGTTGTTGCCAGCATACGAGAGGCACGGGATCACGGCTGGGATCCAACCCGGGTCGGTTCTCCATTCCAGCTCGACCGATCCGCAGGATTCATCGCCCAGTCATGAGATAGAGCGGAGTAGGGCGGCGCATCTGGTCCGGCATCATGGCCTGGTGACCACATGGATGCGCTGCTACTGGGACGAGGAAGACACCTGGTTCTACTTCGAGGTCGACGCCGAAGGCTGGGTGATCCGGCAGGTCGAACTCGAAGGGCCAGAGCTGATCCCGATCGCAGCAGCTTCCCTCGCCGAGTGGCAGCGGGCCCGCGACGCAGGCCGCCTCGGTGACTACGACAGCAGATTCGGGATCACCGCCGAGCTGCCCGTTTCGGAATGGGAAGGCCACGACCCCGAACAACTCACCTTCGAGGAGTTCGAGGACGTCTGGGGCCCTGCCCGTCAGCAGATCGCATCCCGGCCCAGCTGACCTCTCGGCGCCGCACTGGCTTCTTGGCATCATCGCGACATGACCCCGACCCTTCCCCGCACCATCCGAGCCGTCGACACCGCTCAGCTCCTGGACCTGGCCCAGGAGGCCGCCATGCATGGCTTCAGCCAGCGGCTCCCGGTCGACTGGCTACGAGAGCACCTCGCCGCAGAAGCGACGCACTACCTGTCAAGGATGTCTCCTCAAGAGCAGTGCCCCACAAGCCGAAAGAAGCTGGTGAAGCGGTGCGGGTCCCGGCCGGGTGCCTTTAGTCACGGGTTGTGGTTCTGGCTCAAGTTCTGTGGTGCCGATACGGTGAGTGATCACGGCTAATCGAAAGTGCGAAGGATGAGCTGAACTTCTTGACGCCACTCCGCAGCGGTGCGGCTGTCCACCCATCCCTGAGCGAGTTTGGACCCGTCCCCCAATACCCGGTGGAGCGCCAGACGAGCCAAGGCACGCACCGACTCCGGCATCTCGGGCAGTAGTCTCCGGTTCTGGCTGGTGACGTAGGCAGCGGCGGCAACTGCCTCCGCTCCGTCCTCGCCATCGACAACCGAGCCGGAATCGACGACTCGCTGGAATGCATCCCTAATGGCGGTCAATGCCTCCTGCGGCGACAGGCTGTGGAGCCAGTCTCTGAAGTCGTCGGCGAGATCGCTCTGGAACGGTCCTGTTCCCCACGTGCCCGTATACCTCTCCTGGTATCCGCTCGTTGAGCCGCGGCCAGCATCTCAGCAGCCACTGACACCTTTCACGGCGCAAGGAGCACTCGCTTGCGGAGCAGGGCAAAGCCGGCCCGGCCGAACATCTGGCGCTTGAGCATCTTGATGCGGTTGACATGGCCTTCGACCACGCCTGAGTTCCAGGGCAGGGTCAGTCCGGCGGTGACAGCTGTCGGCGTACTCGCCTATGTGCCAGGGCTTCGGCGTAGCCGGCGGGCGTCCATTTCATGATCATTTGAGATGAAGAGAGGGCGAGCGGATGGTTCCTGCTCACTTCCATTGCGCCTCGGAAACCTTGCGTCTCACCCGCACCGTCGGGTGGAGCGAGCCGACTGCGCTAGGAGATGATCCCGTGTGTGGCTGAAGATGCAGGTCAAGACGCGGATGAGGCTTGTGCATGGGCTGAGCGACTGGGTTGGGCGTTCGGACTCATAGCGGAGGATCCCGCTGCGAGAGGTGCAGCGCTCGTCCATCTGGCGGAGGCCCAGAGGAAGGTCACGGACGCGCTCGCCCGGTCTAACGAGATGTGGCTGCTGACGCGGCCCCTGGGAGCGGACGAGCAGTACCGGGAGCCGGCCTTTCTGCAGGCGCGCCGGAGGCATCAGCAAGCCCAGAGGCGTTCGCTGCCTGATGGGGTGTGGGGTGGTCTTGTGGGAGGCAGGGACCTGGCGGCGTGGCCGGGGCTGCCCTATGTGTTGCTCTTCCTGGAGTGGGAGGCGAAGTACCCGCTTGAGTGGACGCAGCATGCGAAGGCGTGGGGCACGAAGCAGAGCCTGATCCGGGAGGTGGCCCGTGCTCGCCACGAGGAGGCGGTCAAGGCGAAGCTCACCGACCTGGTCGAGATCGTCGTTCAGCGGGCATATCGCTGCAAGGACCGCGAATACGTGCGGGTTGCCCGGGCTGTCGACAGCGCTGATCTTCGGGGCAGGCTCGATCGGGCAGCTGATTCGGACAGTCCGTGGGCCCGGTGCCATGCCGGGTATGTGCTCTGGCTCCTTGACCGCCCCGACCTGCCGAACACCCGTCGTGTCTGGCAGACCTGGGTGGCAGGCGAGGCTGCGGCGTTGATGTGAGCGGGGGCGATGCAGGGAAGGTTTCCGTGATCATGGAGCGCTCTGCACCCCGTAATCTGCCTGGAAGACCGTGCCTGCCGACGCATCATCCCTGATTCCGCCCGCCCTTGACCGACTTCGCGAGCAGTCCGACGTCGGGCCGGGGGAGGTACTCGGCCTGCTGGAGCGGCTGGCTCAGGTGCCAGATCCGCGTGATCCGCGCGGCGCGCGCCATGCCCTGGCCATCGTGCTCACGCTGACCGCGTGCGCGGTGCTGACCGGCGCGACCTCGCTGCTGGCGGTCGGCGAGTGGATTGCGGACGCGCCGCCGCACGTGCTGGAGCGACTCGGCGTGCGCCCCGATCCAGTACTGCCCCGAAGGCTCGTGCCCTCGGAGGCGACGGTCCGCCGGCTGCTCGCCCGCATCGACGGTGATGCCCTGGACCGGGCGGTTGGCGGATGGCTTGCCGACCGCCAGCCCGAAAGCACCGAGCTGCGCGGACTGTCCGTGGACGGCAAGTCCCTGCGCGGCGCGGCGAAGGCCCAGGGGCGGAGGATCTACCTGCTCGCCGCGGTGGAGCATGCCACCGGGTTGGTCCTGGCCCAACTCGACGTCGGCGAGAAGACCAATGAGGTCACCCGCTTCCAGCCGCTGCTCGACACCGTCGCCGACCTGGCCGCAACCGTGGTCACCAGCGACGCGCTCCATACGCAACGCGAGCACGCCGCCTACCTCCTGGGCCGCGGTGCTCATTACATCGCGATCGTCAAGGGCAACCAGAAGAAGCTGCGCAAACAGCTGAAGTCCATTCCCTGGAAGGACATCCCGTTGCAGGGACGCACCCGGAGCACCGGCCACGGCCGCGCGGAAATCCGCCGGATCAAGGTTGCCACCGTGAACAACTTGCTCTTCCCCGGCGCCCGCCAGGCCGTCCAGATCAAGCGCCGCCGCACCGATCGCAAGTCCGGCAAGACCACCATCACGACCATCTACGCCGTCACCAGCCTGCCCGCCGAGCAGGCCACCCCCGTCCAACTCGCGAGAATGATCCGTGATCACTGGAAGATCGAGACCCTCCACCACGTCCGCGACACCACCTTCGCCGAGGACGCCTCCCAGCTGCGGACCGGCAACGCACCCCGCGTGATGGCGACCTGGCGCAACCTCGCCGTCGGCGTCCTCCGGCTGAGCGGCGTCAAGAACATCGCCGCCGGCCTCCGCCGCAACGCACGCGACGCCCGCCGACCCCTCGCACTCCTCGGCCTCGCGTGATCACAAAACGGGCGCCCGCCGATAACGCCGAAGCCCTGGCCTATGTGCAGAGCCGCGTACGGATGAACGTGCAGAGCAAGGAGACCTGTGAAGCGCGGGCGTCGTGGTTCGAGATGATGGAGCGGTGTCTCTTCGCTATGTCAATCAGACTGGCTGGACCGCGATCTTCAATGGCACCGACACCGAGGTCGGCCGCATGGTGCGTGTGGAGGGCTGGGACCAGGCGACCGGGACGGCCCTGGTCGTCGATCCCAAGCGTGGTGCCCTGCGTGCGGTGACGGACTACGAGGACTTCTCCCATCTGGAGCGAGCTGACCGGGTCGTGGCCGCGGTGCCTGGCGGAGGGTGGCGGGGTGCACTGGAAGGACGAGGGCCCGGGTAGAACGCCGCTGACGGAACAGGTGCTGGCCTGGCTCATCACGTCGCAGGGGCGTGCGACGGCCATCACGGTTGATGCTCAGGGGCATGTCGAGGATGCCGATGGCGCCGACGCCTTCATCCCGCCGGGCCAGGACCTGGGGTCCTGATCGTAGCTGGTCAGGCCACGTCGTTCTCTCGCTCGATGGCCTGGAGGCGGTTCTTCAGCCGGTAGCTGGGGCCGTTGATGGAGATCACTTCGCAGTGGTGGAGGAGCCGGTCGAGCATCGCGGTGGCCAGGACCTCGTCGCCGAACACTCGGCCCCATTCGCTGAAGGTCTTGTTCGAGGTCAGGATGATCGAGCCCTTCTCGTAGCGCTTGGAGATGACCTGGAAGACCAGGTTCGCTTCCGCTCGTTCGAGCGGTTGGTAGCCGACCTCGTCGATCACGAGAACGGCGGGCCGCAGGTAGGTTCCGAGCTTGTTCGTCAGACGGCCGGTGGTCTCGGCGGCTTCGAGGTTGCGGACCATGTCGTCGAGGCTGGTGAAGTAGATCGAGTAGCCGGCCCGGCAGGCCGCGACCGCCAGGGCGACGGCGATGTGCGTCTTGCCGACCCCCGGCGGCCCGAGCAGAGCGCCGTTCGCCTTGCCCTCGACGAAGGAGAGGGTCTGCTGCCCCATCATCGAAACCGGCACCGACTCCTACCGCCTCGCCAGCACTCGAGCTCGCGCCGAGGAGTCGTCCAAGGCCGGCTGATCCCTGCCGCTACCTACCTCGACGGCCCGCCGCCCTCCGGGCGGCGGGCCGTCCTCGCCGAACCCAGTCGTTCACCCGGCAGGTTCACTCAATCCATCGTCCGTGAAGCGGCCGCTTCGATGCCTGATGCCCGCAGCTTCCGCGCCAGGAGCTCCATCTCGGGCAGGGTCCCTGAGTACTGCCCGGTCAAGACCTGCTCCAGCACGGCCCGGACGCCGTCCAGGCCGATGCCGAGTTCCGCCCGCAGAACCCGCATGATGGCGGCGTTCCTCGTCGGCGGGGCTACCCGCAACCTCGCCCGCCCGTGCTCGGAGAGCAGTCGGCCACGCAGTTCCTCTGACAGGTCACCGCCACACAGCCAGGGCAAACCCGCAGGCCGGACACGTCGACTCAACATCCCACCTCAGCACCTCGCCCACCAGCGCCTGAACGCCGCACCACTCCGCCTCGGCACCGCACCCCTGGCACACAGCGGAGTACCTGATGGACTCAACCAAGATCGACTTTTCCATGATCCCACCCTCCCCAAGGCGAGAGGTTAGACGGCAGGCCGCGACGTCTCCCCGGGACGCCAACATGTCCCCCTGACACCCGAGCCAGCGGTCCAGGCCGCGCTGGTCCATGCGCTGACGCTATCTCTCGGGTTCTGGCTCAGGTTCTGTGACGGGGCCACGCTGAGTGACGGCCGAGCTTCTCTGGGCAGTGCGTGCAGTCGTCCGAAAATCAGCCGTGGTCAAGGCAGCTGGGCTGACAGTTCGGGTCCGTGGAAGAGATCGTGCCCCGGTTGAAGGAGCTGTTGTTCTTGTCGATCGCTGACGTCGCGGTGCTGTCGGTGGACGTGAGCAGCGCGATAGTGCGGGTCGACGCGGAATGCACTGCGAACGGTGCCGCCTGCCCAGCGTGCCGGGTCTGTCGAACCGGGTTCATGGTTCCTACCTGCGGTTTCCCGCTGATGTGCCCAGCGCCGGACGAAGCGTTGTTCTTCTGAGGGTCCGCCGGTTCGCCTGCCGGAACTCGGATTGCGCACGCCGGACCTTCGTCGAGCAGATACCCGGCCTGACCCGTCGGCACGGTCAGCGAACCGAGCGGCTGCGCGCGACGCTGGCTGCGGTCGGTCTCGCCCTGGCGGGCCGTGCCGGCGCTCGGCTGAGCCCGTCACCCGGAGCACCGTCCTGCGCCTGGTCGACGCCCTTCCCGAGCCGGAAGTGCCCGCCCCGCGTGTGGTGGGCGTTGACGAGTACGCCACCCGCAAGGGCCGCCACTACGGCACCGTTCTCGTCGACGTGGAGACCCGCCGTCCTGTCGACCTGCTGCCCGACCGGGCGGCATCGAGCCTGGCGGCCTGGCTCGCCGATCGGCCCGGCGTCGAGGTCGTGTGCCGGGACCGGGCGCCGTTCTTCGCCGAGGGCGCCACCGCCGGTGCACCGCAGGCCGTCCAGGTCGCGGACCGGTGGCATCTCTGGCCCAACCTGAGCGAGGCCGCCGAGCGGAGCGTCGCCCAGCACCGTCGCTGCCTCCGCGCGCTGGTCCCCACGGTTCCCGCACCCGCTCCCGAACCCGAGGCCGTCCCGGCAGCGGACTCGTCCGGTTCTCCTTGGCCGCGCGGGCACCGATTCGCCGATCGGACCCGGTCCCGGCATGCCGCCGTCCACGCACTGCTGAAGGCGGGGCACAGCCGACGGTCGGTGCAGCGGCAGCTCGGGATGACCTATCGCACCGTCAAGCAGCTCGCCGACACCGCAACACCGGAAGAGCTGTTCACCGGTCAGTGGCAGAACCGGCCCTCCGTCCTCGACGACAAGCTTTACCTGGACGACCGCTGGAACGAGGGCCACACCCATGCCTGGAAGCTGTGGGAGGAGATCGCGCCACTCGGCTACAAGGGCAGCTACCAGCGCGTTCGCTGGGCTCGAACGGGTCGCTCGCGGGCGGGAGACCCGTGATCTGCATGACCAGCGCCTGCTGGTCCAGGCGTGCGTGGTTCAGTACCTGACGTACCGTCCACTCCGAGCACGGTGTCGCGTTCCCCCAGGCTCCGGCGGGGACGCCGCGCACGGCGGTGAGCAGGTAGCCGTGTGCGTCGGCGAGTAGCTTGAAACCGTCGACGGTCATCCGTCGCCCCTCCCGTGGTCCCACGATCGAGCCGCCACCATGGAGCGGCATCGCATCCGGCGTCCGGCCGTTCGCCAAGGCGGCACCGGAACCGGCATCGGAACCGGCATCGGAACCGGCATCGGCACCCGCGCCGACATCAGCGCCGCACCGGCGCAGACGTGTCGCGCGCTTGGGGCGAACGGCGCTTCGTCAGGCGGCGCCTGCCCTGCCCGTGACATCGTGGTGGCCATGACCATCGTGGTGCGCCCGGCTTCGGTCTTCGAGGATGTCCGTACCCTGGTCGGTCCGAAGTCACCCGGGGCCAACGTCTGCTGGTGCCTCAGCTACCGGATCCCGTCCACGCTCAACAACGAGCTCCGTGGGCCGGCCCGCGGTGAGTACGTCGCCGAGCTGTGCCGGACGGAACCGCCTCCGGGGGTGCTCGCCTACGACGGTGACGAACCGGTCGGCTGGGCGGCCGTGGCACCGCGTTCGGACACCTCCTTCGCGCGCAGCCGCAAGATCCCGCACGTCGACGACCTGCCGGTCTGGTCGTTGTGGTGCGTCCGCGTACGCCCCGGTCATCGGAGGAAGGGAATCTCGCACGCCCGCATCGCCGGTGCGGTCGAGTTCGCCCGCGCCCACGGCGCTCCGGCGGTCGAGGCGTACCCGATCGACAGCGGCGACGCCAAGGTCGACATGACGATGGCGTACGCCGGGATCCGGAAGAACTTCGAACGCGCCGGCTTCACCCACGCCGCCGACACCACTTCGGTGCTCGCCGGCCACCCCCGGGTCCTGATGCGGCTCGACCTGCGCTGACAGCTCCGCTTCGCCCTGCGGGCCTCAGCCGACGTGGACGTGGGGGCGGCCGGTCGCGGTCGGGTTCCGCCTCACGCAGGACCTCGCGGATCGCACCTGCCTGACCGGCGACGGGCCGTGTGACCCGGAACACGCTCGCGCTCGCGTCGGCCTCCTGACCAGGGGGTTCTGGGCGTCTCCACCCGGGCGAGGGGGGGAGACGGCCGGCCTTCTCGGCGGCCGCGCTCGCGGGGTGGTGTGGAAGGTGAGATCGGGGGCAGGCGGGTGATGAGCGCATGGGACCGCTCACCGTGCCCACGGACTTGCCGTCTCCCCCTTCCCGGCAAGCCTGTGAGCAGTCGAATGGCCCGCAGCACCCGGCAGGGGTGCGGGCCATTCGGCATGCCCCCACCCGCGGCGCGCTGGAGTGCGGGCGCGGTCCGGCCGATCACTCAGGTATGGCTTCCGAGACCGCCTCCTCAGGCACCCCGCCCGCCGCCCCGCCCGCCGAGGCCGAACGCCATGCCTCGTGGCTGGAGTTGTTCTTCGATCTCATCGCCGTCGCGGGTGTCGCCCAGCTGGCGCACCTGCTGCACGGCACTCCGGGTGCGGACGACCTCGGCTTCTACTGCCTGCTGTACCTGGCGTTCTGGACGGCGTGGATGTGCTTCACGACGTACGGCAACGTCGCCGCCGACAAGGTGCACACCCGAACGGTCCTGATCGGCATGTTCGGGCTCGCTGTCATGGCCGCGGCCGTTCCCGAGATCCGCTCGGACCACGCCCGAGCCTTCGCCCTCGCGTATGTGCTCGTGCGACTCCTGGCCGCGCGGGTCTGGCAGCGGCGGGGAGAGGTCGTCGCGGACTGGCCGATCGCGCAGCTGTCGGCGGGGGTCGTGCCGTGGATCGTGTCCGTATGGGCCGACGCACCGGCCCGCTACTGGCTGTGGGCGGCCGGCCTAGCCGTCGACCTGGGGCTCACGTTCGCCCGGTCCCGCAACCAGATCCTGGCCCGGGCCAGGCAGGAGTGGGAGGAGCACGCCGCCGGCCACGAGCGGCCGACCCGCCCGCAGCCGGTGGCCGCCCGCATCGACGCCCGGCACCTCGACGAGCGGCTGGGGCTGTTCACCCTCATCGTGATCGGCGAGAGCGTCGCGCTGACGGTGGAGGCCTCCTCGGAAGTCGAGTGGACCTCCCGACTCGCCGGGCTGGCGGTGGGCTCCTTCGTTCTGCTGCTCGCGCTGTGGGCGCTCGCTGTGCGCCGTTCGTGCGGGGTGCCGTTGCTCGGCTTCGGCGTGCTCGCCCCGCGATTCGCGCTGCCGATGCACTGCGTGTCGACCGGGGCGCTCGCCGCGCTGGCCGCCTCCCTCGGTGGGGCGGTGGTGCACGCCGACGGGCAGCTGCCGTCCGGGATGCGCTGGCTCATGTGCGGCAGCATCACGGTGTTCCTCTCCGTCGGCCTTCTGGCGGGAGCGGTCTCGGGCCGGGGCGCCTCCTGGGTCCTGGGGGCCGGCGTGCCCGTGGTCGTCGCACCGGTTGTGCTGGGAGCCTTGGCCGGCCACGGATTCCCGGCGGCCCTGGTGTGGGCCCTGGTGGCGGTGGCGCGCTGGCCCTGGCTGTACGAGAAGCTGACGGGACGGCGGCACGACACCTCGGACGTCCGGTCGTAGCCCGTCCCCGGCCCGCGGACCGCTCCGGCCCACGTGCACGTCGGCCCGTGACGCAGGGTGCGTGATCCCGTGATCCCGCCATCCCCTGCGGTCCAGGTGCTCCAGGTGGCCCCCGTGGCCGTGCGAGGGCCTGTCCGGCGGGGCACCATCGACGTGACCCGGGAAGCGGGGGAGTGGGGGACGCGGGAGATACGGAGGCCGTCATGGCAGCAGGTTGGGACCCCCGGCCCTCGCACGGCACCGGTGCCGGCGGGATCGACGGAGTCGGCGGGACCGAATGGCGGCCCGTTCTGGACGTGCCCCCGCCGGGCCGGCAGCGTCGGTGGACGGTGTTTCTGCGCTGGCTGCTGCTCATCCCTCAGTTCATCGTCGTCGCCCTGCTGTCCTTCGTCGCCTTCTTCGTCACGATCGCGGGTTGGTTCAGCGCCCTGGTCCTGGGCAGGCTGCCCGACCCGATCGCGTCCTTCCTCGGCTCGGTCCTCGCCTACCAGACCCGGGTCTCGGCGAGCGCCGCCCTTCTCGTCGACCGCTACCCGCCGTTCGCCTTCGACGCCCCCGACTACCCGGTCCGCATCGAACTGCGCGCCACCCCGCTCAACCGGCTCGCCGTCCTGTTCCGGCTGATCCTGATGATCCCGGCGGCCATCGTCAGCAGCCTCGCGCAGTCCGGCTGGTTCGCCATCAGCTGGGTGTTCTGGCTGATCGGCATCATCCTGGGCCGCCTCCCCGAACCGGTCTTCGGAGCCACGGCGGCCGTCGTCCGGTACCGGATGCGCATCGCCGCCTACGTGATGATGCTGACGCCCGTCTACCCCAAGGGGCTCCTGGGCGACGCCGCCGAAGCCGCCGCGCAGCCCGCGTACTCCGCGACCCGGCCGCTCAGGCTGAGCACCGCCGCGCAGGTACTGGTCTGGCTCTTCCTGCTCCTCGGACTCGCCGGCCATCTGACCTCGGGCACGGTCGACTACGACGACGCGGGCGACGACTACTCGGCCGCGGCCGCCGGCCGAGTCGCGGGGTGACCGCCCCGGGGGGGCTCGCGCGTGTGCCGTACACCGCCGCACGGGCAACACGGCTGACGCGTTCCCCGTGGTGCGGTGAGGGAAGAACGCCTCGTCCTACGGTGGTTCGATGCGATCCGTGCCCAGATGGGCTCTGTTGTCCTCGGGGTGTGCCCCGTTGCTGCTGGCCGGCGGCTGGACCGTCGCGGCGCTGCTCGAAGGGCCCGCCTACGATCCCGTCACGCAGACCATCAGTGTCCTCGCGGCCTACGGGGCCGAGGGGTCCTGGGTCATGACCGGGGCGTTCCTCGCGCTGGGCGTCTGCCATCTCGTCACGGCCTGGGGGCTGCGGCCTGCCGCTCCCGCCGGGCGGGTGGCGCTCGCCGGTGGTGGTGTGGCGGCCTTGGGGGTCGCGCTGGTCCCCGCGCCGAGCAGTGGGGGTTCACTGAGACACGGGGCGGTCGTCGTGGTCGGCTTCACACTGCTCGCGGTGTGGCCGGTGCTGGCCGCCGTGCGCCGTGGCGGCGTGCCGTGGGGGCTGCGGCTGACGCCCTCCGTCGCCGCGAGCGCGCTGATGGCCCTCGGTGCGGTCTGGTTCCTCGTCGAGCTGAACCGGCAGGGCTCCGTCGGTGTCGCCGAGCGTCTCGTGACCTGCGTCCAGTCCACCTGGCCCCTGGTGGTGGTCGCCTCCTGCCTCCGCTGCGCCAGTGGTGTGAGGGAGCAGGGTGGCGGAAGCGGTGAGAGAGGTGTGACTGACGAGAGCGACGAGACGTCTGCGCCACCTCGATGAACGCGGGGAGGCGGCGGCGGGCGCCTCGTCGTCGGCCCGCCGGCGGTCCGCCGTCGATCGAGCTCGCTTGTTTGTTCGATTTGGCGTTATGGTGGATCCGTGAGCACAGCACGACCCACCCTGCCCGCACTCCAGGGTTCCCTGTTCGACCAGGGCGACGAGATCCGCTTCGGCCCGCTGGACGGTCTCCGGCGGACGCCGCTCGACGGCGGCGCCTGGGTCGACCACCTCCCCGGCTGGCTGCACGGCGCCGACGCGCTGTTCGAGGAGCTCGTCGGCCGGGTGCCCTGGCGAGCCGAGGAACGGCCGATGTACGACAACGTCGTCGCCGTACCCCGGCTCCTGGCCCACTACGGCGAAGGAGCGCCCCTCCCGCACCCCGCTCTCGTCGAGGCCCGCCAGACGCTCGGTGCCCACTACGCCCCCGAACTCGGGGAACCCTTCGTCTCCGCCGGTCTGTGTCTCTACCGCGACGGCCGCGACAGCGTCGCCTGGCACGGCGACCGCACCGGCCGTTCCGCCCACCACGACACGATGGTCGCCATCCTGTCCCTGGGCGACCCCCGTGACCTCGCCTTCCGCCCGAGGTCCGGCGGCCCCACGCACCTCCGCCTACCGCTCGGCCACGGCGACCTCGTCGTGATGGGCGGCTCCTGCCAGCGCACCTGGGAACATGCCGTTCCCAAGACCAGCCGCGCCGTCGGACCCCGTATCAGCGTCCAGTTCCGCACCCGCGGGGTCCGCTGAGACCCGGGGCCGTGCAGGGGGGTGGGGCGGGGGCCGGGGCTGGTGGGAACGACGCCGCTCTCAGGCGGTCGGCCCGCTGCGGAGTCGCCCACCAGTGGGTCGACGGCGGCCCCCGGAGCCCTTACTGCTTGTGGCCGTCGCCGTGTCCGTTGGGATGCAGGACCACCTTGGTCCAGCCCTCGTCGCGGGCGTCGAAGTGCTCGTAGGCGGTGGGGGCCTCGTCCAGGCCCAGTTCGTGTGAGACGACGAAGCTCGGCTTCGCCTTCCCGCCGGCGATCAGGTCCCGCAACGCCCGGTTGTACCTCTTCACCGGCGCCTGCCCGGTGCCCATGTGCTGGCCCTTGAACCACATCATGCCGAAGTCGATCGGCACCTTGCCCTGCGCCTCCAGCTCCCCCTGGGCCTCCGCGCCGCCGGGGTCCTCGGGCAGGAACACGCCCACCACGCCGATGTCGCCCGTGAACCTGACCGAGTCGATCAGGCCATTGAGCGTGAGGCTGGCGTCCTCGTGCCCCTCGGAGTCATGCGCCTGGTAGCCGACGCACTCGCAGCCGTTGTCGGCGCCCAGACCCAGGGTGGCCTCCTTGACGACCTCCGCCGGGTTCTGCTCGGCGGTGTTGATCGGGATGGCCCCTATCTCCTCCGCCTTGCGCAGCCGGTCGGGCTGGTGGTCGGCCGTCCAGACACGGCCGGCGCCCTTGAGGAGGGCGGAGTAGGTCGCCATCAGCCCGACCGGACCGGCCCCGAACACGATCGTCTGGTCACCCGGTTTGACATGGGCCATCTCGGTGGCGTGATAGCCGGTGGGGAAGATGTCGGCGAGCATCACGTAGTCGGTCTGCCGCTCGGCGGCGTCCTCGCCCAGACGCAGCGCGTTGAAGTCGCCGTAGGGCACGCGCAGCAGCTCCGCCTGGCCGCCCTGGTAGGGGCCCATCTCGGCGAATCCGTAGGCGGCTCCCGCGAGGGCCGGTTCCGGCTGCATGGTCAGGCAGTAGTTCGTCAGACCCCGCTCGCACTGCTTGCAGAAGCCGCAGGCGATGTTGAAGGGCAGGACCACGTACTCGCCGACCTGGACCTTGCTTACGGCCGGACCGACCTCGACGACCTGGCCCAGGTTCTCGTGGCCCAGGGTGCGGCCGGACTCGAACGAGGTGCGGCCCTCGTACATGTGCAGGTCCGAACCGCAGATGTTGGTGGAAGTGATCTTGACGATGATGTCGCAGGGGTGCTCGATCTTCGCGTCCGGCACGTCCTTCACCGTGACCGTACGCGGGCTCTCATATACCGCTGCTTTCATGATCGCTTCTTTCGGCGCTGCGGCATGACCGCAGCACGGCTGCGATGGAGGCGGAGCGCACAGCCCGACTCTCGCGCGATGTCACGACGGAGTCTGCGGCTTCGGCGCGCCTCTGGAGGCCGCACACCCGGTACAGGTGCGCGATGGGAATCCGGCCGGGCCGCCAGAAGCGCCCCGGGCGCGGCATAAAAGGCCGTTTACCCGTAGGAAACCTCGCTAAACGACTGCGCGCGGGCCGAGTCGCTCAGCGGAATCCGCGGACCCGGAAACGACCAAGGGCGACACCGGCTCAGGCCACCGGCTAGGCATCGTGGTCGTCCTTCAGCATGCTGCGGCGTTCCTGTTCGCGCTTGGAGTAGGCGGCTGCCCGGATCGCCTCGTCGCTCTCCAGCCCTGATCCCAGCGCGCCGGCCACGGTGGCGACCGAAGCGACGAACCAGGACAACGACCAGTACTCCGCGGCATGCAGCGGGCTTCCCGTCGCGGAGGCGAACACCGGGCCGTTGAGGATGAACAGCGCCCATACCAGGTTGACGACCAGCAAACCGGCGTAGCAGACGAGCACCCCGATACCCACGGTCAGGACCGTTGAGGCGTTGTAGAGGGCCGTCCTCTTCTTCTCCTCCGGTGAGGCGTCTGTCGGCCGATGCCACAGGTTCGCGTCCACGATCAGCCAGCCGATCATGAGCGAGACGGACCCGATCATGGCGATCACGAGGCGGGGCGTGCTCAGGGACGCGGCCAGGCTCCAGACGGTGGAGTTCACGGTGGCGATGGCTGCGGTGGCGAGTGCGGCCGCCAGGGCTTTCGACAGGCCCGGTACCAACCGCCACGGCCGGTTGGCGCGGACCATACCGGCCAGTAGGCGCAGGTAACCGCGCGGTCCGCCGAGGACGTATCGACGATCCGCGGTTTCCTCCTCACCGACCTGGCCCGGGTGAATGGGGGTGAGCGGGCCGGTAAAGGGCCCTTGCAGGGGCCTGCTTCGCGCACGCCCCTCAGCCTCCTCGCCTCCCGTGCCCTGTGGCTCCGCCAACAGACTGAGCACGGCTTCTTCCACGGCTCGCCGGGCCCTCCTCTGCAGCCGCAAACCACCCAGGGAAGGAAGCGACAGCAGAGCCGAGCCGTCTTCGTGACTCAGATTCACCGCGAGTTTGCGCCCGTGCACATGCAGCGGAAGGTCGGTGAGGGCCACGACGACGTCCCAGTTCTCCGCACGTCTGCGGTCGGCGATCCGCCGCATCAAAGTGGGCAGGTCCTCGGTCTCCGCGGTGAAAGGCTCACTGACCACCTGCACATCGAACCGTTGCCCCTGAACCGCCTTCTCGGCGAGCCGATCACAGAGGGGCCGGACCAAACGGTGCGCGACCTCCGTCGGTGCGTCCGGATCCGCCAGGAGAGCCACGACCGTAACGCCCTGAGACGACACCCTCACGACTGGGCCCTTCCTGTCGGCTGTCCAGCAATGAGCCGGTGAGCCCAGGATGCCCCCGAGGTAACGTCGGCGCCCCTTGACGGGCTGGCCCCATCGGCAGGCGGACAGGCACGGATCTCCTCCTCTCAGCACAGAGCCTGCATGCACCACCCGGTCACCCGCGGACGTGAGGCCACGACACCCGGTCCATCAGTCCCGTGATCCAAACGCGGCAGCCTAGACCTTGGACCCGGTCTCCGCCTCCGCCCGGTGCGGGCGGAGTGCGATCGCGCACCAGACCGCTGCCGCGATCAGGGCGGTCGCCGCCATCGCGCCGACCAGCGGCGGATCCGGGCGCCAGCCCAGGGAGAGCCGGGTGCCCAGGTACGTCAGACCGGCCGCGATCCGGCCCGGGGCGTAGACCGGGACCTTCGCGGCGGTGACGCGCAGGACGGCCGCCACGGCGAGGCCGATCGCGGCCCACGCGGCCAGGTACGGCCACAGCGCGCCGGGCGCGGCTGGCGGGAGGCCGTACTCCTCGAAGCCGATCCGGAACAGGGAGGTGAGCCAACCGGCCCCCACCGCGGCCGCGATGACGCCCACCACCCACAGGGCGTGGCGCCAGAACGGTCCCGGTCGTACGGTCTCCTCGTCGTCGAAGTGGTCGGCTTCGGAGGGGGAGTCGGGTGCGAAGAGGTCGGTCACGGTCGGTAGGACGCCGTGCGGCGATACGGGGTTGCCCCTCGCCGCCCCCAAGCCCGTCGGCTTCTCAGCCGGCCCAGCGCCCGGTCAGATAGGTCAGGGCGAACAGCGTCGACAGCGGTGCGGCGAGGCAGACGTACGCGGTCCTGAAGCGTGGTGAGCGAAGTGTCCACGCGGCCAGCGTGATCCACAGGGGCCACCACAGCAGGGTCGCCCGGGGAATCGACTGGTACCAGTAGGACGTCCCCAGGGCCCACAGGCTGAGGCCCACGTAGACGGCCTCGGGCCAGCGCCGGCGGCGTACCAGCAGGGCCACCAGGGCGAGGCCGACGACCATGGCGAGGAGTTCGGCCTGGAACACGAAGGCGTAGCCGGTCGTCTGGACCTGGTCGAACGCGGACTCCCAGGTGTTGCTCCAGGTGTCCCACGGCGCGTGGAAGTGGCGGTACCACCCCCGCTCCTGGGCGTGCTTCCAGGCCATCCAGTCGCCGGTGCGGGCGTGCAGGTACCAGGCGTACAGGGCCGCGGGAAGCGCCGGCAGGGCGAGCCACGGCAGCGGCCGCCAGTCGGACCGGGCACGGGCCGTCAGGACGAAGTGCAGGGCGAGGGCGGCCGCGAGGAACAGACCGCTGATGCGGACGGTCGTCGCCAGCGCGGCGAGCGTGGCTGCCAGGGGCCAGTTGCGGCGGTGTGCGGCGAGCCAGGCCGGCAGGGCGAGGGCGAGGAAGAGCGACTCGCTGTAGCCGGTGGCGAGGAAGACAGCGCACGGCGAGAGCAGCAGGAGCTGAGCCGTCCGCCGACCGGCGTTCGCGTCGGGCAGATACAGGCGTGCGATCCGCGCGAGTGCCAGAACCGCGATCCCGCCGGCGACGAACGAGATCAGCAGCCCCGCCGCCGTCCAGCTCGGTACGACGGTGTGGACGGCCCGCAGGGCGAGGGGGAAGCCAGGGAAGAACGCCTCGCGGTTGTCCCACTCGGCGTCCCACGGGCCGCTTCCCGCCGGGAAGTACCCGTCGCGCGCCACGTTCAGGAAGTGTCCCCAGTCCCAGCGTTCGAAGGGTGCGAGGACGGGTCCCGCGTCGTGCGCGCCGGCGTCGGCCGGGAAGAGCCACCGCGCGCCGTAGGCGGTGATCCACAGAGACGCGCGGGTGAGCAGATACAGCCACAGCACGTCCCGGTCCTCGGCGCCGAGCGGCAGCGGCAGCCGCCGGCGGCGGTCGGTGCGGGGGAGGGGGAGGAGCGGCGGGAGCGGCGTCGTCTCTTCCCGCGACCTCGGGGATATCACAGACATAGGCGACTTTCGTGGTGGTGGGAGGGCATGGCGGAGCACGCGACGGCGGCGCGTCACGGGGCGAGGGGGCCATGCGGCGGGGGTCGGGTCGGGCGGGGCCGGATGGTCCGGCGCCGACCGGGGGCGTCAGGGGCGCGCCCGGGGTTGTCGGGGGCGCGCCCGGGGTTGTCAGGGGCGGGGGCCTGTGGTCCGGCCCTCCGAGGGAACGGTTGGTCCGGCCGGTCCGATGGAGCGGCCGGTGCAGTGGTCCGACGCGTGCAGCGGTCCGGCACGTTCAGTGGTCCGGCACGTTCAGTGGTCCGGCACCTTCAGTGGTCCGGCCCGCGCCGTGCTCAGGGCGGCGGGGGCGACGTCGTCACCCGTCCCGACGGCTCCGTCGTCGTCGCCGACGGATCGCCTGCGGGTCCCTCCCGGGTGGGAGAGCCCGGCGCCGTGGAGCTGTTCACCGGCGGGCCGGTGGTCTCCGCGGGAGACGGCGCGTCGGCCGAGGGGCTGACGGCCGGAACGACGGGGGTCGGGGTGTCCGACAGGAGAGCCGCCGCGGTCACCCCGCCGCCGGCGAGGATCAGGCACGCGGCCCCCGCGGCCACGGCGACGCGACGCCGGTGCGCGCGCCTGGCGCGTTCGGCGATGCGCGCGACCGGTACGGCGCGGGCGCGGGCCTGCCCGGAGGCCGCGGCCTGCCGGAACATCGCGCGAAGAGGGTCCTGGGGGTCCTGGGCGTCCTGGGGGTCAAGCACCGGGGTCCTCCTCAACGTGCCGGGGCTGCAGACGATCGGCGAGGGCGACCCGGCCACGGACCAGGTGCGTCTTGACGGTGCTGGCGGACTGGCCCGTCTCGCCGGCGATCTGTTCGACGCTCAGGTCGCACAGGTAGTGCAGTGTCACCGTCCGCCGCTGCTGGGCGGGCAGGTCGCGCAGCGCGTCGATGAGCACCACGTACTCCGGGCCGGGGCCCTCGACGGGCGGTGGAGCGCCCGCGCGGTCCCAGGCGTCCGACGTGCGCCTGCGGAATCGCCAACGACTCACCGCCAGACGCCAGGCGACCGTACGGATCCACGCCTCCGGCTGTCCGTCGCGATCGAGCTGCCGTCGCCGGCTCCATCCCTTGACGAACGCCTCCTGTACGACGTCCTGAGCCTCGTGCAGATCGCCCAGCATCACGTACAGCTGCCCTGTGAGTCGCGCGACCGCCTGCTCGTAGAACGCCTCGAACTCCTCAACGGTCAACACTCACTCCCGGATCTTTCGCTTCACCCCGCATACGCCTGGCGCCAGGCGTCCGGTTGACACGGTCCGCGTATCCACAGAGTGATGGTGGTCACAGAACCCGGGCGGCCGCACGACGTGGGGCGGACGGGTGACGGGGGACGGCGCGAGAGCGTGGGGACCTCCAGGGGGCGCCGGCTCGGCCAAGGGGGCGAAAGCGATCCGGACGCCGATGTCGAGAACCCGCGGCCGGCTCCGTCCCCGGGGCGGAAGTGACCACAATGGGTCGCACCGGCACCGAGGAGACGAACCCCCATGGCCAAGTACCTGCTCCTGAAGCACTACCGAGGCGCTCCCGCCGCCGTCAACGACGTCCCCATGGACCAGTGGACGCCGGAGGAGATCGCGGCGCACGTGACGTACATGCAGGACTTCGCGGACCGCCTCAAGGAGACCGGCGAGTACGTCGACGGCCACGCGCTCTCCCCCGAGGGCACCTTCGTCCGGTACGACGGCGAGGGGCGGCCGCCGGTCACCGACGGCCCGTTCGCCGAGACGAAGGACGTCATCGCCGGCTGGATGGAGATCGACGTCGACACCTACGAGCGGGCGGTCGAACTCGCCGGCGAACTCTCCGCGGCGCCGGGCGCCGGCGGCAAGCCGATCCACGAGTGGCTCGAACTGCGCCCGTTCCTGTCCGCGGCGCCCACGATCACGGAGTGATGAGCCCACCCGTGGACGAGGCCCTGCTCAGGCGCCTCACGCCGGGCGTGCTCGGCATCCTCGTCCGCCGCGGAGCCGACTTCGCGGCGGCCGAGGACGCCGTACAGGACGCCCTGGTCGAGGCGGTCCGTGCCTGGCCGGAGGACCCGCCGCGGGACCCGAAGGGCTGGCTCGTCACCGTCGCCTGGCGGAAGTTCCTCGACGCGACCCGGGCGGACACCGCCCGGCGCCGGCGCGAGGACCTCGTCGAGGAGGAGCCGCCGCCCGGGACCGCGACGGCGGTCGACGACACGCTCCAGCTCTACTTCCTCTGCGCCCACCCCGCGCTGACCCCGTCCTCCGCGGTCGCGCTCACGCTGCGCGCCGTCGGCGGGCTCACGACCCGCCAGATCGCCCAGGCCTATCTGGTACCCGAGGCGACCATGGCGCAGCGCATCAGCCGCGCCAAGCGCACCGTCTCGGGAGTGCGGTTCGACCGGCCGGGCGATGTGGCCACCGTGCTGCGCGTCCTCTACCTGGTCTTCAACGAGGGCTACTCCGGCGACGTCGACCTCGCCGCCGAGGCCATCCGGCTCACCCGGCAGCTCGCCGCCGTCATCGACCACCCCGAGGTGGCCGGGCTGCTCGCCCTCATGCTCCTCCACCACGCCCGGCGGGCCGGCCGTACCGCACCCGACGGCAGTCTGGTGCCGCTCGCCGAACAGGACCGGGGCCGCTGGGACACCGCGCTGATCGCCGAGGGCGTCGGGATCCTGCAGACGGCCCTCGCCCGCGACCGGCTCGGCGAGTACCAGGCGCAGGCCGCCGTCGCCGCGCTCCACGCCGACGCGCCCACTGCGGAGGAGACCGACTGGGTGCAGATCGTGGAGTGGTACGACGAGCTCGCACGGTTCACCGACAGCCCCGTCGTCCGGCTCAACCGCGCCGTGGCCGTCGGCGAGGCCGACGGACCACGTGCCGGGCTCGCGGCGCTCGCCGAGCTGACCGGCCCCTCCCCGGGCTCGTCCGCCCGCGGTCACGGCCACCGCCTGCCGCGCGCCACCGCGGCGGCGGCGTACCTCCACGAGCGGGCCGGGGACCTGGCGACGGCGGCACGGCTCTACGCCGACGCGGCCCGGGAGGCCCCCAACCTCGCCGAACGCGACTACCTGACACGCCAGGCCGCGCGACTCAACACCCGCCCGCGCCCCTGAGAACTGCGCCCCTGACAACTGCGTCCCTGAGGAATCGCGCCCGGGTGCACGGCAGCCCGGTCGGCCGGACGAGGCGGACGACCGGGCCGGATGCGGGGACGGTCAGTTGAGGGCGTCGTCCATGGAACCCTGCCAGTACGTCACGCGCAGGGAGCTGTCGACGTACACGCCCTTGCCGGCGAGCTTGGGCCTGGCGGTCGTGCCGTCGGTGAAGCCGACCGTGAGGCTCGTCGTCGTGTAGCCGTGCTGTCCGCTGCCGTCGGCGGCGGACAGGATCACGCCCGCGTACCCGGACTCACCCGGAGCGAGGGTCACGACCGCCTGCGGGTGGGTCTCCTCCATGACCGGCGGAACGGACTGCGCCGCGCCGAAACGGGCGACCGGGTAGCCGAGGAGGTCGCAGAGGCCGGAGCCGGTGTTGGTGACGGTGAGCAGCATGTGGTTGAGCGGGCGGGCGACCGGGGTGGCTGTGGTCCTGGTGTTGCCCGCGCCGCACTGCTTGTTCCGCGAGGGCCCGTTCGAGCCGTCGCCGCCGGAGGCCGAGGCGGTCGCTCCGCCGGAGCCGCCGGAGCCGCTGGTTCCGGCGGAGGTGGTGCCTCCCGACTTCCCGCCGGAGGCGGTGCCCGTGGTCGTACCGCTGTTCTTCGATCCTCCAGTGGAACCGGAGTTCTCCGACCCGCCGGTCGATCCGGCCGTCGCACCGCTCGTGGAGTCCGCCGTTCCGCCGGACGAACCGCCCCGGGGCTTCGTCGTCGTGCCGCCCGTGGGGGGCGTGGCCGGGGTCTCGGCCGGCTGCGTCGCCGTGGCGGTGGGTAGGGCGGACGTGATGGCGGCGCCCTCGTCCTTCGCGGCGCCGCTGCCGCATGCCGTGAGGGAGAGCGCGGCGACCGCGAGCGTCGTGGCGGCGAGAAGACGGGTACGGGTGGTGCGTCCGGACATGGGAGTCCCCCTCGGATCAGGGTCGGGATTCGGTCGTTGTACGGCGTCGGCCGCCGGTTCCCCGTGGCGGCCTTGCTTCGCCGACCACAGCGTGTGACAAGATCCGTTCCAGTTGCCGCCCCTACCGGGTGGTACGGGACGCTGGAATGAATTCAAGGCTCTGACCTGCAGTGATATCCCAGTGCGGGGACGCGGGAACGAACGCCGGAAGAGGGTGGAACGGTGGCGGGGGACGAGTTCGCGGCGCTGTTGGGGCAGCTCAAGGAGCGTTCGGGGCTCAGCTACGGCACGCTGGGCAAGCGTCTGCACATGAGCGCCTCGACCCTGCACCGCTACGTCAACGGGGACGCCGTACCGCTGGATTACGCGCCCGTGGAGCGGCTCGCGCGACTGTGCCGGGCGACCCCCGACGAGCTCGTCGAGCTGCACCGGCTGTGGGTGCGGGCGGACGTGTCGCGCGGGCGGAAGGCCGAGCCGTCGCCGGAGCCGCTGCCCGGGGCCTCGTCGCCCGAGCCGCTCTCCGAGGTCTCGCCGACGGAGCAGGGGGCAGAGCCAGAGCCAGAGCAAGGGCCAGAGCCAGAGCAGGAGCGGGAGCGGGAGTCCGGGTCGGTGGACGTGGCCGCCCCGCCCTCCGTGGCGGCGGACCCGTCCCCGCCGCGGCACCGGCGCCTCCGGCGTACCGCCGTGGTCGTCGGCACCGCCGTGGCCGGCGCCGCCGTGGCGGTCGTGCTCGTCATGAACCTCACGGGCGGGGACGGGCCGGACAAGGACCGCCGGGCGGGCGACGCGGCCGCGTCCTCCGGAGCGCCCGGGCGTCCCGGGCCCTCCGAGGGCAGGCCGACGGGGTCGGCGTCGGCGCCGAGCGTCGTCACCGCGCCCCACACCTGGGAAGGGCCCTGCAGCCAGCACTACCTGATCGACCGCCAGCCGGAGCAGGTTCCGCCGCCGCCCACGGAGCAGGACGCGCCGGGATGGATCGCGGCGCTCGACGCGGTCCCGGGCGGGGACCAGTTGCTCCGGCTGACCGTGCAGGGCACCGGGAAGCGGACGGTCGTCCTGGAGGCCCTCCACGTCCGGGTCGTGACCAAGAAGGCGCCCGTGGCCTGGAACGACTATGTGATGGGCGTGGGCTGCGGCGGTGAGGTGTCGACGAAGGCCTTCGCCGTCGACCTCGACGCCGGCCGGCCCACCGCCGTCCCCGTGGGCGGGCAGCGGACGTTCTCGTACAAGACGAGCGAGTCCGACCCCGTGATCTTCAACGTGGCCGCGCGCGCCCAGGCGCACGACGTCAGCTGGTACCTGGAACTCGTCTGGTCCAGCGGCGAGGAGCGCGGCACGCTCCGCATCGACGACGGCGGCCGTCCCTTCCGTACCAGCGGCAACCTGGCCCGGCCCGCGTACGCCTATCCCCTGGGCTGGACCGAATGGATCGACAACGACGTCGACACCGGGGGGCGTTAGGCGGTCGACCGGACCGGGGACCGCCTCGGTGGCGGCGCTGCGTGAGGGCCGGGCGACAATGGCGTGACGTCGCCCGCACGCAACGGCACTTTCGAGGAAGAAGAAGGCGAGAGACACCCATGAACGTCAGCGCACACATGGAAGCCGTCTACGCGGAGGTCCGCCGACGAAACCCCGGGGAGGCGGAGTTCCACCAGGCGGCCGCCGAGGTCCTCGACTCCCTCGCTCCCGCCCTGGAGCGGCACCCCGAGTACGTCGAGACCGCGATCCTGGAGCGACTGTGCGAGCCCGAGCGGCAGTTGCTCTTCCGGGTTCCGTGGGTGGACGACCAGGGCACCGTGCGGGTGAACCGGGGATTCCGGGTGGAGTTCAACAGCGCCCTGGGCCCGTACAAGGGCGGGCTGCGGTTCCACCCGAGCGTCAACCTCGGCATCGTGAAGTTCCTCGGCTTCGAGCAGATCTTCAAGAACGCGCTGACGGGCATGGCGATCGGCGGCGGCAAGGGCGGCGCCGACTTCGACCCGAAGGGCCGCTCGGACGCCGAGGTCATGCGCTTCTGCCAGTCGTTCATGACCGAGCTCTACCGTCACCTCGGTGAGCACACGGACGTGCCGGCCGGGGACATCGGTGTCGGGGCGCGCGAGATCGGTTTCCTCTTCGGCCAGTACAAGCGGATCACCAACCGCTACGAGTCCGGCGTCCTCACCGGCAAGCCCGTGGGCTGGGGCGGCTCCCACGTCCGCACCGAGGCCACGGGCTACGGCGCGGTGTACTTCGCGGAGGAGATGCTCGCCACCCGCGGCCAGGACTTCGACGGACGACGGGTCGTCGTCTCCGGCTCGGGCAACGTGGCGGTGTACGCGGCGGAGAAGGTGCACGCCCTGGGCGGCCGCGTGGTGGCCTGCAGCGACTCCTCCGGGTACCTCGTCGACGAGGACGGCATCGACCTCGACCTGCTCAAGGACGTCAAGGAGGTGCGGCGGGCCCGGATCTCCGCCTACGCGGAGGCGAAGCCGACGGCGCGCTTCTCCGCCCGGGGCACGGTGTACGACGTCCCGTGCGACATCGCCCTGCCGTGCGCGACCCAGAACGAGCTGGGCCTCGACGACGCCGTGGCCCTGGTCAAGCACGGGGTCCTCGCGGTCGCCGAGGGCGCGAACATGCCCTGCACGCCCGAGGCGGTGAAGGTGTTCCGGGAGGCCGGAGTCCTGTTCGGCCCCGGCAAGGCGGCCAACGCCGGCGGCGTGGCGACCTCGGCCCTGGAGATGCAGCAGAACGCGGCCCGCGACAGCTGGACCTTCGAGCAGACCGAGACCCGGCTCGCCGCGGTCATGCGCGGCCTCCACGCCGAGTGCCGGGCCACGGCGGAGGCGTACGGCGGCAACGCCGAGGACTATGTCCTCGGCGCCAACGTGGCCGGATTCCTGCGAGTGGCGCGGGCGATGACCGCGCAGGGCGTGATCTGAGGCCTCTGCCGCAAGCACGGCTCCGCCCCGCGCGCCACCGGGCACGCGGGGCGGAGCGGTCCGCCGCAAGCCGGTCATTCGGGCATGAGCGGCGAAAGCGTACCAGCGCAGACCTTCCCGGACCGGATGTTCACGCACTCTCCGCGGCTGTGTGTGTTCATACGGTAGTCATGGGGCCGGGAGGAACACATTGATCTTCAGTCGCAGCCGCCGCCGCACGTCTGTCCCCAGCACCGGCACCTGCCCCTACGCGTCCGGGGACCCCGCGCCCGCGGCCCCCGCCGACGAGGCCCGCGGCGAGCTGCCGCGGCTCGTGGACCGGCGCGAGGCGGAGCGGTTCATCCGCCAGTTCCACGACGAGCAGCCGGGTACCGGAGAGGACGCACGGAGCCGGATACGTGAGGTGCTGGCCGAGGTCGACCGCACCGGCACCTATACGCACTCCCCGGCCGAACTCGCCTTCGGCGCACGCGTCGCCTGGCGCAACGCGGCCCGCTGCATCGGCAGGCTCTACTGGCGCAGCCTCGTGGTGCGCGACCTGCGGCACCTCACCTCCGCCCACGACATCGCCGCCGCGTCCTTCGAGCACCTCAGGCTCGCCGGCAACGGCGGCCGGATCCGGCCGGTGATCACCGTCTTCGCCCCCGACCGGCCGGGCCGCCCCGGCCCCCGGATCGTCAACGACCAGCTGGTGCGCTACGCCGGACACCGCACGCCGCAGGGAGCGTGGCGCGGCGACCCGCGCAGCGCGTCCCTGACCGCCCAGGCCCGCGACCTGGGCTGGAAGCGCGACCAGGAGCCCTTCCAGGTACTGCCGTTGATGGTGCGGGAGCATCCCGGCGCCCGGCCCGAGTGGTACGAGCTGCCGGACGACGCCGTCCGCGAGGTGCCGCTGAGCCACCCCGACCACCCGTGGTTCGCCGACCTCGGCCTGCGCTGGTACGCCGTGCCCGCGATCAGCGACATGACCCTGGAGATCGGCGGCGTGCGGTACCCGGCGGCGCCGTTCAACGGCTGGTACATGGGCACCGAGATAGGCGCAAGGAACCTCGCCGACACCGAGCGGTACGACCTCCTCCCGGTGGTCGCGGACCGGCTCGGGTACGACCGGTCGAGCGAGCGCACCCTGTGGCGGGACCGGGCGCTCGTCGAGCTCAACGTGGCGGTGCTGCACTCCTTCCAGGAGGCCGGGGTGACGATGGCCGACCACCACACCGAGTCCCAGAGGTTCCTGCGGCACATCGCCCAGGAGAGCCGCCACGGGAGGGAGACGCCCGCCGACTGGAGCTGGATCGTGCCCCCGGTCTCCGGCTCCGCCACCCCGGTCTTCCACCGGTACTACGACGCGGTCGACCCCTCCCTGCGGCCGGCCTTCCTGGCCCGTACGTGACCCGCGGGCGACGGCGGGGCCCGTCAGCCGTCGGCGGCGGCGGGCCCGTCAGCCGTTCGCCCCGGGGACCCAGTGGTTGTGCACCCGCAGAATCCGGGGCGCCTGGTCCGCCGGAGGCCAGCCCAGGCCGCTCGCCAGCGGCATCATGCGCTCGACGAACGCGTTCATGTGCCCTTCCGACTCCCAGACGTCGAAGACCTCCAGTCCGTCGTCCGTGACGACGCACGCGTGGGAGACGCAGCCGTCGAAGACGTCGGGCGTCTCCTGGAGCTTGGCGTTGAGCTGGTCGTACTGGTCCGTGGTGACATCCGGAAGCACGGCGTGGACGAAGATCGCCATGGTGGATCACTCCTCGTGGCGGTGGGGCGGCCCTTCCCGCACCACCGCGTCGGCGATGCCCCCTACCAGCCAGCACAGCACGACCCGCCGCGGACGGCATCCGAAGGAGGCACCGGCGCCGCCCCAGGGGGGCGGGTACGAGGGGGAGCGTGCGAAAGGGGGCCCTCCCGAAAGGAAGGCCCCCCTGAAAGGTGCCGCGTCAGCCGTTCCGGTCCCCGAACGCGTCCAGGATCCGCTCGGCGGCCAGCGTCGCCGTCAGCTCGCCCGCGCGCACCCGCTGCTCCAGGGCGGGCGCGAGGGACTGGACCGCCGGGTCCGAGTGGAGGCGGCGCAGGAGCTCGTCCTGGACCATGGTCCAGGTCCAGTCGACCTGCTGGTCGTGACGCTTGGCCGTGAGCCGGCCGGTCGAGTCCAGCCGGGCGCGGTGCTGTTCGAGCCGCCCCCAGACCTCGTCGAGGCCCGCGGACTCCCGGGCGCTGCAACTGAGCACCGGTGGCGTCCAGAAGGAGTCCGCGCCGTGCATCAGCCGCAGGGCGCCGGCGAGTTCACGGGCAGCGGCGCGCGCGTCCCGCTCGTGCGGGCCGTCCGCCTTGTTGACGGTGACCACGTCGGCGAGTTCCAGGACGCCCTTCTTGATGCCCTGGAGCTGGTCGCCCGTGCGGGCCAGGGTGAGCAGCAGGAAGGAGTCGACCATGTTGGCGACGGCGGTCTCGGACTGGCCGACGCCCACGGTCTCGACCAGCACCACGTCGTAGCCCGCGGCCTCCATGACGACCATCGACTCCCGGGTCGCCTTGGCGACCCCGCCGAGGGTGCCGGCGCTGGGGGAGGGCCGTACGAAGGCCGCCGGGTCGACGGCCAGCCGCTCCATCCGCGTCTTGTCGCCGAGGATGGAGCCGCCGGTACGGGTCGACGACGGATCGACGGCGAGCACCGCGACCCGGTGGCCGAGCCCGGTGAGCATCGTGCCGAACGCGTCGATGAACGTCGACTTGCCGACACCTGGTACTCCGCTGATCCCGATCCGCACGGCTTTCCCGCTGTGCGGAAGGAGTTCCGTCAGGAGCTCCTGGGCGAGTGCGCGGTGCTGGGGGCGGGTCGACTCGACGAGGGTGATCGCGCGGGCGACGAGCGCCCGCTTCCCCTCACGTACGCCCTTGACATACGTGTCGAGATCGATCACCGCTCGTGTCCGAGGTCGGCCGCCAGACGCGTCACCAGGTCGTGGGCCGCGTCCGGGATCACGGTGCCCGGCGGGAACACGGCGGCCGCGCCCATCTCCAGGAGCGTCGCCACGTCCTGCGGAGGAATCACCCCGCCAACCACGATCATGATGTCCTCGCGGCCCTCCGCCGCCAGTTCCTCCCGCAGCGCCGGTACGAGCGTGAGGTGTCCGGCGGCGAGCGAGGAGACCCCGACGATGTGCACGTCCGCCTCGACGGCCTGACGGGCCACCTCGGCCGGGGTCTGGAACAGCGGGCCGACGTCCACGTCGAAGCCCAGGTCGGCGAAGGCGGTGGCGATGACCTTCTGGCCCCGGTCGTGGCCGTCCTGGCCCATCTTGGCGACCAGGATGCGCGGCCGACGGCCCTCGGCCTCGCCGAAGGCGTCCACCAGGGCCCGGGTGCGGTCCACGGAGGGGGACGCGCCGGCTTCGTTGCGGTACACACCGGAGATCGTACGGATCTGGCCGGCGTGGCGTCCGTAGACCTTCTCCAGGGCGTCGGAGATCTCGCCGACGGTCGCCATCGCGCGGGCCGCGTTCACCGCGAGTTCGAGGAGGTTGCCCTCGCCGCCCGCGGCCCGGGTGAGCGCGGCCAGCGCGTCCTGGCAGGCCTGCTCGTCGCGCTCCTCGCGCAGCCGCTTCAGCTTGGCGATCTGCTGGGCGCGCACCGAGGAGTTGTCGACCGCTCGGACGTCGATCTGCTCGTCGGTGGCGACCCGGTACTTGTTGACGCCGATCACCGGCTGCCGGCCGGAGTCGATCCGGGCCTGGGTACGGGCCGCGGCCTCCTCCACGCGCAGCTTGGGGATGCCCGCGTCGATGGCCTTCGCCATGCCGCCGGCCTGCTCGACCTCCTGGATGTGCTTCCAGGCGCGCCGCGCGAGGTCGTAGGTGAGCTTCTCGACGTACGCGCTGCCGCCCCACGGGTCGATGGTCCGGCAGGTGCCCGACTCCTGCTGGATCAGCAGCTGGGTGTTGCGGGCGATCCGGGCCGAGAAGTCCGTCGGCAGGGCGAGCGCCTCGTCGAGGGCGTTGGTGTGCAGCGACTGGGTGTGGCCCTGGGTGGCCGCCATCGCCTCGACGCAGGTGCGCGTGACGTTGTTGAACACGTCCTGCGCGGTGAGCGACCAGCCCGAGGTCTGCGAATGGGTCCGCAGGGAGAGGGACTTGGCGTTCTGCGGGTCGAACTGCTGGACCAGCTTGGCCCACAGGAGCCGCGCGGCGCGCAGCTTCGCGATCTCCATGAAGAAGTTCATGCCGATCGCCCAGAAGAACGACAGGCGCGGTGCGAACGCGTCCACGTCGAGCCCGGCCTCGCGGCCCGCGCGGATGTACTCCACACCGTCGGCGAGCGTGTACGCCAGCTCCAGGTCGGCCGTCGCACCCGCCTCCTGGATGTGATAGCCGGAGATGGAGATGGAGTTGTAGCGCGGCATCCGCTGCGAGGTGTAGGCGAAGATGTCGGAGATGATCCGCATCGACGGCCCGGGCGGGTAGATGTACGTGTTGCGGACCATGAACTCCTTGAGGATGTCGTTCTGGATGGTCCCGGCCAGCTTCTCGGGCGGTACGCCCTGCTCCTCGGCCGCCACGATGTACAGCGCGAGGACCGGCAGCACGGCGCCGTTCATCGTCATCGACACCGTCATCCGGTCCAGCGGGATGCCGTCGAACAGCTGGCGCATGTCGTAGATCGAGTCGATGGCCACGCCGGCCATGCCGACGTCACCGGTGACGCGCGGGTGGTCGCTGTCGTAGCCGCGGTGGGTCGGCAGGTCGAAGGCGACCGACAGACCCTTCTGGCCGGCCGCGAGGTTGCGCCGGTAGAAGGCGTTCGACTCCTCGGCCGTGGAGAAGCCCGCGTACTGCCGGATCGTCCAGGGCTGGTTGACGTACATCGTCGGGTACGGACCGCGCAGGTACGGGGCCATGCCCGGGCGGGTGTCCAGGAAGTCCAGGCCCTCCAGGTCCTGCCCGGTGTACAGCGGCTTGACGCCGATGCCCTCCGGGGTCTCCCAGAGCAGGTCGTCGCCGCCCGTGGCCTTCTTGACGGCAGCGCGCCAGGCCTCGGGACCGCCGTCGGCGGTCGGCGCCCCGAGCTCGATCCCGGAGAAGTCGGGGATGGACATCAGGACACTCCCATGCGGTCGAGGGCGGTGGAGAGCAGGGCGACGGCGTCACAGCCCGCGAAGAGGTACGAGTCGACACCGGGGTGGTCCCCCGGGCGCCCGGCGAGGAGGACGTGCTCGGCGCCCGCGGCGCGCAGTTCCGCCGCCACGGTCGCGGCCTGCTCCGCGTACAGCGCGTCGCTGGAGCAGAGGCAGGCCTCGCGGGCGCCGCTCTCCTCGAACGTGCCCTCGGTGACCGGCTCGATGCCGCCCGCCTGGAAGAGGTTCGCGGCGAAGGAGAGGCGGGCCGAGTGCGCGGCCGCCGGGCCGAGCGCAGCCAGATAGACCCGGGGCCGGGCTCCGGTCTCCGACAGGTGCGCGTCCGAGCGGGCGCGCAGCGCCTCGTAGGCCTCGTCGCGGCGGACCCGGGGAAGGCCACCGGACGGCTGCGCGGGCGCGGGGGCCCGCTCGACGGGCTTCTCGGTGAGGTGGGGGAACTCGCTGACGCCGGTGATGGGTTCGCGGCGGGTGGCGAGCTTCCTGCTGCGGGCGGACCACGTCTCGGCGAGTCGCTCGCCGATCGTGCCGGCCCGCAGAGCGGCCTCCTGGCCGCCCGCCCGCTCGATGACCTGGAAGAACTCCCAGGCAGCATGGGCGAGTTCGTCGGTGAGTCGCTCCACGTACCAGGAGCCTCCCGCCGGGTCGACGACCCGGGAGAGGTGCGACTCCTCGATGAGGACGGTGGAGGTGTTGCGGGCGATCCGGCGCGCGAACGCGTCCGGCAGACCGAGGGCGTCGTCGAAGGGGAGCACGGTGACGCTGTCGGCGCCGCCCACTCCGGCGGCGAGCGTGGCCACCGTGGTGCGCAGCATGTTCACCCACGGGTCGCGGCGCGTCATCATCACCGTCGAGGTCACCGCGTGCTGGCGCTGCGCGCCCGCGTCCGGGGCGCCGCAGACCTCGGCCACCCGGGCCCAGAGCCGGCGCGCCGCGCGGAGCTTGGCGATGGTCAGGAACTGGTCGGCGGTCGCCGCGTACCGGAACTCCAGCTGCGCGCACGCCTCGGCGACGCTCAGGCCGGCCCCGGTCAGACCCCGCAGATAGGCCACGCCGGTCGCGAGGGAGCAGCCGAGCTCCTGCGCGGCCGAGCCGCCGGCCTCGTGGTACGGCAGGGCGTCCACGGTCAGGGCGCGCAGCCCCGGGTACCGGTCGGCGCAGCGGCGCGCGAGTCCGGTCACGGACGCGAGGTCGTACGCCGGGCGGCCGGTGCGGGCCTCGTGGCCGAGCGGGTCCGCGCCGAGGTTGCCGCGGGCCGCGTCGTCGGCGACGCCCCGCTCCGCGTAGAGACCGAGCAGGAGCTCGGCGGCCGCCGCGGTCTCGTCGCCCGCGTCGAGGACGATCGGCGCCAGGTCGAGGTAGACGCCGTCGAGGACCTTGGGGAGCGAGGAGACCGGGATGCCGGTGCCGCCGGCGCCCAGCCACAGCGAGGTGACGCCGTTCTCCAGGTCGGCGAGGACCAGGTCGTTGTCGGCGGCGAGGTGCCGCTGGCGCACGTCCCAGCCGCCCAGGGTGTTGCCCTCGGCGCGGCCACCGCGCACGAAGGGCGCGAAGCCGGGGAGCCCGGTCTCGGGCACGGTATCGCGTGCCGTGGCCGCCGTGTAGAGCGGACGGACGTCGAGGCCGTCCTCCAGGAGTGTGGAAAGGGCGTCCTCGGCGGCGTCGCCGGACACCTCTTTGCCGGACTTGCGCAGGACACCTGCCACAAGGTGTTGCCACTGTTCGTGTGGCGCGTCGGGGAATTCGGACGCCAGGGTGAGCCCGTCGTCAGGCAGGACCGTCATGCTCGGATGCTAGGGGAGATCGACAAAGTAGCAGGAGGGCGTACGACTGTGACCTTCTTCTCGTTGTCAGTGGCGGCTGCGACGCTTCTCGTATGGACAGGGACGAGGAGCTGCTGAGAGGCCGGGTCTACGGCCAGGACCACGACGACCCCAGGCCGGGCCCGAGGCCCGGCCGCGTCTACGCCGAGCTGGTCGGCGGCCCGCTCGACGGACTGCTGCTCGACGTCACGGAGCGGACGCCGGAGCAGCGGGCGGCCGGCGCGGCCCTGGAGACGGAGCTGGGACGGTACGGCGCCGGGGGCCGGTCGCTGTACGACCCGCGCCCCGGCGATCCGGGCCGCCTCGACTGGTCCGGCGACACGCCGTGACGGGCGTGTCGCCGGACGGGCGTGTCGCCGGACGGCCGGGGCACGGTCTCAGCGCATGACGGACGAGAAGTTGTCCAGCTGGATCCAGGTCACCTTGTTGGTCGCCTGGGGACCGTAGACGTTGACGGCGCCTGCCGTGTTGGCCTCGATGCGGATCGCGTTGATGCCCAGGCTGTTGTTGCGGGGGCAGACGCCGCGGGTCAGCTTGGGCGGGCGGATGGTGGCGGGCAGCGTGCCGAGACGGCCGTCGGCGGTGAACGCACAGGTGACCGTGCCGCGCAACTGGAGGAACTCCGTCCCCGCGAGCCGGATCACGCGGGCCTCGGCCGGCGCGCCGGGCTCGTTCACCACGGCGGGGTCCACGGTGATCGCCGTCCAGTCGACGACCACCTGGCAGCCGTCCACGGGGTCCGCGGCGGCCGGCGTGGCCGTGAGCAGCGGCCCGGCGACCGCGACGGCGGGGGCGGCGAGCGCGGCGGTGAGCAGGGAGCGGCGGCTGGTGGTGGGCTGGGTCATGCTCGATCCTCCGGATCGGGTCGGGTGCGCGGGTGGGGTGACGGTGCTGTCCGCGGGGCTGCCCACGGGGCTGTATACGGAGCTGTCCACGGTGCTGTTTACGGAGCTGTCCACGGAGCTGTCCGCGGGGCTGCTCATCGCCAGGCGACGGAGACGCCGTCGAAGTCGATCCAGGTGATGGCGTTGTCGCTGGTGGCGCCGTAGACGCGGAGTGCGCCGGTGACGTCCGTCTCGATCCGGCACACACAGCGGCCGGTGTTGTTGTTGCGGGGCACGTTCTGCCGCGTCAGGTGCGTCGCGCGCAGCCGGTGCGGCAGGGTTCCGATCCTGCTGTCCGCGGTCAGGCCGGGGGAGCAGGTGACGGTGCCGCGCAGCTGGAGGTAGGTGGTGCCGGCGAGGGCGATCAGCCGTCCGCGCGGGCGCTCGGCGCCGGGGGTGACCTCGGCTTCGAGCGCGAGGTCCTCCCAGTCGGAGAGCACCCTGATCCCGTCCACCGCGGGCCTGGTGGGGTACCAGCCGATCGTGACGTCACGGGAGCCGGTGGTGCCGGGGACGGTGTTGCTGAAGCCGAAGAGCAGCCGGGTCTCGCCGGTCGCGGGGTCGACCTCGGCGGCGATGCCCTCGGGCTCGCGCCGGGTGAGTCCGTCGGCGTTGGTGACCACCTGCCGGTCGATGCGCTCGCCGGTCGTCCACGAGTACGAGGTGATGAAGGCGATCCCCGGGAACGAGTCGGGTATCTCGGGGAAGTTCTTCTTGTCGTACGGCGCCCACTGGTACGCGTAGAGGACGTCTCCCAGTGCCGTGTACCCCTGGGAGACGAGGGTCTTCTGCAGCGGGTAGGGAGTCGGCACGTCGGGAGTGACGTCCTCGCCGGCCGGCATGACGAAGGTGGTGCCCACCGGGACCCACGAACCGGCCGCCGCCGCGGCGGGGTCGTAACGGGTGAAGTGCCGCTTTCCGTCCTTGTGGTACATGACGCACAGCTGGTTGTTCACCGGGTCGAGCGACGGGCCGGTGCTCGACGTGCTGCCGGGCGGGGTGAACTTCTGGTTCTGCGCTATCAGCGCCCCGTCGAGCACTCCGCCGTCGACGAAGCGGAACCGGGTGACGGCCTTGCCGAAGGCGGCGCCGTCGGCGGAGAGCTGCAGCGGGCCGACCTCGGTCCAGAGGTAGGTGTCGGCGCCCACCGGCTCGGCGCCCATGGAGAGCCCGTGGCCGAAGCCCTTCAGCTGCATCGAGCCGGTGACCGTGCCGGTCCTGCGGTTGACGCGGTTGAGGTACAGGTTGCCCTGCGGGGCCGTGGCGGAGCTCTCGACCTGGAGGACGAAGACGTGCCCGTTGACGGTGTCGGTGGCGATCGCCTGGGGTGCGGGGCCCTTCACCAGGTCGACCGTCTGAATGAGTCTGCCGGTGACGCCGGACAGATCGACGCCGTTGGCGTCCGTTGTTCCCATGGTCTCTCCCCTGGGGCGTGCGGTGGATCGCGAGACGAAAGAGAGATCATCACACGAGGCGTCAGCCGCCCCGCGCGGTGCCGGATTTCGCCGTTCCGTAGCAAAGCCGGGATGGGTTAGCTTAGGCTTACCTAAGTATCGGCCCTGAGCGGCAGTCTCTGGTCTGTCTCCGTCACCTGTCCCGGGAGAACTCGGATGCGTCCCTTCACCACCCGCGTCACGCGGCCCACCCCCGCCGAGCGCGTGCGATCGATCCTGGCCGCCGCGCACTCCATGACGGTCGTGTCCGACGGACTCCACCAGGAGGTGCACCTCATGGACGGGACCGGACCCATGGGCCACATCCACCTCCACGACCCGTCCGAGGAGAGCCACGCCGGGCAGGGCGCGCGGATCCCCGTGCGCCTGGAGTTCACCGACATCGCCCCCACCCCCGTACGGGAACGGCTCCGGGCGCGCGTCACCCTCACGGGACTCCTCGCCGCCCCGTACGAACCGGAGTCGGCCGCGAGCATCTGCATGGAGTTCGGCCAGGCACTCCTGGAGGACCAGGAGGGCCGGAGCTACATCACCCTGGAGGAGCTCCACGCGACGGACATCGACCCGATGGCCTCCTGCGAGGCGTCCATGCTGACCCATCTCGTCGACGGTCACAGCGAGCTCGTCCCCCTCCTGCTACGCCTCGTCCGGCCCCGCCCCGCACGGGACATGGTCCGCGCCCTCCCCGTGGCGCTCGACCGGTACGGCATCACCCTGCGGCTCGAACACCCCGCCGGCCACCAGGACGTCCGGCTGCCCTTCCCCACCCCCGTCACCGACATCGACCAGGCCGGCCCCCGGATCCACGCCCTGCTCGCCGCGGCCCGCCGCTCCTCCCACCCGAACAGCCTGATGACCTGACCCGACCCGTCCGCGCCGGTCGAGATGCCGGAGGGGCGGGGCAGGCGAACAATGGACGGGTAGACCCGCGCACGGTCGGTGCGGGGGACCGCTCGGGGACTTCCCTACGGGACACGGCCTTGCCCATGAACGAAGGAAGCCCGGCCGCCACCCGGCCGACACCGCCCAGGGGTGCGCTGTACCGACTGGGACACTGGTGCGCCCGCCACTTCATCGTCGTCATCGCGCTGTGGCTGGCGGCGATGGTGGGACTCCAGATCACCGACAGGGCGGTCGGAGGACAGTACTCCGACGACTTCGACCTCCCCGGGGTGCAGTCGACGGAGGGCCTCGACGCCCTCCAGGCGCACGACCCGGCAGCCGCCGGCTACACGTCGCAGATCGTCCTGAACAGGTCCTCCGGGCCGCTCACGGACGAGGCGTCCGTCATCAACTCGACCGTCGCCGCCCTGGAGAAACTGCCCGACGTCACCGGCGCCCAGAACCCCCTCCCGCCGCCGGGCACCACCCCGCCCGCCCCGCCGGCCGGGGTCCCCAACACCGGCCCGCTGTCCACCGACGGCAAGACCGCCTACATCACCGTGCGTTTCAGCGTGCCGCCCTCCACCCTCGGCACCGACTACCTGCCCGGGGTCGACACCGCCGTCCAACCGCTCCGCGACGCGGGCGTGGACGTCGAGTACGGCGGCCCCCTCGGCGAACTCGCCCGGCCCGCGGCCGACGACCGCACCAGCGAGGCGATCGGCTTCGCCGTCGCCATCGTGGTCCTCCTCATCGGCTTCGGCAGCATCATCGGGGCGGTCCTGCCGCTGATCACCGCGCTCCTCGGGGCGATCTGCGGCCTCGCGCTCCTCGGCCTGATGGCGGCGGCCTTCACCTTCGGCACGGTCTCGCCTACCCTCGCCACCATGATCGGCCTGGGCGTCGGCATCGACTACGCGCTCTTCCTCATCACCCGTCACCGCCAGAACCTCATGAACGGCCACGATCCGGCCGAATCCGCCGGCCTCGCGACCACCACCAGCGGCCGCGCCGTCCTGGTCTCCGGCTGTACGGTCATCATCGCCCTCTCGGGCCTGTGGGTCTCCGGCGTCAGCTTCATCGGCAAACTCGGCCTGGCGGCCGCCTTCACGGTCGTCACCGCGGTCCTGGCCGCGCTCACCCTGGTCCCGGCCATGCTCGGGCTCGTCGGCAAGCGCATCGACCGCTACCACGTGCGCAAGCCCGTGGCGGAGACCGACGCCGAGCCCGGAGCGCCCGCGCACGGCACCTGGCACCGGTACGCGCAGCGGGTGGAGAAGCGCCCCTGGTGGTTCCTGACCGGCGGCGTCCTGGTGCTGCTCGTCCTGGCCTTCCCGCTGCTCTTCATCCAGCTCGGCCACATCGGCGACGGCGCCGACCCCAAGTCCTTCACGGACCGGCGCGCCTACGACCTCATCTCCACCGCCTTCGGGCCCGGCGCGAACGGCCCGCTGACCGTGGTCGTCGACCAGACGGCCGTGCCCTCGGCGGACCGCGCGGACCTCGCCGACAAGCTCAAGCAGGCACTGACCGGAGTCCCCGACGCGGCCTACATCACCCCGCTCCAGGCCACCCCCGACGGGGACGTCCTGGTCGGCTCCGCCTACTCGGTGGCCTCCCCGCAGGACGAGAAGACCACCCAGCTGACCAACCACCTCGTCGACGACGTACTGCCGCAGGCCGCGGCCGGCACCGACGCGAAGACCTACGTCACCGGCACGACGGCATCCCAGGTGGACTTCCTCGACCTCGTCTCCAGCCGGCTCCCGCTGATCATCGCCGTGGTGGTGGGGCTCGCCTTCCTCGTCATCCTCATCGTCTTCCGCGGACTCCTCGTCGCGGTGAAGGCCGCCGTCCTCAACGTGCTCTCCATCGCGGCCTCGTACGGTGTGGTCGTGGCCGTCTTCCAGTGGGGCTGGGGCGGGCCCGCGCTCGGGGTCTCCGGCAAGGTGCCCATCGAGAGCTATGTGCCGATGATGATGTTCGCCATCGTCTTCGGACTGAGCATGGACTACGAGATCTTCCTGCTGTCCCGTGTACGCGAGGCATGGCTGCGCACCGGCGATCCGAAGGCCAGCGTGGCCCACGCCCTCGAGATCACCGCCAGGGTGATCACCTGTGCCGCGCTGATCATGGTGAGCGTCTTCGCGGCCTTCATCGTCTCGGACAACATCGTGGTCAAGATGCTCGGCCTCGGCCTGGCGGCCAGCGTCCTCATCGACGCCACCGTGGTGCGCCTGCTGCTGGTACCCGCGGTGATGACGCTTCTCGGCAAGCACGCCTGGTGGACCCCGCGCTGGCTGGACCGGATCCTGCCGCACCTGGACACCGAGGGCGAGGGAGAGAGGGAACCGGCGGCGGCCGGCGCGAAGAAGGCCTGAGACTCAGCCGCGTGACAGTTCGCCGAGCAGCTTCCAGGTGCGGACGCGGTCCTCCTCCCCGTTCAGCTCCGTCGCCGTGAACACCACCTCGGTCGCCCCCGCGTCGCGATAGCGCCGTACCTCGGCGGCGACCGTCTCCTCGTCGCCGATCACCGCGACCTCGGCAGCCCGGGCCGCGCCGGACGCCTCGATCGCGCGCCGGTAGGACGGAATCCGCTCGTACAGCGCGAGCGCCTCGGCCGCCTTCTCCCGTACGGCCTCCACCTCGGCGTTCGCGGTGACCACGCCCGGGACGAGGGCCACGATCCGGGGCGCGGGGCGGCCGGCCGCCGCCGCGGCGGCTGTGACGGCGGGGACGATGTGCTCGGCGAGCGCGCGCGGCCCCGCCAGGAACGGCAGGATCCCGTCGGCCAGTTCACCGCTGACGCGCAGGGCCTGCGGACCCATCGCGGCGACCAGGACCGGCACGGTCGGCCGGGCGCCCGGCACCGCCGCCGAGTACGGCGTCGTCGCGGTCAGCAGTTCGCCGTGGAAGTCGGCACTCCCCGTTTCGAGCAGCGGACGGAGCACCGTGAGGAACTCCCTGAGCAGGCCGATGGGCCGCCGGTACGGGATGCCGAAACCGGTCTCGGTCAGATGTCGGGTGCCGAGGGCGAGCCCCAGGTGGTAGCGGCCGCCGGTGGCCGCCTGGGCGGTCTGCGCCTGGCTGGAGACGAGCAGCGGATGGCGGCCGAAGACGGGGATGGCGGAGGTCCCGACCTGGAGACCGGGCACCTCGCGCCCGACGATCGCGGCCAGGGAGGGCGAGTCGTACGCGAAGGTCTGGCCGAACCACGCCGAGTGCAGGCCCGCGTCGCGCGCCTCCCGCGCGAGCCGCACCGTGCTGTCGATCGTGCGCTGGACGGAGGTCGAGCCGAGCGTTACTCCGAGAGTCATACCAGCGCCAACGGGCCGGCCCGCGAAGGGGATTCCCGCCGATGTGTGAAGAGTGTGTTGCACGGCGGAGAGCGGCCGCGGGGAAGCCGGCGCGGGGGAGGCGAGGGGCGGCCGGGAGCACCCCGCGATGATGGGGCGATGACGACTCTCGCCGAGGTGGACGCGCTCGCCGGCCGCGCGCACGCCGGACAGACCGACAAGACCGGTGTCCCGTACGTCGAACACGTCAGGGCGGTCGCCGCGGGACTGGCACCGCTCGGCCCGCACCTGGCCATGGCCGGGCTGCTCCACGACGTCATCGAGGACACCCCGTGGACGGCGGAGGGGCTCCGGGCCGCCGGGATCCCGGACCGCGTCGTCGCCGTCGTCGAGGCGGTGACCAACACCCCCGGCACGGCGTACGAGGAGAAGATCCGCCGGATCACCGAGGACCCCGACGCCACCCTCGTGAAGATCGCCGACAACGCCCACAACAGCCGCTCGGACCGGGCCGCCGCCCTGCCGCCCGAACAGCGGGCACGGCTCGCCGCCAAGTACCGCGCCGCCCGGGAGACCCTGTGGGCGGCGGCCGACCCCGAGCACATCGCGACCATCCTGCGCATCGTCAACCCCGGACTCCTGACGGAACTCGCCACCCACTGTGACGCGGGTCACGGGAACCCGCTCCGGGGGCCGGACAGACGAGAGACGTGAACAACGACATGCGCGCACGCGTCCGGGACGGAGACCCCTCGGCCTTCGCCGAACTCTTCGACTCCTACGCCCGGAGCGTCTACAACCACGCCTTCCGGCTCACCGGCGACTGGTCGGTCGCCGAGGACGTGATGGCGGCGACCTTCCTGGAGGCCTGGCGGCTCCGGCGGAAGGTGGACCCGGAGGGGGGATCGCTCCGACCCTGGCTGCTCGGCGTCGCCACCAACGTCTCCCGCAACCACTGCCGCGGCAACCGCCGCTACCGGGCCGCCGCCGACGCGTACGCCGCCGCCGGACAGGCCGAGGCCTCGGTACCCGACCACGCCTCCGAGGTCGCGGGCCGGATCGACGACCGCCGCCGCATCGCCGCCACCCTGCGGGCGCTCGGCACCCTCCGCCGCCCCGAACGGGAGGTCCTCGTCCTCTGCCTCTGGGAAGGCCTCGCCTACACCGAGGTGGCCCGGGCCCTCCGCGTGCCCGTCGGCACCGTCCGCTCCCGCCTCTCCCGCGCCCGCGCCAAGCTCCGTATCGGCGCCGAAGAGGAACTCGCCCGGGAAAGAAGCGAACTCGCACCGGAGAACCGGGAACCCGCCTCCCGCACCCGACAGACAACAGGTGATCGCGTGAACGCGGTCCGGCCCGCGCAGGAAGGAATCCGATGAACCCCGACCCGGACAAGACCCGTACGGCGAACCGGCACGAGACCGGAGGCCTCCCGGCGATCGAGGAGCACGACCTCCCTCAGGGCCGCCACCAGTTCCACAAGGAGCGCCTGATGAGCCAGATCCACGACGACCGCGCCGCCGCGCGTACTCCGCGCAACCCCTTCCTGCGGAAGGCGATCCTGCTGCCCGCCGCGACCGCACTCGCCGGGGCGCTCGCCGTCGGCGTCCTCGTCCTCACCCCCGGCGAGTCCCGGGCCCCCCTCGACCGCGCCACCGGCCCCGCGCTCACCACCACCATCGGCGCCGTCGACGCCAAGGGCGCGCCCCGCCTCCTCGACCGCATCTCGCTCGCCGCCGCCGGAGCCGAGGCCCCCGACGCCCGCGCCGGCCAGTACATCTACATCGAGACACGCTCCGCGAACACCCATGTGAAGACCGTCGGCGACAAGAGCAGCCTCGTCAGCGACCCCCTGCACACCCGGCAGTCCTGGCGGTCGCCCGACGGCCTCAGGGGCTGGCTGATCGAGCCCGGCAACACCGGCCCCGAGGGCATCACCCTGGAAGGCCGCGACGAGCAGGGCAACGTGCCGACGCCCCACCTCGGCGCGCCGTCCCACGACTACCTCGCGAGCCTCCCCACCGACCCCGACGCGCTGCTCCGGAAGATCTACAAGGAGACCGAGGGGCAGGGCAACGGCAAGGACCAGCAGGCCTTCACCACCATCGGGGACCTGCTCGTGGAGAGCTGGCCGACCCCGAAGCTGACGGCGGCCCTCTACCGGGCCGCCGCGGAGATCCCCGGTGTCGTCATGGTGGACAGCGCCACCGACGCCGCCGGCCGCAAGGGCGTCGCCGTCGCGCGGCTCGACGAGACCAGCGGGCAGCGCACCGAGTGGATCTTCGACAGCAAGACGTTCACCTTCCTGGGCGAGCGCACCGTGCAGGTGAAAGGCGACGGCGGCGAGGGCGGCCTGATCAAGCCCGGGACCGTGGTCTTCACCCACGCGATCATGGTCCGGGCCTTCGTGGACGACATCAAGGTCGTGCCGTAGGCCTCAGGACACCCGTCCGGACGACCAACCGCCCAGCTCCGTCGGGCGGTTGGTGATGATCCCGTCCACCCCGAGCGCGTCCAGGGCCTTCCACCGGGCCGGGGTGTCGACCGTCCAGACGTTCACGGCGACCCCCGCCGCATGGAGGTCGCCGACGACCTCCGGGCGGGTGGACAGGGCCCGGTCCGAGGGGTTGTACGAGGCGAGGTGCAGGTCCTCGGCGAGCGCGACGGGGTCGGCGTCCAGGGTGTCCCGCAGCAGCCCCAACGGCAGTTCGGGAGCCAGTTCGTGGACGTACCGCAGGTGCGTGACCTCGAAACTCTGGACGAAGACCCGGTCGCTCATGCCCTGTTCCCGCACCAGCTCGACGATCCGGCGCACCTGGTCGTAGGTGTGCTGGCCCTTCACCTCGAGCAGCAGTCTCCCGCCCCGCAGCCGCAGGTCCGCCAGCTGGGCCTCCAGCGTGGGCACATGCGCCCCGGCGAACGCCGGGGCGAACCAGGAACCGGCGTCGAGGGAGTCCAGCTCGCCGGAGGTCAGCGAGCGGATCGGCCCCGTGCCGTCCGTCGTCCGGTCGACGGTCGTGTCGTGGAGGACGTACGGCACGCCGTCCTCGCTGGGCTGGACGTCGTTCTCGATCCAGACGGCCCCGCCCCGCCGGGCCACCTCGCCGGCGATCAGGGTGTTCTCGGGGGCGGCCGAGGAGGCCCCCCGGTGGGCGATCACGGTCACCGGCGTCCCCGCCGGGCGCAGCCAGGGGCTCGCCGCCACGGTGTCGCGCCCTGCGGGGCGCAGCGCCGCCAGTGACGGCGGGGCGGCGGCGACGAGCACGGCCGCGAAACCGGCGACGGCGGTGACCAGGACGACCGGGCCGGTGCTCGCGCGGCGCCCGCGGGGACGGGAGGCGAGCGGGTGAGGGTCTCTCATGACCGCCCACCCTAAGGGGCGGACGGGCTGATCGGGCCGCAGCACGGAGCGGCGCTCGCGTCGTGCCGCGGAGGCGGCGGAGCCGGGGAGACCTGCGGGAGTTCCGGAGATCTCCGTCGGGCGTGCGCACCGGAACCGACGCCGACCTTCACCCCGCCCTCACCGATCGGCCGTCAGGCCGCCCGGTCGGTGCCGACTTGGCCCGATCCTCCCCCACGGGGCCCCGCTCGCCGCACCCTTGCCGGCGAAGCCGACGCGTTTGCGTTTCGCTCGGGCGTTCTGGAACTCTCCGTTCGACTTACTGACACAGCAGCAACGGAGACAACCACACATGCCCACAAGGCGCATACGTCGCACGTGGCTCACGGCCGCCGCCACGGCCTCGCTGGCGTTCACCGGCCTCGCCGCGCCGGCCCAGGCGGAGGACCTTCCGCCCGCCGCCCCGCAGAGCTGGATCCAGGAGCCCCGTACGACCGAGGCGACCGCCTCGCCGTTCACCACCCGCGCCTGGACCGAGCCCGGCGGCGCGGCCTCACCCGGTGACTTCACGATGTCGCCCGGCGCCCTGAACGCCGAGACCACCACCCGGGTGAACCGCCTCGACGCGGTGCTGCCCAAGTCCGGCGTCCAGAACCTGCTGGCCGGCGCGAACCGCACCATCCAGCCGGGATGCTCCCGGGACCCGTTCGGCACGGCCCCCGACCCCGACATCAAGTACTGCCTGCAGAACGACGACTCCGTCTCGCAGGAATGGGTCCCCCAGGGCATGACCGGCGTCTCCGACGCCAAGGCCGACGAGCTGTGGGGCTCGGCGGGCGACATCCAGCTCTTCGCCTCCTACGACGGCTGGGACCCGGGCCGCGAGAACGACCCGCTCCCGACGGCCGGCGACTGCACCACGGCCGAACTGGAGGCGAACGACGCCTGCAACCAGAAGGGCGTCCGCATCACCTTCGTCCAGAGCCGGACCAACCCGGCCACGGGCAGCCCCGAGGTCAAGTACCGGCACGTCCTGCTGGGCTGGACCTATGTGAACTCGGCCGACCACGTCTCCTTCGACGGTCTGCACGCCGCCGAGTACCCGATCCAGAAGGGCGTCCACGCCGGCGGGATCGTCTGGTACGGCAACTACCTCTACGTCGCGGACACCCGCAACGGCCTGCGCGTCTTCGACATGCGCACCATCATGGACCTCGACCCGGACGGCGACCCCAAGACGCACGACGCGATGGGCTCCGACACCGACGGCGTGAAGACCACCGCCAACGTCGAGGACAAGACCAAGGTCGGCCGGCACGACAACGTCTGGTACAGCTTCGGCTACCGCTACGTGATGCCCCAGGTGGCCGCCTGGAAGTTCAAGGCCACGCAGAGCAACCCGCAGGGCTCGTACGCCTGCGTCTCCACCGGAGCACCGAAGGCCTCCTACATCTCGCTGGACCGCAGCACCACCCCGGACCGGCTGCTCATGGGCGAGTACTGCCGTCCCGAGAGCGGCTACCCGTCCACCGGGCGCATCGCCTCCTACCCGGTCGCGGCCCTGGAGGGCCGCTCGGCCGACGTCACCGCCGAAGGCTGGTCGAACTACCTGCCCCTGGCCAACGGCGGTGCGCAGGGCGCGGCCGCGCACGAGGGAACCCTCTACGTGAACGAGTCGAAGGGCACCGACGAGCCCGGCAACCTCTGGCGCTACACCTGGGACGGCGGCCGGCTCGTCCAGTCCGGACAGCCCGTCAAGACCGCCCGGGGCGCCGAGGACCTCTACGTCGAGCGCGGCACGGGCCGGCTGTGGTCCCTCTCCGAACACCGCCCGGGGCAGGCGTCGGACTGCGGGGCGAACCGTGCCACCGGCGACCCGGCCGGCACGGACTACTGCCAGCGGGTGCTCTACGGGCACAAGCTGAGCTGGCTCGACGGCCAGCCGTAGCGGAGCCGCGGCGTCCCCGCCGGCCGTGCCGAGCACGTACGGCCGGGGCGGTCGCCCCAGCCCCGGGCCGCGCCGCGACACGACGGACAACGCGAGCCCTTCGCCGGAATTCACCGGTCTGCGGCATGGTGGGAGACATGCCCGGAGCCGTGCCATCGGGGGACCTCGGCCGGGCCCGCGGAGTCGGGGGACTCATGGACACCAACGAGGTATGCGAACCGCACAGAGCCGGGCTCCGGGGGGAGCGGGGCGGCACGCCCGGCCCGGTACGGGGCCGGAGCGTGCTCGAAGGGGCTTTCGCACTGCTCGACGCCCTGCGCCGGAGCGGTGAAGAGGCCGGGGTGACGGAACTGGCGCTCGTCTGCGGGGTGCCCAAAGGCACCGTCCACCGTCTGCTCGACCAGCTGGTCACGCTCGGCGCGGTCGAACGGAAGGGCAACCGCTACCGGGTCGGCCCCCAGCTCTACCGGATCGGCCAGGCCTGGGAGCCGCACCCGGGACTGCTGCCCGCCGCCCGGCTGCCGCTCCAGCGGCTCCGGGCCGCCACCGGCGCGAGCGTGGTCCTCACCGTGCTGCGCGAGGACATGGCGATCACCGTCGGCTCGGTCCCCGGGGAACTCGAACCGTTCCACCCCGTACGGGAGGGCATCGCCTTCCACCTCGACACCGCCGCCGGAAAGGCCCTGCGGGGGCCGCTCCGCGGCGGCGCCGTCCTCGACCGGGAGGACGTGATGGACGGGGTGTGCTGTGCCGCCCTGCCGATCCGCACCCCGGACGGGCGCACGGTCGCGGCGCTCGCCGCGCTGGCGCCGGCCGGCCGGCCGCTCGACACGCTCGCCCGGGGCGTCGCCGAGGCGGGGGCCGCCGTCAACCGCGCGCTCGCCCGGGGCGGACCGCGGAGACGGGCCTTGCCGACGGCCGCACTCGTGCCCTGAACGGCTTCCCAACGGCGCCGTTCCGTCCAGTGGAACGCGCGTAGAACCGGGAGGGAGCGGCGGGCACAGTAGGTGTCGTGCCGAGGGGAACGGCACACCGGCCGCCGAACCGCGGCGAGCCGACATCACCGTCACGTCAGTGACCCGACGTGTGGGGGGACCACATGCGCAAGAACCGAATCGCCCGAACGGCCGCCACCGCCCTGCTCGGGCTCGGCAGCGTCGCCGCGTTCGCCGGCACCGCCCAGGCCGAGCCGATCGACTACGTCCGGATCGAACTGGTCGAGCTGCACTGCCAGAAGAACAGCGAGGGCGACCACGACGAGGCGTACCTCAAGATCACCGACGCCAACGGCAACGCCGTCAAGGTCTGGCCCGGCAACGGCGTCAAGTACCAGACCATGGGCACCGGTTACGTCCGGTCGATGGCCGACGGCAACGGCAACGCGGCCCTCATCCTCGGCAAGCAGCAGGCCCGCACCCTGACCCTCTGGGACTACGACTCGACCAGCGGCGACGACAAGCTCGGCGCCACGCTCGTCACCGGCAGCGAGGTCGGCGCCGAGACCCAGTGGCGCTCGGTCGAGGGCTCCGGCGGCGTCTACGTCATCGGCTACCGCGTGATCGACATCTGACCGTCGCCCACCGTCCCGAAGCTCACGGAGGAGGGCCGTGCCGGATCACCGGCACGGCCCTCCTCGCCTCCGCCGCGATCAGTCGCCGTCGGGCGCCACCAGTTCACCCGTCCGCGCCACCTTCGCGTACCAGCGGGCGCTGGACTTCGGCGTCCGCTCCAGGGTGTCGTAGTCCACCCGCACCGCGCCGAACCGCTTCGCGTAGCCGTAGCCCCACTCGAAGTTGTCGAGGAGCGACCAGAGGAAGTAGCCGCGGACGTCCACACCGTCCTCGATCGCCCGGTGCACCGCCTCCAGGTGCGTGTGCACATAGGCGGCGCGCTCCGGGTCGTGCACCGAACCGTCCGGGGACACCACGTCCTCGTACGCCGCCCCGTTCTCGCTGATGACCAGCGGGAGCCGGGGGTACGCCTCCGACACCCGGGTCAGCAGGTCGTACAGCGCGCTCGGGTCGACCGCCCAGCCCATCGCCGTCGGCTCGCCCGGCGCCCGGTGGAAGGCCACCGAGTCCGCGCCCGGCCACGGCGAGTGGTCGCTGTTGCCGTGACCGTCGTCCTGTGGCTTCTCCGCACCCTCCGGCACCTGCGAGACGAGCGTCGGGGTGTAGTAGTTGATCGCCAGCAGGTCCAGCGGCTGCCGTGCGGTCGCGGTGTCGCCGTCCCTGACGAAGGACCAGTCGGTGACCCGCGCCGTGTCGAGGATCAGGTCCTCGGGGTAGGCGCCCTCCAGCATCGGCCCCAGCCAGATCCGGTTGCCGACGGCGTCGATCCGGCGGGCCGCGTCCAGGTCCTCGGCCGAACCCGTCAGCGGCCGCACCTCGTGCAGGTTGAGCGAGACCGAGATCTGCCGGTCGGCGGGCAGTGAGGACCGCAGGGCCTGGACCGCGAGACCGTGCCCGAGGTTCAGATGGTGGGCGGCCCGCAGCGAGGCCACCGGATCCGTGCGGCCCGGGGCGTGCACCCCGGAGCCGTACCCCAGGAAGGCGCTGCACCAGGGCTCGTTGAGGGTGGTCCAGCGGCTCACCCGGTCGCCGAGGGCGTCGGCGACGATCCCGGCGTACTCGGCGAACCGCTCGGCGGTGGACCGCTCGGGCCAGCCGCCCGCGTCCTCCAGCTCCTGCGGCAGGTCCCAGTGGTAGAGCGTGAGCGCCGGCTCGATCCCGGCGGCGAGCAGCTCGTCGACGAGCGCCCGGTAGAAGTCCAGGCCCTTCTGCACGGCCGGCCCGCGCCCGGTGGGCTGCACCCGGGACCAGGAGACGGAGAACCGGTAGGCGTTCAGGCCGAGTTCGGACATGATCCCGACGTCCTCGCGGAACCGGTGGTAGTGGTCCACGGCCACGTCACCGGTGTGCCCCTCGAAGACCTTGCCGGGGGTGTGCGAGAAGGTGTCCCAGATGGACGGGGTACGGCCGTCCTCGGCCGCCGCTCCCTCGATCTGGTACGCGGCGGTGGCCGCGCCCCAGAGGAAGTCGGACGGGAACGAGCGGGTGGCGGTGAGCGGCCGGGTTTCGGACGCGGTCATAGGAGGGGGCTCCCAACGCGGGTACGGGGTCGGTACGTTCGAGACGTGCGGACGGAAGGCAGGCGGCCGGTCAGCTCTTGACGGCGCCGGCCGTGATGCCGCCCACGATGTGCTTGCCCAGGAAGGCGAAGACCAGGAGGAGCGGCACGGTGGAGATGAGGGCGCCGGTCAGTACGACGGCGTGGTCCACGGTGTGGTTGCCCGCGCCGAGCCCGGCGAGTGCCACCTGAAGGGTGGGGTTGCCGTCCGGGGTGAGCGCGATGAAGGGCCAGAAGAAGTCGTTCCAGGCCTGCACGAAGACCAGCATGCCGAGCACGGCCATGGCGGGCCTCGCCACCGGGAAGACCACGTGCCAGATGATCCGGAGGCTGTGCGCGCCGTCCATCCGGGCCGCCTCCACCAGCTCCATCGGCAGTGCCTCCACCAGGAACTGGCGCATGAAGAACACGCCGAACGCGGCGACGAGCGAGGGCAGGACGACCGACTGGAGCTGGTCGAACCAGCCGAGGTCGGTGATGATCTGGTACAGCGGGATGACGCTGAGCTGCGGCGGAATCGTCATGGTGGCGACCACCAGGGAGAGCAGCATGCCCCGGCCCCGGAACGGCAGCTTGGCGAACGCGAAACCGGCGAGCGTGGAGAACAGCACGGTGGACAGCGCCACCAGGCTCGCCACGATCGTGGTGTTGACCAGCGCCTCGCCCATGTCGACCTGGTTCCAGGCGAAGCTGAGGTTGTCCAGGAGGCGGTTGCCGGGAAGCAGCGGAGCCGGAGCCTCCACGACCCGCTCGCCGCTGTGCGAGGCGGCGACCACGTTCCAGTACAGCGGGAAGAGCGAGACGAACGCGGCCGCGATGAGCAGGACATAGGTGAGCGGTCCCGCGTGGTGCTGTCGGCCGGCGGTCTGCCCGAAGCGGCGGCCGGGGCGGGCCGCCGCCGGGGCGGCGGCCGGGACTCCGGACTCGGCCGGGCTCCTGTCGAGAGTGTGCGCCATGAGGTCAGCCCCCCAGCTTCGTGCGGTTGTGGCGGGAGACGAGCGCCTGGACGCCGCCGACGAGCAGCAGGAGCAGCAGCATGACCCACGCGATCGCCGAGGCCTGGCCCAGTGCGCCGGTCACCCAGCCCTTCTCGTACATCAGCAGGCTCAGCGTCTGGAACTGGTTGCCGCTGCCGCCGCTGATCCCGACGCTGCCGCCGAAGAGCATCGGCTCGCCGAACAGCTGGGTGGCACCGATGGTGGAGACGACGATGGTGAAGAGGATGGTCGGCCGGATCGACGGGATCGTGACGCTGAGGAACTGGCGCCAGCGCGAGGCCCCGTCGAGCGAGGCCGCCTCGTACAGGTCCTGCGGCACGGCCTGCATGGCGGCCAGGTAGATCAGCGCGTTGTAGCCGGTCCAGCGCCAGGTGACGATCACCGAGATGGCGATCTGCGCCGGCCACTTGGACGACTCCCAGTTCACCGGGTCGATGCCGATCCAGCCCAGGACGCCGTTGATCATCCCGTAGTCGGTGTTGAACAGCTGGGCGAAGACCAGGGTCGCCGCCGCGATCGAGGTGGCGTACGGGGCGAGGATCGCGACCCGGAAGAAGCCCCGGCCGCGGAGCTTGTAGTTGAGCAGATGCGCCAGGCCGAGTGCCATGAGCAGCTGGGGGACGGTCGCGATCACCCCGATGGTGAAGGTGTTGAAGAGCGCGTTCCAGAAGAACTCGCTGGTCGCCAGGTCGGTGTAGTTCTCAAGCCCCTTCCACGTCGGATCCCCGCCGAGTTCGACCCGGTGGAGCGAGAGCCAGCCGGTGTAGATCAGCGGGAAGAGGCCGAAGGCGGCGAAGGTGAGGAAGAAGGGGGTGACGAAGACGTACGGGATCGCCTTGATGTCCCAGCGGTAGAGCGTGCTGCGCAGGCCGCCGGGGAAGCGGCGGCCGCGCGGGCCGGGGGAGGAGGGCGGTGCGGCGGGCGGCGGGGAGCCGTCGGGCCTCGCCCGAACGGAGGTGGCCACGGGGGCGTCCTTCCAGGGTCGATGCGTGCGGTGGTGCGGACGGTGCCGGTCCGCCGCTTGCGGGCGGCGGACCGGCGGGTGTCCCCGCTACTGGTCGATCTTGTCGTCGACCAGCTTCTTGACGTTCTCCCAGGCCTTGGCCGGGTCGGTGCCGCGCTGCTCGATGTCGAGGATGCCGTTGTCGGTGAGGAAGGTCTTGACCTGGCCGTCGTAGCGGCTGATCTCGGCGGGGGTGATCCCGGACGCCGCGCTGGAGAAGATCTTGCCGACGGGCGTGTCACCGAAGTACGGCAGCTTCGCCTCCTGGACCGCCGAGGAGGTGAGCGTGTCCTTGGACGAGGGGATGTTGCCGTTGACCGCGAAGACCTTGGCGTGCTGCGCCGGGGCGGTCAGCCAGGCGGCCAGCTCGGCGGCCTCCTTGGTGTGCTTGCCCGCCTTGGGCACGGCGAGGAAGGAGCCGCCCCAGTTGCCGGCGACCGGCGGCGCGGCGATGTCCCACTTGCCCTGGTTGGCGGGGCCCGCCTGGTCCTTGATGATGCCGGTCATCCAGCTGGGGCAGGCGACGGTGGCGAACTTCGAGTTCTTGAAGGCGGCGTTCCAGGTGCCCTTCTCGTCGAACTGGCGCAGCTTGGCCGTCAGTCCGCCCTGGGCGGCCTTGACCGCGGTGTCCCAGGCGTTCTTCACGCCGGGGCTGTTCTCCCAGTCGAGTTCGCCGCTGGTGTTGGCGTACTGCACCGGGTCGCTGGAGACGACGGCGTTGAAGAGACCGCTCGCCGAGTCGTGGAAGGAGGTGCCGGCGGGCGCGGCGGCCTTGTACTTCTCGCCGGTCGCGAGGAACTTGGCCCAGTCGCCGGACCACAGCTTGCCGACGGCGTCGCGGTCGGTGGGCAGCTTGGCCTTGGCGAAGAGGTCCTTGTTGTAGCAGATGGCCATGGGGCCGATGTCGGTGCCGAGGCCGATGACCTTGCCGTCGCCGGTCGTCGCCTGCTTGACCTTCCAGTCGAGGAAGGCGTCGATCTTCGCGCCGCCCTCCTTGCTCAGGTCGACCCACTTGTTCGCCATCGCCGGGCCGGTCGCCTCGGCGATGTAGCCGACCTCGACGGCCTGGATGTCGGCGACGCCGCTGTTCTGGGCGAGGCGCAGCTTCAGGGTGTCCCAGTACTTCTGGCCGTCGGAGACGTTCGACTCCTCGATCCTGATGTTCGGGTGGAGCCGCTCGTACTCGGCGTAGAGCTTCGCGCCGGTCTTGTTGTCGTAGCCGAAGGAACCGAAGGTCCCGATCCGCAGCGTGATCTTCTCGTTGCTCTGACCGCCTCCGCCGCCCTTGCCGCCGTTGTCGTCGTCGCTGCCGCAACCGGTGAGCAGGGTCGTGCCGGTCACGACGACGGCGACCGCCGCGATCGCCGCACGGCGTCCGCGTCTGCTGCTGGAAGTGCGCATTCCACTCTCCTCGTCCCAAGGTGGTGCTCGTTGTGCGCCAAGAGGCCCGGCCGGCTGATCGCGGCTCGGCGGCGCCTGCCAGACCTGATGCAAGGCTGTGCGCTTCCCGGATGGGAGCGCTCCCACGTCGTTGCCGGAAGGTTGCTCTCTGGCGGGCACGGGTGTCAAGACATGAACGCGGATTCGTTACCGGAAGGTTTTCCGGGGGTTTCGCGGGCCTGGGCGTGGACGGTCCGGTCATCTCCTGAACACACTCGTGGCGCGAGGGCAGTGGTGTGGACTACGGTGGGAGCGCTCCCATCCCGGGATGGTTTCCAGCCGGGACCGTGGTGAGCAGCGCGTTGTCCTACGAGGGGAGTTCGGGAGTTGTGAATGGACGGCAGAGCGGCAGACCCACCCTGGAGCAGGTCGCTGCCAGGGCCGGGGTCGGCCGGGGCACGGTCTCCCGGGTGATCAACGGCTCCCCCCGGGTGAGCGAGCGGACCAGAACGGCCGTCGCCAGAGCCGTCGCCGAACTCGGCTACGTACCCAACCAGGCCGCCCGCGCGCTCGCCGGCAGCCGTACGGACGCGATCGCGCTCGTCATCCCCGAGGTCGAGGCCCGGCTCTTCGCTGAGCCGTACTTCCTCGACCTGATCCGCGGGGTCAGCGCCGAACTCGCGGAGGCCGACAAGCAGTTGCTGCTCACCCTGGTCCGCAGCGAGCAGGAGCGGCAGCGCTTCGAGCAGTATCTGGCCGCCCAGCGCGTCGACGGCGTCCTGCTCGCCTCCGTCCACGGCGACGACCCGCTGCCCGACCGGATCAGGGAACTGGGCCTGCCGGTCGTCATGAACGGGCGCCGTTCCGAGGCCGAGCCCGTGGCGTACGTCGACTCCGACAACATCGGGGCCGGCCGGGCGGCCGTCGCCCACCTCGTCGGCCGCGGGCGGAGCCGGATCGCGACCGTCACCGGGCCGCTCGACATGTACGTGGCCCGCGCCCGGCTCGGCGGCTACCGGGCGGGACTCGCGGAGGCCGGACTCGCGCCCGACGAGGAGCTGGTCGCGGCGGGCGACTTCACCGAGGAGGGCGGCCGGCGGGCGATGCGCCGGCTGCTCGACCGCAGCCCGGACCTGGACGCTGTCTTCGCCGCCTCCGACGTCATGGCGGCCGGTGCACGGGGCGCGCTGCGGGAGGCGGGCCGCCGGGTCCCCGAGGACGTGGCCCTCGTCGGCGTCGACGACTCGCCGGTGGCACGGCTGATGGACCCGCCGCTGACGAGCGTGCGGCAGCCCATCGAGGTGATGGGCCGCACGATGGCCCGGATGCTGCTCGAGGAGATCGCGGAGGCGCCGGAGGAGCCCCGCCGGCGGGTGCTGCCGACGGAGCTGATCGTGCGGGAGTCGTGCTGACTCCCGGGAACGGGCGTGGGGATCCGGGCGTACGAAGGCACTCCCGCGGCCGGCCGGGGAGCCCGGAGGTCCGGCCGGCCGCGGGGCCCGTGCGGGGTGTTACAGCGCCGGGTGGGCGTTCTTCAGGAGCTCCTGGAACTGGGCCGAGAACCACTGGCCCGAGATCGGGGCGTCCGGCAGCGCGCCCGACATGCTGTTCCCGTTACGGGCGTTGCCCGTGTACGTCGGGTCGCACATCCGGTCGAAGCCCTTGCCCTCGTTGTTCGGGATCTCCTTGCTGGCGCCGTCGGACTCGCCCGGGGGCTTGACCCAGACGTACGCGTCGATGCCCGCGGCGGGCGCGGCCTGGGGCCGCTCGCCGAGGCCGGCACCGGACTGGTTGCACCAGTTGCCGAGGTGGATGCGCCGGTCGTACTTGCCGCCGTTGACGTACGAGTCGACGGTCGTCGTCGGGCCCGCCGCGGTGGGCCGGGCGGTGCCGCCCCAGCCGTTGCGGGAGGTGTCGATCAGCATGCCGAGGTTGCTGTCGAAGCCGAGCGAGACCAGCTTGGTGCGCATCGCCTGGGCGTACGACAGCTCGTCGGTGTACCGGTTCCAGTCGACCCACTTCGACTGGCGCACGGAGACGCCGTTCACGCTGTCGTTGATCGTGAAGTGGTCCTCCTTCAGGGCGCTGTAGTTGGCGGTGTTGACGATGAAGCCGTGGACGTTGGCGACCGTGGAGCCCTCGGCCGTGGCGGCCTGCTTGAAGAGTTCGGCGGAGGCTCCGAAGTTGTCGTCCCAGCCCAGCCAGCCGTGGTGGCCGGCGTCCACGTAGTTGTAGACGTTGCCGATCGCGCCCAGCTTCCTGAGCGCGTAGCCGACGCCGGTGATGTAGTTGCCGTTGGCCTTCATGACGTCGCAGTTGGCCGTGGCGGTCGGGCGTCCCGAGACGTTGGTGACCAGGTTCGGCAGCGAGTCGATCTCGACCGTGGTGACGATCCGCAGGCCCGCGTACTTCGAGTCGGCGAGGATCGCGGCGATCGGGTCGATGTACTCGGTCTTGTAGCGGCCGATCTCGGTCGGGCCGAGCTCGCCGTTGGACGCGAGTGCGGCGCAGTCGCGGCCGGGCAGGTTGTAGACGACCAGCTGGACGACGAGCTCGCCGGAGCCCTTCTGCCGCAGGGCCTCGTCGAGGTGGGCGCGCAGACCCATGGAGGTGGCGGAGCCGTTGACGGCGGCGATCCGGTCCAGCCAGACAGCGGTGGGCTGCTGGGAGATCTTGGTGCCGCCCGGCTCGGCCGCCGCCTTCGCGGACCATTCGGGGTTCACGTACACCTTGGCGCCGGCGTACGGGTTGTCGGCCTTGGTGCCGGCGGGCGGTGTGGTCGGAGGGGTCGTCGGCGGTGTGGTCGGCGGGGTGGTCGGGGGTGTCGTCGGCTCGGTGGCGCCGTTGCAGACGACCCCGTTGAGCTTGAAGGTCGCGGGCACGGCGTTGGTGCCGCTGTACGAGCCGTTGAATCCGAAGGAGGTCGAACCGCCGGTGGTCAGGGTCCCGTTGTAGGAGAGGCTCCTGGCGGTGACGGCGGCGCCGGACTGGGTGAGGGTGGCGTTCCAGCCCTGGGTGACCTGCTGGTTGCCGGCGTAGGTCCACTCGAGGGTCCAGGAGGCCACCGGGTCACCGGTGTTGGTGACGGTCACGTTGGTGCCGAATCCGGTGTTCCACTGGTTGGTGATCTGGTAGTCGACCTTGCAGCCGGGGGTGGCGGCGCCGGCGGTGGCGGTGCCGAGGACGGTGGCGGTGGCGCCGGTGGCCGTGATGAGGCCGAGGGCGGCGAGGAGGGCGGTGCGGCTGGTGCGGCTCATGCGGGTGGGATTCCTTTCAGGGGGTGTTCAGGGGATCTCAGGAGGTGAGACCGCGCAGGTGGTCGCGCAGTCCGATGCCGAATGCGGTGGGCGTGCCGTCGTACGAACTGATCAGCGAGGGACCTGAGTTGCAGTTCCAGGTGTTCCAGGTCCAGCCCAGGTACGAGAGGCCGCGGTCGTCGAACCACCTCATGACGCGGTCGATGAACGCGTGTCCGCAGGTGTTCTCACCGATCTCGCCCGCGAGGAGGGGAACCTCGGCGGCCACCGGGGCGAGGCTGGTGTTCCAGCACGTCTCGTCCGCGCAGGTGTTGAAGTTGTAGACGTGCCAGGCGGCGGCCAGATTGCCCGCCGGGTCCGTGGGGCGGTACGCGAGCCACTGGCTGAGGTCGTTGGAGTACGCGATGCCCGGGACGAGGACGAGGTTCCTCGACCCCGTGGCCCGCACCGCGTCCAGCAGGTCCTGCATCCCGGCGACCTCGTAGCCGATGCCGGGGCAGGTGCCGCCGTCGCGCCAGCAGGACCAGGCCTGGGTCGCGGTGGAGGTCGCCCGGTCCGGATAGGGCTCGTTGAACAGGTCGAAGACGACCCGCCTGTCGTTCTTGAAGGTGTTCGCCACCGAGGTCCAGAACGCCGGTGTGTACCGGGCGCCGGGCATCGGCTTCTGACAGGAGGCGTGGACGTCGGCGCAGCCCGAGGAGTTGCCCGTGTACTGGCCGTGCGTCCAGTGGAGTTCGACCACCGGGGTCATGCCGTGCGCGATGACCTTGGTGACCAGGTCCTTCACGGCGCCGATGTAGTGCGTGCCCCGGTACTCGGGTTTGATGTTGTCCAGGCCGAGCCAGCACTCCTCGTTGAGTGGGATGCGGACCGTGTCGGCCTTCCAGTCGGCGATGGCCTTGACGGAGGCGTCGTCGACGGGACCGTCCCAGATGCCGTGGCCCTGGACGCACATGAACTCGCCGCCGGAGCGGTTGACGCCGAGCAGGCGTCGGGTCGCGCCGTTCTGATCGATGAACCTGTTCCCGGACACGCCGAGTTCGGGCGCGCCGGTGACCGGGGTCGGCGTGGTCGGGGGAGTGGGGGGCGGGGTGGTGGGTGGCGTGGTCGGGGGAGTCGTGGGCGGTGTCGTCGGATCGGTGGGTGTGGGTGTGGGAGTCGGCGTCGGGGGCGTGCCCGAGGAGCACGGTGTGCCGTTGAGCGTGAACGCGGTGGGCGCCGTGTTGGCGCCCGACCACGAGGCGATGAAGCCGCCCGTGACCTTCGCGCCCGTGGCGAGCGCGGCGTTCCAACTCTCGTTCACCACGGTGACGCCGGTCCCGGACTGGGACCATGTGCCGCCCCATCCCTGGCTGACGACCTGGCCGGCCGGGAAGGCGAAGCCGAGGCTCCAGCCGCTCAGCGCGGCACTGTTGTTGGTGACGGTGACGGCACCCTGGTAGCCGCCGGCCCATTGGCCGACGACCGAGTACTCCACCGTGCAGGCGGGTGCGGCCGCGGCTCCTGAGGCCGTACCCATGAGGGCGAACGCGGTGCTCGCCGTCGTGAGCGCCACTCCGGAGAGCAGCGCGGACAGGCGTGGGGGATGTCGCATGAGCGAGTCCTCGCAGCGAGGGCACACCCCTGACGGTGTGCCGACCGGACGGATTCGCTCCCACTGGTCGGGCAGACCGTAGCGGCAACTACCGCCAAGGAAAAGAGGGGTTGGGTAAATTCCCTCGCCAATTGCCTTCGACTCTTCACGCACCTTGACGCCGATGCGTCCCAACTGCACAGTGGGAGCGCTCCCACTGGTTCAGAGCTTGTCTCCATGCACGTTTCGCTCTTCGCTCCCCCGACCTTCCGAGCCGCGAGGAGAACCACCGCATGCCACGCCTCCGACCACGAACGCGACCACGCCGGCAGCTGACCGCGCTGGTCGCCGCGCTCTCCCTCCCCCTCGGTCTCACGGCCGTCGGTGCCACCACCGCCCAGGCCGCCGACGTGCGGTGCAGCGTCGACTACAGGACGAACGACTGGGGTTCGGGCTTCACCGCCGAGCTCACCCTCACCAACCGTTCCACCACCGCGCTCAACGGCTGGACCCTCACCTACGCCCACGCCGGCGACCAGAAGCTCACCAACGGCTGGAGCGGCGTCTGGTCCCAGGCCGGCAGGAACGTCACGGTGACCAACGCGTCCTGGAACGGCACCCTCGCCCCCGGGGCCGCCACCACCACCGGCGCCCAGTTCACCTACACCGGCACCAACACCGCCCCCACCTCCTTCGCGGTCGACGGCACCCCCTGCACGGGCGCCCATCAGCCGCCCGTCGCCGTCCTCACCAGCCCCGCACCGGGCGCCGTCCACACCTCGGGCGACGCGGTGCCGCTCGCCGCCACCGCCGCCGCGGCCGACGGCGCCACCGTGAGCAAGGTGGAGTTCTACAGCGACACCGCGCTCCTCGGCACCGACACCACGGCGCCCTTCGCCGTCAGCGCGACCGGGCTCGCCACCGGCGCCCACTCCCTCTACGCCAAGGCCTACGACAGCCTCGGCGCCTCCGCCGAGTCCGCGCCCGTCGGCATCACCGTCGTCGCCGGCCCCGCGCTCGTCGCGGCCCCCAGCCGGCTCGGGGTACGCCAGGGCGGCACCGGCACCTTCGACCTGAAGCTCTCCACCGCCCCCACCGCCGACGTCACGGTCAGCATCGCCCGTACCTCCGGCAACACCCAGCTCACCGCGACCCCGGCCTCGCTCACCTTCACCCCGGCGAACTGGAACACCGCGCAGAAGGTGACCGTCGCCGCCGCGGCCACCGGCACCGGATCCGCCGTCTTCACCGCGACCGCACCCGGCCACGCCAAGGCCGAGGTCACCGTCGCCCAGCTCGCCGCGAACTCCCCGTACGACGCCCGCTTCCTCGACCTCCACGGGAAGATCACCGACCCGGCCAACGGCTACTTCTCGCCCGAGGGCATCCCGTACCACTCGGTCGAGACGCTGATCGTCGAGGCCCCCGACCACGGGCACGAGACGACCTCGGAGGCGTACAGCTACCTCATCTGGCTCCAGGCCATGTACGGCAGGATCACCGGCGACTGGACCAAGTTCAACGGCGCCTGGGCGACCATGGAGAAGTTCATGATCCCCACCCATGCCGACACGCCCACCACCTCCACGTACAACCCCTCCAAACCGGCCACGTACGCCCCCGAGTGGGACCTGCCCTCCCAGTACCCGGCGCGGCTCGACTCGGGAGTGACCTCGGGCTCCGACCCGATCGCCGCGGAACTCAAGAGCGCGTACGGCACCGACGACATCTACGGCATGCACTGGATCCAGGACGTCGACAACGTCTACGGCTTCGGCAACGAGCCGGGGAAGTGCTCCGCCGGTCCGACGGCGACCGGCCCCTCCTACATCAACACCTTCCAGCGCGGCCCGCAGGAGTCCGTCTGGGAGACCGTCACCCACCCCACCTGCGACAACTTCAGCTACGGCGGGCGGAACGGCTACCTCGACCTCTTCACCGGTGACGCCTCCTACGCCAAGCAGTGGAAGTTCACCAACGCCCCCGACGCCGACGCCCGCGCCGTCCAGGCCGCCTACTGGGCCGACCTCTGGGCCAAGGAGCAGGGCAAGGGCGACCAGGTCTCCACGACCGTCGGCAAGGCCGCCAAGATGGGCGACTACCTGCGGTACGCCATGTTCGACAAGTACTTCAAGAAGGCCGGGAACTGCGTCGGCCCCACCACCTGCCCCGCCGGCACCGGCAAGGACAGCGCGCACTACCTGATGTCCTGGTACTACGCCTGGGGCGGCGCCACCGACACCTCCGCAGGATGGTCCTGGCGCATCGGCTCCAGCCACGCCCACGGCGGCTACCAGAACCCGCTCGCCGCCTACGCGCTCAGCGAGTACGCCCCGCTCAGGCCCAAGTCGACGACGGGCGCGGCCGACTGGGCGACCAGCCTCGACCGGCAGCTGGAGTTCTACCGCTGGCTCCAGTCCGACGAGGGCGCCATCGCGGGCGGCGCCACCAACAGCTGGCAGGGCCGCTACGCCACCCCGCCGGCCGGCACCCCGACCTTCCACGGCCTCTTCTACGACGAGAAGCCCGTCTACCACGACCCCGCGTCGAACCAGTGGTTCGGCTTCCAGGCCTGGTCCATGGAGCGGGTCGCCGAGTACTACCGGCAGACCGGCGACGCCCAGGCGAAGTCCGTCCTCGACAAGTGGGTCTCCTGGGCCCTGTCCAAGACCACGATCAACCCGGACGGCACCTACCGCATCCCCTCCACCCTCCAGTGGTCCGGCGCGCCCGACACCTGGAACGCGGCGAGCCCCGGCGCCAACGCCGGCCTGCACGTCACCGTCGCCGACTACACCGACGACGTCGGCGTGGCCGCCGCCTACGCCAAGACCCTCACCTACTACGCGGCCAGGTCCGGCCACGCCGAGGCCAAGCGCGTCGCCAAGGCCCTCCTCGACGGCATGTGGGACCACCACCAGGACCCGCTGGGCATCGCCGTCCCCGAGACCCGCGCCGACTACCACCGCTTCGACGACCCCGTGTACGTACCGGACGGCTGGGCCGGCACCATGCCCAACGGCGACCCGGTGAACGCCTCCTCCACCTTCGCCTCGATCCGCACCTTCTACCAGGACGACCCGGCCTGGCCGAAGATCGAGGCCTATCTGGCGGGCGGCGCCGCGCCCGTCTTCACGTACCACCGGTTCTGGGCCCAGGCGGACATCGCCCTGGCCATGGGCTCGTACGCGGAGCTGCTCACCTAGCAGCCGCCCCGCACGGAGCGGCTCCGCGGACGACGAGACCGGGCGGACCCCGACAAGGGACCGCCCGGTCTTCCCCACGCACCGCGCCGAGTACGGCTCGTCGCGGTCGGCGGCCCGCTCGGGGACCTGTGCGAGTCGATGGTCAGGCGGGGCGCCCACGCCAGGGACGCCGGTCGCCGGCTGCCCGGCTCCGGTGGTCCGCTCGGTCGAGGAGCCGGGACCCGGCACGGCGCCACCCTTGGACGCCCTGGTCGGGACGTACCTACGATGCCGGTGATCACCGCCGCCGTGGCGCTCCGCGGCGGCGTCACCGTATCCCGGGGGGATTCCATGGACGCCTACAACGTGCCGGTCGGACCGGCAGCCGTGCGGGGCCCGCGCTTCAGATTCCGCAACCCGATCGGTCCGGCGCTCGTCTGCCAGGCGCTGATCGCCGCCCAGGCCCTCGCCGACGTCTCCGTCATGGCGACCGGCGGCAAGGACTCGCCCTGGCTCGCCGAGGACATGGTCCCGTTCCCGGCCGTCCTCCAGGTGTCGTGCTGGATCGCGTTCATCGTCTGGTTCTTCCGCGTCCGCAGCAACGCCGAGGTCCTCGCCCCCGGCAGCCACAGGTACCCGGTGGGCTTCGCCATCGGCGCCTGGGCCATTCCGCTCGCCATGTGGTGGCTGCCGCGCCGTATCACCCTCGACATCCACCGGGCCGGCGGCCCGCCCCGCGACGCCTGGCTGATCAACGCCTGGTGGTTCGTCTGGCTCCTCGACGGCCCGCTCTCCGTCGCCTTCCACGCCCCGGTCGTCGACCCGTTCGGCTACCGCGACCCGGTCGACCAGAGCCTCGGCATCCTGTGCGCGATCCTCGCGATCGCGGTCATCCGCCGGGTGACCGCGGCCCAACCGGCCGGCCCCCTGCCGTACTTCAACATGACCTGAGCCCCGGGCCCCGCGCCGGGGGACCGGCGCGTCGACGGGGAAGGGACGGCGGACGTCGGTGCGGACGAGGCCGCCGTACGCGCCGGCGGGGGGTCGCCGTACCGCCCGCCGGCCCGCCGTACGCCGTGCCCTGGAGCACCCAGGCCCAGTAGGAAAGCGCTGGCGTCTGGCGTCCGTCCCCTCGCGCGCGACGCCCCCGCACAACCCCGCCCGGCGGCCCGGCGCTTGGAGTCTTCACGGCCCGCCTGGACAGCTCGGCGAGCGGCCGCTTAGGGTCGGGTTCCGAATCATCGACGGGCCGTTCGCCCGGAACACCGGGAACAGCCGAGGAGCTCGCACGTGGTCACCCTCGCCGATGTCGCCCGCCACGCCGGGGTGTCGGCCAGCACCGTCAGCTACGTGCTCAGCGGCAAGCGCTCCATATCCGCCCCCACCCGCGAGCGGATCCAGCACAGCATCGACACCCTCGGCTACCGGCCGCACGCCGGCGCCCGCGCGCTCGCCAGCAGCCGCACCGGCATCCTCGCCCTCATGATGCCGCTCCGCACCGGCCTCCACGTGCCGGTCACGACGGAGATCGCGATGGCCGTCACCACCACGGCCCGCTCCCACGGCTACGACGTCCTGCTGCTCACCGGCGAGGAGGGCCCCGAGGCCGTCCGCCGTGTCGAGGGCAGCGCCATCGCCGACGCCATGATCGTCATGGACGTCGGACGCGACGACCCCCGGCTCCCCTGCCTCCGGGAGGCCGAGCGGCCCGCCGTCCTCATCGGACTCCCCACCGTATCCGCGGAAGCCGCCGACACCGCCGGACTCGACTGCGTCGACCTCGACTTCGAGGCCGCCGGAGCACGCTGCGTCGAGCACCTCGCCGGACTCGGCCACACCCGCGTCGCCGTCCTCGGCGAGCCGTCCGCCGTCCTCGGCGAGCCGTCCGCCGTCCTCGGCGAGCCGTCCGCCGTCCACGAGCGGGGTACGGGCTTCGCCGCCCGCACCCTCGCCGGACTGCGCGCCGCCGCCGGAACCCATGGCGTCGGCCTGCTCCACCGGCCCGTCGACGGCACCTACGCGGCCGTCGCCGCCGCCGTCACCCGCGTCTTCGAGGAACGCCCCGGCACCACGGCCCTCGTCGTCCAGAACGAGGCCGCCGTCGAGCCGCTGCTCGCACTCCTGCGCCACCAGGGCCGCGCCGTGCCCGAGGACGTCTCCGTGGTCGCCGTCTGCCCCGACCAGGTCGCCGTCCACGCCTCCGTACCGCTCACCGCCGTCTCCGTGCCCGCTCAGGAGATGGGCCGCCTCGCCGTCGAACGGCTCGTCCGGCGCCTCGCCGGTGAGACGCCCCGGGGCACGGAGCTCATCCCGCCGCTGCTGACCGCGCGAGCGAGCAGCGGCCCGGCCCCGTCCGGCTCCGTTCCCACCGAGGAGCGTCGTGGTCGCGGCGGACGCTGAAGCGGCGGACAGCGCGGCCGAGTTCCGGGAGTTCTTCGAGCGCCACTACGCCGAACTCGCCCGCCTCGCACACCTGTTGACGGGTGAGACCGACGCCGCCGACGACCTCGCCGCCGATGCCATGCTCGCGCTCTGGCACCGCTGGGACCGGGTGCGCGCCGCCGACCACCCCGCCGCCTACGCCCGCGGCGTCGTCGCCAACCTCGTCCGCACCCGTATCCGCGGCACCGTCCGGGAACGGCGCCGGATCGCCGCCTTCTGGGACCGCCGCCCCGACCACACCGAGGACCCGGACGTGCCCGCCGTCGTCGACGTGCGGACGGCGCTGCGCGCCCTGCCGTTCCGCAAGCGCGCCTGCGTCGTGCTCCGGCACGCCTTCGACCTCTCCGAACGCGACACCGCTCTCGCGCTCGGCGTCTCCGTCGGTACGGTCAAGAGCCAGACCGCCAAGGGCATGGCCGAGCTCCAGCGGCTGCTCGGTCCCCGGGCGGCCACCGAACTCGCCGCGGGGAGGCGCTGATGGACGAGACACGGCTGCGCCGCGAGCTGCGGGAGGCGGCGCTCACGCACCGGCCGGACCGCGCCCGCATGCTCGCCCGGGTGGAACGCGGTATGACCACCCCCGCGCACGCCCCCGCGGCCCGGCCGCCCCGGCCCGCCGCCCGCTGGGCCGGTCGCCGCTGGACGGCCGTCGTGGCCGTCGCCGCGGCCGTCGCGGGAGTCGTCGGCCTCGGCGGTCTCGCGGCGACCACGCTGAACGACCGGCCCGCCCCGCCCGCCACCACGCTCCCCGGGCCCGGTCCGAGCGCCCGGGCGACCGCCGCGATCGACCCCGGCAGCAACCGCTGGTGGGCGCAGAGCGATCTCCGCCTGACGACGGACACCCCCGTCAGCGGCCTCACCGTCGAACTGAGGATCGTCCGCACCCCCGGCGTCGTGAGCACGGGCCACTGGCGCACGCGTCCCGCCGAGGACTTCACGGTGACGGTGACCGAGGAGGGCCGGGATCTGGTCTACCGCTGGACGCTCAAGCCGGGCCGGCCTGTCCCGCCGGGGCCCCATGTCTTCGCCGGACAGTACAACCACGCCGAAGGGGTCCGGGACGCCTCGGCCGACACGTACGCCGTCGTCCTGACGGGCGCCGACGGCGGCCGGTCGACCCTGCGTGGCGACTTCGGGACGACCGGACCGAAGTGACGACCGGACCGAAGTGACAACGGGGTCGGAGTGACGACGGGGGTCGGAGTGACGACGGGGGTCGCAGTGACGACGGGGTCGGGGTGACGACCGGGCCGAAGCGGGTGGCCGCCCGGGCGGCCACCCCGGCGGCAGCCTGGTTCAGGCGCCCGTCGTGGAGCCGGGACGGACGATCATCAGGACGACGACCACGGCCCAGAGGACGTTGAACATCCCGGTCGTCATGGACAGCCGGGACGCGGTGGGCCGCGCCGCCTCCTCCGTGGCCGCGCCCTCGGCGAGGGCGAGCAGACGCCGCTGGCCCGGCAGGACGGCCAGGCCGAGCAGGGCCGCGGCGGCGACGGTGAGCACCAGCGAGACGATCAGCCACGCGTCGGTCAGCACACCGAGCTGGGCCCCGGTGGCGATGCCGAACACCGGCACGACGACCCCGGCGACCGCGTACCCGGTGCAGACCCGATGGAGGAGCACGGCCGTTCCCGTCCCCTCGGACCGGCCGTCCGGCTCCTCGCCGCCGCAGGCCCGGAGCGCGGTGCGCGGGAACATCGAGGCGGCCACGGTGATCGATCCGACCGTGACGATCGCCACCAGGACGTGGACGGACAGCAGGAATTCGGTCACGGCGCATGCCTCCGGACGAGAGCGGGATGTTCTGGCTGCCAATAGGTTGGCTACCAATACATACACTGTCTGCGCCCTCTTGTGTAGGCTGCCTACCTATGAAGGCGGATGCGGTGCGAGGGCACCTGGACGGACTGCTGCTCGCGGTGCTCGAACCGGGCCCGCTGCACGGGTACGCGATCATCGCCGCGGTGCAGCAGCGCAGCGGAGGCGCGCTCGAACTGCGCACGGGCACCATCTATCCGGCCCTGAACCGGCTGGAGCGCACCGGCCTGCTGAGCAGCAGCTGGCAGTCCTCAGGGGAGCGGCGCCGCCGCTGCTACGAGCTGACCGACGAGGGCCGGCGGACGCTCGCCGGCGAACGCACGGCGTGGAACGAGTTCACCGCGGCGATCGGTTCGGTCCTCAACCCCACCCCACCGCGGGGGCTCGCCACATGACCGCCGCGGACAAGAGCGCCGACACCCCCGCCGGTACCGATCCCGCCGGCGACCCCCTCGCCGCGTACGTCGCCGACCTCACCGCCGCCCTGGACGGGCCCGCCCGGACCAAGGACCGGATGATCGAGGAGATCCGCGGCGGACTCGAGGACACGGCGGACGCCCGGATCGAGCGGGGCGTCCCACGGCACGAGGCGATCCGTGCGGCGGTCCGCGAGTTCGGCACCGTCGACGAGCTCGTACCGAGCTGCCAGCGGGAGCTGACCCTCGCCCAGGCCCGGCACACCGCCCGCGTCGTGGCGCTCACCGCACCCTTCCTGATCGCCTGCTGGTACCTCACCGGCGTCCCCGCCCAGGAACCCGCGGGACCGGTTCTCCACACCTCACGACTCCTGGCCGCCCACCTGTCCGGAGTCGCGATCGCCGCCACCCTGCTCGCCGCCGCGGCGCTGGCCGTCACCGGAACCCTCGCCCGCCGGCTCTCCCCGCCGGCCCGGCTGCCGGCCGTGGTCGCCTGGACCGGCACGACCGCGGGAGCCGCCATGGCGGTGACGACACTCGCCCTCGTCACCGCCGCCGCGCTCGCGACGAACTGGCCGCTGCTCGCCTTCGCGGGCGCGCTCGCCGCCGCCTCCCACGCCGTCGTGGCGACCTCCGCCCGCGCCTGCCGCCGCTGCGCGCGGCTGCCGGTCCTCCGGGCGCCGGAGCCCGGCTGACGCCGGACGTCGCGCGGGAGCACCCGGGCGTACCTCCCCGGGGCGTCTGCGTGGGACGTTGGAGATGACCGCCCGCTCCGTCACGATGAGGGGATGAGCAACGGTTTCACCACACGCGTCCTGGACGTCACCACCGGAGGGTCGGAGACGGTGTACGACCTGACCGGGGAGTGCGCCGCCTTCCTGGCGGAGGTGGCAGAGGGGCGGGGAGGCCTCCTCAACGTCTTCACCCCGCACGCGACGGCGGGCGTGGCGCTGATCGAGACGGGCGCGGGCAGCGACCACGACCTGCTGACGGCCCTGCACCACCTGCTTCCCGCCGACGAACGCTGGCAGCACCGCCACGGAAGCCGGGGCCACGGCCGTGACCACGTCCTGCCGGCCCTCGTCGCCCCGCACGCGACACTCCCGGTGATCGACGGTGAACTGGCGCTCGGCACCTGGCAGTCGGTGTGCCTGGTGGACACCAACAAGGACAACCCCGACCGCCAGGTCCGCCTGTCGTTCCTGGGATGACGGAGCCGGTGGCCGTGCGGGACGAGGGGCCGGGGCGTGACTGCCACATCCACCGCCAGGTCGCGCGATCGCTCCAGTCGAAGTCGTCACGGTCCCAGGCGTCGACGGTCAGGGCGTTCCGGCTCCAGGTGCGTTGCGCCTGCTCCTACCCGCCGGGCCCCGTGGCGGAAGCCGTGCGGTGAACGGCGCCCCGGGGACGCTTCGGTGGGATGTGAGGGCATGCGGCTCCTCCTACAAGGGGGTGGGCTCAGCAGGAGCGACCGGCGCCCGCCTGGTGGTCGACGAGGGCGGGTACGGCGCGCGGGTGGTCGACCCGGGTGCGCAGGGCGGGGGTCCAGCCCGCGTCGGCACGCAGCAGCTCCTCCGGGAACCGGGCGTTGTGGACGGCGAGGAGGTCGACCGGCCTGCCGTTCACGTAGTTGCCCACGGTGGTGACGGGCGCGTCCTTCCACTTCTTGAGGATCTTGCCCGCCGGGACGTCCCCGGCGAGCGTGAACGCGTTCCTCTCCGCGAACAGTTGGGACTCCTGCCCGATGCCGAGGCTGTACGCGTACGTCGAACTCGGCACCACGAAATGGTTGTTGTACGCGTCGACCTGCCCGAACCGGACCCGCGGCGCCCGCTCGACCACGTTCTTGAAGAGGTTGTGGTGCAGGGTGACCCGCAGCCTGCCCCGGTCGGTGGCGCCCGCGCTGTCGCTGTTGCCGATCATCAGGGTCTTGTCGTGGTCGGTGAACACGTTCCACGAGACCGTGACGAGGTCCGCGCCCCGCACGATGTCCAGCTCGCCGTCGTGCTGCTGGTAGACCTCGCCGTAGTACGAGGGCAGCGAACTGTCCGGGTGGGCCCCGTCGGTGAACGTGTTGTGGTCGATCCAGACATGGGTGGAGCCGTACACGACGAGGCTGTCGTACTCGGAGTTCCACGCCCCGGTCGCGCCGTCCGTCGGGTCCCACTGCGGGAAGCAGTCGAGCGGGCTCTCCATCGTCAGGTTGCGGATCACGACGTTGTCGACGCCCTGCACCTGGAGGCTGCCGCCGGTGATCCCGGCGTGCCTGCCGACCCCGACGATGGTGGTGTTCGCGGGCACGCCGACCTTGATCGCCTTGCCCTGGGCGGTCGCGGACGCCGCCCGCAGATCCTCCTGGGGGCCGCTGACCACGTTCTCGTACCCCCAGACGGCGGGGTCGTAGTCGGCGAGGTAGCGGGCGAAGTCGTAGCCGGGGGCCTCGAAGGCGGCGCAGCCGGCGGCGGTGGCGTTCAGCGTGCCCACGACCTTGACGATCCGGGCCTCGGTGCCGGGCACGGCCAGCGCGGCCCGGAACTCCTCCCAGGTGGTGACGGTGAGCACCCGGGAGGCCACGGCCGCCGCCCCGCCGGTCGTGCCGGTCCCCTCGGACGCCCAGCCGTCACCGGCCGGCAGCGTGGCGCGGACGGGGTCGGCACCGGGGCGCGGGGCGGCCTGGGCGCCGGCCACGGGGGCGGTCACCGCCAGGGTGAGGGCGGTGGCGGCCACCACTCCGCGTCGCATGCGTCGGTTCACGATCGGCTCTCCTCGAACTCGGAAACGGCAGGGGCAGGTTCGGGCCAGGTGATGAGCCCGGCGGGAACGTGGTCGTCCACGCGGCGCGTCTCGCGCGGGGCGAGGGCATGGGTGCGGAGCAGCTCGGCGATGACCAGCCGGGCCACCTCGATCGCCCCCGGCGGGTTGAAGTGGGTGTTGTCCTGCTCGGTCGCGGTCCAGTTGAAGTACGTCGTGGTGGCCTCGGGGCCGAGCCGCTGCCACAGGGCGAGCGACAGCGCCTCGATGTCGAGGAGGGGGACGTCCGACTCGCGTGCGGTCTCCCGCATCGCCGCCGGATACGCGCCGAGCGTCCGCAGCGCGGTGCCGTCCACGTCGAACCTGCGCCGCTCGACGGAGGTGGCGAACACCGGGAGGGCGCCCCGGGACCGCGCGCCCTCGACGAAGACCCGCAGGTTGTCCTGGTAGCCGGTCCACGGCTCGGTGTAGCGGGTGGGGTCGGCGACCTTCTGGTCGTTGTGGCCGAACTGGATCAGGAGCAGGTCGCCGGGGCACAACGCGGCCAGGATCGCCTCGAGCCGTCCCTCGTCGAGGAAGCTCTTGGTGCTGCGCCCGTCGACGGCGTGGTTGGCGACCCGTACCCCCCGGTGCAGGAAGAAGGGGAGGGCCATGCCCCAGCCGGTCTCGGGCGCGGCGTCGGCGTACTTCTGGGCGGCGGTGGAGTCGCCGGCGATGAAGAGGGTGCGCATAGGGCGGTGTCCTTGGGAACGGGCCGGGGGAGCCCCGGCCAGGGCGAGCGCGAGGCCCGCCCCGGCCGAGACCACCGCGCGGCGGCCGACGCTCACGGGTTCTGCTGCTTCCACTCGGCCTGAGCCGTGTTCAGCTGCTCGGCCAGGTGGTCGAGGAACTCCTTGGCGGTGGACGTCCCGAGCAGGACCTTCTGGAAGCCCGGCTCGTTCTCGGCCTTGGAGATCGTGTTCCAGTCCGGCAGGTAGTAGGGCAGCTCCACGATCGTGGCCTTGCCGCTGAAGAGGACCTCGGCGCCGAGCTTCGTCGGCTCCGCCTCCTGGAGCCAGGGGTCCTGCGCGGCCTCCGTGTTGGCCGGGATGGCGCCGGCCGACCTGTTCCACTTGCTGTTGGAGGCGTGCGAGGCGGCGAACTCGATGAACTTCCAGGCGGCGGCCTTGTTCTTGCTGGAGGAGAAGAGGCCGAGGCCGTCCACCGGGTTGGAGACCTGCACCCGGGTGCCGTCGTCGAGGGTCGGGTTGGGGATGCCCCGGAACCTCTCCGTGCCGAGGGCCTTCACATGGTCCTGGTACGAGCCGAGGTTGTGGTTGAGCATGCCGATCTGGCCGCTGTCCCACTGCGCGACCATCTTGGTGAAGTCGTTGTTGACGTCGGCGGCCGGCGTGGTCTTCTTGAACAGGCCTGCGTACCTCTCGAGCGCGGCCACGTTCTTCGGGTCGTTGACGGTGGTCCTGTCACCGTTCCAGAAGCTCTTGATGCCGCTCTGGCCGTACATGGCGTCCAGCGCCTGGGCGATCGAGCCCGCGCCGCCGCGGATCGTGTAGCCGAAGCGGTTCTTGTCGATGTCCGTCAGCTTCTCGGCCGCCGTGTAGAACTTCGACCAGGTGGTGGGCTCCTGCAGGCCGGCCGCCCTGAACAGATCGGTGCGGTAGTACAGCACGCCGTTGCTCGCGGAGGTGGGGACGGTGAACAGTCTGCCCTGTCCGCCCGCCGCCTTCACGCTCGCGACCATGCCGGCGTTCAGCCTGCCCTTGAGCGTGCTGCCCTCGATCCGCGCGTCCAGGGGCTCCAGGGCGTTCTGCGCGGCGATCCCGGCGAGCATCGCGGCGCCGACGCCGCCGACGTCCGGCAGTCCGTCGCCCTGGATCGCGGTGTCGTACTTCGACTGGACCTCCTTGGAGGCGATCCCGACGTACTCGACGTCGATGTCGGGGTTCGCCTTCTCGAAGTCCGCGATGATCTCCTTCCAGACGTCGGTGCGGACACCGCCGTTGTTGTCCCAGAAGGTGATCTTGCCCTTGCCCGATCCCTCGGTTCCCTTGTCGCCGCCCCCGCCGCTGCCGTCGTCACCGCAGGCGGTGGCGGTCAGGGCGAGGACGCCGGTCAGGGCGAGGGCGAGGGCGGCTCTGCGCCGTCCGCCGGGGAAGATGGTCATCGTCGGCTCTCTTCTCTCGGGGTGTTGCGGGGACTACGGGGAGGGGGTGTGGGGGAGTTCGGGGCGGGGCGCCGGTGGGGCGGCCCCGGGTGGTGCCGTTCGGGCGGCGGTGACGCGGAAGTCGGAGAACACGGCCGTCCCGGCGTGTCCCGCGCCTTCCGGCGCCCCGGCGAACAGGCCGAGCAGCGCGCCGACCCAGCGCCAGGGCGTGGCGGCGAACTCCGGCCCGAGCCGGACCGGACCGCCACCGGAACCGCTGTCGGGGCCGGCCCCGGGCGCGGGCCCCGGCGCGGACCCGGCATCGACGCCGACGCCGACGCCGACGCCGGGACCGGGCCATGGGTCGGCATCGACGCCGGCGCCGGGACCTGTATCGGCGCCTGGACCGGTGTCGTACGAGAACCGGCAGCGCGCGTCCGTCGTGACCTCGACGCGGAGCAGGGCCCGGTTCCCGGTCAGCGGCCGGGAGCGGGCCGCGTCGCGTTCGCGGTCCGCGTTCGCCGGGGCGAAGCGGTGGACGAGCCGGGCCGTGCCGTCCGGCGCCCGTTCCAGGCCGATCCACGCGTACGCGTCCCCCAGGACGACGAGACCCGCGCGGGCTCCGGGCGCCACCGAGTCGAGCCGCAGCCCGACCTCGACGACCACGGCCCCGGCGGGCAGCCGCTGGGTGAGGACGTGTGGCACGCCGCGGAGATCGGCCGTCCGGTGCGACCGCACACAGTCGAGCCGCAGCCCGTCGCCCGTGTGCCGACTGGCCCAGCCCTCGCCCGGGTTGGCGGTCCACTGCCACTGCCGGCCGAACCGGCCGCCGGGAAACGTGTCGTCCACGGCCGGCCGCGCCGGCGGCTGTTCCGGCAGGGCCGGCTTGCGGTGCACCCGGACCGGGGCGCCCTGGTGGCCGAGCACGGGCCAGCCGTCCGGGTCCCAGCGCATGGGCTGGAGATGGACGAGCCGGCCGTGCGCGCCCGACTGCTGGAAGTGCAGGAACCAGTCCTCGCCCGGCCCCGTGCGCACCCAGCCGCCCTGGTGCGGGCCGTTGACGTCGGTGTCGCCCTGCGCGAGGACGATCCGCTCCTCGTACGGGCCGAAGAACGACCGCGACCGGAACGCGCCCTGCCAGCCGGTGGCCACGCCCCCGGCCGGGGCGAAGATCCAGAACCAGCCGTCGTGCCGGTACAGCTTCGGGCCCTCCAGGGTGAACCAGCCGGGGAGCCGGTCGGCGTCCACGAGAACCCGGCCCGCGTCGAGGAGCCTCGTCCCGTCCGGGCTCATCCGGTGGCCGGTGAGCCGGTTGTTGAAGCCGGCGCGGGACTTGGCCCAGGCGTGCACGAGGTAGGCCTCGCCCGACTCCTCGTCCCACAGCGGGCAGGCGTCGATCAGGCCCCGGCCCGCCTTCACCAGGTGCGGGGTCGTCCACGGGCCGCGTACGGAAGGGGCGTTGACCTGCTGGATCCCGTGGTCGGGGTCGCCCCAGAAGATCCAGAAGCGGCCGTCGTGGTAGCGGAACGAGGGCGCCCAGACCCCGCGGTCGTGCCGGGGTTCCGTGAACGCGGCGGCCGGTTCGAGCCGCTCCAGGGCGTGTCCGACGAGCGTCCAGTTGACCAGGTCCCGGGAGTGCAGGAGCGGCAGCCCGGGGGCGCGGCCGAAGCTGGACGCGGTCAGGTGGTAGTCCTCGCCGACCCGGACCACGTCGGGGTCGGACCAGTCGGCGGCGAGTACGGGGTTGCGGTACGTGCCGTCACCGAGGTCACCGGTCGGAAGGACGGCACCGGCCCCCGTCGGAAGGACGGCACCGGCCCCCGTCACGACGTCACCGCCTTGCGTACCAGGGCCGCGGCCCCGTTCCGGTCGAGGCGCCCGTCGGCGACGAGGGTCACCACCCGCCGAACGAACGTCTCTCCGGCGGCCACCGGAAGCCGTTCGTCGTGGGCGAGCGAGGAACCGACTCCCGGGTACTCGGCGGCCCGGACGAACCACGGGTCCTCACGGGTCCGGGCTGTCGCCCCGGCGAACACCAGGGTCCAGCCCTCGCCCGCGAGGGCCACCCAGTCCGCGCGGGCCCCGTGCACCGCCTCCTCGCCGTCCGGGCCCGGACCGTCGCCCACGACCCCGGCACCGAACACCACGGGAGCCGCCGCCTCCTTCGGCGCGCGCCAGAAGAAGCCGCCGTACGCGGCGCCCGGCCGGCCGTTCGTCGCGGGGCTGCCGAGCGACAGGTCCCGCCCGGACACGTTGGTGAGCGAGAAGGCGAGGTCGAGCGCCCAGGCCGTCTCCGTGAGCGCGGTGGCCGCCACCGTCCGGTGCTCGCGGAGCAGCCGCTCGCCCCCGGCCGTCCAGGTCAGCTCCGCCACGAAGCCGTCCGGGTCGCACAGCTTGAACCCGTCGTGCCGCTGCACCCCGTGGTTGTCGAGAGCGACCGGCCCGCGGTCGCGGACGAAGGTGCGGCCGCCCCAGAAGTTGTGGCCGGCGACGTCGGGTATGGCGACGCCGGCGCCGAGGTGGTGCGGATGGTCCTCGGGCGCCGTCTCGGTCACGGGCCGGCCGGCGAGGGTCGTGACCGGGTGGAGGTACGGCCGCGGGGAGCGGTCGGGGGCCGGCGCGGGCCGGGTCGTGTACCGGGCGACGGTCCGGCCCGCGCAGCGCAGGACCGTCGGGGACTCGGGGATCACCGGGCCACCGCCCGGGGCGACGGGGCCCAGGAGGCACCGAGTTCGGAGAACAGCCTCAGTCCGTCGGCACTGGCGTCGACCAGGGCGTCGACGCCGTCGACGACCCGGCGCGGCCCGCTCTCGCCGGGCTCGGTGTGCCAGTGCGCGGTGGGTATCGCCAGCGGGTCGGGGGCCGTCCGCACCGCCTCGACGACCCGCATGAACGCGCCGGTCGCCGCAGGCGGCACCCGCAGCTGCTCGCCGTCGGTGAGGTGCGCGACGAGGTTCTCCAGGAGGTCGGTACGGGCGTACTCGGTCTCCACCGGTCCGTGCCCGGCGCGCTGCACGAGCACCCGGTCCTGCCGGTACCAGAAGGTGATCCGGCCCCGGGTGCCGTGGACGACGACGTACGGCTCCGAGGACCGTTCGGCGCAGAGCGTCGCCGCGACGGTGATCCGGGTGCCGGCCGAGGTGACGATCCGTACCGCGGAGGTGTCGTCGGACTCGATGGCATGGGCGCGCAGCAGCTCGGTCTCGATGTGCTCGACGTCCTCGGCGCGGGTGGCGCCGGACAGCGCGAGCGCCGTGGCGACGGCGTGCGCGAGGGGGTTGGTGAGCGCTCCGTCGACGACGTCGGCCCCGCCGAGCCGGCGGTGGCCCGCCCAGGGCGCGCGCCGGAAGTAGGCCTCGTCTCGGACCCAGGCCCCGGCCGCGCCGACGCCGAGGAGTTCGCCGATCGCGCCCTCCGCGACCATCCGGCGGATCGCGGGCACGGCGTGCGACCCCAGCGACTGGAACCCGATCTGGCAGGCCACCCCGGCCGCCTCGACGCCGTCGGCCATCCGGCGGTACTCCGCGTACGACGGGGCAGGCGGCTTCTCCAGGAGGATGTGCGCCCCGTGCCGGGCGGCGGTGAGCGCCATGTCGGTGTGGGTCTGGATGGGGGTGCTGAGCACGGCGATCCGGGCGCCGGTGGAGGCGAGCAGCGCCTCCAGGTCGGCGGACTGCTCCGGGGCCCCGATGCCGTCGAGTTCGGCGGCGTCGAGCGGGCGCAGCTCGCAGATCCCGGCGAGACGGACGAGTCCGCGTCCTTCGAGCCGGCGGATGTTGAGGAGGTGGCTGCGGCCGTGGCCGCGGGCACCGGCGAGGACGACCGGCAGGGGTGTGCGCGGGGTGTCCATGTCCTCCCTGTGCACGGGGGTGCCGTTCATCCCTTCACCGCCCCGGCGCTGAACCCGGTGACCAGCCACTTCTGGATGAAGGCGAAGACGATGACGACGGGTACGGCGGCGATGACGCCGCCCGCGGCGAGCGCTCCGAGGTCGACGCTGTCGGCGCCCATGAGGGTGTTCAGGCCGACCGGGATCGTCTGCTTGTCCTGGCTGCTGAGAAACATCAGGGCGAAGAGGAAGTGGTTCCAGGCGTGCACGAACGCGAAGGAGCCGACGGCGACCAGACCGGGCCTGAGCAGCGGGAGGACGACGATCCGGAAGGCGGAGAACCGGTTGCAGCCGTCCACCCAGGCTGCCTCCTCCAGGGAGTACGGCACGTTCCTGATGAAGCCGCTGATCAGGATCATCGACAGCGGGAGCTGGAAGACGGTCTCGGCGATGATCACACTGCCCAGGGAGTTGATCATCTTCAGCTCGGCGAAGATCTGGAACAGCGGGACGAGGAGCAGGGCGCCCGGCACGAACTGCGAGCAGAGCAGGGCCAGCATGAAGCCCTTCTTGATCCTGAAGTCGAAGCGGGCCAGCGCGTAACCGCCGGCGAGGGCGACCACGGTGGTGCTGATGAGCACCGCGACCCCGATGAACAGGCTGTTCTGGAAGAAGACGCCGAAACTGCGGTCGTTCCAGACCTTCTCGAAGTGCGCGGTCGTCATCGGCCAGGGCAGCAGCGAGGTGGAGCCGGCCGGGCGCACGGCGAAGAGCAGGATCCAGTAGAAGGGGACGAGGGTGAAGACGAGGTAGATCCCGAGGGGCAGATAGATCTGCCAGCGGGGCACCTCGTCCCACGCCCTGTGCCTGGCGCGGGCGGTGGCGGGCGGCGTCCGGTCGGGGGGTGGCGGGACCTGCGCGGTTCCGGGGGAGGGAGCGGCGGTCAGGATGGACTCGGTTGTCATGTGGCGTCGCCTCCGAACTTGCTCAGGCGCAGATAGACCATCGAGCAGAAGAGAAGGATCACGAACGCCACCGTGGTGAGGGCGGAGGCGTATCCGAAGTCGTGGGCGTCGACGCTGGTGTGGGCGATGTACAGCGGCAGCGTGGTCGTCTCGCCCGCGGGGCCGCCGCCGGTCAGCGTGTACAGCAGGTCGACGTTGTTGAACTCCCAGACCGCGCGCAGCAGCGTGGAGAGGACGATCGCGTCCCGGATGTGCGGCAGGGTGATGTGGACGAACTGCCGTACCCGGCCCGCCCCGTCGACCTCGGCCGCCTCGTACAGGTCCTTCGGCACGGACTGCAGGTCGGCCAGGATGAGGATGGCGAAGAAGGGCACCCCGCGCCAGAGATCGGCGACGATCGCGGCCGGGAACACGGTCGAGGTGTCGGAGAGCCAGGACGTGCCGTATGTGCCGAGGCCCAGGTCCGCGAGGTAACGACTGATCCCGGTCTGGGAGTTGTAGAGCAGCACCCAGATCGCGGAGGTGAGTACGCCCGAGACGGCCCAGGGGGAGAAGACCAGGGCCCGGCCCAGGGCGCGGCCCACGAAGGTCTGGTTCACGATGAGCGCGAGCGCGAGTCCGAAGAGGAGCTGGAGCGTCACCTCGACGACGACCCACTTGAGGCTGAAGGTCAGCGTTCCCCAGAACCGCGGGTCCTCCGCGAAGATCCGGGTGAAGTTGTCGAGACCCGCGAAGCCGTTTCGCCAGGGCTTGGTGGGGTTGTAGTGCTGGAGGCTGTAGGAGAAGACGCTGATCACCGGGTAGGCGATGAAGCCCAGCATCAGCAGGCCGGCGGGGGCGATCAGGAGGTACGGCAGTCGGCGGGGCGTCGCTCCCGTGCGACTGCGGCGCCGTGCCGTGACGGCTCGGGGCGGTGGGGTCACAGCTGAGGCCATGACGGCGGCTCCGTTCTCGGTGAAGCGTGAAGCGCTTCGCGAACGACGTTCGAGATTTCGGACAGGGTGGAGCGGGCGGAGCTGATGGCGCTGCTGGACGGGGTGGGGTCGGGCGGTTCGGTGGGACGGGCCGGCGACCCCGGCACCGCTGGAAGGCGGGTTCTCAGCCCGCGTACGGATCGGGGGTGGTGCCCGGACGCGCCAGGAAGGCGAAGTCGCAGCCGGTGTCGGCCTGGGAGATCTGCTCCATGTAGAGCGCGCCGTAGCCGCGCTCGTACCGGGCCGGCGGCGGGGCCCAGGCGGCCCGGCGGGCGTCCAGCTCCTCGTCCGTGACGTGCAGGTGGAGGGAGCGCGCGGCGACGTCCAGGGTGATCGTGTCGCCCGTACGGACAAGGGCCAGGGGTCCGCCGACATGGGACTCGGGCGCCACATGCAGCACACACGCCCCGTAACTCGTACCACTCATCCGGGCGTCGGAGATCCGCACCATGTCCCGCACCCCCTGTTCGAGCAGGTACCGGGGGATGGGCAGCATGCCGTACTCCGGCATCCCCGGACCGCCCTTCGGGCCCGCGCCCCGCAGCACCAGCACATGCTCGGGCGTGATGCCCAGCGCCGGATCGTCGATGGTCCGCTGCATCGACCGGTAGTCGTCGAAGACGACCGCGGGACCGGTGTGCCCGAGCAGCCGCGGCTCGGCCGCGATGTGCTTGATCACAGCCCCGTCGGGGCAGAGGTTGCCCCGCAGCACCGCGACCCCGCCCTCGGCGGTCAGCGGCCTCGAACGGTCCCGGATCACCTCCTCGTCGTGCACGAGCGCGCCGTCGAGCTGCTCCCGCAGCGTGGTGTGCGAGACCGTGGGGCGGTCCAGGTGCAGGACGTCGGTGAGCCGGGACAGGAAGCCCGGCATCCCGCCCGCGAAGTGGAAGTCCTCCATCAGGAACCGCCCGCCCGGCCGAAGGTTCGCGAGCACCGGCACCGTCCGCGCGATCCGGTCGAAGTCGTCGAGCGTCAGCTTCACCCCCGAGCGCCCCGCCATCGCGATCAGATGGATCACCGCGTTGGTCGAGCCGCCGAGCGCCAGGACGGCGGCGACCGCGTCCTCGTACGCCTCCTGCGTCAGGATCCGCGACAGCCGCAGGTCCTGCCGTACGAGCTCCACGATCCGCAGCCCCGAGGCCGCCGCCATCCGGTCGTGCCCCGAGTCGACCGCCGGCACCGAGGAGGCACCCGGCACGGTCACGCCGAGGGTCTCCGCCGCGGCGGTCAGGGTGGACGCCGTCCCCATCGTCATGCAGTGCCCGGGGGAGCGGGCGAGGCCGCTCTCCAGCTCCGCCATCTCGCAGTCGCCGATCCGACCGGCCCGCTTCTCGTCCCAGTACTTCCACATGTCCGTACCGGAGCCGAGGGTCTCGCCCCGCCAGTGCCCCGGCAGCATCGGCCCCGCCGGAACGAACACCGTCGGCAGGTCGACCGAGGCCGCGCCCATCAGGAGCGCCGGGGTGGTCTTGTCGCAGCCGCCCATCAGCACCGCCCCGTCCACCGGGTACGAGCGCAGCAGCTCCTCCGTCTCCAGCGCGAGGAGGTTGCGGTAGAGCATCGGGGTCGGCTTCTGGAACGTCTCCGAGAGGGTGGAGACCGGGAACTCCAGCGGGAAGCCGCCGGCCTGCCACACCCCGCGCTTCACCGCCTGCGCGCGGTCGCGGAGGTGCACGTGGCAGGGGTTGATGTCGGACCAGGTGTTGAGGATGGCGATCACCGGCTTCCCGAGGTGCTCCTCGGGGAGGTAGCCGAGCTGCCGGGTGCGGGCGCGATGACTGAAGGAGCGGAGGCCGTCGGTGCCGTACCACTGGTGACTGCGCAGCTCCTCGGGGCGCCGACCGCCTCCGGTGGGCCACCCGCCTTCGCCGCCGGGCCGCCGGTCCGCGTCGACGGGCCACCCGCCTTCGCCGCCGGGCCGCCGGTCCGCGTCGACGGGCCCCGCGCCGCTCATATCGGCCACCCGGCCGCGATCGTGGCGACCTCGGGCCGCTCGCTCCCGGGGAGTTCACGGCTCGGCGGGCGGACCGACCGGCGGCAGAGGCCGAGGGAGGCGAGGGCCTCCTTGACCACCGTCACGTTGTCGGCGCTGCCGTTGGCCGCGCGCAGCTCCTCGAAGCGGCGGATCCGCTCCCAGACCTTCATCGCGGTCGGGTAGTCGCCGGACCGCAGCGCGTCCAGCATCTCCAGGGAGAGCGCGGGGGAGACGTTGACCAGGCCGGACGTGAAGCCGGTGGCGCCGCTCGCGAAGTAGGCGGGGGCGTACGGCTCGGCCAGGCCCGCCACCCAGACGAAGCGGTCGAGGCCCGCGTCCCGGGCGAAGCCGGCGAACCGGGCCGCGTCGGGGACCGCGTACTTCACCCCCACGACGTTGGGGCAGGCGGCGCCGAGCTCGGCGAGCCGGGCCCCACCGAGCAGCGGATTGCGGATGTAGGGGACGATCCCGAGCTCGGGGACGGCCTCGGCGATGGCCCGGTGGTAGTCGACCCAGCCGCTCTCGGAGACGTACGGGTGCACCGGTTGATGGACCATCACCATGTGGGCGCCCGTGGCGCGGGCGTGCCGGGCCGCCTCGACCGCGGTCGGCACGTCGTGGCCGACGCCGACGAGGATCGCGGCACGGTCGCCGGCCTCGTCGACGGTGATCTCGGTGAGGGAGCGGCGCTCCTCGGGCGTGAGGGCGTAGAACTCGCCGGTGTTGCCGTTGGGGGTGAGGGTGCGGACCCCGCCGTCCAGGAGCCGGCGCAGCAGCGCGCGGTGGGTGACGGTGTCCACGGAGCCGTCCTCGGCGAAGGGGGTGACCGGGATGGCCACGACGTCGGCGAGGGCGGCCCTCATCGTCTCGAATTCCATGCTCACTCGCCGTTCAGGGGGGACGGGTTCGCGGGGTACCGCTTCTCGGGGCGGTGCCTCTGGGGGTGCTGCTCCTCGGGGTGCCGGGGGAAGGCCCGCTCGACGAAGGACGCGATGTGGTCGTGGACCGCCCGGCCCACCCCGTCCACGTCGCCGGCGGCCGCGAGCCGCAGGATCTCCTCGTGCTCGGCGGCCTCCCGCTCCCAGGAGGGGACGGCCGCCCAGGCGACGGTGGAGACCAGGGCGGCCTGGTCGCGGACCTCGTCGAGCATCCGGCCGAGCAGCGGATTGCCGCAGGGCAGGTAGAGCGCCCGGTGGAACGCCCGGTTGGCCAGGGACCGTTCGGCCGGGTCCTCGGCTCCGGCCGCCCGGCGCAGGGCCTCCCGCGCCTCGTCGAGCGGGGCGCCGGACGCCACGGCGCGGCGGACCGCCTCGGGTTCCAGGAGCAGGCGTACGTCGTAGACGGCGCGCGCCATGTCGGCGTCGACCATCCGGACCGTGACGCCCTTGTACTGGTTCATCACCACGAGCCCGCTGCCCGCGAGGGTCTTGAGCGCCTCACGGACCGGGGTCTTCGACACCCCGAAACGCGCGGCGAGTTCGGCCTCGACCAGCGCCTGGCCGGGTCTGAGCCCGCCGGTGAGGATGTCGTGCTTGATCGCTTCGAGCACGTACTGGGTGCGGGAGGGGATGGGGCTGGGGGCGAAGGCCATGGAGCACTCTCAGATCTCGTGTATCGCGTCTCATATATGACGTACGAAGTGCAACGGGCATGAAGCTAAAGGGGCGTTCGTGTTTCGTCAATGCTTCGCGCAAGCGCTTTCTGTGCGCGGGGGTCCGGTCGCGCGGGCCGGATGGCGAGAGACCGGACGGCCTGACGCTGTCGGCGTCCCCGGGAGGCGTCGACGCGGTGAGGGCGCCGAACGCCCTTGCACGGCCCGTGTCCTGGGAGGGGGCGTGGTCGCGACGGCGTAGGGTCGGGGCCATGACGACGCATTCCACGGTACGAGACCCCGACCAGCGCAAGAAGGACGTCCTCGCGCGCCTGGCGGAGGAGGTGGACATCTGGGTGGCCTCGGCGAGCGCCGACGCCCGGCCGTACCTCGTGCCGCTGGCCTTCCACTGGGACGGCGCCGACGTCTGGCTGTGCACCCGGCTGACGAATCCCACCGGCCGCAACCTCGCCGTCGGCGGGCGGACCAGGCTGGCGCTCGGGCACACCCGGGACGTCGTCCTGATCGACGGCGACGTGACGACCCTCGGCGTCGACGACGTGCCGACGGAGGCGATCGAGGGCTTCGCCGCGAAGTGCGGCTGGGACCCGAGGAACTCGGGGCCCGCCTACGGCTGGTTCCGGGTCCGGCCCACCGCCGTGGAGGCCTGGCTGGAGGAGCCCGAACTGGCCGGACGCCACCTGATGCGGGACGGCGTCTGGGCGGTCTGAGCGCACCGGTTCAGGTCCGCAGGAGGACCTCGCCCGCGTCCGGGACGCCGCCGCCCACCAGGGCCAGGGCCTGGCCGAACCGGTCGAGGGGGAACGCGTGGGTGATCAGCGGGGCCGGGTCGAGCAGCCCCAGGAGAACGCGCGGACGGCGTCGGACCAGGCCGCGGAGGAGGCGCCGAAGGCGCTGCGGATCTCAGCCGGCTGACGGACAGAGGGACCGGGTCGATCCCGGCGGCCCGGCCGTGAACATGCCGGTCAGGACGACCCGGCCGCTCCGGCGGGCGAGCAGACAGGAGGAGGCGGGGGTGGTCGGCGCGCCCACGGTCCCCACGACGAGGTCGAAGCGCGGCCCGCGCCCGTGAGCGCGGGCGGGCGGCCGGACGGCCCGTCCGCCTCGGCCGGGGTGAGGGCGCGGTCGGCGCCGAAGTCCGAGGCCCGAGCCGCCCGGTCCGTCGGCGGGTCCACGACGGCGAGTTCGGCGTGCCGGGCTCGGCGTATCCGGCGGTGCAGAGGATGGTCTCCCCGTACCGGCAGCGCTCGCAGTGGCCGCAGGCACGGAAGCACTCGGCCACGCACGGCCTGCCCAGGAGCGCGGGATCGACCCCGGCGCCGAGCGCGTCCACCGTGCCGGACCACTCGTGGCCGGGGACGATCGGACGCGGGGCGGCTGTTCGTCTGCCGCCCGGGTGCGAGGGGACTGCCGAGCGTTCCGTACGCCGACCGCTGACCGCCGCCGGGGGCGGGAAGCGCCGCGCCGGTCGCGGCACCGCCCTCGGGGGAGCGGGAGCGCCGCGCCGGTCGCGACCCGCCGCCTCCGGGGGGACGTCAACCCCCCAGTCGGCTCGCCGCCGGAAGCAGCCTGCCGTCGTAGTCGAAGAGGGCCTGGTTCTCCCAGCCGTTGCCGGACGAGGGATCGGCCGGGTCCCAGCCGTTGCCCGTGACGGCCGTCCAGGTCGGCTCCCAGTAGAAGACGCCGAGACCGCGGCCGTTCGGGACCGCCTCGACGACGTTCATGACGTCCCGCAGCCAGGCCGACTGGCCGGCCGCGCTCGCCGGGTAGCCGGGGACCAGCTCCGAGGACAGGTCGATGATGTTCTCGTGGGCGTCCTCGCTGTCGAGCCGGAACGGGTAGGCGGTCTCGGCGACCATCACCTTCTTGCCGTAACGGGCGGAGATGTCGTCGAGGTTGGCCTGGAGCGAGGACAGCGCGCCGTGCCAGTAGCCGTAGAAGGAGAACGCGATCACGTCGTAACGGACGCCCTGCGCGGTCGCGTTGTCGAACCACGTGCGGTACAGGGCGTTGTCGCCGCCGTTCGCGAGGTGCAGTGCGATCTGGGTGCTCGGCGAGACGGCCTTGGCCGCGGATATGCCGGAGTCGAGCAGCCCGGCAAGCTGTGACCAGTTGCTCGTCGAGCCCTCGGGCCACAGCATGCCGGTGTTGATCTCGTTGCCGATCTGCACCATGTCGGCCGTGGTGCCCTGCGCCTTGAGGGCGTTGAGGACGTCGTACGTGTGGTTGTGGACGTCCGTCCTCAGCTGCGTGTACGAGTGTCCCCGCCAGGCGGCGGGCTTCGTCTGGGCGCCCGGGTCGGCCCAGATGTCGGAGTAGTGGAAGTCCACGAGCAGCTTCATGCCCTGGGCCTTGATCCGCCGCGCGGTGGCGAGGACACGGGCCTTGTCGTTGTAGCCGTCGGCCGGGTTCACCCACACCTTGAGGCGGCCGTAGTTGGCACCCGCGTTCTTGAGGAGCCCGACCGCGTCACCCGTGGCGCCGGAACTCGACTTGTACGTCCCGCCGAGATCCTCGCTCTTCCTGAGCGAGGAGACGTCGACGCCCCTGACCGGAAGGCCGGTCGTGCCGGAGGTGAACGTCAGGTCGTCGACGTTCAGCCAATTGCCCGCATGGGCATCGGAGTCGATGCTGATGGTGCAGGCGCCGCCCGTCACGGTGACGGACGTGACGATCCGTATCCAGGAGGTCGTCACCGGCAGGTCGGTGCGCTGCTCGGCCGAGCCGCAGTTCCGCAGGGCGAGGTGGGCGGAGTTCTGGCCGCCGCCTGAGCGGACCCAGGCGCTGAGCGTGTACGTGCCGTCGGCGAGCCCGGAGAGGTACTGGTACGTCTCGACCTTGTACGCGGACGCCGACCAGTGGCTCAGGCGGTAACCGCCGCCGTGGCCCCCCGCCTCGGTGAACGAGGCGGCGTTCTGGCCGGCGGCCGAGTAGGTCGACCAGCCGGCCGGGGTCGCGGTTCCGGTGGCGTCGCTCTCGAACCCGGCGTTCGTGAGGGTGGCGGCGGCCTCGGCCCGCGGTGCGGCGGGCAGCGGAGCGAGGAGCAGGGCGCCGAGCGCGGCGGCGACGGCCGCGGCGCGCAGCCGTATGCGGCTTCTGACAGGGGTGAGGTGCATCGTCGAGTCCCTTCGACGGTGGCCGATGAGAAGTGTGGTGCGGATGGTTCCTTACGGGTGGTGCGGTCCACCCGGGGACGGCGCAGCGGGCGCTGCCGCCCCGGGGGAGATGCGGGGCCCCGGCCGGGCCGGGGGAGGGGAGGGGCGGTCAGGCGTCGAGGCGGACGACCCGCACGGCGCCGGCCGGGACGGTGATCTTCCCGTCGACCTTCCCGTCGACCTTCCCGTCGGCCTTCCCGTCGGCCGGCGTGCCCTCCGCGCCGCCGGCGAGCAGCTCGGTCCCGGAGCCGTCGAGCGGCACCTCGGCGTCCTCGGCGGAGTGGTTGACGACGAACAGGTACTGCCCGCCGTCGCCCGCGCGGCGCACGACCTCCACGTCACGCGGCAGCGAGGCGCGTGCCGCGACCCCCGCGTCCGCGCAGGCCGCGCCGACGATCGAGTCGAGCGAGGCCGCGTCCAGTCGGGTGGATACGTACCAGGCGGTGCCCCGTCCGAGCCTGTGCCGGGTCACGGCGGGGCCGCCCGCGGCCGGCCCGTCGGCGTACGTCCACACGGTCTCGGCGCCGCGGGGCCGGACGAACTCCGTCCACACGTCGCCGGTGAGCGTGGTGCCGTCCGGCCCGGTGACGGTCACCCGCTGGTCGTCAAGGAGCGGCGACCACTCGTCCACGGTGAGGCCGAGGACGTCCCGCAGGGCGCCCGGGTGGGCGCCGGGGTGCACGGCGTCGTGCTCGTCGACGATGCCGGAGAAGTACGAGACCACGAGCGTGCCGCCGTTCTCGACGTACTCCCGGAGGTTCCGCCCGGCGGCCTCGGTCATGAGGTAGAGCGCGGGGACGACGACCAGCGGGTGGGCGGAGAGGTCGGCCTCGGGGTGGGCGAAGTCGACGGTGAGGTGCCGGTCGTAGAGGGTCTCGTAGAAGCTGTCGGCGCGCTCGCGGGCGTCGTGGGCGGCGCTCGGCCGCCACTCCAGGTTCTGCGCCCACCACGAGTGCCAGTCCCAGAGCATGGCGACGTCCGGGACGGTCCGGCTGCCGCGTACCTCCTCCAGGGCCTCCAGGCCGGCGCCGAGGGCGACGACCTCGCTCCAGATCCGGGTGTCGGTTCCGCCGTGCGGGACCATCGCGGAGTGGAACTTCTCGGCGCCGCGCCGGGACTGGCGCCACTGGAAGAACAGGGCGCCCTCGGAGCCGCGGGCCACATGGGCCAGGGAGTTGCGGGCCATCTCGCCGGGGCGCTTGGCCGGGTTGCGGGGCTGCCAGTTCACGCCGGACGTGGAGTGCTCCAGGAGCAGCCAGGGTGCGCCGCCGGCGACGGAACGGGTGAGGTCGGCGGCCATGGCCAGGTTGACGTGGGTGCGGCGGCCGTCGGTGATCAGGTAGTGGTCGTTGGTGACGAGGTCGACCTCGCGGCCCCAGGCCCAGTAGTCGATGGAGTCGCACTGGCTGAGCGCGGTCATGAAGTTGGTGGTGACGGGGACACCGGGCGCGAGGGCGTGCAGGATGTCCCGCTCCGTCCGGAAGTTCTCCCGGATGGTGACGTCGGCGAAGCGACGGTAGTCGAGCTGTTGGGCGGGGTTGCCGGCCGTGGGGGTGGCCCGGGGCGGGTCGATCTCCTCGTACGAGGAGTAGCGCTGCCCCCAGAACGCGGTGCCCCAGGCCTCGTTCACCGCCTCCACGGAGCCGTACGTGTCGTCGAGCCAGCGGCGGAAGCGCGCGGCGCAGCCGTCGCAGTAGCAGGCGCTGACGGGGACGCCGTACTCGTTGTGGACGTGCCAGAGCGCGAGCGCCGGGTGGCCGCCGTAGCGGCGGGCCAGCTCGGTGGTGATGCTCGCGGCGGCCGTCCGGTAGGCGGCGGAACTGTGGCAGATCGCCCCGCGTGAGCCGTACGAGTAGCGCATCCCCTCGGCGGTGACGGGCAGCGCCTCGGGGTGCGCCCGGTAGAACCAGGCGGGCGGTGCCACGGTCGGTGTGCCCAGGTCGACGCGGACGCCGTGCTCGTGGAGCAGGTCGAGGAGCCGGTCGAGCCAGCCGAAGTCGTACCGGCCCGGCTCCGGTTCGAGGAGGGCCCAGGAGAAGATCCCCACGCTCACCATGGTGACGCCGGCCTCCCGCATGAGCCGGACATCCTCGTGCCAGACGCTTTCCGGCCACTGCTCGGGGTTGTAGTCCCCGCCGAACGCGAGCCGGTGCAGGCCCTTGGGAGTGGTCTGCGGCATGGGTCTCTCCTGAAGCCTCGGGCGCTGAAAGCTTTGGTTCGTTGTGAACGTGCACACATTCGATCTCGATGTGACGACGCAACATAACCGCACACGAACAACCATTGACAAGTGTCTGGAACGTTTCTCTACTGTGAACGCTCACAGATGCATGGTCGGCCTCCCCGCCCCAGGGAGAGGCCCTTTCGGTCAGGGAGAAGCACCCCATGCCCCACACGATGCGCCGCAGCCTCGCCACCGCCACCGCCGTCCTGCTCGGCGCCACGGCGCTCACCGCCTGTGGATCCTCCGACCCCGGGGACGAGGCGGCGGCCGGCTCCGGTCCCGTCTCGCTCACCTACTGGGCCTGGGCGCCCGGTATGGACAAGGTCGTGGCCCTCTGGAACGCCGAACACCCCGACATCCAGGTGACCGTGCAGAAGCAGGCCTCCGGCGACGACCTCGTCACCAAGATCATCACCGCCGCCAAGGCACACAAGGCCCCCGACCTGGTCCAGGCCGAGTACCAGGCCCTGCCGACCCTCGTCTCCAACGACGCCCTCGCCGACATCGCCCCCGAAGTCGCGGGCGTCCAGGACAAGTTCGCTCCCGGAATCTGGCAGCAGACCACCTTCGGCGGCGAGGCCGTCTACGCCCTGCCGCAGGACTCCGGGCCCCTCATGTTCTTCTACCGCCAGGACCTCTTCAAGAAGTACGGCCTCTCCGTCCCCACCACCTGGGACGAGTTCGCCGCCACCGCGCGCGACCTGAAGAAGAAGGCCCCGAAGCAGTCGCTGACCACCTTCTCCGCCAACGACTCCGGCCTCTTCGCCGGACTCGCCCAGCAGGCCGGCGCCACGTGGTGGACCTTCGAGGGCGACACCTGGAAGGTCGGCATCGACGACGCCGCCACCAGGAAGGTCTCCGACTTCTGGGGCGGCCTGGTCGCCGAGGGCGCCATCGACAACCAGCCGATGTACACCCCTTCCTGGAACAAGGCCATGAACACCGGCGAGCAGCTCGCCTGGGTCTCCGCCGTCTGGGCCCCCGGCACCCTGACCACCGCCGCCCCCGACACCAAGGGCAAGTGGGCCATGGCCCCCCTCCCGCAGTGGACCGAGGGCGGCGCGTCCACCGGCAGCTGGGGCGGCTCCTCCACCGCCGTCACCACCGACTCGAAGCACAGGAAGGCCGCCGCGCAGTTCGCCACCTGGCTGAACACCGACCCGGTCGCCCTCGCCGCCCTCGTCAAGGAGAGCGGCATCTACCCGGCGGCCACCGCCGCCCAGACCAGCGGCGCCCTCGCCAAGGCCCCCGACTACTTCGCGAACCAGCCCGACTTCTACACCCGCGCCGCCGAGATAGCGAAGACCACCGCACCGGCCGCCTGGGGCCCCAACGTGAACGTCGCCTACACCGCCTTCAAGGACGAGTTCGGCAAGGCCGCCAAGGCGAAGTCCGGCTTCGACACCGCCCTGACCGCCGTCCAGTCCGCCACCGTGACGGACCTGAAGAAGCAGGGCTTCGAGGTCGCCAAGTGACGCAGCCCCCCACGGGCGCGCGCCGGTCGTACGGGGTCAAGCCGGCCCCGTACGCCCACCCGTCGCCCACCACCACCCGCAAGCGAGCGCGAAGCGCCCTGCACTTCTTCCCGTCGCCCGCCACCACCCCCAAGCGAGCGCGAAGCGCCCCCTACTTCTTCCTTCTCCCCGCCGCCGTCCTCTTCGCCCTCTTCTTCGCCCTCCCCATCGGCTACGCCCTCTGGCTCAGCCTCCACAAGGTCGAGATCAAGGGCCTCGGCCTCGGCAAGGGCGCCAAGTCCGAGGTCTGGGCCGGCCTGGAGAACTACACCTCGGCCCTCACCGACCCCGAACTCGCCGCCAGCGCCCTGCGCGTCCTCGGCTACGGCGCCCTCGTCGTCCCCGTGATGCTCGGCCTGGCCCTCTTCTTCGCGCTCCTGCTCGACTCCCCGCGCGTCCGCGCCCGCTCCTTCGCCCGGCTCGCGATCTTCCTGCCGTACGCCGTCCCCGGTGTCATCGCCGCCGTCCTCTGGGGCTTCCTCTACCTCCCGGACGTCAGCCCCCTCCACTTCGCCCTCGACAAGCTCGGCCTGCCCCAGCCCGACCTCATGGACGGCGGACCGCTCTACCTGGCGATGTCGAACATCGCGATCTGGGGCGGCACCGGCTTCAACATGATCGTCATCTACACCGCGCTGCGCTCGCTGCCCGCCGAGGTGTACGAGGCGGCCAAGCTCGACGGCTGCTCGGAGCTCCAGATCGCCCTGCGCATCAAGATCCCGATGGTGGTGCCCTCGCTGGTGCTCACCTTCTTCTTCTCCATCATCGCCACCCTCCAGGTCTTCAACGAGCCCATGACGCTCAAGCCGCTCACCAACGGCATCCCCTCCACCTGGAGCCCCCTCATGAAGGTCTACAACGACGCCTTCACCGGCGGGAACATCCACGCAGCCTCGGCCACCGCCGTCGTACTCGCCCTCGCCACCTTCGTCCTCTCCTTCGCCCTCCTCAGGATCTCCAACCGCCGCACCACGCAAGGAGCCAGCCGATGACCGGGCTCGCCTCCCCGCCGCTCCACAAGGCGGCCCCGGCCGCGGGAACCACTCCGGGCACCCCCCAGGGCCCGCGCCGCCCCCGCCGCACCGCGCTGCTCCCCACGGCCGCCCTGGTCCTCGGCGCGCTCTACTGCCTGCTGCCCGTCGCCTGGGTCGTGGTCGCCGCCACCAAGCCCGACAACGAGCTCTTCTCCACCTTCACCTTCCTGCCCGGCGGCGGCCTCGCCGACAACGTCACCGACCTCGGCGCGTACCGCGACGGCATCTACTGGCGCTGGATGCTCAACTCCGTGTTCTACGCGGGCCTCGGCGCCGTCCTGTCCACCGCCGTCTCCGCACTCGCCGGCTACGCCCTCGCGGTCTACCGCTTCCCCGGCCGCGAGGCCTTCTTCAACGTGATGCTCACCGGCGTCCTGATGCCCCCGGTCATCCTCGCCATCCCCCAGTACCTGCTGATGGCCGAGGCCGACCTGACGGACAGCTACGCGTCCGTGCTGCTGCCGCTGATCCTCTCCCCGTACGGCGTCTACCTCGGCCGCGTCTACGCCGAGGCCGCCATCCCGATGGAGCTCGTCGAGGCCGGCCGCATGGACGGCGCGGGAGAGTGGCGGATCTTCCGGCGGATCGCCGTCCCGATGATGGCCCCGGGCCTGGTGACGATCTTCCTCTTCCAGTTCGTCGCCATCTGGAACAACTTCCTGCTGCCCTTCATCATGCTCGGCGACGACGAGAAGTTCCCCATGACCGTCGGCCTGTTCACCCTGCTCAAGCAGGGTGCCTCCCAGCCCTCCCTGTACACCCTGGTGATCACCGGCGCGCTCCTCGCGATCGCCCCGCTCATCGCCCTGTTCCTCGTCATTCAACGCTTCTGGAGCCTCGACCTGCTGTCCGGCGCCGTAAAGTCCTGACCACAGGGGATCGAGGGGAAACACACAGCATGAGCACAGCGAGCAGGCGCCGCCCGGCGACCATCCACGACGTGGCCCGCGAGGCCGGGGTGTCGCGCGGCACCGTCTCCCGTGTCCTCAACGGCGGCCACTACGTCAGCCCGACAGCCAAGGCGGCCGTGGACGCCGCGATCCGCAGAACGGGCTACGTCGTCAACCGGCACGCCCGCTCGCTGATCACCGGCAGGTCCGACTCGGTCGCCTTCCTCCTGACCGAACCCCAGGAGCGGTTCTTCGAGGACCCCAACTTCAACGTGCTGCTCCGCGCCTGCACCCAGGCGCTCGCGGCCCAGGACATCCCGCTCCTCCTGATGATCGCGGGCACCGAGGACGAGCGCCGCCGCAACCTCCGCTACATCGAGGCCGGTCACGTCGACGGCGTCCTCCTCGTCTCCAGTCACTCCGGCGACCCGGTGGTGGCCCGGCTGCACGAGGCCGGCGTCCCCGTCGTCGCCTGCGGCAAGCCCCTCGGCCAGACCGCCAGGATCGGCTACGTCGCCGCCGACGACCGCGAGGGCGCCCGCGACATGGTCCGCCACCTGTACGCCTCCGGGCGGCGCCGGATCGCCACCGTCACCGGCCCGCTCGACACCCCGGGCGGGGTGGAGCGCCTCGCCGGATACCGCGAGACGCTCGCCGAGTTCGGGCTGCCCGCCGACGAGACGCTGATCGCCACCGGCGACTACAGCCGGGTCAGCGGCGAGGACGCGGCCCGCGCCCTCCTGGAGCGCGCCCCGGACATCGACGCCGTGTTCGTCGCCTCCGACCTGATGGCGCAGGGGGTCCTCGACGCCCTCTCCCGCGCGGGCCGGAAGGTCCCCGAGGACATCGCCGTCGGCGGCTTCGACGACTCCCCGGCGGCCCTGTCCTCCCGCCCCTCGCTGACCACCATCCGGCAGCCCTGGGACCGGATCAGCGCCGAGATGGTACGGACGCTCCTCGCCCGGATCGCGGGCGAGGACCCGGCGACGGTGATCCTGCCGACGCGGCTGGTCCGTAGGGAGTCCGCCTAGGGAAGGTCTTGGACGAGGATCACTTCCAGCGTCCGCGGGCCGTGGACGCCCTCGACCCGGTCGAGTTCGATGTCGCTCGTCGCGGACGGCCCCGAGATCCAGGTCAGCGGGCGGGCCGGGTCGAGCCGGGGGAGCGCCTGTGGCACGGAGGCCACCACCTGCTCGGGAGCCCCGACCACGCACAGGTGCAGATCGGGCACGAGAGTGAGGGCGCGACGGCCCTGACCCGGGCCGCCGTCGAGGACGATCGTGCCGGTCTCGGCGATCGCGAGCGCGCACCCCGTCACCACCGCGTCGATGCCGTCGAGTGCGTACGGGGTGAGCCGGGGCGCGTCGGTCCGCCGCTCGGCGCCGGTCGCCGCCAGCCACTCCTCGGGCAGCCCGGGCGGTACGACGACACTGCGGGCGCCGTGCTCCGCGAGGAGCCGGGCGATGAGCTCCGGGAGGCCCTCCGGCGTGGAGCGGTGGACGTGGGCGCGGTAGTCGGCGAGGTTCTCGTGGAGCAGGTCGAGGAGCGCGCCGGGGTCCTCGGGGCTGTGGCTCGTGCGGTAGTCGCGGGTGACGTCCGGGGCCTCGGGGGCGTCGGCGACGGCGGCGCGGATGCGGGCGAGCACGCGCGCGCGTGAGTCGGTGGTCATCGGCGGTTCTTCTTCCACCAGTCGCGGAACGGTTCGGTGGGCAGTTCGGGCAGGTTCCGGTGCTCGGACCACTGGCGGGCACCCGGCCCCGGCAGCCGTTTCGGGTGCAGCGCGCGCGTGGCGGAGGCGATCCGCTCGCCCGCCGCGAGGGCGGTCGGGTGGTCGAGGACCCACGAGGAGGCCTTGACCGCGGCCCGTTCGAGCCGGTGCCCCGTGCCGCCCTCGGCCGCGACCCGCTCGCGCAGGTGCACCAGGACCTCGGGGATGTCGATGGCCACCGGGCACACCTCGTAACAGGCCCCGCAGAGCGAGGAGGCGTACGGCAGGGAGGCGTCGACCTCGCTCACCGTGCCCCGGAGCTGGGGGGTGAGGATCGCGCCGATCGGCCCGGGGTAGACGGAGCCGTACGCGTGACCGCCGGCCCGTTCGTACACCGGGCAGACGTTGAGGCAGGCCGAGCAGCGGATGCAGCGCAGCGCCTGGCGCCCGACCTCGTCGGCGAGCGCGTCGGTGCGTCCGTTGTCGAGGAGCACCAGATGGAAGGCGGACGGCCCGTCGTCGTCGCTGGTGCCGGTCCACATGCTCGTGTACGGGTTCATGCGCTCGGCGGTCGACGAGCGCGGCAGTGTCTGGAGGAACACCTCGAGGTCCCGCCAGGTCGGCACCACCTTCTCCACCCCGACGACGGAGATCAGGGTCTCGGGAAGCGTCAGGCACATCCGGCCGTTGCCCTCGGACTCGACGACGACAAGGGTGCCGGTCTCGGCGACCATGAAGTTCGCCCCGGAGATCCCGACCCTGGCCCGCAGGAACTTCTCCCTCAGATGCAGCCGGGCCGCCTCCGCGAGCTCGGCCGGGCTGTCACTCAGCCCCTCTGGCGCGGGTCGACCCCAACTCCCCATCTTCTCGCGGAAGATGTCACGGATCTCGCCCCGGTTGCGGTGGATGGCGGGGACCAGGATGTGCGAGGGCCGGTCGTCGCCGAGCTGCACGATCAGCTCCGCGAGATCCGTCTCGTAAGCGGTGATCCCCTCGGCCTCCAGGTGCTCGTTGAGCCCGATCTCCTGGGTGGCCATCGACTTGACCTTGACCACCTCTGTCTCGCCCGTCGCCCTGACGAGGTCCGTGACGATCCGGTTGGCCTCGGCCGCGTCGGCGGCCCAGTGCACGGTGCCGCCCGCCGCCGTCACCGCCTCCTCCAACCGGATCAGGTGCTCGTCGAGGTGACGGAGCGTCCGGTCCTTGATCTCCTTCCCGGCCCGCCTGAGCTCCGCCCAGTCGTCGAGCTCCGCCACGGCCCGCGCCCGCTTGTCGCGGATGGTGCGGGTCGCGTGCCGCAGGTTGGCGCGGAGCGTCGCGTCCCCGACCGCGGCCCGCGCCGCCTCCGGGAAGGCCGGCATGCCGACGAAGGTCCCGCCGGACGTCTCGTTCATCGCCAGGGCTCCTCTTCCGTACTCGCCAGGATGTCCGCCAGGTGCACCGCGCGCAGCGGCGCGCCCTGCCGGCTCAGCATGCCGCCCACGTGCAGCAGACAGGAGTTGTCCGCGCCGCACAGGACCTCGGCGCCCGTGGACAGCGCGTTCGCGATCTTGTCGGCGCCCATCGCCGCCGACACGTCCGGGTTCTTCACCGCGAACGTGCCACCGAAGCCGCAGCACTCCTCCGCGCCCGGCAGCTCCACCAGCTCCAGCCCCTTCACGGCCTCCAGGAGCCGGCGCGGCCGCTCCCCGAGCCCGAGGAGACGCAGGCCGTGACAGGACGGGTGGTAGGTCACCCGGTGGGGGAAGTACGCGCCGACGTCCGTCACCCCGAGCACGTCCACCAGGAACTCCGTCAGCTCGTACACCCGGGGAGCCAGGCCCGCCGCCTCCGCGCCGAACGCCGCGTAGTGGTGGCGCACCATCGCCGCGCACGAGCCCGACGGGGTGACGACGTAGGCGTACCCCTCGAAGGCCCGTACCGTACGCCGCACCAGCGGCGCGGTCTCGGCGCGGTACCCGGTGTTGAACTGCGGCTGTCCGCAGCAGGTCTGCGCGGCGGGGAAGTCGACCTCCACGCCGAGGCGTTCGAGGACGCGGACGGTGGCCACGCCCGTCGCGGGGAAGACGGCGTCGTTGACACAGGTGACGAAGAGGGCGACACGCATCACGGGGTCCTCGGGCTCCTCTGCCTTCACACGCTGCTCTGCTTTCACGGGTTCGTAGTGTGGCAGGGGTTGTGTGCGCGCGACGAGCCGGCGCATCGCGCCGGGTTCGCCGAGGAGCCCGGCCGCCCGCGGGCCTGGACGTGACCGGCGAGCGGGCGGCCGACCACCGGCACGCACACGTGGTGCTCCGGCCGGAACCGGCCGTCCGCCGCTCGACACGCGGGCCATGACCCGGTAGCGGCCGTCAGCGGACGCCGAGCAGGTGCTCCAGGGCCAGCTGGTCGAGGTGCTCGAAGGCCATGGAACGGGCCGCCGCCGCGTCCGGGTCGAAGGTCTCGTACGCCGTGGGGTCGGCGAGCAGCTCCGCGAGGCCGTCGGCGGCCGTGGGGACGGCGAGTTCGGGCAGCCGGGAGGCGGCGAGGGCCTGCTGGACGTCCGGGTCGGCGCGGAAGGCCGCCGCGCGCTCCTTGAGGATCAGGTAGTTGCGCATGCAGTTCTTCGCGGATTCCCACACCCCGTCGGAGCCGTCCGTCCGCACCGGCTTGAAGTCGAAGTGGCGCGGGCCCTCGTACCCGGCCGTCTCGAGCAGGTCGACCAGCCAGAACGCCTGGCGCAGATCGCCCGCCCCGAAGCGGAAGTCCTGGTCGTACTTGATGCCGGACTGGCCGTTCAGGTCGATGTGGAAGAGCTTGCCCGCCCAGAGTGCCTGGGCGATGCCGTGCGGGAAGTTGAGTCCGGCCATCTGCTCGTGGCCCGTCTCCGGGTTCACGCCGACGAGTTCGGGGCGCTCCAGGCGCTCGATGAAGGCCAGGGCGTGCCCGATGGTGGGCAGCAGGATGTCGCCGCGCGGCTCGTTCGGCTTGGGCTCGATGGCGAAGCGCAGGTCGTAGCCCTGCTCGGTGACGTACTGGCCGAGCAGGTCGAAGGCCTCCTTCATGCGGTCGAGCGCGACCCGGACGTCCTTCGCCGCGCCGGACTCGGCGCCCTCCCGGCCGCCCCAGGCCACGTACACCGTGGCGCCGAGTTCGACGGCCAGATCGATGTTGCGGAGGGTCTTGCGGAGCGCGAAGCGGCGCACGTCCCGGTCGTTGGCGGTGAAGCCGCCGTCCTTGAAGACGGGGTGGGTGAAGAGGTTCGTGGTGGCCATCGGCACCGCGAGCCCCGTGCGGTCGAGCGCGGCCCGGAAGCGCTTGACGATCGCGTCGCGCTCGGCTTCCGGCGCGCCGAAGGGGATCAGGTCGTCGTCGTGGAAGGTGACGCCGTACGCGCCGAGCGCGGCGAGCCGCTCGACCGTCTCGACGGGGTCGAGGGCCGGGCGGGTGGCCTCGCCGAACGGGTCGCGGCCCTGCCAGCCGACGGTCCACAGGCCGAAGGTGAAGCGGTCCTCGGGGGTGGGGGCGAAGAGCTCCGGCATGGTGTGTCCCTCTCTTGCTCTGGGGATTTGTTTTCTGAGATAACTAATACGGGACGGACACACCGGGGCGCCAGCCCCAGCCACGAATCGGCCCCCGTGAAGACCTACGGTGACGCAGTACAGGGAAGAGGTGAGGACGTGCCCACGAGGCGCTCCGTCGTGATCGGCGTGGACAGCTCCACGCAGTCCGCCAAGGCCGCGGCCGTCGACGCCGACACCGGCGAACTCCTCGCCGTCGGCCGCGCCCCGCACACCGTCACCGGCTCCGCCGGCGCGCGCGAGAGCGACCCCGAGGAGTGGTGGACCGCCCTCGTCACGGCCGTCCGCGCGGCGGTACGGGACGCGGGCGTCCCGGCCGGAGCGGTCACCGGCATCGCCGTCGCCGGACAGCAGCACGGTCTCGTCACCCTCGGCGCCGACGGCCGCCCCCTGCGGCCCGCCCTGCTCTGGAACGACACCCGCTCCGCCCCGCAGGCCGCCGCCCTCGCCGCCCGCCTCGGCGGCCCCGCCGGCTGGCTGGAACGCACGGGCTCGGTGCCCGTCGCCTCCATGACCGCCGCGAAGTGGCAGTGGCTGCGCGCGCACGAACCCCGCCACGCGGAGGCCGTCACCGGGGTCCGTCTCCCGCACGACCACCTGACGGAGCGCCTCACCGGAATCGCGGTGACCGACCCGGGGGACGCCTCGGGGACGTGCTGGTACGGGAGGGGCGGGGGCGCTCGGGGCGGCGGGGATGCTCGGGACGGCGGGGGCCCTCAGGACGGCGATGGCGCTCGGGACGGCGGGGGCGCTCAGGGCGGCGGGGGTGCGAAGGGAGCCGAGAGCGAGGCCTCCGGTGCGGGTGCCTCCGGTGCGTACGACCCGGAGATCCTGGACCTCATCGGCCTCGACCCGGCTCTGCTGCCTGCCGTCGCCCCCGGCGGCGCCACCCGCGTGGGCACCCTCACCGCGGCCGCCGCCGAGGCCCTCGGGCTGCCCCGTACCGTCGTCGTCGCCGCCGGTACCGGCGACAACATGGCCGCCGCGGTCGGCCTCGGCCTCGGCGGCGCCGGCCTCCTCGACCACCCGGTCGTCAGCCTCGGCACCTCGGGCACGGTCTTCGCCGCGACCCGCGCCCGCCCGGCGGACCCCGGCCTCGCGGGGTTCGCCGCCACCGACGGGACGTACCTCCCCCTCGGCTGCACCCTCAACTGCACGCTCGCAGTCGACCGGTTCGCCACGCTCCTGGGCCTGGACCGCGAGGACGCGGCACCGGGCGGAATCGGGGGTGGCGGAGTCGTCGTACTGCCCTACCTCGACGGCGAACGCACCCCCGACCTGCCCCACGCGGCCGGCCTGGTCACCGGCCTGCGGCACGGCACTGACCCGCGGTCGATCCTCGGCGCCGCCTACGAGGGCGCGGCCTTCACCGTGCTGCGCGCCCTCGACCACCTCCTCGCCGCCTGCGGCCTCGACCCGGCCGCCCCCGACGTACGCGACCGGCCGCTCCGCCTGATCGGCGGCGGGGCACGCGGCCGGGCCTGGACCGAGACCGTCCGCAGGCTCTCCGGCCGGCCCCTGGTCGTCCCGGCCGCCGAGGAGCTCGTGGCCCTCGGCGCCGCGGCCCTCGCGGCGGGCGCGGTGACGGGCGCGGACCCGGTGGCCCTGACGACGGCCTGGGGCACGGGTACGGGCGAGGTCCTCCCCGCGGTCGGCCGCGACGAGGAGACCTGGCACCGCATCGCGGGGGTCCTGTCGGCCGCGACGCCGACGTTGCTGTCATCGACCGTCGAAGAGGTGGGCCAGGGTGGTCGGGGTGAGGCGGATGTCGTCGAAGTCGACGCGGCATCCCTCGCCGACGGGTGACTGGACCTCGATGCCGGCCCGTACGGGACCGGGTCCGTCCAGGGCGAACTGTCGCACCAAACGCCAGAACGTGCCGTCGTCCGAGACGTGGAAGGCGAACCCCTCGCCGATCCGGCTGACGCGCAGCCACAGCGCCTCTCCCTCGACCGGGCCGGCGAGCGCGTCGTCGGACCGGCCGCGGGTCACGACGGAGTAGACGCTGGGAGTTCCGTCGGGGGCCTGCTCGAAGTTGAGCTTGGCCCAGTGGTCGTCGTCGGAGCGGATGAACAGGGCTCCCGCGTCCCATGCGGACCGGAAGCCGACGCGAAGGCGGGCCGAGAGCTGCCAGTCGCCGTCCGGCGGAGTGGTCAGGGCCACGGCGGCGTCGGACCGGGCCGCCCCGCCGACCGGGTCCGTGAAGGCGTCCGTGTGCGGGGCGGCCGTGACGGTGAGGACACCGCCGGTGAGGGACCAGGCGGCGGGGGCGGTCACCCAGTCGAGGCCGAGGGGGAGTGAGGTGTCGACGTTCATGACGTCATGATCGTGAGCGTGCCGGGAGCGTGTCATGGAGTTCGCCGAGGATCCAAGAAGTGGAACGAGAGTCCAACTCGGCGGCGCCTCCGGGGAGCGGGCCCGGCGAACCACCGCCGGTGGCGGCCCTGTTGCTGCCGGGCCTGGGTCTGGGTCTGGGTCTGGGCCCGAGCCCCAACCCCGGCCCACCGGTCTGGCGGTGGCGCCCCCCGGCGTCCATCCCCGGCGCACCGGCCTGGCCGCGACTACGTCACGCGTCCCCCCCCACGGCCCACCGGCCTGGCGGCGACGGCACCCGGTGTCCCGCAACCGGCAGGCGGCATCCGGTGTCGGCGCTCGACGTCCGGTCCCCGCCCCCGGCCGCCCCGCTCCTCCCCTCAGGCCCCGCCGTCCACGCCCGCCCCCGCCGTGACGCGCCGCTGGTGCACCCGCAGGTGCAGGGTCGCCAGGTCCAGGAGCGGGGTCGCCACGTCCAGGGCACGCGCGCGGGTGGTGAGGTCGCCGAAGAGGTGCTCGACCTCGGTCGGGCGGCCCGCCGTCAGGTCGCGGTAGAGGGACGGCACCATCGGCGACCCCGGGGCGGCCACCACGGCGAGCGTCGCCGCCCGCTCCGCCTCCGGTACGGGGTGTCCGGCCGCGGCGGCGACCGCGGACGCCTCGTCGAGCAGCGCCGGGGCCAGGGAGGGACCGCCCGCCACGTCGTAGACGTCGCCGACAGTGCCCCGCATCAGGCTGGTCACGGCGCCGAAGGTCGTGATGAACACCCACTTGTGCCACATCGCCGTGACCACGTGCTCCGGCTCCGGCGAGCTGATGTCCGCCTCTTCGAGCACCGCCCGGAACGTCGCCACGCGCGCGGAGCGCGTGCCGTCCTGTTCGCCGAGCGTCAGATGGGCCAGCGGGGCGAGGCGCCGGATGTCACCGGTCTCGTCGAGCGTGGTCACCACCTTGGCCACGCCGCCCAGGACGGCCGGGGCCCCGAAGCGGGCGTTGAGCGCGTCGATGTGGGCGAGACCGTTGAGGAGCGGCACGACGGCCGTGTCCGGTCCCACGGCCGGCGCCATGTCCTCGATCGACTGATCGAGGGCGGTGGACTTCACCGAAAGGAGCACGAGGTCGTACGGGGTGTCGAGCGCGTCGGCCGTCACGAGGCGGGGCGTGAGGACCCATTCCTCGTCCCGGCCCACCACCCGAAGCCCGCGCTCGCGCAGCGCCGCCGCACGGGCCGGGCGGACCAGGAAGGTGACGTCCTGCCCGGCGCGGGCGAGCAGGGCGCCGAAGTAGCCACCGGTGGCACCGGCGCCGACGACCAGGATCTTCATCGTTGTGGACCTCTCGTGGGGCGCCCCGGGGGCGCGGTGGTGAGCGGAGGGCGGAGCGGGGGCTGGAGCAGGGGCCGGAGCAGCCGGTGGGGCCTGGCGAGCGCGGCCGTCACCGGGTCGTCGTCCGGGGTGGCGGGTGCGAGACCCGGGCCCGGGGCGACCACGACGTCCGCGACGGGTACGGCCGTGCCGCAGCCCGTACAGCGTCCGTCCGCCTCGAGCGGGGCCTCGTCCCCGGCGTGCAGGAAGACGCGGCGCGGCCCGCCGTCCGCCGGGTGGAACTCCTCGCCCCAGGCGGTGAGCGCGCGGACCGCCGGCCAGAGGGCGACCCCCTTGGGCGTGAGCCCGTACACCTCGCGGCGGCCCGTGCCCGTCTCGGGGCGGCGTTCCAGGACGCCCGCCTCGGTGAGCGTGGTGAGACGGTCGGTGAGCACGGCCCGGGGCACGCCCAGGTGCGCGGCGAACTCCCCGAACCTGCGGACCCCGTAGAAGGCGTCCCGCAGGATCAGCAGCGTCCAGCGTTCGCCGACGATCTCCATGGAGCGGGCGAGCGCACAGGTCTGACCGCGGTAGTCACGCGGAAGCGTCATGGCCATGACCCTAGCGCACAACAGTTCGGTGACCGAACTGTTCCAGGCGACGGGTGTCCTCCTCCTGCGGCGGAGCTGTTTTCGGGTGAGTGAAAGGGGCGGCTAGGCTCGCGCTCACCATGAACCAGCCCACGGAACCCAAGGCCGACAAGTCGGGCGTGCGTCGGCACAACCTGAGTCTCGTCCTGCGGACCGTCCACGACGCGGGCGAGACCACCCGGGCGGCCGTCGCCGCCCGCGTCGGGCTCACCCGGCCCGCCGTCTCCTCCCTCGTCGAGCAGCTCCTCGAACTGGGCTTCCTCGTCGAATCGGGCAAGACGTTCAGCGGGCAGGCGGGACGGCCGGGCACCGTCCTGAAGCCCGCGGACACCGGTCCCGCCGGACTCGGCGTCGAGATCAACGTCGACTACGTGACGGTCTGCGTCGTCGACCTCACCGGCACCGACCGCGTCCGCCGTACCGAGCGCCTCGACAACCGGGCCGCCGGTGCCCCCGAGGTGCTCGCCCGTGCCGCCCGCATCGCCGCCGACGTCCTCGACACGGCCGCCGAGCGAGGGCTCGCCCCGGCGGGTGCCGGACTCGCCCTGCCGGGCCTCGTATCCGGCGGAGCCGTCCGGCAGGCACCCAACCTCGGCTGGTACGAGGTCGACGCCGAGCGCCTCTTCGGCCAGGCCCTCACCGCCCTGCGCCCCGGCACCGCGGGGCTCCCCCTGACCTCCGACAACGAGGCCAACATGGCGGCCCTCGCCGAGCTGTGGTTCGGCACGCTCGGCGACCTCCGCACCTTTCTGCACCTGACGGGCGAGATCGGCGTGGGCGGCGCGATCGTCGTACACGGCGAACTCCTGCGCGGGGCGCACGGCTTCGCCGGAGAGATCGGCCACCTGGTCGTCGACGCCGAGGGTCCGCGCTGCCGCTGCGGTTCACGCGGGTGCCTGGAGCAGTACGCAGGCCAGGCCGCGCTCCTCCGCGCGGCAGGGGCCGCCGGAGTCCCCGAACTGGCGGACCGCGCCGGTGCGGGGGACCCGCAGGCCCTCGCCGCGCTCGCCGAGGCGGGCAGGATGCTCGGGCGCGCCCTGTCGGGCGCCGTGAACCTCCTCGATCCCGAGGCGGTCGTCCTCGGTGGCATCTACCCGCAGCTGATGCGGTGGCTCGTCCCCGCCCTGGCCGAGGAGCTCTCCGACCGCGTCGTCTCCGGCCTCTGGACCCCGGACGCGGGCCGCCTCCGCCCCGCCTCAGCCGCCACCGACGCCTCCCGGGGCGCGGCGGCCCTCGTCCTCCACGACGTCCTGGCCGACCCCCTGGCGTACGCCACGGTGGCAGGGGCAGGGGCAGGGGCAGGGGCAGGGGCAGGGGCGGTAGCGGGGGCCTGACCGGGGCCCTCCGAGGAGCCGTTCGGGGGCCGCCCGAGGGCCGCCCGAGAGCCGTCGGGGGCCGCCCGAGAGCCGTCCGCGAGGTCACAACCCCCGGGCACGCCCTGGTACTTCGACGAACGGCCTGGTCAGGTGGGCCGTCGCGAGGACCGCCCCGCTGCCCGCGGCGCGCGCGAGCAGCTCTTCCCGGGAGGTCCGGGCGGTCGCCGGTTCGCGCTCGTGGGCGTAGGCGACGGCGGGCGCGGCGAGCTGCACGGCGTGCACGAGGAGGTCGCCGGTGACCAGGACGTCCCGGCCGTCCGGCCGTTCGACCAGGACGGACTGGTGGCCGGGGGTGTGCCCGGGGGTGGGCAGCAGCGTGACACCCGGGCGCAGTCGGTGCCTGCCGTCGACCTCGTGCAGCTGCCCCGCGGCGCGGAGCGGTTCCACCACCCAGTCCCACACCGGGTCGAGGCGGTCGAGGGCCGCCGTCTCCGCGCGCTGGACGACGTACCGGGCGTCCGGGAAGAACGGCCGCCCGGCGGCGTCGGCGGCCCAGCCGGAGTGGTCCTCGTGCAGATGTGTCAGAACGACGGTGTGGATGTCCGCCCGGTCGATGCCGGCCCGCGCGAGGACGTCCGGCAGCCGGCCGGGTACGGGGCACCACGGTGCCCCGGGGCCTTCTGCGGGACCCACGCCCGCGTCGATCAGCGTCCAGCCCGAACCGTCGGGGTCGGCGACGGCGAAGCAGCGGAAGTCCAGCCGCCACCCGCCGCCGGGCCCGACCGCACCGGGATCGAGGGCCGCGGCGGCCGCCCAGTCCGCCGCGACAGCCCCCGGGAAGGCGTCCCGCGCCGACGCGAAGAACAGCCCGGAGGCGTCCAGGAGTGCCGTCACCGGCCCCATGCGCGTCACTTCGCCGCCGCTCGACATGACACCGAGCCTGCCATCGACGGACTCCGCGCGTACAGGAGACCGATCACTCTCATCCCGCTCTCACGCCGGCCTTATCCCGTCATCACGCGCCGCCCCTAGTTTCGCGCCATGTTCTTCACCTACCTCCGGCGCGAACTGCGCCGCCGCAGAAAGGCGGCGCTCGTCGTCGCCTCCGGGCTCGCGCTAGGGATCGCGCTGGTCATCGTCGTCAACTCCGTGTCCTCCGGCATGACTCAGGCCCAGAGCAAGGTCCTCCAGTCCCTCTACGGCCTGGGTACGGACCTGACGGTGACCAAGGCGCAGGAACGGCCGGCCGACGGCGCACAGCCGCAGCGCCCCCGGTTCGAGTTCCAGGGCAGGGACGAGGGCGAGGAGCAGAGCAGCGACCGGCTGATGGTCCAGGGCTTCCAGACCCTCGCGGACTCCACCGTCGCCACCGTCGCGGGACAGCCCGGTGTCGACCGTGCGGTGGGCGGACTCAGCCTCGTCAACCTGAAGATCAGCGGAGAGTTCGCGCGGGGCCAGATCCAGCGAGGCCAGACCCAGCAGGGGCAGCCGGGGCAGCCGGGCGCCGAGACCGGCGGTGGCAACGGTGGCGGATCCGGCCCCGGTGACACGGTCACCGGCGGCGGCGCGGCCTTCGACGTCGACTCCTTCACGCTCTACGGCACCGACGTCACCGCGCCCGACCTCGGTCCCCTCACCACCTCCACCGTCTCCCAGGGCCGTACGTTCGAGACCACCGAGACGGACGCCGAGGTGGCCGTCGTCGACAGCGCCTACGCCCAGGAGAAGGACCTCGCCGTCGGCGACGAACTGGCCGTGAAGAACGTCAAGTTCGAGATCATCGGCATCGCGACCGCCGACCGAGGGCAGTCCGCTGCCCAGGTCTATCTGCCGCTGAAGCAGGCCCAGACGCTCTCGGCCTCCGCCGCCAAGATCACCACGATCTACGTGAAGGCGACCGACTCGACGAAGATCGACGCCGTTAAGACCGCCATCCAGAAGAACGTCACCGGCACCACCGTCACCACCTCCGCCGACCTGGCCCAGACGGTCTCGGGCTCGCTCGACACCGCCGCCGACCTCGCCTCGAACGTGGGCAGGTGGCTCTCGTACGCCGTGCTGCTCGCCGCCGTCCTCGTCGCGGGCCTCCTCACCTCCTCCGCCGTCACCCGCAGGGTCCGTGAGTTCGGCACGCTCAAGGCGCTCGGCTGGAAGAGCGGCCGCGTCACCCGCCAGGTGGTCGGCGAAGCGCTCGTCAACGGCTTCATCGGCGGTGCCCTCGGCATCGCGATCGGCCTGGCCGGCGCGTACGCGGTGACCGCCGCCAGCCCGACATTGACCGCCGAACTCGGCCCCACCGGCGGCATGTTCGGCACCGGCGGCGGTGGCGGCCGAGGCGGCATGGCCTTCGGCGGCGGCCCGGCCGGTACGGCCGCCGGGAAGACCGTCGACATCGCCCTCAGTGCCCCGGTCAGCGTCACCACGGTGGGTCTCGCCGTCCTCCTGGCCCTCGGCGGCGGCCTCGTCGCGGGAGCCTTCGGCGCCTGGCGCGCCTCGCGGCTGCGTCCCGCCGACGCGTTGCGCCGCGTCGAGTAACAGCGCGCGAACCCACCTACGTACCAAAGGAGTTCAACCATGTACGAACTGATCGGCGTCACCAAGCAGTACCGGCGGGGGCAGGAGAGAGTCGACGCGCTCGCCGGGGTCGACCTCACGCTCGGCCAGGGCGACCGGCTGGTCATCCAAGGCCCCACGGGCGGTGGCAAGTCGACGCTGCTCCAGATGCTCGGCGGCCTCGACCGCCCCACGTCGGGCCAGGTCCTGCTCGACGGCACCGACCTCGCCGCGCTCCCGGAGCGCAAGCTGACCGCGGTCCGCGGCCAGAACATCGGCTTCGTCTTCCAGAGCTTCAACCTCATCCCCACGCTCACCGCCCAGGAGAACGTGGAGACCGCGCTCGTCCCGCTCGGCGTCAAGCCCGCCGAGCGGCGGAGCCGGGCCGCCGAGGCCCTGGAGTCGGTCGGGCTCGGCGAACGCCGTGGGCACCTTCCGTCCGAGCTCTCCGGCGGTCAGCAGCAGCGGGTGGCGATCGCCCGCGCGCTCGTGAAGCGCCCGAAGGTGCTGCTCGCCGACGAACCCACCGGAAACCTCGACGAGTCGATGCGCGACGAGATCGTCGAGCTGCTCGAAGGGCTGTGGAGGGAGCACGGGTTGACCTTCGTCATGGTCACCCACGACAGCGCGATCGCCCGCAGGGCGCCCCGCCTCGCCACGATCCGCAAGGGCCGGATCACGATCAAGGAGAACCCCCGGGCGGCAACGCCGGAGCGGACACCGGAGCCCGTGCTGGACACCGTGCCGGACCCGGTCGAGGCCTGACCGACCGCGCCACGACCGGTCCGACTCCCGGGCGGCCGCTACACGGGCACGCCGTGGCCGCGCAGATAGGCCAGCGGGTTGACGTCCGAACCGAAGGACGGCGTGGTCCGCACCTCGAAGTGCAGATGCGGACCCGTCACCCGTCCGGTCGCCCCCGACCGGGCGATGCGCTGCCCGGCCGACACGCTCTGGCCGGGCGACACATCGATACGGGAGAGATGGGCGTACTGGGTGAAACGGCCGTCCGGGTGGCGGATCACCACCTCGTGGCCGTACGACCGGCCGTAGCCGGCGGTCACGACGCGGCCGGGACCGACCGAGCGGACCGTCGTCCCCGTCGGCACGGCGAAGTCCTGACCCGTGTGATACCCCTTCGACCAGGAACCGCGCTGCCCGTAGTAGCCGGTGTAGGCGGCCGGGGAGACCGGTGCCGTCCAGCCGCGGGAGGAGCCTGACGGCGCGGACGGCTTCGCCGGCTCCCGCGGCTTCGAGGGCGTGGACGACGTGGAGGTGCCACCGGAAAGCCCCGTCCGCTGCCGGTACTTCCAGGCGTGGCTGGTCCAGTACCAGTGACCACGGGACGTGTACCAGTAGACCCCGTCCTGGGCGTCCCAGCCTTGCCGTCCTCGGAAGACGGGCTCGACGGTCCGGCTTCCGCCCCCGGCCGACGCGGCGGCCGACGCGGCGGAGCGCTGTCGGTAGGTCGTGGCGTGGCTGGTCCAGCGCCATGCGCCGGCCTCGTTCCGGAACCAGTACGTCGAGCCGTCCCGACCGGCGTGCGCCGGGGCCGGCTCGGCGGCGGACGTGCCGACCGTCGCTCCTGCCAGAACGACCGCGCCCACCGTCGCGACGACCGCGCGGCGCACGCCGTGCGGGGTGGGCGTGCGGCGTGAACCGCCGGTGGCCGTACGTCGGTCGGCGTCGGCGCAGCCCACGCAGGCGCAGCCCGTAGGTATCTCATCGGTGAAGGCGGGGGTGTCCACGGTGTTCCTCACTCCTGACGGGGATCGGCAGGGCTGCCGCCGCGGGTGTAGAAGGCCACGGTCAAGTCCTTCACCAGGGACTGGCGTTCGAAGTCGTCGAGCTCGACGAGGCCTCGCGCGGTCAGCCGGGTCACGGTGTCGTCCACGGCGTCGATCACGCCGGTGAGGACGGAGTCCCGGTGCTTGGCGTCCAGGACGGCGATCTGCCGGCGCCGCATCGCGGCGGCGACCTCGGGGGCGTACTCGATCCGGGTCGGCTGCGCGGAGAAGACGGCGATGCCGACCGGCCGGCACTCGGCGGCGAGCATGCGCGTCAGCGCGTCGCCGACCGCCTCGGCGTCGCGCAGGGTCGGCGTGTCGCCGCGGAAGGCGTCGGCGGGCAGCCGGGAGAGCACCCGTGCGACGGCGGCCTCCACCTGCTCGCGCAGATAGCCGAGATGGTCGTCGACGGAGAGCAGCGCCCGCGCCGTGTCCCGTACCGACCACACGACCAGGACCACCACGCGCAGCGCCGAACCCTCGGCGTCGACGACGGCGATCGGTTCACTGCGCCAGTGCCGCAGGCGGACGTCGATCCGGCGGCGCAGCACGAACGGGCTGATCCAGACGAGGCCGGTGCGGCGGACACTGCCCCGGTAGCGGCCGAAGAGCGAGAGCACCCAGGCGGAGCCGGTCCGCCCACGGGTCAGGCCGCCGAACGAGACGACGGCGACGACGACGCAGCTCGCGAGCGCGGCCCACTGCCAGGGCAGCAGCTCGACCTCGCGGAGCGGTCGGGCCCGCCGGAGGGTGGTGGCGATGCCGGTGAGCGCCGTGAGCGCGGTCAGGACGGCCACCCAGCCGGGGACGGCCGCTCCGGGGCGTTCCTGGAGGCCGGGGTCGACGGGCGGGGGACGGCGGGGGAGCGGGGTGGAGGCCTCCTCCGGCGCCCCGGAGGGCGTCGACGGCTCCGACGGCTCCGACGGCTCTGAGGGGCCGGCGAGTTCGGGGCCGGCGCCGGCGCCGGGTCTGGGCCCGGATTCGGGTCCGGGTCTGGGTCCGGATTCGGGCCCGGGTCCTGGTCCTGGTTCGGTCCGACCCTCCGTCAGGACCGCGGTTACGGGTGGGGGCGCGGTCGGTCGCCGGGTGGGGTCCGACCGGAAGAGGTCGTCCATCGGTATGCCGTCCCCGTGGCGGCGCGCACGGACGGGCAGGGGCCGCTTCTGGTACTCGGTCATGAGGCCCTTCCGGCCGTTCCTGAGGTGACGGCACGTCGGATGATCTTCAGGAGCCATCGTCACAGGGGTGTATGTCCGGAATGCCGCGACGAACGTCCCGAATGTCGGGGACTTAGGTCCCTTGGCCAAGGCTTCACCGGGGGCCGTTGTCAGTGGGTGCCCCTACCGTTTTCACCATGACGACGACGACCTATCTGGAGCTGTCGCAGGACGACGGCGGCGCCCACAAGTTCTACGAAGTGACGGTCGAGGACCTCGCGGTGTCGGTCCGTTACGGCCGGATCGGGACGCCGGGCCAGACGCAGAGCTCCACGTTCCCCACGGCGGCGAAGGCGCAGGCGGCCGCGGCGAAGAAGATAGGGGAGAAGGTCCGCAAGGGATACGCCCCGGCGGTCCGGGGGCAGCGGGCGGCCCGTGCCGTGACGCGCCGCGCGGTGACCTCCGCGCCCTCCACCGCGCGCGCCGTCGCCCCCGTCCTGTGGCGCTTCCGGACCGGTTCGGCCGCCTTCGGCATCCACGTCGACGAGGAGCGCTGCTGGGTCGGCAACCAGGCGGGGGACGTCTTCACGCTCGACCGCTCCGGCGAGGTGCAGGCCCGGTTCAGCCTGCCGGACGGCGTCAAGTGCCTGGTCGCCGACGACTTCTGGATCTACGCCGGCTGTGACGACGGCAAGGTGTACGACCTGTCGTCGAAGCTGCCCTTCGCCGCGTACGACATCGCCACCGACGTCGACATCTTCTGGCTCGACATCCACGAGGGTGTCCTGCACGTCGCCGACCGCTCGGGCCGGCTCACCGTCATCGACCACGAGGACGAGCACCAGTGGGCACGCGGCGGCCAGGGCGAGCACGCCTGGATGGTCCGCGCCGACGGGGACGCCGTCTACTACGGGGACACGCGGGGCGTCGCCGCCCACGCGCCGGACGGCGGCGGCGAGCTGTGGCACACGGCCACCGAGGGCGGGGTGCTCTTCGGCTGGCAGGAGGACACCGCGGTCTACGCGGGCACGGCCCGCAAGAAGGTCCAGCGGCTCGCGAAGAAGGACGGGCGCGTCGAGGCGGTCTACGGCTGTGACAGCCCCGTGTACTCCTGCGCCACCTCCCCCGGCGGCCGGTTCGTCTTCGCGGCCGACTCGGCCTCCTCCGTCTACTGCTTCGCGGAGGACGGCACCCGGCTGTGGAAGCTCGGTACGGGAGGGGGCTCGGCGCTCTCCATGCAGTACCGCGACGAGCGCCTCTACCTGGTGACCACGGACGGTTCGCTGGTGTGCGTGGACGCGAGCGAGGCGGCGATCCAGGCCGCCCAGGGCGGTACGGTGCCGGTCGCGCGGGACATCAAGCTCGCCGCGGCCATGCCGGTGTACGAGCCGGCGACGACCGTCACCGCCGTCACCACCGTCAGCGTCGCCCCGGCGGGGTCGGTGGTCGTGGAGTGTGTGAACGAGTCGGGCAGGACGCGGGTCCGGGTCGTCTCCGAGGGCTACGACTCCGCGTGGAACGTGCAGTTCCCACGTGCGATCCGGGAGCCCGGTGCGCGGTACGTCGTCGATGCCCTGCACGCGGCCGCAGGAGGCTTCTACCGCGTGCGCGGTGACATCCGGCGGCTGCAGTGACGGCGGGTCACGGGGGCGGCGGCACGTTCGACGCGGCAACGGGGGACGGCCCGCCGGTGCCCGTGGTGGACGTCGAGCAGCGGTCGAGGGAGGTCAGAGCCGCCCTCGACGGGCTGCTCCAGATCAGAAGGCTGACCCACCGTGGGGACGGTGGTGACCCGAAGACCGTTCCCGCGGACTGGGAGCGCCGGCAGCCGGTCCGCGCGGTGGCCCTGGCCCTGGAGTCGGGCGGCCTCGCCCCCTCGGCCGTGGACGACTCCGGGGCGCGGATCACCACGGGCTACCGCGTCAGGCCGGGAGACCGGCCGGGGACGGCCGTGGTCGAGTGGCTGGGCCCGGCGGGCTCGGGAGCCGCTCAGGAGGAGGCGACGGCCCTCGGCGCGTGCGTACCCGCCCTGACGCGGCTCGGCTGGGAGGCCCTGCTGTACAAGGGGCCGCGCGGGCGCCGCTTCCTGGAGGTGGAGCCGATGCCGGGCTGAACCCCGAGGGCTCGGACGTCGCCGTGGGCTCGGACATCCCCGGGGGGTGAGCTCGGACGTCGCCGGTGGGCTCGGACGTCCCGGTGGGCTCAGGCGATCGAGGCCGAGACGATCGCCGAGACGGCGATGTTGCAGGAGGCGGTCACCCAGACCGCCGGGTGCGGCTCGGGGTCGACCAGGGTGGCGCCGAGCCTGCCCGGCGTGACGAGGTCCACGACCAGGAACGCCACGGCCATCATCACCAGGCCGAGCAGGCCGAACGCGGCCGTCGACACGAGGCCCTTGCCGAAGTTCTCGTACGTCGTCCAGATCGAGGTGAAGACGATGCCGCCGATGCCCAGGAGTGCCGAGCTCAGCAGGATCGCGGCGTTGCGGTTGCGGTCCTCCCAGATCTGCCGGCGGAGCTTCCCGGGGGTCAGCAGATCCACGAGGACCATGCCGAGGATCAGCAGGACCACGCCGAGGGCGCCGTAGGCGCCGGCCCGGCCGAGGCCGTTGACGATGTCGCTCATGGTGTGCCGGTCTCCGGGAATCGCGATCGCGGGGGATCGGTGGTCAAGGACCGGCAAAATGTAGCGCACGCGTCAACAGCGCTCGCCGCCCGCCCGGGAATCGGGCGGACGGCGAGGGGGTGCGACAGCGGCCGGGCGAGCGCTCGGACAGGCTCGGGCCGGAGAGCCGCGGAGGCCGTCAGGCCCCCGGCGGCAGGCTCTTGGCGCGGGCGCGCACCTGGAACGCCGTGAAGATCTCGACCGCGCCGACGGCGAGCAGCCAGATGCCTCCCAGGACCATGAGCACCGTGGCCGACTCCAGCGGGGAGACGATGAGGACGACACCGGCGAGCGCGTTCACGATGCCGAGGAAGACGTGCCAGCCGCGCGCCGGCATCGCGGCGTCGGAGGCCGCCGCGAGGGTCTCGGTGATGCCGCGGAAGAGCCAGCCGATCCCGATCCAGAGCGCGAGCAGCAGGATCGACTGCGTCGCGCCCCGGAAGCAGAGCAGGCCGAGCAGGATCGAGAGGGCGCCGCTGATGAAGGCCATGATGCGCAGCGCGGTCGTGGTGTGCGTGCCGAACGCGGCGATCAGCTGCATCACACCGCTGAACAGCAGGAAGAGGCCGAAGAGCAGGCCGGCCACGAACAGCGAGGCCTCCGGCCAGGCCAGCACGAGGATGCCGAGGACCAGGGACGCGATTCCGGCGAGGAGGAGCGCCTGCCAGGCCGCACCCGCGAGCATGCCCAGCGGGCCGGGCGGCATGTCCTGGTGCCTCGGGCCGTCGTGAGTCTGTGTCATGGACGGTTTCCGTCCTTCCGTGGTGGGTGTGTGGTCAGTGCGGGCCGGCGTAGTCGCGGAGGAAGAGCGCTTCGGCCAGCGCCATGTGCTCGATCTCCGAGGGGTCCACGCTCTCGTTGGGCGCGTGGATGAGGCAGCCGGGCTCCTCGACGCCGATCAGGGCGATCTCGGCGTCGGGGAAGTGGGCGGCCAGCACGTTGCAGAGCGGGATCGAACCGCCCTGCCCCGACTGGACCATGTCCTTCCCGTACGCCTCGCGGAGCGCCGTCGCCAGAGCTCGGTAGGCGGGGCCGTCGGTCCTCGCCCGGAACGGCTGGCCGCCGCTCTCCGGCTCCACCTCCACCCGGGCGCCCCACGGCGCGGCCGAGGTCAGGTGGGCGGCGAGGGCACGCTGGGCGTCGTCGGTGTCGACCCCCGGCGGGATCCGCAGGCTGACCCGGGCGCTCACCTCGGCCTGCACGGCGGCCGAGGAACCCACCACCGGAGGGCAGTCGATGCCGAGCACGGTGACGGCGGGCCGCGCCCACAGTTCGTCGGCGACCGACCCCGTACCGACGAGGGACACCCCGTCGAGGACGCCGACATCGGCGCGGAACTGGTCGGCCGGGTAGGCGACCCCGTCCCAGACGCCGTCGGCCGGCAGTCCCTTGATCACGGTGTTGCCGTGTTCGTCGCGGAGGCTGTCGAGGATCCGGATCAGTGCGGCCAGCGCGTCGGGCGCGGGGCCGCCGAACATGCCGGAGTGCATCGCCCCCTTGAGGGTGGAGACGGTGACGACGACGTTGGCGAGCCCGCGCAGTGAGGTGGTCGTGGTGGGCAGGCCCTTGGCGAAGTTGCCCGTGTCGCAGATCAGCAGGGTGTCGGCGGCGAAGAGTTCGGGCTGCAGGGGGACGAGCTGCTCCAGGCCGCCGGTGCCCTGCTCCTCCGAACCCTCCGCCACGAACTTGATGTTCACGGGGAAGCCCCGGCCGTCCGGACCGCCGAGCGCACGGAGGGCCGTGAGATGCATGGCGATGTTGCCCTTGCAGTCGGCCGAGCCGCGGCCGTACCACCGCCCGTCGCGCTCGGTGAGCTCGAACGGCGGGGTCTCCCACGCCGCGTCGTCCAGCGGCGGCTGTACGTCGTAGTGGCAGTACAGGAGCACGGTGGGCGCCCCCTCGGGGCCCGGGGCGTGCCCCACGACCGCGTCCGTGCCGTCCGGGGTCGTCACCCGCCGCATGTCCTGGAGTCCCGCCTCCGTGAAGGCCCGTACGAGGAAGTCGGCGGTCTTCGCGCACTCCTCCGGCGGGAACTGGCGGGGGTCGGCGACCGACCGCATCGCCACGAGCGCGGTCAGGTCCTCCTTCGCCCGGGGCATCAGGGCCCGGACCTTCTCCCGCAGGGCTGCGGTCCCGGTGGACTCTGCGGTCATGCGTACCCACTTCCCTCGGGCCGTGGCGGGGCGCGGCTCGCGGGCCCGGGACGGCGACGGCCTTCTCACCCAAGCACCCCCGGACAAGTGCCGCAAAAGGTGACTCGTACGGAGTATTCGCCCGGCTCCCGGGCGGCGGGGGCCGGACAGGGCGACGACAGTGGAGCGCGTACGAGTCCGCCCCTTTCCTCCTCCCGCACCTGGAGAACCCCATGGGCCACCCCAACCGACGCGACCTCGGGCTCCTCGTGCTGCGGGTCGGCACCGGAGCCGTACTCGCCGCACACGGCACCCAGAAGCTCTTCGGCTGGTTCGGCGGCGGCGGCATCGAGGGCACCACCAAGGCCATGGAGGCCATGGGCTTCCACCCGGGCCGGGAGAGCGCCATCGCCGCCGGCCTCGGCGAGGCCGGCGGCGGCGCCCTGCTCGCCCTCGGCCTCGCCACCCCGGCCGCCGGAGCCGCCGCCGCCGGAGCCATGACCGGCGCCGTCGCCGTCCACGCACCGGCCGGCTTCTTCGCCCAGAGCGGCGGCTACGAGTACCCGGCGTTCCTGGGCTTCGTCGCCGCCGCGATCGGGGTCACCGGCGCCGGCCGGTACTCCCTCGACCACGCCACCGACCATGTCCTCGACCGTCCCTGGGTGGTGATCACCGCATTCCTCGGCACCGCGATCGCCGCCGCGGCCGTGGTCAACCGGCGGGCCGACGAGCAGGCCTCCGCCGCGGCCGCGGCGGAGGAGGCGGGACCGGAATCCGTGTGACTCCGGTCGAGAGCGGGGGTCCGCACGCCTCCGCCGCGCGGGAGGGTTAGGCTCGCCGCAGAGGAAGGGACGGTCGCCGCGCATGAAGATCGATCTGACGGACACCAACTCCAGCAAGATCAACAAGGCGATCCTGGAAGGCCGCAGGGCCGTCGGCACACCCGCCGCCGGCGTCGTGCTCACCCTTGTCGTCGTCACCGACGAGGAGAACGCCTACGACGCGGTCAAGGCCGCCAACGACGCCTCCCGGGAACACCCCTCCCGCATCCTGGTGGTCATCAAGCGCCACGCCCGCTCGCCCCACGGGCGCCACGAGACCCGCCTCGACGCCGAGGTCCGGCTCGGCACCGACGCCGGTTCGGGCGAGACCGTACTGCTCCGGCTCCACGGCGAACTCGGCGACCGCGCCGACTCCGTGGTCCTGCCGCTGCTCCTGCCCGACGCGCCCGTCGTCGTCTGGTGGCCCGTCGACGCCCCCGAGGTGCCGTCCCTCGACCCGCTGGGCTCACTCGCCCAGCGCCGCATCACGGACATGTACGCGGTCGAAGACCCCCTCGGCGCTCTGGAGAAGCGGGCCGCCTCCTACGCACCCGGCGACACCGACCTCGCCTGGACCCGGCTCACCCCGTGGCGCTCGATGCTGGCCGCCGCGCTCGACCAGGCCCCGCTCACGGTGACCTCGGCCGCCGTCGAGAGCGAGGCGGAGAACCCGAGCGCCGAACTCCTCGCCCGCTGGTTCGAGGTCCGGCTGGGCGTCCCCGTCGAGCGGGTCGTCACCGACGGGCCCGTCGTCACGGCCGTCCGGATGGGCACCGCGGACGGCGAGATCCGCATCGACCGGCCCGAGGGGCCGGTGGCGCGGCTCTCCATTCCCGGTCAGCCCGGCCGGGTCCTCGCCCTCAAGGTCCGGACGACGGCCGAGCTGATCGCCGAGGAACTGCGCCGCCTCGACCCGGACGACGCCTACGCGGCGTCCCTGCGTGGCCGCGGTGGAGCGGCGAGGCCGACGGCCGAACTGCGGTCCCGCACCTGACCTGACGGCCGACCCGCCTTACGGCCGACCCGCGGTTCCGCGCCCGACCTCAGGGACACGCGGCCTCAGGGCTTCTCGAACACCATGACGAAGTCGGCCATCTCCCGCACGCGGGGAACGTCCGGGTCCGGGAGTGCGAGGAGCCTCTCCTGGGTCTCCGCCACCAGGCGGGTGGCGTCGCCCGTGACCGACCAGGCTCCGGTGAAGAGGCCGCCCGACAGGGAGCGGGCCATCGCCCGGGGCGACACCCGGAAGGTCGTGGGGCGTTCGGAGGCCGGGCCCCGGTAGACGAGCCCCCGTGCCTCGGCGATCGGGGCGAGGGTCCACGGCCCGTCCTGACGGGTCCGCAGCGGGTCGATACGGTCCTCCAACTCGCCCACCACGAGCCCGATGTCGTCGGTGGGACGGGTGCCCCCGGCCGGGATCACCAGATAGCGGCCGCCCGGGCGCAGGACCCGGGCGACCTCGTCGAAGACCATGCCGTGGTCGGGCCCGGTGTGCAGCAGCCAGGTGGACACCGCCTGGCCCACCGAGCCGGTCTGCACCGGAAGCCGGCAGGCGTCGGCCACCGCCACCCGCGGACCGAGCCGTGCCACGGCGCGGGCGAGCATCCCGCTGGACAGGTCGAGCCCGTACACCACGTGGCCGCGCGCGGTCAGTTCGGCCGCCACGATGCCCGTGCCCACGCCGATGTCGAGCACCGGGAGGCCGGGGGCGAGCAGCGGCGCGAGTTGCTCGGCGAAGCCGGCGGCCCGGGCGGTGCCGCCGCGCGAGGCGTCGTAGCCGGGGGCGATCGCGTCGAACTCCGCCGTACCGGAGGCCGTAGTCATCCGTCTGTCTCCGTTCGTCTCTCCGCCGTCGGGACGACGGGTCAGGCTTCGGGCGTGAAGGCCACGGGCAGGGTCGCCATGCCGCGCAGGATGCCCTCGCGCCGGCTCAGATCCGCGTCCGGGTCGGCGAGCCGCAGGTCCGGGAAGCGGCGCAGCAGCGTCCCGATGGCGATCCGCGCCTCCGCGCGGGCCAGCGGCGCACCCAGGCAGAAGTGCACACCATGGCCGAAAGCAAGCTGTTGCGGAACCTCGCGGCGTGCGACGTCGAGGATGTCGGGACGGTCGTAACGGCCCGGGTCGCGGTTGGCGGCGGCGAGCCCGATGATGATCATCTCACCCGGCGGGACGGTGACCCCGCCGATCTCGTACGCGTCGGTGGTGAAACGGGCGACGCCACGGCTCACCGGCCCCTCGTAGCGCAGGAGTTCCTCGATCGTCCCCGGCAGCAGCGAGGGGTCGTCGCGGAGCGCGGCGAACTGGTCCGGGTGGCGCAGCAGGGCGTGCACGCCGTTGGCGATGAGGCTCGCCGTCGTCTCGTGTCCGGCGAGTGTGAGCAGGATCGTCATCGCCGTCAGCTCGCGGTCGCTGATCCGCGCCTCCGCCTGCGCGGCGCACAGCGCGCTCAGCAGATCATCCTTCGGGTCTGCCTTCCGCTGCGCGATCAACGGCTCGAAGAACTCGGTGAGTTCGGCCCGCGCACGGGCGCCCTTGGCGAGTCGCTCCGGGGTGTTCGGCGGCATGATCAGACCCACCGCGAGCCGGGCGAAGTCGGGCTGCCCCTCGGCCGGGATGCCGATGAGTTCGCTGAGGACGGCCATGGGCAGGGGCAGCGCGAACTCGGAGACCAGATCGGCGGTTCCGCGTGAGGCGAAGGCGTCGAGGAAGGCGTCGGTGTGCGCCTGGACGCGGGGTGCGAGCTGCTCCACCCGGCGGGCGGTGAAGGCCTTCGAGACGAGGTTGCGCAGCCGGGTGTGGTCCTCGCCGTTGGCGACGAGCATGCTGGCCATCAGGACGTTGGTGCGCTCCTGGTGGGCCATCTCCTCCTCAAGTCCGTTCACCCCGACGGGACTACTGCTGAGCCGGGGGTCGGTGAGCGCGGCGACGGCCTCGTCGTAACCGGTGACCATCCAGACTTCAAGGGTGGGATTCAGCCGTACGCGCTGGACGACACCGTGTTCTCGGATGCGCTCGAAGAGCGGGTACGGGTTGGGCTGTTGGGCAACGTTTACCGGGACATCGTGAACGATTGTCTGCTCTTGACCGGTCATCTTCCGTAACTCCCCGACGCTTTGTGAAAGATCTCTGGCAGGTAGTCATACCAGCCACCCCAGTTGCGTGGTAGCGTCACCGGCGCTCGGCTCGCATTGATGTTCGGAGAAGGGCCGGCGGACCGTCGGTGACAAGATCAACGGGGTGCTCCACCCACCGGTGACCGGTGCCTCGTACAGCTCGACTCGGTAGCAGCCAAGGCCTCAACCAGGCCCTATGCGCAGGGGGAGACGTTTCGTGGAGCAAGCGGCAGCCGTGGACCCGATTCTGGATCTGGCCCGCCCGTCGATCCTGCGGAACCCCTACCCCTCGTACGCCCGGATGCGTGAGGCCTCTCCCGTCCTGTGGCACGAACTGCTCGGCTCCTGGGTCCTGACCCGGCACGCCGACTGCCTCGCCGTGCTCACCGACAGCAACCGTTTCGCCTCCGACTGGCGGCGCGCCGGGGAGGAGATCCCCGCCCCGCTGCTCAGCGTGCAGACCCTCGACCCGCCGGAGCACACCGCCATCAGGCACCTGCTGCTCGACGGATTCCGGGCACAGGACCGGCAGGCGCTCCACGACGACCTGGAGGGGCAGATCGCCGATCTGCTCGCGGAGTTGGCCCGCCGCCCCTCCTTCGATCTCGTCGGGGAGCTCGCCGAGCCGGTGGCGCTTCGCTTCGTGACCGCCTTCCTCGGCGTCGAGGCCCCCGGGCTCGACTGGTTCGTGCCCATGTCCCGTACCGTCGTCGACGGCATGGACGCCGGCCTCTGGCCCGAGAAGCACGAACCGGCCGTCGCGGCCCGCGCCCGGCTCGCGGAGTACGCGGGCTGGTGGCTCGCGGACCCGCCCAAGGAAGGCCTCATCGCGTACGTCGCCGAGCACGCGGCGGACAGCGGTGTAGCAGAAACGGTTCTGCGCAACAGTCTGCGCGCCGTCCTCCACGCCGGCTACGAATCCGCCTCCCGGCTCCTCGGCAACGCGGCGGCCGCACTCCTCACCACCCCCGGTGCGCTCGAAGCGTTCCCGGCGACCCCGGCCACGGCCGTGGACGAACTCATCCGGTACGACGCACCGGTCCAGGCGGACGCCCGGGTCTGCGTCACCGACACCGAACTGGGTGGCGTCACGATGAAGGCGGGTGATCCGGTCACGCTGTTCCTGGGCGCGGCCAACCACGACCCGCTCCGTTTCGCCCACCCCACAGAGCTGCGACTCGACCGCGCCCCGAACCCTCACCTCGGGTTCGGCCGCGGGGCCCATGCCTGTCTGGGCGCGTCCATGGCGATCCGGCTCACCGGATCGGTCCTCGGCGCCCTGGCCAGGGACTATCCGCAGGCACGGGCAGTCGCGGAACCAGAACACCGGCGCAACCTGACCCTCCGCGGTCTCGACCGCTTCGAGGTCACCCTGCGTCCAGACACGGGGGAGGAGGTACGACCATGAAGTACTGGCACTGAAACCAGTGAGCGTGCGGCCCGTCCATGAGGCGGGCACCACGCCGGTGCACGGCATCCGTGCACCTCGCCGGAGCCCGAGTCCGCTGCACGGCTCGGGCTCCGGCCCTTACGCGCCGCCGCGCGCCTGACGAGGCCCGGGGAACCGGTGGGCCGCCGGAACGGCGGGCCGATGGACAGTCGGGTCGACGCGTCAGGCCGGGCGATGGGTCACCGGACGAGGCCGGGCGCCATGCGCGCGTCGTCGACGAGCAGGCTCAGCGCCCCGTCCACGGGACACCGCAGGCCGACCGACAGACGGCGCATGCGGCCGTCCGGGCCGAGCGTGTACGCGGCGGCCACCTGGAACAGGTCGTGGCCGGCGGGACACCTGACCATTCCCGTGTCCGTCCCGGGGGCCGGAGCCGTCGGCGGCCGGAGTTCCCGGACCACCGGGTCCGCACCGCCGCCCCCGTTCTCGTCCTCGTCCGCCTCCTGTACGTCGAGCGGCAGGCAGCAGCCCTCGCAGAAGCACTCGTCCGACGTCACCTCGAACCGGTCCCCGTCGCAGTACCGGCAGACGAGCGGCCCGGTCACGATCCGCCGCTCGGCCCCGCCGGACTCGGCGCCCGGCTCGGCCCCGCCGAACCGCGTACCAGTCACAACTCCTCCGGCCTCGACCCCTCCGGCCTCGACCCCTCCGGCCTCGACTCCTCCGGCCTCGGCCCCTCCGGCCTCGGCCCCTCCGGCCTCGGCCCCGGCCGCGCCGAGCAACCGCAGCAGGCCGCCGCTCGCGGCCGACTCGTCGCCGACCGGCCCGTCACTCCATATACGGCTCTTCACGGCACTGATCCTTTCACTGCCGGAGCCGGCGGGCAGCGGTTGGGAGGTGTCGGCGGGCAGGACGAGCCCGCCCCTCGACCGGCTGTCCGTCGAACCCTGCGAAGGTGACGTCGAGGGTCTCGACCGTGGTGCGGGGTCACATGCGAACCTGGACCGGTTCACCCCGGCCCGGCCACCCTGGACGCGACACCCCGCCAGTTCATCTACGTGAACTGTGGCAGATGTGGTCGGACACCCCACGCCGTCGGGGTCACGAGAAGGGCTCCGGGCCGGTCGCCGTGACATCCTCGGACGAACCGCCCACAGCGTGTCCAGTCGTGGGCCTTCGTCGTCCTGCGCGGAGGGACCATGCTCATCAGCCACGTCGTACGTCACCATGTGCTGCACGTGACGCTCCACCGCGACCTGGACGTCACCAACCGGGCCGCCGTGGCCCTCCAGATCCAGGCCCTGGTCCAGACGCTCCGCCCGACCCGGGTGACCGTCGCCGTCCCGACCGCCGAGCCCACCCCTGCCACCGTCAGCGCCCTGGCCCGCGCCCACCGCATGTGCGCGAGCCTGGACATCCCGCTGACCCTGAGCGGTGCGAGCGCCCGCACCCGCAGACTCCTGGACGTCACGGCCGAGTAGGCGACCTCGCCGCCCGTGTCAGTCGTGTGCGTAGTGTCAGGGCCGCCGGCGCCGGGGCGCTGCCGAGGGGCGCCAGGCACGCAGCCGCAGGCTGTTGCCCACCACCAGGACCGAGCTCGCCGACATCGCGGCCGCCGCCACCATCGGGTTGAGCACGCCGACCATCGCCAGGGGCACGGTCACCACGTTGTAGCCGAAGGCCCAGACGAGGTTGACGCGGATCGTGGCCAGGGTGCGCCGCGCGAGCCGTACGGCGTCGGGCAGGGCCTCGATCCCCGTACGGACGAGAGTGACGTCCGCGGCGCCGATGGCGGCGTCGGTGCCACTGCCGAGACCGATGCCCAGGTCCGCGCCGGCGAGCGCGGCCGCGTCGTTCACGCCGTCGCCCACGACCGCGACCCGATGCCCCTGATCCCGCAGCGCGCGGACCAGCGCGGCCTTCTCCTCGGGGGTGCAGCGGGCGTGGACCTCCTGGATGCCCAGGCCGGCGGCCACGGCCAGGGCCGGAGCCTTCGCGTCCCCGGTGGCCAGGACGGGACGTACGCCGAGGCGGCGGAGGGCGTCCACGGCCCGGTAGGTCCCGGGTCGCACCACGTCCCCGATCTCGACGAGGGCCGCGGCCTCGCCGTCGACCCGCACGAGGACCGGCGTACGGGCGGTGGTCTCTGCCGCCGTCAGGGCGTCGGCGAGGACGGCCGGCAGGTCGCCCGTCGGCGCCCCGACTTCGACCAGCCTGCCGTCGACGACGCCCCGGGCCCCTCTGCCCGGCAGGGCGCGGAAGTCGACGACGTCGGGAAGGTCCGCGCCGGCGTGCGCCCGCGCGTGATCGACGAGCGCCCGGCCCAGCGGATGCTCCGAACCCCGCTCCACGGCCCCGGCGTACCGCACGACGGCCCCCTCGGCGAGGCCGCCGGAAGGGACGACGGTGAAGCGGGCGACGGTCGTCCGGCCGGAGGTCAGCGTGCCGGTCTTGTCGAGTACCACGGTGTCGACGTGCCGGAGCCCTTCCAAGGCCTCGGGGCCGCCGACCAGGATCCCGAGCTGGGCTCCCCGCCCCGTCGCGGCCGTGAGAGCCGCCGGCGTGGCCAGGCCCAGCGCGCACGGACACGCCACGACCAGGACGGCCACGCAGGCAGTGACCGCCGACTGCGCGTCCCGGCCGGTCCCGAGCCAGAAGCCGAGGGTGCCCGCGGCCAGGGCCAGGACGACGGGGACGAAGACGCCCGCCACCCGGTCGGCGAGGCGCTGCGCGCGGGCCTTCCCGGCCTGCGCCTCTTCCACCAGCCGGCCGATGCGGGCGAGCCGGGTGTCCGCACCGACCGCCGTGGCGCGTACGAGCAGCAGCCCGGCGACGTTGACCGAGCCTCCGACCACCTCGGAGCCCGGTTCGACCTCGACCGGCTCGCTCTCCCCGGTCACCAGGGACAGATCCACGGCCGAACCGCCCTCGACCACGACGCCGTCGGTGGCGACCCGCTCGCCCGGCCGCACGAGGAACGTCTGCCCTTCACGTAACCGCTCCAGAGGTACGAGGCGTTCGCCACCGTCCTCGCCCCGTACCGCCACGTCCTTGACGCTCAGCCCGGCGAGCGCGCGAAGGGCCGCCCCCGTACCCCGTCGGGCCCGGGCTTCGAGGAAGCGGCCCGCCCACACGAACAGCGGTACGCCGACGGTCGCTTCGAGATAGACGTGCGCCATACCGTCGGCGGCTGCCCCGGGGGCCAGGCTGAACGGCATCCGCATGCCGGGCTCTCCCGCGCCGCCGAGGAACAGCGCGTACGCCGACCAGCCGAACGACGCCAGCACGCCCAGCGACACCAGCGTGTCCATGGTCGACGTGGAGTGACGCAGGCCGCGCAACGCCCGGACGTGGAACGGCCACGCTCCCCACGCGGCCACCGGCGCGGCCAGCGCGAAGCACAGCCACTGCCAGTTGCGGAACTGCAGGGCGGGCGCCATGGACAGGACGAGCACCGGCAGAGCGAGAGCCGCCGTGATCACGAGCCGGGCGCGCTCCGCCTCCTCCCCGTCGCGGACCGGGGCGGGGGCGGACCCCCGGTCGGCGGGAGGCTCCGGAAGCGCCGCCGTGTAGCCGGCCTTCTCGACCGTGGCCAGCAGTTCCTCGACGGGCAGCCCAGCGGGGTGACACACCCGCGCCCGTCCGGTCGCCAGATTGACCGAGGCGGTGACTCCCACCAGGCGGGAGAGCTTCTTCTCGACCCGGTTGACGCACGCGGCGCACGTCATCCCGCCGACGACGAGGTCCGTCGTGACCGCGTCGGCGGTCCCTGTGCCTGCCTGAGCGGCGGCCGGTCCGCGTGTCATGAGTGACCCCCGTGGTGCGGGTGCTCCGTGGTGGCGGAGGTCGGGCCCGTCGTCACCGGCGGGTCCGGCATCGGGCCGACCGGCCCCACCACCGAACCCAGCGCGTACGACCCCGTGAAGACCAGGGCGAGGAGCAGGAGGAAGCCCCCCAGAACGACGGGAGGAGAACCTGACCGCCCCGTGCCTGCCGCAGGGGACGAGGGTGCGCGTGACTTCTCCATCGGTCGCCTCTCCAAAGCGCGTCGTACGGCACCGGAGGGATCGGGCCGTGTTTCCGGAGGAGTCGGACAGCCTGGCGGTCCGGTTCCCGCGAGAGGGGACGCGTACGGGGATGCGGGGAGGGGCGGGGATGCGGGGAGGGGGCGGGGGCCCGGGTCGCGGCGATCCCGCGACGCGCCCCAGGCCCCCGCCCCCACCCTCGTCGCCTACCCGAGGCGAGCGGACAGGCAGGCGGACAGGCGAACGGTCGGGCCCGACGGTCAGGCCGACGGCCAGGCGAACGGTCAGGCGAGCGCGGGCGCCCGAGTGAACCGTCTGCGTGCCGGAACGTCGCCGCCCGGGCCGAGCACCGGCGACGGCACCGGTTCCTCGGCGCCGCGCACCAGGGCGACCAGGGAGATCCGGGCGCGGGCGACCCGCGAGCGGACCGTGCCGACGGGACAGCCGATGGCTTCGGCGGCCTCCGCGTAGGGCAGGCCGAGGAGTTGGGTGAGGACGAAGGCGTCCCTCCGCTCGGTCGGGATGGCGGCCAGGAGCTCGGCGAGCGCGACGCCGTCCTCGAAACCGGGAAGCCCCCGGGGCTGGGTGTGTTCGGCCTCCGCCTGCCAGTCGTCGCGGTCGGAAAGCCGGGGGCGGGCGGCCGCGTGCCGCAGGCTGTCGACCACCGTCCGACGGGCTATCGACAGCAGCCACGTGCGGGCCGATGAGCGCCCCTGGAAGCGGGGCAGTGCGGCGAGCGCGCGGAGGAACACCTCCTGGGTGAGGTCGTCGGCGGCCTGGCGGTCGGCACTGAGATAGGTCACGTAGCGCCGGACGTCGCGGTGCAGGGCGCGTACGAAGAGGTCGGCCTTGGCCGGGTCGCCGTCCCGGGCGGCCAGAGCGAGCCGGGTCGTCGCCGCGTCCGTGTCGGCGTCCGGTGCGTGCGCCGAGCGGGAGGTGCTCGTCGGGCGCTGAAGGAGGGTGTCGTGGGCAGGGGTCATCGCCACAAGTCCTTACGAGGCAAAGGGAATCCGGCCGGCGCGCGGATGAGGTCGGCGCCGTTGCCGGTGACTGGTACGGCCGGCCGCGACCGGGTGGAAGCGGCATGGCCGATGCCCGAGCGACGGAACGGAGCCGTCGAGCTCGGGGAGCCGGCTGTCAGAGGACAGCGAGTGCCTGGGGAGGACCGCGGGAGATGAGCGAATGGGCGAGGAGGAGCCGGCGTGGAGTCCGCGCGTCACCGGCTCGCACCGGCCGGAACCGGGGCCGGTTCCGTACGACGAGGGCGAAGGACGCGAGCAGCGGACGCAGCGGGCGGAAGACCCGCAGGGACGCGGCGAGCAGCAGGCGGAACGCCGCCTGCTCGCCGAACGCCATCCACAGGCCGCTCAGGAGCGCGGCCAGGAGGTGGGCCGACAACATCCCTAAGGACGACGACACATCCGTCATGTCGTGCCCGGCCTGAGCCTCGGACAGCATGCCGACGGACGCGGTCACGTCTCCGTGACCCATGGCCGCGTGCGCCATGTGCGCGTGCGCCGCGTGCACGTCGCTCATCGACATGGACGTCGGCACGGACGTCCACATGGACGTGGACATGGGCGTCGGCACGGACGTCGGCATGGACGTCGGCATGGGCGTGGCCGTCAGTGCGGTCGTCGTCGGCATGGCCGTCGTCTGGGACCACGAGAAGGCCGTGTGGAGCGCGCTCTGCACGGCCACGCTCGCCGCGGTGACGGCCAGGACGCCGCGCTCGCGACCCGCGAGGACCCAGGTGGCCGCCACGGTGGCGGTGAAGGCGAGGGAGAGAGTCCAGGCGGGCACGCCCTGGCCCGACATGAGGATGTGGCCGGTGGCAGCGAGCAGCACGCAGACGGCCGCGAACATCGCGGCCCGCCCTCCTCGCGAACATCGGCCTGGTGTCATGGCGCGCCCATCCTTGCACCCTCCCGGAGGAATGAGAGCGGGAACGGCCGTCCCTCGGCCGCCCCCACGACCTGTCGGGACATGAGTACGCGACTGTGACGGGTCCCACAAGAGCGCCGCGGGAACTTCCGGCACGGTCGCCACGACTCCTCGAAGGCGACGGCGTTCGGCCCGGTCGCCGAACGGGGGAGGGGTACGCGGTGACGAGCGCGGGTACGGCGGCGGAGGCACCTGCCGATACCGGAGAGGGGCCGGCCCGCGGGCTGACCGCGCTCCTCACGACGGCGATGGCCTTCTCGATGATGCAGCTGTTCCTGCTCGGTGCGCTGGGTCCGCGTCTCGTCGACCGACTCGGCGTCACGGAGACCGTGTTGGGGCTGACCACCACGGTGGGCTTCGGCACGGCGGCCGTCCTCTCTCCCGTCGGAGGCCGGCTCGTCGACCGGGTCGGCCCCCGCCGGGCCCTCGTTGCCCTGCTCGCCCTCTCGGCACTCGCGTTGGGGCTGATCGGCTCCGTGCCCGGCCCCGGCCTGCTGCTCGTGGCCGTCGCGCTCGGCGGACTGCCCCAGGCGCTCGCCAACCCGGCGACGAACAAGGCGATCCTGGCGTCCGTACCGGCGCCGAGGCGGGGCGCGGTCACCGGCACCAAGCAGTCCGGCGTCCAACTGGGGGCCTTCGTCGCCGGGTTGCCGCTCGCGGCGGCCGCCGGCGCGATCGGCTGGCGGGGTGCCGTATGGGCGGCCGCCGGTGCCGCGCTGGGCGCGGCCCTGTGGGCCTGGCGGGCCTTGCCGGTCGACGTGTCACCGCCGCCGAAGGGAGCCGCCGGTGGTCCGGCACCGTCCCGTCGAGGTGGCCCCGTGCCCTGGCTTGCCGCCTTCTCGCTCTTCCTCGGCGCGGGCATCGCCTCCGTCAACACCTACCTGGCCCTCTTCGGGGCCCAACGCCTCGGCATGGGGCCGACGATGGCGGGCGCGCTGGTCGCCGTCCTCGGCGTCGCCGGCATCGGCGGCCGGGTCGGCTGGTCCCGGGCCGCCACGCCCGGCCGGGCTCCGTGGCTGCCGGCCCTGCTCGCGGGTGGGGCGGTGGGAGCGGCCGCGCTCCTGACCGCCGCCGTCCACGTCGACCTGCTGGTGTGGGCGGCGGCCGTGGCGGTCGGCGTGTTCGCCGTGTCCGGCAACGCGGTCTCGATGGTCCTGGTCATGCAGCGCTCCGCGCCCGGCCGGGCCGGACAGGACTCGGCCCTGGTCGCCGCCGGCTTCTTCGCCGGGTTCGCGGTGGGCCCGCCGCTGTTCGGACTCCTCGCGGAGCGCGGGCGGTACGGGGAGGGCTGGACGCTGGTCGCCGTGGAGTTCGCCGTCGCGGGGGCGGTCGCGCTCGCCTGGGCGGTACGTGACCGCCGCACGCGCGCGGACGGTTCGCGGTGACGGCCGCGGGATCGCCGCACGCGCGCGGGTGGTTCGCCGTGACGGCCGCGGGGCCGCCGTACCCGCGCGAACGGTTCGCGGTGCGGGCCCCGGATCGCCGTACCCGCCCGACCGGTTCGCGGTGACCGTCACGGACTGGGCCGAGGAGGCCCTCGGCCTCCTCCTGCGGCGGGTGGGGGAGACCGCGGAACAGGTCGGTGACCGCTTTCCCCTGTACGCCGATCCGGCCGACGGCCGGTGGACGACCACAGGACGCGGATCGTGGACGGGCGGCTTCTGGGCGGGTCTGCTGTGGCTCAGGGCGGCCCGCACCGGGGGCGACGAGGACCGCGCGGCCGCCGCCGCCGTCACCAGCCGGCTCGCCCCCTGGGGCGAGGCGGACACCGCGGCCCGGGGCCTCATCCTCTGGTACGGCACCGCCCTGGCCACCAGGGACGCGACGGCGCAGGCCCTTCGGCAGCGGGCGGCGAAGGCCGCCGTCGGCGCCTTCGACCCGGAACTCGGCCTCGTCCCCTGGGGCTCGGCCCTCGGCGGCGAGCGGCTGCGGGCTCGTACGGACGGTGTCCCCGGTCTCGTACCGCTGCTGGCCTCGGCCGGACCCGAGGGGCGGGAAGCGGCCGCCCGGCACCTCCACCGCCATCTGGACCTGTGCCTGCCCCGCGACGGCGCGGAGCGGCCCGCCCCGGCATGGCGCCTGGACCGGACGCACGGCTGGCTGGCCGAAGCCGATCCCGCACCCGGCTGGACCCGGGGCGAGGCGTGGCTCCTCCTGGCCGTCGCGGACGCCCTGCTGCTCGCGGACACCTCCTCCTGGCGCGCGGCCCGGCTGACCGGGGCGGCCGAACTCCTCCTCGCCGACTGCGCGATGCTCGGCGGCCCGCTGGTCCCGCCGACGGACGCCCGTCATCCGGACGGCCCGCTCGACACCTCCGCCGCCGCCGTCGCCGCGGTCGCCCTCCTGAAGCTGGCGCTCGTGCCCGGAGCCGTGTGGGCGACGGCGTGCGCGGCCCGGGCGCAGGCCGTCCTGCTCCGGCTCACGCAGGACCACCTCACCCGGCCGGGCGGGACCCGGCCCGCCGGGATGCTCCTCGACGGCTGCTACGACGCGCCCAGCGGCACGGCCGTCCGCCACGAACTCGTCTGGGGCGACTTCTTCCTGGCCCTCGGACTCGCGGCACTCCTCGGCCGGGCCGACCTCAGGCGGGTGTGACGGCGGAGTCCCGACGGCTCCGCAGGACGCGCCGGGCGACGGAGGAGACGTGCTGCTCGTCCGGCCCGTCGAGGATCCGGGCCGTCCGCCCCGTACGGAACAGCGCGGGCAGGGGAGTGTCCGGGCCGAGCCCGGCCGCGCCGAACACCTGGACGGCCCGGTCCGCGACGTCCTGGAGGGTGCGGGCCGCCGCCGTCTTCGCCAGGCCGACCTCCACCTGGGCATCGCGTCCGTCCGCGACCAGCGCCATCGCCTCGTACACGAGCGGGCGGGCCGTCCGCAGAGCCAACAGGGCTTCGAAGACGTGCTGTTGGACGAGCTGGCGGTCCGCGAGCGGGCCCCGGCCGCCCCGGCGCTCCGTGGCGCGGTCGCAGAGCAGGTCGAAGGCCCGCTGGGCCTGGCCGAGCCACCGCAACGCCCTGAGCGTGCGCCCCAGTTGGAGACGCTCGCCCGCGACCGCCAAGGCCTGCCCGAGGTCGCCGACGAGATGGTCCTCGGCGACCTCGACACCGTCGAACTCGATCTCGTACTGGCCGGTCGCGCCCAGGATCGGCAGTTCGCGCACGACCCGGAAGCCGGGCGAGTCGGTCGGCACGAGGAGGAGGGAGAGTCCGGCGCGGTCCCCCGCCGATCCGCTCGTGCGGGCGAGCACGGTCACCAGGTCCGCGTGCCCCGCGTTCGACACGAACCACTTCCGGCCGGTCACGCGCCGGCCGCCGCCCGGCAGCCGCTCCGCCCGGGTCGCCGTCAGCGCCGGCTCCGTCCCGGGCGTGTCCGGCTCGGTCATCGCGTAACAGGTGCGGAGCCCGCCGGAGACCAGGCCCGGGAGGTACGCCGAGCGCACCCGGGCCGAACCGTGCCTGGCCAGCATGGTCACGTCGAGGAGTGAGGCCGACCCGAGCGCCGCGGGGCCGTGGTCGCTGGCGCCCTCCGCCTCGGCGATGGTCGCGTACGCGCCCAGGGAGATTCCGCCGCCGCCCAGTTCGGCCGGCAGGGGCAGCGCCCACAGGCCGGCCTTCCGGGCGTCCTCGCGCAACCGCTCGCGCACGTCCGCGGCGGGCGGCCCGCCGGCGTCGAGCACCTGCTCCACGGGGAACACGCGGTCACGGACGAACGCGAAGACCCGCTTCCGCAGCAGATCCACATCCGGTACGTCATGATCCGTCACTGTTTCCTCCGTCTCGGGAACTCGGCAGAACACGCGTCCGACTGCCTGCCCGTGGAAGAGGTCGGGCCCACCGCCCCCCGAGTTCCCGTGACCGTGACAGTCCCCGCGCGACGGCCATCACCGCCGCGCCAGGAGAGGAGAGGCATGGCGTCATCGCCGACCGCGCACACCGCGGTCCGCCGCCCGCTCGACACAGCCCGTCCGCTCGACGCACTGCGGTGCGACATCGGCGGCCCCGAGCCCCTGACCCGGGTCGTCTCCGACCACCTGCGGCGACTCGGGGCGACGGTGAGGGACGGCGGGCCGGGGGACATCGCCCTGGGCGGCGGGGAGTTCGCGCCCGCCCTGGCCCGTACCGCCTGGGGGACCACCGGCTCCGGGATCGAGGACGAGGCCACCGCCCAGGCCGTCACCGGTGTCATGGCCGTCCACGGCCGCCGCCACGGGGCCCCGCGCGGCCTCGCCGTCGACTACCTGGCCACCGCCACCGGGGTGCTCACCGTCCAGGGCCTGCTCGCGGGGCTCGTCGGCCAGGCCCGGGGCGGGCCACCGGCCCGCGTGCGGACGACCACGGCCGACAGGGCCGGGCTGCTCACCGTCTCCCAGTACCTCGCGGCAGCCGGTGCCGACGAACCGGAAGCCGTCGAACCCGCGCCGGGAGGACCGCCGTTCCTCTCCGCCGACGGCGTCCTGTTCGAACTGGAGACGCTCGACCCGGGAGCCTGGGCGGCGTTCTGGCGCGCCCTGGAGGCTCCCGCCGACGCGATACGGGCGGGCTGGCGGCCCTTCCAGTTCCGGTACGCCACGGCCTGCGCGCCCTTCCCCGTCGACCTGCACGAGGTGGCCCGTCGGCACCCGTGGGCACGGATCCGGCAGGCCGCCGCGCGGTCCGAGGCGGAGGTGTGCCGACTGCGTACGCTCGCCGAGCGCGCCGCCGAGGACGACGGCGCCGACCCCTGGTCCGTGCGCGCGCTCGGCCCGGACCGCGCGGCGAGCGCCGCCGGCCGGTCCGCCCCCGCCCCCACCGAGGACCTGCCGCTGGCCGGCCTGACCGTCCTTGAGGCGGGCCGCCGCATCCAGGCACCGCTCGCCGCCCACCTCCTCGGCCTGCTCGGTGCCCGGGTGATCCGGATCGAGCCCCCGGGCGGTGACCCGCTCCGGGGCATGCCGCCGGCCTGTGACGGGATCTCCGCCCGCTGGCTCGCGCTCAACCGCGGCAAGGAGGCCGTCGAGATCGACATCAAGGCACCCCGGGACCGGACGCGACTGCGTGAACTCGTCGCCGAGGCCGACGTGTTCCTGCACAACTGGGCCCCGGGCAAGGCGGCGGAGCTTCGGCTCGACGCCGAGCACCTCGCCCCCGTGAACCCGTCCCTCGTGTACGCGTACACCGGCGGCTGGGCCGACCGGATCGACGACGCCCCCATGGGCACCGACTTCATGGTGCAGGCCCGGACGGGCGCGGGGGAGGCCGCCCATCCGGCCGGCGAACCGCCCGTGCCCTCCCTCATGACGCTCCTCGACGTCCTCGGCGGCCTGCACGGCACCGAGGCCGTCCTCGCGGGCCTGCTCCTGCGCGAGCGCACGGGCCACGGGGTCCGGGTCGAATCCTCACTGCTCGGCGCGGCCGACACCCTCCTCGCCCCCGCCCTGCGACGGGCCGCCACCGGCGCCGACCCCCGCCGGCCCGCCGGGTTCCGGCACCCGCTCAGGACCTCCGACGGCTGGATCGCGCCGAGCGACGGCAGCGCGGCCGCCGCCACGGCGTACGACGTCACGGGCATGTGCACCGAGGACGCGCTCGACCAGCTGCGCGGCCACGGCCTGACCGCCACGGCCGTCACCACCGACCTGTCCGCCCTTCACCACGACCCGCGCCTGTCCGGCCCGATCGGCCGGGACGCGCACGGAGCCCCCGCCGTTCCCGACCCCTGGAGCCTCGCGTGACCGTCACCCTGACCGACCTGCTCCCCGCCGACCTCCGCCGCTCCTGGGCGGTCGACGGCATCTGCCCCGACCTCGACGTCTACAGCCTCTACCGGGCCAGACAGATCGCCGATCTGCACCGCACCGCCGTGATCGACGCCAAGGGCAAGCTCTGTTACACGGCCCTCGACCGCAAGGTCCGATCCCTCGCCGAGGGACTCCGAGGGCTCGGTGTCGGCGCCGGTGACGTCGTGGGCGTCCAACTGCCCAACCACCGCAACGCCGTCATCGCGGACCTGGCACTCGCCGCTCTGGGCGCGATCGCCCTTCCCTTCCCGGTCGGGCGCGGCGCGGTGGAGGCCGAATGCCTGCTGCGCCGCGCGGAGGCCGTCGCGGTCATCGCCGCCGTGGAACACCGGGGACAGACCCACGCCGCCGACCTCCAGAGCCTCGCTCCGGCCCTGCCTGCCCTGCGGCACGTCATCGCCGCCGGCCGCGGCCCCGCGCCCGACGGAACGATTCCGCTGTCCCAGCTGCTGCGGACCGACCCCGCCCGCTTCGTCCCGGCCCGCCCCGACCCCGACAGCGCTGCCCGCATCCTCGTCTCGTCCGGCTCCGAGACGGAGCCGAAGATGGTGGCGTACTCGCACAACGCCCTGGCCGGAGGCCGCGGGAACTTCCTCGCCTCCCTCATGCCCGACGACACCCCGCCCCGCTGCCTCTTCCTGGTTCCCCTGGCCTCGGCCTTCGGCTCCAACGGCACGGCCGTCGCCCTCGCCCGCCACGGCGGCACCCTCGTCCTGCTCGACCACTTCACCCCCGAGGCCGCCCTCGCCGCCGTACGGGACCACCGGCCCACCCACATCCTCGGCGTGCCCACCATGATCCGCATGATGCTGGAGGCCCTGGAGCGGACGGACGAACCCCTGCCCGCCCCGACCGCGCTCGTCCTCGGCGGAGCGCCCCTCGACGAAGCGACCGCCGAGGCCGCGGCCGACGCCTTCGGCTGCCCCGTCGTCAACCTGTACGGATCGGCCGACGGCGTTAACTGCCACACCGGGCTCCAGAACGCCGTGCCGCCCACCGACCGCTCCGGTGTCGTCGCCGGCCGCCCCGACCCCCGGGTCGCCGAGATCCGCATCACCGACCCCGACACCCACGAGCCGCTGCCCGAAGGGCGGATCGGCGAGATCGTCGCCCGCGGCCCCATGACCCCGCTCTGCTACGTGGGCTCACCCGAGCTCGACGCCCGCTACCGCACACCCGAGGGCTGGGTCAGGACCGGAGACCTCGGGTTCCTCGACGCCGACGGCGTCCTGCACGTCGCCGGCCGCCTCAAGGACGTGGTGATACGCGGCGGCGCCAACATCAGCCCCGCCGAGGTCGAGCGCGAACTCGTCTCCCACCCGCAGGTCCGGGACGCGGTCTGCGTCGGCGTGCCCGACCCGCTGATGGGCGAGCGGCTCGCCGCCTGCCTGGTCGCCAAGGGTCCGGCGGCCCCGTCCCTCGCCGACCTCGGGACGTTCCTGACCGCACGCGGAGTCGACCGGCACAAGCACCCCGAGCACCTCCTGGTGCTGCCCGAACTGCCGCTCACCGCCGCGGGAAAGCCCGACCGTGCCGCGCTGCGGACCCGGATCGCGGAGGACCGGACGTCCGTTCTCGTCGAGGCGTGACGGCACGGGCCTGACGACACGGGCGTGTCCGGCGGATCGAGCGCGATGACAAGGGCGTGTCCGGCGGATCGGGCGTGCCCCCGGCGGTGATCCGCCGGACGAACCGAAGGGGGAGGGCCGCACCACGGCCCTCCCCCTTCGCTCCGCGCCCCGCCGTGCGGTCGGTGCGGTCAGGAACCGCTCATGGCCTTCTTCCACTCGGCAGCCGCGGCGCGGTAGACCGCCAGCAGATCCAGGTCCGTGCCGGGGTAGTTCACCACCGTGACCTGCTTCGCGCCCGAGTCCGGCAGCACGGTGCCGGTCGACATGTGCGCGTTGTCGAGGACGAAGGCGGGCTTCTTCGCCGAGAGCGAGGCCAACTGCGCGGGGGTCACCGGCTCCGGGCCGTACGTGCCCACCGGCGTGGCACCCGCGAGGCCGGCCGCCCAGGCCGTGAAGACCTGGGAGACGACCGTCGGGCTCTTGCCGTCCGGCCAGGCGGCCCTGAGCTCGCCGTTCAGCTTCGTGACCTCTTCGTCGAGACGGGCCTTCCACCGCGAGGCGGTGTCCTTCGTGCCGAACAGGGCGCCGAGGCGCTCGACTTCGGCCCCGGCCTTGGCCGGGTCGTTGTCGAGGTTCACCTCGACGAGCTTCGCCTTCGAACCGGCCGCCTCCTTGATCTTCGCCGCGTACGGCTCGAACGGCGCGTACAGCACGAAGTCCGCCTTCGCGACGGCCGCCAGGTCGGACGGCTTCGGGTCGTAGTCCGGGGCGTGGTGCACGGACTGCGGCACGATCACCGTGACGTCCTCGGCCCCGGCGGCCTTGGCGAAGGCGCCTTCCCAGGTGGTCGTCACGACGACCACCGGCTTGTCACCCGCCCCCGTGGCGTCGGTGCCGGAGGCCGGCTTGTCCTCCCCGCACCCCGCGAGCAGGGGCAGTGCCGCACTCAGTGCGACGAGGGGAGCGAAACGGGCGGTACGGACGCGGGTGCGCGCCATGAGCTGTTTCTCCGTTCGGGGATGAGATGCGCGGCGAGGACGACAACCCCCGCCGTCAGGACGAGGACCGGGCCGGGAGGCCAGTCCAGCCACAGGGCCAACAGGAAGCCCGTGACGTTGACCGCGACGCCGATGCCGACCGCCCAGAGCGTGATCGACCCCAGCGAGCGGCCGAGACGGCGGGCCGCCAGCGCGGGCAGCAGGGTCAGCGCGTCGACCAGGAGCGCCCCGGTCAGCTTGATCGCGCCGGCCACCGCGACCGCGACCAGGACGAGAAGAGCCGTGGTGAGGAAGTGGACCGGCACCCCCGAGCACTGGGCGAGCTCGCGGTCGTACAGCAGCAGTGCCACCTCTCGGCGACGCCACCAGAACAGTCCGGGTACGACCACGGCCAGCACGCCGAGGACCACGAGGTCCGCGGTGCCGACCGAGAGGATCGACCCCCACAGCAGGGCGAAGGCCCCCGACGCGTTGACGCCGGAGACGGCGAGGACGAGCAGCGCGGCGGCGATGGCGAGGCTCATCAGCAGACCCATCGCCCCCGAGAGCCCCGCCGGCGTCCGGGCCAGCGGCGCGACACCCGCTCCCGACAACGCGCAGGCCACCAGGGCGCACACCATCGGGTCGATCCCGGTCAGCAGCCCGACCGCGATGCCGAGCAGCGCCACGTGCATCATCGCGAACCGCACCGGCATGATGTCGAGGCCCACGATGACGACGCCGATCACCGGCAGGCCGACGGCCGCGAGGAGCAGCGCCACCCCCGCCCGCTGGACCGGCACGAGCTGGAGCATGGCGCCGAGATCGGCCGCCGCGAGCGCGCTCACCGCACCTCCCGCAGCCGGCCGGCGGCCATCTCCAGGACCCGGTCGCACCGGTCCGCCAGCGCCCGGTCGTGGGTGACGACCACGAGCGTGACGGGCAGCGCGGTCAGTACGTCGGCCGCCTCGTCCTGCCCCTCGAAGTCGAGGGCGGCGGTCGGCTCGTCCGCGAGCAGCACCTGGGCGCCCGCCGCGACACAGCCGATCGCCCGCGCCAGGTACATGCGCTGCAACTGCCCACCGGACAAGGTGCCCACGGGACGCGAGGCCAGGGCGCCGACCCCGAGCCGCCCGGCCGCCAGCACCGCTTCGCCGGGCGCCCCGCTGCTCGCGAGCAGCTCGTCGCCCCGCAGCGGGAAGCGGCCGGCAGCGGGCTTCTGGGGGATCCAGGCGCACGACCGGCGCCGCCACGCCCACTCGGCGGCGGAGCGCGCGACGCGCCCACCGACCTCGATGGAGCCGCTGGTCTGCCGGTGCATCCCGAGGACCGCGCGCAGCAGCGTCGTCTTCCCGGACCCGTTCGTCCCCGTCAGGGCGACCCGCTCGCCGGCGGCGATCTCCAGATCCACGCCCACCACGGCCTCGGCACGGCCGTGCCGGCAGGCGACCCCGCGCATGCGTATGTCCAGTCCGCCCATCCCGTGCCTCTCGCCGCTTCCGTGCCGGTGCGGTGGAGGAGTCGTACGGCGGAGGCGCCGAGTTCCCGGCCCGACGAGGGAACCGCGGAGGAGCGCGACCGACCTCCCCCCTCGTCCCTTCCGAGGCAGGAGCCCCCGGACTGTTACACGTCCGGACGGTCAGGTCAGATCCAGCCGCGGCGTGCCGCGACGACGCCGGCCTGGAAGCGGTTCACCGCGCCCAGAAGTTCGTGGAGGCGGCTCATGCGCCGGCGCATGGTGCGGACCGACCAGCCGAGCTGGCGGGCTATGGCCTCGTCCTTGAGGCCACTGACCAGCAGGGTGAGCACCAGACGATCCTCCTCGCCGAGCGGGTCCTCGGCGGGGGCTTCGAGCGGCAGGGCCTGTTTCCAGCACAGTTCCCAGTAGTCGGTGAGGGCGTCCAGCAGCGTGGAGGGGCGGATGACCGCAGCGCGCACGCCGTCGAGGTCCAGGGAGAGCGGCATCAGCGCCAACCGGCGGTCCGCGATGGCCAGTTTGATCCGCAGGCCCGGCATCACCCGGGCCTGCTCGCCACGGCGTACGAGTCCGCGGATGTCATCGAGCACCCCCGGCCACTCCAGCGCTTCGGGGGCGTAGACCGCGCGGTAGCGCACGCCGCGCCCCAGCGCCGTGCTCTCCACCGGGTTGGAGGTGGTCAGTGCGTACGGCGGCCGGTCCAGCGTCATGACGTCCTCGCGCGCCTCCTGCTGGAGGCGGACGAACCAGCGGCCGAGCGCCTCGCGGCCGGTGGTGATCTCCACCTCGTCCTCCCCGGCGGTGCCGGCCTGGGCGGCCGCGAAGAGGCGGGACAGCTCGCCCGCCGCCGAACGGACCCGGTCCAACTCCGCTGCTCTGTGCCGTAGCAGGGACTCGACCGCGGCTCCCGGCTCGATCGCCGCGTACCGGCGGCGGCCCCCCGCGAGCCGCCCGACCAGGCCGTGGTCGTGCAGCCGGTCCAGCGCCCTGGCGGCGCGGAGGGGGGAGCAGCCGAGGTCGGCGGCGAGCTCGGCAGGGGCCGCCGTACGCCGGGTCAACACGGCCCGGTAGACGCTCTCGTCGAACGGATCGATGCCTGCCGCGGTGAAGTCGTTCGTCATATCCGGATCCTGGCCCACTTGTGCCAGGTGCAGCAATGGGCCGTCAAGATCCGTTGTACGGAGAGTGACTTCGGCGCTAGGACTTCTTCCCATGGCCAAGAACCCACGAAGAAGCCGACGTCTGGTGGCTGCCACGGTCACCACCGTCGCGCTGGCCGGGACGCTCACCGCGACACCCGGCACCGCGACCGCGAAGTCACCCGACTCCAGCCGGCGGGTCATCGTCGAGCTGTCCGGAGACGCCGCCGTGGCAGCCGCCCCCGGCGGCTCGCTCACATCCCTGGCCGCAGGCGCCACCTCCGCCGTCGGCGATGCCCGACGGGCCCTGGCGGTACGGCAGGACGCCTTCGTCAGGACGGTACGGCAAGCCGGACTGCACCCCACCGCACCCCGCGGACTCGGGCTGCTCGTCAACGCCGTGGCGATGACGGTGCCCGCCTCCGAGAGGGCACGGCTGGCCGCGCTGCCGGGCGTCGTCGCCGTCCGGCCCGACACCCGCGTACAGGTGCGCACGGACATCAGCGTCCCGCTGACCGGCGCACCCGACGTCTGGAAGCGCGAGGACCCGGCCGGGGTGAAGGCCACCGGCAAGGGCACCGTCGTGGCGGTCCTGGACAGCGGCGTGGACTACGGCCACCCCGACCTGGGCGGCGGCTTCGGCGAGGGCCACAAGGTCGTCGGCGGCTTCGACTTCGCCAACGGCGACGACGACCCGATGGACGACAACGGCCACGGCACCCACGTCGCGGGCATCATCGCGGGCAAGGCGGCCAAGGAGGGAGGCGTCACCGGCATGGCGCCCGACGCGCGCCTGCTCGCCTACAAGGTCACCGGCGCCGACGGCAGCGGCTACACCTCCGACATCATCGCCGGCATCGAGGCCGCGGCCGATCCGGGCAACCCCCACCGGGCCGACGTCATCAACATGAGCCTCGGCGGCCCCGGCGACGGCACCGACCCGCTGGGCCGCGCGGCGACCGCCGCCGTGCGGGCCGGAGTGGTCGTCGTCGCGGCGGCGGGCAACGACGGCCCCGGCAGCGGCACCGTGAGCACACCGGCGGCGGCCGACGGCGTCATCGCGGTCGGCGCCTCCACCAGCGGGCTGCGGATCCCCAGCGCGTACCTGGCGGGCAAGGAGCCCGAACTGATCCAGACGTACCGAGGCGTCCTGTCCGCCAACCCGCCCCGGAAACCGGTCACCGCGCCGCTCGTGGACGTCGGCGCGGGCACCGTCGAGGACTGGAAGCGGGTCGGTGACGTACGGGGCAAGATCCTGCGGGCCGACCTGCTCGTCGCCCCCGGTACGGACGTCCTGAGCCAGAGCGACATCGACTGGGCACGCGAAGCCGAGAAACGCGGCGCGCTCGCCGTGCTCGGCGGCCTCCCGGCCCACGAAGGACCCGTGCTTGCCGCCGGCCCGGGAACGGTCGAGGCCCGGGAGACCCCCGCCCGCCCCGACCTGACCCGGACCGCCGCCTCCGGTGACTCGTTGCGCATGGACCGCCTGGTCGTCATGGGCATCGACACGACCCAGTACGCCCAGCTGAGCCGTGAACTGGCCGCCGGAAAGGTGTCCGTCACCCTGCGCGGCACCGACTCCACCGACGAGATCGCCTCGTTCTCGTCGCGCGGACCCGGCACCGGCTTCGGACTCAAACCCGACCTGGTCGCACCCGGCGTGGAGATCCGCTCCGCGGTCCCCACCTCGATGTACGCACCTGGTGTCTACCGCATGTCGGGCACCTCGATGGCGAGCCCGCACGTCGCCGGAGCCGCCGCCCTGCTGCGCCAACTGCGCCCCGACCAGGACCCCGACGCGATCAGGTCCGCACTGGTCGGCACCGCGAAGCAGCTAGCCGGCACCGGCCCCACCGTCCAGGGCAACGGACGGCTCGACGTGGCCGCCGCGGCGTCGGCCACCCTCACGGCCTCTCCGACGAGCGTGTCGTTCGGCCTCGCCGACCTGGCGGACCGGACCGTGGGCGGCACCGCGAAGGTACGCCTGGCCAACCCCGGCAAGAGGCCGCTGGCCGTCACCCTCGGCAGTACCGGGCCCACCGGCGTGTCTCCGTCGCGGGTGACCGTCCCCGCCGGGGGGTCGGCAACCGTCACCGTGACCCTGCGCGCCGACCGCCCGGCCGACGACACGGAGATCAGCGGCCGGATCACGGCCACCCCCGCGCACGGCCCGGCCCTCCGGGTGCCGTACCTGCTCGTCGTCCGGCACCTGGTCGTCCAGGCGTCCCCCGACCCGAGCGACGGCCGCTCCACCGTGCACATCGCCGCCCCGGCCGCCCTGAACGCGCCGCCGGAGATCAGGGTCACGCCACCGCACGGCAAGGCCTTCCCCCTGCCCACCACCATGAACGGTGCCGGCTACTACCAGGCCGACGTGACCGGGAAGGCGGCGGGCGCCTACCGGTTGGCCGTGCGGGCCACGACCACCGACGGCCGGCGGATCACCGGAACCAGCGCCTTCGAGGTCACCCCCGCCCGCAGCCGCGGCGACCGTTGGGAGCCCATCGGCCCGAACGGTGAGGCCGGTCACCTCGCGCTCTCGCCTGCCCGGCCCCAGCAGGCCGTCGTGACCCAGTTCCGGAAGGCCGCCCCCTGGCTGACCACCGACGGCGGCGCCAACTGGCGCCAGGTGGGCAGGCTTCCGATCGCCGACGGCAACGGCACCGGAGCGGTCGTGGTCGACGCCCGCCGCCCCGATCGCTGGTGGTACGCCGTGAACACGGCCGCCGACCCCACCCGCCGGGGCACGATCCTGCGCACCGATGACAACGGTCGCTCCTGGCGCGAGCTCGACGTGCCCGACGCGCACATCGACGAGTTCGTCCCGGACGAGCAGACCCGTACCCTCGCCGCGGTCGTCGACGGCACACTGCTGGTCAGCACGGACGCGGGCGACAGCTGGGCGACGTACCCCACCGGCGTGACCGACGTCCGCGACGCGACCCTCACCGGCGACACCCTGTACCTGGCGACCTTCGACAGCGTCTGGCGGATCGACGGAGTCGGCAGGGGCGACCCGGGTACGGCCCACCTCGTCCTCGACGAGCCCGTGAACACCATCCGCGGCATGACGGCCGACTCCACCGTGGTGGCGGCCTACGTCCCTGGTACGGGCATCCGCGGCTCCTACGACAAGGGCCGCACCTGGTCCACCCTGCTGCCCCGGGCGGAGGGCGGGAACGGCCTGTCCGCCTCCGGCGGCGACCTGTACCTGCGCGCGCTGTTCGGCGCCGGGCAGGTGAGCCACGACCACGGCAGGACCTGGAAGTCCGTGCCCGCCCCGTCGAAGGCCGCCATCGCGATGGACTACGACCGCTGGGCCGACGGCTCGGTGACCGTGTCCAGCGAACAGGACGGCCTGTACCGCGGCTCGGCCGACGGCACCGGATACCGGAGGATCGGTGTCCAGGGCCTGACCACCTTCGCCCTCGCGGCTTCCGGCAACCAGCTCCTCGCCGGAACGGTGAGCGGCACCTATCGCACCACCATCCCCGTCGCCGGCCCCGAGTGGGGACAGTCCGGGGCGGAGGGCATGACCGGTCGTCTCACCTCGCACCTCGCCGTCTCACCTCAGGACACCAAGGTGGTGTGGCAGGTCCGGCGCACCGCGACCGGCCTCTTCGAGGTCTCCCGCAGCGGAGACGCCGGCCGGACCTGGCGGGTGAAGGGCACGTCATCGGAGATACCGACCTCGATCCTGGTCCACCCGGCCGATCCGGACCGGGTGGCGATCAGCTTCAGGAGCATCTTCGGCCACGGACTCTTCTCGACCTCCGACGGCGGCAGGACATGGAAGAACCTCTTCCACGAGAGGTCCTTCGACGTCATGGCCGGTGACCCGCGCGACCCGCGCCGCGTCTGGCTCGGCAACGCCTCGGGCCTCTACCGCTCGGACGACGGCGGCGTCACCAAGACCAAGGTCGCCGAAGGCCCCGTCTCCGCGATCGTGACGGACGGCCGACGCCTGGTCGTCGGCGGATCGTCCGTCCGGGTCAGCACCGATGACGGCAGGACCTTCCGCACCGCCGACACCGGCCCGCTCGCGGTCCACGTCTCGGACCTGCTGCGGGTGAACGGGGCGCTCTACGCGGCCACCGCCCGCTCGACCGCGTCCGGACTCGTCCAGGGCGGCCGGGGCGTACTGCGCAGCACCGACAACGGCCTCACCTGGGAGAACATCTCCAGCGGCCTGCAGAACACCGACACCACCAAGCTGGCCGCCGCCCCCGACGGCCGCACGCTCTACGTCGGCGCGGTCGACGGCGGGGTACACCGCCTGAAGCTACGTCGCTGACCCGTCCCGTACATGACGAGCACGACCGCATGACCGGCGCGAGCGCCGACCCGGCCCGGAAGCCCCCGGCCCGGGTCGGCGCTCGCGCGCGTGGCCGGCGGGAGTACCGCCCGCCGGCCCCTCTCCTTCCGTGCGTCCCGCGCCCACCTGGTCGCCCGCCACCGCGAGCCGGGCATGGCCCGCACCAGCGTCCCCTGCCCCAGGCGGGCCCAGGACCATCGGGTCCTGCGGGACGGACGAGCGCTCAGACCGCCGCTGCGGAAGGCTCGCAGGCGTTCGCCGCGTCGATGCGGACCGTCCGGTCGCAGAGCCGTTCCACCTGCGCGGGGTCATGCGAGACGAGCAGGACCGTCCGGTTGCCCCGCAAGGCGGCCACGGACTCCTCGACCGTGTCGCGGCTCCGCTCGTCCAGGGCGCTCGTCGGCTCGTCGAGGAGGAGGGCGGCCGGTTCGAGGGCCAACGCCCTGGCCAGGCAGAGCCGTTGGCGCTGGCCGTTGGACAGGGTGTGGGCCGGCGTGTCCAGTCGGTCGGAGACCTCGCTCCACAGGCCCGCCTCGCGCAGTGCCTGCTCGACGCGGTCGTGCATCTCCGTGCGGGACGCCCTCACCAGGTGACGGAGGCCGAACAGGGCGTTGTCCAGGATGCTGCCGCCGAAGACCACGGGTGTCTGCGGCACCAGGACGACGGTGCTGCGCAGATCGGCGTCCCCCTTGCCGTAACGGACCGGACGCCCGAGGACCTCCACCTCCCCCTGACGGCGGAGCCCGTGGGGCAGCAGGTCGACCAGGGCGCGGAGCACGGTGGACTTGCCGGCGCCCGACGGGCCGCACAGGCCGGTGGTGGACCCGGCGGCCAGTTCGAACGTCACGGGGCCGACCAGGCGTGTGGTGCCGTCGAGGATCTGCAGGTCGCGGGCCGCGATGACAGTCCCGTCGACCCTCTTGTCCGTGGTCGTGCCACCTGTTGTCACGTCGTCCATCGTCGTGCTCCTTCGAAGCGGTTGCGCAGGAGGACCGCCAGGCTGAGCAGGCCCGCGGTGATCAGGACCAGGACGAGGGCGCTGCCCCACGCCTGGGCGATCGCCTCGGGGGCGCCCGAATCCTGCGACAGGGTGAAGATGTGCGTGGGCAGGGCCTGGACCGGAGCGTTGACGACGCCGGTCGGGAGGGCGGGGGCCCCGAAGAACACCGTGGCGGTGAAGATCAGGGGGGCCGTCTCTCCCGCCGCGCGGGCCAGCCCGAGCAGCAGGCCGGTGAGCGTGGCCGGCCAGGTGTACGGGATGACCACGGAGCGGACGTACTGGGAGCTGGTGAGGCCCAGGGCGAATGCGGCCTCGGTGATCTCCGCCGGGATGCTCCGGATCCGGCCCGCGGTGGTGAGGGCGACCACCGGCACCACCACGGGCACCAGGACCACGGCGCCGGCCAGCCAGGAACGGCCCCAGCCCATGGTCGTGCAGAAGAGGACGTACCCCGCGAGGCCCAGCAGGATGGTCGGCGTCCCGCCGATCGCCACGGTCAGGGTCTCCAGGACGCGGGCGGACTTCGCGGAGGCACGCGTGCCGATCACGATGCCCGCTCCGTAGCCGAGCGGAAGTGCGATCAGCGCCGTCGTGGCGAGGAGCAGGAGCGTACCGAGGATCTGGTCGCGGATGCCGCCACCTGCCGCGCCCTCGGAAGGCGAGAACCAGAAGGCCGGATGGAGTGCCGCGCCGCCGCGGGCCAGCAGGATGCCGAGCATGCCGACGAGCAGGGCCCCCGGCAGCAGCAGGGCGCCGAGACGGACGACGGTGGTGACCCGGTCCTTCGGAGTGCGCAGCCACGCGGAGGACCGACGGGCACGCGGGGCGCGCGCGGTCCGTCCCGTCGAGCCGCGGGTCCCCCATACGGTGGCTCCGGCGACCAGGGCCAGCAGGATGACGCCCAGTCCGCACAGTGCTGCGAAGTACGGGCCGGAGGTGCCCGCCAGCATCGGCTCGGGGCCTGCCAGCTTCGTGGTGAGCGTCTGACCGGGGCGTACGAGGGAGGAGAAGATGTCCCCCAGCGATTCCGGCAACCGCCCGTCGGCGCGGCCGATGACCATGAAGACCGCGATGGCCTCACCCAGTGCACGGGCCAGGCCGAGGAGGACGCCGGCGCGCATGCCCGACCGGGCCTGGGGCAGGACGGCGGATCGGACGACCTCGCGGCGGGTCAGACCGAGGGAGTACGCCGCCTCCCGGTACCGGCCGGGTACGGCGGCCAGTGCGTCCACGCTGACCGCCACGATCGTCGGCATGATCATCACCGCGAGGACGATGCCGGCGGCGAGGAGGCTGTCGCCGCCCGGCACGTCACCGAGGTCCGCCACGAACGGCCGGATCACCATGATGCCGATCAGGCCGTAGACGATGGAGGGGACCGCTGCCAGGAGTTCGATGCTCAGGCGCAGTGCCTTGGCGAGACGGGGCGGCAGGTACTCGGACAGGGCGATGGCCGCCGCCCAGCCGATCGGGACGGCGAGCACCAGTGCCAGGACGCATACGGCCGCCGAGCCGTAGATCATGGCCAGGCCGCCGAAGGCCAGGGTGCCTGGATTCCAGGTGGACGAGGTGAACAGGGCCGCCCAGTCGACGGTACCGCTTGCGATGCCCGTGACCAGGTAGCCGAGCAGGACGGCGAGGGTGAGCAGTACGGACAGGATGCCGCTGTACGCCCAGCCCCAGACCCATCTCGCCCGGCTGCCGCGGCCGTTCCCGGAGGAGGGCCGCGGCAGGGTGGGTCCGGGCGCCTGGGCGGGGCGCTCCAGAGTGAGACCCATGGTCAGAGGCCCATCTGCTCGCGCGTGAGGTAGCCGTGCTTGGGCAGCAGCCTCTGGCCCTCGGGCGAGAGGATGTAGTCGATGTACTGCTTGACGGTGCCCTTCGGGCTGCCGTTGGTGATCATGTACAGCGGACGGGTCATCGGGTACTTGCCGGACGCCACGTTCGCCAGGGTGGGGGCGACGCCCTCCAGAGGCACGGCGACCAGTTCGGGGTGACCGTCGATGAAGCCGGTCGACAGCGGGGCGACGGAACCGCGGGTGGACTTCAGCTTGTTGCGGGTCTCCAGGTTGCCGCCGACGATGGCGTAGTTCGCGGACTTGGGCGGGGCCGGCGGCTCGTCCTTGCCGTAGATGAACTTGTCGAGCACCTCACGGGTGCCGCGGCCGGGCTCCTTGTCGTACACGAAGACCTGGAGGTCGGGGCCGCCGACCTCCTTCCAGTTGGTGATCTTCCCCTCGAACAGGCCCGCCACCTGCGCCTTGGACAGGCCCTTGACCCCGCCGTCGGCCACTTCCTTCGTGATGATGACGCCGACGGCGTCCGCGCCGATCTGCGTGGTGACGAAGTCCGTGTCGGGGTACGCCTTGCGGTCCTTCTCGGACAAGGGCTTGGAACTGAGGGCGATGTTGATCTGGCCGGTCCCGAGCTGGGAGATGCCGCCGGCGGAGCCGCCCTGAGTGGCGACGGTGATGTTCAGGCCCTTGGCCTTCAGTGCCTCGGCGGCGTCGGAGGCGACCGGAGCGACGGTGGTGGAGCCGCTGGCCTGGATGGCGTCCGAGTCGGCCTCGGCGGAGCCGGCGCAGCCGGTCAGGGCGGCTGAGAGGAGGAGAGCGGCGGAGGCGGCAGAGGCGCTCTGGCGGACACGCCGTCCGGTGAGGCGCGATGCTCTACTGCGGGTTTCGCTGGACATGAAAGACATGGCGGTGCCTTTGCGGTGAGGGAAGGGGTGGGAGTCGGGGAAAGCCGTCGGCGGATCGCCGCGGCCAGGCCCCTTAGGGCAAGCAGGTCTGGGGTCGGGACGTGGAAGGGGCGCAGCCGTGCCGACGGTGGCACCCCCCGCCGCGTGGACGAGGCGGGCGGACACCTGGCGAGCCCGCAGGCGCTCCGCGGGCGCGGCGTGGGACATGGAGGGTGCGGGTGACGGCTGCCGGCGACGCGCAGTCGAGATGTCCTTGCGGTCCTTAACCGCGTTCCCCGTTGAACTCGCTCAGGACCCTTGGGCTGCCGTAGGACGCTCGCGACCTGAGCGGTGATGCTCGGCCCGCTCCCCATTGACAGGGCTGAAGCATCAAGGCACCGGTATCCGTTCACCCGCTGACCCCGGGTGCGGACCGCGATGCCGTGGGCGAACGCTACCGCCTCGGAGTCGCCCTGGCGAGATCTTGAGGGGCGAAATCATCGATGATCAGCGATTGAATTTGAGTCACACGCCGGGTCGGCGGGTGAGCTGCCGGAGGTCGGCCACGAATTCCGAAGACGCGTGGTCGCTGGTCGACACCCTCGCTCCAAGCAGCTTCGAGCTGTGTGAACAACGCGATGCAAGCGCGTGACCTCTCTTCGCAACCAGCTACAGACGAGGGCGAATCGGGGCAGCGGTGTTCTGCGGCAACGGGGGGCCGGGGGGCTCGTCTTTCAGTCATTCATCGATCTATTGACATACATCGCTCAACGCTGGCAGGGTTCCGGCCGTCGGTCGACAGCGTCGTTACCGACCTGGGCTCTGACCCGGCCCCACTCGATCCGTCACGCTCCTTGATCACTCCCTGGGGGGAAGTGTGAGTAGTGCCCGTGTTCTGGTTGCCTCCGCGTTCGAAGCGGAGCTCCAGCCTCTGACGTCCGCGTGTGCGGCCGCCGCTCTACAGCAGCACGGCGCCGACGTCGTCGGCTGGGACGCGCACCTGCTTCCCGACGCCATTCCGGAAGGCCCCTTCGACCTCACGCTCGTCTCGGTCCAGCAGTTCGAGGGCCTCGAGCGGGGAATCGCCCTGGCACGCAGGGTCTCGGAGGCGTACGGCACCACGGTCGTGACCTTCGGCCAGTACGCGCAGATGAACCACCGGGAGTTCCTCGAGGTCGCCGACGGCATCATCATGGAGGAGCCCGAGCTCATCAGCGAGGAGCTGGCCCAGCTCGCCGCCGGCACCCTCGCGCTCGACGCGGTGCCCGCCCTGATGACCCGCACGGGCATGCGGCCCAAGCCCCCGCGCCGGCGCATCTCGGTCACCAAGCCCGCCCGGGACCTCTTCCCCTCCCTCGTGCACTACCCGGCGCACCACTCGCCGTTCGGCCTGATGGGCAACATCGAGGCATCCCGCGGCTGCCACCACAAGTGCACCTACTGCTCCGTCTACGGCGCGTACGACGGCGGTGTCGCCGCCTACGACGCCGACAGCGTCCTGGCCGACGCCCTGCAGCTGGCGGAGGAGGGCGTCCGGCACTTCTGCTTCATCGACGCCGAGTTCTTCAACTCCCGCACCATCGGCATCGGTGTGGTCGAGCGACTCGTCGAGGCCATCGGCCCCATCACGTTCGAGTTCACCACCCGCGTCGACCACGTCCTCGACTACACCAAGGAACTGGAGAAGCTCGTCTCGCTCGGGCTGCGCCGCGTCACCTGCGCCCTCGAGTTCCCCTCCAACCGCATCCTGCGCATCTTCGACAAGCACATCGACGTCGACCACATGCGCGAGGCGGTCGACGAGGCCGAGCGGATCGGCTTCGAGCTCTACCCGACGTTCATCCCGTTCACCCCGTGGATCGAGTACGAGGAGCTCCTGGGCTTCGAGGACTGGCTGGTCGAGACGGGCCTCGCCCGCGTCACCGACCCCACCGCCCTGCAGACCCGACTGCTGCTGTTCAAGGGCTCCCCGCTGCTCTCCTCGCCCTGGATGGAGGACATCGCCACCGTCGACCGCGGCTTCTGGGTGGAGTGGACCCACCCCGACAAGCGCGTCGAGGAGCTCTGGCAGGAGCGCCGCACCGACGCCGAGGACGCGGGCAAGATCCGCTGCTGCGTGAAGTGCTGACCCACCCGCTGACAAGAAAAGGACACTGACATGGGTGGATCACCCCGCGTCGTCATCTCCACCGGCCAGGCCCTCCCGGACATGGACTGGGCCGGCGAGCTCGCCGGCCTCACGGACTCGTGGCCGTACCTCGGACCCACCTGGCTGCGCGCCACGGAGAAGGTACTCCCCGACGTCCAGCCCTGGCACACCCTCGCCCACCGCGCCCGCGGCGAGCTGGCCCTCCTCCCCGGCTACATCCTCACCACCCCGCCGGTCGTCGACCACGAGCCGCGCACCTACCTCGGATGGCAGGCGCCCTCCGGCGAAGAGGTCTGCTGCGGCGCAGAGACCGACGCCGCGCGCAGCGCCGAGGTCGACGCCCTGGGAACCGAGCCCTTCTTCCCGACGCTCCTGCTCGGCTCCCCGCTGGGCTACCGCACCGAGGTCGCCTACAACTTCTGGACCCCCACCCTGATGGGGGCGATCGTCGACAAGCTCGTGCCGGCCGCCTTCGAGGCCGGCATCCGCTGCATCGTCGCCCCCTGGATCCCCAGCCGGCGCGGCAACGACGCCCTCGTCGACGCGCTCGACGCCGCCGGCGCGTCCACCACCTTCTGGGGCTACGAGGACTTCATGAGCCTCGACGCGCCGAACTGGGAAGGACACCTCGCCGCCCTGCCGCTGAAGAAGCGCCAGCGCATCAAGGGCGACGTCCGCCGCGCCGAGGCCGCCGGCGTGACGATCGAGCGCGTCGACGGCACCGACATCCGCCCCTACGTGGCCCGGATCGCCGAACTCACCTGTCTCAACCGGGAGAAGAACGGAGCCGGCGAGGAGCCCGAGCACATCGTCGGCATCCTCTCCGCGCTCATCGACGAGGGCGCGGACGTCCGCGCCTACCTCGGCTACAAGGACGGCGCGCTGGTCGCCACCTGCGTCACCATCCGCAAGAACCACCGCCTCTTCCCGAAGTGGGCCGGCTTCGACTACGCGGCGATCGGCGAGCGCAGCGGCATCTACTTCGCCCTCGTCCTGGACGCGCCCGTCCGCGACGCCTACGCCGAGGGGCTGCGCACCGTCGAGTTCGGCGCCGGAGCCCACCAGGCGAAGGCGCTGCGCGGCTGCACCCCGCGCGAGGTCCGTACCTCGATGCTGCTCTCCGACCCGGCGCTGCGGCCGCAGGCGAGCGCCTGGCTCGACGCCTTCGGCAACAGCAGGCGCGTCGCGTTCGGCGCCGCGTCCCCCGCCCCGGCCCAGCCCGCGAACCTGCCCCTCCTGGGCGGCTCCGGCGACAGCGGCTGCTGCGGCTGACCCCGCCCGACTCCACGACAAGGACGAGAAGGACCACATGATCACCTTCATCCCCCTGACCGGATTCCTCGGGGCGGGCAAGACCACCACCATGACCGCCGCCGCGCTCGCGCTCCAGGAGAAGGGCCGCAAGGTCGCCGTCATCACCAACGACCAGGGCGTCGAACTCGTCGACACCAAGCTGGTGCGCAGCAAGCTCGACAGCGTCGCCGAGGTCACCGGCGGCTGTTTCTGCTGCAAGTTCGAGGACCTCGTCGAGGCCATCGTCGCTCTGGTCGCCTCCGACAGCGTCGACACCGTGATCGCCGAGGCCGTCGGCAGCTGCACGGACCTCCAGGCCACCGTCGTACGACCGCTGCGCCAGTACTACGGCGACGACATGGTCGTCGCCCCGCTGACCACCGTGGTCGACCCGCTGCGGCACCTGGCGTTCGCCCGCGCCGCCGAGCGGGGCGAGCCGGAGTCGGACCTGTCGTACCTCTTCCGTCAGCAGGTCACCGAGGCCGACGTCATCGCGGTGAACAAGCTGGACACCATCAAGCCGGACCGGGCCGAGGAGCTGCTCGCCTCGCTCCGTACGAGCAACCCGAAGGCGACCGTCGTCGGTTACTCCGCGACCACGGGCGCCCACCTGGAGACGCTGCTCGACGCGTGGCAGGCGCCGGCGACGAACGAGGACGTGGTCCTCGACATCGACTACGACCGCTACGCGGCCGCCGAGGCCCAGCTCGCCTGGATGAACCAGGAGCTCGACCTCACCGCCGCCGGCGAGGGTTTCGACGCGACCGCCTGGGCCCGCACCGTCCTTCAGGAACTGTCCGTCTGGGCCGCGGAGCACGACGCCGTGATCGGCCACGCCAAGATCACCGTCGAGATCGCCGACGGCGACTTCGCCAAGCTCAGCCTCACCGAGTCCGGCGCCCAGCCCACCCTCGACCGCGCCGCCGAGGCGCACGCGCCGGCCGGCCGGGCCGTCGTCAACGCCCGGGTCGCCTGCGAGCCCGACGCCCTGGACGCGGCCGTCACCGAGGCCGTCAAGGCCGCCGACCTGGCCACCGCCGTCACCTCCTCGGCGACCACCCCGGTGTCCTTCAAGCCCTCCTACCCGCGCCCCGTGCACCGCCTCGCCCCCGCCGGCGCCTGACCGAGAAGGACCACCCGTCATGAGCGACACCACCACCGCCGGCAGCCTGCAGGAAGAAGTCCGGGAGTACTACCGGGCCAAGGCCGCCGAAGCCGAGACGAGCGGCGCCTGCTGCTCGCCGGACCCGCAGACCTTCGGCCCGGCGGCGTACGACGAGATCGGCCCCGGCACCGCCCCGGACGCTGCCCTCCTCGCCAGCCTCGGCTGCGGCAACCCGAGCGCCGTCGCCGAACTGCGCGAGGGGGAGACGGTCCTGGACCTCGGCTCCGGCGGCGGCCTGGACGTCATCCTCAGCGCCCGGCGCGTCGGCCCCGACGGCCGCGTCTTCGGCCTGGACTTCCTGGAGGAGATGCTCGCCCTCGCCGCCCGCAACGTGGCCGACGCCGAGATCGACAACGTCGTCCTCCTCAAGGGAACGATCGAGTCCATCCCGCTGCCCGCCGACACGGTCGACGTGATCATCTCCAACTGCGTGATCAACCTGTCGCTGAACAAGCCCGCCGTCTTCGCCGAGATGGCACGCGTCCTCACCCCCGGCGGCCGCCTCGGCATCAGCGACGTGGTCGCCGAGGACCGGCTGAGCCCTGAGGAGCGGGCGCAACGCGGCGGACACAGCCAGTGCATCGCCGGCGCCCTCTCGGTGGCCGAGTACAGGGAACTCCTCGACGCGGTCGGCCTGAAGGACGCGGAGGTCGTGTTCACGCAGGAGGCGGCCGACGGCCTCCACGCCGCGATCATCCGGGCCCGGAAGCCGCTCGACAGCACCTCCGGCGCGGAGGAGTGCGCGCCCGGCGGCACCTGCTGCTGACCACGTCATCGCACGCGAACCGTGGCCGGAGCTCAGAGCTCCGGCCACGGTTCGCACCGTTGTACGCGCCCGCGTCCCCTCGCGACCGCGGGCGGACGACCAGGCTTCCGATGGCACGACCGGTACGCACTCCGCCGCGGCCGACGGCGCGGAGGTGATCTCCGTGGCCGCTAAGGATTCCCATGTCCGAAACGTCACTCGACCGGGAGACCGTCGAGGAGTACGCCCGCTGGTTCCGAGCCCTGGCAGACCCCACACGTATCCGCATCATGCGGTTCCTGAGCGGTCGACCGGAGCCCGTGCCGGTGGGCGAGATCGTCGACCACCTTCGACTCCACCAGTCGACCGTCTCGCACCACCTGAAGATCCTCCACTCCGTCCGCTTCCTGACCAGGCGCCGGGCCGGTGCCAGCATCCAGTACGCCGTCAACCCCCGCTGTGTCACCGAGTTCCCCAGCGCCGCCGACATCCTCATCGGCGCACCGGTCCACTCGTGCGGGGAACCGGAATCCGGCTGAAGGCCCTGCGGCCGCAGCCGCGCCGCACGCGTCGGCATCGCGGGTCCGAGCCGTGGGTACAGCAGATCAGCCGGCAACGAGTCTCGTTGCCGGCTTCTCGAGCTCACGTGCGGCCGTACGAAGACGGAAGACCGGCTGGAGTACGACTTACCGTGCCGACCGGAGCAGAGTGCCAGCTCCTGCCCGTCAGGTCCGCCAACGCGACGGGCAGGAGCTGGTGTTCATGGGGAGGGCCGACGGCGTGGGCTTCGCTGGGGCCTCAGGCCGTGACGGCGGCGCTCGCGGCGGCCTTGCGCGTGTCGGCAAGGGCGGCGAGGTAGCGCTCCGCGTCGAGTGCGGCCTGGCAGCCGGAGCCGGTCGCGATGATCACGGCCTTGGCGCGGTGAACCGTTCCCTCGCTGTCGGTGACTTCCTTGATGTCTCCGGTCAGGTCGACGGAGACGATGTCGTCGTCGACCATCTCGGCGCCGAAGCGTTCGGCCTGGGCCCGCATGTCGTCCATGAGGTCGGGTCCGTCGACGCCGGTGGGGAAGCCGGGGAAGTTCTCGACCTCGGTCGTCGTGGTCAGGGAGCCGCCGACGAAGATCGAGCTGCCGAAGAGCAGGGGCCTGAGCTGGGCGCGGGCGGTGTAGAGGGCTGCGGTGTATCCGGCGGGGCCGGAGCCTATGACGATGACCTCACGGACCTCGCCCTCGTTCGCCGCATTCGAGTCGGTCAAGGGAGTCACGCCTCCCGCTTCGCGTCGATCTCGGCGATGAGGCCCTCGATCAGACCCCTGATCTCGTCACGGATCGGACGGACGGCCTCGACACCCTGACCGGCCGGGTCCTCCAGGGCCCAGTCGAGGTACTTCTTGCCGGGGAAGATCGGGCAGGCGTCGCCGCATCCCATGGTGATGACGTAGTCGGACGCCTGGACGGCCTCGGTGGTCAGCACCTTCGGCTGCTGGTCGGAGATGTCGACGCCGACCTCGGCCATGGCCTCGACGGCGGCCGGGTTGACCTGGTCGCCCGGAATCGAACCTGCGGAGCGGACCTCGACGCGGTCGCCGGCCAGGTGGCGCAGGAACCCGGCGGCCATCTGGGAGCGGCCCGCGTTGTGGACGCAGACGAAGAGCACGGAGGCGAGCGGAGCGGTGGTCATCGGTTCTTCCTTGCCGGCAAGAGGTCAGCCCCGGCTGGTATCAGCAGCGAGTGATGTGACACTATCAGTCCATGATGACGTCAGTCGATACTGATCTGATCCGGGTTCTGGCCGATCCCCTCAGGTTCCAGATCGTGACCCTGCTCGCCCGTGAGACCCTCTGCACCACCCACCTCGTCGAGGAGACGGGCGCCAGGCAGACGAACCTCTCCAACCACCTGCGCGTGCTGCGTGAGGCCGGTGTGGTGGAGACAGAGCCGTGCGGTCGCTTCACGTACTACCGCCTGAAGCCGGACGTCATCGCCCAGCTCGCCGGCCGGTTCGCCGACCTGGCCGAGTCCGCCCGTACCGCTGCCGAGAACAAGAGGGCCTGTCCGTGACCCCCACCCACGCGCCCGCCCGGGCGGAGGATTCCTCGGTCGTCGCGAAGCTGTCGACGCTCGACCGCTTCCTCGCCGTCTGGATTCTCCTCGCCATGGGCCTCGGCCTCGGGCTCGGGCGCCTGATCCCCGGCCTGAACGACGCCTTGGCCAAGGTCGAGACAGGCGGGATCTCGCTACCCATCGCCGTCGGCCTGCTGATCATGATGTACCCGGTCCTCGCCAAGGTCCGCTACGACAAGCTCGACGCCGTCACCGGCGACAAGAGGCTCATGGTCTCGTCGCTCGTCATCAACTGGGTCCTCGGCCCGGCACTCATGTTCGCCCTCGCCTGGATCTTCCTTCCCGACCTGCCCGAGTACCGCACCGGCCTGATCATCGTCGGCCTGGCGCGCTGCATCGCCATGGTGATCATCTGGAACGACCTGGCCTGCGGCGACCGCGAGGCCGCCGCCGTCCTCGTCGCCCTGAACTCGGTCTTCCAGGTCATCGCCTTCGGCGTTCTGGGCTGGTTCTACCTCGACCTGCTGCCCGGCCGGCTCGGCCTCGGCGAGGGCGAGACGCTCGACATCTCGATGTGGAAGATCGCCCTGAACGTCGTCATCTTCCTCGGTGTCCCCCTGGTCGCCGGCTTCCTGACCCGCCGCATCGGTGAGAAGCGGATGGGCCGGGAGTCGTACGAGACGAAGTTCCTGCCGAAGATCGGACCATGGGCGCTCTACGGGCTGCTCTTCACGATCGTCATCCTCTTCGCCCTCCAGGGGAAGACCATCACCTCGCAACCGCTGGACGTCGTGAGGATCGCGCTGCCGCTCCTCGTCTACTTCGCGGTCATGTGGTTCGGCGCCTTCGCCCTCGGCAAGGCCATCGGCCTCACCTACGACCGCACCGCGACGCTCGCCTTCACCGCCGCCGGCAACAACTTCGAACTCGCCATCGCCGTCGCCATCGCCACCTTCGGCGTCACCTCGGGCCAGGCACTCTCCGGAGTCGTCGGCCCGCTCATCGAGGTGCCCGTCCTGGTCGCGCTCGTCTACGTGTCGCTGGCCTGGCGCAAGAAGTTCGCCGTCCCCGCCCAGAGGTAACCCCGCCACGCCACTCCTCGGTGCCCCGCCCCTCCGACCGGGCGAGGCACCGTCGTACGAAGGGAAGCCGGAGAGATGAGCAGCTCACTCGACGTCGTCGTGATCGGCGGTGGCCAGGCGGGACTCGCCGCCGGATACCACCTGCGCCGCCTCGGCGGCCTCGACTTCGCCGTCCTGGACGCTCAGCCCACGCCGGGCGGAGCCTGGCAGCACACGTGGGACTCGCTGCACCTCTTCTCACCGGCCCCTTACTCGTCCCTGCCCGGTCGCCTCATGCCGCCGCAGCAGGGGGAGACGTACCCCGACGCCGCGCACGTCGTCGACTACCTGACCGACTACGAGCAGCGATACGGGCTCCCCGTCCACCGGCCCGTTCGCGTCGACGCGGTCCGCCGCCACGGCGAGCACCTTCGCGTCGAGACCGACTCCGGTACCTGGCGCGCCCGCGCCGTCGTCAGCGCCACCGGAACATGGTCACGACCCGCCTCGACCACCCTCGTCGGCGTCGGCCGTCCCGCCCGCGCATGCACGCGAGCGATCGCCGCCCTCCTGCGATGAGGCTCGGTGGGTGAACGAAAGGTGAACGCCTGGCGGATATCGACCGTCGGATTCGCCATGTGATCTTGTCGGCTCGTATGGTGTCCGGATGGCAACTCCGTTGGCTGGCATACCGATCGAGGACGTGAGTGAGGAGCACTGTGTGCCCTGCTCTCCTGGGCTGCTGATCGGCCGCGACGAAGTCGAGACGTTGACCGTCCAGTTGAAGGCGATGGCCGACCAGACCCGCCTCCAGATCGTCCACCTCATCGACCAGGCGCCGGCCGGAGAGCTCTGCGTCTGTGACCTGACCGATTCGCTCGAACTGGCGCAGCCCACGGTGAGCCGTCACCTGAAGATCCTCACCGCGGCGGGGCTGCTGCGCCGCGAACAGCGAGGAACCTGGGCCTGGTTCTCGATCCGCTGGGACGCACTTCAGGAGCTCAGGAAGCACGCTTTCCCCCGAGGCATCGACTGCTCGTCGTTCTGACCGCTCCGGTTCAACGCGCCTGCGCCGCGTCCATCTCCACGGGGGATGCTCGACGAGGCCCGCGTCCGTCCGGGCCACCTGCGTCCCCTCAAGTAGGTTGCGGTGCAAGGGGGTTCGGAAACCGGTCGTTGACACCGGTTGCGCTCGGTGTGTCACGATCGGGCCATGCTGACGTCGGTGAACGCGGAACTGCTGAGGGCCCTGGCGGACCCCCTGCGGCTTCGCATCGTGTGCCTGCTTGCCCGCGAGTCGCTGTGTACGACTCACCTCGTCGAGGAGACGGGCGCGCGGCAGACGAACCTGTCGAACCATCTCCGGGTTCTCCGGGGAGCGGGCGTCGTGGAGACCGAGCCCTGCGGGCGTTTCACCTATTACCGGCTGTGTCCCGAGGTGCTGACCGGCCTGGCCACGTTCTTCGGTGGTTTGGCCGACGGGGGATGCGAAGCCTCTCCACCCCGGCGGCCTTGCGGTTGAGAACCCGGCCGCTTCTCCATCGGAGGGCCCGCGTCGTCTCGACGTTCACTCACCCGCGACCTCGCGGGCCGCGGATCGCGATCCGCGCGCGAAGGTTATCCTCTCCCCGCCTCTCTGGCGACCCTGGTGCAGGTGGCTCGATCGCCTCGGCAACAACGCGGAGGAGATGGGGACCAGAATCGTCCGCCGGGTCTGGAAAATCGATGGCCGCCGATCGATTTCGGTCGCGCGGCTCGCGACCCGGGCGCCCTTGCCCAGCCCTGGAGGCGGAGTCCTTCAGAGTCTCAGGGCGCGTGGGCGCCCTTGGTCCTTACGGGTCTCATCTGCATGAACACCCACCCTGGGTAACCTGAGCGGCTGGCGCAAGAACCCACAGAGGTGGGCGAATCGGGGCAGTGGTGCCGTGCGGCGGTGACGTCCGGCAAGGGGTGACCCTTCGGCCATTCATCGATCTATTGACATACATCGCTTAACGCTGGCAAGGTTCCGGCCGTCGGCCGACAGCGCCGTTGCCGACCTGGACGCTGCCCCGCTCCGTCGGCCGGCCTCGGCCCCGACCACACGTCGACACAAAGGTTTCCGCCATGGCCGCCACGCCCCCTCCGCACTCGTCTACCACCGAGGCACCGGTCCTGCTCCTCATGGGCAGCGGTGACCGCCGCTACCGGGAGTACATCGTGGCGGCCGTCTCCCGCCACTTCCGCCTGTGGCTCCTCGACGCCCACGAGCCGAGCTGGCAACTGCCGTACGTGGAGGGGACCACGCTCCTCGACACCAAGAACCTCGACGAACTCCTGGTCGAGGCGAGGAAGATCATGCAACAGCTGCCCGTTGCGGGGGTCTTCACCTACGACGAGTCCCTCGTGCACGCCGCCGCGCGACTCGCCGAAGCCCTCGGCCTGCCCGGAAGCGCGCCCGACGCGGTGCTCGCCTGCCGCGACAAGGCGACCACCCGGGCCCGGCTGACGGCGGCCGACGTGCCACAGCCGGCCTGCACCGCGGTCTCCACGGCGGCCGAGGCACGTCGTGCGGCCGACGCGACCGGCTATCCCGTGGTGGTCAAGGCCCGTGGGCTCGCCGGCAGCCTCGGTGTCGTCCGGGCCGACCACGGCGACGCCGTCGAAGCGGCCTTCGAGGCGGCCAGCTCCGCCCACTGGCCCGGAGTGCCCCGCTACGAGGCCGACGTCCTGGTCGAGGAGTACCTCACCGGCCCCGAGATCAGCATCGACGCGGTTGTCGTCGACGGCGTGTGCACCCCGATGATCGTGGCGCGCAAGCAGGTCGGCATGGACCCGTACTTCGAGGAGACCGGCCACACGGTCGCAGCCGCTGACCCCCTCCTCCAGGACGCTGAACTCCTCGACCAGCTGCACCGCATCCACAAGGCCCTCGGCTTCGAACACGGCTCCACGCACACCGAGTTCAAGCTCACTCCCAAGGGTCCCCGCCTCGTCGAGATCAACGCGCGCCTCGGCGGCGACTTCATCCCCCTCATCGGAATGCTCGCCACCGGGACCGACCCCGCCGTCGCAGCCGCCCACGTGGCGGCCGGACTCGTCCCCGACACCGCGCCGAAGGCGCGGAAGACCGCAGCCATCAGGTTCCTCTACCCGGAGCGCGACTGCGAGGCGGTCGAAGTGACCGTCCGCACCGACCTCTTCGGGCCCACGGTTCACAGCGCGGTCGCGACGGCCGGCCCCGGCACCCGGCTCGCCCTCCCGCCCCGGGCGTACATGAACCGGTACGGCTATGTCATCGCCGTCGGCGACGAGCACGAGCAGGTGACCGCCGACGTGGAGGCGGCTCCCACCCTGGTCGAACTGCGGGCTCGTCCGCTGACCGGCTGACCGTCAGACCCACCGGTTCCACCTTTCAGGCCCCAAGGAGCCGCCGCCCGTGAGTAAGCACTCCGATCAGCCGTCACTGCGCTGGGACGACAACGCGATCGTGACCCTCGACCAGCGCGCGCTGCCCCACGAGCGGCGGTTCCTGCACCTGAGCACCGTGGACGACGTCATCACCGCCATCACGACCCTCGCGGTACGGGGCGCCCCCTCCATCGGTCTCGCGGGGGCCCTGGGCGTCGCGCTCTCGGCGTACGCCCACTGCTCGCCGGGCAGCACCGCCGACGGTCAGGCGGCCGTGCGCGCCGACGCACAGCGGCTCGCCGCCGCCCGCCCGACGGCCGTCAACCTGGCCTGGGCCGTCGACCGGGCTCTGGCGAAGCTCGGTGACGGTCCGGACGCGGTCCTCGCCGAAGCCACCGCGATGATCGACGAGGACCTGGCGGTCAACCGGCAGATGGTCGCCCACGCCGTCCAGGCCGTACGGGACCGCTGCCCGCAGCGCTCCCTGCGGCTCCTGACCCACTGCAACACCGGCAGGCTCGCGACCGCCGCCGTGGGCACCGCCCTCGGCGCGATCCTCGCCCTCGCCGACGCCGGAAAGGTCACCGAGGTCCTCGTCGACGAGACCCGGCCGCTCCTGCAGGGCGCCCGGCTGACGGCCTGGGAACTGGCCGAGGCCGGCGTGCCGCATCGCGTGTGCGTCGACAGCGCGGCCGCCGCGGCCATGAGCCAGGGGCTCGTCGACTGCGTCCTCGTCGGAGCCGACCGCATCACCGCGCGCGGGGACGTGGCCAACAAGATCGGCACCTACGGACTGGCGATCGCCGCCGCCCACCACAACATTCCGTTCATCGTCGTCGCCCCGGAGTCGTCGTGGGACAGGTCTCTCACCGACGGCCGGGACATCGTCATCGAGGAGCGTGCCGACGACGAGGTGACGTCCTACGGCGGGGTCCGCACCACGCCGCGCGGTACACGCGCGTACAACCCCGCCTTCGACGTCACCCCCGCCTCCCTGATCTCCGCCATCGTCTCCGAGCACGGTGTCCACCACGTATCCGAGGTGAGCGCATGAGCTACGCGCCGTCCACCGCCGCCGGCAAGCAGGCCGCCCAGCAGCTGGCCGACATCTCCCGCACCCTGTACGAGCGCGGATGGATGCCGGGCACCTCCGGCAACATCTCCATGCGGCTGCCCGACGATCCCGGCCGCGCGCTGATCACGGCGAGCGGCCGGGACAAGGGCGAACTGACCGCCCGGGACGTCGTCGAGGTCGCCGCCCGCACCGGCCAGGCCTCCCATCCCGGCCAGGACCGCCCCTCGGCGGAGACCTCCATCCACGCGGCGGTCTACCGCGTCACGGGCGCCCGCGCCGTCATCCACGTCCACTCGCCGTACGCCACCGTCGTCGCCCACCGAGCCGCTGCCCGGGACGCTGTCTCCTCGGTCCGAGTGGAGCGCTTCGAGCTGCTCAAGGGCCTGGGACTGAAGGATCCGACCTTCGCGGACCTGCCGGTGTTCCCCAACTGGCCCCAGGTCGACCGGATCGCCGACGACGTGGCCGCCCACCTCACGGCGGACCGGGAAGGCCCGCCCGGGCTCCTCCTGGCCGATCACGGCATCACCGCGTGGGGCGACTCGCTGGGCCAGGCGAAGAGCAGGCTCGAATGCCTGGAGTCGCTCTGCCAACTGCTCGTGCTCTCCCGCACCGAGCAGCATGTCTCCCGTGCCGCGCAGGCACCCGACCACAGGACCGCGCCATGACACTGCTGCAGATCATGCCGGACGACGCACCGGACACCGTCCTGCTCCGCACCCGCGACGAGGAGGCCATCGCGCAGGCCCTGCGCGAACGGTCGGTCTCCTTCACCCGATGGCCGCTGCGCGCAGAGGTGACGCCGCAGACATCGTCCGAGGAACTGCTCGACGCCTATCGGGCAGAGGTCGGCGAGCTGTGCGCCGACCAGGGGCTGCGCCTCGTCGATGTGGCCCGTCTGCACCCGGAGGAAGGGGCGGAGTGGCAGGAGCGTGCCGCCACGGCACGCTCGACGTTCCTCGACGAGCACCGGCACGCCGAGGACGAGGTCCGGTTCTTCGCCCACGGCACCGGCTGCTTCTACCTGCACCTGGACGACCGCGTGTACGCCGTGGTGTGCGAGGCCGGTGACCTGCTGTCGGTCCCGGCCGGCACCCGGCACTGGTTCGACATGGGACCCGTACCGGACTTCTGCGCCATCCGGTTCTTCGAGAAGGAGGACGGCTGGGTGGGCGACTTCACCCGGGAGCCCATCGCCGAAGGCTTCCCCCGCCTCGACGCGCTGCTGCGAGAAGGCTGATGCCGGGCAGCCGACAGGGCCGAGTCCCCGACGACGGGCCGCGGGCCGTCGTCCTCGACATCGAGGGAACCACCGGCTCCCTCAGCCACGTACGGGACGTCCTCTTCCCCTACGCGCGTGAGCGGCTTGCTCCCTGGCTCGCGGCTCACCGCGGCACCGCCCCCTGGCGGCAGATCCTCGACGCGGTCACCGCCCACACCGGGGAGGTCCAGGACGAGGCGAGCGCCCTGGCGCTCCTGGAGCAGTGGGCCGACGCCGATGTGAAGGCGCCGCCGCTGAAGACGCTCCAGGGACTGATCTGGTCCGGCGGCTACGCGGCGGGCGAGTTGCACGGTCACGTGTACCCGGACGTGCCGCCCGCGCTGGAGCACTGGAAGTCGCAGGGCACAGGCCGATTCATCTACTCCTCCGGCTCCGTGGCCGCCCAGCGGGACTGGTTCGGCCACACCGCCCACGGCGACCTGCGCGCCCTGCTCGACGGCTACTTCGACCTGACGACGGCCGGCCCCAAGGCGGACGCCGACTCCTACCGTGCGATCGCGGCGGAGCTGGGGCACGCACCCGCCGACCTGCTGTTCGTCAGCGACGTCGGTGCCGAGCTCGACGCCGCTGCCGAGGCCGGCTGGCAGACGGTGGCCGTGCGCCGCCCCGACGACGAACGCGCGGCCGTGCCCGGCCACGAGGCCATCGCCTCTCTCACCCCACTCGTTTCCCGACCCGGCCAGGCCGGCTCCACGGCCCCCGGCCGACCCGCACACGCAGGAGGACCCAGACGATGAGTGATCCGTCCGACTCGGCGCCGAAGGCCGACATCGCGGTCATCGGCGGCAGCGGCTTCTACGAACTCCTGGAATCGGTACAGCGCGTCGAGGTCACCACCCCGTACGGCGCACCTTCCGACGCGGTGTCCGTCGGCACCGTGGGCGACCGCAGAGTGGCCTTCCTGCCCCGGCACGGAAGCCACCACGAACTGCCCCCGCACCGCATCAACTACCGCGCCAACATGTGGGCCCTGCGCTCCCTGGGAGTACGGCAGGTCCTCGCGCCCTGTGCCGTCGGCTCGCTACGCGCTTCCCTCGGCCCCGGCAGCGTCGTCCTCCCCGACCAGCTCGTCGACCGGACCGCCGGCCGCGTGCAGACGTACTACGAGCACGGCGCCACCCACGTGTCGTTCGCCGACCCGTACTGCGCCTCGGGCCGCGCGGCCGTGCTCAAGGCCGCGGGGGAGGCGGGCGCCGACGTCCACGACGGGGGAGTGATGGTGGTCGTCGAAGGCCCCCGGTTCTCCACCCGGGCGGAGTCCCAGTGGTACGCCTCGGCCGGCTGGTCCCTGATCAACATGACCGGGCACCCCGAAGCCGTACTCGCCCGTGAACTCGCCCTCTGCTACACCTCCATAGCCCTGGTCACCGACTACGACGCGGGTGTGGAGCACGGAGAAGGCGTCTCGCAGGACGAGGTGTTCCGCGTGTTCGCGGCGAACGTGGAACGCCTGAAGGGCCTGGTCCTGAAGACCGTCGACGTCCTGGCCCGCGAGCGGGCCTGCGCGTGCGCGACGGCACTGGACGGGATGGACCTGCCGTTCGAGCTGCCCTGACATGGTGATCGGTGCGGGCCATGTCCGTACCGATCAGGAACATGCGGGCCGATGCCGGTCACCGTGGTGACCGGCATCAGTCATTCGACCACCGGGCTGCGGCGCTCCACGAGCAGGACGTCGCGCCAGACGCCGTGGTGGCGGGCCACGCGCTCCCGCCTGCCCAGCACGCGGAATCCCGCGGACTCGTGCAGGGCCAGGCTCGCCACGTTCTCGGGGAAGATGCCGGCCTGGATCGTCCAGATGCCCGCCTTCTCCGTGGAGCCGATCAACGCCTCCAGAAGCGCGCGCCCCACACCGGCTCCGCGCGCCGTGGGACTCACGTACACGGAATGCTCGACCACCCCCGCGTACGCAGGGCGAGCCGAGACGCGGGACACCGCCGTCCAGCCGACGACCCGCCGTCGCGGGTCGAGCGCCACGAGCCGGTGGGCCGGCAGCTTGGAGGTGTCGAAGGCGCTCCACGGCGGTGCGACCGTCTCGAACGTGGCGTTTCCCTCGTCGATGCCCTGCTGGTAGATCGCCATGACGGCGGACGCGTGGTCGTCTGTCATGGGGGCGAGAGCGATTGCGGTGCGTGGGGGTGTGGCCATGCTCGGCTCCTTTCCGGGTGCGCTCCTGGAAGGTGCGCACGGGCGGGTACGGCGACGCTCCTGTGGCGGCGTCGACCGCCACAGGAGCGTGGGTGGGGGGTGAGGAGGAGTTCCAGGTCAGAGAATCGCCAGCGAGACCAGGCCGATGCCCACGCTGCCGAGCAGGCCCACGCCGAGGTAGAACGCGAAGACCTTCGCCTTGACGACGCTCTTGACGGCCACCATCGCCGGGATCGTCGTGATGGCACCGCCGAGGAGGAAGGTGACACCCGCGGCAGCGACCATGCCCTGGTCCAGGAGGCCCTCGACGACCGGGATCGCACCGACGCCGTTGAGGTAGAGAGGGACGCTGATGAGCCCGGCGACCAGCACGGAGAGAACGCCGTCCGTGCCCAGGATGCCTGACACGACGTCGGTGGGCACGTAGCGGACGATCAGGGCTTCGAGGACGATGGCGAGCAGCAGCCACTTGCCCAGGATCAGCGAGTCGCTGACGATCTCCTTGAGGATCTCGCCGGCGCGCAGGTTCTTGATGTCACGCCGGACGAGCACACGCCACGGAGTCCCGTCGTCGTCCTCGTCGTTCCGTGCGGCGGTGGAGCAGCCTCCTGCCGCGGGCGCGGGCTCCTGAGCGGCACCTCCGCAGCCACCCTCGGACGTGCCGCCGCCGCCACCGCCGCCACCGACGGTCACGGGCTCGGGGACGGTCGCCTTCGCCGTGGAGCATGCCGTCTCGGGAACGGTCACCGCCTCCTGCGAGCAGCTCTTCGCGGGCGTCTTCTCCTCAGTGGAGTCGAGCAACGGATCGGCGAACCGCCCACGCCGTTCGAGCGCCAGGACGATGAGACCTGCGCCGAAGCTCAGCACCAGGGCGCCGATGAGGCGGGCCGTGGCGATGGGGAGCCCGAGCTGAGCGGCGGAGAGCGCGTAGATCTCCGGGTCCATGGAGGGGGAGGCGATCCAGAACGACATGACCGCCGAGAGCGGGACGCCGGCTATCAGGAAGCGGCGGATCAGGGGGATCACAGTGAAGGAGCAGAAGGGGCTGAACGCTCCGATGGCCGTGACGATGGCGATGCCGAGGATGCCCCTGCGCCCGTGGGCGAAGCTGCGGCGCGCGACCACGTCGATCGACAGACGCTGTACGGCGATCCCGAGGACGATGGCGACCAGGAACCACGGGAGATAGTGCAGCACCTCGAACAGGATGAACCGGCCAAGGGCCAGCAATTCGTCCACAGGTGAACCTCTCTGAGACGGTGACACATGAGGGGAGCGGCGCCGTGAAGGGACGTACGGGGGACGTGGCGAGCCGCGTGGGGAGGCTCGATCGGCATCCCCTTTATCGAATATCGATGATAGACGATTAAAGAGATGCCCGGCAATGGGGATCCAGGGTCCCTCATCGCTCCGAAGGGGCTCGCCCCGCACTATCGGTGGCGGCGTCCAGGAAGTGGGGCTCGTTCCCAGGTCGCACCGATACGACCGCCTTCCATGTGGTGTCTACACAGTCGCTCGCGCCAGCGGTTTCGGGCACAGTTATGACGCCGGCGAGCCTCCGTGGGCCCTCCGCAGGCCCCCTCTGCGTGGAGCGAACCTTGCCGTCGCGGGTGGTCATCGAATAACATCGATGGATCATGAGCGGTACGATGAATGCCCAGCTGATCGACCGAAGCACGGCCGAGTCCTACGCAACCTGGTTCAAGGCCCTCTCCGACCCCACCCGCGTGCAGATCCTCAATCTCCTCGCGCTGGCAACCGGGCCGATGAGTGTCGGAGAGATCGTGGACCGGATGGGCGTCGGCCAGTCGACGGTGTCCCACCACCTGAAGCTGCTCGCCGACGTGCGATTCGTCCTGCGCGAGCGCCAGGGGACCTCGATGCTCTACTCCATCAACGTCGCCTGCGTGGCCTGCTTCCCCAGTGCTGCCGACGCCGTCATGGGCCGCCCCGCGGCCTCGGCGTGAGGACCGGCCCCTTGACCAGGTCGACCCCCCACATACCCGGCGCGACCCCTGCAGCCTGCTGCCCACCCATCGTGACCGCCGCGCTGTCCGAAGGGGACGCCGAGATCATGGCGTCGATGTTCAAGGCGCTGGCCGACCCCGTCCGGCTCCGCCTCCTGTCCAGAGTGGCCTCGCACCCCAACGGTGAGGCATGCGTCTGCGACATAGCCGACGTGGGCGTCTCCCAGCCCACGGTCAGCCACCATCTGAAGAAGCTCCGGGAAGCGGGCCTGCTCACCTCCGAGCGGCGCGGCACCTGGGTGTACTACCGCCCGGCGCCCGGCATCCTGGCCTCGCTGGGCGAGTTTCTCGCCGACACCGAGAAGGCCGGCACGGAAGATCTCTCTCTGGCGGCCCAGGTCTCCTGATGTTCGGCGCCGCCGCCCCTGAATCCGGGCGGCGGCGCCGTTCTGCCGTGGCCTGCCTGCATGCGGGCAGGCGTGCGCCCGGGCTTGCTTGCGTCAGTCGATGTGCGGGTCGCGACGCTCGACGAGGACGGTGCTGCGCCAGAAGCCGTGGTGGCGGCCGACGCGCTCACGCGTGCCGATGACCCGGAAGCCCGCACGTGCGTGGACGGCGAGGCCGGCGGAGGCCGGTCAGGCCGAAGCCGCCTTGGTGAGGAGGGCTCCCATGGCCGCGAGCACGGTGGGCTCGACGCGGTAGTACACCCAGGTGCCGCGCCGTTCCGAGGAGAGCAGCCCGGCTTCCTTCAGCTTCTTCAGGTGGTGGGAGACCGTGGGCTGGGAGACGCCGACGTCGGAGATGTCGCAGACGCACGCCTCGCCGCCCTCGTGTGATGCGACGGAGGAGAAGAGCCGCAGCCGGACCGGATCGCCCAGTGCCTTGAACATGACAGCGGTCCGCTCGGCCTCCTCGGGGGTCAGCGGCCGTTCGTTGAGAGGCGGGCAGCAGGGCGCTATCTCGGGCTCCAGTACAGGCAGCACCTTCACGTTCGACATGTATCTATGTTGACACATGTCGAACCAGGAGCCCAGGAATTCACCTCGTGAACCGTGCCCTCAGGTCTGCCGACGGTTGCAGCCGGCTGGGCCGGGACGCTGCCGGGTGGAGCGTGGGGCAGTCCGTCGCGCAACGGGTGGTCGGCAGGGCGCGCCGAAGCACTGTCGGGGTTCGATGGATGTCTATGTTGACGCTTGTCGAATCAAGTGCCATGCTCAAGGTGCAAGAGATCGACGAACGTCGAATCAAAAGGGGAAGATCCGTGAACGTCACCGCCATCGACCAGTTGCCCGTCGTGGTCGTCGGAGCCGGGCCCGCCGGTCTGGCCGCTGCCTCGCACCTCGTCGACCGGGGCCTGGAACCCCTGGTCCTGGAGGCCGGCGCCCACGCGGCAGCCGCTGTGCGGGAGTGGTCCCACGTGCGGCTCTTCTCCGCCTGGGGCGAGGTCGTCGACCCCATCGCCGAGAAGCTTCTGGCGCCGGCCGGCTGGGTCAAGCCCGACGCGGACACCTACCCGACCGGCGGGGACTGGGCGGCCGCCTACCTACAGCCGCTCGCGGACGTCCTCGGCGACAGGGTCCGGCTCGACGCCCGGGTCACCGGTGTCTCCCGCACCGGACGCGACCGCGTCGTCGACGCCGACCGCGAGCAGCAGCCCTTCACCGTGCACATCCGGTACGGCGACGGACGCGAGGAGCGCGTCCTCGCCCGGGCCGTGATCGACGCCTCCGGTACGTGGGCCAATCCGAGCCCCGCCGGCGGCGACGGCCTCCCGGCCCTGGGCGAGCGCGCGGTGGCAGACCGAATCTCCTACCGCGTTCCCGATCTCAAGGACCCCGCCGTGCGGGCCCGTTACGCAGGCCGGCGCACCGCCGTCATCGGCTCCGGAGCCTCCGCCTTCACCGCTCTCGCCTCGCTCGCGGCTCTCGCGAAGTCCCGGGACGGCGCGGACACCCGCGCGACATGGATCCTGCGGCGCGCCCTCTCGGGCAACACCTTCGGCGGAGGCAGCGCTGACCAGCTCCCCGCCCGCGGCGCCCTCGGCCTCGCCGCGAAGGCCGCGGTCGACGAGGGGTACGCGGACGCCGTCACCGGCTTCCGTACGGATGCGATCGAGCGCGACGGCGAGCGCCTGGTCCTGGTTGCCGAGGACGGCCGACGGCTCGACCCGGTCGACGAGGTCATCGTCCTCACCGGCTTCCGCCCCGACCTGACCTTCCTCGATGAGCTCCGCCTCGGCCTGGACGACCGTCTCCAGGCCCCGGTCGAGCTGGCTCCGCTGATCGACCCGAACCAGCACTCCTGCGGCACGGTCTACCCGCACGGTGTGAAGGAGCTGGCGCACCCGGAGGAAGGCGTGTACCTGGTGGGCATGAAGTCCTACGGCCGCGCTCCCTCCTTCCTGGCCCTCACCGGCTACGAGCAGGTCCGCTCGGTCGTCGCCGCCATCGCCGGCGACCGCGAGTCCGCCGAACGCGTCGAGCTCGTACTCCCCGAGACCGGGGTCTGCGGCGGCGCCGGCCTCTTCGACCAGGCCGCCGACACCCCGACCGACGACGGCGGGTGCTGCGCGAGCCCCACGGCGCTCCAGATCGGCGTCGGAGCCCCGGCCGTCTCCGGCGGCTGCTGACCCCGGCCCATCCACCCACTCGCACCTGGAGGAACACGATGTCCCGCGTACAGCTCGCCCTGCGCGTACCCGACCTGGCGGCGTCCGTCGCCTTCTACAGCAAGCTCTTCGGCACCGAACCGGCCAAGCTTCGTGACGGCTACGCCAACTTCGCCATCGAGGAACCGCCGCTCAAGCTCGTCCTCGTCGAAGGCGCCGGGAACGAGGACACCCGTCTGGACCACCTCGGCGTCGAGGTAGGCACCACCGAGGCGGTGCACGCCGCCACCGCCCGCCTGGGCGAGGCCGGTCTGCCGACGACGGAGGAGCACGACACCACCTGTTGTTCCGCCCTCCAGGACAAGGTGTGGGTCCACGGCCCCGGCCGTGAACCGTGGGAGGTGTACGTGGTCAAGGCCGACGCCGACACCCTGACCAGGCAACAGGGCAGCACCTGCTGTGCCGGCACAGCGACCACCGCCGACGACGAGGCGAGTGAACCGGTCGCCGCCGGCGGATGCTGCTGATCACTCGATGACCGACCTTCACACCCGCGGAGCCGCGACCGGAGCAGGGGACCGGTCGCGGCCCCGTGCCGTTCTGGCCGCGCTCTGCGCCACCCAGATCACCAGCTGGGGCATCGTCTACTACGCCTTCCCGGTCCTGAACCCGCAGATCACCGCCGACAGCGGCTGGTCCACCGGCGCCACCATGGCCGCGTTCTCACTCGCCCTGGCCGTCTCCGGCCTCACCGGAATCCGGGTCGGCCGAATCATCGACCGCCGCGGCCCACGTACGGTCATGACGGCAGGCTCCGTGGCCGGGGTCCTGAGTCTGGTGATCGTGGCCCTGGCGCCGAACCTTCCGGTGTTCTTCGCCGGCTGGCTGCTGGCCGGCTTCGCCATGGCGGCCACCTTCTACCAGCCCGCGTTCGCCGCACTCACCCGCTGGTGGGCCCCCGATCACGTCCGCGCCCTCACGATCGTCACCCTCGCCGGCGGCCTCGCCTCCACGGTCTTCGCCCCGCTCACCGCTGCCCTGGCCGACCGGCTGTCGTGGCGCGAGACCTATCTGGTGCTGGCGGCGATCCTCGCCGCCGTCACGATCCCGGCCCACGCGATCGCCCTCAGAGCCCCCTGGCCCCCGGCGGCACCCTCCCCGGCCGGTACGGACGCGAGTCCCGGCTCGGTCGCCCGCAGCCGACCGTTCCTCCTGCTCGCTGTCGCGTTCACTCTCTCGGCCTTCGCGATGTACGCCGTGGTCGTCACTCTCGTCCCGCTCCTACTCGAACGCGGCTACACCACATCCCAAGCGGCCTGGGCTCTCGGCCTCGGCGGCGCCGGCCAGACCCTCGGCCGCACGCTCTACGCCCCGCTCGCCCGCCACACCGGCACGACGGTGCGCACCACGACCCTCATCGCACTGGGCGCCCTGACCACGACGGCCCTCGCCGTCACCCCGGGCCCGTACGGCCTGGTGATCGCGGTGTCGATCGCGGCCGGCATGGTCCGCGGCAACCTCACCCTCCTTCAGGCCACGGCGATCACCGACCGCTGGGGAACACGGCACTACGGTCGGCTCTCCGCGATCCTCAGCGCCCCAGCCACGACAGCCTCAGCTCTCGCACCCTTCGCAGCAGCCACTCTCGCCTCGATCCTGGGTGGCTACCCAGAGCTGTTCGGAGCGCTTGCCAGCCTCGCTGCGGCGTCCGCATTCGTGGCCACGGCGACATCCGTACGCGGCAAGAAGTAGTTCCGCTCGTCGAGGCGGACGATCTCGGCATGTACGTCATCAAGTCCTCGCCCCTGGCTCTGCGCCCCTCGGGGGCGGCGCGCTCGGTCCTGCCGTCCTAAGGGGTGTTGCAGAAGGTCCGGTTTCAGCAGGCCGAAGTATCGTCTGACCTGGTGTTTCACCGTGTCATGGTGAGGTTGTGCATGGTGGCGACGGCCTGGACGGCGTGGTGGAGGCCGTCTCGTTTCTGGCGGCAGTCGCGGAGGATCTTCCAGTTCTTCATGCGGGCGAAGGTGTGCTCGATGCGGGCACGGACCCGTCGGTGTTCGGCGTTGTCTTCTTCCTGCCCGCGCAGAAGGGGGCGACCGGCTCTTCTGCGGTGCGGGATGATCAGGCCGGTGCCGAGGTAGGCGCCGTCCGCGATGACCGTTGTCCCGGCCGCCGTGGTCGGCAGGTCTGACTCCCGCCACACGTGGGCGTCTTGTTGCCCGGTGCGGGCCGGGCGGAGGCGATGACCAGGCGGGTGTCGGCGTCGATGATGACCTGCACGTTCGCCGAGAACCGGTAGTTGCGGGAGGAGGCTGCGACGGTGCGGTCGCGGACCGGGATCAGGGTTCCGTCCACGATCCACAATCGGTCCGTGCCGGTAACGGGCCGCGGGGCCGGCTCCAGGGCCGGCAGCGGTCGCAGGCGGTGGATGACCCGGCAGACGGTGGCCGGGGAGGTCCCGAAGAGTGGGGCGAGCTGCCGCATGGTCAGGTTGGTGCGGTAGAAGACGGCCACCAGCAGGACCCGGTCGGCCAGCGGAAGGCACCACGGCCGGCCACCACCGGGACCGTTCCCGCCCCGCTCCTTCACCACTCTCACCAGCTTCGCGAACCGGTCGATCCGCAAGCCCGTGAACGTCTCCACCCACACCGGATCAGCCGCAACACCCCACCCAAATAGGAGACATGCCGGAACTGAGCCTTCCGCAACACCCTTTAGCCCGATGACGAGGCTGGCCGCGCCGCCCACCTTCCAGGAGAGGAAGCTGCGATCTTTGCCCAGGCGGACGAGCTCAACGCCCGCATCGCTCGGTTCCTCGAACGCTACGGGTAGGCTCGTAGGTATGGGAATTGACTGGGAGAACATACTCGGCGCAAGCGGTAACGACCTCGACGATGCCTACGACAGCGCGGTCTCCGCGGTCATCTACAGCGATGACCCGAGGGAGGACCGTCGGCCACTCCCAGTCGGCGAAGAGCACGACGACACAGACGGCTTGCGCTGAACTGAGGAAACGCCCCCGGCAAGCCGCGGCGTTTCGCCATCAGGTCAGGGGTCAGTCAAGAGGCGGCCGAGCTCAACTCTGCGGCTCCATCGCCGCCTTCACCGAACTCGTCCCCGGCAACGGCACAGGTGACGGCCAGCACCACGGCACGGGGCTGCTGCCCGAGCACAAGAGTGGGGCGAGCTGCCGCATCGTGAGGTTGGTGCGGTAGTAGACGGCCACCAGCAGGACCCGGTCGGCCAGCGGCAGGCACCACGGCCGACCACCACCGGGACCGTTCCCGCCCCGCTCCTTCACCACCGGTCGATCCGCAAGCCCGTGAACGTCTCCACCCACATTGGATACAGGAGACATGCCCGGAACCGGGGCTCAGCGGTTGAAGGTCAGCCGTGGTGCCGCGTTGCGGGCCAGGGTGTGTGCCTGGTCGGGCCACCAGGTGCCGGCGGGCGGGTCGACGATGCCGTACTCGGGGTCGATCGTGCCGCCGGTGTTGCGCGTGCAGCTGCCGTCGGACTCGCCGGGGATCTTGATCCACAGGTAGGCGTCGACGAGCGGGACGCCGGTGTCGGCGGTCGGGCGCGCCCCGAGGCCGCGGCCGGGTGCGTTGCACCAGATCTCCGGGTCGCCGGTGTACTTGCCGGGCTCCGGGGCCCAGGCGCCCAGGCCGTTGCGGCTGGTGTCGATGACGAAGTGCCGCAGTGCGGCGGCCGGCGGGGTCCCCATGGCCTGGTCGAACCAGGCGTCGGTCCAGCGCCAGGTGACGGGGTCGGCGGAGTCGACCGCGTTGCCCGGGGCGCCGTCGTTGGGCGCGGCGGCCGAGTAGTACTGGGTGGCGCACCAGTCGGTGTGGCCGCGGGCGTGCTCGGGCCCCTCGACGGCGTACCACATGCACTTGGAGATCCAGGTGCCATAGCGCGCGTTGTGGTCGGTGGGGTGCGTGTTGGAGACGTTGAGGGCGAAGCCGTCGCTGTGCTGGACGCCGGCGTCGAGTAGGCGCCGCGCCATCTCGCCGACCGGCCGCCACAGGACGTTCCCGGCGTCGAGGTAGACCGCGGTGCGGGCCTTGGACTTGAGGGTACTGACGGCGTAGGCGAGGTCGGCGACGCGGGTCGCCGTGAGCTCGCCGGTCGGGTCCACGTCCGGTCCGCAGTCGTTCGGGAGGAGCGCCAGGCCGTCGGCTCGACCACGACGACGGCCTGGCCGTCGCCGATGCCGGCGGCGAAGGCGTCGATCCACTGGCGGTAGGCGGCGGAGGACGCGGCGCCGCCGCTGGAGTACTGCGAGCAGTCGCGGCCCGGGACGTTGTAGGCGACCAGGACGGGGGTCCGGTTCACCAGCCGGGCCTCGCGGACGAGGCTTCTCACCTTGGCCCGGACCTCGTCGGGTGTGCCCTCGGTGAACCACTCGGCCTGCGGCCAGCTCGCGAGCCTGGCCATGTTCGCGGCGTTCGCGAAGTCTCCGTTGCCGAGGTCGGTGAGTGCCTGCTTCGCGGCCTTGCTGTTCGGGTCCACGTAGAACCTGGTGGCAAGGAGCGGGTCCGTGGCGGGTGCGGCCTGCGCCTGTCCCTGCGTCGCGATGAGGGCGGCACAGGCCGCGAGCGCCGCGAGGGCGGCGGTCGCACGGCGCCGTAGGGTGCGTGGCTTCACGAGGGCTCCTGGTCGGAGGGTTGGAGGGGCGGAGGGCGTCGAGGGGCGGAGGGCGTCGGGGGTGTGGAGTGCCGGTGGCGCCTGTGGCCCGGTCGCGGGGCGGCGGAGTCCGGACCACAGGAGTCGGACGTCAGTAGCCGTAGATCATCTTGTAGGCGGCCTCCGGGAGGAACTGGCCGGCCGTGGAGCCGGTTCCGACGCCGCAGTTGCCGTCGGACTCACCCGGGGCCTTGATCCACAGCAGCATCTCGGCGCCCCCGCCCAGTCGGGTGGGCGTGCCGATGCGGCGGCCGGCCGCGTTGCACCACTCGCCGTTGGAGCCGTTGCCGTTGCGGCTGGTGTCGACGACGAACGGTTTGGTGTAGCCGTAGCGGGCGGCCAGTTCGCTGTTGACGGCGTTGCCGTAGGCGGTGTTCTGGTCGGTGGTGTAGTAGTTCGAGATGTTGAGGGAGAAGCCGTGTGCCTGTCGGACCCCGGCCTCGTGGAGGCGCTGGGCCATCGTCGCCGCGCTCACCCAGCCGGGGTTGCCGGCGTCGAGGTAGACCCAGGTGTTGGGGGCCTGGCGGTTGAACTCGGCGAGGGCGCCGCTGATCATGCCCTGGCGTTCGCGGATCTGGGTCTGGTTCAGGCAGCCGTAGTCCGCGAGGGAGTCGGGTTCGAGGAGGACGACGGCCGGGCGGCCCGCGATCCCGCCGGCGAACTGCGCGATCCAGGTCGCGTAGGCGGAGGCCGACGAGGCTCCGCCTCCGGAGTGCCCGCCGCACGAGTCACGGAGGTAGATGTTGTACGCGACCAGGATGGGCAGCTTGTCGTGGTGGTCCGCCGCGCCGACGTACGCGCCCGCCGCGGTGCCGATCGTGCCGCTCCAGGCGCCGAACCAGCGGGCCGTGGGGGTGTTGGCGAGGGAGGCGTTGATCGCGGGGGCCCGGCCGTCGCCGGGGTTGGCGGCGACCCACTTCCTCCCGCTGGAGTCCGGGTCCGTGTAGAACCCGCTGGTCATGGTGGTGGGATCCGCCGCGTGGGCGGACGGTGCGACGACGAGCGCCAACGGCAGTGCGGAGAGGGCTGCGACGAGGGCGCGGATTCTGCGGCGCATGGCTGTACCTCGATTTCCTGACGGCGAACGCGTCGACCGCTCTCGTCCCGAGCGGTGCGACACGGTGAGGAATTGCGGTGGTACGACGTTCCCCGTGCGGCGCGCCTCACGGAGGCGGCGCCCCGGCGGGGACACCAGCGCACTCCGGACGCACAAGAACCCGTGGAAGCGCTCCCACTGGAAGCGCTCCCAGGCCGTGATCTGTGAGGCCGGGGTGTGGCCGTATCGTGTGATGCGCCCATCGGGACTGTCAAGTGCGCCCACTTGAACAGCACTTCACAGGACGACAGGACGGGCTTACTGTCCTGAAACCGTCCTGAGACTGGAAGCGCTCCCAGCCTTCCAGGTGTTCAGATGGAGGGAGGAGGGCCGCTCATGGCACAAGGTGAGCCGAACCGGCAGTCGACACTCGACGAGGTGGCCGAACTGGCCGGTGTCTCGCGATCGGTGGCCTCGCGTGTGCTCAACAACGCCCCGCACGTCAGCCGCACGAAACGGGAGGCCGTCGAACGGGCGGTCCGTCAACTCGGGTACGTGCCGAATCCGACCGCCCGGGCGCTGGCGACCCGGCAGACCGGTGCGGCCGCCCTGGTCGTCTCGGGAGAGGATCCGTCGATCTTCGCGGACCCGTTCTTCGCTCAGGTGATCGTGGGTGCCTCGGCCGCGCTGGATGAGGCCGAACTGCACCTGATGCTGTGTCTGGCGGCCTCCGACCGGGGACGCCGACGCGTGGAGCGGCTTCTCCGGTCCAAGGGGGCCGACGGAGTGATGCTGATGGCGCTGCGTGAAGACGATCCGTTGGCCCGCATGGCGGAAGAGGCGGAGATTCCCGTGGTGTTCGGTGGGCGTCCGGTCGGTTTGCACCCGCGGTGGTATGTGGACGTGGACAACCTCGGAGGAGCGCGCGCGGCGACCGAGTACCTGATCTCGCTCGGCCGGACCAGGGTCGTGACGATCTGCGGGCGGCTGGACACCGAGGTGGGGCGCGCCCGTCACCGCGGCTATCAGGACGCCATGCTGGCGGCCGGCCTCGAACCGTATCCGCCGGAAGCCGGTGACTTCACCGAGTTGAGCGGCGCGGCCGCCATGGCGGCGCTGTCGGCGCGGCACCCGGAGCTGGACGGAGTGTTCGCCGCCAGCGACAACATGGGGGCGGGGGCGTTGCGCACACTGCGTGATGCCGGCCGCCGCGTCCCCGCCGACGTCGCCGTGATCGGTTTCGACGACCTGGCCGTGGCCAGGATCTCCGATCCGCCGCTGACCACGGTGCACCAGCCCGTAGAGGGTCTCGGTCGCGAGATGGCGCGCATGCTCGTCGCGCTCATCAACGGGCAGGCCGCCACCCCACTGATCCTCCCCACGCGTCTGGTCACCCGCGCCAGCGCCTGACGAACCGCCTCGCGGCCGGCCCGGCGTACGGCCCCGTGCTCCGGCCCACCCTCTGCGTGCGCCGAAGCGCAGCGCCCGCTGGTACGCCAGAGCCATCGCCGCGAACGCGCTCCCGGCTCTTCGGGCCTCAGGGACGGAGCAGGATTCTCCCGACGCGGGGATCACCGCTGCCCGTGAGTTCCACGGCCCGCTCGAACTCGTCGAGGCCCAGCTGGCGCGGGGGTGGGGGCCATGGCGCCGGGCAGGGTGAACCCCGTCTCGTCGTAGCCGACGGTGCACAGGTTGGTGTCGCCGCCGCGACAGGGCGCGCAGGTCTCGCGGTTCCGCAGCCCTTCGCCCACGACCTTGCGGTCGAGCAGGGAAGCCGGCGCACCCCTCCCACGGCGGTGACGGTGCCGGACCACTCGTGGCCAGGGGGGACCGGACAGCGCACGTACGGAACGGTCGGCGACCCAGATAGACGTCGCGGTCGCTGCGGCTGATCCCCACGGCGTGGACGCGCACGTGGGCTTCGCCGGGCCCCGGCTGACGAGGCGGACTCGTTCGGCGGGGCCTTCTGTGCCGCAGGGCGCCTCAGAAGTCTGTTAACGCTCACATCCTTGGGCCGCGACTGACTGCGCAACGGCTGGTCTCTCCGCACCAGAAAACCGGTAACAGCCGTACAGACCCTTGAGTTACGCGTCTGTTAGCGCTCACAATGTGTCGCGTTCGGAAGGCCGCCGGTCGTCGGGGGCCTCCGCTCACTCCGCCTCCGCCCAGCGCAACCACCGCTGCGCAGCCGCACCTTCGCCGGGCCCGGCCCCTTCAGGGCACCGCCCTGCACGACGTACGTCCCCGAAAGGAACCACGAGATGGCCCACAGAGCTCTCCGTGTCGTCACCGCCGCCGTTCTGGCCGCTGGTGTGCTGACCGCCTGCACCACCGAGCCCGCGCCCACCGGTACCACCGGCGGTACCGGCAAGGGCTCCTCCGACGGCAAGCTGGTGCTCGGGTTCGCCCAGGTGGGAGCCGAGAGCGGCTGGCGCACCGCCAACACCAAGTCCGTACGCGAGGCGGCCGAGAAGGCCGGGATCACGCTGAAGTTCTCCGACGCGCAGCAGAAGCAGGAGAACCAGATCAAGGCGATCCGCACGTTCATCCAGCAGAAGGTGGACGTCATCGCCTTCTCCCCGGTGGTGGAGTCCGGCTGGGACACCGTCCTGAAGGAGGCCAAGAGCGCCGGCATCCCGGTGATCCTCACCGACCGTGCGGTCGACTCGCAGGACACCTCCCTCTACCAGACCTTCCTCGGCTCCGACTTCGTCAAGGAGGGGCAGGAGGCCGGCCGGTGGCTCGTGAAGGAGTACGAGGGGACGTCCGAACCGGTCAACGTCGTCGAACTCCAGGGCACCACCGGCTCCGCACCTGCCAACGACCGCAAGGCCGGCTTCGCCGAAGTCATCAAGGGAGAGCCCAAGTTCAAGGTCGTCGCGTCCCAGACCGGGGACTTCACCCGCGCCAAGGGCAAGGAGGTCATGCAGGCCTTCCTCAAGTCCCACAAGGACATCGACGTCCTGTACGCCCACAACGACGACATGGCCCTGGGCGCCATCCAGGCCATCGAGGAGGCAGGCAAGAAGCCGGGCACCGACATCAAGGTGATCTCCGTCGACGGCATCAAGGACGCCTTCGTCGCCATGCAGGAGAAGAAGATCAACGTGGTGGTCGAGTGCAACCCACCCCTCGGCGACCAGTTGATGGAACTCGCCGAGAAGGTCGCGGCGGGGGAGAGCGTCCCGCGACGGGTCGAGGTCAAGGAGGGCGTCTTCACCCAGGACGAGGCCGCGGCCGCCCTGCCCGGCCGCCAGTACTGACCCGACGCCCGCACCAGACCGGGGGCGGTCCTCGCGCCGCCCCCGACCCCTCAGGCGAGGAGGGCGGATGACAGCCCCACCCATCCCCACACCCACCCGCACCGACCGGCCGGTCCTGGAGGCCCTCGGCATCCGCAGGGCGTTCCCCGGCGTCCTCGCGCTCGACGGGGTGGACCTGCGCCTCTTCCCCGGCGAGGTACACGCCCTGATGGGCGAGAACGGCGCCGGGAAGTCGACCCTCATCAAGGTGCTCACCGGCGTCCACCCGCCCGACGCGGGAACGGTCTCGATCGACGGCAGCCCCCAGCGATTCGCCGAACCGCTGGAAGCGCAGCACGCCGGAATCAGCACGGTCTACCAGGAGGTGAACCTGTGCCCCAACCTCTCGGTCGCGGAGAACATCCTCATCGGCCGTGAACCCCGGCGCCTGGGGCTGGTCCACTGGTCGGCCCTCCATGAACGCGCTGCACGGCTCCTCACCGAACTGGAACTCGACCTCGACGTCAGCATGCCGCTGAGCACGCACTCCCTCGCCGTCCAGCAACTGGTCGCGATCGTAAGGGCCGTGGACGTCAAGGCGAAGGTCCTCATCCTCGACGAGCCCACCTCCAGCCTCGACCGGGACGAAGTCGCCCAGCTGTTCACCCTGGTCCGCAGACTGCGCGACCGGGGTGTCGCGATCCTCTTCGTCACCCACTTCCTCGACCAGGTCTTCGACCTGTGCGACCGGGTGACCGTCCTGCGCAACGGGCGCCTCGAAGGCGAGTACCGGATCGACGAGCTGACACCCGTCACCCTCGTCCACCGCATGGTCGGCAGCGAACTGCGCGTCCTCGACGAACTGGCCGGGACATCCCACACCGGCCCCACGGCCGGACCCGGTTCCGGGGACACGCCCCTCCTCAGCGCCCGCGGCCTCGCCAGGGCCGGTGCCGTCCAGCCCTACGACCTGGACATCCACCGCGGCGAGGTCATCGGCCTGGCCGGGCTCCTCGGCTCCGGACGCACCGAGGCGGCCCGGCTGCTCTTCGGAGCCGACCACGCCGACGCGGGAGAGCTCCGGATCGACGGCGAGCGGGCCGCCCTGCGATCCCCGCGCGCCGCGATCGCCCACAAGATCGCCTTCTGCTCGGAGAACCGCAAGGCGGAGGGCCTGATCGGCGAACTCACCGTCCGCGAGAACATCGTGCTCGCCCTCCAGGCCGCACGCGGCTGGACCAGGCCCGTCTCCCGCACCCGGCAGGAAGAGATCGCCGCCCGGTGGATCGAGGTCCTCGATATCCGCCCCGCCGCACCCGAGGCACAGGTCCGCAACCTCAGCGGAGGCAACCAGCAGAAGGTGCTGCTCGCCCGGTGGCTGCTCACCGACCCCGAACTGCTGATCCTGGACGAACCGACCCGGGGCATCGACATCGGCGCCAAGACGGAGATCCAGAAGCTGGTCACCGGCCTGGCCGCGGAAGGCACCGCGGTCCTCTTCATCTCCGCCGAACTCGAGGAGGTGCTGCGGCTGAGCCACCGCGTGGGCGTCCTGCGCGACCACCGGCTCGTCGCCACCCTTTCCAACGACCCCACCCTGACGCCCGACCGGATCCTGGACGCCATCGCCACCGGAGCCAGCTCATGACAGCACCTGACGACACCGGCGCCGGGGGGCGTCCGGTCCACGCCCCCGCGGTCCGGCGGCTCATCGAGCACCGCCTGTTCTGGCCCGCCGCGGTGCTGGCCGCCCTGCTGGTGGGGAACCTCGTGTTCACCCATGACTTCCTCGCCGTCCGCGTCCAGAACGGACACCTGTACGGCAGCCTGATCGACGTCCTGCAGTTCGGTGCCCCCCTGATCCTGGTGTCGCTCGGCATGACGCTCGTGATCGCCACCCGGGGCATCGATCTCTCGGTCGGCTCGACGGTCGCCATCGCAGGCGCCCTCGCGTGCGAGCACATCGCCACCGCGGAGGACCCGGAAAGCCTGTCCACCGTCCTCTCGGCGATCGCGGTGGCGGTCGGCGTGGCCGCCGGGATCGGACTGCTGAACGGCTTCCTCGTCGCCCGGCTCGGCGTCCAGCCCATCGTCGCCACGCTGGTCCTCATGGTCGCCGGGCGCGGCGTGGCCCAGCTGATCACCGACGGCCAGATCATCAGCGTCTCCAGCAGCACCTACAAGATGATCGGCGGCGGCTACTGGCTCACCCTCCCCTTCGCCGTCCTCCTCGCTGCGGCGCTCGTCGTCGTCACCTCCCTCGTCACCCGGCGGACCGCGCTCGGGCTGCTCATCGAATCGGTGGGCGGCAACCCGGTCGCCAGCCGACTCGTCGGCATCCGGGCGGTCGGCCTCCTGGTCATGGTCTACGTCGTCAGCGCCGTGTGCGCCGCGGTGGCCGGCCTGATGATCAGCTCCAACGTGTCCAGTGCGGACGGCAACAACGCCGGCCTGTGGATCGAACTGGACGCGATCCTCGCCGTCGTCATCGGCGGCACCGCTCTGACGGGCGGTCGCTTCTCCCTCGGTGGGACGGTCCTGGGCGCGCTGATCATCCAGACCCTCTCGACCACGATCTACACCCTCGGCGTACCGCCCGAGACCACCCTCGTCTTCAAGGCCCTGGTGGTCATCGTCGTGTGTCTCGTCCAGTCGCCCGCGTTCCGCGCGCGACTCTCACGCCGTCGCCGAACGGCCGCCCCGGACCCGGCATCCGCGGCCGGTGACCTGACGGCCCGCCGGCAGGAGGTCCACCCGTGAGCACCCCCCTCACCAAGCCGCTCCACCGCTTCTCGGCACGGCACGCCGCCCGCCTGCCGCTCATGGTGACGGCGACGCTGCTGGTCGCGATGTTCTCGATCGGCTCCGTGCAGTACGACGGCTTCTTCTCCGCGCAGGTCCTGCTCAACGTCCTGATCGACAACGGCTTCCTGCTCGTCGTGGCGATCGGCATGACGTTCGTCGTCCTCACCGGCGGGATCGACCTGTCGGTCGGCTCGATGGTGGCCCTGTCGACCATGCTGACGGCCTGGCTCGTCGAACAGAACGGCCTGCCGCTCGCCCTGGCGGTGCCGGTGGTCCTGCTGGTGGGAGCCGGGGGCGGCGCCCTCATGGGCTGGGTGATCCACGCCTTCGAGATCCAGCCCTTCATCGTCACTCTCGCGGGCATGTTCCTCGCCCGCGGCCTCTGCTACATGATCAGCACCGAGTCCATCTCCCTCACCGACCCGACGACCACGCGGATCGCCCAGACACGGGTGCTCCTGCCCGGGGGCCTGTTCGTCTCACCCGCCGTGGTCATCGCCCTGGTCGTGCTGGCGCTCGCCTTCGTCGTCCTCCACCACACCCGCTTCGGCCGCACCGTCTACGCCTTGGGCGGCAACGAGTCCTCCGCCCGTCTCATGGGCCTGCCCGTGGGGCGCACCAAGGTCGCGGTGTACGCCGTGAGCGGCCTGTGTTCCGCCCTCGGAGGTCTGCTGCTGACCTTCTACATGCTGTCCGGCTACGCCCTGCACGCCGTCGGCATGGAACTCGACGCCATCGCCGCCGCCGTGATCGGCGGGACGCTGCTGACCGGTGGTTCCGGTTTCGTCCTGGGAACCGCCCTGGGCGTGACGGTCCTCGGCCTGATCCAGACCGTCATCAGCTTCCAGGGCACGCTCAGTTCGTGGTGGACCCGCATCGTCATCGGCGGTCTGCTGTTCGTCTTCATCCTCCTCCAGCGCCTCTTCGGAGGATCGCGCCAGGCGGAATAGACCCCTCGCCGAGAGCGAACCCCGAACCGTCCTCCGCGTACGAACGCGGCCAGGGAGGGGGCAGGGCCCCGGCCACGAACCCTTCGTCCTGAGCCCGCATGGCGACGAAACCCTCCGCCGGGCCGCCGTCCTCCACGCGCCGTCCACGGGCCGCCGCATGGAGGACGGCGCCCCGGCGACGAGTACCGGTCGAGGACGCGCGCGCGGCTGACCGCGTACGAGCACGCTGACATGGCTGTGCCCGCCGGTGGAGGAGCCGGCGGGCACAGCCGTGATCGGAGGGACGTCAGGCACCCGCCCTGCGCTTGTTCCACACGTCGAAGCCGACCGCCGCGAGCAGCACGAGGCCCTTGATGACCTGCTGCCAGTCGGTGCCCACCCCGACGAGGTTCATGCCGTTGTTGAGCACGCCGAGGACCAGGCCGCCGATGATGGCTCCCAGGACGGTCCCGACTCCACCGCTCATCGACGCCCCGCCGATGAACGCGGCGGCGATGGCCTCCAGTTCGAAGTTCACGCCCGCCTTCGGCGAGGCCGCGTTGAAGCGCGCGGCGAAGACGAGCCCGGCGAGCGCCGCGAGCATGCCCATGTTGAGGAACACGGCGAAGGTCACCTTCTTGTCCTTGACCCCGGACAGCTTGGCGGCCGGCAGGTTCCCCCCGATCGCGTAGACGTGGCGGCCGATCACCGCGTTGCGCATCACGTAACCGAAGCCGACCAGCAGCGCGGCCAGGATCAGGAGGACCACGGGGGCGCCCTTGTAGCTTGCGAGCAGCAGGGTGGTGACCAGGACAGCGGCGACCAGTGCCGTCAGCTTCAGCGCGAACAGGGCCGTGGGAAGCGGCTCCAGAGCGAACTCGCGCTGGCGACGGCGGTCCCGTACCTCCCGGAACACCACGTAGGCGACCAGTCCCAGGCCGAGGAGCAGGGTCCCGTTGTGGTAGTTGGTCTGCGGCCCCACCTCCGGCAGGAAGCCGTTGGCGACCTTCTGCAGTCCGTCCGGGAACGGGCCGAGCGTCTGACCCTTGAGGAAGATCTCCGTGAGCCCGCGGAACAGCAGCATGCCGGCGAGGGTCACGATGAACGACGGTATGCCGACGTATGCGATGAAGAAGCCCTGCAGGGCTCCGGCGACGGCTCCCAGCAGCAGGGTGAGGAGCACCGCGACGGGCCAGGCCACATGGTGCTCGACCATGAGCACCGCCCCGATGCCACCGACGAGTGCCATCAGGGAGCCCACGGACAGGTCGATGTGCCCGGAGACGATGACGATCATCATGCCGATGGCCAGGATGAGGATGTAGCTGTTCTGCAGCACCAGGTTGGAGACGTTCCGCGGCAGCAGGAGGTCGCCACCCGTCCAGATCTGGAACAGGAGCACGATCAGGGCGAGTGCGAAGAGCATCCCGTACTGGCGCATGTTCCGCCGGACGCCGTCCAGAAGCACCCGGGCCAGCGGTGCCCCGGTGGACGGAGCCCCGCGGCCCGGGGGCGCCGGCGTGGTCGATTTCGTGCTGACGTCGGTGCTCATGCCTGGTGTCCTTCGCTGGAGGCGGCGCCCGCGGTGACCGCCGGTGGTGCGGGGGTGTCCTGCGTCATGTGCCGCATCAGGACTTCCTGGGTGGCGTCCTCGCGGGCGACTTCGCCGGTCAGCCGGCCTGCCGCCATGGTGTAGATGCGGTCGCACATGCCGAGCAGTTCGGGAAGCTCGGAGGAGATGAGGAGAATCGCCTTGCCCTCGGCGGCGAGCCGGTCGATCACGGTGTAGATCTCGAACTTGGCTCCCACGTCGACTCCGCGTGTGGGCTCGTCGAGGATGAGGACGTCCGGCCCGGCGAGGATCCACTTGCTGAGAACGACCTTCTGCTGGTTGCCGCCGGAAAGGCGGCCGACCGGCTCGAGGACGTTCGGAGCCTTGATGTTCATCGTCCGCCGGTACCTTTCGGCCACCTTGCGCTCCTCGTGCCCGTCGACGACGCCGCGGCGGGCGAGGGCGCCGAGGGACGCGAGCGAGATGTTCCGGCTCACGGAGTCCCCGAGGTCGAGCCCGTAGTGCTTGCGGTCCTCGGTGACGTACGCGATGCCGTGGGCGACCGCCTCGGGGACCGTGCGTGTCCGTACCTCGCGGCCGTCCTTGAGTACGGTGCCCTGCTCGTAGTGGCCGTAGGAACGGCCGAAGACGCTCATCGCGAGTTCGGTCCGGCCGGCACCCATGAGCCCCGCGACGCCGACGATCTCCCCGCGGCGGACCTGGAGCGAGACCCCGTCGACGGCCTTGCGGCCGCGGTCGAGGGGGTGACGTACGGTCCAGTCCCGGATCTCCAGGACAGGGCCGGCGTCGGCCGGGCCCTCGTACGGCGTCCGGTCGGGGAACCGGCTGTCGAGGTCCCGCCCCACCATGCCGCGGATGATGCGTTCCTCGGTGGTGGCGGGATCCCTGACGTCGAGGGTCTCGATGGAGCGCCCGTCGCGCAGAATGGTGACGGAGTCGGCGATCCGGGCGATCTCGTTCAGCTTGTGCGAGATGATGATCGACGTGATGCCCTGGCTCTTCAGCTCCCGCATCAGCCGCAGCAGCTTCGCGCTGTCCTCGTCGTTGAGCGCCGCGGTGGGCTCGTCGAGGATCAGGAGGCGGACGTTCTTCGCCAGTGCCTTCGCGATCTCCACGAGTTGCTGCTTGCCGACACCGATGTCGGCGACCCGGGTCTCGGGGTGTTCGTCGAGCCCGACCCGCCTGAGCAGTTCGGAAGCACGGCGCAGCGCCTCGTGCCAGTCGATGATCCCGCGCCGGGACGGCTCGTTGCCGAGGAAGACGTTCTCGGCGATCGACAGATAGGGGACGAGTGCGAGCTCCTGGTGGATGATGACGATGCCGCGCCGTTCACTGGCCCTGATGTCCTTGAACCGGCACGGCTCGCCTTCGAAGAGGATCTCTCCTTCGTAGCTGCCGTGCGGGTGCACGCCGGACAGGACCTTCATGAGCGTCGACTTGCCGGCACCGTTCTCTCCGCACAGGGCGTGGACCTCGCCGCGCTCCACGGACAGGGTCACGTCGGACAGTGCTCTGACCCCGGGGAAGGTCTTGACGATGGACCGCATCTCGAGGACGGGGCCGGCCGGGGACGGGCCGGAGACGGGGACCGGGTGGGCCGGGGCGGGCGTCACCGCAGTTCCTCGGCGTTGATGTAGCCGGAGTCGACCAGGACCTTCCGGTAGTTCGTCTTGTCGACGCTCACCGGATCGAGCAGGAAGGCCGGAACCACCTTCTTGCCGTTGTCGTAGGTGGCCTTGTCGTTGATCTCGGGCTTCTTGCCGGCGAGGACGGCGGTCACCATGTCTGCGGCGACCTGCGCGAGTGCGCGTGTGTCCTTGTAGACGGTCTGCGTCTGCTGGCCCGCGATGATCGACTTCACGGAGGCGACCTCCGCGTCCTGGCCGGTGACGACCGGCAGCGGCTTGGCGGCGCTCCCGTAGTCGTCGGACTTCAGGGCGGACAGGATGCCGATGGAGATGCCGTCGTAGGGGGAGAGCACGGCGTCGACCCGGGCGGTGGAGTACGAGGAGGTCAGCAGGTCGTCCATGCGCTTCTGCGCCGTCCCTCCGTCCCAGCGCAACGTGGTGACCTGGTTGAGCTGGGTCTGCTGGGAGCGTACGACCAGCTGCTTCTTGTCGAGGTAGGGCTTCAGCACCTTCATGGCGCCGTCGAAGAAGTACTTGGTGTTGTTGTCGTCGTTGGATCCGGCGAACAGCTCGATGTTGAAGGGGCCCTTCTTCGAGCCGGCCTTCAGCCCCAGCTTCTCGACGATGTACGTGGCCTGGAGCTCGCCGACCTTCTCGTTGTCGAAGGAGGCGTAGTAGTCGACGTGCGGGGAGCCCAGGATGAGCCGGTCGTAGGAGATGACCGGGATGCGGGCGTCGGCCGCCTGCTGCAGGACGTTGGACAGTGCCTCGCCGTTGATGGCGGCCACGACCAGGGCGTCGACGCCCTGGGTGATCATGTTCTCGATCTGGGCGACCTGCTGGTCGGGGTCGTCCTCGCCGTACTGCAGGGTCGTGGCGAAGCCGGCCTTCTTCAGGCTTTCGGTCATGTTGCGGCCGTCGGCGATCCACCGCTCGGAGGATTTGGTGGGCATCGCGATGCCGATGGTGAGGTCCTTCGTGTCCTTCGACTCCTGGCTGCCGCCCTCGCCGTTCTGCCCGCAGGCCGTCAGGAGCAGGGCACAGCCGGTGGTCACGGCCAGGAGGGCGGATGCGGATCGAAACTTCTTCATGGGTTACCTGGCAATCCCGTCGTCGAGGGCGGCTCCGGCCGAGGGACGGGTCCGGCGGCGGCGCGTGAGCTCGCACCACCGGGACGGCGCCGTTCCGGCTGGGTGGCCGGGGCGTCGGCGCCCCGGTCGAGGTTGATTGTTAGCGCTCACAACAGCGTGATACAAGAGGCGCTAAGGTTTTTCTCGCATCGATACACAGCCGTGAGCACGGAGAAGGGAGGCGAACGTGGTGCATCCCGCGGATGACGTCCGCCCGCCGACGATGGCCGACGTCGCACGAGAGGCGGGGGTCTCCCATCAGACCGTCTCCCGGGTGCTGAGCGATCACCCCAACGTGCGCGCGGCCACCCGGGAGCAGGTCACCCTGGCCATCGAGCGGCTGGGCTACCGTCGCAACTCCGCCGCACGCGCCCTGGTGACGCGTCGTACGAGGACGCTGGGCGTCATCGCCGTCAACACCGCCCTGTACGGCCCTGCCAGCACCCTGACCGGCCTGGAGGAGGCGGCCCGGGAGCAGGGCTACCTCGTCTCGACCGTCAGCCTGCGCACCGGAGAGGGGCAGGGGCTCAAGGACGCCATCGACCACCTCGCGTCCTGGGGCGTGGAGGGCGTCGTCGCCATCACCCCGCAACGCTCGCACGTGCAGGCGCTCGCCGAACTGGACGCACCCTTCCCCGTGGTCACCGTGGAGGGCGGACACCAGCTCGACCTGCCCGGCGTCTCCCTCGATCAGGAGCTCGGCGCCCGCATGGTCACGGAGCACCTGCTCGCCGCCGGGCACGGCAACGTCTGGCACGTGGCGGGTCCCGACGACTGGCTGGAGAGCGAGGCCCGCACCGCGGGATGGCGCGCCGTCCTGGAGGAGAGCGGTATCCGCCCTCCGCGCGTACTGACGGGGGACTGGAGCCCGCTGTCCGGGTACCGGGCGGGGCAGGAACTCGCGGGACTCGCCCTGGCCCGTCGCGGCTCGACACCGGTCACGGCCGTCTTTGTCGCCAACGACCAGATGGCGCTCGGCGTCCTGCGGGCGCTGCGCGAGGGCGGGATCCGCACCCCCGGACAGATCGCCGTCGCCGGCTTCGACGACATCCCGGAGGCCGAGTTCTTCCCTCCGCCGCTGACGACGGTCCGCCAGGACTTCGCCGCCATCGGGCGCCGCAGCATCGGGCTGCTGGTGGACCACATCGAGGGTCGCGCCCGGAAGCCCGAGCACCTCCTGGTGGAACCGCAGCTCATCATGCGCGCGAGCACGCGCCCCTCGAACGAATCCTGACGCGGGGGGTGGGCTCCCGCCACCACCTCATGGAGGCCGGCGTCAGGTCTCCTGTCCGCTGTTTCTGCTGTCCGGGGCCTGCCGTCTGTCGCTCGATGTCCGCGTCTGGCGTCCGGCTGCGCACGCGCGTCGGTCCGCCCGCGCATGCGCTCCGTCGACCGGGCGTCCGGCTGCGCACGCGCGTCGGTCCGCCCGCGCAAGCGCTCCGTCGACCGGGCGTCCGGTTGCGCACGCGCGTCGGTCCGCCCGCGCAAGTGCTCCGTCGACCGTTCCCTCCGCTCGTCCTCCCACTAGTCCTCCCACCGGGCCGGTCGCGACGCCGAGGCCGTCTCAGGGACGGTCCGTGAGCGCTCACTTCATAAGGCCATCTTCCTGCCGAAAGTTCGGCAAGAACTGCACGCAGCTCTTGTCCAGACTGATTGTGAGCGTTAACAATCAGGGTGCTCCTCTGGCCCTGTTCATGACGAGAGAGACCGCATCGTGACCCCACACACCGTTTCCGGCCCCGCAGCCCCTCACCATCCCGAGGCATGCACCATCGGAGTCGACTTCGGCACCCTCTCCGGGCGCGCCGTCGTGGTCAGGGTCCGGGACGGCGCCGAACTCGGTTCGTCGGTCCACGAGTACCGCCACGCGGTCATCGAGGACAGCCTCCCCTCCACCGGCGCCCCCCTGCCCCCCGACTGGGCCCTCCAGCACCCCGAGGACTGGCGCGACGTCCTGCGTACCGCCGTACCCGCGGCGCTCGCCGACGCCGGAGTCGACCCGGACCGCGTCATCGGCATCGCCACCGACTTCACCGCCTGTACGGTCTTGCCGACGACCCCGGACGGCACCCCGCTCGCCCTGACGCCCGAGTGGGCCGACCGGCCGCACGCCTGGCCCAAACTGTGGAAGCACCACGCGGCCCAGGAGCAGGCCGACCGCATCAACGCCCTCGCCCACGCCCACGGCGAAAAGTGGATCGCACGGTACGGCGGCAAGATCTCCTCCGAGTGGCAGTACGCCAAGGCCCTCCAGGTCCTCGAAGAGGACCCGGGCGTCTACGCCGCCTGCGCCCGCTGGATCGAGGCGGCGGACTGGATCGTCTGGCAGCTGACCGGCGCCGAGTCCCGCAACACCTGCACCGCCGGCTACAAGGGCATCCACCAGGACGGTGCCTACCCCTCGCCCGCCTTCCTCGCCGGACTCCACCCGGACTTCGCCGACTTCCCCGCCACCCGCCTGGAGCACCCCCTGTCCCCGCTGGGCTCCCGCGTCGGCACCCTGAGCAGCCGCGCCGCAGACTGGACGGGTCTCCCCGAGGGCATCGCCGTCGCGGCGGGCAACGTCGACGCCCACGTCGCCGCACCCGCGGCGGGCGCCGTGGAGAACGGCCGGATGCTCGCCATCATGGGCACCTCCACCTGCCACGTACTCAACGGCGCCACCTTCGCCGAGGTCCCCGGCATCTGCGGGGTCGTCGACGGCGGCATCGTCGAGGGTGCCTACGGTTACGAGGCCGGTCAGAGCGCGGTCGGCGACATCTTCGCCTGGTGGCTCCGCCAGGGCGTCCCGGACCACTACCGCGCCGAGGCAGAGGCAGCGAGCGAGGACCTCCACGGGCTCCTGACCCGCAAGGCCGCCGACCAGCCGGTCGGCGCGCACGGCCTGGTGGCCCTGGACTGGATGAACGGCAACCGTTCCACCCTGGTCGACCACCACCTCTCCGGAGTCATCGCCGGCCTCACCCTCGACACCCGGCCCGAGGACGTCTACCGGGCCCTGCTCGAATCCACCGCCTACGGCACCCGGGTGATCGTCGAGACCTTCGAGGGCGGCGGGATTCCCGTCGAGGAGTTCATCGTCACCGGAGGGCTGAGGAAGAACGCGCTGCTGATGCAGATCTACGCCGACGTGCTCCGCCGCCCCGTGTCCCTCGGCATCTCCGAGCAGGGGCCGGCGCTCGGCTCGGCCATCCACGCCGCGGTCGCCGCGGGCGCCTACCCCGACGTCCGCTCCGCCGCTTCCGTGATGGGCAGCGTCCAGCGCCACGCGTACGTGCCCGACCCCGCACGGGCGGACGCCTACGACGCGCTGTTCGACGAGTACCGCGCCCTGCACGACCACTTCGGTACCGGAGCGGACCTCCTCCTGCACCGCCTGAGACGGATCCGCAACACCGCGCGCCTCGTCACCACCCGCTGACCGGGCCGCCTCCCCACCCCCGTCCTCCGCCGGCCCGACCTCTCCGCCCCCGCACCTCCGAGGAGCACACCCGACATGACGCTCGCCCAGCCCGACCGCGAGATCTGGTTTCTCACCGGCAGCCAGGCCCTCTACGGCGACGACACCCTGGCTCAGGTCGCCGACCAGTCCCGTGCCATCTGCGACACCCTCGCCGGGCAGCTCCGGACGACCGTCCGCCTGGTGTGGAAGCCGGTCCTCACCGACGCGGCCGCCATCCGCGCGATCTGCCTGGAGGCCAACGCCGACGACCGCTGCATCGGTCTTGTCGCCTGGATGCACACCTTCTCCCCGGCCAAGATGTGGATCGCCGGCCTCGACGCCCTGCGCAAGCCCCTGCTCCACCTGCACACCCAGGCCAACCGCCAACTGCCGTGGTCCACCATCGACATGGACTTCATGAACCTGAACCAGGCCGCCCACGGCGACCGCGAGTTCGGCTTCCTCCAGACCCGCCTCGGTGTCCCGCGCAAGACCGTGGCGGGCCACGTCTCCACCCCCGAGGTCGTCGACCGCATCGCCGGTTGGGCCCGCGCCGCCGTCGGCCGCTCCGAACTCACCACCCTCAAGCTCGCCAGGTTCGGCGACAACATGCGCGACGTCGCCGTCACCGAGGGCGACAAGGTCGAGGCGCAGCTGCGGTTCGGGGTCTCGGTCAACACGTACGGCGTCAACGACCTCGTCGCCGCGGTCGACGCCGCCGACGAGGACACCGTCACCGCCTTCGTCAAGGAGTACCAGGACCTCTACAGCCTCGCGCCCGAGCTGCGGCCCGGCGGCGAGCGCCACGCATCCCTGCGCTACGCCGCCCGCGTCGAAGCCGGTCTGCGCACCTTCCTCACGGACGGCGGGTTCCGCGCCTTCACCACCAACTTCGAGGACCTCGGGGGTCTGCGCCAGCTGCCCGGCCTCGCCGTGCAGCGCCTGATGGCGGACGGCTACGGTTTCGGCGGCGAAGGGGACTGGAAGACCTCCACACTGCTGCGCGCGCTGAAGGCCATGGCCCACGGCCTGCCCGGCGGCACCTCCTTCATGGAGGACTACACCTACGACCTCACGCCAGGCCAGGAACTCATCCTCGGCGCCCATATGCTGGAGGTCTGCCCCTCCCTCACGACGGCCACGCCCAGCTGCGAGATCCACGCGCTCGGCATCGGCGGACGCGAGGACCCGGTCCGACTCGTCTTCGACGCGGACCCCGGTCCGGCCGTCGTCGTCGGTCTCGCCGACATGGGCGACCGGTTCCGCCTCGTCGCCAACCACATCGACGTCGTCGCCCCGCCCGAGCCGCTGCCCAGGCTCCCCGTCGCCCGGGCCGTCTGGCGCCCCCGTCCCGACCTGCGCACCTCCACCGAGGCCTGGCTGACGGCCGGAGCGCCGCACCACACCGTCCTGACCACCGCCCTCGGCGGCGAGGAGCTCGACGACCTCGCCGAGATGCTGCGGACCGAACTCGCCGTCATCGACGAGGGCACCACGGTCCGGGCCTTCACGCGCGAGCTGCGCTGGAACCAGGCGTACCACCGTCTGGCCCAGAGCCTGTGAGCACCCCCGCCACCCCGTCCACCCCCACGAGGACGGAGCCCTCCGTGAGCACCGCCGTCTCCAAGGAACTGCGCCGGGAGGTGCTGGAGGCCAACCTCCGCATCCCCCGGGCCGGTCTGGCCACCCTCACCTGGGGCAACGTGAGCGGAGTGGACCGACAAGCCGGCGTCTTCGTCATCAAGCCCTCGGGTGTGGCCTACGACGTGCTGAGCGAGGAGGACCTGGTCGTCGTCTCCCTGTCCGACGGAAGCGTCGTGGAGGGCCACCTGCGACCGTCCACCGACACAGAGACGCACCGGAGCCTCTACCTGGCCTTCCCCTCCATCGGAGGCGTGACCCACACGCACTCCACCCATGCCGTGGCCTTCGCCCAGGCCCGTCGTCCGATACCGGTGCTCGGCACGACCCACGCGGACACCTTCAACGGTCCCGTCCCCGTCACCGCGGCTCTCACCTCCCAGCAGTGCGCCACGGACTACGAGTTCAACACCGGGCAGGTCATCGTGGACCTGCTGCGAAGTGACGACATCCGGGCCCGCGAGGTCCCCGGCGCCCTGGTGGCCCACCACGGCCCCTTCACCTGGGGCGCCGACGCCACCGCGTCCCTGGAGCACGCCATCATCTGCGAGGCGGTGGCCGAGATGGCCCTCCACACCATCGCCCTGGGCACGGTCGAGCCTCCGCAGCACCTCCTGGACCGCCACTTCACCCGCAAGCACGGCCCGGACGCCTACTACGGCAACCCTTCCTCCGCCTGAACGCACCGAGGGGAGCCAGGATCATCCTGGCTCCCCTCCATGGTGTGCCGCAGCGGGTCAGGTACGGGTCCAGCGCTGGTTGCCGCTGTTCCAGCAGGAGTAGAGCTGGATCAGCGTGGCGTTGGCGGTACCGTTGGCAGCGGCGTCGAGGCAGAGGCCGGACTGGACGCCGACGATGGATCCGTCGGAGTCGAGGCGCCACTTCTGGTTGTCGCCGCCCCAGCAGCTGTAGATCTGGACCTTGGCGCCGTTGCCTGTACCGGCGGCGTCCAGGCACTTGTCGCCGTAGACCCTGAGCTCACCGGCGGCGGTGTGGATCCACTGCTGGTTGGTGCGGTTGTTGCAGTCCCACAGCTGGACCTGGGTGCCGTCGGTGGTGACGGCACCGGGTACGTCCAGGCAGCGGCCCGAGGCGACTCCCCTGATCGGTCCGGAGCCGGGGGAGGGGGTCGGAGTGGGGTTGGGGGAGACGGAGTTGAGCGCGTTGAGGACGGAGGAGTAGGCGGGCTTCTTGCTGCCGTCGCCGTTGAAGAGCAGCGGTGTGTGCTCGGCTCGCCACGAGTCGGTGTCGCGCACACCCCAGACGGTGATGCCGAGGCAGCGCGGGACGGCCAAGCAGTCGTTGGTGACGTTGGCGTAGGTCGCGCCCGAGGCGCCCTGGATGTCGAGTTCGGTGACGGCCACGTCGACGCCGAGGGCCGCGAAGCTCTGCAGGGTGGTACGGAAGTTGCTGTTGTAGGGGCTGTCGTTGTTGAAGTGCGACTGGAACCCGACGCAGTCGATGGGCACGCCGCGCTGCTTGAAGTCCTTGACCATGGCGTACATGGCCTGGGTCTTGGCCCACGTCCAGTTCTCGACGTTGTAGTCGTTGTAGCAGAGTTTGGCGGCCGGGTCGGCGGCACGTGCGGTGCGGAAGGCGACCTCGATCCAGTCGTTGCCGGTGCGCTGCAGGTTGGAGTCGCGCCGGGCTCCGGAGGTGCCGTCGACGAAGGCTTCGTTCACGACGTCCCACTGGCCGATCTTGCCCTTGTAATGGGCCATCACGCCGTTGATGTGGTTGTTCATGGCGTGGCGCAGCGCGCTGCCGCTGAGGTTCTGCATCCAGGCGGGCTGCTGGGAGTGCCAGGCCAGCGTGTGGCCCCGTATCCGCTTGCCGTTCTGCACCGCCCAGTTGTAGACGCGGTCGCCGGCGGTGAAGTCGAACCGGCCCTGCTGGGGTTCGGTGGCGTCGATCTTCATCTCGTTCTCGGCGGTCACCGAGTTGAACTCGCGGTTCGCGATCGTCGTGTACGTCGAGTCGCCGAGCCTGCCCGAGGCGATGGCGGTGCCGAAGTACCGGCCGCTCTGCGCCGCCGCACTGCCGAGTGTGCTCTCGGCGGCGTGTGAGGCCGGCGGCGCCACCAGCACCGTGGCGGAACCGAGGACGCCGACGATCAGCGCCGCGCCGAGGCCACCTGCTTTCCGGCGGACGGTGGACGGGGGAATGGCATGTGAACGCATGGCTGGACCTCCGGTACGGAAATCACGGATGGATGCGAGCGCGGCGGCAGGATTCCGCGAGGGTGATGTCCGCGTGCATGGAAAAGGACGCGGACCATCAGGGCGCAATGAGGCGAGGCCGGCGCCGCGACATGCAGGTCAAGGGGCGGTGGCGGCCTCCGGAATTCAGTCTGGAAACTCTGCAGGAACATGTCAAGAGTTTCGGAGATGTTTCGGCAATGCGGCCCGGGAATGAGGCCTTTGAGGCCTCTCGAAAGGGTCCTTCAAGGAATGTCGGGAGCGCCATGAAGAAGCAGTCCCTGTCGAAAGTATTTCGATAGGGACTGCTTCTTCATAAGCGGGTTCTTGCTTCGGTTCACATTTCCGGGTCGTCGATGCCCGTCGCCCCGGAGGACCGGCGCGGGTACGCGATGTCGAACCACGTGGAGTGGGCGTGGTTCGAGTCGTCCTCCATCGGCGCGACGGGTGTCCCGGGATTCGAGGGCAGTGCCCAGAAGCCGGCGAGTCGCCCGGTCTTCTCCTCCGGTGTGATCCGACTCGGCAGATCGGCGACTCGCACGGAAGCGGGCAGCGGATGATGACATCGGGCTCGGTCAAGGGGGTCCCCTAGGGACGGGGCGGGGCGGTGGAGACCCGGACCTTGAGCTCGGTCGAGAGCTCCATCCGAGGGCTGACCAGGGGCTGGTCCTCCAGAAGCTGGAACAGTGTGCGGGCGGCGAGCCGGCCCATCTCCTCCAGCGGCTGACGCACCGTCGTCAGCGGAGGCGACAGCCATTCGCACATCGGCAGGTCGTCGAAACCGACCACACTGAGGTCCTGCGGGATGCTCAGTCCGCCCTGCCGGGCAGCCTCGTAGACGCCCATCGCCTGCTGGTCGCTCCCGGCGAAGACGGCCGTCGGTGGATCGGGCAGGGCGAGCAGCTCCTGGGCACACCGGAACCCGCCCTCGTGCTGGAAGTCGCCGAACCGGATCAGGTCGCGCTCGACCTCGATACCGGCCCGCTCCAGAGCGGCCCGGTAGCCGTCGATGCGGGCCTGGCTGCAGAGCATCTCCTTGCGCCCGCCGATCGCGGCGATCCGGCGGTGCCCCAGTTCCAGCAGGTGCTCGGTGGCGGCGAGGCCGCCCGCCCAGTTGGTCGCGCCGATGCTCGGCACGCCGTTGCCCGGCAGGTCGATCGGGTCGATGACGACGAGCGCCACCCCGCCCCGCTCGATCCGGGCGCGCTGAGCCTGGGTGACCGACGCGGTGACGAGGATGACGCCGTCGCTGTGGTGCAGGACCGGCAGCGCGGCCCAACTCGACGGCGTGGCTTCGCCGGGCGGGACGAGCGATACGACGGTGCCGACGCCCCGTCGGGCGCACTCGGCCTCGACACCGCGCAGTATCTCCACAGCCCACGCGCTGTCCAGCCCGCCGATGATCAGGTCGACCAGGCCCGACCTGCGTGCCCTGCCCTGCCGACCGCGCGGGAGGTAGTTGTGGGACCGCAGCAGGCCCTCGATCCGTTCGCGTGTCGAGGGCGCGACATCGGAGCGGCCGTTGATCACCTTGGAGACAGTGGCCTGGGAGACCCCTGCCTCTGCGGCGATGACCGCCAGAGTCGCACGCCGCTCGCTCAACTTCTCTCCTCTTCGACGCCGTCGTCGACGACGGGTATCGCAAACTTTCGAAGAGTTTCTGGTCGGTGTGACTGCTTGTCAAGCCCAGGATCACAGGCTTCTCCGAGATAAGTCGGTGAGAGGTCTTGACCGTTCAGCCTGGCGTTCCTAGTTTATGGGACCACGGAATTCGAGAGTGTTTCGAAACATTTTCGGCGTGCTCGCCATGATCCCCGCCCTCGTCTTCCACGCCGTCGCCGAGCGCCGGCTGATCGGCGGCCTCACCGCCGGCGCCACCCAGGGTTGACCTGTCCCGCGTGACCTCCACCCCCGAGGAGACTCCGTGAAACGCCTGACCACGCTGACCGCAGTCAAGCTGTTAGCGCTAACAACCTGCCTTGCCGCCGCTGACCCCGCACCACCCGCCACCGGCCCCGCTATCGACGCTCGGGCCGAGCTCCAGCCCATCGACGGTTCCCCGCGCCCGTGCTAGTCGATCCCGACGCCTCCCGGGCGGCGGCCGTCCCGACCGGCGACCATCCCGCGGCGGCGCGCCGCCGTGACCTGGCACTGGGGGGATTCCTGACCCTGCGCCGCGAAGGAGGGCTGCGGCCATTCCGTCGCCGACCTCCCGACGGGGCCGCCGCGCGGTTCGTCGGAGTCACCTCACCCCACCCTCCGAAGGAGCTCTCCTGATGAGATGTCACCGTCCACCCCTGGTCCTGGGTCTCGTCCTCGCGGTCCTTTCGTCGCTGCTGCTCGGGACCTCCCTCCTCACCGCCCCGCCCGCCGCCGCCGCCGCGACGGTCGACACCCATGCCTGGTACGTGCTGGTGAACCGCAACAGCGGCAAGGCCCTGGACGTGTACAACCTGGCGACCGGTGACGGCGCCCGCATCACCCAGTGGACCAGGAACGACCAGAACCAGCAGCAGTGGCAGTTCGTCGCCTCAGGCGACGGCTACTACCGCGTCAAGTCCCGCCACTCCGGCAAGGTCCTGGACGTCCAGAACAGTTCCACGGCCAATGGCGCCGGCATCGTCCAGTGGGCCGACGTGAACGGCACCAACCAGCAGTGGCGCCTGGCCGACAGCGCGGACGGGCATGTCAGGCTCGTCGCCCGCCACAGCGGCAAGGCCCTCGAAGTCCAGGGCGCCGCCAACGCCGACAACGCGAACATCGTCCAGTACGACGACTGGGGCGGCGCCAACCAGCAGTGGCAGCTCGTCAAGGTGGGCGGCGGCACCCCCGGCACCTGTGCACTTCCCTCGACCTACCGCTGGACGTCGACGGGCGCGCTGGCGCAGCCCAAGGCCGGATGGGCCTCGCTCAAGGACTTCACCGTCGCACCCCACAACGGCAAGCACCTCGTCTACGCGACGACGCACGGCACCACGGGAACGGGAGTGGGCTGGGGCTCGATGAACTTCACCCCGTTCACCGACTGGTCGCAGATGGCCTCCACCGGCCAGAACGCGATGACGAACTCCGTCGTCGCACCCACGCTCTTCTACTTCGCGCCGAAGAACATCTGGGTGCTCGCCTACCAGTGGGGCAGGACGGCGTTCTCCTACCGGACGTCGACCGACCCCACCAACCCGAACGGCTGGTCGGCGGAGCAGGAGCTCTTCTCCGGAAGCATCACCGCCTCGGGAACGGGTCCCATCGACCAGACGCTCATCGGCGACGGGACGAACATGTACCTGTTCTTCGCCGGTGACAACGGCAAGATCTACCGCGCCAGCATGCCGATCGGGAACTTCCCGGGCAGCTTCGGCTCGTCGTACACGACGATCATGAGCGACACGGAGAAGAACCTCTTCGAAGCCCCCCAGGTCTACAAGGTCAAGGACCAGAACCAGTACCTCATGATCGTCGAGGCGCGGGGCGCGAGCGAGCACCGCTACTTCCGCTCGTTCACGGCCACCAGCCTCAACGGCTCGTGGACGCCGCAGGCCGCGACCGAGAGCAACCCCTTCGCCGGCAAGGCCAACAGCGGCGCCACCTGGACCAACGACATCAGCCACGGCGAGCTGATCCGCGCAGGCGCCGACCAGACCTTCACGATCGACCCCTGCAACCTGCAGTTCCTCTACCAGGGTCGTGATCCCAACTCCGGCGGCGACTACGGCCAGTGGGCCTACCGCCCGGGTCTGCTGACGCTCCAGCGCTGACGGGGTGGCGGGCTCGGTGGTCACCCGAGCCCGCCATGGCCGCTGGCCCGGGCCGCGTTCGGGACCAGCGTCACCTGTGCCGGCCGCCCACCGCGATGCCGGCGGACCGACCCCGTCTCACGTCGTATTCTTTGCCGACGCGCAGGCCGGTCGCCGTCCGCCGGTGGACCGCTTCCCTGGAGAGGGTGGGAATGGGGCTCATCGACGTGGACCACGCGGGGCTGGTCGTCGCGGCGCAGGCCGGTGACGACCGGGCGCGCGAGGAGCTGATCGCCGCGTATCTGCCGCTGGTCTACAACATCGTCGGGCGAGCGCTGAGCGGCCATGCCGACGTCGACGACGTCGTCCAGGAGACCCTGCTGCGTGTGGTGCGCGACCTGCCGGCCGTGCGCACCCCGGAGAGCTTCCGGTCCTGGCTCGTGTCGATCACGCTCCGCCAGATCAACACCCACCTGCACCGGAGGCACGCCTTCGACCAACGGACCGCGGTCATCGACGAGGCGCACCGGATACCGGACGCCGGCGCGGAGCCCGTGGACACGGCGATCCTCCGGCTGCACGTCTCGGACGAGCGCCGTCGCGTCGTCGAAGCCAGCCGGTGGCTCGATCCGGATCATCGGGTGCTGCTGTCGCTCTGGTGGCAGGAATGCGCCGGTTCGCTGAGCCGTGACGACATCGCCGCCGCGACCGGGCTCACGGTCGCCCACGTCGGAGTGCGCCTGCAACGCATGCGTGAGCAGCTGGAACTGTGCAGGACGATCGTCGCCGCGCTGGAGGCCGACCCGCGCTGTCCCCGACTGGACGAGGCCGTCGTCGGCTGGGACGGCTTGCGCGCATCGGTGTGGCGCAAGCGCTTGGCGCGGCACACCCGTGACTGCCCGGTCTGCACGGCGCCGACCGCGGAACGGGTTCCGGCCGAGCTGCTCCCCCTCGGCCTCGCGACGCTGGCCGTGCCGGCCGGACTGGTCTCCGCGCTCGCCGCCAAGGGCCTGCTGCCGGGTACCGCCGCGATCGCCGCCGGGCCGGCCGCGGCACACCTCGCTGTCGGCACCGCGACGGGGGGAGGTGGCCTGCCCGTCGCGCTGACCGGCAAACTCGCGGCGATCACCGCTCACCCGCTGGTGAGCCTCGCCACCGGCGCGGTGCTCATCGCCGGAACCGCCGTATACGCGACCTGGCCCGAACCGGCGCCTCGGGTGCCCGCCGTCATCGCCGCCCCCACGGCCGGCACCGCCTCGCCGGCGCCGTCGGGCACCACGACGGCACCTTCCCCCGTGCGTCCGTCCGCCGCCGCAGCCACTGTTCCGCTCGGCGCGCGGTCGCTGGAGTCCGTGGACGAACCCGGCCTGTTCGTCACCTACGCCGGCGACCACGCGACGCTCGGCCGGGTCTCCGCGTCCAGCGGCGCGCAGACCCGCAACCGGAGCACCTTCACGGTCGTCGCGGGGCTGGCCGACACACGGTGCGTCACCTTCCGTGCCGCGGACGGCCGGTACCTTCGCCACTACTACCTCCGGCTGCGGCTGAGCGCCGACGACGGCAGCGATCTGTTCCGAGAAGACGCGACCTTCTGTCCGCGCCCTGGGTCGGTCGCGGGGTCGGTGACCCTGCACGCGCACAACTATCCCGGCTCCGTCCTCCGCCACCGTGACGGAGGCATCTGGCTCGACGGCTCCGACGGAACACGGACCTTCGCCGGGCAGGCATCCTTCATCGTGCGCCGGACCTGGTCCTGAGAGTCGCTCCTGCGCCATGCCGCCTCCCACCAGGCAGTGAGTCGGGTCCCTCGCACCGCCTTCGCGGGGACGACCGAACCGCGGGGCTCGGCATAACGCTTTCTGCCTGCGACATGCGTCACTGAGCGAACTTCCGGGCGGCGCGACTTTTCTGTTACGCGACCGCGAGTTCGGCAGCCTCCACTTCAGGGGTGACCTTCCCCCACTGGCGTATCCCCCTGAAGAGAGGCCTCCCATGACGCAACGCCCCCACCTGAACCGCGACCCGCGAGGAAAGGCATGAAGGGCCTGCACCGGCTCCGCCGCCGTCGCCGTACCTGGGCGATAGGGCTGTCGGCCGCGGCGGTGGTGACCGGTGTCGTGACGTTCCTCCCCAGCTCCGCCGGCGCCGCAGGCCTGGGTACTCACGCGGCCCCCTCGGGCCGGTACTTCGGCACGGCTGTGGCCGCGGGCCGGCTCGGCGACTCGGCGTACACCGCGATCGCCGACCGGGAGTTCAACATGATCACCCCGGAGAACGAGATGAAGTGGGACGCCATCGAGCCGTCCCGCGGCCGTTTCGACTTCGGTCCCGCGGACCGGATCGTCGACCGTGCCCTGGCACGCGGTCAGCGCGTACGCGGCCACACCACGGTCTGGCACTCGCAGCTGCCCTCCTGGGTGGGCTCCATCCGCGACGCGCAGACGCTGCGCGGTGTGATGAACCACCACATCACCACCCAGATGAACCACTACAAGGGCAAGATCTACGCCTGGGACGTGGTCAACGAGGCGTTCGCCGACGGCGGCAGCGGCCGGCTCCGTGACTCGGTCTTCCAGAAGGTGCTGGGCGACGGTTTCATCGAGGAAGCGTTCCGCACCGCCCGCGCGGCCGATCCCTCGGCCAAGCTCTGCTACAACGACTACACCATCGAGAACTGGTCGGACGCCAAGACTCAGGGTGTCTACCGCATGGTCAAGGACTTCAGGTCCCGGGGCGTGCCGATCGACTGCGTCGGGTTCCAGAGCCACTTCGGGGCGGGCGGCCCACCGGCGAGCTTCAGGACCACCCTGGCCGCCTTCGCCTCCCTGGGCGTCGACGTCCAGATCACCGAGCTGGACATCACCCAGGCATCACCCACCCCCTACGCGAACACGGTCAGCACCTGCCTGTCCGTGGCCCGGTGCACCGGCGTCACGGTGTGGGGCGTCCGTGACAGCGACTCCTGGCGGAGCGGCGAGAGCCCCCTGCTGTTCGACCGGAACGGCAAGCCCAAACCCGCCTACACCGCCGTCATGAACGCTCTCACGTCCGGCTCCGGCAGCACGCCGACCAAGCCGACCGACCGTGCCGGGGAGATCAAGGGTGTGGCCTCCGGCCGCTGTATCGACATCCCCGGCTCCGCCACGGCCAACGGCACCCGGGCGCGACTGTGGGACTGCGGCGGACAGGCCGACCAGCGCTGGACCCACACCGCCGCGAAGCAGCTGAAGGCATACGGCGGCAAGTGCTTGGACGCCAAGGGCAAGGGCACCACCAACGGCACCCCGGTGGTCATCTGGGACTGCAACGGCGGCGCCAACCAGCAGTGGACCATCAACACCGACGGCACGATCACCGGCGTCCAGTCCGGGCTGTGCCTCGACGCCGTCGGCGCGGCCACCGCGAACGGCACCACGATCCAGCTGTACACCTGCGCGTCGGTCGGCAACCAGAAGTGGACCGCCCCCTCCGCGACGGGCAGCGGCTCGTGTGCTCTTCCCTCGACGTACAAGTGGAGTTCGACCGGCCCCCTCGCGCAGCCGTCGAACGGGTGGGCCGCGCTGAAGGACTTCACCCATGTGACGCACAACGGCAAGCACCTGGTCTACGCGTCGAGCGCGTCGGGAACCTCGTACGGCTCGATGGCGTTCAGCCCCTTCACGAACTGGTCGGACATGGCGTCGGCCGGGCAGACGAAGATGAGCCAGAACGCGGTGGCACCGACGCTCTTCTACTTCGCGCCCAAGAAGACCTGGGTGCTCGCGTACCAGTGGGGTGCGTCGCCCTTCAGCTACCGCACGTCCAGCGACCCCACCGACCCCGACGGCTGGTCCGCGCCGAAGCCACTGTTCACCGGCAGCATTCCCCGCACCGAATCCGGCACCGGCCCGATCGACCAGACGCTCATCGGCGACGGGACGAACATGTACCTGTTCTTCGCCGGTGACAACGGCAAGATCTACCGGGCGAGCATGCCGATCGGAAACTTCCCGGGCAGCTTCGGCTCGTCATACACGACGGTCATGAGCGACACCGCGAAGAACCTGTTCGAGGCACCGCAGGTCTACAAGGTCCAGGGCCAGGACCAGTACCTCATGATCGTCGAGGCCCGGGGTGCGAACGAACAGCGCTTCTTCCGCTCGTTCACGGCCTCCAGCCTGAGCGGTGCGTGGACCCCACAGGCCGCGACCGAGAGCACCCCCTTCGCGGGCAGGGCCAACAGCGGTGCCACCTGGACCGACGACATCAGCCACGGTGACCTGATCCGCACCAACCCCGATCAGACCATGACCATCGACCCCTGCAACCTGCAGCTGCTCTACCAGGGCAAGTCCCCGCAGGCGAGCGGACCCTACGACCAGCTGCCGTACCGGCCGGGCGTCCTCACCCTGCAGCGCTGACCCGCCCGATCCACGGTTACCCAAGGAGAACACCCCCCTCATGAACAACCCCACGAACGGCGCGCGCCGCGGGCGTCACCGTCGTCGCTGGAGCGCCACCGCCCTGCTGCTCGGTGTGCCCGCCGCCGTCGTCCCGTACCTCCTGTTCACCCAGGAGGACTCGCAGGCCGCGACGGTCGACACCAACGCCTACTACCGGCTGCTCTCCGTGCGCAGCGGCAAGGCCCTGGACGTCAACGCCTTCTCCACCGCCGACGGCACCCGCATCCAGCAGTGGACCGACCAGAACACCGCCAACCAGCAGTGGCGGCTGCGGCCCACCGGCGACGGATACTACGAGCTGGTGAACCGCAACAGCGGCAAGGTGCTGGGCATAGCCGGCGATGCCACCGCACAGGCGGCCGCCGCCGAGCAGCAGACCGACAGCCCCTCCGCCTCCCAGGAGTGGCGGATCGACGAGGTGAGCGGTTCCGGCGCCGTCACCTTCACCTCCCGCAGGAGCGGCCAGGTCCTGGACGTCTCCGGAGGCTCCACGGCCGACGGCGCGGCGGTCATCCAGTACGGCGGCCATGGCAGCACCAACCAGCAGTGGAAGCTGGTGGAGACGGCCGAGGCGCCGGCCACCGGGACCGGACCGTACACGTGGAAGAACGCCCAGGTGGTCGGCGGCGGTTACGTCACCGGGCTGGTGTTCAACCCGCGGGAGAAGGGGCTGCTGTACGCGCGTACCGACATGGGCGGCGCCTACCGCTGGGACAGCGCGGCCGAGCAGTGGATCCCGCTGACCGACTGGCTCGGTGAGAAGGACTGGAACCTGCTGGGCATCGACGCCCTGGCCACCGACCCCGTCGACCCCGACCGGCTCTACCTCGCGGCCGGCACCTACACCAACGAGTGGGCCGGCAACGGCGCGCTCCTGCGCTCCACCGACCGGGGCCGGACCTTCCGGCGCACCGACCTGCCGTTCAAGCTGGGTGGCAACGAGGACGGCCGCGGGGCGGGCGAACGGCTCGTGATCGACCCGTCGGACAACCGCACCCTGCTGCTGGGCACCCGCAGGAACGGCCTGTGGCGCAGCACGGACAGCGGTGTGACATGGCGGCAGGTCTCCTCGTTCCCCGTCAAGGACGGGGCGAGCAGCGGCGCGGGCATCTCCTTCGTGACATACGGTCCGGCCGGCAGCAGGACGATCTACGCCGGTGTCGCCGACAGGTCCACCTCCCTGTACCGCTCCACCGACGGCGGCAGCACCTGGCAGGCCGTCCCCGGGCAGCCCACCGGACAGCTGCCGCAGCACGGCGTGCTCTCCGGTGACGGCTCGCTCTACCTGACGTACACCAACGCCCTCGGACCCAACGGCGTGACGGCGGGCTCGTTGTGGAAGCACACGCCGGCCGGCGGGACGTGGAAGAACATCTCCCCGTCCCAGGGCGACTACGGGTTCTCCGGCCTGTCCGTCGACCCGCGGAAGCCGTCCACGGTGATGGTCACCACCCTCGGCCGCTGGTGGCCCGAGGACGAGATCTACCGGTCCACCGACGGCGGCACGACCTGGAAGGCACTGGCCGGGAAATCGGTACGGGACGCCTCCGCCGCTCCCTACGTCGGTACCCACACCGGGCACTGGATGACCGCCCTGGCCATCGACCCGTTCAACTCCGGACACGTGTTGTACGGCACCGGCAACGGCATCCTGCGCAGCAAGGACGCCGACGCCTCCGACCGCGGAGGCACCAGCCACTGGAGCATGGGCGCCCGAGGGCTGGAGGAGACCGCGCTGATGGACGCGATCGCCCCGCCCGGCGGAGCCACCGTCATCACCGCCATGGGTGACCAAGGCGGCTTCCGCCATGACGACCTGACCAAGGTGCCCGCCGGGCGGCTGAACAACCCGATGATGACCAACAGCACCGACATCGACTTCGCCCAGGCCAACCCCTCGACGATGGTCCGCGTCGGCCGGGGCGGCGCGCAGGACGGCGCCTACTCCACCGACGGCGGCATCAGCTGGACCGGCTTCACGGCGGAGCCGGCGGCCGGCGCCCAGGACGGCCATGTCGCGCTCGCGGCGGACGGCTCCACCATCGTCTGGACCCAGGCCGGCCAGGCCCCGTACCGCTCGACCGACAAGGGCGCGAGCTGGTCCAAGGTCCAGGGCCTCGGCACCGACGCCGTCGTCATCGCCGACCGCTCCTCGGCCAGGACGTTCTACTCACTGTCCGGCGGCACGCTCCACGCCAGCACCGACGGCGGCGCGACCTTCACCACCCGCGCCACGAACCTGCCCGCCGGCCGGCTCACGGCCGTCCCCGGCGTCGCCGGAGACCTGTGGATCGCCGGCAGCGCCAAGGGGCTGCTGCACTCCACGGACGCCGGCCGCACCTTCACCACGCTCACCACGGTGCGGGACGCGTCCGCCCTCGGCTTCGGCAAGGCCGCACCCGGCGCCTCCTACCAGGCCCTCTACCTGATCGGCACCGTCAAGGACGTCACCGGAGTCTTCCGCTCCACCGACCAGGGCGCCACCTGGCTCCGTGTCAACGACGACGCCCACCAGTGGGGCGCCATCGGAGGCGTCGGCGTCGTCACCGGCGACCCCGACACCTACGGCCGCGTGTACGTCGGCACCAACGGACGCGGCCTCCAGTACGGCGACCCGTCCTGACCCTCACCCCCGAGCGGGGCCGCAGGCACGGCGCCTGCGGCCCCGGCAGGTGCTACGGCCTCCCCCCGGAGGGGCGACCCGTTGCCGACACGCCTCGGGGGCTGCTTGCGCGGCCGGCTCAGTCGGACCGGGCGGGGGCTCGTAGTTCGACCTTGTACCCGCCCTGCGGGGTGGGTTCGGCGGCGAGGGTGCCGTCGAGGAGATCCGCGCGTTCCTTCAGGCCGATGAGTCCGTGGCGGGCGCTGGGCAGGGCGACGGTCGGGCGGGTGGGGGCGGTGTTGGTGACAGTGACGCCGAACTGATGCGCGTCGTGCCACAGGCGCACCTCGGCACGGGCTCCGGGAGCGTGCTTGCGCACGTTGGTGAGGGCTTCCTGGACCGTACGGTAGACGGTGCGCTGAGCGGTGGTGCTGATGCCGGGAGGAAGCTCTCCGGTCAGAGCGGTCTCGATGCCGCTGTTGGCGATGAGCTGCCGGAGGTCGGCGAGGGTCGGCTGGGGCGTGAGTGCGGTTGCCTTGCCGCCGGAGGCGCGGAGCAGGGTGACCATGTGGCGGAGTTCGTCGAGGGTGTCGGCGCTCAGGGTGCGGATGGTGCGGGCGGCCTCGCGGGCGTCGTCATCCCTGGCCGCAACCTGCAGGGCTCCGGCCTGTACGGCGATCAGGCTGACCTGGTGGGAGACGACGTCGTGCATCTCGCGGGCCAGCTGGGCGCGTTCCCGGGCGAGGACGGTCTGGGCGTACAGGGCCCGTTCGTGTTCCCGTGCCTCCTCGACCTCGACGAGCTGGCGGGCCACGTCGTGCCGGGCCTGCACGAGCTGGCCGAACAGCACGGGGGCGACGGCCGTGGCCAGCGTGTAGACGAACTGGACCAGCGTCCATGCCCGGTCGCCGTCGAACGTGTCGGACACCGGCCAGACGAGGGTGTCCACCGCCGCGTTCAGCAGGGCACAGCCGGCCAGCATCGGTCGGTTGCGGGTGGACGCGGCCAGTGTGTACAGGGCGGTGATCGGCGCGACCGCGACGTCCATGAACAGGGTCATGGGCAGGGTGAACAGGAAGACGGCAAGCGGGAAGCGCCTCCGCAGGAACAACGCCGTGCTGCCGAGGGCGACGCAGGCCCAGACGAGAGGGGTCCCCTCGCCGTAGAGGTTGATCCAGGCGTCGAGCACGGCGAGGACGACGAGACCCCCGTCGACGGCCCAGGGGGGTACGTGCCGCCACAGTGCCCGGCCCGTGCTCATCGCCCGTTGTCCCGTGACGGGTCGTCGCCGTTCCTGCCGAGCAGTCCGGCGCGCTCGGCGAGCAGTGCGGCCTGGACACGGCCGGCGACCCGCAGTTTGTTCAGGATCGAGCTGACGTGGTCCTTGACGGTGCCCGCGCTCAGATGGATACGGGTGCCGATCTCGGCGTTGGACAGTCCTTCCGCGACCAGGACGAGGACGGCGCGCTCCCGGTCGCTGAGCAGGTTCACGCGTGCCACCTCCGCGTCCTGGGGTGCTCCCGCCCCAGGATGACCGCGCAGCAGCGCGTGTGAGGCCTTCGGGGACATCACCACCCCGCCGGCGGCCAGGGTGCGCACGAGCTGGGCGAGCTGCTCGGGCTCGGTGTCCTTGAGCAGGAAGCCGGCGGCGCCCGACCGCAGCGCGGTGAGGATGTACTCGTCGGTGTCGAAGGTGGTCAGCATGGCGACATGCGGCGGTGCGGCCAGTTCCTGGATCCTCCGCAGGACGGTCAGGCCGTCCACGTCCGGCATGCGGATGTCGAGGAGTACGACGTCCGGCCTCTCGCGCCGGATGACGTCGGCCGCCTGCGCCCCTTCGGCGGTCGCGACGACCTCGATGTCGTCGGACGCGTTCAGGATCATCTGGAAACCGGACCGCACCAGGGCCTCGTCGTCCACTACCACTACCCGGATCACCGGCGTTCCGCCTCACACTCGTCTGCTCCGTCCGGCAACTCGGCGATCCGTGTCGGCACCCGCCGGCACCCGCACCGGGGCGTACACGCTCTCGTACGGTGATCGCCTGCCCTCGACAGTACGTCCGGCACGGTACGCGGTGGCGCGATGACCGTGGAGTGTGGACATCCGGCGGTTCGGCGCCAGCCGTTCGGGGGGACGATCCCGTCCGTCGGCGGGCAGGTGCACGAAGGACGGCGGATGGTGTCCGTCGTCCCCGTCCGCTGGAGTCGGTCCATGGGCCCGCACGAGTCCGCGGGCCGCAGCCGTTCCCTACCGTTCGAGGACGACCCCGTCATGCCCCGCCCGTTCCTGCGTCAGCCCGTCCGCGCTCTGCGTCGCTGTGCCGCGCGACCCCGTGTGCTCTTCGGGGGTGTGTACGGGGCGGTGCTGGCCAGTTCCATGGTGGCCGCCCTGACGGAACAGGGTGAGACGGCGCCCGCCGACCGCTTCAACAGCGCCCAATGGCTCCTCGTGACGGCTTTCGCCTCGGCTCTGGCCCACGGCTACGCGCATCTGATGGCCCTGCGTGGCGACCGGACCCATCACGGTGTGCGCGCCGGGGTGCGGCTGTTGCTGTCCGAGTGGCCGCTGGTGGCGGCGACGGTGCCGACGCTGGGCGTGCTGCTCGGTGCTGCCTGGGGATGGTGGCCCACGGCGGACGTCGAGTGCGCGGTCTTCGCCGTGAACGTGGTGCTGCTGTTCGCCTGGGGTCTTTCCGCGGCCCGCGCCGCCGGTCGCACCTGGGGCTCCGCCGTGAGGGTCGGCACGGTGGACGCGTTGCTCGGCCTCGTGGTCGTGGTGGCCAACGCCGTCATCAAGTAGGACGGTGGGCCGTCCGGGCCCGCGCACCGTCCTGGGCGGTGTTCCGCCACTCGGCGGGGGCGGTCCCGGACGGTCGGCGGGGATCCACCGAAGCCCGTCGGATGGTCCGCCTCCTGGCGGCGCCCGGAAATTGTCCGTATGACACGGATACAGCCCCCGCAGGAGAACTCCCCTCCACCGCCCCGCACTTCGACCGAACCCGCCGGAAAGCTCTCCGGAGGTCCCTCGACGGGGCGCCTGGTCGGGGTGGACCTGGCCCGCGCGCTGGCGGTGTTCGGCATGTACGTCGTGCACATCGGTCCGGCGCTCTCGTCCACGCACGGCGCTGGCACCTGGGTCCGATATATGGCCGACGGCCACTCGTCGGCCCTGTTCGCCACCCTCGCCGGTTTCTCGCTGATGCTGATCGCCGGCCGCCGTGAGCCGAGGACCGGCCTGGCGGGCCGGCAGGCGAAGGCCCGGATCGCGATCCGCGCCGTGGTCCTGCTGGCGCTGGGCACCGTGCTGGCGACGGAGTACGGGGGAGTGATCATCCTCGGCTTCTACGGTGTCTACTTCCTCCTCGCCCTGCCCCTGCTGCGGCTGTCCGCCAAGGCACTGGCGATCACCGCGGCCGGGCTCGCCCTCGCCACACCCCAGGTGGCGTTCGTCCTGAACTCGCGGCTCAGCGAGTCCGTCCAGCAGACCATCGACGCCTACGACCCGCTCAAGAAGATCAGCGAGGTCGGCGTGCTCGACCTGCTGCTCACCGGCTTCTATCCGACGATCACGTGGATGTCGTTCGTGGTCGCCGGCATGGCGCTGGCCCGCCTCGACCTGTCGGCCGTCCTCGTCCAGCGTCGCCTGGCCGCGCTCGGAACCGCCCTGACCGTGGGTGCGTACGGCCTGTCCCTGCTGCTGGCGGGCCCGAACGCGCTGCGCAGCACGGCGGAGGGCGGGAAGTCGTCGTCGTTCGGCAGCGGATCCTTGGAGGTCCCCCAGCCGGCGGCCTCGGACCTGCTGTCCGCCGGACCGCACAGCGGCACCACCTTCGACATCATCGGCAGCGTCGGCGTCGCCGTCCTCGTGATCGTCGGTGCGACGGTGCTCATGGGCCGCCTGCCGCGCCTGCGCAGCCTGGCGAAGCCGGTCGTCGCCGTGGGCACCATGTCCCTGACGGCCTACGTCGGTCACTTCCTCGCCCAGTCCATGCTCGGCGTCTCGGCCGGCGAGAGCAGCCAGACGTCCTGGATCCCCGTGCTCCTGTTCATCCTGGGGGCGATCGTGTTCGCCGCGGTCTGGTCCCGCTTCTTCCGCCGCGGACCGCTGGAGGCGTTGCTCAACGCCGCCACCAAGCCGGCGAAGCAGATCCGATGAGGCCGGGCTGGGACGGCCGGCACGCATGGCCCGTCCCGGCCGCGCCGATCCACGCGACCCGCGAGGGCTGCGCCCGTCAGCCCGTGCGGGGGCGGCGCCCCACGACGTTCTTCGACGCGTCGGCTGGCCCTATGGAGCTTCCGAGTCGTGCAGGCCGTGGACGAGAAGATCGCATGCCGCCCTGGAAGGCGCCGAACGTTGCCGCCTCCTCCGGGGTCGGGGCATCGCCCGGGTACCGGCCCGCTACTACGCACGACGGCGGGCGGGCGGCAGATCGGCGGCGGCTACGCCCCAGTCCACCCTGGCCAGCTCACGACCCGCAGGGACCAGCTCGTAGGTGCGCTCCAGCCAGTCCGCCAGCGGAGGCACGGGCAGCTCGAACAGCGCTGCCATGTCGCCCGAGCACAGCTGGAGCCACGATGTCGCCCGCTTCTCCAGGTTCGACGGCCACATCTGGATGTCGCCGAGGCCGCTCATCGAGTGCAGCCCCTGCTGGAGCAGCTCCCGCCCGATACGCCACCGTGCGCGCGGACCGCCTTCCACCAGAAGCTCCACGGACACGATCCAGGGAGCTTCGGGGCTGAACCGGAACTCCGCTTCGACCGGTTGCCGGGCGGAGACGCCCAGCACGCGCTCGATGTCCAGGCTCAGGGCGAGATCGCCGTTCGGTGCCGTGCGGCGCTGGACATCGGAACGGTTGTGGTTCATGGCGGGGCGGTCCTTCCCGGTGACATGCGGTGGCAGGTGCCACTCTCGTCGCCGCGCCGGTGACGTACATAGGTAACTTGACGGTCAGTCTTCGCCCGGCGGGACGGTGACCGACGGGCGCGCCGGACGGCGTGCCGGTCCTTGCCGGCCTTTGGGGCGTCCTCGTACGTGCGTCCTTGTGCGGCGCGCGCACCCTTCCGCACCGTCGTGGACCGGCGAGCATTCAGTCATTCGACTGTCGTCCGCGGCCCGTGTCTGAACGACCCTTGAACAGTCGCCCGTGTGCCGGTGCCGGGTGGTTGTCGTGCTCGGAGGAACCAGCCGTGAACCGTACTCCCGTCGTCTTCATCCACGGCGCGTGGCTGCACGCGCTTTCCTGGGAGGCGTGGGCGGAACGATTCGCCGACCGGGGGTTCCTCGCCCTCACGCCGGGGTGGCCGGGGGAAGCGCCCACCCCCCGGGACACGCGTCTGTCCCCCGGGCCGCTCGCCGGCCTCGACCTGGACACGCTGACGGACCACTACGCCGGCATCGTGCGGTCGCTCGGCGTACCGCCGGTGATCATCGGGCACTCCGTCGGCGGACTCATCGCGCAGCGCCTCGTCGCCGACGACGCCGGCCGGGCGGCCGTGGCCATCGCGCCGGCCCCGATCAACCAGGTGCCGCTGCCCGGGGCGCCCGTCACCGCGCGCACGCCCGGCGGCGACGGCGCCGCTGAACCGCTCATGGCCCTGTCACCGGAGCAGTTCCATCAGGTGCTCGCGAACACCGTGACCGCGGAGGAGTCCGACCGGCTCTTCGAGCGCTACGCCGTGCCCGTACCGCGGCGTCTGCTGACCGACCTCGGCTGCGACGGCGCGGCACGCAGTCCGCTCGCCCGGGTGGACACCGGCAACGCGGTCCGCGGGCCGCTCCTGCTGATCTCCGGGCAGGAGGACCTGCTGGTCCCCGACGCTGTCACCCGCGCCGTCTACAAGGAGTACGGCGACTCGACGGCCGTGACCGATCTGAAGCAGTTCGCGGACCGCGCCCACTCACTGGTGGTCGACGCCGGATGGCGGTTCGTCGCCGACTACGTGCTCGGATGGCTGGACGAGCACGGCGTTCGCCCGCTCACCGAGACGGGCTGACACTCCCGGGACGCTCAGGCGCCCTGGTCGCTGGGGAGCCTGCCCAACGCGTCACGCAGCGCCGCTCGGGAGGTGATGCCGAGTTTGGGGAAGACGCGGTAGAGGTGGGAGCTGACGGTGCGGGGGGACAGGTGCATCCGCTCGCCGATCTCCTTGTTGGTCAGCCCGCCGGCGGCGAGGTCCGCGATCCGGTGTTCCTGCCATGTGAGGGCTGTCAGGTGTGCTGAGGGGGCGGCCTGGGCGCCGGCGGTGCGCAGTTCGGCCTGGGCGCGTTCGGCCCAGGTGGGGGCGCCGAGCCGGCGGAACGTGTCGGAAGCGAGGGTGAGGGGAGGGCGAGCGGCCTTGCGTCCTCTGGTGTGCCGCAGGCGGATGCCGTGGGCGAGATGGATCCGGGCGAGTTCGAAGGGGAACTGGGCGGCGGCGGGATGCGTTTCGGCCCGGCGGTACATCTCGTCGGCCTCGGTCTGGTCGGTCGCGGTCATGCCGAGGGCCCCGTAGGTAGTGAGGGCGAGGCGGGGGGAGATGTCGGGGAGGCCGGCGTCTCGTGCGGCGAGGGCGTGGGTGCGGGCCTGTTCGGCGCGGCCGGTGTAGAGGGCCGCTTCGACGAGGTCGAGGAGGGTGCGGCTGGCCTGGTGGGCGTAGGGGTGGAAGATGCCGGGTGGTGTGATGCCGATGGCGTGGAGGTACGCGGCTTCGTAGTCGCCCTCGCTGAGGGCGGCGGTGGTGCCGACGGCGTCGGTGATCTGGGTGAGGAAGCCGACACCGCGAGGACGGGCCCAGGCGTCGACGGACGCCTGGAGCTCCCGGGCGCGCTCGACCTGTCCGCGCAGGGCGGCCAGCAGGCCCAGATACGCCCGGGTGTGCTGGACGAACAGTTCGTGCCCGTGCGCCGTCGTCAGCTCCAGGCTGCGCTGCCCGGTCCGCTCGGCCTCGTCCCACTCCCCGACCGCGATCTGGTCCAGCATGACCAGGTGCTGCATCGTCATGGCGTCGGCCAAGGCACCCGTCTCCATCTCGCGGTCCATGGTGCGCTCGATGAGCGGCCGGTACTGGCTGAGCATGTCCACGTGGTACGAGGCGGCACCCAGCCTCGTGATGTCCCACGGTTCCAGCCGGCCGTGATCGGAGAATGCCTGTTCCACGCGCAGGCGCACGCCCGCGCCGCGACGCACCACGTCACCCCACGCGTCCTGGTAGATCCGCGAGTACGGGGACATCAGGTCGCCCAGGGGGGCCAGCAGTTCGTGCGTCCGCTCCCAGGCGCCTGCGTCACTGGCGTACTGGTTGATGGCCAGCAGCAGGTCGATCAGCCGGGTGAGTGTCTCGTCCGGCTCGCGCACCCCCTCGTCACGCATGGTCTCGATCGTCGCGAACACCTGGCGCTGCGAGGAGCGCACGTCCCCGTCCTCGAAGAACGCGACGTAGCCCGAGGCGACCACTGAGGCGGGGGACTCGTGTCCGCCCGGCCCGGTGTCCGAGTGGATCAGCTGCCGGGCGTGCCCGAGCAGCCCGGAGTGTCCGGCGACGTAGGCGGCACTGCCCAGCCGCCTGGACCGCTCCGCGGGGCTCTCGCTGAGTTCGGCGGCCCGGGTCAGCCAGGCCACGGCGGCCATCGCGCCGCCCTGGAGGGTGGCGGAGTCCGCCGCCGCCTCCAGCGTCGCCGCGACCTCCTCGTCGGGGTCGACCGTCGACGCCGCCAGGTGGGTGGCGCGCCGTTCCAGGTCGTCATGGTGGATGCGGGCCAGCACGGCGTGCGCCGCGCGCCGTTCGTTGGGGGTCGCCATCTGTACGACCGTCGAGCGCACCAGAGGGTGCCGGAAGACGAACGCGCCGCCGACCGGGTCGATGTCCAGGAGCCCACAGGCTGCCGCCTCGTCGAGGTCCGACATGCGGTAACGGGTGCCCCTGATGTGACCGGAGACGGAGCCCGCCTCGACGCCGTCCAGGGCCCCGCGCAGCAACTCCGCGCGCACGCTGTCCCCGAGGCCCTCGATGCGCGAGCCGTACACCTGCTGGAGGCGCTGGGGCAGGGTGACGCCGCGGATTCCGAGTGCCGCCTCGGGGCCGCGTGCCTGGCGGGCGCCGCGTACGTAGGGCGGCAGCTCCAGCAGGGCCAGCGCGTTGCCACGGGCCTCGTCCAGCACCAGACGGCGGATCTGGGAGTCGAGGTCCGGGTAGCGTGCGTTCAGGAGCTCTTCGGAGGCACGCGCCGACAGGGCGGGCACGGTCAGCTCGGACAGCGCGGCGGTGTCGAAGCCCGACGGCACGTCCGAGCGCAGTCCGACGACGAGCCTCACGGAGCTGCCGGTGAGCCGGCGTCCCACGAACCCGCAGACCTCCGTACTGGAGCCGTCCAGCCACTGACCGTCGTCGAGAACCAGCATGAGGGGGTTCTCCGACGCCGCGAGCGAGAGCAGGTCGAGCACCGCGATGCCAAGGGTCATGACGGAGGGGGGTGAGCTCTCGTTCCTGCCGAAGACGACGTCGAACACCCGCCGGTGGACGTCGTCCAGCCGGTCGATATGGGACAGCAGCGGGTACAGGAACTGGTGCAGGCCGGCGAACGGGAGTTCCGACTCGGCCTCGACGCCGGCCGCACGCACCACCCTGTGCGCGTGGGTGTGCGCGAGACCGACGACATGTTCCAGCAGAGTGCTCTTGCCCACGCCGGCGTCGCCCCTGAGGACGAGTGCCTGGCCTCCTGGTGCCGTGACGAACTCGGAGAGCACCTTCTGCTCCCGTTCACGGCCGATCATGGTCCCGCCCGTCGAATCCATCGTCCCCCCAACTCCCTTGACCGCCGAGTCGGTACCCGACCCAGGCGCCGCACCGGTGTACGCGGATCGCCGGCGCCATGGGGAGGGTACGTCGTCGTTCCGCCGCGCTGCGGCGGCGGGTTGCTCTGGAGAGCTCCTTGTCGTGCTCTGTCTCGTGAGTCTGCCGGAGTGCGACGCCGTCGACACATGTGTACCAGATGACATGCACCTGTGCTTGGCGTGTTTCCGATGGTGCGGCGGCCACGCCAGGGGGCGTACGCACATGTGTGGTGAGAAACATTTCGACCTGATGTGCGGCTGGGATCGGGCACCTTCTAAGGTGTGCGTATGACTCAGCACCGCAAGGGCCTCATTCTCGATTTCGGCGGTGTGCTGACGACTCCTCTGCTCCCCGCCGCCCTCTCCTTCGAGCAACGCGAGGGACTGGCCGAGGGGGCGCTGCTCACCGGTCTCTACCTGGACCCTGAGGGAGTCCGGCTCACCGAGGCGTTGGAGCGCGGCACACTCACGCAGACCGAGTGGAACGAGGCGGCCGGCCGGCTCCTCGGTATCCCGCCGGACAACCTGATGGGCCGGATCTTCGCCGGCCTGCGGCCCGAGCCCGCCCTCATCGCCGCGGCGGCGGCCGCACGCCGGGCCGGGGTGAAGGTCGGGATCCTCTCCAACTCCGTCGGCCTGGCACCGTGGAACTTGTACGACGGGTACGAGCTGGAGCGGCGCTACGACGCCGTGGTTGTGTCGGAGGTCCACGGGACCCGCAAGCCCGAACCCGGGATGTACCGGCTGGTGCTGGAGGAACTCGGCCTGAGGGCCGAGGAGTGCGTGTTCGTCGACGACACCGAGCAGTACCTGCCGCCCGCGGCGGACCTGGGATTCGCCACCGTCCACGCCGTGGACCCGGCCCGGACGGTCACCGCCCTGGAGGCCCTGCTCGGCATCCCGCTGACCGGCGACGAGCCCCACCGGGTCACGTCCTGAAGGAGAGACGCGTGAGACTGGGACTGGCCCTGCCGACCTTCGGTCCCGACGCCGGCCCGGAAGGCATCCTGCACGTCTCCCGCACCGGGGAGGACACGGGAAGTACTGGCCTGGAGGAGCGGATCGACCTCGCCGGCCGGTTCCTCGAAGGCGTCCGCCGCGGCTGACGACCCGGGCGCCGGGCTCTGACGCCGGGCTCTCACGCGAGGCCCTGACGTCGGGCCCTGACGGTGGGCCATGATGACGGAGATCGCTGAAGATCCCCCTGGGGGATCTTCAGCGTCAGGATGTTCCGAGGCCGCGCAGCAGGGTGTCGACGACGACGTCCGCGGCCTGGGCGGGGGACAGCTCCGGGAGCTGTCGCGCCACCAGGTGCATGAGCTGTGGCAGGAGGGCGCTTGCCCAGCCCTCCGGGATTCCGGCGCGCAGCAGGCCCTCGTCCCTGGCGCGGTCGAGGAATACGTCGACCTCGTGTGCCAGGGCATCCCGGCGGGCCCGCATGGTGTCGTCGGCGAGCATGTCGGTGAGGTCCACAGGCCAGGTGCGATTGACGCCGGTGATGTTCTCCACGTACCGGTGCAGGGCGACGGCGACGGGGGCCTCGCGCAGTCGGGCGTCCTCGATCGCCTCCTCGATGGCGGCGAGACGCGCCGCGTAGACGGCGGCGAGGAGTTCCTCGCGGGAGGCGAAGCGCCGATAGACGGTGCGTCGGTCCATACCCGCCTCGGCGGCGATGCTCGCGATACTCACCCCGGGGTCGGCGGCGAGCATGCGTGCCCCGGTGGTCAGTACGGCTTCGATATTGCGTGCTGCGTCGGCTCTCATCCCGCCGATCTTACCCGCGAGCTGTGACCTCTCGCGCTCTTAGTGCCTCTCCAGAGAGGAGCATCTGTTTCTAACTGCTACATCCAAGTGACAGATGTGAGAGGCGGTTCGTCATCACTGCCCGCCGCCACCCGGGGTGCCAAGGCTCGGATCGACTGCGTCGGCGCCACCGTCCTGGCGGCCATCGCCGGCGGGCTGGTCCTGGTCACGTCCTTCGGCGGGCGCTGGGGCTCGTCAGACCTCGTCGGTCCGATCGTCTCGACCATCACCCTGGCCGCCCTGCTGGTGTCCGCGTCGCCGTGTACCGCGACCACGGCCGGCCAGGGGCAGGGGAATCGGCAGGCCGCAGCTTGAAGCCGCTTGGACGGAGCACTCGGCCCGGGCCGCGGGCGTTCGCGAGCGAGGGTGTGGTGCCTCGGATCGGCCCCCCCTGGTGGGGCGCTCGGGGGCGGGGGCCGGAGGGGCCCCGCGCCCCCGTGCAGTGTCAGCGGGTGGTGGTGCGGGCGGCTCGTTCGATGATGTCGGCGACGAGGTGGGGGTGAGAGACGGCTACGGAGTGGGAGGCGGCGACTTCGGTGGTGCGGGCGTTGGCGCGTTCGGCCATGAAGCGCTGGGCCGCGGCGGGGATGTTGAGGTCGCGGGTGGTGACGATGGCCCAGGAGGGCTTCGTCTTCCAGGCGGCCGAGGTGGCCTTCTCCTCGAGGGCGGCCTGGGCGATCGGCCGCTGCGTGGCGGCCATGAGGGCGGCCTGCTCCGCGGGGACGTCGGCGGCGAACTGGCGGCGGAACTTGTCCTGCCGGATATACAGGTCGGTTGCGGTGGAGCCGTCGCTCTGCTTGTAGGTGATGGGGTCGAGGGCGTTGGGGAGGGTGGAGCCGGGGAACTTGTTGGTGAGTTCCAGCGCGCTCTCACCGGGGGCAGGGAGGAACGCGGCGACGTAGACGAGGGCCTTGACGTCGGGGTCGGCCGCGGCGGCCTGGCTGATGACGTTGCCGCCGTAGGAGTGGCCGACGAGGATCTTGGGGCCCTCGATGTGGTCGAGCAGCGTGCGCAGGGCGGCGGCGTCGGCCAAGGGGCCGCGCAGGGGGTTCGCGGCGGCGACGACCGGGTAGCCGTCGGCGCGCAGTTCGGCGATGACGTCGTTCCAGCTGGAGCCGTCGGCGAAGGCGCCGTGCTCCAGGACGATGGTCGGCTTGGCCTTGGTGTGCCGGCTGGTGTCCACGGCCTCGGTGGTGGTGTCGGCGGATGCGCCGTTGGCGGTGCCGGCGAGGGCGAACGCGCCGAGCGCGAGGCCTGCCGTGAGCGTCCAGGCCGAGCCCGTCACCAGTCGCTTGCGTCCACCCTTGTTGCTGACCACGGCATTTTCCCTTCAGGCGCTTCTACAACGGGCACGGAGCGGCGGCTTCGCCGACTCTTCGTCACCGCTCTGACTGGTGACGAACCTGTCAGGCGTTACGTCACCTGTCAAGGCGGTGACGGATTTGAGTACTGTGGAATGTTGGCACGGCGTCGGGCTGTCGACCCCGCGCCGGCCGCCCCATGGCGGTGGTTCCCTCATGGGGCGGGGCCGTCGGGGCGTGGTCAGTGCGTCGCCGCGGTTCCGGCCTCGTCCTTCTCCCACGGATCCCGCACGATGATGTCGGCCAGGGCTCGCGCGCAGCGGGACAGGAGCCGCTCGCCCTTCTCGGGGCTCGTCGCCCGGGCGTCCCACGCGACAACGGACCCGGTGACGCGGGCGAAGGTCACGGCCACCAACACGGGCTCGGTGGACTCGAGCGGAAGGACGGTCCGCAGCCCGTGTGCCTCGGCCAGGCGCTCGGTGTGGATCAGCCCGGGAAGACGGCCGTCATCATGGACGTCTCGCCAGTGCCGTTGCGTGGCCCCGATCGGTAGCAACACCGCCGCGTCCCACGCCGCGTGGTCGCGCAGCTCCGCGGCGGTGAGACGGTGCCACTGGACTTCGCTCATCTGGGACTGGTCCTGGAGGTGCCGGCCCGGGACACGGGGCGCCGGGCCGGTGTCGGGTGCGGAGGTCAGAGGCGGTCGGCGTCGACGACCGCCTGCGCGAAGGCGGTGGGCGCCTCCTGTGGCAGGTTGTGGCCGATGTCCGCGATGGTGCGGTGCGCGTAGGGGCCGGTGAAGTGGTTGCGGTAGCCGGCCCCGTCGCCGGGCGCCGTAAAGGGGTCGAGAGCCGCGTCGAGGGTGACCGTGGGGACGTGGATGGAGGGCTGGGCGGACAGCGCGCGCTCGTAGCGGTCGTAGCGGGCCTCTCCGTCGACCAGCCCGATGCGCCAGCGGTAGTTGAACAGCACGATCGCCGCGTAGTCGGGATTCGTGAACGCCTCGGCGGTGCGCTGGTACGTGACGTCGTCGAAGTTCCAGTTGGGAGAGACCAGGGTCCACACGTAACGGCACAGCGCTAGACGGTCCTCGACGCTCTCCATGGCCTTCTTGCCGCGGTCGGTGGCGAAGTACCACTGGTACCACCAGTTGTGCTCGACGGCCGCGGCCGCCGGCTCCAGTTGTGCCTTGCGGTTGGTGATCAGGTACCCGCTGGTGGAGACCAGGGCCTTGACGCGCTCGGGCCACAGGGCGGCGATGATGTCGGCGGTGCGCGAGCCCCAGTCGAAGCCCGCCAGGACCGCCTTGTCGATCTTCAGGGAGTCCATCAGGGCGACGATGTCGAGCGCGATGGCCGACTGCTCCGCCGTACGGGGGGTGCGGCGGGACAGGAAGCGGGTGCTGCCGTGGCCGCGCAGGTAGGGGACGATGACGCGGTAGCCCAGGTCGGCGAGGAGCGGGGCGACGTCGACGAAGCTGTGGATGTCGTACGGCCAGCCGTGCAGGCAGAGGACGACCGGGCCGTGGGCGGGGCCCGTCTCGGCATAGCCGATGTCGAGGACGCCCGCCTTGACGTGCTTCAGCCTGACGAAACCGGTGTGGGTGCCGGGGGCGATGTCCGGCACGGTGGGTGCCGTTGCACCACTCGTCCGGTGTGAGGCGGCGGCCGCCGCCGCGCCGGTCTGCAGCCCGGTCAGCGAGACGGCTGCCGCGCCGGTGCCCAGGCCGACGGCCTTGCTGAAGGTGCGCCTGTCGATCATGTGAAGCCCTCCGTCGTGTGTTTACGGTGGCCGGCTCGCGTCCGGAACCCGCCGTGCGCAGCTGCGGTACGAGAGGGCCGCGGCGCTTCGGCGCGATGACGCTCGCTCTCGCACGTAGGCACCTGCCGGTCAGGTGGTGGCGGGCTGATGTGCCGCACGAGTTCCGGACGCGGACCGGCGCCGGCCCGGGTCTGCCCGACACCGTGCCGGCGCCGGGCCGACGCCCACATTCTGGATCGCGGCGAATGCGGACACATCAGTCAGATGACGGTCTGGCGCGAGGGGGCCGAGCGAGGTCCCCGGCCCTCGGCGGCTTGGGTCATTCGACTGATCCGCTGATCCCCTGATCCGCCGATCCTGGACGTCGGCGGATTGCTCACCGGCCCTCGGCGGGACGGCTCCCACGTCGGGCGGTATCGCCGGCCGCCGCGGTCTTGTCCGCGACCTCCGCGACGCAGGTGTCACGGCGCCGGCGGATGTCCTCGTCGGCGAGCACCCTGAAGAGTACCTACGGTGTAGAGGAAATAGCACTATCCGTCTCACTGACGTGAAGCTAATTAACGTAAGTGCTACATTGATGTGACAGATTGGTGAGCGGTTCACACGGCCACAGCAGAGAAGAGAGGAAGCACGTGATCACCTACGACCGGCTTTTCATCGGTGGTTCCTGGGTCCGGCCGAGCAGCCCGGAGCTCCTCGACATCACGTCGCCGCACGATCAGTCGGTGGTCGCCCGGGCCGCCCAGGCGCGGCCCGCGGACATCGACCGCGCGGTCGCCGCGGCCCGCGAGTCCTTCGACCAGGGGGTGTGGCGGCTGACGCCGCCCGCCGAACGCATCGCGCTCCTGCGCCGGTTCAACGCACTGCGTGAGGAGAACGCGGAGAAGATCGCGCACCTGATCTCGCTGGAGAACGGCTCGGCGGGGTGGTTCACCCGGGCCGGCCAGCCCGGCCTGTCCCGGCAGGCCAACGCCTACCTGAAGGCTGCGGAGGAGTTCGGCTGGGAGGAGACCCTGGTGCCGTCCGACCCGTCGGCGGCGGTGCGCAGCGTGGTCCGCCGCGAGGCGATCGGCGTCGTGGCCGCGGTGATCCCGTGGAACTCGCCCTTCTCCTCCGCCACTTCGAAGATCATCCCCGCCCTCGTCGCCGGAAACTCCGTGGTCCTCAAGGTCTCCCCCGAGAACTCACCGAGCATGGGCTTCCTGGCCGAGCTCCTGGAGCGGACCGGTCTTCCCGGGGGCGTCGTCAGCGTTCTGCCCGCGGACCGCGAGACCAGCGAGTACCTGGTGTCCCACCAGGACGTCGACAAGATCGCCTTCACCGGGTCGACGCGCGCCGGCCGCCGCATCGCCGCCATCGCGGGCGAGCAGCTCAAGCGGGTCAGCCTGGAACTGGGCGGCAAGTCCGCCGCGATCATCCTGCCCGACGCGGACATCGCGAAGGCCGTCGCGGGCGTCAAGTTCGGCTCGCTGCTCAACAACGGCGAGTCCTGCATCGCCCAGACCCGCATCCTTGCCCCGCGCAGCCGGTACGAGGAGGTCGTGGTCGGGCTGAAGGAACTGGTCGAATCGCTCAAGGTCGGCGACCCGGCCGACCCCGACACCTTCATCGGCCCGATGATCCGCCCCGACCAGCAGGAGCGGGTGCGCGACTACATCCGGCTCGGCATCGAGGAGGGCGCCCGCCTGGTCACCGGCGGCCCGCAGATTCCCGAGGGGCTGGAGAAGGGCAACTACGTCACGCCCACCGTCTTCGCCGACGTCGACAACTCCATGCGGATCGCCCAGGAGGAGATCTTCGGCCCGGTCCTGGTAGTCATCGCCTACGACGACGAGGACGACGCCGTCCGCATCGCCAACGACTCCGAGTACGGCCTCTCCGGCGGCGTCTGGTCCGCCCACGAGGAGCACGCCCTCGCCGTCGCCCGCCGTGTGCGCACCGGCACCATCACGGTCAACGGCGTCTCCGTCGGCTTCGACGGTCCGTTCGGCGGCTTCAAGGCGAGCGGCGTCGGCCGCGAGTACGGCGCGGTCGGTCTCGGCACCTACACCGAGTACAAGACCATCACCGTCTGACGGCGAGGATGCGGGTGAGCGTTCCCCGGCGGGGGGCCGCCGTGCTCCGTCCTGGAGGGGGTGCCCGCGATGCGGGTCGCCAGCAGTTCCTTCAGGGTGGTGGCCAAGTCCAACGTCGCCGCCCTGGCCTCGCTCGCCCACCGCTACATCCCCGCACTCGACGGCCACGCGGGTTGTGCTCCAGGACGCCTGCCTGGGCGCTGAGCAGGTCACACAGAACCCGCCGCTGTTCGAGGGAGCGTGCCAGCGCCCCCATCCTCCTGGAACTGCTGGAACTGCTGGACCGCGACTGGCGGCAGTGGACCGCCGCCCTCCCCGAACAGCTCGCCGCCTCGGTCACCCCCGACGCCCCGCCGCTCCAGCGCGGTCAGGTGTTCACGGCCCGCGCGGGCCACGCCGTCGTCGTCTCCGGTCGTCGCGTGGAAGCGGGCGAAGCCGTCGTCCGCGAGATCCGCGACAACGGCGGGGAAGCCGTCCTCGTCGCCGTCGACGTTGACTCCGAAGGCCCCACGGAGGTCGCCGAAGCCATCACCTGGCTCGCCTCGCCGGCGGCGTCCTTCGTGACCGGAACCACCGTCAACGTCGACGCGGCTACAAGGCCCAGTAGATGGCGTCCGGCGTGTGCCCGCCCCCTCACACTCGCTGTGCACATGTATTCCTCCGGAGTGGAGGGGGCGGCTTTCGCACACCTGAAGTGTCTCCGACGAAGGCGACACGTATGAACACGTTGTATGGTTTCCGCAGTGCGATCCCCGGCAGGTGCGGGCCCGAGTCGGGCCCCGCACTGGGGCGGCAACCATCCCTTCGTGAAGACAGGGCGCAGGCATGACACTGACCACCACACCGTTCGGCATGTGGGCCACCGCCGCCGAGGTACTCCGGGGAGTCGACCTCGGCGGGCGACGGATGATCGTCACCGGCGGGTCCTCCGGTCTCGGCGTCGAGACGGTGCGCGCGCTCGCCGGAGCGGGGGCCGAGGTGACCATCGCCACCCGCAACCCGGCCGCGGCCGACGCGCTGGTCAAGGAAGTCCCGGGAACGCGGGCGGTCGCACTCGACCTCGCGGACCTGGCCTCGGTCCGGGCCTTCTGCGAAGCCTGGAGCGGGCCGCTTGACACCCTCGTCGCCAACGCCGGGGTCATGATGCTCCCCACGCGGCAGGTCACCGCCGAAGGCTGGGAGGCGCAGCTCGCCACCAACTACCTCGGCCACTTCGCGCTTGCCGTCGGTCTGCGCGACGCTCTGCGGCGGGCGGAGCGGCCGCGCGTGGTCGCGGTGAGCTCCGGTGCCCAGCTGAGAGAGCACTTCGACTTCGACGACCCGCAGTTCGAGCGACGGCCCTACGACCCCTTCCCCGCCTACGCGCAGTCGAAGACCGCCCTGGTCCTGTTCGCGGTGGGGATCAGCCGCCGCTGGGCGGAGTACGGCATCGTGGCCAACTCCTGCGCCCCCGGATGGATTCACACCAACCTGACACGCCACCTTGACATGGCGACCATGCAGGCGCTCGGAGCCATGGACGAGGACGGCGCGCTCCTCACCCCCGACCACTACAAGACCCCGGCTCAGGGCGCCGCCACCACCGCGCTGCTGGCCGCCTCCCCGCTCCTTGACGGGGTGAGCGGGAAGTACTTCGAGGACAACCAGGAGGCGGAGGTCGTCGACGGCGGCCCCGACCCGATGGCGGGCGTCGCCCGATGGTCGGTCGATCCGGCCGCCGCGGACCGGCTGTGGGACCTCTCGCTTCCCGTGGTGCGCTGACGCCCGTCGGCCACGGGGTAACGCCGCGCATCACCGGACGACAGGACGAGGAAGACGATGAACGACACCGAACGCACCCCCGAGTTCCTCCTGGTGCATGGAGCCTGGCACCGCTCGTGGTGCTGGAGCGAGCTCCAGGACGCCCTCTCGGCGCACGGCTGGACCAGCCACACCGTCGACTTGCCGAGCGTCGTCGACGAAGGGACCGGGGGCCGTCTGCCTGGTCTCCTCGACGACGCGAGGGTGATCCGCGAGAAGATCGCCGCCATCGAGGGCCCCGTCGTGGTCGTCGGCCACTCCTACGGCGGCGCGCCGGTCACCCAGGCCACCGCGGGAGCCGCCGACGTCGCCCACGTCGTCTACGTGGCCGCCTTCGCCTTGGACGAGGGCGAGAGCCTGACGACCTGCTTCGGTGGCGAGCAGCCGGACCTCGCGATCGTGGAGGGCGTCATCCCCGTACGGGAGAACCCGGCGGAGACCCTCTACAACGACGTGCCCGAGGACAAGCGGGACGCAGCCCTCGCGCGGCTGCTGCCGCAGACCGCGCTCTCGTTCGCCGAGCCGGTGAACCAGGCCGGCTGGAAGACCCTCCCCACGAGTTACGTGGTGTGCGACGACGACCGGAGCCTGCCTCCGTCGTACCAGGAGCCGTTCGCCGAGCGGACCGACACCACGTACCACCTGACCAGCGGCCACACGCCGATGCTTTCGATGCCCGAGGAACTGGCAGGAGTGCTGGACCGGATCGCGCGGCAGTGAGGCAGGGGGGCGGAGGACGGGCCGCGGACCGGACCGCATGCGGACCGGCGTCGATGAGGCCCGTGACACGACGCCAGACGGCACCATGTCGCGGCGCGTTCGGCGGTGGCCCGGACGCGGGGGAGGACGGGGCCGAGCGCTTCGCCCGCATCTTCGGAGACGTGATCGCGATCCACCGCGCCCCTCACGCGGTGCTCACCGCGGTCCGTGAGGCCGCCTCCCACGACCCCGCCGTGAGCCTCGCGCTGGCCGGGGCAGAGGCAGCCGACCTGCCGCCGAACGGCCCCGGCGACCGCCTGCTCGACCAGGCACTCTCCTCCCGGGGACGGCCCGGACGGGGACGCCGCCGTCGCCACGGTGCTGGCGGCCGTGGGCGAGGCGGTGACGGAACGGGAGGCCGTACGGCTGCGCCGGAGCGTCGAGAGCGATGCGTTCGACAACATATGGCCCGGCTGATCGACGCCTGCGGCGCCGGACCCGTCACGTGCCTTACCGCTGACCCCGCCGCGTACGGCATGGGAGCACCGTGACCACATGTGCCGTGGCGGAGGAAGGAGGGGGCGGCGTCAGCTCTTTGAGTGGCCGCCGACCACGGTGTACATCACGGAGCGCTGCTCCTTGTGACGCTGGACGCGGCCCTTGGCGACCAGCGACTCCAGGGTGTTGCGTACCACCTGCGGGGTCGGATCGCGGTCCGGGTACTTCGCCAGCAGCTCGTCCCGCAACTCCTTCGCAGGCTGAGGGCCGTCGTGCCCGTCGAGCAACTCCAGCAGGAGGTCACCGAGCAGGGGCCGACGCGACTTCCCCTTCGCGCCCGCCCTCGCCGAGGCACCCGCCGACGCCTTCCGCGCCGATCCAGGGCGACGCGTGGCCGCACCGGCGGAGGCTTGCTTCGCCTTCGGGAGGTCGGACTCGTCCTGCAACTGCTCGGGCAGCCGGGACGGGTCCGCGAAGCCCTCGTACCGCCGGGCGAGGTCCAGAATCCCCGTCAGAAGGGCCTCCTCCTGCCGCAGCACCGCGATGCGCTTCGCCAGCTCCTGCTGCCGGTGGCGGTTCTCCTCCAGGTCCGACGCGGCTTGGTCCACCAGCCGCGACCGGAGCGTGCCGGTCGACTCGTCTGTCACAACCGTTTCACTCCCTCGGTATAGATGTCGCTGCGCACGGTACTCACGGTGAGCCCTTGGTGCAGATAGGTGTCGACGCCGGACGGTACGCCGGACATGTTCACCTTTCACCATAAGCGCCGATGCGCCCGCGCACGTGGCTGATGGCTGCATGTGTTCGTCTGTGCGAGGTGGGCGACCCGTCCTGTCAGGTCAGGTACCCGCCGACTCCCAGGAAGCCCCGGACGCGAAACGGTCGCCGAGCGGATCCGGCGCCACCACGTGGAACGTGTGTGTCAACTTCTCACATGCGCGACGCGCCACAGGGCGGCCGGGACGGCCGTTCATGTGTCTACGGCGATGGGCTCGTGGTACGACGGCACCGTGGACGGGACGACGGTGACGCGCCCCTCGTCGGCGCCCCCCCGCGATCGACAGCTGTGGGAGCGTCAGTTCCACGGGCGAGTCGTTCCTCTGGAGGGTCCGGGGCGCGACGATGACGAAGGCCGGGGACCCTGCTCGTGTCCGTGTGCCAGAAATGCCCCGGTCGGGCCGGTACGAAGCCAGCCGTCCCCCAGAGGGTCCTGTATAGCGGCACACGGCTTTGAGGCGTCCTGACCCGGATACGGGCGCGGGACGCCGCACCCGGGGTCAGGCCCTCGTCACGCGCTCACGCCGGACGTGGTCTTCTTGCGGGCGCGGTAGGCCGCGGCCTTGTGCTTGTTGCCGCAGGACTCCATGCCGCACCACTGGCGCCGCATGCCGCGGGACCGGTCGATGTAGACGCGGGTGCACTCGGGGTTGCCGCACTCCTTCAGCAGGGGCACGTCCGGGCCGCTGAGCAGCTCGACGGCCTGTCGGGCGACGGTCGCCAGGGCCTGCTCGGGCGTGGCCTCGGCGTGCCTGCCCGTCATGGTGAGCTGCGGCGTCACGGGGATCTTTCGCGCGGCTCCGTTGAGCAGCGCGAGTGCCTCGCGGTCGAAGTCCTCACCGAGGCGGCGGTCGGTGATCAGCCGGTAGAGGGCCTCGCGTACCGTGATCGCCTCCCGGACGTCCTTCTCGTCACCGGGGGTGATCGCGTCCACGAGTCCGGACTCCAGGTACCAGGCGTTCAACCGCTCCGGGGTCACGAACATCTCGAACCGGGTCGATCGCCGGGCCCGGAGGGTGGCCGCGAAGTCGAGCGCCGGGTTTCCACAGACGAAGGCATGGTCAAGATTCACGTCACCATCTTGACAGGTGACTCTCTCGGAATGCAAGGGACCACCGCCCCCGACGGACGATGCCGCCGGTCGGGGGCGGGCCGATACCACCCGTGCCTGCCGCGGTGCCCACGCGTCAGGACCGGGCCGGGGCCACCTCCGCCCGGAGGCCGCGGACCGGCTCCAGCCGGATCTCGCGGCCCCGCCAGCCGCGGCGAAGCCACCGGTCGTGGCTGGCCACCACGATCGCGCCCGGACCGGTGCCCAGCGCCTCCTCCAGTTCGTCGCACAGGCGGGGTGAGAGGTGATTGGTCGGCTCGTCGAGCAGCAGCAGCTGGGGCGGGCGCGCCACGAGCAAGGCCAGTGCCAGCCGACGGCGCTGCCCCACCGACAGGTGCCCGACCGGCCTGCCCAGGTCCGCCTCGGGGAGCAGTCCGAGCGAACCGAGCGGCACCCGCTCGGCCCTCGCCGCACCCACCGACAGCTCGTAGGTGTCGCGAACGGTATGTTCGGGACGGTCGAACACGGTGTCCTGGGTGAGCAGCCCCACCGTCAGACCGCGCCGCCTGCCCACCTCGCCCTCGGCCGGGAGAAGACCGGCGAGCACGCCGAGCAGCGTCGACTTGCCCGCCCCGTTGTCGCCCGTGACCAGCAATCGGTCGGTCGCCGCCACCTCCAGGCGGTCCAGTGCCAGCCGGCCCGGGACCCGGACGCCGCGCAGGGCCACCAGCGGCTGCGGGCCCTCCTCCGCGCCGGCCGCCAGGTCGCCGCCGGCGAACCGCAGAGGGGGAGGCGGCTCGGGCATCTGAGCCCGCTCCAGCTCCTCCAGCCGCCGGGTGGCGTTGCGCACCCGGCGGGAGATCTGATTCTGCACCCGGCCCGCCCGGTGGCCGTAGCCCATCTTCTCGTTGTCGACGCGCCCGCGGTCCGGGGCGACCCGGTGCGCGGTCACGCCCGCCGACCGGCGCAGCTCCTCCAGTTCCTCCTGCTCCTCGGCGTAATGCCGTTCCCAGCGCTCCCGTTCGGCGCGCTTCTCGGAAAGGTAGGCGCTGTAGTTCCCGCCGTAGCGGACCGGGCCGTCCACCGCCGGGTCGAGGTCGATCAGGTCGGTGCAGACGGCGTCGAGGAACGCCCGGTCGTGGCCGGCGACCACCACGGTGCCGGGCAGGGAGCGGATCTGCTCCTCCAGGAACGCGGCGGCCCCGTCGTCGAGGTGGTTGGTCGGTTCGTCGAGGAGCAGGGCGGAGGGGCGCCGGACGAGCAGCGCGGCCAGGGCCAGCCGGCCGCGCTGCCCGCCGGAGAGCGACCCGAGGGGGCGGTCGTGCGCCACCGCGCCGAGACCGAGACCGTCCAGTACCAGGGCGGCGCGACGGTCGGCGTCCCAGGACTCCCGGTCCTGGGCCTGCTCCAGCCGCCTGCCGTAGCTGTCGAGGAGTTCCCGGTGGCCGGGGTCGTCCTCGGGGACCCGGGCGAGTTCCTCGCCGAGCCGGTCCAGCTCCGCGAGGTCCTCGCGGGCCTCGCGGAGCGCCTCGTCGAGCACGGCGGCGATGGTCGAGGCGGCGTCGAACGGCATCTCCTGGTGGAGGAAGCCGAGGTCCGCGGGGCGGGTGACGCTCCCTGCGTCGGGTTTCTCCACGCCGGCGAGTACCCGCAGGAGGGTGGACTTGCCGACGCCGTTCTCCCCGATCAGGCCGATCCGGTGACCGGGGGAGGACGTCAGGGAGACGCCGTCGAGGACGCGTCGTCCGGCCAGGTTGAGGACGAGGTCGTGGGCGAGCAGGGCAGTTCGGTGCATGGGAGTCCGTCCGGGCGATCGGTGGTCGGCCCGCCGGGCGCGGAGCCTCGGGCGCGGGCCAGGTCACACGCCGGCGGCTCACGCCACGGGGGCTCCCGTCTCCTTCAGCACCCCGTCGGCCAGTCGCAGCCAGCGGTCGATGCCGATCTCGGCGAGGAACCGCTCGTCGTGGCTGATGACGATGAAGGCGCCCTGGTAGGAGTTGAGGGCGCTCTCCAGCTGGCTCGCGCTGACGAGGTCGAGGTTGTTCGTGGGCTCGTCGAGCAGCAGGAGGTGCGGGGCCGGTGCGGCGCACAGCACGCAGGCCAGGGTGGCGCGCAGCAGCTCGCCGCCGGAGAGGGTCCCGACCGAGAGGTGAGCGCGGGGCCCCCGGAAGAGGAAGCGGGCGAGGAGGTTCATGCGCTCCGCCTCGGGCCGCTCGGGGGCGAACTTGGCGAAGTTCTCCGCGACGGTGAGGTTCAGGTCCAGCAGGTCGAGGCGCTGGGACAGATAGGCGACGCGGCCGTCGTTCCGCTTGACCTCTCCGCCGCTTGCGGCGAGGTCACCGGTGATCAGCCGCATGAGGGTGCTCTTCCCGGCGCCGTTGGGACCGGTCAGCGCGATGCGCTCCGGGCCGCGGACGGCCAGGTCGACGCCGCCCGCGGCGAACACGTCCGCGTCGCCGAGCCGGACCTGCATCTGCTCGCCGGTGAACAGGTTGCGGCCGGCGGGCACGTGGGTGTCGGGCAGTTCCAGGGTGAGGCGAACCTCCTCACGCAGCGCGTGCCCGGCCTCGTCCAGGCGGGCCTTCGCCTCGCTGACCCGGGCGGCGTGCATCGTGCCGGACCTGCCCGCGCTCTCCTGCGCGCCCCGCTTCATGTTCCCGGCGAAGATGCGCGGCAGGCCGGCGTTCTTCAGGTTCTTCGCGGCGTTGCCGGCCCTGCGGTCGGCGCGCTCACGGGCCTGCTGGGCCTCGCGCTTCTCGCGCTTGAGTTCCTGTTCGGCGTTGCGGACGTTCTTCTCGGCGACTTCCTGTTCGGCGCGGACGGCCTCTTCGTATGCGGTGAAGTTGCCACCGTACGAGCGCAGTTCGTCGCTGCCGAGTTCGGCGATGCGTTCCATCCGGTCGAGCAGTGCGCGGTCGTGGCTGACGAGGAGCAGGCAGCCGTTGAAGTCCGACAGGACGTCGTAGAGATGATGGCGGGCCTGTGTGTCGAGGTTGTTGGTGGGTTCGTCGAGGAGGAGGACGTCGGGGCGCTTGAGAAGCTGGGCGGCGAGGCCGAGGGAGACGACCTGGCCGCCGCTGAGCGTGCTCAGACTGCGGTCCAGGGTGAGGTCGGCCAGGCCCAGGCGGTCGAGCTGGGCGCGGGTGCGCTCCTCGATGTCCCAGTCGTCGCCGATGGTGGTGAAGTGCTTCTCGTCGACGTCGCCGGACTCGACGGCGTCCAGGGCGCGGATCACCTCGGCGATGCCGAGGACCTCGGCGACCGTGAGGTTCCCGGTCAGGGGGAGGCTCTGCGGGAGGTGACCGAGAACGCCGCTGACGCGCACGGATCCGGTGGCGGGCTTGAGTTCACCGGCGATCAGCTTGAGCAGGGTGGACTTGCCGGAGCCGTTGGGCGCGACCAGGCCGGTGCGGCCGGGGGGCACGCTGAAGGACAGGTCGTGGAAGACCGGGGTGTCGTCGGGCCAGACGAAGGAGAGATTCGAACAGACGATGGCGGCGTCGGACATGAAAGACCTCGGAGGCGCTGAGGGCAGAGCTTGGACCTCTGCCCCGGAGAGACGGTGGAAAGGGGGTACGACGAAACGGACCACTGCGGCAGCGCTTTCGAGCGCCGGCCGGTGGCCGTCAGATCCGGATCTCACCCGGAGATGTCGTCTTCACCCACCACGTCTGTGACTCCTCGGTCGACAACCTGTCTCTCTTTCACCGTATCAGCTCGACTGGACCAGATGGCGTATGTCCGGTAGGTCGTGTCGGGGTCGCGAAAGTGTGTATCAGCGGTGAGGGTTGTCGAGGGGCATTGTGGGTTGAAGGGATACGTGTCAGCAACGTCACCTGTTGAACTGGTGTCGAATGTCGTGCAGGCCGCGCGTCCCGTGCGGGGGCGTCGCCCCGAGGCTGTGGCCGACCCGGGGCTGCGAAGGCGGCAGGTCGGGCCGTACGGCCTGCGGCGAACCTTCCGTGGGCAGGTGCTGAATCCGGCGCATGAGGTAGCGGTTCTCCCTCGCAATGGGTTCGGAGTGTGCGGGGAACCGACCGTCATTTGACGGTTCTCCACCGCCCGGCGAGGCGTCAGTCTGGGGTTGCCTGTCGCCGTGGCGGGCGGGGCCGGATGAGTTCACTCGCCTCTTTCGTCACCGGTCTAACCGGTGATAGGGTCCGGATCGGTCTTCGGCGCACCGAGAGTTCTGAGCGCCGGCTGCCCGCCGCCTCCCCCCTTTCGTACACACGTGTCGCGGCACGACCGCGTGCACTCCTACCTCTGGACGGACTTCATGAGACGACGACTTCTGATCGCTGTCGCGGCCGGTGTGCCGCTTGCCGCGGCCGTGTATCTTCCGACCGCGTCGGCGGAGACTGAGACCTCCGCCGCCTCGACCCCCCTCAACTGCCAGACCGTGCAGGTGAAGAGCCCGGCCGGTACCGAGGTGGAGTCCGTGACGGCGGTCCGCCAGGCCGGCGGCACCATCAAGGGCTCCGGCCTCCTCGGCGGCGAGGTCAGCGGTGTGCCGGCCTTCTGCGAGGTGACCGTCACTCTCACCCACCCGGGCGACGGCGATCACGCCAGGATCAGGACCTGGCTGCCCGAGCAGGGCTGGAACGGGCGTTTCCAGGCGATCGGCGGCAGCGCCTACCTCGCCGGGGACAACGGCGTAGGGCTCGGCGCCGCGGTGAAGAACGGCTACGCCGTCACCACGACAGACGCCGGTGTCGGCGACGTACTCGACGTGAGCTGGGCGCTGGACGGCGATGGCAGGACCAACAAGGCCCCGCTGGAGAACTTCGCCTCCCGGTCGCAGCACGAGGCGGCCGTCGTCGGCAAGGACGTCGTCGCCGCGGTCTTCGGCAAGCGCGCCTCGTACGCCTACTTCACCGGCTGCTCCACCGGCGGCCGTCAGGGCTATATGGAGGCGCAGCGATACCCGGACGACTACGACGGCATCCTCGCCGACGCGCCGGCCATCAGCTGGGACGAGTACGAGGTCGCCACTCTGTGGCCGCAGGTCGTCATGAACAACGAGAAGACCTACCCGACCGGCTGTGAGCTGGACGCCTTCACCAACGCCGCCGTCAAGGCGTGCGACAGGCTCGACGGGGCCCGGGACGGGCTGGTCAACGACGCCTCCCGTTGCGACTTCGACCCGCGCCGGCTGATCGGGACGAAGGTCGTGTGCGAGGGCAGGGAGCTGACCATCTCCGCCGCCGACGCGGCCGTCGTCCGCAAGATCTGGGACGGCCCGCGCACCACGACCGGCAAGAAGCTGTGGCCCGGCGTCCCGGTCGGCGCGGACCTGAAGGGCCTGGCCGGCACCGTCGCCGACACCGACGCCACCGTCAAGGGCGCGCCCTTCCCGGTGCCCGCCTACTGGCTCACCCACTGGGTGAAGAAGAACCCGTCCTTCGACATCTCGACCATCACCTACGGCCAGTTCAGCGAACTGTTCAAGCAGTCCCAGGCTGAGTACGACGAGATCATCGGCACGGACGACGCCGACCTGTCCGCCTTCCGCGACTCCGGCGGCAAGCTGCTGACCTGGCACGGCAGCGCCGACGAGTTCATCCCCACCCAGGGCACCGTGAAGTACCGCAAGCAGGTCGAGCGGATGATGGGCGGCACCGAGAACGTCGACGACTTCTACCGCCTGTTCCTCGCCCCCGGCACCAACCACTGCGGCCTGAACGGCCAGGACGGCTCCACCGACGGCCTCGCCGCCCTCACCACCTGGGTCGAGCAGGGCAAGGCGCCCAGGACGCTGCCTGCCACGCTGGTGAACGCCGACGGCAAGCAGGTCGAGCGCAACCTGTGCCGCTACCCCCAGGTGTCCCACTACAAGGGCTACGGCGACCTCGACGAGGCGACCAGCTTCCGCTGCGTCTCCCCGTCCCAGTACTGAACTGGCGGCCTGACCCGCTGAATCGAGAAGGGCCGGCCCCTGGAGCCGAGTCCGCCCCGCTGGATGTAGCCGGCGGGGCGGAGCGCTGCGAAGGGACCGGTCCGAGCGGTGCCGGCGCGGCCGGCTCTGGTGGAGGTTCCTCCACCGGCCGGCGCCGGACACGTCCGCGAACGCCGCAGGGGCATGCGTACCTCGCATGCCCCTGCGGCGTCGGGCCGGTCAGGCGGGCGGTGCCCCCGGTGCGTCGAGCAGTTCCGCCAGGAAGCCGTCGCAGTTCAGCCCGTCCATCTCCGCCTGAGCCGTGACCGTCCGGTAGGTGGTGTCCAGCCACTCCGTCAGCGGTTCGGTGGGCACCTCGAACAGCGCCTCCACTTCCTCGGACCCCAGCAGCAGCCACGACGAGGGGCGCTCGCGGTCCAGCGTCGGCCACATCCGTACGTCGCCGGTCCCGCTCATCGGCGTGACGCCCTGCCCGCACCGCGACGGGAAAACCCCCGCCAGCGGTGGACGGGGGACGTGCCGCCGTCGGCGGGGGAGTGGGTGGGGCGCCGGTCCGTCAGGTCGCCGGGGCGAGGCCGGGGCCGGTGGTGGCGAGTTGCTCGTCGGCCACCGTCGGCGGTACCGGCCAGGTTACGCCCGCCGGCGGCCGGTCCTGCCCGGTCGCGGCCGGGAACGAGGCAGGGGCTCGTACAGCGGGGTCTGGGTGCGTCTGGGGACACCGAGGTCCACGCCGATGCCCTCGGTGCGGTCCTTGCACTCCTGCTGCATCCTGTCCAGCAGGTCCGGCTGCTCGATCAGGTCGATCGCGCCCGCTGCCAGGCAGCGCGCGGCGGGCAGCGGGGCCTGGTGGCCGATGTCGGTGCCCGGCGTCGCGGTGGCGCCACCTTCACCGTGTAGGCCTTGCCGATGCCAGCTGTTCCTCGCCCGCACTGCCGAACACCTTGACCCGCGCCTTGAGCCCGTCCGCGCGGATCGTTTGGGCGACTGCGATGCCGCCCGCCCCGAGACAGTCGTGGGCGTCTCCGTGGCCGATGCCGTAGGTGGGTCCGTAGGCGTCGGAGTGGTCCACGAGGGGATCGTGCGTGGCCACGCCCTTCTTCTGCCACAGGCCGGGGAGGGCGTCGTACTCGGTGTTGAAGCCGATGACGGGGCCGTCCGTGTCGTACGTGGCGACGGAACGCGGTCGGGAAGCCGGCCGGGCCCCGCTGAACCCTTGAGCCGTGCTCCTGCAGCAGCCTGGCGTGGGCGAGGGACGACTTCCACTCGCGCGGCGACGGCTCCGCGCACTGCCACACCTCGTCGCTCGGTCCGGTGATCGCACCCTCGTCGGTCGTGATCCAGCCGAGCGCCGTCCGCTTGGCGGCGGTGGCCTTCGCCAGGCCCGCCGGAGTCGCGTGCGAGGTGGGGGAGACGCTGCTCCTCCCGTCGTGTCCGAGCATCGCGGCGAGTACCGGATCGGCCTGGACGACGGCCGCGGTCGGCGCGGCGGCGCCCGGGCCGAACACCTTCAGCAGACGTCTGCGGCCGGGGTGTAAGTCGTTCACGTCGGTTCCGTCCGCGGGGCATGAGCCAGAACCGGACACGGACGCCCACTCGATGACACGCCGTCAGGTGCGTCGCCGGAGATCAGACGTGTCGAAGCGCGAGCAGGCGAAGATCGGTGTCGGATCAGAAGTGCGCGGACACGTCTGGGTGTGTGAAGGTGTGAGCTGGGCGCTCACGCCCCCGGGATCGGGCCGAAGGCCGCCGGACGGAACCGCCGGCTCGGTTCACTTGCCCCGCAGGGGCACCGCGAACGACTTACGCAGGGACGAAGGCGCCGCCAGCGGCAGCAGCGAGGCGAGCATCTTGCCCTTGATCGTGCTGGGCTGCCGTGTCAGCTCGACGTCGACCCGGGTGCCGCCGTCCTCGGGGGTCATCCTGAAGACCCAGCCGCCACCCGCGCCGAAGAGCTTGGAGTCCAGGGTGGTGATGGTGACCGTGTCGCCACCCGGCGTCCACTCGTACCGCGCGCGCTCCCAGGCGGCGGCGGTGCCCTCGGTGACCTCCGCCCAGGCGTCGCCCAGCTCGTGGACCTGGTAGTGCTCCGCGTCGATGGTGGGCCAGGCGTCAGCTCGGGAGGGACCGAAATCGGTCAGCACCCCCAGCACGTCCTGCGGGCTGAGCTGGGAGACGAGATGGAACCGCACGACTGCCATGGGACTTCCTCACTATCGAGTAACCGCTCTGACCGGTGACGACAGGTTCCCGCGTTTCATCGTCACCTGTCAAGGTGGTTACGTAGGCTGTGCATGTGCTACACCATGCCGAGGCGGCCGCCCCGCGCGGGCCACGTGCGAAAGTGACCGCCCGCCCACGGAGCTCAGATCCGGTTCTCGCCTGGAACATCCAGCTGTGCTTCTCCAGTTCGGCTGTCAGACCGAGCAACAGGTCCTGCGTCACGGCGTCCACCGGACCGGTCTCCTCGACGCGCGCCCGCCCCCGTTCGATGACCGCGGCGAACGTGCGCACCACCGCCTCGACCGTGTCACCGTCCTTCGTCCGGCCCGACGGGAGCGGCGGCACACCGCTGGTCCCGGCCATGGTGGCGGCACGCCCGTCGGGGCCGACCGCGAGCGCGGCGGCGCGCTCCGCCACGGTGTCGGCGAAGGCGCGCGCGGTGATGACGACCTCGTCGCGCCGGAGGTGGAGGGAGCGGAACCGGGGGCCGTACAGGTTCCAGTGCGCCTGCTTCGCGACCAGGGAGAGGTCGAGCAGGTCGACCGGGGTCGCCGCCGAAGCCGCCTGAGAGTGCGGCCTCAGCAGGGCCCGTACGCCCGCCGAGCGCGTCCTTCGCGGCGGACTCGACGTCGAGAGCGCCACCACCGTAGAGGCGCGCGAGGTCCGCCGCGACGACCTGGGCGTCTGGACGCTCGCCGACCGGGAGACCACTCCCGGCGAAGCGGCCGCGGCCCCGGCTGCGGCCTGAGACGCCGGGAAGAACGATCCTTCCCGTGAACCCGGGCGGGGGCATCGTCCGTTACCCGGGTGGTAAGCACCTCCCGTCGTCACTGACCGGCTCGGCCGAGGTAAGGGTCCGGTTGTCCGCTCACGTCGTGAGGGATGGGGAACCGGTCCCGGCAGGCGGCCCCGGCGGTCACGCGCCCCCCGGCCGTCGGCTGGCTTCTCCCGGGCGGCCCCGCTCACCCCGGTCAGAGGGAGCGGGGCCGCCCACGAAAACACCCGCCGTTCCGTCGTCGTACCTCCCGAGTCCACACGGCGAGGCCACGGCGCCCCTCGCCTCAGGCGTCCAGCCGCCGCAGGGCGTCCCGCAGCGCCACCCGGGACGCGATGCCGAGCTTGGGATAGATCTGGTACAGATGCGCGCCGACGGTCCGGTGCGAGATGAACAGCCGCTCCGCGATCTGCTTGTTCGTCAGACCGGTGGCGGCCAGCTCCGCGATCTCGCGTTCCTGGGCGGTGAGTCCGGCCCCCGTCCCGACCTCACCGTTCGGCACGACCCGGCCGGCCGCGCGCAGTTCCTTACGCGCGCGCACCGCCCAGGTGGTTGAGCCGAGCTGCTCGAAGGCCTTCAGCGCGGCCGTCAGCGGCGCCTTGCAGTCGGACAGCGCCCGGGCCCGGCGCAGCCGCTCCCCCTGGGCGAGACGCACGCGGGCCACCGTGAACGGCCACCGCTCCGCGTCGGCGACGGCCAGAGTTCCGGTGAACAGGCGGGCCGCCTCGGCGTCGTCCTTCGTCACGAGCGCCTCGGCGGCATCCGCCAGCAGACTCAGCCGGGGCGAGAGCCCGGCGATGCCGGTGTCCTCGCGCAGGGCGCGCACGTGTGCGACCGCCGCCTCCCGCCGGTCAGTGCGCACCGCCGCCTCCACCAGCTCGAAGAACACCCACGACGCGTGCGCGACGTACGGGGGGAATTCGCCGGCCGGGCTGATGGCGGTCACCCGGCCGAACGCCGCGTCGAAGTCGCCGTCGGCGATGTCCGCGAGGGCGTGTACGTGCTGGGCGCAGTGGACGGACTCGCGGATACCGCGGGGGGCCGCCCAGCTGATCATCGCCTCGGCGAGCGCGTGCGCCGTCCCGGTGTCCCCGCGCGACGCCGCTACCAGGCCCTTGGTGTACTGGAAGAACCAGGTGCACACGGTGTACCCGGACTCCGCGCACTGCGTCAGACCCTCCACGGACAGCTTCAGGACCGAGTCCCAGTTCCCCCGGTGGTAGTCCTCCAGGCACAGGTGCAGCAGGGCGCCGATGTGCCGGCGCACCGCGCCGCCGTCCCGGCCCTGCCGTACCAGCCGCCAGGCAACCTCGCGCACCCCCGCCAACCGGTCCGGGTACAGCGCGGCCGTCCCCACCCGGACGATCCGGGCCGGGTCGGTCTCGTTCGCCGCGTCGGCGACGATCTCGTCCAGCTCCCGCAGGGTCGCCGCGTCGGCGTGCGACGGGTCGCCCCAGGTACGGGCGGCCACCAGTAGCAGCGGCGGGGGCGCGGGCCGCAGCTTGGCGACGGCGGCGTAGTAGGGCACCCACAGCTCCTCGCGGGCCCCGTAGTTGCACAGCAGCAGCAGGAAGTGCAGCGCGTCGATCAGCGCAGGGTCCTCGGCGTCGAAGCCGTGGTCGCCGTCCTCGATGGCGCCGACCAGCAGTCGGTGCGCGGTCGCCAGGTCACCCTCGCTGTTCAGCACGAGTTGCACCGCCGCGGTCGCGGACCGCAGCGAGGCGCCGTGCCGGGGGTCGGCCCGCCAGGCGTCCTCCAGCAGCGCCGACGCGCTGCTCAGCGCGCCGATGGCCTCGGCGCCCACGTACGCGGCCTCCGCCAGCCGTCGCGCGCGGTCGGAGTCCCGCGGGCTGAGGTCCGCGGCCCGGGTCAGCGCGGCGATCGCGGCCACGGCGTCCCCGCGGTCCTGGATGCACCGCGCCGTCCGCTCCAGCAGGAGGGCGACCTCCTCGTCGGGCTGGAGCGTGGCCTCCCCCAAGTGCCAGGCCCGCCGCTCCGGCTTGTCGGCCAGCACCGCCGCCAGGGCGCTATGTGCCGCGCGCCGGGCGCTGCTGGTGGCCTCCCCGACGACGGCCGACTTGATCAGCGGGTGGCGGAACACCAGCCGGCGCGGCGAGTCCTCCACCCGTACGAGCCCGTCCACCTCGGCCGCGTCCAGATCGCCCAGGTCGGCGTCCCGGTCCGCGGCCGACGCGGCGGCGGACAGGACGCCGAGGTCGCCCGTGTCGTCCAGGGTGGCGAGCAGTAGCAGGGTGCGGGTCGCGGCGGGCAGGGAGCGGACCCGGGTGGCGAACAGCGACCGCAGACGTTCGCCCAGCGGCAGCACGGCCGGAAGGACCTCCCGGGCCCGGCGCTGGTCCGCACGCAGGGCCTCGGGGAGCTCCAGCAGCGCCAGCGGATTGCCCTGCGCGTCCTCCAGGAGCCGTCGGCGAACCGGTTGCGCGAGGTCCGGGAAGCAGAGGTCCACGAGACGGGCGGCGGCCTCACGGTCCAGGGCGGGCAGGTCGTAGGACGGCAGTCCGTTGCCGTCGAAGAAGCTGTCGACACCGGTGCGCGAGGCGGCGAGGAACCGGACGGGGATGCCGGACAGCCGCCGCGCGAGGAAACCGAACACGGAGGCGCTGGCCCGGTCCACCCACGGAAGGTCGTCCACCACGAGCAGAACGGGTCCGTCCTCGGCCGCCGACCGCAGCAGGGCGAGCGCGGCGTTGCAGACCACCAGGCGCTCGGGCGCCGGCCCGGCGCCGAAACCCAGGGCGAAACCCAGGGCCTCCCGTCTCGGAGCGGCGAGTCGGTCGAGGATGCCGTGCAGTGGGAGGAGGACCTGGTTCAAGGCCGAGTAGGCGACGTCGGCCTCGAACTCGGCGCCGGCCGCGCGCAGGACCCGGGCACCGTCCCGGGCGGCAGCCCCCGCCAGGACGTCCAGCACCGCGGACTTGCCGACGCCGGGCTCCCCGGACAGCAGCAGGGTGCCGCCCGTCGGCCAGTCCAGTAGTGCACGGATGCGGTCCAGGTCCCGTTCGCGTCCCACCAGGGAGGCGGTGGACCCCGGGCGCGCCGAGTCCCTCGAGGAATCAACGACGAAGCGCACCGGGGACCACCTCCTCCAGGCCGCCTCCGAGGGTCGCGGCGGCATCGCGTACGGCTCCGCGTGGCGCGCTTCCCGGCGCCACGCCGGGCGGCACCGTGGCGGGGCCGCGTCGCGCCGGACCGGTCCTCCGCGTCCTCGCGAAGCGTGCCATCTGCGTCCCTCCGTCGGTGCCGGGCCATTGTAGGAGCGCGCGATCATCGGCGCGCACCCGCGTCGTCCCAGCTCACAGGGCGGTCGCCGAGTGTGATGACGGGCCTGGGGCACACGTGTCGGCGCTGCCCCGCGCCGTCGCCTGGGATTGGCGGGTGTTCCGCTCGTCCGCCGGGCGGTCAGCGAGAGCTCAGGACGTGGACCGCTTCGGGTTGTCTCGTCCGTTGCCGGTCGAGCAGAGGTCACGGCTGGAAATCGAACCTTGGGAGAGTCCCGGACCACACCCGCGGAGTTTGGGCCCCTGGAGTTCACATGTGACCGGACCCGGCCGATTCGCACCGCACACGTATCGTTGGCGTCCGCCGCGCGCGGAGGCGGGCGCCGTCCGAAGGACGGGCGTCGCGACCCCACCAGTTCCCGGAAGGGGGCCCACCGCACCGAGGGCGTGAAAGGCCTCGCCGGTCGGTGGAGTGCTGCCGGGTGCGCCGCAGGAACCGCACCCCCGCGTCCGCCCCGAGCCCATCGGCTCGACCGCCGTGGAGGGCGCCAACAGTCAGCCGTGGTCGGCTGGCCTCAGTTCGCCGCGGACCAGGGCTGGAGGCGCCGTTTCCCGTGTGGTCGTCATACCGGTCGCACTTCCGTGCTCGGTGGCCGACGACAGCTCGCTCCGTGGTGGTCCGAGCCATTACAGGCCCAGGTCGAGGGCCACGCACGAGTAGAACTTCCACGCGCTCTCGGGGTTGTAGCCACCGTTCGCGCCGGCTGGGTCGACCTCGGTCTCGAGGGTCATGTCCTCGGGACGGATACGCTCCGGCAGCGTGCCGAAGCGGGCGAGGCGGGTGATCGCGTCGGGGTCACTGGCAGGGGTGTCGTTCATGGCCATGCTCCACTTCGTCGGTCGTGGATCGCGTCCTGTGGTCGTGCTCGGACGACCGGTATCAGCCTGCATCTCCGTTCGTCACCTGTCAAGGTGGTGACGGTAGAGAGGTGTGGCAACCAGGTGATCCGCCCGCGTGTGGGCATTCCCCTCTCTGGGTGGGGTGCTGAGGGCTGAGTCGTCGTGGGTGGAGACGTTCACGGGCCAGCGAATCGACCGGTTCGCGAAGCTGGTGAAAGCAGCGAAGGGAACGATCCCGGCGACGGCCGGCCGTGCCGGCTGCCGGAGCCGCGCCCTGTCCTCGTCGCTCCCTCTGTCAGGTCAACTCTCCCATCTGACCTGGGGATTCCCACCGATCAGGGACCGAAGGGCCCCTGATGCGGGACGAGCGCAGAGCGCACAATCACACACATGCATCACGCTGAATCGAGCATGTATGTGTGAGGCGATCAGGCCTCTTGGTCGGGTCGCCGGGCGGATCACATTCGGGCGCGAGTCACCATCTTGACTGGTGACGATCGCGACTGCCATGATTGCGTCACCGCCTCAACCGGTGACTCTCAGAGTCCGGAAAGAAGGCGTTCTCAAGAGTCCGCACAGATGGGGAGCAACAGTCATGGCAGTCACCTACACCGCCGTTGTCGATGTCGACGGAGAGGGCCGCAACGGCGGTCGTGTCCGCTCTTCCGACGGCTTGCTGGAGACGAGTCTCGCTCTCCCGAAGGAGCTGGGCGGCTCCGGCGCCGCGACCAACCCCGAGCAGCTCCTGGCCGCGGGTTGGGCCGCCTGCTTCCTCGGTGCGCTGCGGCGCGCCGCGTCCCTGCGCAAGATCCGGCTGACCAGCACCACCATCACGGCCGAGATCACCCTCACGCACGGCGACGACGACCAGTTCTCCCTGTCCGCCGTCCTGCGTCCCGTCCTCGGCGGTGTCGACCAGGCCACCGCCGAGCAGCTCGCGCAGGCGGCCCACCAGATCTGCCCGTACTCCAGGGCCACGCGCGACAACGTCCCCGTCGTCATCGTGGCCGACGCCGCCTGACGGCCCCACAGACCGCGGGTCCCGCGCGCCCCCACGCGGGACCCGCGTCCCTCCCCACCAAAGAGCAAGGACAGGTCATGGACTCCGGAACGCGCACACCTTCCGGCGGGTACGGCCGTCCAGGCATCAGGCGCGCCTTCGAGGCCCTCGACGAGCGCACCTCCCCGGCCGCGGAAGGTCTCGCCGGGCGGGCATGGCCCACGGACACGCAGGTGTGGAACTGGGCGCGGAGCGCGACCTTCGCCGGCTACGGCCCGTCCTCCTCCGGCTTCCTGTGACCGACGGGTGACGGCCGAACCGAGGACGTCCGTGCCTCGGGGACATGGTCGGGAGCGGACGCGCTACGGCTGCGGAGAGGCGTGGAGGCTCGACACCTTCGGCCATCTGCGGCGAGCCGGGGTCCGACCGCGAACTCCGCCCCGTGACCTCAGTGCGCGGAGTCCGGGCGGACGAGCGTGTACATGACGGATCGCTGCTGCCTGTGACGCTGGATGCGCCCCTTCGCGACCAGAGCCTCGAGCGTGTTCCGTACCACCTGCGGGGTCGGGTTGCGGTCCGGATGCTGTGCGAGGAGCTCGTCCCGCAACTCCTTGGCGAGGCGGGGTTCTTCGTCAGCTCCGAGCAGTTCCACCAGGAGGTCACCGAGCAGCGGCTGTCGGGCCTTCGTCTTCGTGCTGGCCTTGCGCGTGTGACCTCCCGCAGGGGTCCTGGCCGGGGCCGAACGACGGGCGGCGGCACCCGCGGAGACTCGCTTCGCCTTCGTGGTGGCGGTGCCGGGCTCGTCCTGCAGCTGCTCGGGCAGCCGGGACGGGTCAGCAAAGCCTTCGTACTGCCGGGCGAGGTTCAGGATGTCCGTCAGGAGGGCCTCCTCCTGCTGCAGCACCGTGATCCGATCCGTCAGCTTCTGCTGCAGCTGGCGGTTCGCCTCCAGGTCCGACGCGGCTTGGTCCACCAGCCGGGTGGCGGTTGACTGGACGGTCACAAGGCTTCACTCCCTCGATACGAACGTAGCTCCGCATGCTACCCAGGCCTGGAGCACCCTGCGCAGATAGGTGTCGACGCGCGAGGTCGCGACGGATCGTGCTCCCTCTCACGGTAAGCGCCGACGCTCCTGCGTACACGCAGGGCCAAGACCGTTCCTGCCTGCAGGGGGTGGACACCCGCCGACACGTCGTACCGCCCTGAGGCGGCGGGCAAGTGTGTGGTCTACCGCCCCCTTCCCGCCGCTCCGCTCGTTCGGCAGGTGTGGGTCGAGGCGCGGTCACGGACTGTGGCCGTCGCCTCCTTCACGGGGCGTGGTGCACGGGACCTCGGCGTCCACCTCCTCCAGCACGGCCAACGACAACAGGACCCGCGAACCGTTGACGAGCGTGCAACTGTCGCCGTCCTTCCCTATCAGCCAGCTGGTACCGCTGTCCGCTACCGAGGGGGCATCGCCCGCGACGCGGACGATGTCTCCGTCGCGCAGAACCTTCGTCATGGTCGTGCTGAACCCGTACGTGGGACCACGGGCCTCTCCCAGCGGTGCTGCGGTGACTTCGGCTGATGCTGTCAGGTGGGTGAGCGGGGGTGGAATATGTTCCTCGGAGTAGAGACCCCCATCGCTCGCCGATTCCGGCAGCGTTGAGGCGGTGCACGACGTCCTCGTGGTCGCATGGCGGCTGCGCGGACCGCTGGCGCGCTCGCGTGTCCTGTCCGCTGAGCGGCAAACGCACTCCTCGTGCCGGGCGCGACCATGTCCACGACTCTGGACCCCAGGCGCCAGGGGTCGAGCCAAGTCGGAGCCGCGAGCATCTCGTGCGAAGTCACCCCTCTGGCGGGTGACTCTGGGTCCCTCGGGAAGTGGCAGTCTGCAAGACCTCGCGCACCGCCGCCGCCCCATTAACTGGCTCATTCGCTTCAGACACGCGATCTAGGCGCCGTTGACGGCCCCTGGGGCGCATGTCACGACCGTCACCGGTTAAACTGGTGATTCAGCGGGCTCTGGAGCACGCACACATGTGTCGACGACCTCGCGCGCCCACTGATCGCCGGGGATTCAGCACCACGTGAGGAGCACACGGACCATGGCACGGAAATCGAAACCGGAAGCCGGGGGCGGCGCGCCGATGGGGCGGCGGGCGATGTTGGGCATGCTGGGAGCGGGAGCCGCCTCACTGGCCCTCGCGTCTCCGCTGCAGCGCGGCTGGGAGAAGTTCCTCGCCACCGCCTCCCAGGCCGATTCGACCGGACTGACCGGTCTGCTGCCTGATCCGGGCGGCTTCCGCTACTACAGCGTCGTCGGATCGGTACCGCGCAAGAACGAGACCGACTACGCCCTCACGGTCGGCGGCCTCGTGGAGAAGCCGAAGACCTACACGCTCGCCGACCTGCGCGCGATGCCCCAGACCCGGGTCGTCGCCGACGTGCTGTGCACGGACGGATGGCGTGTGGACGACACGCCCTTCGGGGGCGTGAAGCTGGCGGACATCCTCGACGCCTCCGGGGTGCGCTCGTCGGGAGCCGCGGTGCACTTCACGTGCTTCGACGGTGCCTACACCGAGAGTCTCACCCTGGAGCAGGCGCGCCGCTCCGACGTTCTGGTGGCACTGAACATGCAGGACAAGCCCCTCACCCACGAACACGGCGGCCCTGTCCGCCTCTACGTGGCGCCCATGTACTTCTACAAGTCGGCCAAGTGGCTGTCCGGCATCTCGGTCACGGACGAGGTCGTTCCCGGATTCTGGGAGGAGCGTGGATATGCGATCGACGGCTGGCTCGACGGCGCCGACCGCAGTGCGGCCTGACCCCTCGGGCTGGGTTCGCCGCTTCAGCACCGCCGAACGGATGGTTCACCGCGCCACCGGCTACCTGATGCTGGTGTGCCTGGCCACCGCCGCATGCCTCTATCTCGGCCCGATCGCCCAACTCGTCGGACGCCGGCACCTGATAGCCACGCTGCACGAATGGTCGGGCATCCTGCTGCCGGCGCCCTTCCTGCTCGGTCTGTTGTCGGCGGACTTCCGCGCGGATCTGCGCAGGCTCAACCGTTCCGCCCCGTACGACCGGCAGTGGCTGGCGGCCGCACGCGGGCGCAGGACCTCGCCGGAGGCTCGGCCGGCCGGCAAGTTCAACGCGGGGCAGAAGCTCTACGCGGGCTGGATCGCCGGCGCGGTTCTGGTGATGATGTTCACCGGTCTGCTGATGTGGTTCATGGGGCTGCTGCCCTTCGTCTCGCGCACCAGCGCGATCTTCGTCCACGACCTGATGGCCTGGCTGATCACCTTCGTCGTCATCGGGCACATCCGCAAGGCCCTTGAGGATCCGGAGTCGCGGCTCGGGATGCGTACTGGGTACGTCAGCCGGTCCTGGGCCGAGCGGTACCACTCCCACTGGCTGCGGGAGGAAGGCGACGGGCCGGCTACCGGTCCACGCAGTCCGCGAACGGGGCGGGCGGGGACTGGTACGACGTGATCGCGATGCCGGACGGCCGGGACACACGGACGGGAAGAGACGAGGTGGCACTGGCAGGGCACGCGGTGCCGCTCGCCGGCCTGTCCGATGAGACCGTCCGGCCACTGTCGGCGCCCGCCAACGCGCCGCTCGGACGGGACGCGCCCGGCGCCTACCCGTCTCAGGAACACCCGATTGAGCCGGGCACCGTGCTCGTGTTGTACGCGGACGGGCTGCACGAACCCGGCAACGACGACGTTCGGTCGCGTCCCGCCGTCGGCCGTCCGTCGCCGGGCGGCGACCTGGACCACCTGGCGGGATCGATCCGCCGGTGCCGACCACCCACTCGTTCACGGAGCAGGGCCGCGCGCGGGCCGAGCACGATCGAGGTCTGTATCTGGTCGAGGCCCTCGCCGGCACGTGGCACACCTTCCCGACCGGCCGGGGCAAGACCGTGTGGCTGGGGACGGACCTTCCCGAGTGACCGTCCCCGTACGCCTGGCCGGGTGCGTGGTCCTCGGCCCGCACGCTCCGACGGTGCGGCGCGATGACCGCGTACCGTGGGAAAGCCAGGCCGCTTCCGACGCGGGTCCCACGCGGTAGTTCACCGGAAGGGACCGCACACCGCGGATGATGACGGAGCCGATCCAGTCCAGCGCGTCCACCGGCACGGCGAGTTCCAGCTCGGGCAGGCGGGAGAGCAGGACGCGCAGGGCGATCGCCGAGCACGGCGAGCTGGTCGGGCGGCGCAGCGGCGTCGGCACGGCATGGCCCACCAGGTTCAGGGTGCTCTCGTGACCGGTGACGAACAGCATCACTCCGGCACCCACCGACTCCTCCTCGTGCAGCCGTCCGTCCTGATCGTCGCGGACGGCGACGAGGGCTTCGGCGGCCGGAGTGCAGTCCTTGAGCAGCGAGGGGTGGGTCAGTGCCTCCGGGGCCAGTTCGTGGCCGACGACCAGCCAGTCCTCCGGCCCGAGGTGGAACCGTGCCGGATGGATGGTCCGAGTTCGCGCGACCGGGCGTACCGCGTGGGAGCGTCCGCGGTGAAAGGCCGGACTCAGCTTTCCCCTGTCGCCTTGGTACGGGCAGCACTGATCGGGATGGCACATGGAAGGTCACTTGAGAATGTAGGGGCAGCCAGGAAGGGCCGGACAGGGGGGCGGACGCGCCGCAGGGGCACGCGTGTGTCACGTGCCCCTGCGGTGTCGGCGGAGTCAGTTGTCGCTGTTGAAGATCGTCAGCAGGTTGAGCACCTCCAGGTAGATCCACACCAGCGTCAGGGTGAGGCCGAAGGCGGCCAGCCACGCCTCCTCGCGCGGGGCGCCGTAGGCGACCGCGTCCTCGACCTGCTTGAGGTCCAGGGCGAGGAAAGCGGCACCGAGCAGGATGCCGATGATGCCGAAGGCGACGCCCACGGCTCCGCTGCGGAAGCCGAGGCCGTTGCCGGCGCCGAACGCGGCGAAGAGGGCGTTGACGACCAGCAGCAGCAGGAAACCGGTCGCGGCGACGAGGACGAAGCCGGTGAACCGTCGGGTGACCCGGATCCATCGCATCCGGTAGGCGAGGAGCGTGGCCCCGGAGACGGCGAAGGTGCCGAGCACCGCCTGGACGACCACGCCCGGCGCGATGTACGTCGACAGCGTGCTGGACAGCACCCCGAGGAACACGCCCTCCAGCGCCGCGTACCCGAGGATGAGTGCCGGGGTCGGCTTCCGCCTGAACGTCTGGGCGAGCGACAGCACGAAGGCGCCGAGGGCGGCGCCCAGGGCGATGCCGTAGGACCGGCCGAGGTTCGCCTCGTCGACGGGCAGCAGGACCCAGGAGAGGACGGCGGCCAGTACCACGGAGCCGAGGGTCGTGGCCGTGCGGACGACGACGTCGTCCATGGTCATCGCGTTCGGGCCGGCCTGGTGGCCCGTGCCGGCGGGGGAGGCGTAGGGGTTGGTCGCGTACTCGTCCGCCAGCCGGCGGCCGGCCGCGGCCCCTACCGGTTCGCGCTCGTACGCGCCTGCCAGGCCGGCGTCACGCGTGGCGCCCCAGCGGGAGAAGATCGGGTTGCTGGTCCTGGTCCTCACGTCGTTCCTCCTCGTCCGCCGCCGTGCGCGGCCCGCTGCAAAGGGTTGTGGCGGAGCCCGCTTCGGCACACGTGTGCCGGGGTCGCCGGCGTATCTGGCGACAACCTTTGCGTCACCACTCTGACAGGTGACGCGCGGGAGGGCAAGTTCCGGCAGGCGGAGCGATCGGGACAGCCGACCGTCAGCCGGCCGGTGTCTATGGACTGCCGAGGAGGCTCCTGAGGAAGCCGTCCCAGTTCAGGCCCTCCATCTCCATAGCGGCCGGGACGATCCGGTACGTGGCGGCTAGCCACGCCGTCAGCGGCTCGGCCGGTACCTCGAACAGCGCCTCCACCTCCTCGGACTCCAGCAGCAGCCACGACGAGGGGCGCTCGCGGTCCAGCGTCGGCCACATCCGTACGTCGCCGGTACCGCTCATCGACGTGACGCCGAGGTGGAGCAGTTCGCGTCCGATGTGCCAGATGAGGCTGGGGCCACGTTCCGCGAGGAACTCGACCGTGATCACCGCGGCCATCTCCGGGTCGAAGAGGAACTTCGCGCGCATCGGCAGCCGGGTGAACTCGTCGAGCATCTGGTCGAGGTCCAGGTACAGCGGCGGCACGAGGTCCGGGGTCGAGCGAGCACGCAAAGACGGCTGGTCACGATGCATGGTGGGTTTCCCTCTGTAGAGCGAGATCTGCACCTCTCACTCTTCGACGGAGGCGGACACCCCACATCGGTCAGTTGACGGTCGACGGGCCATCCCGTTCTCGGCGGTTGACGGTGCCGTCAGGCGTGGCGGGGGCCGCGCAGGGCGTGTCGTCAGTCAATCTTCTGCGTCCCAGGAGACGTGGCGGACCTCGCCGCCGCATCAGGCGACAGCCACCGTGCCTTTGGCGGCCTGACTTCCGCCAGGACGTCGTGCGGCTCGCGAGGAACCGCGGGCCGGGGATGCCAGCCGACCATTCCGTCAAGCACGCCACCCAGCGCCTGTGGCATACCGTGGGCCGACAGCAGCTGCGGACAGTGACGTTGGCCCTGCCCCGTCTCTGCTTCTGGCGGAAGAGAGATGGAACCGACGGTGCTGTGCGGACACTTCTTGCTGCAGCTTCCCTTCAATGAACGCGTCCGGTCCGGTGATCGGGCGGCGTTCGCCGAGATCTTCGACGAGCATGCGCGCGTCGTCTATGCCCATGCCGTCCGCACGACGGGGGACTGGGCCCTCGCCGAGGACGTCATGTCACTCACCTTTCTGGAGGCCTGGTGGTTACGGGACAAGCTGCGCGACGAGGTCAGAAGCGTCCGGGCATGGCTGTTGGGCATCGCGACCAGCGTCATGCGCAACACCGCCCGGTCGGCCCGCCGGCATCGGGAGGCGATGGCCCGTCTGTCTCTGCCAGAGACGTCGCCCGACTTCTCGGACGAGGGGGTCATGGGGCAGCTGGCCGACGCACAGCGTCTGGCCGCCGCGGCCCGTGCGCTGCAGCGGCTGAAGCGTTCAGAGCGCGAGGTCTTCACCCTGGTGGTCTGGTCCGACCCGGGATACGCGGCGGCCGCTGAGGCGCTGGGGATTCCGGTGGAAACCGTGCGGTCGCGGCTCTCCCGTGCGAGAGAGAAGCTGCGCCGGTTTGTCGACGAGGAGTTGGCGGCGGATGTGGAACCGCGGACCGGCAGCGGACACATACCGGGTAGCGGAGTGGCGGCAGTCCGCGCTTCCCACAGGAGGGGTACGCGATGAATCCGGAGCAGCGGGAACAAGCAGAGCGTGAGCAGGCGGGGCGGGTGCTACCGCCGGCCGGCTACCCGGAACCCGCGCCTGGACGGACGGAGGCCCGGCGTCGGCACCTGTTGAGCGAAATCGACCGGCAGACCCACGTCCGTTCTCGCCCGGCTCTGCGGCCGAGGCGACGCATGGTTCTGGTGCTGGGTGCGGCGATGGCCGCCGGTGCGGGCATCGTCGTCCTCAGCCTCGGTTCCGGAACCACCGGCGGTCCGAACAACGCGCCGCCGGCCTCGGCCGCATCGGTTCAGGAGGTGGAGAGGGCTGCCCTGGCCGCCGGCGCGACGTCGCCGGTGAAGGTGGTCGCCGGGCAGTACGTCTATGTCAGGACGGTCGGCCACACGTCGGTACTGTCCGAGAACAAGGCCGGCCAGATGGAGCTCCTGCGCCAGGACGAGGCCATGGAGCAGTGGACGTCGGTGGACGGCAGTGAGCGCACTCTGCAGCGCAAGGCAGGCAAGGACAGCCTGCTACCCGAGGCTCCTGGCAGCCTCAACTCGCCGACCTACAACTTTCTGGCCGCCCTGCCGACCGATCCCGAGGCCCTGCTGAAGCAGATCCGTGACGACGCGGAGCGGAACCATGGAGCCGGCTCGGGCTCCACTACGGGCCCGGACCACGAGGCCTTCGTCACGATCGGCGATCTCCTGCGCAGCGGAGTGACTCCGCCTGCGACCACTGCCGCGCTCTACCGCGCCGCTGCCCTCACCCCGGGAGTCGATGTCGCCCCCGACGCCGTAGACGCCGCTGGGCGCCGCGGGATCGCTGTCGCCCGCGTGCACGACGGTGAACGTACGGAATGGATCTTCGACACGGGCACGGCCCGGCTCCTCGGCGAGCGCACGGTCCTCGTCAAAGACAACGCCTGGGGCAAGGCCGGCACCTCCGTCGCCCTCGTCAGCAGCGGCGTGGTCACCGAGGCTGGCCAGACTCCGTAAGGCCGTTGCCGCAGCGGTTACATCGTGGGCAAGTGCACGTCATGCGACTCGGTCGCCGGCTCCAAGGTGATCGGCACGGTGACCAGACCGAACGAGATGGCGCCGTTCCACATGGCTCGGGGCATCCAGTCGCACTCCTCCAGGACGCCCCCCGGGGTCCGCCCTCAGGCTAAGCAGACTCCCACCGTGATCGCACGCCCCCGGATAGAGCACCTTGTCCGGGCGGCCCCGACAATCCGTAGCCCTCTAGAAGTCCGAGAGCATGGCCCGAACAGGTCGCCCCGCCCCATGCGCACTGTAAGGACTGCGCTCACAGGCATACAGTGAAGGACGTGGACATGCGGACAGTCATCGTGAACCTCGCGGAGGAAGCCGAGCAGCAGATCCGCGCCCAGGTGTGGGTCCCCACCAGCGACGACCGTGCTGTCGCTGCGAAGGCGGCCGCCGACCTGCAAGCCGCCATCGGCGCTCCACACTCTCAGGAGGCGCTGTCCACGGTCGACCGGCTGGCACACCTGCGGGAAGCACTCGCCGCTCTGGCCATCGCCCTCGCCCACGTACACGGACGCCTGGCCTGGTTCCTCGGCGCAGCCGTCACCGTCTTCACACCAGTCCTGCACTGGCGCGCCCTGCCATCTGAAGACGGCCCGACCTTCGGCGCCATCACCCCAGAACCCCAGCAGTACACCGAAGCCGAAGACGCGATCCGCCGACTCCAGAGCGCCCTCGCCAGCATCACGGCCGACTGACGCCACCCCCAAGCACTCCGAATACGGGGGAGCACGGCAACGCACTGCCCCAATTCGAGCCTGTGCCCGCAAAACGAAGGTCACACCCGCAGCGGAGGCGTCTGTGCCCCGCCGGTGGGCCGAAGCCTCTTCAGAGCCGGCAGCATCAGGCCCGTGGAGGGAGCGGAGACAGGATGGCGGCGGGAGGGCGCCGCTCCCCGCGCCACGGGATGTGCGCGGACCCCAAGGGACAGGGCCGCGGGACCAGTCGGCTGGCGCGGCGGTTGAGGCCGGGGCGGGAAGTCGGCTTCCTGGATTGCTGGGTTTCAGGCGGCGTTGTCGAGGCCGATGTCGAGTGCGTGCCGGGTGCCGGTGAGGTCGAGCAGGCGGGCGAGCGGTCCGGGAAGCGGGCCGATGAGGACGTGCCGCTCGGGCCGGCACTGTGTGTCGGTCAGTGCGTGGACGAACGCGGAGTCGCCGAAGCGCACGGCCGCCAGATCGAGCAGGACCAGCTCGATCTGCGGGGTGCGTACCGCCTCAAGAGCCTCGTGCAGGCAGGGAACGGTGTCGGCATCGAACTCCCCGGTGAGGACCAGGGCGGCCGTCGTCGGGGAGCCGACGGGGGCGTAGCGGACGAGGGCGTGGCCTCCGTCGGGGCGCCAGGCGGGGACGCCGTCGATGAAGTGGAGGGGGGTGCGGGGTCTGTCGCGCTGGGGTCGGTCGGGTATCACGGGCATCGCCTCGATCCGTGCGGAGAGCCCTCCGGCATGGTGCGCCCGCTGGCCTCCGCGGGGTGCCAGGCGTCGGGGCCTGGCGTCGAGGCGACATCACCGCGGGCGGGAAGGTGGAACGCCGGCGGGACCCGGATCGGTCCGGTCCCCCACCATCCTCTCCACCGAGCCGGAATGCACACCCCGCAGGTCAAAGCCGTCGGAAAGAGGGGACGGGGCGGAATGGGGACTGCGGGCCTACGTGACCGGTGCTCTCGTGTGGGCGCCGCGCCTGAGAATCCTTCCGGAGGCAGATCCCCGCATCAGGCGGGTCTAAGCCGCTTGATGCGTGCTGGCCGTAGCGCCTGGACTGACGTGAGAACAGGGTGAATCACATGGTCTGCCAGCCTGCGGGGTGGCCGCCCGGGTCGTCGGCCAGGACGAGGGTCGCCTTGACACGCTTGCCGATCGGTTCGCGGTGCACCTCGAAACCACGGCTCACGGCCATCACGATCTCGAGGCCGTGCTGACCGATCCGTTCCGGGTCCGGCGCCATGCACAGCGGCACGGCGGTGCTGCTGTCCCAGACGGTCACCTCCACACATCCTTCGCGCAGTTCCAGGGTCAGCAGACACGGGCCGGGGGCGTACTTGCGGGCGTTCGTCACCAGCTCGCTCACCACCAGCTGCACGGTGGCCATGGCCCGCTCGGAGACCGGCAGGCCGTGCACGCGCTGGAGCGAGTGCAAGAAGTCCTGGCTCATGGCACGGGAGACGGCAATGTCCTCGCTGCCTTCGAATGCCGCCGAAACCGAGACTGCCTGCTCCGTGAACAACCGGCGGTCCTCATACCACGTCTGCAAGTCCATACCGCCCGATCCCCCGTCAAGTTGTGCACGTCCGGCGCTCCGGATACCCCCGATCGCCGGGCACACACCCGCCGCCCCTGGCCACTCTCTACCGGCCAGAGGCTCAATACGACCGCCCGGCCCCGAAAGGGGTACGGGGCGGGGCGGTCGAAGCACCGCAGGCCGGCGGCGGGGGAAGGCCGCAGGCCCGCGACGCGTCAGTCCCGGGTCCTACTGTCGAATCGAGGGCCTGGACCGGCCGAACCACCCACCCCACGGGAGACCGCCTCTGGGCACCCTTTCGATCCCCGGAGGTGCGGGGTTGCGCGGGCCGGAGTCCGGCCGGGGCGGCCCTGGGTACCAGCTCGCCGGGGCGGCCGAGGCTGAGCGTTACGCAAATGGCGCGGCTGGAGCGCGAGTTGGAATGTGGGCCGCTGGCGCATGGCTGGGCTGATCAACGGTGGACACTGTCGCGGGTGAAGACCCGCCAAGGCCAGCCCCGCCCTTGCCCCCCATGCTGCGGCATGTACTGGCACTTGGTCGTCGCCGGGCCCCAGCGCGGTCACGTCTGACTGATCGATGAGTGCGGCGCGATGCCTTTCGGCACTACGCCGGGCACGTCCCCGATGCCGGACGCCCCCGCATGCACCGGCTGGGTAGCCCGCTGGGCCCCGGGCCGGTCCTGGGGCGCCGGTGCTTCGGGAGATGCGAATGAACGAACTGGATGCCGCAGGATGCTTCAGTAGAGGTCCGCAGCGATGAGGGCACCGTAATGCCGGTCAGGCAAAGGTCGTCGAGGGTCGCCGAAGTAGCCGTATCCCGGATGCTTCTGGTTGTAGGCCAGGGTGTCGTGGACCAGGGTCTTCAGGTTGCGGGCAGGGCTGGAGCCTCCGCACCGGTGGGTGTGAATGCCGCACCGGCAGCGCTGGCGGCAGCCGTTCATCTACTCCGACGCCGACGTCACCGCGGTGATGGGGCGGGCCGACAGGCTCGGCCCGCCGTTGCGAGCGGCCACCTACCGCACCCTGGTCGGGTTGCTCGCCGCCACCGGGCTGCGGGTCAGGGAGGCGATCAAGCTCGACCACTACGACATCGACTGGGCCGAGGGCGTGCTGCGGATCCGGGAGACCAAGTTCGGCACGTCCCGCCTGGTTCCCCTGGACGCCAGCAGCGTTGACGCGCGCCGCGCCTACGACAACCTCCGCGACCGGGACTCGCCACGTCCAACGGACCCGTCGTTCTTCGTCTCGCGGACCCGGCGGTGCTTGATCTACGCGGTCGTCGCCCCCACGTTCCGGCAGATGGTGGCCGGCGCCGGTGTCGGGACCGGTGCCCCCAACCCGCCCCGGCTGCACGACCTCCGCCACACCTTCGCCGTCCGTACCCTGCTGACCTGGTATCGCACCGGCGTCGACATCCAGGCGAGGATCCCGTCGCTGTCCACCTACCTCGGGCACCGGGAACCGTCCTCGACCTACTGGTACCTGTCAGCGGCACCGGAACTGCTGGCCCTGGCGGCAGCCCGCCGCCAGGGCATCGGAAAGGCGGCACGGCCATGACCTCGATCGCTCCCACCCTCCAGTCGTTCTTCACCGACCGGCTGGTCCGCCAACGCCAGGTGAGCGTCGCCGCCCACCGCGACGCGCTCCGACTCCTCCTCGGGTTCGTCCACCAGCGCACGGGCAACGCCCCGGAGAGGCTGGACTGGACCGACCTGGACGCCGACGCCGTCTCCGCCTTCCTCAACTACCTGGAGGACGAACGCGGCAACAGCGCCCGCACCCGAAACGTCCGGCTGACCGCGATCCGCTCCCTCTTCTCCTACGCGGCCCTGCAACACCCCGAACACGCCCTCCTGATCCAACGCGTCCTCGACATCCCGCCCAAGCGGTTCGACAAGAGGAGTGACCTTCCTGACCGGCGCCGAGGTCGACGCCCTGTTGGCGGCGCCGGATCCGCGGCGCTGGGAGGGCCGGGGGACAAGGCGATGCTGGCCCTGGCCGTCTGGACCGGCCTGCGAGTCTCCGAACTCACGAGCCTGGACTGCGACGACGTCACCCTCGGCGACGGCGAGTCCGTCCGCTGCGAGGGCAAAGGCCGCAAACACCGCGCCGTCCCACTGGACCGCAGCATTCAGGACCTGCTGCGGGCCTGGCTCGGTGAACGCTCCGGCAAGCGCGGAGATCCGCTGTTCTGCACCCGAACCGGACGGCGCCTCACCCGCGACGCCGTCGCCCAGCGCCTGGCCATCCACGTCCGAGCCGCCGCCGAAGCCTGCCCGACCCTCCTGGACAAACGCGTCCACCCGCACGTTTTACGCCACAGTTGCGCGATGTCCCTGCTCCAGGCCGGTGTCGACACCACGGTGATCGCGCTCTGGCTCGGACACGCCGGCGTCCGCTCCACCGACGCCTACGTCCACGCTGACATGACCATCAAGGAGAAGGCGCTCTCCCTGACTGCACCGGTCACCGCCCGCCCCGGCCGCTACCAGCCCACCGACAAGGTCCTCGCGTTCCTCGACCGCCTGTGAGTCGTGAGCGGAGCCGGGGGTGACAGTCCGCTTCGATAGCCTGCGGCGGTGGCTGATGAATCGTTGAAGTTCCTGATCGATGCCGATCACGGGCAGTTCTATGTCCAAGACCTTGAACCCTATGACGCGTGGATGGCCGAGCACGCGATGGACCCGGACCTGCCGCCGGCTGGCTGGACCGACGAAGCCGTACACGTTCACCGCATCGGGGTGGAACCGCACTCGATCTCCGTCGGCACCGCACGGGATGACATGGTCGAATCACTGATCACCATCCACACGTCCGCGCCAATGATCGAGTCGGCGGCCGAACACATCGTGGAGGTGGACCTGGCTGCCCGGACTGGCCAACTCGCCGTGTCCAGCCCGGGAGTCCACCCGGAGGACGGACCGAGCATGACCGTTCCCGCTGGGCTGTTGCGAGCCCGGGTCTCCTACATCCCGACTGACCCACCGGCCGTCGACACCAACGGCGGCCCCGGCGATCACTTCCTCTATCGGATCGACCTCTGGCCCGCCGACCAGCCATGCGGGATCGTCGTCCTCAAGCAGGGCCCGAATCCCTGGGCGGGATAGATCATCCCGCCATCCACTATGCCGAGCACAGCAGCCGCCGCACGGCCCCGCTCAGGCTTGCCGACAGCTTTCTCGGCATAGTCGCGGTCTCGGCGACGCATGGCCATGAACCGAGGTGCCTTTCACGACGTCCCGTTGACCACGCTCTTCCCTTTTCTGTCGCCTGCCGACGTGGAATCCCTGAGGCATGCGGCTCGGACCGTCGATACGGCTCGCGTCGACGGAGACAGGGCGGAGTGGGAATGGGCACTGCAGCACGCGGTCTTCCCAGGCACGCAGCCGTGGACGCCGATCATCCTCGGCCTGGATGTCGTCGAGCATGGGGCTGGGGCCGATCAGTTGGAGTTCCGGCTTGAGGTGGTGTGGACAGACCGAGGCCGGCTCGCAGTCGACGCGGCGGTGAACGTGGCCTGCTGGTGCGACACCGATCACGCCACCCATGACGTCGACGCCCTCAGGCTTGTCGTCGGCGAGGAGAACTCGCTGCCTGGCGCCTTCCAAACAGGCGCTGAGCGTGTGATCGGATGGCTGACCGACCCTCGCGACGCGGACTGCTGGCGGGCCCGAGCGGGACTGCCCGCCCGCCAGCGTTGCTAGGTCGTGTCCGGTGGGTCAGGTGACGGGCGCGTTCCCGGATCGTTCTGTCCCACATGGGGCGGGGCGATCTGACAGACCTGGAGTGGGCTCGGCTGGAGCCGCACTTGCCGAAGAACGCAGGACGGGGCGGACGGTGGAAGAGTCATCACGTGATCATCGACGGCATCTTCTTCCGGCAACGGACGGGCATCCCCTGACGGGATTTGCCAGAGCGTTTTGGGAGCTGGAAGACGGTGCACGACAGGCACCGCCGCTGGTCGGCGGACGGCACGTGGGACGGGATACTGCAGGCCCTCTTGATCGCGGCTGATGCCGATGGCCGCATCGACTGGTCCATGGTGGGCTTGGATTCGACGGTGTGCCGTGCGGCGGGCGCCCCGGGGGCGCCTCCACGGATTCCGGGCAGACGGGCCCGGCCTGCCCATCATCGGGGCGACGAGGGGCTGGGCCGTTCCCGAGGAGGGCTGACCACGAAGATCCACTTGGCGGGCGAAGGTGGTCGGCGGCCGCTGGCTATCTTGGTCACACCCGGTCAGGCTGGCGACGGGCCTCAGTTGATCCCTGTACTGGAGCGTATTCGCGTACCGCGTCCGGCCGGCGGCCATCCTCGCACTCGACCCGACCACCTGAGCGGGGACAAGGCGTACAGCTCCCCTCGCAACCGCCGTTACCCGCGTCGCCGATAGATCAAGCACACCATTCCCGAACGCCGCGATCAGCGAGACCATCGACAGAAGCGTGGCATCAGGGGAGGGAGACCTGACGGCTTCGACCGGGCCAAGTACGTCCGCAGGAACGAGGTAGAACGAACGATTAATAGCCTCAAGAGATCACGCGCCGTGGCGACAGGCTTTGACAAGCGCGTCTATGTCTTCCATGGCACGGTCGCTGCCGCAACGATTCGGCTCTGGCTTCGTTGACGAGGCTCAGTCGAGAAGGCGCATCACACTCCCTGAGCCAGCAGCCCGTCCGCGGTGCCGAAAAGCAAAGGACTGCCCTTCCTCCAAGGCGACAGGCCGTTCGAGCGTGATCGTCACGTCGCCTCGGTGGAGCGGATTCAACACATCCGATCCCCCGGTAAGCGTCACGTCTCCCGCTACAGCGGCAGTGCCGAAGTGGAAGTGGAGTCGCTCACCAGCGCGTACTTCAGTACCACCGTGTTCCTCGGACAAGAGTGTGATGTCCGCGGCAAAACGGGTGTGTCCGCTGATTGAGCCAGGTGCCGCCAGCACCTGCCCCCGCTCCACCGCGCCGGCTGCCGCCCCACGTATCAGCAGGCCCACGTTCATGCCTGCAATCGCCTCGTCGACATACCGCCGCGAAGCTTCGATCTCTTCGACGGCGACGAGTACGGCCCCACCGAAACCGACGATCTCCACCGCATCGCCCTTACGAACCCGCCCGCGCTCGATCAGGCCGGCCAGCATGACCACCCTGCCCTGGTTCTGCCAGAAGAGATCTCCGATATGCATCAGGAACGGCCTGCCCGGTGCTTCCATCTGGGCTCCCTTCCCAATGACCAGCCATCAACGGACTGCCGAGGTTAACAGCGATCACTGGCCACCCTGTGCCCGATCGGTGCTGCGTCCCATCGGACAGGCCCTAGGAAGCCGGCGGGACGACGACATGGTCCGTCAGCTCAAGGCCGCCGACAGGCCGACAGCAGACTGCCCACGATCAACCGTCGGTACGTCCGGAGGTGGGCACGTTCGTTCATCCGTACGTGACTGGGCACGTCCACGTGTACGCCGACACCTCCAGCCGTCACCGGCCCGTGCTCCTGGTGCTCGATGACGCCGCAGCCCCCGGCCGTCCCTCCATCCGTGGTGGAACCGCTCGCGCGCGGGAGTCCTCAGCCTTTGGGACGGACGGGAGATGGCACGTGAGCGAACGGGAACGTGATCTTGCAGGTCGGCCCCGGAACCTGGGTTGGATTTCCAATCAACCGGGTTGGGAATCCAACCCAGGTTCCGTCCTGGCCTTCTCGGCGGCCTTCTGCGCCCGCCTCTGCGGTTCGCGGTCCGCCTCCCGGTCCGCCTCGCGTGCGATGGCCTTCCGCAACGCATTCGCGCCGCTACCCGCACCGCGTCCAACAGCGCGAATGCGTTGCGGGGGCCGCTGTACCCCGGACCAGGGCGGTCGTGGATACGGATACGCAGAGGCCGGCTCGCCGCCGTTGCTCGGGATGATGTCTTGATCTCCTCGCCGTCGGGGGTCAACTCCTGGCCGACGGGCAGCAGTCGAGATCCTTGCCGATGCCGGCTACCAAGGACTCGGAGCACAGACCGACGGACGCGTCGTGACGCCACCACACCGGAAGTTCAAGAAGAACGCACCGGGCTGGTGTGAGGAGATCCACGACCGCCAGCGGATGGCCCACCCCTCCAGGCGGATCCCCGTCGAACACGGCATCGGCCACCTCAAGAACTGGCGGGCACTGACCCGCCACCTCGACCGCCGCGAGCACGTGAGCGACATGATCCAGGCCGTCGCCGGCCTGCTCTCCCACCACCAGGCGGCAGACCTGCTGCCCGCACGGCAGATGTGAACACCAAGCCTTGTTGGGAACCTCATCGTCTCGCCCCTGATCATGCACGAGCTCGTTGGGCCGCCGCACGGACTCGGGCTCTTCGCCGCCCGGAGGCACTGACCCAGGTCCCCAGCTCCCCGGGCCAGGTGGCCGCAACCCTGTAGACCATGGCCGTCTGCGACGCTGTGGGCGCTCCCTGCCGGGCAGTCACCGTTGGGGACGCTTTCGGCGCTATCGTCTGCCGGACGAGATCTGACGCCCGGGGGAGGGGTCTTGAGAGAGCGGTTTCTCATAAGCGCCGCAGTCACGCTGCTGGTGGCGCTGGCTGGTTGCACGTCGGGGCCGGAACAGTCACGGGGAGCCTCGGAATCCGCTGCCGTGAAGCCCTCGGTCGCTCCACGAGCGAAAGTCGAGCAACGGCCATACGACAGGATGCCGGCGCGGCCGCTGGGGAAGGCGGGGGCTGGCGGCCGTGACCGTGCTTTTCTGCGCACGGCATTCGCGGTCCAAAGGCCGCCAGGACACGAGGTTCCACCAGCCGACGAGGTGGTCGTGATCCATCGCATGGACGCCAAGAACGGGGAGTTGGCCTGGATGTCTGACGGTCGCACCTTCTGCTACGGCAAGATCCGGGAAGGCTACAGCTCGTACACGTGCGACCAACTCCCTGAGAAGGCACCGGCGCCCGGACTGCTTCTCATGCTCCCGGGCGAGTCTGACCGGGTGACCAGGGAGGACAATGCTGCCGAGGTCCGCAGAGTGCACTTCGTGATCGCCGAGGGTGGCCCGCAGCGTTTCGACCACGTCAAACCCGGTAAGGGGATGGGGCCGGTCCACCAGGCGGTCGCGAGGTTCCCCTCCGGCCGAATGGTCACCTTCCTGACATACGACTACCCCGAGCGCGGATATGAGTTCGCCCCGGAGGCCGAGATCTGCAGGAGCGACCAGAAGGTCTGCTTCCCCATTCCGAACTGACAGGGCGGTGTGGGACCGTCAGCCGCACACCGCCCTGTCGGGGGCTCCAGTCTGTTTCAGTCCCACCAGAGTGACCACATCGTCGAGCGGGCCATCGTGTCGCCGGCCTCCACCGAGTCCTGCACGGTGTCAATGCAGTAGGCGTGCAGCTCCGTGGCGGCCTGCGCGGCGCCCCTTGGGTCCAGGGGTGGCCGGTCGACGACCAGCTCCAGGCGGGGGCCCATGGCGAAGAAGAGCTCGGCGCCCCACTGCTCGTGCCAGCGACGCAGGAGCGCGGAGGCGTCGAGGGGTGTCAGGCCACGGTCGGCGTATCCGGACCAGTTCCACGTCGTGTAGAGGAACGGCAGAAGCACCGGAACCTCGTACCCGCCGCGCGCGGCCACGAAATGCAACCACCGCAGGTCCTCCGTGAAGAAGTCCCGGGTGCCGGTCGCCCAATGCGACACCCCTCGCAGCGGCCGTTCCACCGGAGGTTGAAGCAGTGGTGCCAGCCGGTCGGGGTCGTAGACGGACCGCCAGAGGTCCAGGTCGTCGTCCACGTTGGCGGTCTCTTCCACGGCCCACCGGCAAGCCGACACCAGTATGGACGCCGCCCTTGCGTCATGGTCCTGGCACACAGCTTCCCTGACCCAATGCTCCAGCACACCGTCGTCGCGCCCCAACTCTGCGCGCCTCTCGGCCATATCGGTCGGCGAGATCAGTGTGATGTACGGCCACCAGCCACTCTCGCCGTGCCGGCCACGCCACTCCTCCCACACATCCCGTGCCCGCTCGCGCGGCACGCGCACACCGAGGACCTCCACACCCGCCGCCGTCACAGCCCGTTCGACCTCAGCTGCGGGAAAGCAGCCCCTCAAACGACGAAAGAGATCGTCGGAGGAATGAAGCGGCCTATGAAGGAACGATGTCACGAGATGAGGACCCTAAACTCCACCGGCGCAACTCGCACCACCCATACCTCCACCCACGCGAGGTGGCAGTGGTTCCGGCCGAACCGAGACTCCCTCCGGAGACGATGACCGCGACGCCAACGAGGAGTCCGACGAGTTCGCGTGGGCGCGGTGAACGTGTCCGAGTAGGTGCTGGTGCTTCCCACGCTCACTGAGCGTGGCATGCGGGGGAGCCGGTCAGGCTGGCGAGATCCTCCCCTCGGGAACCCTGGATCGACTACGTGAGGGTGCCCAGGGTGCCCACCTGACCGGGGCGCTGCGGGGCCAGGCCGTGTAGTCAGGCCCCGTGGGGGTGTCGCCCGCACCCCCGTGGCAGGTCGGCGTCCAGCTGATTCTGATGTGTTCGTCGTTGGAGGCGTCGCGGTCAACATCCTTGACCGCAGTGCAAGTGCCGCCGGCCATAAGGGATTCGCCCTTGCCGGACTACTCCGACCGGCAGCACCGTCGCCATCGGAAGGCACTGCAACCGCAGTTCTCCGCGCGCAGTCCACCACCAACGTGCCCACCGCACCCTTGGGCGGTGCGATCGCGTGAAGCGCTAGCGGCCCGCCGTCACCAGGCGATGAGGAGGGTCGACGTACGTCGCCCCGCTCGCCCACGGCCGCCAGATGGCTACCCGTCAGATTTCCCAGTGATCGCCTGACGTACCATCTCGAACGTTTGATCACCGATCATATGAACGAGTGGGTACCGTAGTTGAAGAATTGGAAGGTCCGCACAGGGAGCGTGGCCCTGTCCGTGATGGCAGTCATAGGGGTTCTGGCGCCGCAGGCGGCAGCCGATACCGTCCCCGCGCCCGTACCGAACGGCTCCGTAGTGGCCGGAACCATCGTCCCGCTAGCGACCGATGACGACAGCCGCGAGCACTGGAAGCTCATCTCCACAGAGACGGGACCCAGGAAGCGCGGTCGTACGTACTTCGCTCAGAACAACTTCACGCTGAAGGATCGCGTCGCAGAGGTCGTGGAGCTCCGCGACGTTCTTGAAGACACCACATCGGAGGTGGAGGGGCGTTCACTGTGTCACCAGACGAACGCTAGCCAGGCGAAAGGTTTCTGCTGGAGCGCGGCGGACGACGCCGACAAGACTTGGGTTCCGCAAGGCCTCACGGGTACCGGCGAGGCCGTCGAGAACCAGTCGTTCGCGCCCAGACGTCGAGTAGTGGCCACGAGCTGGTCTACGACGACGGGTCACCCGCTGGGCTATAACGCGATGATGCGCGTCACGTTCGCGGACGTGACGAAGTCGGATGCGACGGAGCCGGAGGTGAAGTACTGGCATGCACTGTTGGTGACAGCGAACTCCAGCACTGACTTCGCCGCGTTGAGGGGGCACGCCGACTCACTGACCTGGTACAAGAACTACCTGTACGTCTCCACGGCTGCGGGGCTGGCTGTCTTCGACCTCAACACGATCTGGAAGATGAGCAGCAAGGGTCCCGGCGTCGGGATGTCAGGGACGACGTCTTCGGCCGCGGGATACACGTACGCGCTTCCGCAGGTCAACAGCTACGAGCACGAACTCACACCGGGAAGCTGCGGATCGCAGTTCACGGTGACCGAACCCGTGCAGGACCAGCCGCCTCCGCCGTACCAGATACCCCCGTGCTTCGCCGGCATATCCCTCGACACGAGCGGCCCCACGCCGGCGCTCGTGACCACCGAGGTAGGCGAGGTCCCTAATGACACATTCCAGGCCTTCGACCAGGTGAGAACGATCACCCGCTGGAATCTGAATCCGGCCACCGGTCTCCTCGCTGACTCCCCGAAGTGGCAGGACCCCTCCCCAGAGCTCGAAGAGGGTGTTTCGCGCCCGGCGCAGCTCTACACCTCAACGGTGAACGGTGCACAGGGCATCGCCATGAACCGGGGCCGGTTCGTCGTCTCCGCGGTCTGCCCGGGCTACAAGGCAGGGGACGGCAAGTCGGAGATCGTCGGCTGCCTGTACCACGCCTGGCCGAACGAGCCGGTCCGCCTGTGGACCCGGGTCGGCGTCTACGCCCAGAACCTTTCCTACTGGCCTGCGACGAACGAGCTGTGGAACGTCAACGAGAAGAGCTCCGAGTGGAACGAGGTGACGCAAACGACCGTCACCTTCCGCACGGTCTTCCGCATACCGTGGCCGGAGCCGCCCGTACCGTTGCGGTCCCTGACCGGACTGGGCGGAGACCTCAGCGGTGATGCCACCCCGGACATGCTCGCCGTCCGGCCTCAGGCATCCACTCAGGCCGGGCCGGGCAACGGCAACCTCGTGCGCTATGAGGGCGTCGCTGATGACCCCGTACTCGCAACCCAGGCAGGCTTCTCACCCCGCACCTCGATCGGCTCCAGCTGGGATGCGATGCGCCTGATCGCGGGCGTGGGCGACCTCGTGAAGAGCCCTGCAGGTACTCCCGCCTACCCCGATGTCCTCGCTGTCGACCAAGCCGGAGTCCTCTACCGGTATCCCGGTGTCCAGGGCGGCCTCGGCACCAGAGAACAGCTCTCCACCGGCTGGGGCAGCGTGATCAAGATGACCGGAGCGGGCGACATGACTCGCGACGGCATACCTGACCTCTTCGCCGTGCTCAGCACCGGCGAAGCCCGGCTCTACCCCGGCACCGCCAGCGGAGGCCTCGGCCCCTGGAGCGTGATCGGCTCGAACTGGGATGCGATGCGCCTGATCGCGGGCGTGGGCGACCTCGTGAAGAGCCCTGCGGGCACTCCCGCCTATCCCGATTTCCTTGCTGTCGACCAGGCCGGAGTCCTCTACCGGTATCCCGGCGTCCAGGGCGGCCTCGGCCCCCGAGATCAGCTCTCCACCGGCTGGAGCATCGTGCGGGACATGACCGGTGTCGGCGACCTCACCAATGACGGCCTGCCAGACGTGGTTGCCATATGGGCCGATGGCAAGTCCTACCTCTACCCCGGAACGGCTGACGGAGGCCTCGGTTCGAAGCGGGAGATCAACCTGGGCTGGAAGGGATAAGCAGTTCGCGGCGGCCCCGCCGGCGGTCGGTCTGAGGGCAAAGAGACCAAACGCGAACGGGGAGCCCCATGCAGAGCGGAAGCCGTCACCCACGGATCGGCTCAGGGGGCACATCCCCCGGTCGGGAGTGACCGCCTGTAGGGGCCAGAGCTAGGTGTCAAAGGCCCCTCGCCATGATCGGCGGGGGGCCGCCAGGCCGATGCCTAGGGAGTGGCCGGTCCAGGCGACCGGGACCCCGGCCCGGGTCGAGATGCGCGTGATGGCGCGGGTGACGGAGTCGGGGACCATGCCTCCGGTGATGTGGCCCCAGCGGTCGATCCCGACGAAGGCCGGAGCCGACGGTGCGGCCCACACTTGGTCGTACTCGGCGGCCAGGCGGGTGCGGTAGGCGGTGTACGCGCGGACCTGTCGGCGGCCGAGTGTCCGGCGCCGCTCGAACAGCCAGGGTCCGACCGGACCGGGAGGTGTCGCGCCGCGAGCTCCTCCTTCGGCACGAGGCCGTGGTAGATCCGCGGCCGCCACCTCCTCCCTCGGGACCGCACCGCTGCAGGCGGGTCCCTCATCCACCCGTGATCCCGACACGTTGCCCGGCAGACGACTGACGTGTCGTCATCGACGTCAGCATCTGGTCAGCATGAGTCCCCGCGCGTTCCGGAGCGGTCGTCCCAACAGGAGCCGCTGCTAAGGGAAACCTCAGGCAGGAAGCCGTCCAGCCCGACGGGAGCGATGTTCCTCACAGGCATCGTTCGAGCGTGCCGGTGTAGAGTCGCGACCGCCCTTGACCTGCACGAAGCAGGCAGGGAGCCGTCTTCGAGGAGTCCATAGTGCTGCGCACCATGTTCAAGTCCAAGATCCACCGGGCCACCGTGACCCAGGCCGACCTGCACTACGTCGGTTCGGTCACCGTCGACGCCGAGCTGATGGAGGCGGCCGACCTCCTGCCCGGGGAGCTCGTGCACATCGTCGACATCGACAACGGCGCCCGGCTCGAGACCTATGTCATCGAGGGCGAGCGCGGTTCCGGTGTCATCGGGATCAACGGTGCCGCCGCCCACCTCGTCCACCCCGGTGACCTCGTGATCCTCATCAGCTACGCGCAGATCGAGAACGCCGAGGCCCGGGCGTTCGTGCCGCGTGTCGTGCACGTCGACGGTGACAACCGCATCGTGGAGCTGGGGACCGACGCCTCCGCGCCCGTCCCCGGGAGCGACACGGTGCGCGGCCCGCACGCCGTGCCCGCCGCCGCGCACAGCTGACCGATCCACCCGAGGGAGCGTCGCCGCATGGCCGAGCCGGAGATTCGTGACGACCGGGCGAAGGGCCGCCTGGAGGCCTTCGAGAACGGCACCTACGTCGGTGTCGTCGGCTACTTCGTGCTCACCGCCGAGCCGCACGCCCTCGTCGCCGTGCACACGGTCGTCGAGGACGGCCACGAGGGCAGGGGCATCGCCGGGGCGCTCGTGCGCGAGCTCTACGCGATCGCCGCACGTGAGGGCGTACCCGTCGTGCCGCTCTGCCCGTACGCCGCCGCCTGGGCCGAGCGTCACCCGGACGAGGCGCCGGTCGCCCCGTCCGAGGTGGTCGACGCGGCGAAGCTGCAGCTGAGGGCCACCCCGGGCCTGTGGTGACCGCGACCGGCATCCTGGCCCTGCTGCACACCTCGCCGGTCCACGTCCCCGTCTTCGAGGGGCTCCGCGACCGGCACCACCCCGGGCTCGTCCTGCGCCACCTCGTCGACGAGGATCTGCTGGTACGCGCCCGGGCGGCGGGTCCGGAGGCGGTCGCCGGGTCGGTGGCCGCCGCCCTCGCGGCGGCTGTCGCGGACGGCGCGGAAGCCGTGCTCTGCACCTGTTCCACGCTCGGCGGGATCGCCGAGCGGCAGGCGGGTGTCCTCGGCGTACCCGTGCTCCGGGTGGACCGGCCGATGGCCGCCGAGGCCGCCCGGTACCGCAGGATCGTCGTGGTGGCCGCACTGCGCTCCACCCTCGGCCCCACCGTCGACCTCATCACCGAGGAGGCGGCACCAGAGACCCCGATCATCGACACCGTCGTGGTGGACGGGGCCTGGGAGCTGTTCGAGGCGGGGGACCGGGACGGCTACCTCGACGCCGTGGCGGCGGCCGTGGACGGCGCGCCCCCGGCGGAGGACGGCGTCGTCGTCCTCGCGCAGGCGTCCATGGCCGCCGCCGTCGGGCGGACGACCACCTCGCGCCCGGTCCTGGCGAGTCCACGCCTCGGCCTCGCCGCCGCGGCCGACGCGGTGTCCGGTCCGGGCGGCGCGGCCGGCGGCTGACCCGGAGGGCGGGGCCCGGCGGGCGCCGCGGCGCCCGCCGGGCCACCCTGGGGAGGGAGGAACCCGTCGACCGAGAGGTCCGTGATGACCCACCCGTACCCCGATCCGCTGCCCCCCTCGCCCATTCCGCCGCCGGTTCCCACACCGCAGCCGGTCCCTCCGCCGAACCCCGTTCCGGTCCCGCCGGACCCCGATCCGAGCCCGGCGCCGCAACCCGGCGGACCCGTACCGGAACCCGAGCCTCAGCCCCAGCCGGGACCCGCCGGTCTGAGGTCGGCGTCAACGGGAAGGTGACATACGGGCCTTGGGCTTTGACGTATCCCTTGTCACGGAGCGTGCGCCACCCCTAACTTGGACGGCTGCTGCTGTGTTCAAGGGGGGCCCATGGCCGTACGCGGACGTCACCGCCGCCACCAGCCGAGCCGGATCAACCGTGCCTCGCTCACCGTCACCGCGGGAGGCGCCGGAATGGCGCTGCCCTTCATCGGCGCGGGCACCGTTCACGCCGCCTCGCTCGATGTCTGGGAGAAGGTCGCGTCCTGCGAGTCCACCTCCCACTGGCACATCAACACGGGCAACGGCTACTTCGGCGGTCTGCAGTTCAGCCAGTCCACCTGGGAGGCCTACGGCGGCACGCACTACGCGCCGCGCGCCGACCTCGCCTCCAAGGACCAGCAGATCGCGATCGCGGAGCGGGTCCTGAAGGGGCAGGGGCCGGGCGCCTGGCCGTCCTGCGGCCCCGGCGCGGGGCTCGCGCGGGGCGGAGACGCCCCGGACATCACCCCCGGTACGGGCACCACGAAGGCGTCCCGCGTCGGGAACGCGCCCGGCACCGCCTCCCTGCCAGGCCAGCGCGCCCTGTCCGAGCGGCCGGCCAGGAACGTCGGCCCGACCGCCGTCCCCACCGTCCGTGAGATGTACACGGTGACGCCCGGCGACTCCCTGTCGAAGATCGCCCGCGACGAGCGGGTGCAGGGCGGCTGGAAGCGCCTGTACGACGCGAACCGGCCCGTCGTCGGCGACGACCCCGATCTCATCCACCCCGGCCAGCGCCTGACCCTGCGCATCGCCGCCCCGACGAAGCCACCGACGAAGGCCCCCTCGGTCGCGACGACCCCGCCGAAGCTCTCGGCACCCGGCACCGCGCCCCGGGTCAGGCCCGTCGCACCGCCGACCGCGAAGCCGACCACGAAGCCGGTGGCCAAGCAGCCCGCGGCGAAGCCGGTGACCAAGCCCGCCACCGGGCCCGCGTCCAAGCCGCCCGTGAAGCAGGTGTCCAGGCCGGCCACGAAGCCCGTGGCGAAGCAGGTGTCCAAGCCCGCCACGAAACCCGTGCCGAAGCAGACGTCCAAGCCCGCCGCGAAGCCCAAGCCGAAGCCCGCCCCGCGGCCCGCCACCAAGCCGCGGCCGCCCGCCGCGGCCGAGGACCGCTACTCCGCCCCCGTCTCCGCCGGGATCGGCACCCGCTACGGCAAGCCGGGTTCCTCCTGGTCCAGCGGCTACCACACCGGCGTCGACTTCCCCGTGCCCACCGGCACCTCCGTCAAGGCCGTGGCGGGGGGACGGATCGTCTCCGCCGGATGGGGAGGCGCGTACGGCTACCAGATCGTGCTCCGCCACGACGACGGCCGCTACAGCCAGTACGCCCACCTGTCCGCGCTCTCCGTCCGCGAGGGCCAGCGGGTCACCGCCGGCCAGCGCATCGGCCGCTCAGGATCGACCGGCAACAGCTCGGGACCGCACCTGCACTTCGAGGTACGGACGGGTCCCGGGTACGGCTCCGACATCGACCCCCTGGCCTACCTCAGGGCGCGCGGGGTCTCCCTCTGACCCCGCCGCTGGTCCGGAGTCCGGCGCACGCCCCTGACCCGGTGCCGGCGACTCGGCCGGCACCGTCATCCGGTCCAGCGTGAGCTGGATCAGGCCGCCCGCGGCCACCGCGCCGCTGATCAGCGCGGCGACGGTGCCCGCCGTGCCGTAGCGGAAGCTCTCGCCGAACAGGGTCAGGCCCACGGCCGCGGCGACCACCGGATTGACCACCGTGACCGTGGCCAGCGGAGCCGCGAGCCCCGCGCCCCGGTACGACGCCTGGGACAGGAGCAGCCCGGTCACCGCGAGCGCCGAGAGGACGAGGAGAGCGGTCCACTCGGCGAGCGGCGCGCCGGACGTCCACTCCTCCGCCACCGACTTCGTGAAGACCGAGGCGATACCGAAGGCGACACCCGCGGCGGCGGCCAGGACGACGCTGCGCAGCACCGACCTGCCCACCAGGTGCGCGGCGGCGAACAGCACGGCCACCACCCCGAAGGTGCAGCCGGCGAGCAGCCACCGATCGCCGTCGGCGAGGGACCTGTCCTCGGCACCGCTCGTGAGGCTGAGCAGTCCGGCCAGACCCACCGTGGCCATCACGGCGCCGCGCCAGGCCCGCGATCCGGCCTTGCGGCCGACGAACAGCGCGGCCATGGGCAGCGCGAACACGATCGTGAGCGCACCCAGCGGCTGGACCAGGCTGAGCGGTCCGTACGCGAGGGCCGCCACGTGCAGGGCGGCGCCGACGCCGTTGAGCAGGACGGAGCCCCACCAGGCCGGGCTGCGCAGCGGCGCGTAGCGCGGACCTGCGGCGGAGGCCGCGACCCGCTCCTGCACGATCGCCGCGGCCGCGTAGGCGACCGCCGAGACCAGGGCCAGGAGGACGGACAGCAGGAGGGGACTCATACCTTCCACGATCTCTCTTCCCGGCCGATCGCGTCGTCGTACCAGGGGACGTCTTCGCGGGTACACCTGGCGCAGTACGTGGGCCCCACGTACGCCTGGAGATGTACACCCGTGCAGGTCAGAACGGGTGCAAAGCGACTTTTTCGAGCCGTTAAGACGAGCCGTGCGGAGCGGTTACGGTGGTCTGAATCCGTGCCCGGAAGACCTCGGGCACGCGACGTGACCGGAACGAGGGGGAGCCCGGGTGGATCTCGGCGAGAGCAGTTCGGTGGGCGGGTTCTTCGCCCTGCGCACCAGCGCGCCGGAGAGCGGCGGAGCGCACCGCCCGCTCGCGCGCCTGTACGCGGGCGAGGACGGGCCGCTCCACGCGCGCGTAGGCCGGGTCGCCGCCCGGCTGGGCGCCCCCGAGCGGCGCGTCGGGGCGTCCGTCGCCCACCTCGGGCTCGCCGCGCGGCTCTGGTCGACCGCCCTCGGGCCCGCCGCCCTGCACGGCCGCTTCCCCGCCCTCGACCCCGCCGAGCTGTACTGGGACGGGGCGCTCACCTCCCCGGACGACCTGTGGTGGGCCGGCTCCGACACCCGCCCCGCGACCGTCGAGGAGCTCCGCGCGGCCGTCCAGGAGGCTCACCTCGTGCCGCTGCACGCGGCGCTGCGCCGCGACGGGCGCATCTCGCCGCGCCTGCTCTGGGGCAACGCGGGCTCCGCCCTGGCCGGCGCGCTGCGCGAGCTGACCCGCTGGGCGCACGCCCACGGCCGCCCCGAGGCCGCCGCACGGGCCGCCGAGCTGGTCTCCGGACTCCTCGGCCACCCCGACCTCGCGGGTACGGTCCGCGGCCCCCGGCTGCGCCGCGCCAGCTGCTGCCTCTACTACCGCTGCCCCGGCGCGGGACTGTGCGGCGACTGTGTCTTCGACCACGCCCCCCGAACGGGTTTGGAGGGGCGGGCCCCCGCTCCGTAAAGTTGCCGAGGTTGCCGTGCCGCGAGCCCACGGACGGTGACAGCCCACGAACGGTGACGTACGAGCGAACGAGGAACCCGAAGGCCATGACGGTGACCGAAGAAAACCAGGACTACGGGCCGGGTATCGACCCCGATCGCCTGGCCGTCTGCCTCGGCGTCCTCGACGAGCTCGACAAGCTGGACGTCGACCACCCGGACGCCATCCGCGTCCGGCGCGCCACCGCCGGGATCTACCGGACCGTGAAGCAGCGCCGCCGCCAGGAGCGCCGGGCGTCCAAGACCGCCAACGACAAGGCGGTCACCGAGGCCACGGCCACCGGCTCCGCGCAGCGCATCGACGACGAGACCGAGGGCATCCTGCCGTCCTCCGTCACCGAGGAGGGCCGGATCGCGGGGATACTCCAGCGTCCGCGCTCCTGCTACGTCTGCAAGACGCGGTTCGTCGAGGTCGACTACTTCTACCACCAGCTCTGCCAGAAGTGCGCCGCCGAGAACCGGGCCAAGCGCGAAGCCCGCGCCGACCTCACGGGCAAGCGCGCCCTGCTCACCGGCGGCCGGGCCAAGATCGGCATGTACATCGCGCTGCGGCTGCTGCGCGACGGTGCCCACACCACCATCACGACCCGCTTCCCCAAGGACGCGATCCGCCGCTTCAAGGCGATGGAGGACTCGGCGGACTGGATGCACCGCCTCGAGGTCGTCGGCATCGACCTGCGCGATCCGGCCCAGGCCGTGGCGCTCGCCGACCAGATGACCGAGGCCGGTCCGCTGGACATCCTCATCAACAACGCGACGCAGACCGTGCGGCGGCTGCCGTCCGCGTACGCCGCCCTGGTCGAGGGCGAGAGCGCCGCGCTGCCGGCCGGCGAGCTGCCCGCCCACCACGTGATCGGCGCCTTCAACTCCGGCGCGGTCGGCGAGCTCGTCGGATCGTCCGAGCTTCCCGCCGGCGTGCGCGACCTGGAGGCCCAGCAGGTCGCCGATCTGGCGCTCGTCGCGGGCAACGCCACCATCGCCAAGCACCTCGACGGCACCGCCATCGACGCGGGCGGCCTGGTCCCGGACGTCGTCGACTCCAACACCTGGGTGCAGAGCATCGAGCAGATCTCCCCGGTGGAGCTGCTCGAGACCCAGCTGTGCAACTACACGGCGCCGTTCATCCTCATCAGCAAGCTGCGCCCGGTGATGGCCGAGGCGGCGAAGAAGGCCGCCAGCGGACGTTCGTACGTCGTCAACGTCTCCGCGATGGAGGGCGTCTTCAGCCGCGGCTACAAGGGCGCCGGCCACCCGAACACCAACGCCGCCAAGGCCGCGATGAACATGGTGACGCGGACCAGCGGCGAGGAGATGTTCAAGACCGACGGCATCCTCATGACCTCGGTCGACACCGGCTGGATCACCGACGAGCGTCCGCACTTCGACAAGCTGCGCCTCGCCGAGGCCGGCTTCCACGCCCCGCTCGACCTGGTCGACGGCGCGGCCCGTGTCTACGACCCGATCGTGCGCGGCGAGGACGGCGTGGACCTCTACGGCTGCTTCCTGAAGGACTACGCCCCCGCGAACTGGTAGAAACCGTCCGAGATCGCCCGCGCAGGCGGTTTCCGCTGCTCAGGCAAGAGCGCCTCACCGGCCAGGTGGGGCGCTCTTTCGGCTCGGTTCACCCGATTGCGTCACAGTTCGGAGCCCGGTAGAGCGCAGGCGTGCTCATTTGGTTACTGTGATGTCCACGGTCGACCACCGAGGAGACACACCGTCCTCACGGTCTTCCAGGGACAGGCCTGCCACCAAGGCCGCGGTCCCGCCCGACAACGGCGCCACCGCGACCGACCGGCATCTGTCCTACAGGTACGCGACACAGAGGAGTGCGCGGTGACACCAGAACTGACGAAGCAGGAAACGCGACCGGCCGAACCCAACGACCGGACGCGCAGGAACGGCGAGCTGGGGAGCCTCGACGTGTGGGCCCACGCGGCCCCGATCCGGCTTGCGGGCTACGAGGACGACCTCGCCGAGCCCCACATCCTGCCCAGCATCGACTGATCCCCTCTTCACCCCCGGTGCCCCGGCCGTTCGCGGCCCGGGGCACCGGCGCGTTCAGCGGGGCCCGCGCGCCGGTTCCCGCAGCCGGGTCGGCGGCAGGTACTCGCGTACGAGCGTGCGGTGCCACCAGGCCCCGGTGGCGCGCAGCTCGCTCCAGCTCGTGTAGCGGTACCGGTAGAGCCGGGCGCGGACGAACGCCGGTGGCGCGTCGGGGAACGGGTTGTGGGCGAGCAGCCGCAGGGTGTCCCGGTCGCCGTCGAGCAGCCGCTCGACGAACGGGCCGAACCAGTCGCGGGCGTATCCCGGGCTGAGCGCCGCGAACCACATCAGCCAGTCGAGCCGCAGATGATACGGGGCGAACTGCCGGGGCAGCCGGCGCGGATCACCGGGCTTGCCCTTGAAGCCGTACTCCCGCCACACCGTGCCCGCGTGCGGCACCGGGTCGTCGGTGCCCTCGACGACGATCTCGTCCCTGATCCGCCCGACCGTGCCGAACGCCCCGTACGTGTTGACCAGGTGGTACGGGTCGTACGAGCGGTTCATCGCCTGGTTGCGGGAGAGCAGGTTGCGCACCGGGCGGTAGCTCCGTACCAGGACGAACGCGGTGACCGCGACGACCAGGACCACGTACCAGAGCGGCGGATCGGGCCGGGGGTGCTCGCCGGTGACGGGGGAGGCGTCCACGACGGAGAGGGCGAGCACGATGGTGATCCAGTTCAGCCAGGCGAAGTTGCCGGAGAGCACCAGCCACAGCTGGGTGGCGATCATCAGGCCGGCCGCGATCGTGGCCACCGGCTGCGGGGTGAACAGCAGGAACGGCACGAAGAGCTGGACGACGTGGTTGGCCGCCGCCTCCACCCGGTGCAGCGGGCGCGGGAGGTGGTGGAAGAACCAGCTCAGCGGGCCGGGCATCGGCTGGGTCTCGTGATGGTGGTAGAGGCAGGTCAGGGCGCGCCAGCACGGGTCGCCGCGGATCTTGATGAGCCCGGCGCCGAACTCGACCCGGAAGAGCAGCCAGCGCAGCAGGAACAGCACGAGGACCGGCGGCCCGGTGTCGTCGTTGCCGAGGAAGACCGCCAGGAACCCGGTCTCCAGGAGCAGCGACTCCCAGCCGAAGGCGTACCAGGTCTGGCCCACGTTCACGATCGACAGGTACAGCGCCCAGAGGACCAGCCACAGCAGCATCGAGACCGGCAGCGGCACCGCGTCCCCGGCGCCCGCGAGCAGCGCGAGGGCGAGCGCGGCGCCGGACCAGGCGACGGCCGCGAAGAGGCGGTCGGAGTAGCGCCAGTGGAAGAGCGACGGGGTGTGCCGCGGCCGGGTCCCGCGCACGTACTCCGGTACGGGGAGCATGCCGCGCTCCCCGATCAGCGCCCGGAACTGCAGGGCCGCCGACAGGAACGCCACGCAGTACAGCCCGGCGAGGCCCCGCTGGAAGACGATCCGGCTCAGCCAGTGGTCGGGTGCGGTGAACCACTCCATCGCTTCCAGTATCGGTCCGGGATCACGTCCTGACGAGGCGCCGCAGCGTCCGGCCCAGCTGACGCGCGTAGGCACGCTGGAGGAGGGGGATCACGGGGCCGCCGAGCCGGGTGTACCAGGCGGCGGGGCGGCTGAAGGCGGTGACCGCGAACCGGACCGTGCCGTCCGGCTCCAGGTGGACCATGAAGGACTCCTCGCCGCACTCCGGGTGCCCGGTGAGGGTCCCGTAGGCGAAGCCGACGCGCTGTTCCTCGTACGCCGTCCAGATCACCGAGCAGGGGGCGCCGAGCCGGAGCGGGCCGAGGCCCGCCGATATCTCGACGCTCACGCCGGGCGCGGCACGGTCGGAGTCGGCGAGGAGACGCGCTCCGGTGGCGCGGTGCATCCGCCAGGTGGTGACGGCGGCTCCGGCGGCCTCGAAGGCGGCCCGGCCGTGGCCGACGACCGCGCTGTGCCGCAGGTGGTGGTAGCCCTCGGGCAGGGCGGCCGGGGTACGGGTGGCGGCGACCTCGCGGTAGCTGAGGGTCGGGCGGGGCCGGTCGGGCCGGGACAGGCTGCTCATGAGGCGGGTCATGCCGGAAGCTCCGTTCGCGGGTGAGCCGTGGGATGGGTGGGGTCCGTGGGAACGGCGGGAGTCGTGAGGTGTGCCGACGGCGGGTGCGGCGTCGGGCGGTCCGAGCGGAGGCGGCGGTGGGCGAGCAGCGCGCAGACGGCGAAGCCCAGGGCGTTGCCCAGGCCGTGGGTCGCGGCCGTCCAGGTCAGGTCGAGGTGCGGAAGGCCGGTCGCCTCGCCCAGCGCCCAGCTCAGCGCGAGCAGCATGGTGGCGAAGAGGACCAGGGCCGAGACCGCGAGCAGCCCCCGGGTGAGGCGGTCGGATGCCACGGTGCGGCGCTCGCGCAGGGTCAGGACCGCGACCGCCGTCATGCCGGCCGTCAGGACGACGGCGCCGAGCAGCTCGGCCCAGTCGTCGACGAAGTAGCCGAGCAGGACGAGCAGGGTGCCCGCCGGGACGCTGAGCGCGGCGAAGCGGGCGGTGGGGCCGTCGGCGACGCGGCAGAGGAGTCCGGCGACGAGGGCGGCGGCGAAGCCCGCGAAATGGAAGTGCGGGACGGTCAGCGCCAGGATGTCCAGGTCGAAGCCGAAGAGCGGGTACGAGGCCCGTTCCGCGACCAGGGCGAGCCCGGCGACGGAGGGCGCGACCAGGGCGGTGAGGACCGCGACCTCGCCCGGCCCGAGGGAGCGGGTCAGGACCAGCCGGGCCGGGGCCTGGAGCGCGAGGGCGAGCGTGGCGAGGGCGTAGACGGCGGCGAGCGCGGTCGAGAGCCCGGAGCGGGGCAGCCACAGGGCGAGCGCGCCCGGGGCGGCGAGCAGCGGCCAGGCGCGCCGGAGCGGGTCCCAGCCCGGTGGTCGGGGGCCGTCGAGGAGCGCGAGTCCCGTCGGGACCACCCAGAACATGCCGATCGTGACGACCGTGCCCACCAGGACCGACAGTGCCGTCATCGCGCATCCCCCACTTGAACGTGTTCAACTCGACTCCCCGAGCCTAGAGGCTTTCTTGAACACGTTCAAGTGCTGGGGTGACACGGTCGGCGGCCCCCGGCTTGCGGGGCCCCGCGCACTGCGACAGACATGAAGGACTGGCCGGAACCGGGCGCCGTGGCCCGGGGAGAGAAAGCGGGAGAACCAGGTGCGCTCACCCCTCTGCCGGACGCGGCGAACCCCCACCGCCCCCGGCGCGACCCACCCGACCGCTCCCGACCCGACCGCTCCCCGCGCGCCCGACCCGGCCGCCCCCCGAGCCGGCGTCGCCCGTTCCGCGCTCGCGGCGCTCGCCGCGTCGCTCCTCCTCGCGGGGTGCACCTCCGTCTGGGAGGGGTCACGGGGCGGCGCCCAGCCCGCCGCGGCCGACTCGACGCAGGACGTCCTCCTCCAGCCGCTCGCCGCCCAGGGCCCCGACCCCTTCACCGAGTCCTCGGCCCGCCCGGCCGCGCGGCTGTCCGCCCCGGCCAGGGGCCCGGACGCCGACGGCACGCAGATCCGTGAGGTCACCGGCTCCACCCCCGGCCTCTACGGCGGCACGCGCGCCGAGGGCAGCTGCGACGTCGAGCGGCAGGTCGCGTCCCTCTCCGCCGACCAGGACAGGACCCGCGCCTTCGCCGAGGCCGCCGGGATCCCCGACACCGACCTCGCCGACTGGCTGCGCGGGCTGACCCCCGTCGTCCTGCGCTCGGACACCCGGGTCACCAACCACGGCTTCAGCGAAGGCAGGGCCAACGCCTTCCAGTCCGTCCTCCAGACCGGTACGGCGGTCCTCGTCGACCAGTACGGCTCCCCGCGCGTCCGCTGCGCCTGCGGCAACCCGCTCCGCACCCCGTCCGCGGCCCGGGACGGCATCCACCAGGGCGAACCCTGGGACGGCTTCGACCCCGACCGCGTGATCGTCGTCCGGCCGACCACCACCGTCGTCACCAGCCTGTTCATCGTCAACAACGCCGACCGCAGCTGGATCGAGCGGGCCACCGGCAGCGACGGGGCCGAGGACCGCAAACCCGCCGTGGAACCCGACTGCGACCCGGACGCGTGCGCCCTCGCCGAGGCGACGCCCGACGGCGCCACACCCGACCCGAGCGCCCCGGGCCGCCGTCCGCCGTCCGACCCCGCCTCCCCGGACAGCCCCTCCCGGCCCGTCCCGTCCGCTCCGATCCCCCCGGCCCCGGAGAGCCCGCTGCCCGACGGGACCGGTGGCACCGGCACCGACCCGAGCCCCGTCGACCCCGACCCCTACCCCGTGCCCGACGAGGATCCGTACCAGGAACCGGACACGCACCCCGCAGACCCCTTCGCGGAGCCCCCGGGCGAGCCCACCGTCCCGGACGGCGAACTGCCGCCCGAGGAGCTCTTCCCCGCCCGACCGGTCCCGGATCAGCCCGAGACCTTCGAGGGATGAAACGGATCTTCATGGTGCGCACGGGCGGGGCTGCGCCTAGCGTGGCCCCATGAACGCGGGCAACGGGGGAGGGGATGCGGTCGAGCGGCTCAGCCGCGCCCTGGAGGGGACGGACGCCGGGAGGGCCCGGATCCTGGCCGAGTTCGGAACGGCCTTCCGGATGGGCGGTTTCGACTGGGATCTCGTCGACGGCACGATGACCATGGACGAGGCCGCCCTCGACGTCTTCGACATGGACCGCGCCGAGTACGACGACCACCCCGAATCGCTCGGCTCGCGGGTCCTGCCGGACGAGGCCCGCCGCCTCGACACCCTGGTCACGCAGGCGCTCAAGGACGGCAGCGCGGAGTACGGCGCGTACTTCCGCATCCGCCGCCGGGACGGCGTGCACCAGTGGACCCACACCCAGGGGATCGTCCACCGCGACGACAGCGGCCGACCGGTCCGCATCGTCGGTGTCGTCCGGGACGCCACCCACGAACTCACCGAGTCCGCCGCCCGGCTCGGTCTCGACGAGGGGCGGCGCCGGCGCGCCGGGGTCGTCGAGGGCACCACGGCCGCCCTCGCCTACGCGCGGACCGTGCAGGACGTCATCGACCTGCTCAACGACTCCCACGCGCTGGAGCACTTCGGCGCCGCGAGCCTCGTCATGGGCCTCCTCGATGCCGGCCGCATCCATCTGGTCGCCGAGGGTCCCGACGGCGCGTTCGTGCCGGGCACCCGGTTCACCCGGGTGGACGAGCCGTACCCGATGAGCGAGGTGATCCGCACCCTGCGGCCGCGGTTCATCGAGTCGCCCCGGGACTTCGCCGAGTCCTTCCCGGTGCTCTGGCCGCACATCAGCGGACTCGGCATCACCGCCGCCGTCTATCTGCCGCTCATCGCCCAGGCCCGTCCCATCGGCGCGCTCGGGCTCCTCTACAGCGACAAGACGGGCTTCAGCGAGGACGAGCGGACCCTGCTCGTCGCCCTCGGCAGCAGCATCGCCCAGAGCCTCCAGCGGGCCATGCTGTACGAGCAGGAGCACGACCTCGCCGAGGGGCTCCAGCAGGCGATGCTGCCCCGCCGCATCCCCGAGGTGCCGGGCGCCCAGACGGCCGTCCGCTACCGTTCGGCCCGCCTCGGCCGGGACATCGGCGGCGACTGGTACGACATCATCGCGCTCCCCGGCGGCCGGGTCGGCGCCGTCATCGGGGACGTACAGGGTCACGACACCCACGCGGCGGCCGTCATGGGCCAGCTGAGGATCGTGCTGCGCGCGTACGCCGCCGAGGGGCACACCCCGGCCACGGTGATGGCCCGCGCCTCCGTCTTCCTGCACGAACTCGACACCGAGCGCTTCGCCACCTGCACGTACGCCGAAGTCGACCTCGGCACCGGGGTCGTCCAGGTGGTCCGTGCCGGCCACGTCGACCCGCTGATCCGGGAGCTGGACGGGCGCTGCCGCAGGATCCCCGTGGAGGGCGGACTGCCGCTCGGGCTCTCCGCCGAGTTCGGCCGGCTCGACTACCCGGTGACGACGCTGGAACTGGACCCCGGACAGACGCTCATGCTCTACACCGACGGTCTGGTCGAGAAGCCCGGCTCCGACCTCGACGAAGGCCTCCAGTGGCTCTCCGCCCTCGTCCGGCGCGGGCCCGCCGACCTCCAGGAGCTCGCCGACCACCTGTGCGACGTGGTCGCCGACCGGGGCGGCGAGGACGACGTCGCGATCCTGCTCCTGCGCCGCGAGGCCGCGACCGCCGGCCACGGCGCCGGCCGGTTCCAGCAGCACGTGGCCCAGAACGACCCCGAGGCGCTGAGCTCGGCCCGGCACATGATCAGGGCCGCCGTCCGGGCCTGGGGCGCCGAGGAACGGGCCGACGAGATCGAACTGGTCGCCGACGAGCTCATGACCAACGCGCTGATGCACACCGACGGCGGGGCCATCGTGACCCTGCGGATCCTCGGCGGGCCCGAACGGCGGCTCCGGGTGGAGGTCGAGGACCGCTCCAGCGCGCTGCCCCGGCGCCGCGAGGCGGGGGAGGCGGGCGTCTCCGGGCGCGGACTGCTGCTCGTCGACCAGATCTCCGACGTCTGGGGAGTGGAGTCGCGGGGGAGCGGCAAGTGCGTGTGGTGCGAATTCACCGTGCAGAACTGAGCCCGTCACAGAGAGGTGCGACTGTTGACGGAAGGGCGCGACTGTTGACAGAGCGTGCACCGATCGTCCTTGACCGTAACTGTCGGTACGCGATTGACTTCGTGTTCCCGGCTCTCCGCGCAGCATGTACGTGAGGACACGAGTGAGCAGCGAGCTACTGGCACCGCTAGACCTGGCCTTCTGGCACCTGGAATCCACCGCGCACCCCCTGCACCTCGGGGCGCTCGCCCATTTCGGTCCAGCCCCGACGTCCGGCGGTCAGGAACCGCCGGACATCCTCGGCCTGCTCGCCCGCCGCGCCGCCGCCGTCCCCAGGCTCCGGATGCGCGTCCGCGACGTCCTGCTCCCCGTCGGCGGCGCCGCCTGGAGCGCCGACCCCGACTTCGACGTACGCCGGCACGTCCACGAGGTCGCCCTCCCCGGCGCCGACTTCCCCGCCGAGGCCGCCCGCCTCGCCGCCGAACTCATGGAACGGCCCGTCGCCCGCGGCCTGCCGCCCTGGGAGATGTACCTGCTCAGCGGCGCACCCGACGGCTCCTTCGCCGTCCTCGTGAAACTCCACCACGCCCTCGCCGACGGCATGCGCGCGGTCGCCATCGGCGCCGGCATCTTCGACGAGATCGCCGCGGGCCGCCGCACCGCCGGCCGCGCCCGCCCCGTGCCCCCGCGCTCCTGGCTCCCCGGGCCCGGACGGCTCATCGGCATGGCCCGCGACCGGCTCGGCGACCTCGGCCGGGCCGTCGAGGTCGGCGCCTCCGTCGTCCGCGCCAGCCGCCTCGACGGACGGCCCACCGCCGCTCTCGCCGCCGAGTCCAGCGGCACCCGCCGGATCGCCACCGCCTCGCTGCCCCTGGAGCGGGTCCACCGGATCCGCCGCACCACCGGCGGCACCGCCAACGACGTCCTCCTCGCCCTCGTCGCAGGGGCGCTGCGCCGCTGGTTCGACGGGCGCGGGCCGGCCCTCCCCGGAGCCGACCTCCGGGCTCTCGTCCCCGTCTCCCGGCGCCGCCCCGGCACCCCGCCCGGCCCCGGCAACAGCCTCTCCGGCTACCTCCTCGACCTGCCCGTCACCGAGGCCGACCCGGCGACCCGGCTGGCCGCGGTCCGGAGCGCCATGGACCGCAACAAGGCCGCAGGCCCCCTCAGGGGCGCCGGGGCCGTCGCCCTCCTCGCCGACCAACTGCCGCCGCTCGCCCACCGCTTCGGCGCCCCGTTCGCCGCCGGCGCCGCCCGGCTCCTGTTCGATCTGCTGGTCACCCAGGTGCCGCTGCCCCGCTCCGCGCTCTCCCTGGGCGGGGCGCCGCTGCGCGCGCTGTTCCCCATGGCCCCGCTGGCCCGCGGCCAGTCCCTCGCGGTCGCCATGTCCCCGTACGGCGGCCAGGTCCACATCGGCCTCGTCGCCGACGGCGAGGCCGTCCCCGACCTCGACGCGCTGGCCGAGGCCCTGACGGCCGAACTCGACCTCCTGGACCCGCCGCAGACCCCGTAGCCCCGCCGTCCGCGCGGTACGGGGCCGTGCCCGGCGGACCCACGCGGGTGAGGTCGTGTCGGGGCGGGCCTTCGTGGGACGGACGAGATGCTCCTCGGCCTTCCCGCCGGCGCAGGGGGCGCGACCGTACCCGAGGCGCCCCGAGGGCGTCCGGCGAGCGGCCCCGCCACCGGTGCGGCAGGGTGGGACCATGCCCGAACTCCCCGAGGTGGAAGCGCTCCGCGTGTTCCTCGACACGCACCTGGTGGGCAAGGAGATCGCCCGCATGCTGCCCGTCGCGATCAGCGTCCTCAAGACGTACGACCCGCCCCTGAGCGCCGTCGAGGGCGCCGAGGTCACCGCGGTCGGACGGCACGGGAAGTTCCTCGACCTCACCGCCACGGGCCCCGCCGGCGAGCTGCACCTGCTGATCCACCTCGCCCGCGCGGGCTGGCTCCGCTGGCAGGACACGCTGCCTTCGGGGCCGCCCAAGCCGGGCAAGGGCCCGCTGGCGCTGCGGACCGCGCTCACCGGCGGCGACGGCTTCGATCTCACCGAGGCGGGCACCACCAAACGCCTCGCCGTGTACGTGGTGCGCGATCCGCAGGAGGTGCCGGGTGTCGCGCGCCTCGGACCCGACCCGCTCGCCGAGGACTTCGGTCCCGAGGAGTTCGCCGCCCTGCTCTCCGGCGAACGGCGCCAGATCAAGGGCGCCCTGCGCGACCAGAGCCTCATCGCCGGCATCGGCAACGCGTACAGCGACGAGATCCTCCACGCCGCGAAGATGTCCCCCTTCAAACCCACCCAGAACCTCACCGCGGACGAGACCGCCGCCCTCTACACGGCGATGCGGACCACCCTTCACGAGGCGGTCGAACGCTCCCACGGCCTCGCCGCCGGCAGGCTCAAGGCCGAGAAGAAGAGCGGCCTGCGCGTCCACGGCCGCACCGGCCAACCCTGCCCCGTGTGCGGGGACACCATCCGCGAGGTCTCCTTCAGCGACTCCTCCCTCCAGTACTGCCCCACCTGCCAGACCGGCGGCCGACCGCTCGCCGACCGCCGTCTGTCCAAGCTCCTCAAGTAGCCCGAGGCCGCGGAGGCGCTCGCCGCCCCCGTTACACTCCGCCGCATGCTGCGCGTACTGGCCGTCGACGACGAGGAACCCGCCCTCGGGGAGCTGCTCTATCTGCTGCGCGCCGACCCCCGCGTGCGCTCCGCCGAGGGAGCGGGGGACGCCACCGCGGCCCTCCGCAGGATCGGGCGGGCCCTGGAGGCCGGGCCGGACGGCGACGACACCGTCGACGTCGTCTTCCTCGACATCCACATGCCCGGCCTCACCGGACTCGACGTGGCCCGCCTGCTCGCCGGCTTCGCCCGCCCGCCGCTCGTCGTCTTCGTCACCGCCCACGAGGGCTTCGCGCTCCAGGCCTTCGACCTGAAGGCGGTCGACTACGTCCTGAAGCCCGTCCGGCGCGAGCGCCTCGCCGAGGCCGTCCGCCGCGTCCACGACCTCGTGCACGCCACCGCCGTCCCGGCCGGTCCGACCGCACCCGCCGTGCCCGAGCAGATCCCCGTCGAACTCGGCGGCATCACCCGGTTCGTCCCGGTCGACGACATCGTCTACGTCGAGGCCCACGGCGACTACGCCCGCCTCCACACCGACCAGGGCAGCCACCTCGTCCGCATCCCGCTCTCCACCCTCGAGGAGCGGTGGGCGGCCCGGGGCTTCGTCCGCATCCACCGCAGCCATCTCGTGGCGCTCGCCCGGATCGACGAGCTCCGCCTCGACGGCGGCGCCACCTCCGTACGGGTCGGCGACACCGACCTGGCGGTCAGCCGGCGGCACGCCCGCCCCCTGCGCGACCTGCTGATGCGCCGCGCCGGCGGCTGAGGCCGAGCTGCGCAAGCCCCCTACCGCGGGTGCTCCCACCTGCGTAGACTCCACGCGACCCGGGCCCCGGTGGCCGCTCCTTCCGACCGATGCGGACGACGATGTCCGAGCAGCACCCTCCCTCGTCCTCCGGCCGGGGGGACCCCCAGCGCCGCCCCCGCCGCGAGACCGTCACGTACGCCTCCGCGCACGGCGCCGGGACGACCGTGCCGGGCCCCGCCCGGCGCCGGCCCGTCCATCCGCCGGCGCGCTCCGAGATCGACGAGCAGACAACCCTCGGCCACACCTACGTCCGCTCCCTGATGCGCAGCCAGCTGCGTGCCGCGCTCACCGCCCTGGGCGCGCTCGCGCTGCTCGTCGGCCCGCTGCCGCTGCTCCTCGCCCTGCCCGCCCCCGAGGCCTTCGTCTGGCTCGCCCTCGGTGTCGGGGTGTACCCCGTCGTCTGGGGGATCGCCCACTGGTACGTACGGCGCGCCGAACGCAACGAGCGCGACTTCACCGGCCTCGTCGAACGCTGATCCACCCCGTGAACCAGACCTACGCCGTCGCAGCCGTCACCGCGGTCGTCCTCGCCACCGTCCTCATCGGCGCCCTCGGCCTGCGGATCTCCCGGACGACCTCCGACTTCTACGTGGCCTCGCGCACCGTCCGGCCAGGCCTCAACGCCGCCGCCATCAGCGGCGAGTACCTCTCCGCCGCCTCCTTCCTCGGCATCGCCGGGCTCGTCCTCGTCCAGGGCCCCGCGATGCTCTGGTACCCGGTCGGCTACACCGCCGGCTACCTCGTGCTGCTGGTCCTCGTCGCCGCCCCGCTGCGCCGCTCCGGGGCGTACACCCTCTCCGACTTCGCCGAGGCCCGCCTCGAATCCCCGCAGGTGCGCCGTCTCGCCAGCCTCTTCGTCGTCGGCATCGGCTGGCTCTATCTGCTGCCCCAACTCCAGGGCGCCGGGCTCACCCTGGAGATCCTCACGGGCGCCCCCGACTGGGTCGGCGGGCTGCTCGTCGCCCTCGTCGTCACGGGCACGGTCGCCGCGGGCGGCATGCGCAGCATCACCTTCGTACAAGCCTTCCAGTACTGGCTGAAGCTGACCGCCCTGCTCGTCCCCGTCCTCTTCCTGCTCGCCGCCTGGTACGGCGACGGGGCACCCCGGGCTCGTTTCGACGCCCCCGCCGTGCTGCGCGGTCACACCGTCGTCACAGTGGCCGACACGGTACGGATCGGGCTCGACGACCCGCTCACCGTCACGGTCACCGGCAGCGTCGACTCGGTCCCGTACGAGAGGCGGACCGTGACCCTGGTCCCCGGCACCCATCACGTCACCGGCGGCACGACCCTCGCCTTCGCGCCGGGAGCGGCACTCCCCGAGAGGGTCGCCGGCGGCGCGGACCCGCCCGCGTCCTCCGGCCGGGGGGACTCCCGTCTCGATCCGCTCGGCTGGTCGCAGCCGCTGGCCGGCGGCCGAGACGGACACCAGCTGTACGCCACGTACGGACTGATCCTCGCGACCTTCCTCGGCACCATGGGCCTGCCGCACGTCGCCGTCCGCTTCTACACCAGCCCGCACGGCCGGGCGGCCCGCCGCACCACCCTCGTCGTGCTCGGACTCGTCGGCGCCTTCTACCTGCTGCCGCCGCTCTACGGCGCCCTCGGCCGGATCTACGCCCCCGAGCTCGCGCTCACGGGCTCCGCCGACGCCGCCGTGCTCGTGCTGCCGGACCGCATCCTGGGCGGGCTGCTCGGCGACCTCCTGGGCGCGCTCCTCGCGGGCGGAGCCTTCGCCGCCTTCCTCTCCACCGCCTCGGGGCTCACCATGTCCGTCGCCGGAGTCCTCACCCAGGACGTCCTGCCGTCCCGGGGCGTACGGCACTTCCGTCTCGCGACCCTGCTCGCCACCGCCGTACCGCTGGTCGTGGGCGTGTTCGCCTCGAAGGTGCCGGTCGCCGACGCCGTCGGCCTCGCGTTCGCCGTCTCCGCCTCCTCCTTCTGCCCGCTGCTCGTGCTCGGCATCTGGTGGCGGCGCCTCACCCCGCCCGGCGCGGCGGCCGGGCTGCTGCTGGGCGGCGGCTCCGCGCTCGCGGCCGTGATGGCGACCCGGGCGGGGCTCGCCCCCGAGGGCTGGCCGCACACCCTGATGGCCTGGCCCGCGGTCTGGTCGGTGCCGCTGGGCTTCCTCAGCATGGTCCTGGTCTCCCTGGCCACACCCCGTCGCGTCCCGCCCGGCACTCCGGCGCTCCTCGCCCGCCTCCATCTGCCGGAGGAGATCACCGGCACCGTGCCCGCCCCCGCCCCGGAGGTCCGCCGATGAGCGGCATCGCCCTCGCCGCCGCGGCCGCCGCCGGTGCCGTGCTGCTCGCCGCGGGCTTCGTCCTCGGGCGGTTCACCGCCCGGCGCGCCGGGCGCGCCGCCGATCCCGACCTCGGCACACCCGTCGAACGGGCCACCTTCCACACCCTGCACACCGCCTCCCTCGCCGCGCCGCCGCTCCGTGCCGGGCTCACGGTGGAGACCGCGCGCAGGGCGGCCGGCACCCTCCGCTCGCTGCTGGGCACCGAGGCGCTCTGTCTGACCGACCGGGGCGCCGTCCTCGCCTGGGACGGGCCGGGCGAGGACCATCACCGGACGCACGTGCCGGAACAGGCCGCCGAGACCCTGGAGACCGGCCGCAGCCGGTCCGTGCACACGGACTGCGCCGACCCCGCGTGCCCGCTGCGCTGGGCGGTGATCGCCCCGCTCACCGGGGAGGACGGGGTGCTGGGCGCGCTCGTCGCCTACGGCTCGCGGGAGTCGGCCGTCCTGGTGCGGGCCGCGACCGAGGTGGCCCGCTGGGCCTCCGTACAGCTGGAGCTCGCCGAACTCGACCGCTCGCGCACCCGCATCGTGGAGGCGGAGATCCGTGCGCTGCGCGCGCAGATCTCCCCGCACTTCATCTTCAACTCCCTCGCCGCCATCGCCTCGTTCGTCCGCACCGACCCGGAACAGGCCCGCGAACTCCTCCTGGAGTTCGCCGACTTCACCCGCTACTCCTTCCGCAAGCATGGCGAGTTCGCCCAGCTCGCCGACGAACTGCGGTCCATCGAGCAGTACTTGGCGCTCGCCGGGGCGCGCTTCGGGGACCGGCTGAAGGTGACGCTGCAGATCGCCCCCGAGGTGCTGCCGGTCACCCTGCCCTTCCTGTGCCTCCAGCCCCTCGTGGAGAACGCCGTGAAACACGGCCTGGAGGACCGGGAGCGGGGCTGCCGGGTCACGATCGCCGCCCGCGACGCGGGCGCGGAGGCCGTGGTGACCGTCGAGGACGACGGCATCGGCATGGACCCGGAGCTGCTGCGCGCGGTCCTGCGCGGAGAGCACCCCGCCGGCTCCGGCATCGGCCTGTCCAACGTGGACGAGCGGCTGCGCCAGGTGTACGGGTCGGAGTACGGCCTGGTCATCGAGACGGGGGTCGGCGCGGGGATGAAGGTGACGGTGCGCATCCCCAAGTACCGCCCCGGCGTCCACCGTTCACCGGCCTGACCGCGTGGAGGCCGGGCAGCCGGGCCGGGTCAGCGCAGGTGCAGCGAGAGATGGGCGAGCGGCAGGCCCAGCTTCCAGGCGGGCAGCCAGATCTGCTCCTCCTCGTCGACCGTGCCGCCGGACTCGTCGTCCGTGCGGCCGTCGAGGTCGGCGGCGCGGACCCAGGTGTCGCGCAGGCGTCGCCACGCGGTCTCCGCGAGTGCCAGGTCGGGGCCGTCGCCGCCGGCCGTGCGGCGCGCCGCGAGCCGTTCCTCGACCCAGGGCGGCCAGGGCCGGTCGTACGCCGTGTGCCGCAGCCACTCGTCGACGCGGCCCGCGGGCCCGCCGCCCACCGGTCCGTCCGGCTCCTCCGAGAGGTGGACGGTGAGGGCGAGCGCCTGGAGGCCCGCCCGGTACTCCAGTGAGCCGGGTGCCACGAGGGCGGCGGCCCGCAGCACCTCGTCGGCCAGGTACTCGGCGCACAGCCAGGCCATCGGGACGGCGAGTTCGCCGCCACTCGTGCCGCCGGCGCCGTTCGTGCTCTCGGGGCGCAACGCTCCCACCTTCTCCCGGACATCGGGGACCCGGACGTGAGGGACCCGGGGAGAGCTTCCTCCGTGGAAGGCGCCCGCGTGTCCCGCTTTGCTCAACTCGCCCGTGTGGTTTCGGATACGTTTCCCGGCCGGATCGGTGCCGGTGGGATTGCTGATGTCCCGGGAGGCGTACGGGGCGGGGGAGGCGTCTCCGGCGGCAGCGGCATCGGCGGCGGCGGGTCGGCACCGGCTCCGCCGGCCGCCGGGGTGGCGGCCGGGAAGTGGCGGCCGGGGAGCGGTGGTTCAGCCGAGGAGCGCGTAGACGGCGGTCGCGTGGGCCGCGGTCTCCTCCGTGCCCTCGGCCGTCATGGTGATGTCGGCGAAGGCCATCCGCTTTCCCGCCTTGGTGAGCCGGGCCCGCACGAGGACGTCGGCGCCGACGACCGCCCGCTGGAAGCTGATCGACTGCTGGACGGTGGTCATGGGCACGAACCCGCCCCGGGCCGCGGCGACCGCGATCACGGTCGCCGTGTCGGCGGCGGCCATCAGGGCCTGCCCGGACAGGCCACCGCCCTCCCGGGCGAGCCGCTCCGACCACGGTAGCCGGAGCGCGGCCCCCTGGTCGTCGACCGATTCGACGGTGAGCCCCAGATCGAGCACCCAGGGGGCGAAGTTGTCGGCGAGGATCTTTTCGGCGGCGGCGATGGTCAGCGTCACAGCGTCATTGTGGGGCCGTGGCACGGGGCCGGGCAACGGCCGCGCGGTGCGGCCGGTAGCCGGGCAGGGACCGGCCCAGCTGCCGCAGGGCGTAGTGGGAGCGGGACTTGACGGTGCCGGCCGGGATGCCGAGGTCGACGGCGGCCTCGTTGACGGTCAGGCCGTGGAAGTAGATCCGGACCAGGACCGCGCGGTGCTCGGGGCTCAGTTCGCGGACGGCCGCCCGTACGTCGAGCGCGGCCTCGGCCGAGGCGGTGGCGTCGTCGGGGTCGGGCGTCACCGCGAGGACGCCGTCCCCGATCTCGGCGGGCCGGGCGAGGCGTGAGCGCCGGGCGTCGATGGCGAGGCGGCGGGCCACGGTGAAGAGCCAGGGGCGCATCGACTCGTACGGGCCGTCGAAGGCCTCGGGGTGGAGCCAGGCCCGTACCAGGGTCTCCTGGACGAGGTCCTCGGCCCGCTGGCGGTCCCCGTAGGTGAGGCCGAGCAGAAAGGAGAGGAGCGCGGGGCCGTGGTCCCGCTGCAGCTCCTCGAGGGTCCGTTCGTCGGTGGTCGCCGTTGTCATGCTCCCCGCCTCTCCTGCGGCTCGTCGTCCGGGGCGTATCGGAACCCATTCGGACGGCGGGGGACAGGGGACGGACATCGGTCTGCGACGAACGGTCGCACCGAGCGGCGAATGGTACGGCGAACGGTCACGGGCCGGTCGACCGGAGCCGTTGCGTCCGTTTCAGCGGGGTTCCTGACGCCCTGCGGCCTTGACCCTTGACTGCGGCTGTCTCGCGGGATCAATTCGTGTGAAGAGATGTTCATCCCATAAATCGGGCGGAGTGCCGACATGACCTCACGCACCAGCCCCGCGGGTGCGGTGGCGCTCGCCGCCGTCCTGCTCGCGGCGGCGACCGGCTGCACCGACCGCAGCGGCGATCCCGCCGGCGGATCCCCCAGCCCCGAGGCCGCCGGCGGACGACCGGGATCCGGGCGGCCCTCCGCCCCCTCCGCCGCACCGGGCGGGGCGTCCGCGCCCGCCGGGTTCACCCTCGTCGCCTCCGGGGACATCCTTCCGCACGACTCGATCATCCGCCGCGCGGCCCAGGACGCGGGCGGCGACGGCTACGACTTCGCCCCCATGTTCTCCGGGGTGAAGTCCGTCGTCTCCCGGGCCGACCTCGCCCTCTGCCACATGGAGACCGTGTACGGGCAGGAGGGCGGCCCCTACACCGGCTACCCCGCCTTCAAGTCGCCGCCCGAGGTCGCCGCCGCGCTCAAGGCCACCGGCTACGACTCCTGCTCCACCGCCTCCAACCACACCCTCGACGACGGAGCGGCGGGCCTCGGCCGCACCCTCGACGCCCTGGACCGCGCAGGTGTCCGTCACGCCGGCTCGGCCCGCACGGCCGAGGAGGCGGCGAAGCCCACGCTGCTCACGGCGGGCGGCGCCACCGTGGCCCAGCTCGCCTACACCTATGACACGAACGGCTACCCGATGCCCGAGGGGCAGCCGTGGGCCGTGCAGAAGCTCGACGAGCAGAAGGTGATCGCCGACGCCCGGGCCGCCCGCGCGGCCGGCGCCGACGTGGTCGTGGTCAGCGTCCACTGGGGCAGCGAGTGGCAGGCCGAACCCGACGAGCGGCAGCTCACGCTCGGCCGGGCGCTCACCGCCTCGCGGAGCGGGGGCCGCCCCGACATCGACCTGATCATCGGGACGCACGCCCATGTCCCGCAGGCGTACGAGAAGGTCAACGGCACCTGGATCATCTACGGGATGGGCGACCAGATCGCCGGGGACATGATCAACCACGAGGGCGCCTACGACCCCCGCGGCAACCAGGGCAGCATCGGCCGTTTCACCTTCGGCCCGCCCAGGACCCCCGGCGGGCGCTGGGAGGTCACCAAGGCCGAGTTCGTCCCCCAGTGGTTCGACACCGGTCGCGGCCGGGTGGTCAACCTCGGCGCCGCCGACGGTGCCGACCCGCGCCTCACCGAGATCCGGGACACCGTCCGGCAGGTGGTCCTCAGCCGCGGCGCGGCCGCGGACGGCCTGGTGATGGGCAGGTAGCCCGCCGCCGACCGCATCGTCCGGTCACGGCAGCGGCCGACCGCATCGTCCGGTCACGGCAGCGGCCGACCCCATCGTCCGGTCACGGCAGCGGCCGGACGGGGGAGCCCGGTCACGGCAGCCGTCGGACGGTCACGGTACGACGGTGACCGGCCAGCGGCCCGCCTTCACGAGCCGGACGGCCACCGAGCCCACGAACCGGTGACCGGCCGACTCGGAGGCGCCCACCACCACGGCGTCCGCTGTCAGCTCCTCCGCCGCCTGGACCAGACCCGCGTAGGCGTCGCCCCGGAAGGTGTGGAACTCCCACCGCATCCGCCAGAGGTCCTTCACGCGCTCGGCGGACGTACGGATCTCGGCGGCCAGGTCCTGGGCGATCTCCTCGGTGGTGCCCGCTGTCGGCGCGCCCATCGCGGCCCCCGCGGTGATCACCGGCTGCACGTAGACGAGCGCGAGCAGGGCGTTCTGCCGCCGTGCGAGCCCGGCCGCGTACGCCGCCGCGCGCAGCGAGGAGTCGGAGCCGTCGATTCCCGCCATGATCACTTTCGGACCGTCGGTACCGCGTTCGAACCGATCGGGCTGCTGTTCGCTCACTCTTCGAGGTTATCGGCTCATCGGGTGCTTTCGACGGGGCGGTCGGTGTCGATGAGCCGCGCGGGTCCTCATCCGTATGAACCATTGGTCATGAAAAATGATCAGATGCCCAAGGGGCGCCGCGCGGTGCTGCGGCTCGCCGCCGCCCTCGGGGCCACCGCCACCGTCGGAGTCATCGCGGCGGACCGGCTCGCGACGCCCGAACGGGCCGGCGGGGCCGCCGCGCCTCCGGCTCCACCGGGCCCCGCCGCCGGCCCGCAGGCGCAGGCCGCCCGGCTGCGCCCCACCGCGTACCGCCTCCAGCCGATGACCGCGTACGCGCCCCCCGCGTACCGGCGGGCCGTGCCGCCGGTCCGCCAGCGGCCCTTCCTCAGCATGTCCGGGGTCGGCCGCTCGATGGTGCTCAGCTTCGACGACGGCCCTGACCCCCGCTACACCCCGGGCATCCTGGAGACCCTGCGCCGCTACGACTGCCGGGCCATGTTCTTCGTCTGCGGCGAGATGGTGGTCGAGAACCCCGACCTGCTGCGGGAGATGGCCGCGGACGGGCATGTCGTCGGCAACCACTCCTGGTCGCATCCGCTCATCCCCAGACTGCGGCCCTCCCGCATCCGCGACGAGCTCGGCTCCACCAGCGAGGTCGTGGAAAGGACCCTGGGTACGGCCCCGCTCTGGTACCGCGCGCCCTACGGGGCCTGGAACCGGCACTCGTTCGAGATCGGGGCCGAGCTCGGCATGGAGCCGCTCGCCTGGACCGTCGACACCCTGGACTGGAAGGAACCCGGCGCCGACACCATCGTCCGCCGGGTCCTCGACGGCGCCGCGCCCGGCGCCGTCGTCCTCTCCCACGACGCCGGCGGCGACCGCGCCCAGAGCGTGACCGCGCTCCGCCGCTATCTGCCCGAACTCCTCGACGCGGGCTACCACATCACCGTCCCCCGGCGCTGACCGCTCCGGTACGGGCGGCACGGGCGCGGTACGGACTCCGGCACGGAGAGGGCCCCGGCACCACCAGGTGCCGGGGCCCTTCGCCGTGCCCCGCTAGCGGGAGCCGATCATCCGCGCGTACACGACGACGTTCCCGTCGTAACCACGCGCCCGCGTGTAGCCGCCACCGCAGGTGATGACCCGGAGCTCGGGCTCGCCCGTGTCGGCGTACACCTGCACGCCGGGGAAGTTGTCCTTCGCGTACACCTCGAGCCCGTAGATCTCGAAGACCGCGATCCGGCCGTCGTACCGCTCGACCTCGATGTGCTGGCCCTTCTCCAGGGAGCCCAGGCCGTAGAAGACCGCGGGTCCCTGGGCGTTGTCGACATGGCCGACGACCACCGCGGTGCCGCGCTGGCCGGGGGAGATGCCGTTCTGGTACCAGCCCGCGAGGTTGGCGTCCTGGGGCGGCGGGGCCGCCACCCAGCCGTCCGGGTCCAGACCCACGTCCATGATCGGGGCCGCGACCTGGATCGCGGGGATCTTGATCCGGGAGGCGGGAGCGAAGGGCAGCGGTTCCAGGCCCTCGGTCGCCCCGTCCGGCGGGGTGACCGGGCGCGCCACCGGACGGGCCGCCGCGGCGGGCTGCGGAGGCCCGTCCGCGAGGTCCACTCCGTTGCGCATCATCGCGATCCCGGACAGCATGGCGAGGGTCAGGACGCCCCAGGGGCGGCGTCTCCTGCGCTGGAAGACGCGGAAGTCCTTCGGGGGCATGGTTCTCCCTTCGTGGCGTCGTCAGAACGGTAAAGGCGACCTGACGGACCGTCGCGCCGGACGGGGCGAACGGGTGGGGGCCGCCCCCGGACGGGTGCCGGAGCGCGGGTGCGGGGGTGCGCCGACGTCCCTCCTGCCCCGCGCGCCCTGGGGCGGCGTGGAGTGCGTCCCGGAGGACGGGCAGCCGACAGGTGGGTGACACGGGGCTGACCCATCCGAGTATTCGTCAGATAAGCAGCTCACTCGGCCCTGACCTGCGGTTCTCCCTCCTCCGATGACCCGATTCCGGGCGTGTCGCCTCACCGGGGTGGACCAGCGCCGAAATGCGCGTCTCGCTCCGTCTTGTGATGGTTCGTCATGGAAGGCGTACTCGTCGACACTCCCGGAGCACCGCTTTGGGGCGTCTTCCACTGGAGGTTCAACCATGCGTGCAGCACGCACTCTGGCGGTGACCGCCACCGCGATCGCGGCGGTCGGCCTCGCGGCCCCCCTTGCCGCCGCCACCTACGGTCCGGGCAACGTCGTCAGCGGTGGCTCCAACAACACCCCGAGCAACGTCACCGTCAGCCCCTTCGAGGTCCACCCGGGGTCGACGCTCACGATCACCGCCAGGGGCTGCAACCGTGGCGGCACGGTCACGTCCAACGCCTTCCCGGACGCCACCCTCTCGGGCGGCAACGGCGTCTCCACCGCCGTCGCCCGCGTCTACAACAACGCCACTCCCGGCAACTACAACCTGGCCGTCAGGTGCAACGGCGGCTCCAACGTGGTCACGGAGCCGTTCCGCGTCCTCCCGGGCCGCGGCGCCCAGGGCGGCCTCGGCGGCTCGTTGGCCCCCAGCTCCACGGAGATGGCCGTCGGCGGAAGCCTGGTCGCCGCAGCCGCGCTCGGCGGCGGGCTCTTCATCGTCCGTCGTCGCCGTATGACCGGCGCGGGGGTCTGACCGGTCGAACCTCCCGGTCGGCCCGCTCCGCCCGTCGCCCCCGAGTCCCGGCAGGGACCCGGGGGCGACGGGCGTCCACGGACGCCGGGCCGGCACCGGGCCGGTCACGACGGCCGCTCAGTGGCGACGGGCCGAGCCGGAGCGGCGGCGTACCACGTACACGCCGCCGACGGTCGCGGCGAGCACGAGGGCGCCTCCGGCCGCCAGTTGGAGCGGCTCGAATCCGCCCACCGAACCGCCCAGACCGCCCTGCACGCCACGCGGGGGAGTGAGGATGGTGGAGCTGATGGTCGGAGTGGCGGTGGGCGTTCCGCTGATCGTCAGGGTCGCCGTGTCCGAGATCCCGCCGGTGCAGTTGAACGACACCGTGTACACGGCGCCGCGTCGGGCGTCCAGGTCCACGGTGGCGAGGGCCGCCGAGCCCGGTGCGATGGTGACGGTGTCGAAGATGCCGGCCGAGGCCGTCGCCGTACTGGCGCAGCCGGGGGCGCTCAGCGTCACCCGGCCGCCCGGGGCGACGACCGAGGGCGACACGACGAAATCGCCCGGTGCCTTGGCCCGTGCCGCTCGCGGGTTCGGTGCGGGAGCACCGTCCGCCGCGACGGCGATGGGGGCGGCCAGGGCGAGGGCGGCCGCCCCCAGCAGGGCAGTGGACGCGGCACGTATCGCGCGCATGGTGAATCCTCCGGGTCCCGAGGGGCAGCCGCGGAAAGGGGGTTTCCGCGAAAGACCGTGCGTACACCTCGATGCCGGAAACGCTAGAAGGGCATTACCACAGCCGCGATCCCAGGCGGGCGAATGGGGCACGCATGTCCCCCGATCGGCTCACCCGGCGTGTCGCCTCACCGTGTGAGCTGCGGGAACAGATCGGTGAACGGTGCGGCGGTGGCCGAGATGCCGCGGCCGAACGGCGCGTCGAAGTCCCAGATGAGGAACAGCAGGAAGGCGATCAGCACGCTGAAGAGTCCGGCGAGCAGCAGTTCGCGGCCGGTTCTGCGGATCTGCAGGGTGAAGATCAGTCCGACCGTCACCAGGGCACCGATGATCAGGCCGAACCAGACCACCCCCGGCATGGTCGCCCCCGCGTTCTGCCCCCGGGCTCCCCGGGCGTCGTCGGCCACCGCCACCTGGTCGACGAGAGGCTGGTACGCCTGCCCCTCGAAGTCGTCGGCCGGCTGGTAGTCGGTGACGCTGCGCCGCACCTTCTCCAGGAGCGCGGTGCCCTCCTCGCTCAGCTCGCCGTTCTCCGCCATGTACGTCCACTCGTCGTTGACGACGTAGCCGACGTACGCGTCGACGTCGGCGCGGATGCGCTCACGGACCGCCTGCGGGTACACCTCCGCGCGGGCCGAGATCTCGTGCATCGCCTGCGCCTCCTGCCGCACGGTCTCCTGGGCGGCGCCGCGGGCCTCCCAGACCCCGGCGATGGCGAGACCGAGGACGATCGCGTAGATCACGCCGATCATCATCGTCATGTACTCGATGACGTCCGGGGTCTCGCTCGGGTCGTCGTCATCGGGGATCCGGCGGTGGTTGATGACGACGATCGTGAGGACGACGGCGCACGCGGCGGCCATCGCAAGGGTGAGAACAAGCCATTCAGACATGGATTCCTCTTGCGGGATTCAGAGGGGCGAAGGGGTCGTGGGGCGCCGGGTCACTTGGACCGGGGGCGCAGGATCGCCGTCGCGAGCACCGCGGGCGCGGTGATCATGAGGGTCGCGGTGACGACGGAGGTGCCCGTCTTCGGCTGGGGGCGCGAGACACGCCGGTAATGGGGCATCGCCACGGGGACGGTCGCGGCGGGCCGGGGTTGCACGGTCGGCGTCGGCGTCGGGCTCGGGCTCGGGCTCGGGCTCGGCGGAGGCGGAGGCGGAGGCGGCGCGGGCGCGGGCTCCGGCGGCCTCGTGGTCGGCGGCGCGGGGGGTGGCGGCTCCGGGGGTGCGGGCCTGGTGGCCGGTGGTTTCGGCGCGGGCCGGGGCGGCGGAGGGGTCGGTCGTGGCGGCGGCTTCGGTGACGGCGTGGGCGTGGGCGTCGGGGACGGGGACGGCGGTTCGGGTGACGGTGTGGGCGTGGGCGTGGGCTTCGGCGTCGGAGAGGGCGTAGGCGAGGGCGTCGGCGTCGGCGTCGGCGTGGGGGTCGGGCACGGCGGGGGCGGCTCGGGGGGGCAGGGCTTCGGGTGGTGGTGATGGCCGTGCCCCTTTCCCTTTTCCTTTCCCTTGCCTTTTCCCTTGCCCTTCCCTGAGCTGCCGTGGCCGTCGCCGTCGCCGGCGATCGCCACCGCGACGTGGGAACCGCCCGGGCCGGTCGAGGCGTAGGCGCAGGCGTCCGCGGCGGTGGGCACGGGGGTGGCGAGGAGCCACACCAGTGCGAGGGCCGCCAGCGACCGCGCGAGGAGTGATCCGTTCAGAGACACGCCGTCGAGCTTGATCAGAGGCGGGCCGCGCCGGGGCGGATTCGAGCGGGATTCGCCGGATGGAGCGGATCTCCGGTCGCACTGGTTTGACGTTTCGCCTCGGTCGAAGTCGGCCGGGGCGACTCGACGGGATCAAAGCCCTCGTGACGCCGGGCAGATGGATTCCGGAAGACGGCGGACCGGGTCCGTTCCGGCCTCGGATCGATAACTGTCCGGTTGTCGCCCTGTCGGACGGGAAGGAGAACGGGGCATCCTGCACCGGCGACCAGACCCCTCCGGCGGCAACAGCCGAGGTACGGGCGGGGCCTGGGCGTCCGACGCGGGGAGCCGCACTCGGCCGAGGAGCCGACGCACACTCATATGCACGTGAATTTGCACAGCCTGAAGGCGTGAACTCTTCGTTCCCGAGAGCACGTGCCAATGGCGTGTGACCAAGAACGGACCGCGAATTTCCGTTTCTACTCGCTCTCTCGGCGGGCGATCAGTAGCCTCACCTCGAACACCGGCCGCGAACACATGGCCGCATCCCCCATGGCGACTTGTTGGAGACATTGATGGAGCGTCCCGCCTGGGCTCCGCCTGGTATCGACATCTCGGTGCCGAGCGTGTCCCGTATGTACGACTTCTATCTGGGCGGCTCGCACAACTTCGAAGTGGACCGGGAAGCGGCGCGCAAGGCCATGGAGTTCATGCCTGGCCTGCCCAAGGTCATGCAGGCGAACCGCGCCTTCATGCGGCGCGCCGTCCGCCACGCCGTTGACAACGACGTCACCCAGTTCCTGGACATCGGCTCCGGCATACCCACCTTCGGCAACGTGCACGAGGTCGCCCGGACCGCGGACCCCGCGGCCCGGGTCGTCTACGTCGACCACGACCCGGTCGCCGTGGCCCACAGCCGCGCCGTCCTGGAGGGCGACGAGGGCGCCGCGGTCGTCGCCGCGGATCTGCGCAAGCCGGCCGACATCCTCTACAGCCCCGAGGTGTCCCGGCTCCTCGACCTGGAGCGGCCGGTGGCGCTGCTCCTCGTCGCCGTCCTGCACTTCCTGGAGGACGAGGACCGGCCGTACGAGGCCGTCACCGAACTGCTCGACGGCCTCGCGCCCGGCAGCCTCCTGGTGCTCACCCACGCCTCGTACGAGGGCATCCCGCTCTCCGAGGAGCAGGCAGGAGGCACCGTCGGGGTCTACCGGAACATCCGCAACCCGCTGGTGATGCGTTCCGGCGCCGAGGTCGCCCGCTTCTTCGAGGGCACCGAACTGATCGAGCCCGGCCTCGTCCCGATGCCCCTCTGGCGTCCGGAGAGTCCGGCCCAGGAGGAGGATCCCTACGCCTTCTCCGGGTTCGCAGGGGTGGGGCGCAAGGCGTGAAGGTCCCGTCTCAGCCGTCCGGCGGTGTTGCCGAAGCCGACGGTCCGGAGGACAGACTCAGGCGGTTCGTCACCATCTGGAGCCGTGCGATCTTCCCGGTGACCGCCACCTCGCTGACCCGTGCCGAGTTCGAGGTCCATCTGCTGCCGCTGGCCCGGACCCTGTACGACGCGCTGCACGCCCGGCCGTTCGACACGGCCCCGGGCCACCGCACCGGAGCGGAGCTCGTCGGCGCCCACTGCACCGACCCGGACGCTCTCGGCCGCAGCCTCGGGGTGGTGGACTCGTACCTGGTGCTCTACTGCGGTACGGAGTCGGACCTGCCCGCCGAGGAGCTCCGGGCCCGCTGCGCCCGGCTCCAGCACGCGATGGCCACCGGCTATGCCCAGGCCCTGCGCGAGCGCACCCGGGCCGAGCAGGAGGCCATCGCGCGCTCCGCGCTCTCCGCCCGCAGCGCAGCCGAGATCGCCCTGCACGCCACCGAGAGCCGCTTCCGGGCGGTCTTCGACGGGGCGGCGATCGGCATCGGCATCGCCGACCTCGACGGCAACGTCCTGGAGGTCAACGAGACCCTCACCCGCATGTTCGGCGGAATGGAGGGGCCGCTGCGCAGCCGGAACGTCAGCGAGTGGGTCCACCCGGAGGACGGCCCGCACGTCTGGAAGCTGTACGACGAGCTGGTCCGCGGCGACCGTGAGCACTACCGGGTCGAGAAGCCGTACTACCGCGGAGACGGAACGGTTCTCTGGACCAACCTCACCGTCTCGCTCCTCCGCGACGCGGAGGGCAACCCCCAGTACCAGCTGGCTCTCATGGAGGACACCACCGAGCGGCGCCTGCTCCATCTGCGCCTGCGGTACGAGGCCACCCACGACGCGCTGACGGGACTTCCCAACCGGACGCTGTTCTTCGAGCGCCTGGAGAAGGCCCTCGCACCCGGCGAGAACGCCCGCTTCGGCCTCTGCTACCTGGACCTCGACGGCTTCAAGGTGATCAACGACAGCCTCGGACACTCCACCGGCGACCGGCTCCTCGTCGAGGTCGCGGACCGCCTGCAGAGCTGCGTCACCGGGTCCGGCGAGATGGTCGCCCGGCTCGGCGGCGACGAGTTCGTCGCCCTCACCACCGGCGCCGCCGGCGAACAGGACGTCACCGAACTCGCCGACCGCATCCTCGCCGCCCTCGCCACCCCCCTCCGCATCGACGGTCGCGAACTGACCGTCCGCGGCAGCCTCGGCGTCGTCGAGGGCCCGGCCGGCGAACGCACGCCCGCCGAGGTGCTGCGGAGCGCCGACATCACCATGTACCGGGCCAAGTCCGCCGGCGGCAACCGCTTCGAGCTCGCCGACCCGGAGGCCGACGCCCGCGCCATCACCCGGCACGGCCTCACCACGGCCCTGCCGACCGCGCTGGAACGCGGCGAGTTCTTCATCGAGTACCAGCCGCTCGTCCACCTCGGCGACGGCAGCGTGCACGGCGCCGAGGCGCTCGTACGGTGGTGCCACCCGCAGCACGGAGTGCTCGGCCCCGACCGGTTCATCCCGCTCGCCGAGGACACCGGGCTCATCGTGCCGCTCGGCCGCTGGGTCCTCCAGGAGGCCGTGCGCCAGGCCCGCTTCTGGCAGGCCCGGCACGCCGACGGCGGGCCGCTGAGGATCAACGTCAACCTCTCCCCGACGCAGCTCCACCACCCACGGCTGGTCGCCGACACCGTCGACGTCCTGGAGCGGTCCGGGCTCGAACCGGGCGCGCTCTGCCTGGAGGTGACCGAATCGGCGCTGATCGGCGCCGACGAGGACCTGCTCAAGCCGCTGCGGCAGCTCGCCGAGATGGGCGTGGACATCGCGCTCGACGACTTCGGCACCGGCTACTCCAACCTGGCCAATCTGCGCCGGCTGCCGGTGAGCGTCCTCAAGCTCGACCGCTCCTTCACCCGGGGCATGCAGCAGCATCCGGTGGACCCGGTCGATCTCAAGATCGTCGAGGGGATCGTCTCCCTGGCGCACAGCCTGGAACTCGCCGTCACCGTCGAGGGCGTGGAGACCGGAGCCCAGGCCCGCCAGCTCCGCGACCTCGGCTGCGACACGGCCCAGGGCTGGTACTACGCCCGTCCCGGCGCCCCGGACCGCATCCACTCGCTGCTCCTGGCGGACGCGGTCTGAGACCCGGACCCACGAAGCCGGCCTCCCCGCGCGAAGCGGGGAGGCCGGGAAGAGGTTCGGGGGAGGAAAGCGGAGAGACTATTCGAGGAGTGGTAGAAGGAAGCCTCTCCATGGCCTCGCCCCGGAAAGACCGTAGCACTCAGGCGGGCAGCAGGTCGCGCAGATTCTCCGGGGTGAACACACGCGAGCCGGGGGCGAGCCCGTCCGGCCGCTCCAGACCGATGTACGTGACCGGTCCTTCCGGCACGGTCCGGCCGTCCCACAGCGTCGTCTCCGCCCCCGACTCCTCCATCAGGGACACGAGGTGACGCAGGGTCAGGTGGGTGCGGCCGAACAGGGCGCGCATCACGACCGCGATCGTCACCCGGTGCCCCTCGACCTGGTTCGCCGACGGCGCCCCCCGCAGGTACAGGTGCAGCCAGTGCGCGTGCCAGCGCCCCTCGTCGTCCCGGCGGAAGGCGAGCGGCAGCGCCACTGTGCCGGGGCCTCGCAGATCCGACTTCATCCGCACCGTACGGGGCTCGAACGGCCGGCCCCGCTGCTCGGACTCCCGCAGCATGAAGCCGAAGAAGCCCTCCGCCACCTTGTCGAAGCCCTCACCCGAGAAGACGTGGACCTGCGGCACGATGAACGTGCCCCGTACCGCCCCGAGCCGCAGATCGATGAACTCCGAAGCGCCGTCCGGGGCTTCGGTGATGTCACCCGAGTGCCGGCCCTCGACGTCGGTCAGGGCCGTGTACGAGAGCCAGGTCACCGTCCCGTACTCCGCGTCCAGGACGAGCGCCGACAGATCGAGGTCGGTCGTGTGCCGCGCCTGCCGCCAGTACGTGAAGAAGCGCAGCAGCTCCCCCTCGACCGGCGAGACCGAACCGCGCGGCAGCACGCCGAGCCCCGCAGAAGCCGCCCGGCCGCTCAGCGGCAGGGCCACGTCCAGCACGTCCGGATCGATCAACAGGCTCCCGGGAGCGGGGAGTCGGCGCCGGGTCTCGGCGTCGAGCACCGCGACGAGTCGCTCGCGGTCGGTGTCCTCCAGCGGCGGTCGCGTGTCGTCGGCGACCCAGGCCGAGCCCGCCCGGTTCACGAACACCCTGCGCGCGCCGCTCCCGCCCGCGCGGTTCTGGACGTGCTCGCGCACCGACAGGACGACCCGGCCCGACACCTCCGGCGCGGCCCGTTCGACGGCCGCGAGGACCGCCTCCCGCTCCTTGCCGTCCGCCGCGAGGCGCAGCAGCCGGTCCAGGGCGCGGAACAGCCGTCCCGGCGCGTGCGAGGCGAGCAGTTCCGCCGCTCCCGTGACATCGCCCCGCGCGAGCAGCTCCTCCACACGGCTGTCGAACGACGGCGCCCTCCGCTCGCCCCGGGCGACGGCGAACACCTCGGCGGCGTGCGGCCAGTGCGGGTACTCGTGGGGGTGCAGGCGCTCCCCGAGCCGCTTCCACGCCTCCCCGTGCGCGGACACGTCCGACAGCTTCGCCGGGGACGCGGCCAGGACCGCGTCGAGACCCGCGAGCAGGGCGCGGCGGTGCGGACGGGAGAGCGCGCGGAAACGGGTGGGCTCGCGCAGGGTGACATCGCCGTGCGATAGGGCGCAGGCCAGCCGCAGGACGTCGGTCACGGTGTCGAGCAGCGGCGTGGCGCCCACCCGCAGCCGGGCGTGGTTGACGACGGCGCGGCTCTCCCGGACCGTGATCGTCTCGGGCTGGGGGCCGTCCGCGCCGTGCTCGGCGAGCACGGCGAGGTCCCGCAGATGTTCCTCGCCGAGCGGGGTCGTGCTGCCTGCCAGGGCCAGATAGAGGGCGGTGACCTCGGTGTCCGGGTCCGCGCCGAGGTGCAGCACCGTCAGCCGGTCGCCGGCCGCGGCGATCAGCTCGTCGTGGACGGCGAGCATCTCCTCGTACGTGTGCTGGTAGCGGCCGTACGACGGGAGGGTCAGCAGGTCGAGGACGCCGGCGTTCAGCTGCTCGACGGTACGGGCGCGGGTGTCGCCGTCGGCGAGGGCCTCGGCCACGCACCCCCTCCAGAAGTCGAGTGTGTCCGGCACGTTGTCCGGGAAGTCGACGAAGTACACGTTGTGCCGGACGTGGTCGCCGACGAGTTCGCGGACGGTCGCGAGGGTGCGGACGGCGGTCTCGACGACCGTCGGCCCGGCCAGCCCCGACAGACGCTCGACCAGTTCGCCCGACAGCTTGAACCCGGCGGTCAGCAGGGCCGCGTCGAACCTGCGCGTGGCGGCGGCCCCGTCCCCCGCCGGACCGGTGGGGGAGGGGAGACGGTGGGTGTGCCGGACGACCAGGTGTTCGAGAGCGTGGACCATGGGGGCATGCTCGCAGCCGCCGCTGGTCCGTCGCACGCGGATTTACGGGGGTGCGGGAGGGGCGACGGCGCCCCGGACGACCCCCTCAGACGGCGCCCACCGCCCGGTCCGGCCCGCCCCGCCGCGAGGCCAGCAGCATCCGCTGGAGCTCCCGCGCGGCCCTCGGCGGTGCGACGTCGCTCCGGTGCGCCAGGGCGATGGTCCGGCGCAGGCCCGGCCGGGCCAGGGCGGTCACGCGGAGGTCCCGGCCCGCCCGCGCCGCCACCATCGCGGGGACGACCGCGAGGCCGAGCCCGGCCCGCACGAACCCGAGGACCGCGTCCAGCTCGCCGCCCTCGACCGTGAACGTCGGCTCGAAGCCCTCCGCCCGGCAGGCCGCCACGGTCAGTTCCCGCAGGTCGTAGCCGTGCCGGAACATCACGAGCGGCTGGTCGCGCAGGTCGGCGATCCGTACCGGGCGGCGCGGTGCGGGAGCCGAGGCGGAGGAGACGACCACCAGGTCCTCGCGGAGCAGCTCCACCGTCGTCAGGGCCGGTGACGGGCTCGGCAGCGGCAGCACCACCAGCGCCAGGTCGAGGGCCCCGCGGGCCAGCTCCCGGACGAGATCGTGCGAGCCGCCCTCCTCGATGAGGAGCTCGATCCCCGGGTGGAGGTCGTGGAAGGCGCGCAGCACGTCCGGCAGCAGCCCCGTGCACAGGCTCGGGGTCGCGCCGAGCCGCACCCGGCCCCGCTTCAGCCGGGCCAGCTCCTGCACCTCGATCCGGGCGGTCTCCGTGTCGGCGAGGATCCGCCGCGCGAGCGGCAGCAGGGCCTCGCCCGCGTCGGTGAGCGTGATGTTCCCCCGGGCCCGGCTGAACAGCTCGGCGCCCAACTCCTGTTCCAGGGCCTTGATCTGCTGGGAGAGGGAGGGCTGAGAGACATGGACGCGCTCGGCGGCCCGGGTGAAGTGACGGGTCTCGGCCACGGCGACGAAGTAGAGGAGCTGCTGGAACTGCATGGTCACCAGGGTAGGCGACATTCATAGGGTGGGCCTATCGAGATCAGCCGGACCATGTCTTGGACCTCTCGGGCCCTTCGGCCCTAGCGTCGTACGCATGGCTCTGGCACCCACGAGGGACCGGACGGCGGGCCGCCCGCCGTCCCCCACACCGTCACGCGGATTCCTGTCATCGACCCTCGGCAAGAAGACGGTCATGGCAGTCAGCGGGCTGCTCATGCTCGGCTATCTCGTCGCCCATGTCGCCGGCAACCTGAAGGTCTTCTTCGGCCCGGAGGAGTTCAACGCGTACGGCCACTGGCTGCGGGTCATGGGCGCCCCCGTCCTGCACCACGAGTGGGCCCTGTGGCTCGTCCGGATCGCGCTCCTCGCCGCCGTGGTGGCCCACGCCGTCTCCGCGTACCAGCTCAGCCGCCGGGACGTGAAGGCCCGCCCCACCGCCTACGTCCACCGCCGCAAGCGCTCCTCGTACGCCACCCGCACCATGCGCTGGGGCGGGATCATCCTCGCGCTCTTCATCGTGTGGCACGTCCTCGACCTGACCACCGGCACCGTCCACCCCGGCGGATTCGAGGAGGGCAAGCCCTACCAGAACGTCGTCGACACCTTCTCCACCTGGTACGGCAACGTCATCTACATCCTCGCCATGCTCGCCGTCGGCCTCCACGTCCGCCACGGCTTCTGGAGCGCCGCCCAGACCCTCGGCATCGGCAGCGCCCGCCGCGAGCGCCTCCTGCGAGGCCTCGCCAACGCCCTCGCGCTCGTCCTGACCGCGGGCTTCATCTCCGTCCCCGTCGCCGTCATGACCGGAGTGGTGAGCTGACATGAGCTTCCTCGACTTCACGACCGGAGAGCCGGTCGTCGACGACAAGGCCCCCACGGGACCCGTCGCCGAACGCTGGGACACCCGTCGCTTCCAGGCCAGGCTGGTCAACCCCGCCAACCGCCGCAAGCACCGCATCATCGTGGTCGGCACCGGTCTGGCCGGCGGCTCGGCCGGCGCCACCCTCGCCGAACAGGGCTACCACGTCGTCCAGTTCTGCTTCCAGGACTCCCCGCGCCGGGCCCACTCCATCGCCGCCCAGGGCGGCATCAACGCCGCCAAGAACTACCGCAACGACGGCGACTCGATCCACCGTCTCTTCTACGACACCGTCAAGGGCGGGGACTTCCGCGCCCGTGAGTCCAACGTCCACCGGCTCGCCCAGATCTCCGTCGAGATCATCGACCAGTGCGTCGCCCAGGGCGTCCCCTTCGCCCGCGAGTACGGCGGACTCCTCGACACCCGCTCCTTCGGCGGCGTCCAGGTCTCCCGGACCTTCTACGCCCGCGGCCAGACCGGCCAGCAGCTTCTGCTCGGCGCCTATCAGGCGCTGTCCCGGCAGATCGCCGCCGGAAACGTCGAGATGCACGCCCGTACGGAGATGCTCGATCTGGTCGTCGTCGACGGGCGGGCCCGCGGCATCGTCGCCCGCGACCTGATCACCGGCGAGATCTCCACCCACTACGCGGACGCGGTGGTCCTCGCCAGCGGCGGCTACGGCAACGTCTTCTACCTGTCGACGAACGCCATGAACTCCAACGCCACCGCCGTCTGGCGGGCCCACCGGCGCGGCGCGTACTTCGCCAACCCCTGCTTCACCCAGATCCATCCCACCTGCATCCCGCGCACCGGCGACCACCAGTCCAAGCTGACCCTGATGAGCGAGTCGCTGCGCAACGACGGCCGCATCTGGGTCCCCAGGGCCAAGGGCGACACCCGCGCCGCGGCCGACATCCCCGAGGACGAGCGCGACTACTACCTGGAGCGGATCTACCCCTCCTTCGGCAACCTCGTCCCGCGTGACATCGCCTCCCGCGCCGCGAAGAACGTCTGCGACGAGGGCCGCGGCGTCGGCCCCGGCGGGCAGGGCGTCTACCTCGACTTCGCCGACGCGATCCGCCGCATGGGCCGGGCCGCCGTCGAGGAGAAGTACGGGAACCTCTTCGACATGTACGCGCGGATCACCGCCGAGAATCCGTACGAGGTCCCCATGCGGATCTACCCCGCCGTCCACTACACGATGGGCGGGCTCTGGGTCGACTACGACCTCCAGACCACCGTCCCCGGGCTCTTCGCCATCGGCGAGGCCAACTTCTCCGACCACGGGGCCAACCGGCTCGGCGCCTCCGCCCTCATGCAGGGCCTCGCCGACGGCTACTTCGTCCTCCCCGCCACCATCAACGACTACCTTGCCCGGCACCCCCACACGGAGCCCGTCGCCGACGACCACCCGGCCGTGCGGGAGGTGCTCGCCGAGACCGAGGACCGGCTGAACCTGCTCCTCGCCGTCGACGGCGACCGCACCCCCGACTCCTTCCACCGGGAACTCGGCGAACTCATGTGGGAGTACTGCGGGATGGCCCGCACCGAGGCCGGGCTGCGCACCGCCCTCGCCCGGATCCCGGAGATCCGCGAGGAGTTCTGGAGCCGGATCAAGGTCCCCGGCACCGGCGAGGAGTTCAACCAGTCGCTCGAGAAGGCCAACCGCATCGTCGACTACCTGGAACTCGCCGAGCTCATGTGCCTCGACGCGCTCCACCGCGCCGAGTCCTGCGGCGGTCACTTCCGCGAGGAGTCCCAGACGCCCGACGGCGAAGCAGCCCGCCACGACGAGGAGTTCGCGTACGCGGCGGCCTGGGAGTTCGGCGGCACCGGCACGGCCCCCGTCCTCCACAAGGAGGACCTCACCTTCGAGTACGTCCACCCCACCCAGCGGAGCTACGCATGAGGCTCACCCTGCGCGTCTGGCGCCAGCGGAACGCCGACACCCCCGGCGCGATGTCCACCTACGACGTGGACGGGATCTCCGCCGACATGTCGTTCCTGGAGATGCTCGACACCCTCAACGAGGACCTCATCCTGCGCGGCGAGGACCCGGTGGCCTTCGACCACGACTGCCGCGAGGGGATCTGCGGCGCGTGCAGCCTCGTCATCGACGGCGAGGCGCACGGGCCGGAGCGGACCACGACCTGCCAGCTCCACATGCGGTCCTTCGACGACGGCGACACCATCGACGTCGAGCCCTGGCGGGCCTCCGCCTTCCCGGTCGTCAAGGACCTGGTCGTCGACCGCTCCGCCTTCGACCGCGTCATCCAGGCCGGCGGCTACATCTCCGCCCCCACGGGCTCGGCCCCCGAGGCCCACGCGACCCCCGTCCCCAAGGCGGACGCGGACTCCGCCTTCGAGCACGCCGAGTGCATCGGCTGCGGCGCGTGTGTGGCGGCCTGCCCCAACGGCTCGGCGATGCTCTTCACCTCCGCCAAGGTCAACCACCTGAACGTGCTGCCCCAGGGCTCCCCGGAGCGTGAGACCCGGGTCCTCGACATGGTGGCCCAGATGGACGCCGAGGGCTTCGGCGGCTGCACCCTGACGGGCGAGTGCGCGACGGCCTGCCCGAAGGGCATCCCCCTGCCGTCGATCTCCGCGATGAACAAGGAGTGGCTGCGGGCGCAGCGGAAGACGGCCCGCGGCTGAGTCCGGATCAGGACAGTCTCGGGGCGTGGGCTCCGCCACACGGGGCACCCCGAAGCGAAAGATCATTCACGAAACGATCACTTTCTCCGTAAGATCTTCGCTTCGGGGTGCTGTCGACCGCGCGAACAGCAAGATCAACTCCGTTCAACTCTGTACATTTCATGGCAAGTTGTCCACATCGCGGCCAACCGGCTCCCGGTGATTTCCGCCCCGCCCCCACCCCCGGGTACTGATGAGCACTGCCGGGGGCATATGACCAAACCCCCGGTCGCACAGACCATTTGGGGGTTTCATGTCCAGCATCACCCGCCGCCGGGTCCTCGGCGTCGCGGCCGGGGCCGCAGGGGCCGCCGCGGGCCTCGCCCTGGCCGGATCCGCCATGGCCGACGGTCCCCGAGCCGCCGCTCCCGCGGCCGGCCCGGCACCGGCGTCCTTCGACGAGGTCTACCAGGGCCGCCGCATCAAGGGCGGGCCCGCGCACGGCGGAGGCCACCACGGGGGGCACCACGGAGGGGGCTACTCCGTGACGATCGACGGCGAGGAACTGCACGTCATGCAGAACGCCGACGGCACCTGGATCAGCGTGATCAACCACTACGAGCCCGTCGCCACGCCCAAGTCGCTGGCCCGTGCGGCCGTCCGCGAACTCCAGGGCGCCCCGCTCGTACCCCTCACCCTCGGCTGATCGATCCAGGAGCGGCACTCGTCATGACCGTACGCAAGAACCAGGCCTCCCTCACCGCCGACGAGAAGCGGCGCTTCGTCAACGCCGTCCTGGAGCTCAAGCGCTCCGGGCGGTACGACACCTTCGTCACCACCCACAACGCCTTCATCATGAGCGACACCGACAACGGCGACCGCGTCGGCCACCGCTCGCCGTCGTTCCTGCCCTGGCACCGGCGCTTCCTCATAGAGTTCGAGCAGGCGCTGCAGTCCGTCGACCCGACGGTCAACCTCCCCTACTGGGACTGGACGGCCGACCGCACCTCCCGCTCCTCGCTCTGGGCGCCCGACTTCCTCGGCGGCACCGGGCGCGCCCGTGACGGCCAGGTGCTCGACGGCCCGTTCGCCCGCAGCGGCAACCGCTGGACGATCACCGTCCGCGTCGACGGCCGCGACTACCTGCGGCGCGATCTCGGCGCGGGCGGCCGCCAGCTCCCCACCCGGGCCGAGGTCGACTCCGTCCTCGCCATGGAGACCTATGACACCGCTCCCTGGAACAGCTCGTCGGACGGTTTCCGCAACCACCTGGAGGGCTGGCGCGGTGTGAACCTCCACAACCGCGTCCACGTCTGGGTCGGCGGCCAGATGGGCACCGGGGTCTCCCCGAACGACCCGGTCTTCTGGCTGCACCACGCCTTCATCGACAAGCTGTGGGCCGACTGGCAGGCCCGCCACCCCCGGTCGCCGTACCTGCCGGCCGCGGGCACCGCGAACGTCGTCGACCTCGGCGACACCATGCGTCCGTGGAACGACGTGACCCCGGCGGACATGCTCGACCACACCCGCCACTACACCTTCGACACGGCGGCCTGATCCCGCCGGGCCCGGACCTCGTTCCTGAGGGCCCGAGCCCGCCGGGCCGGGTCTCCGCTCCGGCGGCCCGGCCCGGCGGGGCCGTGCGGCGCGGCCCGGCCCCGCCGTACGGTCTCAGCCCCGTGCGGCGGGCGCCAGGGCGCGGAGCAGATACGGCGCGGTGCGGCTCTCCGCCGCCCGCGCCACCCGGTCCGGGGGACCCGCGGCAACGATCCGGCCGCCCTCGTCGCCGCCGCCCGGGCCGAGGTCGAGCACCCAGTCCGCGGTGGCGACCACGTCCATGTCGTGCTCGACGACGATCACCGAGTGACCGGCGTCCACAAGGCCGTGGAGCTGCCGCATCAGGACCTCGACGTCCGCCGGGTGCAGACCCGTCGTCGGCTCGTCCAGGACGTACAGCGTGGGGGAGCGGTGCGGCCGCTGGAGCTCGGACGCGAGCTTGATGCGCTGTGCCTCGCCCCCGGACAGCTCCGTCGCGGGCTGCCCGAGCCGCAGATAGCCGAGGCCCACGTCGAGCAGGGCGCGCAGGCTCCGGGCGGCCGCGGGCGTGTCCTCGAAGAACACGGCGGCGGACTCGACGGTGAGATCGAGGACCTCCGCGATGGTGAGTCCCCGCAGCCGCACCTGGAGGGTCTCGGGGTTGTAGCGGGCGCCGTGGCAGTCGGGGCAGGGCGCGTACGTACTGGGCAGGAACAGCAGCTCGACGGAGACGAAGCCCTCGCCCTGGCAGGTCTCGCACCGGCCGCCAGGGACATTGAAGGAGAAGCGCCCCGCCTTGTAGCCGCGGGCCCGGGCCTCCTCGGTCTCCGTGAACAGCTTGCGCACCACGTCGAACAGGCCCGTGTACGTGGCCAGGTTGGAGCGTGGGGTGCGCCCGATCGGACGCTGATCCACCGTCACCAGGCGCCCCACCCCGGAGAGTTCCCCGGTGAGCGCCCCCACGAGCGTCGACTTTCCCGAGCCCGAGACGCCGGTGACCGCCGTCAGGACCCCGACGGGGAAGGCGGCGTCGACCGACCGCAGATTGTGCCGGGTGACCGGCCCCGTCCGCAGCCAGCCGGCCGGTGCGCGCACCTCCCGCGCGGGGCCCGGCACCCGGTCGAAGAGGAAACGGCGGGTCGCGGAGGCCCCGACGTCCGCGAGTCCGCCCGGCGGCCCGCTGTGCAGGACCCGCCCGCCGTGCACCCCGGCGAGCGGTCCGACGTCCACGAGCCAGTCGGCGTGCCGGATCACGTCGAGGTGGTGCTCGACGACGAAGACGGAGTTCCCGGCGGCCTTGAGCCGGTCGAGCACCACGAGCAGTGCCTCCGTGTCCGCCGGGTGCAGACCCGCGGAGGGCTCGTCCAGGACGTACACCACACCGAAGAGCCCCGAGCGCAGCTGGGTGGCGAGGCGCAGCCGCTGGAGCTCGCCGTTGGAGAGGGTGGGGGTGGCCCGGTCCAGACTGAGATAGCCGAGGCCGAGCTCCGTCACGGTCGCGATCCGGGCGACGAGGTCCTCGGTCAGGACGCGCGCGGTCTCCCCGTCCTCCGCCGCCGCGGCGGAGAGGAGTGCGGCCAGCGCCGTCAGCGGCAGCGACGCAAGGTCGGCGATGGTGCGGCCGGCGAACGTCACCGCGAGCGCCTCCGGCCGCAGCCGGCCGCCGCCGCAGACCGGGCAGGGCGCGCTGGTGAGGAACCGCTCGGCCTTCGCCCGCAGGGTGGGGCTCTTCGAATCGGCGAAGGTCCGCAGGACGTAGCGCCGGGCACTCATGTACGTGCCCTGATAGGGGCGTTGGATGCGGTCCGCGTCCCGTACCGGATGGACCGTGACGACCGGCTGCTCGTCCGTGAAGAGGATCCACTCCCGGTCCTTCGCGTCGAGCTCGCGCCACGGCCGGTCGACGTCGTACCCGAGCGTGTCGAGGACGTCCCGCAGGTTCTTCCCCTGCCAGGCACCCGGCCAGGCGGCGATGGCCCCCTGACGGATCGACAGCTCGGGGTCCGGAACGAGGAGTTCCTCACTCGTGTCGTGGACACGGCCGAGTCCGTGGCACGAAGGGCAGGCGCCCGCGACCGTGTTGGGCGAGAAGGCGTCGGAGTCGAGCCGCTCCGCGCCCTCCGGATAGCTGCCCGCCCGGGAGAACAGCATGCGGAGCGAGTTGGAGAGGGTGGTGACCGTGCCGACGGACGAGCGGGCGTTCGGGGAGGACCGGCGCTGTTCCAGGGAGACCGCCGGCGGGAGCCCGGTGATCTCACCGACCGCGGGCGCGCCCACCTGGTGGATCAGCCGGCGCGCGTACGGCGCCACCGACTCGAAGTAGCGCCGCTGGGCCTCCGCGTAGATCGTGCCGAAGGCCAGGGACGACTTGCCGGATCCGGAGACCCCGGTGAAGACGACGAGCGCGTCGCGGGGGATGTCGACGTCCACCCCGGCGAGGTTGTGCTCACGGGCTCCGCGGACACGGACGTACGGATCATGACGGCTTTCGGGCATACCGTGATTTTATCCGGCGAACCGGGAAGCCCCTCGCTCGCCGGGGTGTGGCGGCGCCCGCATACCGGGAGCGGCCCAGCGCCCTCCCTGGAGGGCCGCATGGACGATCGTGCAGGCGGTGCCCCGGGCGTGCCGCCCGGCGGAACCCGCTCCGGCAGCGCGCCCGAGCTCTGGCCCTTCTGTGCCTGGCGGCGGTGGGAGTAGCCTTCCAGCTCAGCACCCCGAGAGAACTGACCGGCCCCGTTCTTCGCCGCCGATCCGCGTTCTACGCGGTCACCGGACCCCGTCCGCCGCCCCTGAACCGACCGCCTCCGCGATCGGGCCGAAGCCGCCCGCCTCCGCGAGCGGCGTGAGGCCGACCGCCCTCGCGAGCCTCCGGTACGACTCGCTCAGCGCCGCCCTGTCGTACGTGCTCGTCGTGACCAGGACCTCCTGCGCCCCGGTCTCCCTCACCGCCCTCTCCAGCGCATCGGCCACCCGCTCCTCCGTGCCGTGCACATGGCCGCTCAGGCCCGACTCGTAGAAACCGCGCTGCTTCTCCGTCATCGCGAGCCCCTCGATCGCCTCGGGCGCGACGAGCGGCGGGAAGACGCCCAGCGTCCGGGAGTGGGCGAGCGACCAGGCCTCCGGCATCAGCAGCCGCCGGGCCTCCGCCTCCGTCCCGGCGACCGCGACCGTACCGGCGATCACCACGTACGGCTCGGCGGACCACGGCGAGGGGCGGAACGCGGAGCGGTACGTCTCCACGGCGGCCAGCAGCCGGTCCCGGCCGCGGAGGTCGCCGATGACCAGCGGCAGTCCGGCCGCCGCGGCGATCGAGGCGCCCTCGCCGGTCGCCAGGACGAAGGGCGGCACCCGCAGCCCCTCGGCCGGCCGGGCGTGCACCTGCGGGTGGGCGGTCTGCTCGCCGGTGAACCAGCCGAGCAGCTCGCCGAGCTGCTCACCGAAGCGGTCGGCGTCGTCCTTGTCCCGCCCGAGCGCCCGGCGGATTCCGTCGGTGAAGCCGACCGAGCGGCCGACGCCCATGTCGATCCGGCCGGGGAAGAGGGACTCCAGGACGCCGAACTGCTCGGCCACCACCAGGGGCTGGTGGTTGGGGAGCATCACCCCGCCCGTACCCACCCGGATGCCCGTCGTGGCGGCGGCCACGGCGGCCGCGAGGACCGTCGGCGCGGAACCGGCGACCCCGGGCACGCTGTGGTGCTCCGACACCCAGAAGCGGTGGTAGCCGAGGGCCTCCACCTCCCGGGCGAGGCGCACGGTGTCGCGCAGCGCCTGCGGGGCGTCCTCGCCCTCCCGCGTACGGGAGCGATCGAGGACGGAGAAGCGGACGTCGCCGGGAAAGATGCTCACAAGGGGTTCAACGTCCGGGGCGGGGAGGGATTCCCGTATCGCGCTCTTGATCCACGGCGCCGGGGTGCCGGCCGCGGCCACCTTCTAGGCTGGGGCGTGTGACAGCCGAGAACCACCGGCCGCTGGCCGTCTTCGACCTGGACAACACGCTCGCCGCGACCGCCCACCGGCAGCACTTCCTGGAGCGGCGCCCCAAGGACTGGGACGCCTTCTTCGCGGCGGCGCCCGACGACCCGCCGCTGGACGAGGGGATCGCGCTGTGCCGCGAGGCGGCCGGGGAGTGCGACGTCGTCTACCTCACCGGACGCCCGGAGCGCTGCCGCAGGGACACCCTGGCCTGGCTGGCGGCGCAGGGGCTCCCCGAGGGGCCGATCCACATGCGCCGCAACCGGGACTTCCGCCCGGCCCGGGTGACCAAGGTGGAGATCCTGCGGCGGCTGGGCGCCGACCGCGCGATCAGGATGCTCGTCGACGACGACATGCTGGTCTGCGACGCGGCCGAGGAGGCCGGCTTCCCCGTCGTACGCGCCCGGTGGGCGGCCCCCTCCGAGGAACTGAGGGACGCCCAGGAGAAGGAGGGCCGGACCTGATGGGCACGGAGCGGTCCACCGCGGCGCCGGCGGTGGTGCGGCTGGCGGCCTACGACCGGTCCGAGATCTTCGGGGACGCCGCCGACCCGTTCGGGGTGGACGCGTGGGGTCTGGTCTGGCTGCCCAAGGAGCACCACTTCGGGATCAGGGCGGACGGGCGGCTCCTCGCCCACGCGGGGCTCCTCGTGCTGCCCCTGTCGGTCGGTGGGAGCCGGATGGACGTGGTGGGTCTCGGAGGGGTCGCCGTCGCCTCGGACCAGCGGGGCCGCGGGCTCGCCGCCCGGGTGGTGGGCGGTGCCCTCGCGCATGCGCGGACGCTGGGGCCCGAGTTCGCGCTGCTGTTCTGCCGCCCGGAGGTCTCCGGCCTCTACGCGCGGCTCGGGTGGAACGAGGTGGAGGGCGAGGTGGAGGTGGAGCAGCCCGACGGTCCGGCGACGATGCCGCTGCGCACGATGTGGTTCCCGCTCCGGACGGGAAGCCGGTGGCCGGAGGGGCCGGTCCGGCTGCATTCCCGGCCGATGTGACGCCGAGGTGACCCCGCTGCGACGCGGGAGGGCGGTCCACCTCGACTCGCGGCGGTCTCCGGTTCCGTGCAGTGTGGATGGAGTCGGAACGCGAAGGAGAGGCCGCCATGGGAGATCACGTCTACCGCGTCACGGAGATCGTCGGGTCGTCCTCGGAAGGCGTCGACACCGCCATCCGGAACGGGATCACCCGCGCCTGCGAAACGCTGCGCTCGGTCGACTGGTTCGAGGTCACCGAGATCCGCGGTCACGTCGAGGACGGGCAGGTCGCCCATTTCCAGGTGGGCATGAAGGTCGGCTTCCGCCTGGAGGAGCCCACCTAGAGCCCGCCCTTCGCCCGAAGCTCCCGACGATGCCTCAGCGGCGTCGCTCGGGGGCTTTGTCGTGCTTCCTCTTCGGGCGCACAGTGGATCAAAGGTCACCGATGGGGAGTTACCTGAGGTAACGGAACCCATGGTGCGCTCGCGGTGACCAACGGGATGGTCAAGGACTTGACCATCCCGTTGGTCCAGACCAGAATCCAGGCCACATACCCGCGCGAACACCCCGTTCGGTCCCCCCATGTCGGGTCAGCCCCCCATGCACGCACGACCCTGTGCTGAACCCGCAGAAGGTGACCTACGTGAAGAACCGCCATCTGGCCTGCCCCCTGGCAGCCGCCACAGCGCTCGCCCTCGCCGGCTGCGGGATGCTCCCGGGCGGCGGTGGGACGAAGACCGTCAACGTCTGGCTCATGCGGGACAGCGTCAGCGAGGACTTCCTCAACCGCTTCACCGAGGCGTACGAGGAGGAGCACGACGGCGTCGAACTCCAGGTCACCATCCAGGACTGGACCGGCATCGGGAAGAAGGTCACCGAAGCCATCCAGGGCTCCGGCGGACCCGACGTCATCGAGGTCGGCAACACCCAGGTCGCCCAGTACGCCGACACCGAGAAGCTCTTCGACCTCACCCTGGAATCGGTCCGCGACCTCGGCAGCGAGGACTGGCTGCCCGGTCTCGCCGAGCCCGGCAGCATCGGCGGATCCCAGTACGGCATCCCCTGGTACGCGGCGAACCGCATCGTCATCTACAACAAGGACCTGTTCGCCGACGCCGGCATCGACAAGCCGCCGGCCACCCGCGCCCAGTGGCTCGCCGACACCGAGAAGCTCAACAGCAAGGGCACCCAGGGCATCTACCTCGCCGGCCAGGACTGGTACACCCTCGCCGGGTTCATCTGGGACGAGGGCGGCGAACTCGCCACCGACAAGGGCGGCGAGTGGACCGGTGCGCTCGAGAGCGCGGCGGCCCGGCGCGGCATGGCCTACTACAAGGAACTCCAGTCCCTCGGCTCCGGCCCCAAGGACGCCGACGAGCAGAACCCGCCGCAGGCCGACGTCTTCGCCAAGGGCGACGTGGCCCAGCTCATCGCCGCGCCCAGTGCCGTCGCCGCGATCCTCAAGGCCAACCCGGCCCTCAAGGACAAGCTCGGCTACTTCCCGATACCCGGCGCCAAGGAAGGCCAGCCCTGCGCCGTCTTCACCGGCGGCTCCGACCTCATCATCCCGGAGAACGCGCCCCAGCGCGGCGCCGCCGTCGACGTCGTCAAGGCGCTCGCCGGCGAGAAGTGGCAGACCGATCTCGCCCGCACCATGGGCTACGTGCCCAACAAGAAGGGCCTCGCCTCCGTCGTCGCCGGCCAGGAGGCCACCGCCGTCATGGCCAGGGGCGCCGCGCACGGCCGCGCCACCCCCAACTCCCCCCAGTGGGCCGACGTCGAGGCCGACAACCCCATCAAGCCCTACATGACGGCCGTCCTCCAGGGCGAGGACCCGCTGGAGGCCGCCAAGCGGGCCTCGGCCGAGATCACGGACACCCTCGCCGAATAGCATTCAGCGCCTCCACACCCGCGGGTCCCCGGACGGTCATGTCGAATCCAGCCGGTGACGGAAGAAGTAAGGAGCCGGGCCACCGCTCACACGGTCCGGCACCGCCCCTTACCCTTCCGTACGCCGGAGGAGCCCGACATGGCCGCACCGACCCCCACGCTCGCCGTCCCCGCCCAGCCGCTCGCCGTCCCCGCCCAGCCCCGGCCCCTCATCGAGCAGCCCGCGCCCGGGGCCCTCGCCGAGCAGGCGGCGCCGCAGGCCCCGGCCGCGGAGCCCGCCCCCCGCTACCTCGTCGGGCTCGCCCGCGACCAGGAGGACGTCCGCGCCGCCCAGCGGCTGCGCCACCAGGTCTTCGCCGGCGAACTCGGCGCCCGGCTCGACGGCCCGGAGCCCGGCCTCGACATCGATGCCTTCGACGCGTACTGCGACCACCTCCTCGTACGGGAGGAGACCACCGGCGAGATCGTCGGCACCTACCGCATCCTGCCGCCCGAGCGGGCCGCGGTCGCCGGGCGCCTCTACTCCGAGAGCGAGTTCGACCTCACCCGGCTCGCCCCCATCCGGCACGACCTGGTCGAGGTCGGGCGCTCCTGCGTCCACCCCGCCCACCGCAACGGCGCCGTCATCGCCCTCATCTGGGCCGGACTCGCCCGCTACATGACGAACACCGGCCACAACTGGCTCACCGGCTGCTGCTCCCTCCCGCTCGCCGACGGCGGCACCCTCGCCGCCGCCACCTGGGACACGGTCAAGGCCAAGCACCTCGCCCCCGAGGAGTACCGGGTCACCCCGCACAAGCTCTGGAGCCCCGAAGGCATCACCCGCCCCGAGGGCCGCACCGAGCTGCCGCCGCTGCTCCGCGGCTACCTCCGGCTCGGCGCCTGGGTCTGCGGCGCCCCCGCACACGACCCCGACTTCGGCGTCGCCGACCTCCACGTCCTGCTCTCGCTGCGCCGCACCAACCCGCGCTACCTCAACCACTTCCTCTCGCTCGCCCCGGCACGGTGAACGGGACCACGGCCCTCTCGCCGTGGCTCCCCACGGCGCCCTGCACCCCGGGCCACTGCGCCGCCCATCCCGAGCCAGCCCCCCGCCGGAGCGGCGGCGACACGGAACCGGCCGGCGTCGTCCGGGCCGTGGTCCGGCTGATCGCCGGCCTCGGCGCCGTCCTCCTCGGCCTCCTCCTCGCCCCGCCGGCCGGCCTTCTGCCGGCCGCCACCCGGCTCACCCTCGTCCGGTACTGGATGCGGGCCGTGGTCCGCGCCTTCGGCGTCCACGCCCGGTACGAGGGACCGCCCGCCCCGGCCGGCGGTCCGCTCCTCGTCGTCGCCAACCACGTCTCCTGGCTCGACATACCGCTGATCGCCGCCGTCCTGCCGGGCCGCACGGTCGCCAAGTCGGAGGTGCGCCGCTGGCCCGTGCTCGGCACGCTCGCCGCGCTCGGCGGCACCCTCTTCATCGACCGGGAAGGGATCATGACGCTGCCCGCCACCGTGCGGACCGTGGCGGGCGTGCTCGCGGGCGGCGGCCGCGTGGTCGTCTTCCCCGAGGGCTCGACCTGGTGCGGACGGGAACGCGGCCGGTTCCGCCCGGCCGCGTTCCAGGCCGCACTCGACGCCGGTTGCGCGGTGCGGCCGGTACGGCTCGACTACCGGCCCACGGACGCCGCCGCGTACGTCGGGGCCGACCCGCTCGGCTCCTCCTTGTGGCGGGTGGTCTCCACCCGCCGGCTCACCGCCGTCGTCCGGCTCCGGGAACCCCTGCCCGGAGCCCTGTACCCGGACCGCCGTGCCCTGGCGGCGGCCGCTCAGCGGGCGGTGGCGAGCGACAGCGCGAACCTGCCCTCGCTGTCGGTCCACCAGCGGTCGAGGTCGAGGTCCGCCTCCGCGAGCTCGGCCCGGACGCCCGCCTGACGGAACTTCGCGGACACCTCCGTCCGCATCTCCTCGCCCGCCGCGAACGGCACCACGAGATCCAGCTCAGGGATCTTCACGGTCAGCGCGCGGCGGGCCCGCAGCCGCATCTCGATCCACTCCCGCTCGCGGTCCCACACCGCCACGTGGTCGAAGGCGTCCGGGTCGAAGTCCGCGCCCAGCTCCCGGTCGATCACCGCGAGCACGTTCTTGTTGAAGGCCGCCGTCACCCCGGACGAGTCGTCGTACGCGGCGACGAGCGTCGACTCGTCCTTCACCAGGTCCGTGCCGAGCAGCAGCGCGTCGCCGGGCGTGAGCATCGCCCGTACGGAGCGGAGGAAGGTCCGCCGCTCGCCGGGCAGCAGGTTGCCGATCGTGCCGCCGAGGAAGGCCACCAGGCGCGGCCCCGGCGTCCCGGGCAGCGCGAGCCCCCGGGTGAAGTCGGCGACGAGGGCGTGGACGTGCAGCCCCGGCCGCTCGGCGAGCAGCGACTCCGCGGCCCCGGTCAGCGCGGACTCGCTCACGTCCACCGGCACGTAGCCTTCCAGGCCCGGCAGCAGCGCGTCGATCAGGAACCGGGTCTTCTCCGAGGAGCCGGAACCCAGCTCCACCAGCGTTCTGGCGCCGGTGGCGGCGGCGATGTCCGGCGCCCGCTCCTTCAGGATCTCCCGCTCGGCCCGGGTCGGGTAGTACTCGGGCAGCCGGGTGATCTCCTCGAAGAGCTCGCTGCCCCGGGCGTCGTAGAACCACTTCGGTGGCAGCTCCTTGGGGGAGCGGTTGAGCCCGTGGAGGACGTCGGCGCGAAGATCGGCGCCGGCGGCGTCCGGGGCGAGGGTGCGGGTCAGCTGGAACGGGCTCACGCGGAGGGCTCCTTGAGCGGGGAGAGGGTGACGTCGGTGCGGGTGGCGGTCACGAGCGTGTGCCCGGGAACCTCCTGCCAGCGCGGATCGTCGTCGTACGGTTCGGAGGCCACGACCACCCGGTCGGGGCCCGTCAGGTACCACAGGCTGTTCTCCCAGGCGGTCGCCGCGATCAGCGACCCGTCGGTGAGCAGCAGGGTGAGGCCGGAGCCGGGGGCCGCCTCGGCGACCTCCCGCACCGTGTCGGCCAGGGCGCGGCCCGGCGCGTCGCCTGACCGCAGTCGGTGCAGGACGAGCGCCCAGACCAGCGCCGAGTCGGTCCGCGCCTCGAGCCCGAGCAGCTCGCCGGCCGGGAGGGTCGCGGCGAGCGGTGCGAGCGAGCCGGGCCAGCCCCTGACGGCGCCGTTGTGGCTGAACAGCCAGGGCCCGGCGGCGAACGGCGCCGCGGCGGCCTCCCCGTCGGCGCCCGGCAGGGTCGCCCCGCGCACCGCGGCGAGCAGCGCACGGGAGCGCACCACCCGGGCCAGGTCGGCGAAGGAGAGGTCGCCCCAGAGGGGACCGGAGCGCCGGTACCGGGCCGGCACCGGATCGTCCTCGGCGTACCAGCCCACCCCGAACCCGTCGGCGTTCACCACGCCACTGGTCTGCTGACGGGGCTCCCAGGACTGGCGCAGCAGCGCGTGCTCCGGCTCGACGAGCAGCTCGCCCAGCGCCACCGGTTCGCCCACGGAGGCGATGTGACGGCACATCAGGAGAGCTCCGCGCTGCGGGCCGTACGGAAGCCGGAGAAGATCTGGCGCCGCACCGGCAGGTCCCAGTTGCGGAAGGTCCCCCGGCAGGCGACCGGGTCGACGGCGAAGGAGCCGCCGCGCAGCACCTTGTGGTCGGGGCCGAAGAACACCTCCGAGTACTCCTTGTACGGGAACACGGTGAAGCCCGGGTACGGCAGGAAGTCGCTCGCCGTCCACTCCCACACATCACCGATCAACTGCCGTACGCCGAGCGGCGACGCGCCCGCCGGATAGCTGCCCGCGGCGGCCGGCCGCAGGTGCCGCTGGCCGAGGTTGGCGTGCTCGGGACCCGGATCGGCGTCACCCCACGGATAGCGGCGCGAGCGCCCGGAGTCCGGGTCGTACCGGGCGGCCTTCTCCCACTCGGCCTCGGTCGGCAGCCGCCGGCCCGCCCAGCGCGCGTAGGCGTCCGCCTCGTACCAGCTCACGTGCAGGACGGGCTCGTCGTCAGGTACCGGCTCGGTGACCCCGAACCGGCGGCGCAGCCACTGGGCGCCGTCCCGGCGCCAGAACAGCGGGGCCGCGATGTCGTGCTCCCTGATCTGCGCCCAGCCCTCGGGCCGCCACCAGCGCCGGTCCGTGTAGCCGCCGTCGGCCATGAAGGCCAGATAGGCGCCGTTGGTGACCGGCACGGTGTCGATGTGGAAGGCGGGCACCATCCGCACGTGCGCAGGGCGCTCGTTGTCCAGCGCCCACGGCTCCTCCGACGTCCCCATGGTGAACGGGCCACCGGGCACCAGGATCTCGGCGGGAAGCGGGCCGCTCCGCAGGGGCGGCGGCGGGGGAGCGGTCAGCGCCGAGGGGCCCTTCCGCAGCTGATGGGTGATCAGCATCGTCTCGTCGTGCTGCTGTTCGTGCTGGGCGACGAGGCCGAAGGCGAAGGCTGCGCGGAGCAGTGGACGCTCGTCGAACTCGGCGCGCTCCAGCACGTCGAGGACCCTCAGCCGTACGTCGGCGGCGTAGGTCCGTGCCTCGCCCGGTGCGAGCAGCGGCAGCGAGGGGCGGGCGGACCTCGGGTGCTCGAAGGCGTCGTAGAGCGTGTCGATCTCGGGCCGCAGGGCCTCCTGCCCGCCGACGGCCCGGCACAGCCACAACTCCTCCTGGTTGCCGATGTGCGCCAGGTCCCAGACCAGCGGCGACATCAAGGGGGAGTGCTGGGCGGTGAGTTCACCGTCCTCGACGCAGGAGGTGAGCAGCGCCGTTCGGGCCCGCGCTGCGGTCAGGGCGTCCAGGGCGTGCCGGCGCAGGGCCTCGGGGCCCAGCTCGGTCCGGGTCTCCGTCATGTCGTCAGCACCTCCAGGTCGTCGGCCGGGCAGCTCCCGGGGATCACGTACCGCTCGTGGAAGGCGGCGACGGCCTGCCGCACCTCCTCGCTCGCCCCGATCCGGGGCAGCGCGTCGAGGGCCGCGGCGAACACGGTGAGGGCGGTGGCGTGCAGCTCGGGGTCGGTCAGGCCGTCACGGGCCGCCGCCAGCCAGAGGGGGTTGCGCGGGGCGGGGGCGTAGCCGGCCCGCTCCGCCAGCGGCTTCACGGCCCGGTACACGGTCTCCGCCGCCTCAGGGTCGTCGAACACCGCCGTCGTCACGGCCACCGGCACCATCCACCCGTCCGGGCCCGGCTGCGCGTCGACCATCCGCAGTTCCAGATGGCCGCGCGGCCGCACCGGCGGGAAGAGCGTCGTCATGTGGTACCGCAGGTCGTCGGCGTCGGCCGGCCGGGGCTGTCCCGAGCGCAGCCAGTCGCGGAAGGTCAGCCCCTCCGGCACGGCCCACGGCCCCTCGTCGGCCCGTACGCACAGCACCGGGGTGTCCAGGACGTGGGCCGCGTAGTCGGCGCGCGGCTCCCCGTCCGGCAGGGGGGCGAGGGTCCTGCGGGGGTCGAGGTCCGCCCACAGCGCCTGCCGCGTCGAGCGCCAGCCGGTGGGACGGCCCCCGTGCAGGGGGGAGTTGGCGAAGGCCGCCACGAGCACCGCACCGAGGAGATGGGCGAGCTGCCAGCGCCGGTGGTAGCCGAGCGGCCCCGGTTCCTCCAGGCCCGCGTCCAGGCAGATCTGCACCGACGCGGAGTCGCACATCATGGCCCGACCGGCGGGTCCTGTGCGGTCGAGCGCGGCCTCCATGGCGTCGTACCGCGGCTCGTGGAGCACCCGGCCGCGGGGCGAGTGCCAGGGGTCCACCCCGTATCCGCTGAGGGTGAGGCCGAGCGGTCCGAGCGCCGACCGTACCGCCCGCAGGTCGGCCGCGAGGGAGTCGAGACATTCCATGAGCGAACCGGCCGGGCGCGAGCTGAGCTCCAGCTGCCCGCCGGGTTCGAAGGTCAGGGACGACACCAGCGGCAGGGACCGTACGGTGTCCAGGGCCGCGGCGAGCCTCGGCGGGCGGACGGGGAGCCGGGGGTCACGCAGCTCGTGCACGAGCCATTCCAGCTCCACCCCCACGGTGCGGGGCGGGCCGGTCTTGAAGCAGATACATCGCAGCAGTTCCTCCGCCTCCGCCTCGGCGAGAGGGGGTTCGCCGCCCCGTATGCCGCTGGACGACATCCGTACACCTCCTGGTCGTCAGGCCGGTCGGGACCGGCCCCGGGACGTTCTGCTTCCACCTAAAGCCACCACTGAGCGGCGTGCAAGAGCGCCCCGAACCCGCCGGACGCGCCCCCTGCGCCCCCACCAGGCTGGAAACCGCCGGGTACAGGGTCTCCGGGGACCCGGCCGGATCCCGGGAAATTCCGTTGTCCCGGGCGGGACGAAACGATCATCCTGAGGTCATGAGTGCACGACTGCGCGCGATCGCGCGGCAGACCGAGGAGATCGTTGCCGCGGGCCACTACCAGGCCCCGGACGGCCGTACCGTCTCCGTCGCGGCGGACCTCGCCGCCGCCCTGGCCGGAACGCGACTCCACGGCCCCGAGCCCGTCCCGGTCACCCCCGACACCGACCGGACGCCCACCCTCGACGTCACCGGCGAGAGCAGCCTGGCCGCCGCCCGGCGGATGACCGCCGCCGACGCGAGGCGCCCCGTGGCCGTCCTGAACTTCGCCTCCGCCCGCAACCCCGGCGGCGGCTACCTCAACGGCGCCCAGGCCCAGGAGGAGGCCCTCTGCCGCTCCTCCGGCCTGCACGCCACCCTGCTCCGCGCCCCCGACTACTACGCCCACCACCGCGAGGACCGCGACGTCCTCTACACCGACCGGGTCATCCACTCGCCCCGCGTGCCGGTCTTCCGCGACGACCGCGGCGCCCTCCTCGCCGAGCCGTTCACCGTCGGCTTCCTCACCTCGCCCGCGCCCAACGCAGGCGTCCTCCGCCGCCGCACCCCCGCCCTCGTCCACCGCCTGCCGGGCGCCCTCGCGTCCCGCGCCGAGCGCGTCCTCGAGACGGCCGCCGCGGCCGGCTACCGCCGGCTCGTGCTCGGAGCCTGGGGCTGCGGCGTCTTCCAGAACGACCCCGAACAGGTCGCCGGCGCCTTCACGACCCTGCTCACCGGGGACGGCCGCTTCGCCGGCCACTTCGAGGAGATCGTCTTCGCCGTACTGGACCGCGCCCAGGGCGCACCGACGCTGACCGCCTTCGCCCGGGTCGTCGGGGCAGCCGCCGCCTGACATGCGGCGCCCGCACCCCCGTGCCAGGCTGAGGGGATACGGACCAGCGTCCGACACCCGTCACGGGAGGCACGATCGTGGGCAAGAAACAGACCCGGACGAACCGGGGAGCCCGTACCGGCGGCCATGAGCACCGCACCGAGGCGACCACGAAGGAACAGACCTCGGCGGCTCCCAAGAGCGAGACGTCGATGCCCCTGGTGGAGCACTCGTCGCACCGCAAGGAACGGAAGTTCGGCCACAACTGACCGTGGCCGCCCCCCGGTTCGGCCACCCCTGAGTTCGGCCGCGACCTGGTCGGCCGCAGCCGGCCGGGCCGAGCGAGCACGTAGCGGGGCGGGGAGCCGACGGGGTACGAGGCCGGGGCCCGGCGCCGTCACGGCACCGGGCCCCGGCCCGTGTCCCTCCCGCACGATGTCGGCTACTCCCCGTCGCCGACCCTGATCTCGACGCTCGCCTCCGGCGCCCGCGGCGCCGGAGGCACTCCCGTGCCCAGCCGCTCCTGGGCGGCCGGGTTCATCGTGGACAGCAACTGCCGGGCCAGACCCAGACCGGTCCCGCCCATGGTCAGCGCCTTGGCGAACACGTCCGCCATGCCGTCGGCGCCGTTGAGCAGCACCATCTGGTCCACGTTCCCGAACGCCGAGGCACCCGCGGAGACGATCTCCGGCCACTTCTCGGCCAGCTGCTGCGCGACCACGGCCTCCTGGTTCTCCGCGAGCGCCGCCGCACGGGCCTTGATCGACTCGGCCTCCGCCAGACCCTTCGCCCGGGTCGCCTCCGCGACCGCGAGCCCCCTGGCGTGCTGCGCCGCCGCCTCCGCCTCACCGGTGAGCCGGGTCGCCGTCGCCTTGGCCGCGCTCGCCAGCTCGGTCTCCTTCGCATCGGCCTCGGCCGCCGAGATCCGGGCGTCACGCTCGGCCGCGGCCAGCGTCCGGGTCTCGTACGCCGTCGCGTCGGCCGGCTTGCGGACCTCCGCCTGGAGCTGCTGCTCCTTGCGGTGTCCCTCCAGCTCCGCGACCCGGGTCTCCTGGACCACGACCTCCTGGCGCGAGGCCGCCTCCGCCAGCGGACCGGCCTGCCGTGCCTTCGCGGACGCCTGGTCCCGCTCGGCCTGGTAGCCCGCCTGGAGGATCTCGCTGTCACGGGTCGCCTCCGACATGCGCGCCGCGGCCTGCTGCTCGGCCTCGGTGGCCCGCCGGTTGGCCTCGGCCTGCGCGATCCGCGCGTCCCGCTGGACGGCGGCCGCGTGCGGGGCGGCCAGGTTCTTGATGTACCCGGTCGGGTCCTCGATCTCGTGGATCTGCAGCGAGTCGACGATCAGTCCGAGCTTCTCCATCTCCGTGCCACAGGCCGAACGCGCCTGCCCGGTCAGCTTCTCCCGGTCACGGATCATGTCCTCCACGGTCAACCCGCCGACGATGGCGCGGAGATGACCGGCGAAGACGATGTGCACCCGCTCGCTCATCAGCTTCTGCTGGTCGAGGAAGCGGCGTGCTGCGTTGGCGATCGACACGAAGTCGTCACCGACCTTGAAGATCACCACACCGCGGACCTTCAGCGGAATGCCCTGGTGGGTGACGCACTCGACGGACAGCTGGGTCTCGTTGAGGTCGAGCGAGAGCTTGCGTACCGCCTGCACACCCGGCAGGACGAGCGTGCCGCGCCCGGTGACGATGCGGAACCCCATACCCGCGCCGAGGCCCTCGTTCTTGTGGTTCGAACCGGAGATGATCAGCGCCTCGTTGGGTTCCGCGACGCGCCACATCATCTTGAAGACGATGACGAGAACGGCGAAGGCGCCGACGACGGCGCCCGCGAGAATGCCGATGCCCATGGACATGGTCCCCCTTCACCGGATCCGGTGCGGATCCGGTGAAGGGAGTGTGCGCCGGTGACCGGCGCCACTCAACGGTCGCGTCAACTGTCGTACGCGGCTGTGACATAGACGGTGCGTGGAGGGAGATGTTCCATGACCATCACCACCGTTCCGACGCCGATCCGCTCCTTCGGGGAGGCCGGATGGGCGAGGAAGTGCTCGGCACCGCCCCGGATCCGGACGATCACCTCACCGACGAGACCGGGCCCGACGGTGCCGGTCACCCGGCCGAGCAGTCCCACCATCGAGGAGTCCATCGACGCGTCGTCCATGGCTGAACGGTACGTCAGACCGACTCGTCCAGCGCGGACATGAACCCGTCGAACTCGTCCCGGTGGATCGTGTGACCCGCCCCCTTCACCGTACGGAGCTCGAATCCGCGGTCCGTCAGCATCCGGGCGTGCTCAGGCCGCACCAGCGTGCTCGGATCGGCGAGGGCGACCAGGGAGGGCACCACGGGCCGGACCGGCCACATGTCGACGCCCACGAACGCCGTGAGGCCGTGCGCCGTCCCCTCGTCCCAGTCCCGCACCGACGCCATCTCCACGTCGACGTCCTCGTCCGGCCAGTGCGGGTTGAACCCCTTGATCTGCTCCCGGGTCATCGAGCTGCCCCGGACGAACATCTCCGCCCGGTAGCCGCAGGGACCCGCCGCCAGGTGCCATGCCGGGTCGGAGTACACCGCCCGGGCCGGCGCCAGCCGCTCCACCGCCCGGACGAGCGCGAGCCCGCCGAGCGAGTGGCCGATCGCCAGCTCCGCCCCGGAGGGCAGGGACTCGACGAGGTCGTCGGCGTGGTCCGCCGGCCGGTACGCCTCCGGGCCCGCGGCCCGCCCGCTCGCCCCGTGCCCCCGCAGGTCCACCGCGATCACCCGGTAGCCGCGCTCCGCGAGCGCCGGGCCGACCCGCCGCCAGGTGCGGTGGTCGGCCATCAGTCCGTGGACGAGCAGGGCGATCCGGTCGCCCGAACCCCAAGTGGTCGTGTGCAGACGCACGGTGTGGCCTTTCTGACGGTGCCGGGTGCGCGCCGACCGGGGTCAGCGCACGCTGCGGATGGGGCGCACGGCGAGCGCGCCGAGTACCGACAGTACGGCGGCGATCAAGAACAGCGCCGTGTACCCGCCACTCAGCGAGACGACGAGCGAGGCCACGAAGGGGGCGACGATCTGCGGCCCCGCGTTGGCGACGTTGAGGACGCCCATGTCACGGGCGGCGTCCTCGGCCTTCGGCAGCACCATGGTCACCAGTGCGGTGTCGACGGCCATGTAGCAGCCGAAACCGAGGCCGTTGACCGCGGAGAAGGCCAGCATCGCGGTCCAGCTCGTCGAGACGGCGGGGATGAGCAGGGCGGCGGCGGCCAGCGCGGCGGAGGCGCCCACGAAGAGCTTGCGCCGGTCGAAGCGGTCCGACAGCCAGCCGCCGAGCACGGTGGAGACCACCATGGCGACCGCGTTGAGCGGCATGAGGACCGCCACCGCCTCCTCGGGGCTCAGTCCGGCGGGCAGCTCGGTGTGGTCCTTGAGGATGTACAGCTGGAACCCGGCGACCGCGAAGTAGCCCAGGACCAGCAGGGCCCGGCCGATGAAGGCCCAGCGGAAGTCGTGGTCCCCGAGGGCGCTGCCGAAGGCCGCCAACTGCTCCTTCACCGGCAGCGGGGCCTTCGCGGGCATGCGCTGCTCGCGGGCGCAGGTCGTGAACAGCACGGCGGTGGCCGCGACGATCGCGCCGAAGACGAGATAGCCGGTGCGGTAGTCCTCGGAGAAGGCGGCGCCGACCAGGGCGCCGATCGTCGAGCCGACGGGGAGGCCGAGGCCGACGGCCGCGGACGCCTTGCCCCGGGCGGCCACGGGGACCCGGTCGGGCACCACGGAGGTCAGGGCCGCCTGGTAGACGTTCATGACGGCCTGGCCGAGGCACCAGGCGATGGTCACCAGCAGGATCGTGTGGACGCTGCCGAGGAGCAGCATCACGGGCAGCGCGAGCAGGCCGCCGGCGAGGATCCAGGGGTTGCGGCGGCCCGAGCGGTCCGACAGGGCGCCCGCCACCGGGTTGAAGACGGTGGCGAAGATCGCGGATATGCCGGAGACGAGGCCGAAGTTGGCCACCTTGTCCGCCGGGTCGATCTCCTCGATCTGGAGCGCGAGGAGCAGCCCGGGGACACCGATGTACAGGGCGTACATCGCGGTGTTCCCGGTGAGGAGCAGGGGCAGCAGCCCGCGGGCCGGCCGGCCGGGCGCGGCGGAGCCGGGTCCCGGATCGCCGTTGCCGGAAGTGGTGGAGCCGGGGGAGGAAAGGGCCACGGTGCCCTCCTGGGGAGATCGCCCGACGAGGGGCGAGAAGCGGATCGAGCGAGTAGTTACACGTGTCAGTGACGCGTGTCAGCATTGTGTAGCACCCGTTTCCGGCCATCCGCCAGACCCCGGGCCGGATTGTTCTGGAAAGATGCCGAAGCGATGAGTCAGCCAACCGAACACACCCCCGAACGCCTCACCGGGCGCGCGGTCCCGACCAGCGCCGATGTCGCCCGTCTCGCGGGCGTCTCCCGGGCCACCGTCTCGTACGTCCTGAACAACACCTCGGCCGTCCGCATCAGCGAGCCCACCCGCCGCCGGGTGCGCGAGGCGGCCGAGGAGCTGGGGTACGTGCCGCACGCCGCCGCCCGCAGCCTGCGGGCCGGCCACAGCCGGATGGTGCTGCTCCCGACCTCCCACGTGCCGGTCGGACCGCTGTACAGCCAGTTCTTCAACGAGTTCCAGTGGGCCCTGCGGCGCCTCGACTACACCGTCGTCCAGTACGGCAGCGTCGGCCTGGAGGCCGAGGAGGCCGCCCGCGCCTGGGCCGAGCTCCGGCCGGTGGCCGTGGTCTCGCTCGGCGAGGTCCAGCTGACCGGCCAGGGCGTCGAGATCCTCAAGCGGTCCGGGGCACGGGCCGTGATCACCCTCGGCACTCAGGACGTCGAGGGCACCCACGCCCTCGTCATGGACCAGGGACGGGTGGGCGAGGTGGCCACCGCCCACCTCGTGGAGAGCGGCCGCCGCCGCGTCGGCGTCGTCATCCCCGAGGAGCCGGGCCTCGGCATGTTCTCCGGCCCCCGCCTCGACGGCGCGCGGCGCGCGGTCCACGGCACCGGCGCCACCGTCGTACCCCTGCCGCTGAGGTACGACGAGGAGTCGGCGGACGAGCTCGCGGCGCGCTGGCGGGAACTCGGCCTCGACGCCGTCTTCGCCTACAACGACGAGTACGCGATGCTCCTGATGCGGGCGCTCCAGGACGCCGGCCTGGCCGTGCCGGAGGAGGTCGCGGTCGTCGGCGCGGACGATCTGCTGCTCGGTCGGCTGCTGCGGCCCCGGCTCAGCACCGTGCGGATCGACATGGTGCTCGGACGTGAACTCGCGGAGCTGGTCGACCGGGCCGTCCGGGAACCGGAGGTCCCGCCCCGCACCCGCGCGCTGCTCGCCTCGCGGGTCGTCCGGCGCGAGTCCAGCTGACCGGCCGCCCGGCGGGCGGGCGGCCGAGCGCTTAGCGTCGATCCATGAGCACAGTTCCGCAGCGTTTCGAGATCCTGCTGGTGCCCGCGCACGTCGAGGACCGGGGCGGCGCCGCCGTGACGGACAGCGCCGTGCGCACCGCCCTCGTGGAGGCCACCGGCCGGCACGGCGAGTCGGGTTATCCGATCTACGAGGGCCACGGCATCAGGGCCGACATCGACCCCGAGACGCGCACCGTGGAGGCGCTGCTCGTCGACGGACGCGAGCTCGACTACGGCCTCACGGCCCTCGCCCGCCCGGCGGGACGCGACTGACCTGGGGCGTCCTGTCCCGAAGGAGCCCGTTGACAGGGCGGTCCGACGGGCAGAGACTCTGCGCGCGCGCCAAGACGTGAGTGTGCGGGGCGAGAGTCCTGGCACCAGGCGAACAGAGTCGTTCCGAAGGTCACGTGGGAGAGAACCGATGAGCATCCGCGACGTCTACATCGTCGACGCCGTCCGCACCCCGATCGGGAAGTTCGGGGGTGCCCTCGCCTCGGTACGCCCCGACGACCTCGCCGGGCACGTCGTCCGGGCCCTCGTGGACCGCACTCCCGCGCTCGACCCGGCGCGCGTCGACGACGTCTACTTCGGCGACGCGAACGGCGCCGGCGAGGACAACCGCGACGTCGCGCGGATGGCCGTGCTGCTCGCCGGGCTGCCCGTCTCCGTGCCCGGCGTCACCGTCAACCGCCTCTGCGGCTCCGGCCTCGAGGCCGTCATCCAGGCCGCCCGCGCCATCGCCCTCGGCGACGCCTCCGTGGCGATCGCCGGCGGTGTCGAGTCGATGTCCCGCGCCCCGTGGGTCCTGCAGAAGCCCGAGCGGGCCTTCCCGGCGGGCCACCAGCAGCTGCACTCCACCACCCTCGGCTGGCGCATGACGAACCCGCGCATGCCCGCCGAGTGGACGGTCCCGCTCGGCGAGGGAGCGGAGCTGATCGCGGACAGGCACGGCATCACCCGCGAGCAGCAGGACGCCTTCGCGCTCGCCAGCCACCGCAAGGCGGCGGAGGCCTGGGCGAAGGGCCTGTACGACGACGAGGTCGTCCCCTACCCGGGGGTGGAGCTCGCCCGCGACGAGTGCATCCGCGACTCCACGTCGCTGGAGGCCCTCGCCAAGCTGAAGCCCTCCTTCCGTCCCGAGGGGGGCACGGTCACGGCCGGCAACTCCTCCCCGCTCAACGACGGCGCCGCCGCCCTGCTGCTCGTCGACGAGGACGGGCTGCGCGAGACCGGCCGGGAGCCGCTCGCCCGGATCCGCACCTCCGCGGTCACCGGCATCGAGCCCCAGCTCTTCGGCCTCGGCCCGGTCGAGGCGGTCCGGCGGGCCCTGGAGAAGGCGGGTCGGTCCTTCGCCGACCTGCGGACCTTCGAGCTCAACGAGGCCTTCGCGGCCCAGTCCCTCGGCTGCCTCGCGGAATGGCCGGAACTCGACCCCGAGATCGTGAACCCTCGCGGTGGAGCCGTCGCCATCGGCCACCCGCTGGGTGCCTCGGGCGCCCGGCTCGCCGGATCGGTCGCCCACCAGCTGGCGGCGGCCGGCTCGGGCACCGGGCTGGCCGCCCTCTGCATCGGCGTCGGCCAGGGCCTCGCCCTGGTCCTGGAGCGCTGAGCGCCCGGAGAGCACGCGAAGGGGGTACGGGAGCGGCTCCCGTACCCCCTTCGCGGTGGATCACTTCTGCTTGGCGTCCTCGACGGACTTGCGGACCTCGTCCATGTCCAGTTTCCGTGCCTGGCCGATGACGTCCTCCAGCGCGGCCTCCGGCAGGGCGCCGGGCTGCGCGAAGATCGCCACGTTGTCGCGGACGATCATCAGCGTCGGGATCGAGCGGATCTCGAACGCCGCCGCCAGCTCCGGCTGCGCCTCCGTGTCCACCTTGGCGAAGACCAGGTCCTCGTGGCGTTCGGAGGCCGCGTCGTAGACCGGGGCGAACTGACGGCAGGGACCGCACCAGGAAGCCCAGAAGTCGATCAGGACGAAGTCGTTCCCACTCACGACCTCGTCGAAGTTGTCCTTGGTGAGCTCTACGGTGCTCATGTTCCTACCTTTCGGGGATCTCCTGGCGGTGTCCTCACGGTCCCCTGGGGACTCGCCCCGCACAACGGCGTATCGAGCCGCGCTATTCCGCACCGCTGAGCCAGACTGTCACCCATGACACGAACGGTGGACAGCGAGCACGAGCACGAGTACGACGTGGTGGTCCTGGGGGCCGGCCCCGTGGGCGAGAACGTCGTCGACCGGGTGCGGGCCGCCGGCCTCAGCGCCGCGATCGTCGAGAGCGAGCTGATCGGCGGCGAGTGCTCGTACTGGGCCTGCATGCCCAGCAAGGCCCTCCTTCGTCCCGTGATCGCCCGCTCCGACGCCCGGAAGGTGGCGGGCCTGCGCGAGGCGGTGCGGGGGTCCCTCGACGCCCGGGAGATCTTCGCCCACCGGGACGAGGTCGTCGGCGACTGGACGGACGACGGCCAGGTGGACTGGCTCGACTCGATCGGCGTACGGATCTTCCGGGGCCACGGCCGTCTCCTCGGGCCGCGCCGGATCGAGGTCGCGGGCCCCGAGGGGGAGCGCCACGTCCTCACCGCCCGCCACGCGGTCGCCGTCTGCACCGGCAGCCGCGCCGTCCTGCCCGACCTGCCCGGCCTGGCCGGGGCGCGCCCCTGGACCAGCCGGGAGGCGACCAGCTCAGACCGGGTGCCGGGGCGGCTGATCGTGGTCGGCGGGGGAGTCGTGGGCGTCGAGATGGCGACCGCCTGGCACGCCTTCGGGTCGCAGGTGACGATGCTCGTACGGGGCGGGGGACTGCTGCCCCGGATGGAGCCCTTCGTCGGCGAGCACGTGGCCGCGGCGCTCACCGCCCGCGGCGCGGACATCCTCACCGGCGCCTCGGTCACCGCGGTCGTACGCGACGGCGGTACGGGACCGGTCACCGTGGTCCTGGAGGGCGGCGACCACGTCGAGGGCGACCAGGTGCTGTTCGCGACCGGCCGGGCACCGCGCACCGAGGACATCGGTCTGGAGAACGTCGGCCTGAAGCCGGGCTCCTGGCTCGACGTCGACGACAGCCTCAAGGTCACCGGCACCGACTGGCTGTACGCCGTCGGGGACGTCAACCACCGCGCGCTCCTGACCCACCAGGGAAAGTACCAGGCCCGGATCGCCGGCGCGGCGATCGCGGCCCGCGCGCAGGGCACGGAAGCCCTGGACGAGTCGACCTGGGGTGCGCACGCGGCCACCGCCGACCACGCCGCCGTACCGCAGGTGGTGTTCAGCGACCCCGAGGCGGCCGCCGTCGGGCTCTCGCTCGCCGAGGCGGAGCGGGCGGGCCACCGGGTCCGGGCCGTGGACCTCGACATGAGCAACGTCGCCGGGGCCGGGCTCTACGCCCAGGGCTACCAGGGGCACGCCCGGATGGTCGTCGACCTCGACCGCGAGGTGATCCTCGGTGCCACCTTCGTCGGCCCGGGCATCGGCGAGCTCGTCCACTCGGCGACGGTCGCAGTCGTCGGAGAGGTCCCGATCGCCCGCCTGTGGCACGCCGTACCGTCGTACCCGACGCTGAGCGAGGCGTGGCTGCGCCTCCTGGAGGCCTACCGGGGCTGACGGGCCATCACGACGCGGCGCTGTCCGGGGTGTTGCCGGTGGCGGCCGGTTCGTCGCCGGCGCGGCCCGGGACGTCGCGGCCCGCGCCGGGGACGTCGCGGCTCACTCCCGGGACGTCCTGGGCACCGCCGGGGACGTCGTCGGCGCCGGAGGCGTACGGGGTGACCAGCGCCCGTACCGCCGACCTGGCCACCTCGAGGGCGGGCCGAGGATCGCGTCCCGACGCCTGGCCCAGGACGACCCGGGTGCTCAACCCGTCGAGCAGGGCCAGGAGTTCGGAGGCGCGTGCCGCGGCGTCGAGCGGGGCGAAGCGCCGCCGCGCGACGCCCGCCGCAAGGAGCGCCTCCAGGTCCTCGTGCCACCCCCGGTCCAGCTCCTCCTGGGCCTCGCCGAGCGCGCTGTTGCCGGGGGTGCGGGCCCACAGCTCGATCCACAGGGTCCAGCGCGGATCGCGCGGCCCGCGCGGCAGGTAGAGCCGCAGGAACCGGTCGAGCTTGCGCTCGGCCGTGATCCGCCGGGACAGCAGCGCACGGCGCTCCTCGGCCAGTGCGGCCTCGCTCCACCGGAGCGCGGCGAGCAGCAGCAGGTCCTTGCTGCCGAAGTAGTACAGGATGTGGCCGCCGCTCGTGCCGAGCCGCTCCGCGAGCGCCGACATCGTGAGCGAGGAGAGGCCGTCCTCGGCGATCGCCGTCATGGCCTCCTCCAGCATCCGTTCCTGGGTGACGTGCCCGTCCCGCCGTCGTGCCGCCCCTGCCACCGCCGCTGTCCCCGTTCCGTCGATCCACCGGTGCCTCTGCTGGACCGACCTTAATCGCAACCGCCCAAGGTCTTGACGTGGCCGGAACTCATCGCACATCTTGAATGCCATTCAAGAAGTTAGAACGTCATTCAAGACGCATGCGCGACGGTGCTCACGACGGCGTTCACGGCAGCGTCCGCGACGACGCTCAGGATCAGGAGGTGCGCAGTGCCCGGACACGAGACGGCGCCCGGAACCACGGGAGCCACGGCGACCACGGCCCGGGACGAGGTGTTCCAGGTCGAGGAGCACGGGATCGACCCCATCCCCGACGCCGAACGCCACGGCAGCGCCAAGGACGTCTTCTGGCTCTGGTTCGGCTCGAACCTCACCTTCACCTACGTGATCAACGGCGCCCTCGCCGTCGCCTTCGGGCTCTCCTTCTGGCAGGCCACCGCCGTCGTCGTGATCGGCGGCCTCTCCTTCCTCGCCATCGGCGCCGCCGGCCTCAGCGGCGTCCGCACCGGCACCGCCACCCTCGTCATCTCCCGCGCCGCCTTCGGCCTGCGCGGCAACTGGCCGGCCGGTCTGCTCAACTGGATCGTCAGCATCGGCTACACCATCGTCAACACCGTGGTGGGCACCCTCGCCCTCGAAGCCTTCTTCGCCGACCTCGGCTGGAGCGGCGGCTCCACCAGCCGCGCCCTCGCCCTCGGCGTCACCCTCGCGCTGACCTTCGCCGTCGCCCTCTGGGGCCACGCCACCGTCCAGTTCGCCGAACGCTGGATGGCCTACGTCCTCGCCGTCGGCTTCGCCGCCCTGCTCGTCCTCGTCCTGCCGGGCGCCGACACCTCCGCACCCTCCGCCGCGCCCGGCGCCGCCGGCTGGAGCCTCGCCTTCGTCGTGATGCTCGCCGGGCCCTTCTCGTACCTCCCCATGCCCGCCGACTACACCCGCTATCTGCCCCGCACGACCTCCCTCAAGGCCGTGACCTGGAGCGGAGCCCTCGGCGGCTTCGTCTCCTCCGTCGCCCTCGGGGTCGCCGGGGTGGCCGCGGCGACCCAGACCGACATGACCGACGCCGTCGCCGGGACCGAGAGCCTGCTCCCCGGCTGGTTCCAGCCGCTCTTCCTCGCCCTGGTCCTCGGCGGGTCCGTCACCAACTCGATCATCACCCTGTACTCGTCGAGCCTGAACCTCCAGGTCCTCGGCATCCCCTGGAGCCGGGCCCGCGCCATCGTCATCAGCGCCGCCGTGACCGCCGCGGGCTCCCTCGGCGCCCTGTTCCTCACCGACTTCACCACGTCGCTCCTCGCCTTCCTCTCCCTCCTGATCATCGTCTTCGCCCCCTGGGGCGGGGTCTTCCTCGCCGACATGGTGCTCCGCCGCTGTACGTACGACTCCGCCGGACTGCACGCGAGCACCGGTGGCGCCTACTGGTACCGCTCCGGCTGGCACCCGCCCGGCCTGATCGCGCTCCTCGCGGGCCTGCTCTTCTCGGCGCTGACCTGCGACTCCGAGCTGTGGACCGGCCCGCTGGTCGCCCCGCTCGGCGGCGCGGACCTCACACTGCTCGGCGCGGGAGTCTCGGCGCTCGTCTACGTGCTCCTCGCGCGCCGCACGGTCGCACCGGAACCGGCGTCCGTTCCCGCCTGAGTCCACGGTCGCACCGGAACCAGCGCCGGTACCCGCCTGAGTCCTCGGGCGCACCGGATCCGGCGTCGGTACGCCCCTGAACCCCCGGGCGCCCCGAACCGCATGAACACCCCTCGTACGCACGTCACGGAGTCACCCCGCATGAACAGCACCGCCACCTCTTCCTCCGCCGACCTCCTCCTCACCGGCGCGCGGATCCACACCGTCGACCCCGCCCTCCCCGAGGCCGAGGCCCTCGCCGTCCGCGACGGCCGGATCGTCTGGATCGGCTCCGACGCGGAAGCACGCGCCTGGGCCGGGCCCGGCACCCGGGTTCTCGACGCCGGCGGACGGCTCGTCCTGCCCGGCTTCGTCGACGCCCACAACCACGTCCGCCTCGGCTCCGACGACGCCTGCGTCCAGCTCGCAGGCGCCCGCACCCTCGACGCGATCCACGACCGCATCCGCGCCTGGCACGCCGCGCACCCCGACGCCGAGTGGATCGAAGCCGAGGCCTTCGACTACTCCGCCGTCCCCGGCGGGCGCATGCCCACCGCCGCCGATCTCGACCCGGCCACCGGCGACACCCCCGCCCTCGTCCTCAGCTACGACGTGCACACCGCCTGGCTCAACACCGCCGCCCTCCGCAGGCTCGGCGTCGACCGCGACCACACCGACCTCCCCTTCGGGCGGGCCGTCACCGACCCCACGACCGGCGAACCCACCGGATTCGTCAAGGACTTCGCGGTCAAGGGGCTGTCCCGCGCAGGCCACCGCGCCCTGCGCGAGCTCGGTGTCCCCTGGGCCGCGCCTGACCGGCAGTACGGCCGGCTCGCCAAGAGCCTCGACGACGCCATCGGCTTCGGCATCACCACCGTCGTCGAACCCCAGAACTCCCTCGACGACCTCGCCCTCTTCCAGCGTGCCCGCGCCGAGGGCCGCCTGCGCTCCCGGATCGTCGCCGCGCTTTTCCACCCGCGCGGCACGACCGACAGTGACCTGGACGAATTCCGTTGCGTGGCACAGGAGTTCGCGGACGACCGGCTGCGGGTCGGACCGCTCAAGCTGTACATCGACGACGTCGTGGAACCCCGTACGGCGGCCCTCCTGGAACCGTACGCGGGCTGCGCCCACCACCGCGGCGACACCTTCTACCCGCCCGAGGAGTTCGCCGAGCTGCTCACCCGGCTCGACGCCCGCGGCTTCCAGTGCTTCGTCCACGCCACCGGCGACCGGGGCATCCGGACCGTGCTCGACTCCGTCGAGCGGGCCCGCGCCGCCAACGGGCCCCGCGACGCCCGCCACCAGATCGTCCACGTCGAGTGCCTCGACCCGGCCGACACCCCGCGGTTCGCCGAACTCGGCGTCGTCGCCTGCATGCAGCCCCGGCACGCCGCCCCGGACATCGCGGGACCGGGCCAGGACTGGGCCGAGAACGTCGGCCCCGACCGCTGGCACAAGGCCTGGCCACTGCGCAGTCTGAGTGAGGCGGGCGCCGTCCTCGCCCTCTCCAGCGACTGGAACGTCGCCGAGATGGACCCCATGGTCGGCATCCACGCCGCCGTGACGCGCCGCCCGCCCGGTGGCGGGGAGGCGTGGACGGCGGGGGAGACGATCGACGTCGAGACCGCGGTCGAGGGCTACACGATGGGCTCGGCGTACGCCAACTTCCTGGAGGACGAGCGGGGTTCGCTGACGGTCGGCAAGCTGGCCGACTTCGTCGTGCTCTCCCGCGACATCCTGCGTATCGCCCCGGAGGAGATCCCGGGCACGGTGGCGGAGACGGTCGTGGTGGGCGGCGAGGTGGTCGTGGAGCGCTGAGCGGGGGAGCGCGGGCGCGAGGGGACCCGGCCCCGGGCCGCGGCCGACCGGACCCGAGCCGGCTGCGGCCGACCGGAGCCGGCCCCGGCCGCGGCCGATCCGACAGGCCCGGACAGCGGCCGACCCGACCGGCCCGTGCTGCGGCCGACCCGGGTCGGGATCACAGGGCTCGGTACCGGTCGGTGGTCTCCGCCCGCGGCCTTCACCGCCATCCGGCGTTCGAAGGCCCGGCCCGCGTCCCGTGACTCGTACACCCCGTCCCGGAGGGGGACGGGCCGCCCGGGGCACGCGGCCGGGTCCGGGTGCCGGGGTGCCAGGTGTACGGGAAGGCGAGCCGGACCGGGTCAGAGCCGGTCGAGGACCTTCCTCAGGGCGGCGACCTCGTCGGACTGGGTCCGAACGACGTCGTCGGCGAGCGCCTTGGCGGTGGGGTTCTCGCCGTTCCTCTGCTCGTCCTTCGCCATGGCGACGGCGCCGTCGTGGTGGGCGATCATCAGCTCGGCGAACGTGCGGTCGAAGGCCTTGCCCCTGACGGCGGCGAGGTCCTTCATGTCCTGCTCGGACATCATCCCGGCCATGCCGTGGCCGCCACCGCCACCGGCGCCGTGACCGGCGGACTCGGGCTTGCCCCAACCCTTGAGCCAGGCCCTCATCTTCCGGATCTCCGGGGCCTGGGCCTGCTCGATCGCGGTGACCAGCTTCCTGATCTCGGGGTCCTCGGCCCGGCCCTCGGCGAGCTTCGCCATCTCCAGGGCCTGCTCGTGGTGGGGGATCATCATCTGGGCGAACATGACGTCCGCGTCGTTGAAGGCGCCGGGTGCGCCGGGTGCGGCGGTCGCCTCGGAGGAGCCGGAACCGGAGACGGACGGGGTGGCCGACGGGGAACCGGAGGCGGACGTCTTGGCGGACGTGGCGCCGTGGTCCATTCCGCTCTTGCCGTCGGCCGTGCCGCAGGCGGTGAGCAGCAGCCCGGTCGCGGTGGCGGCGCCGACGAGGGCGAACATCCTGGTGGTACGGCGGGTGAAGGAACGCATGGGTGATACCTCGTGTGCTGGTCGTACAGACGGAAAGGGGCAGGCCGAAGGCGTTCACGGGCAGCGCGAGGCGCCCGCGGTCGCGGTACGGCCTAGATCCGCAGGACGGACAGCTGGGCGAGGTCGGGAGGGAGGGGTGGGGGCGCGTGCGGTCCCAGCGCGGGTGTCAGCCGCGCGAGCAGCAGGGTCAGCCAGTCGGGGCGGCGGCGGAGCGCGGCCCGCACGAGCCCCGCGAACAGCCAGCCGGCGAGGACGGCCACGCACAGGGTGGTCATGTCCGTCCCCGGACCCGGCTCGTGCCCCGCGTCGGTGCCGGATCCCTCGTCACCGTGGTGGGTGGCGGAGTGGTGGGCGGACGCCGCACCGGTGCCCGTGCCGCCGCCGGACCCCTCGGGGTGGCCGACGGCGTGCATCAGGAACACCCCGAGCGCGAGCACGACGACGAGCAGAAGGTGCGCCAGGGCACCTTCTGCTCGTCTGCGGCGTTCCGCTCGGTGTGTACGCACGACCAGGACCTCCTGGTCGGCGAATATACCGGACGGGGGTATCAGGAGCGCGTCAGGGCTGCGGTGTCTCGCCCGACATCGCGGCGGCCATCCGCAGATGCGGGGCGGCCTCGTCCGTGCGCCCCAGGCGCTCCAGGGTGCGGCCCAGCATCAGCCGGGCGTAGTGCTCGACCGGGTCCCGCTCCAGGATCGCCCGCAGCTCGGTCTCGGCCCGGGAGAGCTGGGCGGAGTGGTAGTAGGCGCGGGCGAGAAGGAGCCGCTGGGCCGTCTGCTCCGGGTGCTCCGCGACCAGCCCGGTGAGGATGCGGACGGCTGTTCCGTACTCCTTCGCGTCGAAGAAGAGCCGGGCGCGGTCCCAGCGCTCGCCGGCCGTTCCGAACTCGTAGTACGTGTCGCTCACTTGCTCGCCCTTTCCCGAGGCCCGGATCTGCCACCCTGTGGGGTGGTCGACCACGTCAACACACCGAGATGGTTGAACATTCCACAATGGGTGCCGTCTCCGGACAGGAACAGGTTGAGCATGAGCAATCTTGATCGTCAGGCCGCGCTGACCGTGTGCGGCGGCCGCGGATTCGTCGTCGCCGAGCCGGTACGGGAACTCCTCAGCCCCCGCCACGTCCAGCTCGGCGAGTCGACCGAGGTCCGCCGACTGCTCCCGAACCTGGGCCGGCGGATGGTCGGGGCCTGGGCGTTCGTCGACCACTACGGTCCCGACGACATCGCCGACGAACCGGGCATGCAGGTTCCGCCGCACCCGCACATGGGACTCCAGACCGTCAGCTGGCTCCACGACGGCGAGGTCCTGCACCGCGACTCCACCGGAAGCCTCCAGACCATCCGGCCGCGCGAGCTGGGCCTGATGACCTCGGGCCGGGCCATCTCCCACTCGGAGGAGAGCCCGCGCCCGCACGCCCGCTACCTCCACGGCGCACAGCTCTGGGTGGCGCTCCCCGACGCCCACCGCCACGTGGAGCCGCACTTCCAGCACCACGCCGACCTGCCCCGGATCGCGAGCCCCGGCCTGACGGCCACGGTGATCCTCGGCGAGCTCGACGGCGCCGCCTCGCCCGGCACGACGTACACCCCGATCGTCGGCGCCGACCTCGCACTCACCTCCGGCACGGAGACCCGCCTCCCCCTGGACCCCGACTTCGAGTACGCGGTCCTCGCCATGTCCGGCGAGATCCACGTCGACGGCGTCCCGGTCCTGCCCGGCTCCATGCTCTACCTCGGCTGCGGCCGCACCGAACTTCCCCTGCGCGCGGCCTCCGACGCCGGTCTGATGCTCCTCGGCGGCGAACCGTTCGAGGAGGAGATCGTCATGTGGTGGAACTTCGTGGGCCGCACCGACGAGGAGATCCGCGAGGCACGCGAGGCCTGGACGACGGGCACCCGCTTCGGCGACGTCAAGGGCTACGACGGCGACCCCCTGCCGGCCCCGGAGGTCGCGGCGGCCCATCTGAGGGCCCGAGGACGCGTGCGCTGACCTGGGGGCAACCCCAGTTCGTCGCGCGGGTGCGCCGTGGACGCGGGTCTCGTACGGCAAGTGGCATCCGCAGTCAGAAGGCGAGGGTCCGGAAGATGAAGAAGAGCCCTCCCATGACCGCACCCAGTGCGATCAGGGAGAGCCAGACCATCGGGTGCTCCCAGACGCCGCCGTCAGCGCGCTCCTGGTGGGCCGAGGACGTGGAGCCCTCCGCTGGCGGGGTCTCCTGGGGCGGTACGAGCGGCTGAGTCATGGCCTCTCCCAAGGTGGTGCGGGACGGCGCTCGGCCGCCGGTCACTCCACCGTCCCTCGAACCCCTGGGGCCCGCCACGCGCGTCGATGGTGCGTCGAAGTCGCGCGAAGTCGCGCCTTCACGACCGCCCGGTCACGGAGGGTGGGCGTGCCGCCACGCCCACCGGGCCCTTACACCTGCTCCGCCCTGGTCGCGGTGTCGTCGAGAAAGCCGCCCGACTGGTGCTGCCACAGCTTCGCGTAGGCGCCCTCCGCGGCGAGCAGTTCGTGATGCGTGCCCTGCTCGACGATGCGACCGCTGTCGAGGACGACGAGCCGGTCCATGGTGGCGACCGTGCTGAGCCGGTGCGCCACCACGAGCGCCGTCCGCCCGTCCATGAGACGCCAGAGCGCGTCCTGTACGAGGATCTCGCTCTCGGAGTCGAGGGCGCTGGTCGCCTCGTCCAGCAGCAGGATCGGCGCGTCCCGCAGAATCGCCCGCGCCAGGGCGACCCGCTGGCGCTGGCCGCCCGACAGCTTCACCCCGCGCTCTCCCACCATCGTGTCGAAGCCCTCGGGCAGGGTGTCGACGAACTCCGTGACGTGGGCGGCCTCGGCCGCACGGCGGATCTCGGCGTCGGTGGCGTCCGGCCGGGCGAAGGCGATGTTCTCCCGCAGCGTGCGGTGGAACATCGCCGGGTCCTGCGGCACATAGGCGATCAGGCTGCGCAGGTCGGTCTGCCGCAGCCGGCTGATGTCCTGTCCGCCGATCGTGATCCGACCGCCGTCGATGTCCGTCATCCGCAGCAGCAACCGGGTGAGCGTAGTCTTGCCTCCGCCGGACCGGCCGACGAAGCCCACCTTCGCCCCGCTGGGCACGGCCAGTTCGAGGCCCTCGAAGAGCGGCTTCGCGCCCGCGTGGGCGAAGGTCACCTGCTCGAAGCGCACGTCGGCGCCGTCGGAGAGCAGCGGTTCCGGCTTCTCCGGGTCCTGTACGGTCGGTGGGGTCCGCAGCAGTTCGGTGAACTGCGCGGCTTCGGTCATCGAGCTCTCCAGGCGGCGGTAGATCTGATTGAACTCGAACATGATCCGGGTGGCGTTGGAGTAGTAGGTGAAGGCGACGACGACGGCCTCGACGCCGTGTTCCCCGACGCCGAGCGAGAGTGCGAGCACCAGGCCGAGGACGTTGGTCAGCACGGACATCGGTGCGATGAGCGTGTCGATGCGCAGGTTGCCGTAGTCCCATGAACGCAGCGTGAGGCGGCGCGACTCGGCCACCCGGGAGCGGTGTTCGGCCGCCTCACGTTCCTCGGCGGCGAACGACCTGACCGTGTCCATGTTCATCAGGCTGTCGGCGACGTGCCCCGACACCCGGGCGATGGCCTCCTCGCGTCGGTCGACGAGCGCCTGGCGGCGACGGATCAGCGGCCGTACGCACAGCGTCGTGACCGCGATCATCGTCAGGAGACCGACCACGAGCAGGGGTTCGTACGTCCAGAGCACCACCGACGCGAACATCAGGGGCACGAACTTGCCCATCACCGAGAAGGTGAGCGTGTCGACGAACTCCTCGAACCGCGAGGCGAAGCTGAGGACCCGCTTGGTCAGCGAGCCGGCGAAGTTGTCGTGGAAGAAGGCGGCGTCCTTGGCGAACAGCGCGTCCATCCCGATCACGTACAGGTGCTCGATGCCGAGGGCGTCCAGACGGTTCAGACAGTGCAGCCCCACGCGCCACAGGGCCTCGGCGAACAGCAGCACGCCGGCGAAGCCGAGGACGTACGGCAGTATCGGGCCGATGTCACCGCCGACGCCGCCTCCGGTGTCCCCCGCGATACGGCCGACGAGCTTGGCGACGATCAGCGGCACGATGTAGAAGATCCCGATGTTGCCCAGTGCCGGGAGCAGCATCGCGGGCACGGTCCACCGTTTGAGGCGGATCAGCTCCTGTGTGTAGAAACGAAGCGCGAGGAGCACCGAGCCCCTGCCCGGCGAACTCTTGCGCGATTCGGGTGTTCCCATCCAATCCTGCCTTTCGGATCAAAGTGGACAGGATGGGCAGTTTTTCAAGTGAGGACGCACGCCGTCCAAGGGTTTTCCCGGATAACCGGCCTGAATCGTTACCTCGTTGACAGGGCATCAGGTGGGAGACGAATGATCCCGCGGCCCAGCGCGGCGCAGCGTCGCCGAGCGGCGCGTCCCGGGTCGTGCGGCGGAGGAGTAGATCCTTCCGCCCGCTCCGGCGGGCTGGGGCCGATGACGGTCAGGCCTGACCGCCAGAGCCCTCGTCAGGAGCGAGCCGTTTCACTTCATGTCGTCGCGTGCCTTCCGCGCGCTCTCGTGCACCCGCTCGATGGCCGCTCGGGCCTCGGCCGCCATCTGGTCGGCCTTGCCCTCCGACTCCAGGCGCGCGTCTCCGGTGGCCTTTCCCGCGGCCTCCTTGACGGTCCCCTTGCCCTTCTGCACGGTGCTCTTGCGCATGACCGGAATCCTTCCGTCGCATCCCCGCGCAGGGTCCGCTTCCCCTACAACGGGCCACTGCCCCTACTGCCGGGGTTCATGCGGCGGACTCCTCGCACGGTCGTGGGCGGCGACCGCCCGGCGAGGGTCCTGGCGTCCCGTGCCGGGGGGTCAGTCCGCCCTGCGCCGTGCCGCCGCGCTCCTCCGTCGGGCCACCGCACCCAGCAGCAGCCGCATCAGGCACACCGCGGTGACCACCCACACCGCGGCGAAGAGCCACAGCGGGCCGGACGACGAGGACGCGGCCGCGAGGAGGAACAGGGCCACGCAGGCGATGCCGAGGACGGCGGTGAACCAGCCGAGGCGAGGGCGCAGGGCCCCGCCCCGGGTGCCGCCCCTGCCTGCCGTCCCCGCGACGGTGTGTCCGAGGGAACGCAGCCTGCGATCGAGGGACACATCGCTGCGAAGGCCCGCCTCGATCCCGTCGAGGATCTTCTGTTCCTGCTGGGTGAGCTTGGGAAGCCTGGGATTGGGATCGTGCATGACGAACTCCCGTCGAGCGTCGAGCGGTCCGGCCACCGTCACGGCGGCACCGGTCACGTCCAGGTGGTGCGCAGACGGTCCCGGTGTGCCGCGAGCCATGTGCCGAAGTCCTGGAGGGCGGGGTCGAGGCCCCGGACAGCGTCGATGTCCCGGGCCTCCGTGAAGTGCTGCTCGCAGTCCGTGTAGTACTGGAACATGTTCCCCGACTCGTCCGCGCCCGGGAATCCCTGCGCACGCCATTCGTCAGGAGTGAGGGGTCGGTAGCGCACCGGTTCGCCGAGCGCTTCCGTGAGGGCCGCGGCCATGTCGGCGACCTTCAGGTGCTCGCCGGCGATGCTGACCGTCGCCGCGAGGAGATCCGTACCGCGTGCGAAGACGGCCAGTGCCGTCCTGCCGACATCGTCCACGGCCATCCCGGAGAGCCTGGCGTCACCCATCGGGTACGTCAGCCACAGGGCCCCGTCCGCGCCCCGCTGCGGGGCGAAGGCGGCGAACAGGTTCTCCCAGAAGAAGGTGGTGCGGAGGAACGTCGTCGGCACGCCCGCGTCGAGGAAGAAGTGGTCCGCCTCCGCCTTGCCGTCGAAGTGCGGGACCTTGTAGTGCCCCTGGAGCGTCGGCATCCGCTCGTCGTCGAGGGGTACGCACGTGCGGGTGTCCTCGAGCGTCGACCAGATCGCGTGCTGCACCCCCGCGTGCGAGGCGGCCCGTGCCAGCGCTTCGGCCTGGGCCTTCTCCCGCTCGGCGGACATGTGCTCCCAGAAGTTCGTCATGAGGAAGGCGCCGTACGCGTGCTCGAAGGCGGGGCCGAGGCTCGACGGGTCGTCCATGTCGCCCCGTACGACCTCGGCGCCCAGCCGCTCCAGTTCGGCGGCGGGGTCACCGTCGGGGTGCCTCGTGACGGCACGGACCGTGAAGGCCCCGTCCCGGTCCGTCAGAACGGCCCGTGCGAGGCCACCGCCCTGCTGTCCGGTCGCGCCGAACACCGCGATGATCTTCTTGGCGGTCATGACTGGAATCGCCTCACAGCTGCGTGCGGAACCCAGGGAGCCCGCGGGCTCTCTCTGAGCGTGTGCCCGGGAACGGCGCCCGCATGCGAGCGGCGGCCGGACACCGCGGACACGACAGCCCCGCGGCGAGGGCGTGGCCTCGGTCTCGTACCCGGCCTCGGACGCGGTCTCCGGCTGTGCGAGGAACCGGCGCGACCGGCGGGCAGGCGCTACGTACCCGCGACCGGAGTCGGTGACTCCTTCGGTGCGCGTCCCAGTGCGCGGATCGCGGGCACGGAGAGCATGACACCGATGAGTGCGATGCCCATGACCGACGAGAACAGCAGCACCCGGTCGGCGCCGTACGCGTCCGCCGCCGGGCCGGCCAGGGCTCTGCCCAGGGGGATGACCATGATGGAGCCGGCCACGTCATAGGCCGAGACGCGGCTCAGGACGGCGAGCGGAATGTGCGACTGCACGCTCGTCGCCCACATCACGCCCCAGAACGCGAACCCGCAGCCCGCCACGACGCCGGTGAGGGCCGTCACCGTGAAGGACCAACCCAGAGCCGGGGCAAGGGGGTTGAGAGTGAAGAAGAACATCGCGCAGGCCCCCGCGACCAGCGGGCGCGTCGGGCGGACCCGCATGCCGAGCAGGCCGCCGACGATCGTGCCGGCGCCGTCGGCCGAGGCGATCCAGCCGTAGCCGCTCGCCCCGTGCTGTTCGGTGAGCAGTGCCGCGCCGAGCGGCAGCGCCGGGCCGAAGACGAACAGGCCGTACACCGCCCACACCGCGATGACCCCCCACAGCCACGAGCGCGACCTGAACTCGTGCCAGCCCGTGGCGAGTCGGTGCCACATCGGGTCGTCGCTCTCGTCCTTGGCGGTGCCGAGCCTGCGCAGCGGCGCCAGTCCGAGCGCGCTCATCGCGTACGCCGCCGCGATGACCACGAACGAACCGGCCACGTTCCAGTAGGCCACGAGAAGGCCCGCCACACCCGGCCCGAGCAGGGTGCAGATCGCCTCGGAGATCCGCAGCAGCGCGTTGGCCCGCTGGATGTCCTCGGCGACCTGGGGGACCAGACTCGCCAGACCCGGCTGGAACATCGCGGTCGCGGCGCCGCTGAGCGCGAGGAGCGCCATGATGTGCCACAGCTGGACGTCCGAGCCGATGAGCAGCACCGCGAGCGCCAGCATGGCCACCATGCGCACCACGTCCGCGCCGACCATCATCACCTGCGGGGTGAACCGGTCGGCGAGCACGCCGCCGAACAGCACGAGCAGCACGATCGGCGCCATCCACGCGGCCAGCGCGTATCCCACACCGGCCGCCCCGTACCCCGCGCCGAGTACGGCGGTCGTGAGCGACACCATCAGCATGCCGTCGGCGAGCAGTGAGGTGCTGCGCGCCGTGAAGAACAGCCGGAAGCGACTCGATCGCCACGGGCTGGGCGGAGAGTCCTGCTCCCGCTGCGCGGTTGCCTCATCCATCGTCATGTCACATCCCGGTCCCGGCCGGTCCCTTCCCTGAGAATCTGCTGCCGGAGCCAGGCGCTGGTGCGGTCCGCCTCCGCCGGCGGGTTCTGGACGATCACGTACCGGCGCGGGGCCAGCAATCCGGGGCGGCCGGGGAGCGCGTCCATGAGTGCGGTGTGGGCCTGGGCCGGTGTCAGCGGGGTGTCGCCGACGGCGATGAACGCCGTCAGGGCCCCGCCCCACGGCGGCGTGCCGTGCGGGGCCGTGCCGTCGTGCGTCGCGTCCGGGGTGCTGCCGTGCGGGGCCGTGCCGTCGTGCGTCGCGTCCGGGGTGCTGCCGTGCGGGGCCGTCGCGTCCGGCGTGCTGCCGTCCGTGGCCCCATCCTCCGCGGCCTCCGGCGCATCGGCGGTCACGTGTACGGGCAGGCCCTCCAGGGCCTCGCTCAGCGTCCGCGCCACGAGCGGCGGTGACGTCCAGGACCCGTCGACCCGGCACCACAGCGGCCCGCGCTCGACCGGACGGACACCCGTCACACCGGTCAGCGACGCGAGCGGTACGTCGTCCGTGGCGGCCGCCTCCAGGAGCCGTACGAGACCTGTCAGGAAGGCCTCCGCCTCGTCCCGCTTGAACAGCGCGGGATCCACCCAGGTGCTCAGGTGGAGCAGCGGGTCGGTCGCGTGGACGAAGGTCAGGACACGGGTCGGCAGCACCTGGTCCGGGCCCCAACTCAGCTCCAGTCCAGGGCCGGTGGGTTCGGCCGCCTTCGGGTCCGCCGCGTCCTCCCCGGTCGCGGACGTGACCGTCGCGGGCAGCGTGCTGACGTCGTTGAAGACGACGTCGCGCGCGAACCGGCTGCCCCGTTCGTGCGTCGTCCTCCCGATCATCTCCCAGAGGGCCGCCGCGTCGAACTGGCTGTGCCGGTACGCGTTGAGCGCCGCCCCCCAGGCCTTCTTGAGCAGGGCGTCGAACGTCGGTACCCGGACGTCGAGGGAGAGCAGCGCGTCCTGGGACAGGGTGTTCACCGAGCGGGTGAGCCGGGGGTGGTAGCGGTTGGACGTCGGGACGGCGGCCACGCACGCGTGCTGGTCCGCGCGGTGGGCGACGAGCGCGCACCACGCGGTCAGCAGCACCGTGGACGGCATGCTCCCGGTACGCGCGGCCACGAGCGCGAGGGCCCGCGCGCCCCGCCGCGACCGGAGGGTGAGCTGCGGCGTCCGCACCTCGGTCCCCCCGGCGCCCGGCTCGGCGAACATGGCCTGGGGTCCGGTGCGGATGATCCGCTCCCAGTGCCGCAGCGAGGCCTCGGACTTGCGGAGCCCGGCGGGGCTCGCCTCCTCCGCGGCGAGGTCGAGCGGAGTGAGCGACGCCGGTGGCGGGAGGGTCTCACCGGCGAGGATGCTCCGCCACTCCTCCTTGAGGATCCCGAGGGCGCCGACGTCGGTCACGGCGTGGCTGGCCGCCATGGACACGAAGGCGGGCGCGCCGGACCGGGCCACGAGGGAGATACGGAGGGGGAAGTCCCGGTCCAGGTGGAAACGTTCGGAGCGGGCCCCTCGAGCCAGTGACTCGGCATACCCGGCGGGGTCGTCCGGCAGGTCTTCATGATCGAGGACGGTGACGGTGAACGTCCCCTCGGCCGCGACCACTTGCTCCCGGGGCGCGCTCCCGACCGTGTGCGGGAACGTCGTGCGCAGTGCCTCGTGCCGTATCGCGAGCGCCCGGAGGGCCTCGACCGTGGCCTCCGTCCGGGTCCCCTCGGGGACGGGCCACACGTCGTGGATGTTGATGTGCTCCGGCTCGTCCCGCAGCATGCAGCGGATCATGTTGGCCTGCCCCATGGTCACGGGGCCCCGGCGCTCCTCGCCCCCGGCGTACGCCACGGTGAGGGTGCGGGCGCTCCCCGGGGTGACCGCCCGGCTCGCGCGGGCCAGGGCCTCCCATGCGTCGGTCAGCAGGGCGAACTCCTCCATGTCCTGTCGTGCCTCGTCGAGGAGCTGCTCGCGGAGAGGGGCAAGGGCGTCGGCGGCGGTGGTGTAGCGGCCCCCCAGGGAGCGGAAGGAGCGGTCGAGGACGTCGAGCCGTGCCGCGTTCTCCGACCGGTCCACCCGGGTGCTGTCCCTGGCGAAGCCGGCGACGACGGAGGCCCGGACGTGGCCCTCGGCGTCGAGCAGTGAGTCACCGGCCTCCTTCATGGCGGCGTACACCGAGGCGAAGTGCGGGGTGGACAGGAGGTACTTGGCGAACCGACGCTGGTAGGCGAGGAATCCCGCGTCCGAACGCCGCTCAGCCGTATGGAAGTTGACGATGTGCCGGTTGTGCAGGACGCCGGGCAGGCGGGCGGCCTGGACGAGGTGGATGAGGAAGTAGTCGCTGCCGATGGTGTCGGTGGCGGGCGGCAGCGGCACTCGCCCGTACACCTCGCGGTCGAAGGCGATGTTGCACATGTCCACGCGCGTCGGGCTGACGCTCGTGAGCGTCGTCCGGTCGCCGGTGTACGCGGCGGTCCCGGCGCCCCGGAAGGACTCCGCGATCAGGTTCCTGCGCCAGATCTCCGGGTAGCCGGCGGGGATCGACAGGCCGATGACGTCCTCGTAGATCCCCGGGTCGAGTCGGCGGATCTCCTCGACGTCCACGGACATCTCGCCGACGAAGGAGCCGCCGACCACGGCCACCGGTCGGTCCGCGCAGGCGGGGTCGAGCCTGCTCCGGGAGACCAGACCGGCCACGTCGGCGGCCCGCAGCCCCAGGGCGGTGAGCTCGTGGTGGAGCGGGAAGACCGGTTCCCCGGCCAGGTACTGGTAGCGGCTGTCCGAGTCGCGGCGGTGGACCGACGCGCAGCCCAGGGCCTCCGCGAGGAGGAAGGCGCGGTTGGTGCACGCGCCGTAGGAGACGCGGTCCGGCAGCATCAGGCCGAGCACGCGGTCCGGCGCCGGCACGCCGGACCGGGCGATCACCACTCGCAGGAAGGTCCGCTGCTCGTCCTCGTCGAGGTGGTGCACGACCACGCCGGGGACCGTGGGCAGCGAGGCGACGACCGCGCGGTGCTCGGCGACGGTCGCCGCGTCGGAGGAGTCCAGGACGAGGAGCCGCACCTCGACACCGAACGCACGGGCGCCGTAGGCGGCCTCCTCGGCCACGGCACGGAGGGTCGCGCCGCAGGCCCGGTCGGTGGGCAGGGTCAGGCAGACACGGCGCACGCCGGCTCCCCGCCCTGGCCGGGGACGGAGGCGGCGCCCGCCCCCGTGGCCTCACCCACGCCCGCACCCGCACCCACGCCCACGCCCGAACCCCCGCCCGAACCCGAACCCGTACCCGCGCCCGAACCCGTACCCGTACCCGCGCCCGAACCCGCGCCTCCGTCGGCCGTCGAGGCGTCCCCCGCGTCCTTCCACGAGGTGAGTCCCAGCAGACGGCTGCCGAGGTCGTTCAGGGTGGCCGTGGGGTACCGCTTGGACTCGTGGAGCACGGGGTCGCCGACGAGGGTCCGGTTCCAGCGCGGGGTCCGCAGGTGCCGCCAGGAGTCGACGCGGGACCGCCTGAGCCGCTCGTGCTCTTCGAGCGCCGGCATCATCGACAGGTACTGGACCGCCCGTACCTGGTTCTCGGACACGTTGCGCGCCACGCCGTGGGCGAGCAGGCCGTTCCAGATCAGCAGGTCGCCGGGGTGCAGATCGGGGCGTACGACGGGGAACTCGGTGCGGTCCACGGCGGGGCGCAGCGGGTCGCGGTCGGCCGGCTGGGCGACCTTCCACTCCTCGAACCGCCGGAACAGCTCCGGGTTGCACTGGAAGCCGCCCGACTCCGGCCGGGTCTCGTTGAGCGCGATGATCCCCTGCACCCGCTGCGGAGGGACCCCGAGCGTGGTGTCGATGTCCCAGTGCAGCTCGATGTCGAAGCCGCGGTCCGTGGGCTCGATGAGGGCGCGGTCGCGGTTCCGGGTGTTGGGCGGGTTGAGGTTGAGCCGGTCCTGGGTGACCCACAGCTCCTCGCAGTCCCAGACGTCCACGAAGGCGTCGTAGACGCGCTGCGCTTGGCGGTTGTCCCAGAGGAGCTGGTGGTGGTACGCCTCCACGAAGCCGTAGACGTGCAGCTGCTGGTCCAGCTCGGAGCGGAACGGCCGGTCCTCGTACCAGCTCTCCGGTCTGTCCGGGTCGAGACCCTGGAAGTCCCACGTGAAGTCGAGCAGGCGCTTCGCCGCCTCCGCCGGGATCGCCTCGCGGACGATGACGTAGCCGTACGTCTGCCAGTGCGCGAAGTCCTCCTCGGAGAGCACCCGCAGCGGCCGTGACTTCTTCAGCTCCCGCAGCGTGGTCTGGGCGAGGTAGGACTCGCCGTCCGCGCTGAAGTACGGCAGGTCCGAGGCCGCCCGGTGGAGGTGGGGGCGGCGGCGGGGGCGATGGGGTGCGGGCGTCGTCATCTGGTCCCTCCAGGGCGGGAGTCGGGGCACGCGTTCCCCGGCCGGTGGACAGCACGGAGAAACCCTCGGCGCGGAGCCGGGGGCGAGTGGCATGGACGGACGGAAGGGCGGACGTCGGGTGGACGGAACGGACGCACGGCGGCGCCCGGCGTGGGATGTCGGAGCCGCGCCGTTCAGAACAATTGGTTTAGACCATACCTGCTGTCAAGTGACGTCTCAATATGCGGAGTTGCATGTGACAACCTCTCGGCTTTGGTCTAGACAACCTGTGCGAGGCTGACCTAGTGTCCCCTTGCGCGGTCCGGTCCCGCAGGGACGTCAGCCGGCTTCATCGCTGCTGCGCTTCGCGGTCGACGGCGACCACATCCATGGGCGTTCACCCGCATCCCGGTTCGCCCACGCCCAGAGGGAGCGGTTTCCATGAGCACACCCAGCGCCACGGCCCTGCCGGACGGCGGCCTGAAGAGCCCCGGCGCGGGCCTGATCACCCTGGACCCGGTGCGGACCGCGCTCCTGCACGGACTCGACGAGCTGCTCACCGGTCTCGCCACACGGCTCTCGGCACCCGAGGTCGTCGGTCCGCCGCTGCTCTCCGTGGAAGGCCTGACACGCCTCGACTTCTTCCGCAACTTCCCCCATCTCGGCGTCTCCGCCGGGCGGTTCGCCCCGGACGCGCTCGACGGACTCGCGGCCGGTGAGACGCCGGGGGAGCTGCCCCTGCGGCCGACCGGCCATCTGCTGCCGTCCGCGACCTGCTACGGACTGCTGCTCTCCCTGGAGGGCCGGGACGTCGGCGAGGAAGGCCTCCGCCTCTCCGCCACCGGCCGCTGCTTCCGCAACGAGACCCACTACGACGGCCTGCGCCGCCTGTGGGGCTTCCACATGCGCGAGGTCCTGTACCTCGGCACCAAGCAGGGTTCCGTCGAACACCTGGAGCGGGGAGCCGAGTTCATCCTCGAAGCGGCCGCCCTCCTCGGCCTGGAGCTGAACAGGGCCGTGGCCGACGACCCCTTCTATGACAAGGGTGGCTCCCGGGCCAGGCTGATGGCGCTCGACCCGGTCAAGCACGAGTTCTGCGCCCCCGACGGCACGGCCATCGCCTCCGTGAACCGGCACCGCAACTTCTTCGGCGAACGACTCGACATCCGCGCGGGCTCGGAGGGACCGGCGTACAGCGCCTGCGTCGCCTTCGGGATCGAGCGCTGGATCCACGCGATGATCCTCGCCCACGGCACCCCCGAACAGGCCCTGGACCGGCTCCACGACGCCCGCGTCTGAGGCGAGGCCGCGGCTCCACGAGGCCCGCGTCCGAAGCGAGGCGGCGGCGCCGGGCGCCTCACGCAGCCCGGTCTCCGCATCCCGCATCCCGCAATCCTTCATCCCTCTCCCGTTTCCCCACGCCAGCTGTGAGCAAGGAGCGACCCTCCCCATGGAACGCATCGCCGAGTGGCTTCACGAGAAGAACCCCGGCCTCGACGGTCCCATCGCCCACGACGAGGACCTCATCGAGGCGCGTCTCATCGACTCGATGGACTTCCTCGAGTTCATCGACCTCCTGGAGGAGCTCTCCGGGAACACCATCGATCTCCAGGAAGTCACCATCGACGACTTCCGCACCCTCGGGCGCGTCCGGGAGCGCTTCCTGAGCGCCGCCGCCGGCTGAGCGTTCCCGATGACGGACGGTCCGGAGCCGGACCGGGACAGGGCGCTGGCCGTCGTGGCGACGACCCCGGAGGTGCTGGCCCATCCCGATCTGGACGAGGGTCTGCTGGCCCCGTGGGAACGGCGTCGTCTCGCGGGGATACGGCTGCCGAGCCGCCGGGACGACGTACTGGCGGCGCGCCTCCTCGTGCGGCTGTGCGTCGCCCGTGTCACCGGCCTTCCGCCGGACACGCCGGCCCTCGCCCAGCGGTGCCCGGGGTGCGGAGGGCACGGCCACGGGCGCCCGTACCTGCAGGGCAGGCCCGGCGTGGGCGTCAGCCTCAGTCACGCCGACGGTCTTGTCGCGGCCGCCGTGGGCCCGGGCGCGATCGGCATCGACGTCGAGCCCGCGACGCGGCGCCCCGGCCCCGTCCACGTACTCCGCCGTCTCCTCCCCGACGCGGACTTCGCGGAGGCCGCGGCCCGACCGGACTCCGGCCCGGCGCTGCTGCGCCTGTGGGTCCGGGCGGAAGCCCGACTGAAGGCCGGCCGGACCGGGCAGGCAGGGCAGGGCGAGCAAGCAGGGCAGGTCGAGCAGGGCGACATTCGGCTCCTCGACTGGACGGACCGCCCCCGTGGCGCCGTCGCAGCCGTGGCCTGTACGACGCGGATCACGATCGCCTCCGTCTGACGATCCGCCCCGCCACCACCCCAGGGGGTCCCTTCGTGTCCCTCCGGAAGGCACCGGGTGCTCCGGTGCGTGTCCTCGTCGATACGGCGCCGACGCACCGCCGATCGGCGGAGTTCCCGGCGCCCGGCCTGTGATCCTGACGACAGGAGGTCGTCGCGGGTGGTAGGTCGGTGGGATGCAGCCAGGCACATCGACGACGGTCATGGTCAGCCCCTTCCTCCGTACGGCCGCCGCGTACGCGTGGCGGCTGCTCGTCGTCGGCGTGCTGGTCTACAGCCTGTTCGCGGTACTCGGACGCTTCCACGAGATCGGTGTGGCCCTCTTCCTCGGGCTCGTGATCACCGCGCTGCTCCGTCCTCTCGCCGATGTGGTCTCCCGGGGGCTGCCCCGGCCCTTCGCCGTGGCGCTCACCCTCCTCGGCAGCATCGCGCTCGTCCTGGGCGTGCTCGCGCTGGTCGGGGAGGCGGTGGCGGGGGAGCGGACGACCCTCGTGCGCGAGTTCCGGGTGGGGGTCGGCCGGATCGAGGACTGGCTGGAGCGGCCGCCGTTCCGGCTGAACCCGGGGGCGTTGAGCGACCTCCAGGCCAAGGTCGGGGAGTACCTCTCCAGTCATCGCTCGGCCCTGGTCAGTGAGGCGGTGAGCGGCGCCCATCATGTGGTGGCCGTGCTGACGACGCTGGCCCTCGCCGTGTTCTCCGCGGTGTTCTTCATCCACTCCGGGGACCGCCAGTGGGCCTGGTTCCGTCAGCAGCTGCCCGGATCGGTCCGCGAGCGGGTGGCGGTGGGCGGGCGCGCCGCCTGGCGGACCTTCACCGGCTACACCCACGGGATCGTCCTCGTGGCGGCGGTGAACGCGGTGCTCGTCGGGATCGCCCTGTGGCTCCTCGGCGTGCCTCTCGCGGTGCCGCTGGCCCTCCTGGAGTTCGTCGCCGCGTTCGTGCCGTTGATCGGCTCTCCCATCGCCCTGGCGGTCGCCGCCGTCGTGGCGCTGGCCTCGCAGGGTCCCCTGGTGGCCGCGATCGTCATCGGCCTGATCGTGGTGATCGGCCAGATCGAGGGCCACCTGCTGCATCCGCTCGTCATGAGCTGGGCCGTACGGCTCCACCCGCTGGTAGTCGCGATCTCGGTCATCGCGGGCTCGATCGCCGCGGGCATCGTGGGTGCCGTGGTGGCCGTCCCCCTGGTCTCGGTGGTCTGGTCGGTGCACACGGCGCTACGGGATGCCCGCGCGGCGGCGGCAGGGGCCGGGGCGGCGCCCACGGAGGGCGACGCGGAGCCGGCAGAGGACGACGCGGCAGGGGATGAAGCCGAGCCCACGGAGGACTGAGGCCCGGTGCCCGTCTCGACGCGGCAGCGGTCCGCCCCGGTGCGGGACGGACCCGGCCTCCTCACGTTCGGTTCTGGTGCGGGGTCTTGCGCGGGAGTTCCGGTCTCTCTACTCTCCGGGCCAATGGTTAGGAATATTTCCTAACCATTGGCCATGGAGGGAAAGGGAGTTGTCATGCGTCGACGAAGCGTCTCGCTTCTCGGGCTCGCGGGCCTGCTGGCGTTGCCCCTGACGGTGCTGCCGCAGGCACAGGCCGCCGACAGTCTGGTGTCCACCGGAAAGGCGGTGACGGCCTCGTCCGTCGAGACCTCGGCCTTCGGGCCCGGTCTCGCGGTGGACGGCAGCGCGGCCACTCGCTGGGCGAGCCTCGAAGGGGTCGATCCGCAGTGGATCCGCATCGACCTCGGGGCGAATCACACGATCTCCCGCGTCAAGCTCAACTGGGAGGACGCGTACGGGAAGACGTACAGGATCCAGACCTCGGCCGACGGCTCGACCTGGTCCGACGTCTACTCCACCACGGCCGGTGACGGCGCGACCGACGACCTGACGGTCTCCGGCAGCGGTCGCTACGTCCGTATGTACGGGACCGGCCGCGGCACCGCCTACGGCTACTCCCTCTGGGAGTTCGAGGTGTACGGAGCGCCCACCGGCACCGGGGGCGGTGGTGGCACGGCCGTCCCCTTCGGCAGCCACCTCAAGCCCTATGCCGCCGGGACGCTGAAGCCGTCCGGGTCCCAGGCCACCCTCGACCAGAAGGTCGTCGACTACTACAACCGGTGGAAGTCCGCCTTCGTCCGGCAGAACTGCGGCAACGGCTGGTACCAGATCATCTCGCCCGACGCCGACCACCCGTACGTCGCCGAGGCGCAGGGCTACGGCATGGTCGTCGCCGCGACCATGGCCGGCGCCGACCCCGACGCGAAGAAGATCTTCGACGGCCTCGTCAAGTGGAAGATCGACCACCCGTCCGCCGTCAACCCCAACCTGCTCGCCGCCGAGCAGGACGTCAACTGCCGCAGCGTCAACGGCGGTGACGGCGCCACGGACGGCGACATGGACGTGGCCTACGGCCTGCTCCTCGCCGACAAGCAGTGGGGCAGCACCGGCACGTACAACTACAAGGACCTCGCGCTCAAGCATATAGCCGCGATCAAGAAGGACGAGCTCAACCCGACGACCAAGCTCCTGAAGCTCGGCGACTGGAGCAGCTCCGGAGACCAGTACTACTACATCACCCGTACGTCCGACTGGATGGTCGACCACTTCCGCGCCTTCCGCACGGCCTCCGGCGACACGACCTGGGACGCCGTGCGCACCGCGCACCAGACCCAGATCTCCCGTCTCCAGTCGACCTACGCCTCCGGCACCGGACTTCTCCCCGACTTCGTCGTCGACACCCACACCACCCCCAAGCCCGCCCCGGGCCAGGTCCTCGAGGACCCCAACGACGGCGCGTACTGGTGGAACGCCTGCCGCACCCCGTGGCGCATCGCGGACGACGCGGTGACCAGCGGCGACACCACGTCGCTCGCGGCCGCGCGGAAGCTCAACAGCTGGATCAAGACGAAGACCGGCGGTGACCCGAACAAGATCGCCATCGGCTACAAGCTCAACGGCACCCAGATCTCGGCGGGCAGTGAGGCCGCCTTCTTCGCCCCGTTCGCGGTGGCCGCGATGACCGACTCCGGCAGCCAGGCCTGGCTCGACGCCCTGTGGAACAAGATGCTGGCCACCCCGATCGACACCAGCAGCTACTTCTCCGCGAGCATCCAGCTCCAGGTCATGATCACGGTCTCAGGCAACCACTGGGTCCCGTAGCGGTACGGACAGCGCCTGGAGGCAGTCCGTCAGCGCCGCCGTGGTGGCGCCGAGCGGGAACCGCGCGGCGAGCTGCCCGTCGGGGCGCACGACGAAGCCGGTGTCGCCGTCGGGGAGGTAGATCCGCGCGAACTCCCCGGCGGCGTCCCGGTAGGCCGGAGCGCCGAGGGCGGGAGAGGTGTCCGGATCGGCCTCCCGGGGGAGCAGGGCGACGACGTCGAGCGGCAGCCGCTCGACGGCGACGGCCCCGGCCGCCGCCACCGCCCGCGCCAGCCCGGTGGCGTCGGCCCCGTACAGCACGGCCACGTGTCCCGGCCGGTCGCGCAGGACGTCGAGCAGCCGCAGCGGGTAGACGGCGACCGGTGTGGCCAGACCGCCGCAGTCCGGGGCGAGATCTCCGGGCTGCGGCGCGTCGACCGGGCCGTAGGGGGCGCCGGCGAGCGGGCCGTCCCGGTAGCCGACGAGCAGTTGGGCCTCACGGAGCAGCAGCGTCGTCAGGTCGTCCGGATCGTTCTCGATGCCCCGGGTGGCGTGTCGCACGGTCCGGCCGACGACCTCCTCGCCCACCGGGCGCCGCTCGGCGTCGTAGCTGCCGAGCAGCGCGGGCCCGGCCTCGCCCTTCACCACGAGGGCGAGCTTCCACGCCAGATTGGCGGCGTCCTGGATACCGGTGTTCATGCCCTGGGCGCCGGTGGGCGGGTGGATGTGCGCGGCGTCGCCCGCGACGAAGACCCTCCCCTCGCCGTAACGGCCGACGATGCGGTGGCTGATGCGGAAGACCGACGACCAGCGCAGATCGGAGAGCCGGGCCGGGCCCGGGGCCAGCCGGTCGACGACGGCCTGCAGGGGGGAAAGCCCGGGACCGCGGCCGTCCTGGAGGCCGTGGGCGAGTCCGTCCGACGGGAAGCCGCCGCGGGGCGGTCGCGTCGCCTGCGCCGGATCGGCCGGTTCGGCGAGCTCGGGCGGCACCTTCATCGACATCCGGTAGCGGCCGGCGCCGGGCAGCGGGATGCACACGAGGACGTCGTCGAGGGACCCGTCGGCGGCACGGTGCTCGCAGCGCAGCGCGTACCCCTGTGGCAGGTCCCAGTCGGACTCGGCCACGACGTCGCCGAGCATGTACGCCTCCGGGAACGCGCCGCCCTCGTACGACAGGCCCAGCGTCTTGCGGACGACGCTGTGAGCGCCGTCGCAGCCGATCAGGTAGGGGACCCGCAGCTCCTCGGTGACCCCCGACGCGCCGCGCAGCAGTGCGGTGACCCCGTCCGGGTCCTGGACGAACGAGACGAGTTCGGTCCCGCGCTCGATGTGCGTCCCGAAGCCGGCGACGTACTCCTCCAGGAGCCGCTCGGTCTCGTACTGCGGCAGCGCGGCGAAGCCGTACGGCACGTCGGGAGGCAGTTCGAGCGCGATCCGTGCCGCCACCGCGCCGTTGACGTAGGTCAGTTGGCCGCGCATCGGGACGGCGGCCTCCAGCACGGACCGGATCAGGCCCATCCGGTCCCACAGCTCCAGGGTGCGCGGCTGGATCCCGACGGCCTTGGCGTACGGGAGTCGCGCCGGCAGCCGGTCGACGAGCCGGCAGCGCACCCCGTGCCTGCGGAGCTCGGCGGCCGCGCTCAGTCCGACGGGACCCGCGCCCACGATGAGTACGTCGGTGGTGCTGCCGGTGTGCGCCACGGGTGCCCTCCAGTGCCGGCCCGGTTCTCGCCAGATCCCGTTCTCCATGGTCACCCGCGGCCGCGGGTTCGGCGAGCCGTGCGGTCCGGACCACCCACGGCCTCGTGCGAGCCGCACAGGCCGGCCCACGGAGCCGGCCGGCGGCGTCAGGGGCGTGCGGCCGGGCGCCGTCGAGGCCGGCGCCCGCCACCCGCGCTGAGCGGCAGAGACCCGGAGCCGTCCCCGACGCGGGTGGCCTCAGCTCTCCACGATCCCCCGGACGACGCCCAGGTCCAGGAGGTCCCTTGGGCGCAGGCGGAGTTGGTCCGCCGTCGCGGCGGACTCCTCCGGCGCGCGCTTCAGGATCGACACCGCCGCCTCCGGGGCGATCACCGAGAAGTAGCTGTCGGGGGTGGCCCAGAGATTGCCGGGGGCCGCGAGGGCGAGGGCGCCGCCCGAGCCGCCCTCGCCGACGAGGAGCGAGGTGACGGGGACGCGCGCGGTGGCGACGGCGGCGAACAGGTCGGCGATGGCCGGGCCCGCGCCCGCGCGTTCCGCCTCCGGATCGTTGGCCGCCCCGGGCGTGTCGATGAGGGTGAGGACCGGGACCCCCAGCCGGTCGGCGAGCCGGACGAGCCGGGCGGCCGTACGGAAGCCGGCCGGGCGCGTCGCGGTCCCGCACTGCGCCGCGTACGCCACCGTACGGCCGTCGGCGAGCCGTCCGAAGCCGCACCGCATCCCCGGGTCGACACCCCCGGCGCGGTCGCCCGAGATCTCCGCACGGACGGAGAAGTGCGCGTCGAGGTACGCCGCCGCCCGGGGGCGCCCCGGGTGCCGGGCCCGGGCCACCGCCTCCCGTCCGCTCGCGGCCGGCGGCGTGCCAGGGGCGCCGAGCGCGCGCGGCGGCGCCGCCGGCCCCTCGGCGGGACGCGTGAGCAGGGAGAGCCAGCGCCCGAGGGTGGCACGGAGCGCGTCGGGCGCCACGATCGCGTCGACGTGGCCGTGCGCGAACTGCGCCACCGCGGTGTACGCGGCCGGGTCCGCGTCCGGCGGCCTGACCCGGGAACCGGCGAAGCCGACCTGCGCGCCGGGCAGTGCGAGCACCACATCCGATCCGGCGCCCAGCGTGGCCCAGCCGCCGCCCGTCGTCGGGTCCCGCAGGACGGCGATCTGCGGCAGCCCGGCGGCGCGGGTGAGGGCCGACTCACCCGCCAGGAGCTGCAGTTGGAGCAGCGCCCGCATGCCCTCGTGCATCCGGCTGCCGCCGGTCGCCGGCAGCACGACCACGGGCAGGCGTCGCGCGCGGGCCTGCGCGTGGGCCGCGGCGGCGCGCGCCCCCGTCCGCTCCCCGAGGGAGCCGCCGAGGAACCCGAACTCGAAGGAGATCAGGACCGCCCGCACCCCGCCGATGCCGGCCGTGCCGCAGATCACCGACTCGGTCTCGCCGGTACGGGCGGAGGCGCGCGCGTGCGCGGCGGAGTAGCCGGGCCATCCCAGCGGACCGTCGCCCGTCAAGGGCCCCTCGGCGAAGGGGAATTCGGTGAAGTCGTCGCCGGCGACGAGGGCGATCGCCTCGCGTGCCGTCGTGGGCTCGCTCATCCGGACCTCGCAGCTCGTCGACGGAGTGGGGCGGAGGGCCCGTCCGCCCCGCGAGGGGGCCGCCGGGGACCGGACCCGCCGGTGCACCGTCACCGTAGCGTCCGGTGCTCCGACGGTGCGGGCCCGCCCCCGCTCCCTCTCTCCGCGGGCCTGGGCTCCGTCCCGCCGCCACCGGCCGGCCGCGCCGTCCGTCAGGTCAGGATGCCGCTCCCGTGCGGCGCGTACAGGTCGAGGAGCCGGACCCTGGTCACCTGGAGGCGGTGGGCCAGGATCGAACCCACCCAGAACATGACCGAGGCTCCGAACTCCGCGTCCGAGCGGCACATCGAGCGCACGGCCGGGGCGTCGAACTCCTGCGCCCGGACGGGGGTCATCGCCTCCGCCCCCGACTGGCACAGATACGGCGGGAACAGCCACGACAGGCCCACCAGCTCGCCGTGGTGCAGGGTCTCGATCACCGGCGCCCCGCGCCCCGGCACCTTCGCGTCGAGCGTCACCGCGCCCGTCTTCACGATCCAGAACCGGTCGGCGTGCTGCTGCTCCTCGAACAGCCGGTGACCGGACTCGAAGTACACGTCCTCGGCGAAGGCCATCAGGCGTTCCCGGTGCTCCGGCGGCAACGTGCTGACCTTGGGTGCGGCACTGCTCATGGCGGACCCTCCTCACGCACTCGGCTCCCACCCCCAGTGTCCGCCAGCCCGCCCCCACGCGCGCGTAAGCGGGCGCACGCCTGCTCAGGCTCCACGCGGCCCCGGCCTACCCGGGCCAGGGGCCACGTTCCGGCGTGACCGCTCACTCTCCGTGCACCCCCTCCGGAGTGCGGGGGCCGGGTGGAGGGCGGAGCATGAACGTGAGAAGGAGCGGCAGCGGGGGCGTGAGCCAGGAGGGTGACATGCCCGTCCCGGAAGGTGGCGTCCCGGAAGGGGGCGACGAGCTCGTCGTGCTCCGCGGGGTCGACAAGCACTTCGGCGCCCTGCACGTCCTGCAGTCCATCGACCTGACGGTGCACCGCGGCGAGGTGGTCGTGGTCATCGGGCCGTCCGGCGGGGGAAAGTCGACGCTCTGCCGGGCGATCAACCGCCTGGAGACCATCGACTCGGGCGAGATCGTCGTCGACGGACGCCCCCTCCCGGCCGAGGGGCGCGAACTGGCGGCCCTGCGCGCCGACGTCGGCATGGTCTTCCAGTCCTTCAACCTCTTCGCGCACAAGACCGTGCTCGGCAATGTCACCCTGGGCCAGATCAAGGTCCGCAAGAAGGACCGGAAGGCCGCGGAGCAGCGCGCCCGCGCCCTGCTCGACCGGGTCGGGGTCGCCTCGCAGGCGGACAAGTACCCGGCGCAGCTCTCCGGTGGTCAGCAGCAGCGCGTGGCGATCGCCCGCGCCCTCGCCATGGATCCGAAGGTGATGCTCTTCGACGAGCCGACCTCCGCGCTCGACCCCGAGATGATCAACGAGGTCCTGGAGGTCATGCAGCAACTCGCCCGGGACGGCATGACGATGGTGGTCGTCACCCACGAGATGGGCTTCGCCCGTTCCGCCGCCAACCGTGTCGTCTTCATGTCGGACGGACGGATCGTCGAGGAGACGACCCCGGACGAGTTCTTCAACAATCCGCGCAGCGACCGGGCCAAGGACTTCCTGTCCAAGATCCTCCACCACTGAGCCGCGGCCGTCGCCCGACCAGCAGCCCCCAGGGGTGATCCACATGAACCCGCTCAGGACCGGCAGGGCCACCGTCGCCGTCGCCGCGGCCGTCGTCCTCTCCTTCACCTCCGCAGGATTCGCGAACGGCGCGACCGGCGCCGTGCCACGCGATCACGGAGGCGACGAGATCACCGTCGGCATCAAGTACGACCAGCCCGGCATCGGTCTCAAGACCCCGGACGGCACCTACACCGGCTTCGACGTCGACGTGGCGACGTACATCGCCAAGGAACTCGGCCACGACCCGTCCGACATCGTCTGGAAGGAGGCCAAGAGCGCCGACCGGGAGTCGCTGCTCCAGCGCGGCGACGTGGACTTCATCGCGGCCTCGTACTCGATCAACGACGAGCGGGCGAAGAAGGTCGACTTCGCCGGTCCCTACCTCCTGGCCCACCAGGACGTCCTGATCCGCGCGGACGACGACTCCATCACCAAGCCGTCCGACCTGAACAACAAGAAGCTCTGCTCGGTCACCGGCTCGACGTCCGCGCAGAACGTGAAGGACAAGATCGCCCCCGACGCCCAGCTCCAGGAGTACGGCGGCTACTCCGAGTGCCTGACCGGTCTGGAGAACGGTGTCATCGACGCCGTCACCACCGACGACTCGATCCTCGCCGGGTACGCGTCGCAGGACGAGTTCAAGGACAAGTTCAAGCTCGGCGGCTTCAAGATGAGCAACGAGAACTACGGCATCGGCGTCCAGAAGGGCAGCGAGCTCAAGGCGAAGATCAACACCGCTCTGGAGAAGATGGTCGCCGACGGCTCCTGGGACGCGGCGGTGGAGAAGAACTTCGGCCCCGCCGGCTACCAGAACGAACCCGCCCCGAAGATCGGCGTCATCGTCAAGTGAGCAGGCCGTCGTGTTCGACTTCCTCCAGGGGTACGACCTGCTCGGAGCCTTCTGGGTGACGGTGCAGCTCACCGTCTACTCCGCGATCGGCTCCCTGATCTGGGGGACGCTGCTGGCCGCCATGCGCGTCAGCCCCGTCCCCCTCATGCGGGGCTTCGGCACCCTCTACGTCAACATCGTCCGCAACATCCCCCTCACCGTCATCATCGTCTTCACCTCCCTCGGCCTCTTCCAGACCCTCGGAGTGAGCCTCGGCGCCGACCGGTTCACCGTCATCAACTTCCGGCTCGCCGTCCTCGGTCTCACCGCCTACACCAGCGCCTTCGTCTGCGAGGCGGTCCGCTCCGGCATCAACACCGTCCCCCTCGGCCAGGTCGAGGCGGCCCGCGCCATCGGGCTCAGCTTCCCGCAGGTCCTGCGCATCGTCGTGCTCCCCCAGGCCTTCCGCTCCGTCGTCGGCCCACTCGCCAACGTCCTCATCGCCCTCACCAAGAACACCACCGTGGCCGCCGCGATCGGCGTCGCCGAAGCGGCCCTGCTGATGCGCGAGATGATCGAGAACGAGGCCCAGCTCATCCTCATCTCCGCGATCTTCGCGTTCGGGTTCATCTGCCTCACCCTGCCCACCGGACTCTTCCTCGGCTGGGTCGCCAAGAAGGTGGCGGTGAAACGGTGAAGAAGGAGAGACCCACGGTCCTCTACGACGTCCCCGGGCCGCGCGCCCGGCGGCGCAACGTCCTCTGGACGCTGCTGTTCCTGGTCGCCGTGGCCGCCGTGGTGTGGTGGGTCGTGGTGAGCCTCGCCGACAAGAACCAGCTCGAATGGTCCAAGTGGGCGCCCTTCTTCACCGACGCCCGCATCTGGGAGACGTACATCCTGCCCGCCCTGAAGAACACCGTGATCGCCGCCGCGCTCGCCATGGTGATCGCGCTGCCGCTCGGCGCCCTCCTCGGCATCTCCCGGCTCTCCGACCACCGCCTGGTGCGTGCCGCGGCCGGCACCGGTGTCGAGTTCTTCCGCGCCATCCCCGTCCTGATCCTCATGCTCTTCGCCAACGCCGCGTACTCCGAGTTCACCGACGTCAGCCCGGACATCCGCCCGATGTATGCCGTCGTCACCGGCCTCGTCCTCTACAACGCATCCGTGCTCGCCGAGGTCGTCCGGGCCGGCATCCTCGCCCTTCCCGCAGGCCAGACCGACGCGGCGAAGGCCATCGGCATGCGCAAGGGCCAGACCATGACGTACGTGCTCCTCCCGCAGTCGGTCACGGCCATGCTGCCCGCGCTCGTCAGCCAGCTCGTCGTCATCGTCAAGGACACCGCGCTGGGCGGCGCGATGCTCGGCTTCTCCGAACTCCTCGCCTCCGTCCGTCCGATGAGCGCCAACTACGGAGCGAACACGATCGCCTGCTTCACCGTCGTCGCCGTGCTCTTCGTCATCCTCAACTTCGCGCTCACCACCTTCGCCTCCTGGCTCGAAGGCCGGCTGCGGCGCGGCAAGAGGTCCACGGGCGTGGTCGTCGGAGCGGACGCGGTGGAGGAACTGGCCACACCCGGCGAACACACGGGCCCGACCGACGGGACCAGGTGATCCTCCGGGCAGAGGCAGAGGCAGAGGCAGAGGCAGAGGCAGAGGCCGGCGCAGGTACGGGGGCAGGGGCAGGGCGGAGCCCTGCAGGACGGGACGGGGGCACGCGTGCGCGTGTGCGCGTGCCCCCGCGTGCGTGCCCCCGGGTCAGGCCCGGGGGAGGGCGAGCACCGCCACCGGTGCGGAGGTCGGACTCGGTGAGCCACCGGCTGGTTCGACGGTGACCCCCACTCCGGACGCCTGGTTCACGGGACCGTCGAGGAGGGTCGCCTCGGCGGTGGCCCCCGGGTCCATCAGCCCCGCGGACCGCATGGTGCCCCCGTCGTCGTACCAGAGCTGGTAGACCTTGCCGGCCGGTGGCGGCGCCATGCCGGAGGCGGCGAAGACCGCCCGGTCGAGCGAGGCCGAGACGACGACCGTGCCCACGGCGCCGCCTTCGAGCCGGCTGGTGGAGACCCGGGCGTCCGGGGCAGCGAGGACCTCGGCGACGGCGTCGTTCGCCTCCCGTGCGCGGGCCGTCTCCTGCCGGGCGTCCTCGGCGAGCCCGTGCTGCCAGGCCGCGACCCCGCCGAGCCCGACCGCCCCGGCGAGACAGGCCGCCAGTGCCCAGTGCGACCACCGGCGCAGGCCGCGCCGCCCGCGCCGGGCCCGGGCCGCCCTCGCGGTCGCCGGCGGCTCCTGGCGTACGGTCGCGATCCGCTCCAGGACGCCCGTGCGCAGCGTGGCGGTCGGCGTCACCGCGACGGCGAGACCCAGCCGGACCACGGTCTCGGAGAACTCCTGGACCTCCTGGGCACACGAGGGACACTCCGCCAGATGCCGGCGTACGGCCTCGTGCTCCTCGGGGTCCAGTGCGTCGAGCGCGTACGCGCCGGTCATCGTGTGCGGATCCGCGGCGTTCACACGCCCACCCCCAGACAGTCCCTGAGCCGGATGAGCCCGTCGCGCATCCGCGCCTTGACGGTGCCCAGCGGCACGGCCAGCAGTTCCGCGACCTCGCGATAGGTGAGGCCCCGGTAGTACGCCAGGTTCACCGACTGGCGCTGCAGCTCGGTGAGACCCCGCAGGCAGCGCCGGACCTGCTCGCGCTCCAGCCGGCTCTCCACCTGCTCCACCACCTCGTCGTAGGCGGCCGTGTGCTCCAGCAGGGCCACCCGCTTCTCCCGGTTGGACGCCGCCTGCTCGGAGCGCACCCGGTCGACGGCCCTGCGGTGCGCGAGCGTCATGACCCAGGCCAGGACCGACCCCCGGGCGGGCTCGTAGCGGGCCGCGGTCCGCCACACCTCGACCAGCACCTCCTGGGCGACCTCCTCCGACTGGGCGGGGTCCCGCAGCACGGTGCGGACGAGGCCGAGCACCGGCCCCGAGACCGCCTCGAAGACGGCCGTGAAGGCCTGCTGGTCGCCGAGCGCCACGCGCCCCATCAGCTCGGGAAGGTCCGGAGCCGCTGGTCGGACGTCGCCGATCCACACGTTCTCTCTCACCGGCGGTTTCCTCCAGGAATCACTCGAGTACAGGAGGTGTTCGGAGCCGGCGGCCCGGTGGACGGGTCGCGCGGAGGTCTTTCCGCACAGCTCCGCCGGCCGAGGCGCGGCAGCCGATCCTCATCACTCTTTCGGGTGAGGGGAGCCATCCGGACGCAGCCGCGCACCGAATGACTGGTGATGGGTCGCCGACCGGTGGACCCGAAGCCCCAGGAGTGATCATGAACACCCAGACCTTCCGTCGCGCCTCCGTCGCCGTGACCGCCGCCGTGCTGCTGCCGCTGGGCCTGACCGCCTGTTCGGCCGAGGCGAGCGGTGACGGAGCGGCGGCCCCCGCGGCGGCCTCGTCGACGGCGACCGGCATGACGGCCGACGGCCCCTTCGGCCCCGGGTGCGCGTCGGTGCCGAAGGACGGCGCCGGTTCCTTCGACGGCATGGCGAAGGACCCGGTCGCCACGGCAGCCTCGAACAACCCCGAGCTGTCGACGCTGGTCACCGCCGTCAAGCAGGCGGGTCTCGTCGACACGCTGAACAACGCCGAGAACATCACGGTGTTCGCGCCGACCAACGCCGCCTTCGCCAAGATCCCGAAGGCCGACCTGGACAAGGTCCTCGCCGACAAGGCGATGCTGACGGACATCCTCACGTACCACGTCGTGGGCCAGAAGCTGACCCCGAAGCAGCTGGAGAACGGCTCCTTCGAGACCCTCCAGAAGGGCCGGCTGACCACCCAGGGCTCCGGCGAGTCCTTCACGGTCAACGAGTCCGCGAAGGTGGTCTGCGGCAACGTCCCCACCGCCAACGCCACCGTCTACATCGTCGACACGGTGCTGATGCCCAAGTAGCGGAGGCGTCCTTCTGGGAGGCACCGTCCTCCGGCCCCGTCGCTTCCCGGCTCAGCCTGCCGGGCCACCACGCGACGGGGCCGAGGTCCGGAACGAGCGCGGGTACGAGCAGCGAGCGGACGAGTCGAGGGCCTGCCCGGGGCGCCGCGACCGGTACCCGACCAGTGCGCGCCGCAGCCGCCGGAGGGCCAGGTCAGCGGCGCGGCACGGGCAGGTCGCCGAGTTCCTCGTTCAACGCGTCCAGGAAACGCACGGCCACGGCCAGCTCCTCCGCGTCGAACCGCAGCCGGGCCCGCTCCGCCGCCTGCGCCAACGGCATGAAGTAGCTGCGTGCGGCGGCCTTCGCCCCCTCCACGTAGTGCACATGGACGACCCTGCGATCGGCGCTCTCCCGGGAGCGCCGGATGTGCCCGGCCCGCTCCAGCCGGTCGAGGCAGGCCGTGACCGCGCCCGAGGTCAACCCCAGGTGCTCCCTCAGCCGACCCGGCGTCAGCGGCTCCGGGCTGTCCAGCACGACCGAGAGCGCCTGCACGTCCGTGGGATGCAGTCCCTGCGCGAGCGCGAAACCATGGACCAGGCGATTGATCTCGCCGTTCGTCCGCCGCAGCGCGCGGGCGAAGCTCTGCGCATCACCCGGCACGCGCCGGGGCGCGGTACCACCGGTCTCGGGTTCCTCTGTACTGGCCACACGATCAGCCTATAGAAACGGCCGGCGCATCCGCGGCGGCCGCCCCTCCGGAAGAGGAGCAGGAGGAAGCCGGGCCCCCGGCCGGTGGGGGAGCGCGGCAGCCCCCCACACAGCGGAACGGAGCAGATCCATGAGCGACACGTCAGGGCAGGAGACCCCGGGACCGCTGTGCCTGGTCACCGGCGCCAGCGGCTACATCGGCGGCCGCCTCGTCCCGGAGCTCCTGGCGGCCGGCTTCCGGGTGCGGTGCCTGGCCCGTACCCCCGCGAAACTGCGCGACCACCCCTGGGCCGGGGAGGTGGACATCGTCCGGGGCGACGTCACCGACGCCGGGACCCTCGCTTCCGCCTTCCGCGACGTCGACGTCGCGTACTACCTGGTGCACGCCCTGGGCGCCGGGCACGGCTTCGAGCGCACCGACCGCACGGCGGCCGGGAACTTCGCCCGGGAGGCCCGCGCCGCCGGCGTCGGCCGCATCGTCTACCTCGGCGGCCTCACCCCGCGCGGCGTACCCGACCGGGAGCTCTCGCCGCATCTGCGGTCCCGGGCCGAGGTGGGCCGCATCCTCCTGGAATCCGGGGTCCCCACCACGGTGCTCCGCGCCGCCGTCATCATCGGCTCCGGCTCGGCCTCGTTCGAGATGCTCCGCTACCTCACCGAACGCCTGCCCGTGATGGTCACCCCGAGCTGGGTCCGCACCAGGATCCAGCCGATCGCCGTCCGGGACGTCCTGCGCTACCTGGTCGGCAGCGCGCGGATGCCCGCGCAGGTCAGCCGGGCCTTCGACATCGGAGGCCCCGACATCCTCACGTACCTCGGCATGATGCGCCGCTACGCCGCCGTCGCGGGACTGCCCCGGCGGCTCATCTTCCCCGTGCCGGTCCTCACGCCCCGGCTGTCCAGCCACTGGATCGGCCTCGTCACCCCGGTGCCCCGGTCCATCGCCCGCCCGCTGGCCGAGTCGCTCCGCTACGAGGTCGTCTGCGACGAGCACGACATCGCCGACTGGGTGCCGGATCCGCCCGACGCCCCGCTCGCCTTCGAGCGGGCGCTCGCCCTCGCCCTCCAACGGGTCCGCGAGGCGAAGACGACCACCCGCTGGTCCTCCGCGTCCGTGCCCGGCGCGCCGAGCGATCCGCTGCCCACCGACCCCGACTGGGCGGGCGGCAGCCTCTACACCGACGAGCGCGAACGCACCGTCGGCGCGTCACCGCAGGCGCTGTGGAAGGTCGTCGAGGGCGTCGGCGGGGAGAACGGCTGGTACTCCTTCCCGCTCGCCTGGGCCGTCCGAGGCTGGCTCGACCGGCTCGTCGGAGGGGTGGGTCTGCGCCGGGGCCGCCGCGACGCCCTGCACCTGAGAGCCGGCGACTCGCTGGACTTCTGGCGCGTGGAGGAGATCGAAAGGGGCCGGTTGCTGCGGCTGCGCGCCGAGATGAGGCTCCCCGGCCTCGCCTGGCTGGAGATGTACGTCGAGCGCGACGAGAACGGGGACACCCGCTACCGGCAGCGGGCCCTGTTCCACCCCCACGGCCTCGCCGGCCACGTCTACTGGTGGTGCGTCGCGCCGTTCCACGCCGCCGTCTTCGGCGGCATGGTCCGCAACATCGCGCTGACGGCGGAGGCGAGCGAGGCGGAGGGGACCGCCGGTCCGCCGCCCGCGTCCGGTCCGCCGCCCGCATCCGGCTCGTCGTCCTCATCCGGTTCGCCACCCGTGCCCGGCTCGTCGTCCGCGTCGTCCCGGGCACCCGCATCCGGCAGGCCCCCGCGGGGCGAATGACCTCCGCACGTCACATCAGTACGGCGACCCACGGGGCAGACGTCTCGCCGGGCCGGTCGGTGAGTCCATGCCAGGAGCGGTGCCATGAACGTCTCGGTCGTCCTCTTCACCTCGGACCTCCGTGTCCACGACCACCCGCCGCTGCGCGCCGCGCTGGGCCGGGGGAACGAGGTCGTCCCCCTGTTCGTACGGGATCCGGCCGTGGCCCGCGCGGGCCACGGGGCGCCGAACCGGGACGCGTTCCTCGCGGACTGCCTCGCCGCCCTCGACACCGGACTGCGCGAGCGCGGCGGCCGGCTCGTGGTGCGCTCGGGTGATCCCGTCGCCGAGGTGTGCGCGGTCGTCCGGGAGGCCGACGCCGACGACGTCCACATGGCGGCCGGCTGCAGCGGGTTCGCCCGCCGCCGTGAGGACAGGCTCCGCCGTGCCCTGGAGGCGGACGGGCGGCGCCTGTACGTCCACGACGCCGTCGTCACCGCGCTGCCGGCGGGCGCCGTGACACCGGACGGCTCGGACCACTACGCGGTCTTCACCCCCTACTTCCGCCGCTGGTCGTACGAGCGGCTGCGCGAGCCGCTCGCGGCACCACGGGTGGTCCGGACGCCCACGGGCATCCGCTCCGAGGAGCCGCCGGCCCGCGCGGACGTCCCGTCCGTCTCCGAGGGTCTCGCCGACGGCGGTGAGCGGGAGGGCCGCAAGCGGCTCGCCGCCTGGCTGGCGGGGGGCGTCGACGGGTACGAGGAAGGCCACGACGACCTCGCGGGCGACGCGACCTCCCGCCTTTCGCCGTACCTCCACTTCGGCGCCGTCTCGGCGACCGAGGCGATCCACCGGGCCCGGTCGCTCGGCGGGGCGGGTGCCGAGGCGTTCGTACGCCAGCTCTGCTGGCGCGACTTCCACCACCAGGTCCTCGCCGCGCGCCCCGCCGCCGCCGCCGACGACTACCGCACCCGTCACGACCACTGGCGGCGCGGGAAGGAGGCGGACGCCGACCTGCGGGCCTGGCGCGAGGGCCGCACGGGCTACCCCGTCGTCGACGCCGCGATGCGGCAACTCGCCCACGAGGGCTGGATGCACAACCGGGGGCGGCTGCTCGCCGCCTCGTTCCTGGCCAAGACCCTGTACATCGACTGGCGCGAGGGAGCGCGGCACTTCCTGGACCTGCTGGTCGACGGCGACATCGCCAACAACCAGCTCAACTGGCAGTGGGTGGCCGGCACGGGCACCGACAGCCGCCCCAACCGGGTGCTCAACCCGGTGACCCAGGGCAAGCGGTACGACCCCGACGGCGCGTACGTACGGCGGTGGGTACCGGAACTCGCCGGGCTCGAAGGCCCCGCGGTCCACGAGCCGTGGAAGCTGCCCGGGCTCGAACGGGCCCGGTACGACTACCCGGACCCCGTGGTCGACCTCGCCGACGGCCTCGCCCGCTTCCGCAACGCCCGGGGCAAGGACTAGGAGGCCCGGGCGGGGCGTGGACCCCGGGCGGGGCGTGGACCCCGGGCGGGGCGTGGACCGCGGGCCGGGCGTGGACCGCGGGCGGGGCGTGGACCCCGGGCCGGGCGCGGACCCCTGGCCGGGCCGGACGGCGTCCGCTCAGGAGTCTCCCGAAGCGGCGGTGGTCCCCTCGCCGTCCCGTGCGCCGACGCACAGACCGCGCAGCAGGGACAGCGCCTCCCGCAGACCCGTGGGGCGCAGCATCCCGGGCCCCGGGGTCCGGCCCGCCCAGCCGGGACCCGTGAGGAGGACCGCCGTCCGGGACCGGGCGCCCCTGACGCCCCACGCGGTGTCGGCGACGTGGCGCGCCAGGGGGTGGTCGGCCGTCGAGCGCGCCTGGGCCCACAGCGCGACCGCGGCGGGGCCCGTCCTCCGTACCGCCTGGTCGAGCGCCTCCGGCGGCACGGCCGCCCCGAACATCAGGGTGGGGACCCCGAGTTCGGCCAGCCCCGCGGCGAGGGCCTCCAGGGGGAGGGTGTGCTGCTCGTGCGGCACACAGGCGAGCAGGACCGGGGGAGTGCCCGCCTCCGAGGCCCTGGCACGGCCCGCCGCGCCGACCCGGCGCAGCGCCGTCGACACATGCCAGGACAACAGGTGCTCCACCTCGACATAGCGGTCCTCCGAGGTCTCCCACTTGCGGCCCACGGCGTGCAGGGCGGGCGCCAGCACCTCCTCCCACGCGGTGACCAGACCGTGCCGCGCGATCGCGGACGCCAGCAGCTCGTCCATGGCCTCCGAGTCCAGCCTGACGGCCGCGCGGCCCAGGCCCCGCAGCTCCTGGCGGACGTCGCCGGGGCCCGGTCCGCGGGCGGCGGGCCGGGCAGGCCCCTCCCCGGCGGCCGGCGCGGCCGGTACGGCTCCGGCCCGGGCGGCCCGGGCAGCCTCCGCCGGAGGGACTCCGGACGCCGTCAGCCGGCACATCTCCTGGAGCACGGCGATGTCGTGCGGGCCCCACCGCCGGTGCCGGCCGCTCTCATGGGCGGCGGGGCCGATGCCGTAGCGCCGGTCCCAGGAGCGCAGGGTGGTGGGCGCGACACCCAGGCGGCGCGCGACCGCACCGCTGGTGAGCCCCGGCGAGGGTTCCGTCATGAGTCCCACGATACGACGCACAACCGTTGCGAATGGTGCGGCCACCGTGCCGGGACGGAGTCTGGGGGTGCCCCGTGAGGGGACCCCGCCCGCCGACCGGTCTCCGCCGGTCCCGGCCTGAGGAGCAGTCGCCATGACCGCACCGACCGTCGAAGCCCGGCCCCCGTTCCGGAGCGACCCGCGGCCCCTGTCCGACCGCGAGGTCGCCGACGGCTTCGTGCGCGGCGACGAGCACTGTCTGGCCGTCGCCCACGCCCGGTGGCACGGCCTCGTGCACGCCCTCGCCGCCCGCACCCTCGGCGACGCCAGGGAGGCGGAGGACGTCGGCCAGCAGGTCTTCCTCGCGGCCTGGCGGGGCCGGGCCGGCTACCGGCCGGAGCGCGGTCCGTTCCCCGGCTGGCTGGTCGGCATCACCCGGCGGAAGATCGCCGACGCCCTCGCGGCGCGCACCCGGCGCCGGGACCTGGTGGTCGCGGCGGGTGAGCGGCTGTCCCCCGAGGGCGTCTGCGTCCCGGACCCCGACCGGGTCCTCGAACGGATCGTGGTCACCGGCGAGCTGGCGAAGCTGCCCGCCGCACAGCGCGAGGTACTCGCCATGGCGTTCTACGGGGACCTCACCCAGGTCCAGATCGCGGAGCGCACGGGACTGCCCCTCGGCACCGTGAAGAGCCACGCGCGGCGCGGCCTCGACCGGATGCGCCGCTCGCTGAACGAGGCACCGGGCGGACGCACCACGCACACCACCAGCCGCACCACACACACCACCACCCACACCGCGACCACGGCTGCCAAGGCCACCGCCGCCACCGCTAGCAAGGCCACCGCCGCCACCGCTGCCAAGGCCACCGCCGGCGCGAGCTGACACCGCCCCGCGGCCCCCGGAACCCTCACCGGTGTCCACCTTCCAGGTGAATCGGCCCATCCAGAGCGCCGTCGATGCCGAATGAGGAGCATGACCCTCTCCGAGCCCCCGGGCGCGCCCACCCGCACGGACCGACTCCTGGCCGCCGTCGGCGGCCTGGTCGCCGGATACGTCTCCCTCGCCGTCGCGGACCTCGCCGCCTTCTGGGTACGGCCCGAGGCGAGCCCCGTGACCGCCGTCGGCGGCGCCGTCGTCGACCAGACCCCCGCGGCCGTCAAGCAATGGGCGATCCGTGAGTTCGGCGAGAGCGACAAGGCCGTTCTCCAGCTCGGCATCCTGATCGTCCTCGGGGTCCTCGCCGTCGGGATCGGGCTCCTCGCGCTGCGCCACCGGCTGCTCGGCTCGGCGGCCGTCGGTGCCTTCGGCGTCCTCGGCGCCCTGGCCGCCGTCACGCGGCCGGACTCGGACTCCGTGCTCGACGCGGTGCCCTCCCTGGTGGGCGCCCTCGCCGGCGCGGCCCTGCTGTACGCCCTGATCGGCATCCTCGTCCGGAGGGCCGGAACGGGATCGCAGGCCGCCCGCTCCGACCGCCGCACCTTCCTCGTCGCCGCCGCCTCCGCCGGCCTCGCCGCGACCGGCGCCGCCGCGCTCGCCCGGGCGGTCGGCAGCCCCGTCGAGGAGAACGCGGCCGCCTCCCGCGCCGCCCTCCGCCTGCCCCGACCGGCGTCCCCCGCGCCGGCCGTACCCGCCGGAGCCCAGCTCCGGGTCCCCGGCATCAGCCCCTTCATCACCCCGAACCGCGACTTCTACCGCGTCGACACCGCACTCGTCGTCCCCCGGGTCGACGCCGGCGAGTGGCGGCTGCGCGTCCACGGCGCGGGCGTCCGCGAGGAGCTCACCGTCACCCTGCCGGAGCTCATGACCCGGCGGATCGTGGAGCGGGACATCACCCTCGCCTGCGTCTCGAACGAGGTCGGCGGCCCGTACGTCGGCAACGCCCGCTGGCTCGGTGTGTCCCTCGCCGACCTCCTGCGCGAGGCGGGCGTCCGGCCGCCCTCCGCCGGCGGCCCCGCCGACCAGCTGGTGGCCCGCTCCGTCGACGGCATGACCATCGGCACCCCGGTCGAACAGGTCATGGACGGCCGCGACGCCCTCCTCGCCTTCGGCATGAACGGCGAACCCCTGCCCTTCACCCACGGCTTCCCCGTCCGCATGGTCGTCCCCGGCCTCTACGGGTACGTCTCCGCCTGCAAGTGGATCGAGTCGATCGAACTCACCACCTTCGCCGCCTACGACGCCTACTGGGTCCCGCGCGGCTGGGCCGCCCAGGCCCCCGTCAAGACCGAGTCCCGCATCGACACCCCCCGCGCCTTCGCCCGGCCCGCCGCCGGCACCGTCATGGTCGCCGGGGTCGCCTGGGCCCAGCACCGGGGCATCCGCCGGGTCGAGGTACGGATCGACGACGGCCCCTGGCAGGAGGCCCGGCTCGCCACCGAGGACAGCAGCGACACCTGGCGCCAGTGGCTGTACCCGTGGCAGGCGACCCCGGGCCGGCACACCCTCACCGTCCGCGCCACCGACGGCACCGGCGCCACCCAGCCCGAGGAGCGCACCGACACCATGCCCGACGGGGCCCAGGGCTGGCACTCCGTCGTCGTGACCGTCGACGGGGACAGCCGTCCCGCCCGAAGTGAAGGAGCCGTGACGGCGGCAGGGGGTAGCCGTGACGGTCTGGGTGCGGCATCGTGACGGTCGGGAGGGTGGCGCCGCGCCGGTCCGGGCAGCGTAACGAACCGGTGCCGACCACCCGTTCGTCGCTCTCATGAGGGAGACTGCTCCCGTGCGTGGACATCTGCCGGACGAGAACCCCGGTTTCGTGGGGCGCCGCACGGAACTGGAGCGGATATCCGCCGCGTTGGCGGAGCACCGCCTCGTCACCGTGACCGGCGTCGGGGGAGTCGGGAAGACCCGGCTCGCGCTGCGCGCCGCGCACCGCGCCGCCGACGGGTACCCCGACGGTGCCTGGTGGACCGATCTCACTCCGCTCGACGGCGACCGGCTCCTCGTCGCCCTCGTCGCCGACTCCGTCGACCTCTCCGACCACACCCCCGGCATGGCGACCACCGGGCTCTGCCGTCGGCTCGCCGACGACGGGCTGCTGCTCGTCCTCGACTCCTGCGAGCACCTCGCCGAACCCTGCGCACGGCTCGTCACCGAACTCCTCGCCGCCGCCCCCGGACTCACCGTCCTGGCCACCAGCCGGCGTCCGCTCGGCGTCGACGGGGAGCAGGTCGTCCACCTCGACCCGCTGCCGCCCGCCGGGGGCGACGCCCTGGAGCTGCTCCGCCGGGCCGCGGGCGAGGAGTTCACCGCCGCGGGCCCGGCCGGCGAGATCTGCGTACGCCTCGAAGGCATCCCGCTCGCCCTGGAACTGGCCGCCGCCCAGATCCGCCTGCAGGGCGCCGAAGCCGTCAGGGACCAGCTCGGCACCCGCTTCGACGCCCCGCCCGCCGCCCGCTTCGACCTGCTCGCGCACACCGAGCGGGTATGGCCGAGCCGCCACCAGACCCTGCGGGCCGCCATCGGCTGGAGTCATGAGCTGAGCGCCCCGCTCGAACGCCTCCTCTGGGCCCGGCTCTCCGTCTTCCGAGGCCCCTTCGACCTGGCGTCGGCGACCGCCGTGTGCATCGGCGGCCCGCTGGACCGGGCGACCCTGGCGGCAGCCCTCGACGGACTCGTCCGCGCCTCCGTGGTCCGCCCGCCGGACACGGCCGGCCGGCTGCGGATGCTCGACACGATCCGCGCGTACGGCGCGACCTGGCTGGACCGGACCGGCGAGACCGGGGCGGTCGCCGACCGCCACGCCGCCCACTTCCGGGGGCTCGCGCGGCGGGGCGAGACCGAGTGGCACGGCGCCCGCCAACTGCGCTGGTACCGGACCGTCGACGCCCACCACACCGACCTGCGCACCGCCCTCGACCGGCTGCTGCGGACCGACCCCGACGCCGCCCTCGACCTCATCGGCTCGGTCGCCTTCGCCTGGTCCTGCCGGGGCCGGCTCCGCGAGGCCCGTGACGGCCTCGAACAGGCCCTGCTGCTGAGCGGTGCGCGCGGGCGCACCAGGGCCCGGGCCTTGTGGGCGCTCGGCGTCACCCTCGTGCTCCAGGGCGAGTTCGGCCCCGCGCAGGACGTGAGCGAACGCTGTGCCCGGGAGGCCCGGCACACGGAGTACACGGAGTACGCGGGCCACGGGGACGCAGACGGTGCCGGGCGCGCGGGCCGCCCCGGCGACCTGACCCTCGACGCCGCCGCGCTCGCCGGGCTCCTCGCCCTGACCACGGGCCGTCCGATGGCCGCGCACGTCGTCGTGGGCCATGTCCTCGACGCAGCCCAGGGCGGCCCCGCCGACTCCGCCGCCCGGCTCCGCTGCCACCTCGTCCGCGTGTTCGCGCTGACGGGCCTCGGGCGGCTCGGCGAGGCCCGCGACCGGGCGCTGGCCCTGCGGGCCCTCTGCGAGGAGCTGGACGAGCACTGGACGCGGACGGCCCTGGAGTACCAGCTCGCCCTCACGGGTCTCCTGGAGGGCGACCCCGCGACGGCCGCGGGGCACGCGCGCGCGATGCTCGAAGGCACACGGGGACTCGGCGCGAGCCTGGGGGTGGCGCTCGGGCTCGACGTCCTCGCCACGGCGCTCGCGGCGGCCGGCGACGGCGAGCGGGCGGCCGACGTCTCGGGCACGGGGGAGGCGTACTGGCGCTCCACCGGACAGCCCCGGCGCGGGCTGCCCGGCCTGCGGGCGCTGCACGAGAAGTACACGGACACCGCCCGCGCGACGATCGGCGAACCGGCATACGAGGAGATCTTCGTGCGCGCCCTGACCGGGCTTCCCCAGGACGGCCTGGACCGAGCCCTGCGGAGCCCCCGCCAGACCTGAGGCGGCACAGCCGGGACGGGCCGTCGAAGACCCCTCCGAGACCCGTCCCTGCCGAGGTGCCGGGCCCCGGGCCGCGGCGCACCATGAGGGCATGGAGGGATCCCTGAGTGGTCTGAGCGACATCAGCACACCGGGACGCGTGGCCGGGCCGGACGAGGGCGTCTCGGTGCAGGAGCTGGCCCTCGCTGCCCGCAACCACGGGCTGCCCCTGGAAGCGCTGCGGTACGACGTGACGCCGCCCGGGCTGCACTACGTCCTCGTCCACTACGACATCCCCGACGCCGCCGCCGACGGCTGGCGGCTCACCGTCGGCGGACGCGTGCTGCGGGACCTCGACCTCGGCCTCGACGAGCTCCGCTCCCGGCCCTCCGTCACCCGCCGGGTCACCCTGGAGTGCGCGGGCAACGGACGGGCCCGGCTGTCGCCCCGGCCGGTCAGCCAGCCCTGGCTCGTCGAGGCCGTCGGAACCGCCGACTGGACGGGTGTCCCCCTCACCGCGCTCCTCGCCGAGGCGGGTGTCGCCGAGGACGCCGTCGAGGCGGTCTTCACCGGAGCCGACCACGGGGTGGAGCGGGGCGTCGAGCAGGACTACCGGCGGAGCCTTCCCCTCACGACGGCCGCCGACCCGGCCCGGGACGTCCTCGTCGCGTACGCCATGAACGGGGCACCCCTGCCCCCGCAGCACGGCAGCCCGCTCCGGCTCGTCGTCCCCGGCTGGTACGGCATGGCCCACGTGAAGTGGCTCCACGACATCACGCTCACCGACGCCCCGTACACCGGCTTCCAGCAGGCCGTGGCCTATCGCGTACGGCAGGCGCCCGAGGAGCCGGGGGAGCCCGTCACCCTCATCGCACCCCGGGCCCTGATGGTGCCGCCCGGCTTCCCCGACTTCATGTCGAGGACCCGAGTGGTCCGCCCCGGCCCCGTCCCGCTCACCGGCCGCGCCTGGTCGGGCCACGGGCCGGTCGCCCGCGTCGAGGTGAGCGAGGACGGCGGGGCCGCCTGGACCGAGGCGGAGCTCGTACGGGACCCCGCGCATCCCTGGGCGTGGTCCGCCTGGCGGACCACGTGGACGGCGACCCCGGGCCTGCGCCATCTGACCGTGCGGGCCACCGACGCCGAGGGGAACGTCCAGCCGGTCGTCGAGCCCTGGAACCGCGGCGGGTTCGCCAACAACCTCGTCCAGCGGGTCGAGGTCCTCTGCACCCCGGACGCGACGCCGGACGCGACGCCCGGGTCCTGACTCGGGACGCGCCGCCGGGCGCGCGGCCCGGCTCCTGACCCCAGACGCGACGCCGGACGCGACGCCGGACGCGACGCCGGACGCGACGCCGGACGCGACGCCGGACGCGACGCCGGACGCGACGCCGGACGCGACCCCAGACGCGACGCCGGACGCGACGCCCGCACGTGACCGAGGCGGCGAGGCCGGGGCAGGGCGACGCGCCGTCGCCCCGGTGCGTAAAGTCGACTCCCGCAGCCCCCGTACCCGACGAGGAGACTTCCGTGACCGACCCGGCGTCCACCGCCCTCCAGCAGCAGATCGCCCGGGACCTCCAGGTGGCCGAGACCTTCGACCCGCGGGCCGAGATCGAGCGCCGCGTGGCCTTCCTGACCGAGCGCCTCACCTCCACCGGTCTGCGCTCCCTCGTCCTCGGCATCAGCGGCGGCGTCGACTCCACCACCGCAGGACGCCTCTGCCAGCTCGCCGTGGAGCGGGCCCGCGCCGCCGGACACCAGGCCGCCTTCTACGCGATGCGCCTGCCGTACGGCGTGCAGGCCGACGAGAAGGACGCGCAGACCGCGCTCGGCTTCATCCGCGCCGACGAGGTCCTCACCGTGGACGTCAGGGCCGCGAGCGACGCGGCCCTGGAGGCCGCCCTCGCCGGTGGCGTGACCTTCCGCGACGCCCACCACCAGGACTTCGTGCAGGGCAACATCAAGGCCCGTCAGCGGATGATCGCCCAGTACGCGGTCGCCGGAGCCAACGACGGGCTCGTCGTCGGCACCGACCACGCCGCCGAGGCGGTCTCCGGCTTCTTCACCAAGTTCGGCGACGGCGCCGCCGACGTCGTCCCGCTCACCGGACTGACCAAGCGGCGCGTCCGCGCGGTCGCGGCCGAGCTCGGCGCCCCGTCCGAGCTGGTCTGGAAGACCCCCACGGCCGACCTGGAGACGCTGGACCCGGGCAAGCCCGACGAGGACGCCCTCGGTGTCACGTACGACGACATCGACGACTTCCTGGAGGGCAAGCCGGTCACCGACGACGTCTTCGCCACGATCGTGCGCCGCTACGAGCTCACCGAGCACAAGCGCCGGCTGCCGATCGCGCCCTGAGCGGCCCCGGGCCCCTGCCCCCGGGCGCCGCGCCCCGGCCCCGGGCGCCGGGCGCCCGCCCCTGACGCCGGGCCCCGTGCCCCGGCTCCGGCCCCGCGAGTCAGCCTGAGCGGCGGGCGGCGGACACTCGGCGGATCCTGGAAGGGGTGCCCGGAAGGGGCCCCGGAAAGGAGCACGCCATGTTCGGCGACACCCCGGCATTCAGCGGTTTCTCGGTCGACGACCTGGACGCCGCCCGGCGCTTCTACGGCGAGACCCTCGGCCTCGAGGTGGGCGAGGAGGGGCAGGACGACATGCGGATGCTCTTCCTCACCCTGGCGGGCGGGGCCCGGGTCTTCGTCTATCCCAAGGACGACCACACCCCCGCCTCCTTCACGATCCTCAACTTCGCGGTCGACGACATCGACCGGGCCGTGGACGATCTGACCGGGCGCGGAGTGACCCTGGAGCGCTACGAGGGATTCGACGCCGACGCGAAGGGCGTCGTGCGGGCCGACGGCGGACCGGCCATCGCGTGGTTCACGGACCCGGCGGGGAACGTCCTGTCGGTGCTCCAGGAGAACCGCTGACACCGGGGGCACCGGCGCCCCGGCGCAGCCGTCCGGCACCGTCCCCGCCCCCGAACGGACCGGCCCGCGTGCGCGGCGGCGCCGTACCGCCTCGAATGGGAGGGTGATCGCGCCGCCCGACGACTGCCTCGCCCGCAACGAGTGGATCTGCGGCGCCTATCTCTCCACCCGGAGCGAGATCCTCACCGACGCCGTCGTCCAGCACCTCCAGCTGACGGCCGTCTCCGTCGCCCTCGGCCTGGTGCTCGCCCTCCCCCTGGCGATCGCCGCCCGCCGGTGGCGCTGGGCGGCCGGGCCGGTCCTCGGGGTCACCACACTCCTGTACACGATTCCGGCGCTCGCGATGTTCTCACTGCTCCTGCCCGTGTACGGGCTGTCCGCCGCCCTGGTCGTGGCCGGCCTCGTCCTGTACTCCCTCACGCTCCTCGTCCGGAACATCCTGGCCGGGCTCCGCGCCGTTCCCGAGGAGACCCGCCAGGCCGCCCGCGGCCTCGGATACGGTCCGATCCGGCTGCTGCTCGCCGTCGAACTGCCGCTCGCCGTGCCCGCCGCCATGGCCGGCCTCCGGATCGCCACCGTCTCGGCCGTCTCCCTCGTCACGATCGGCGCGATCGTCGGCCACGGCGGACTCGGCAACCTCATCTACGCGGGCATGAACACCTTCTTCAAGGCCCAGGTGCTCACCGCCTCCGTGCTCTGCGTCGTGATCGCGGTCGCCGCCGACCTGCTCCTCCTCGGCGCGCAACGGCTGCTCACCCCCTGGACCCGCGGGCAGGCCGCATGACCACCCTCGCCGACGCCTGGTCCTGGCTCACCACCTCCGCGCACTGGTCCGGCGAGAACGGCATCGGGCACCGGCTCGCCGAGCACCTCTTCCTCACCGTCGTCTGCCTCGCCATCAGCTGTGCGATCGCCCTGCCCGTCGCCCTCGTCCTCGGACACCTCGGCAAGGGCGGCGCGCTCGCCGTGAACCTGTCCAACGTCGGCAGGGCGGTTCCCACCTTCGCCGTCCTCGTCCTGCTCCTCCTCAGCCCGATCGGCTCGTACGGCCAGTGGCCGACGATCATCGCGCTCGTCCTGTTCGCCGTGCCCCCGCTGCTGACCAACGCGTACGTGGGAATGCGCGGTGTCGACGCCGACGTCGTACGGGCCGCCCGCGGCATGGGCATGACGGGACGCCAGACCCTGACCCTGGTCGAGGTGCCGCTCGCGCTGCCGCTGATCCTGACCGGCGTGCGGATCGCCGCCGTCCAGCTCGTCGCCACCGCCACCGTCGCCGCGCTCGCCGGCGGCGGCGGGCTCGGCCGGATCATCACGGCCGGGTTCAACCTCGCCTCCACCCCGCAGGTCGTCGCCGGGGCGTGCCTCGTCGCCGTCCTCGCGCTGCTCGTGGAAGGGGTCTTCGAGGGCGTCCAGCGCCTGGCCCCCGCCGGCGTCCGGAGGAGCGGCCCGTGACCGGACCGCCCCGCCGGCGCACGGGGGAGCGGCCCGTGACCGCCCCGCCCCGCCGGCCCCGGATCGCCGTCGTGCCCGGTCTCCTCCTGGCGGCCTGCGCGCTGCTCGGCGGCTGCGCGACGGGACCCTCCCTTGAGGCCCAGGGCGAGGTCACGGCACCACCGGGTGACAGCCGCCGGCTGACCGTCGGCTCGGCCGGGTTCACCGAGAGCGACCTGCTGGCCCAGATGTACGCCCTGCTCCTGGAGGACGCCGGGTACGGTACGAAGATCCTCTCCGTCACCAACCGCGAGCTGTACGAACCGGCCCTGGAGCGCGGCCAGATCGACGTCGTGGCGGAGTACGCGGCGACCTTCGCCGACTGGCTGAACGCCAAGGTCAACGGGGCCGACGCGCCGACCGTCGGCTCGCCCGACCTGGACGCCACGATGAAGGCCCTGCGCGGGCTGGCCACCCCCCGCGGGCTCACCGTCCTCGACGCGGGCCGGGCCGTGGACCAGAACGCCTTCGCAGTCACCGCCGGGTTCGCCTCCGAGCACCGGCTGAAGACCCTCAGCGACCTCGGCGCCACCGGCCTCCCGATCCGGCTCGCGGCCGGTGACGAATGCGTCCGGCGGCCGTACTGCGCCCCCGGTCTGCGCGAGGTCTACGGCATCGACATCACCGCCGTCGACCCCAAGGGCGTCGGCACCACCCCGGCCAAACAGGCCGTCCAGAACGGCCAGGACCAGCTGGTGCTCACCACGACCACCGATGCCACCCTCGACGAGTTCGGGCTCGTCCTGCTCGCCGACGACAAGCGCCTGCAGAACGCCGACCACGTCGTGCCCGTCGTCAACCGCGCCCGCGCCGGCGGCGAACGCGTCACCCGTGCGCTGTCCCGTCTCAACACGGTCCTGACCACGGCCGATCTGGCGCGGCTCAACGAACAGGTGGACAGCTGGCGGCGCCTCCCGGAGGACGTGGCGCGGAACTACCTCGTGACGAAGGGGCTCGTCCCGCGCTGAGTTCGGAGGCCGGCCGCCGTCAGCCCGCTGAACTGCGTCTCTTGTCATGACCCTTGCGAGGCGGAGCGGGCTCCTGCTATTCATCCGTTAGGAAAGTTTCCTTCCAGTCCACTGGCGTCCGTGTCAGCATCCCTCGGCCTTCCCCAAGGCCTCGTTCGTCGTTCCGTGGAGACCCCCATGACTTCGGCACGATCCGCACGACTCCGCACCCGAATCGGCCGGCGGCCCGGCGTCCGACGCCTCGGCGTCGCCGGCACCGCCCTCGGCGCGCTGCTCCTCGGCCTCGCCGTCACCCCGCCCACCGCGACCGCGGCCCCCGTCACCTACGAGGCGGAGGCGGCCACCGTCTCCCAGGGCGCCGTCGAGTCCAACCACGCCGGGTTCACCGGCAATGGATTCGTCAACTACGACAACGCCACCGGCAGTTACGTCCAGTGGAACGTCAACGCCGACCAGGCGGGCCCCGCGACCCTCACCCTGCGCTACGCCAACGGCACCACCACCAACCGCCCCATGGACATCGCCGTCAACGGCGCCGTCGCCGCCTCCGGCAAGTCCTTCGCGGGCACCGGCGCCTGGACCACCTGGGCGACCACCACCGTCACCACCACCCTCAAGGCCGGCGCCAACACCATCCGCGCCACCGCCACCACCGCCAACGGCGGCCCCAACGTCGACCACGTCAAGGTCGACGGCACCACCACCCAGCCGCCCACCGGCACCACCCCCGCCGCGGTCAACGGCCAGCTCAAGGTCTGCGGCACCAAGCTCTGCAACACCCACGACAAGCCGATCCAACTGCGCGGCATGTCCAGCCACGGCACCCAGTGGTACAGCCAGTGTCTGACCGGCGGCTCGCTCGACGCCCTCGCCAAGGACTGGAACGCCGACGTCCTGCGCGTCTCCACGTACGTCCAGGAGGAGGGCTACGAGACCGACCCGCGCAAGTACACCGACCTCGCCCACTCCCTCATCGAGCAGGCCACCGCGCGCGGCATGTACGTCATCGTCGACTGGCACATGCTCGACCCGGGCGACCCGCACTACAACCTCGCCCGCGCCAAGACCTTCTTCACCGAGATCGCCCAGCGCCACGGCTCCAAGACCAACCTGCTGTACGAGATCGCCAACGAGCCCAACGGCGTCGCCTGGTCCCGCGTCAAGAGCTATGCGGAGCAGCTCATCCCGGTCATCCGCGCCAAGGACGCCGAGACCCCGATCCTCGTCGGCACGCGCGCGTGGTCCTCGTTCGGAGTCTCCGACGGCGCGAACGAGTCCGAGGTCGTGTCCAACCCGGTGAACGCGACCAACATCATGTACACCTTCCACTTCTACGCGTTCTCGCACCGCGACGAGTACCTGAACACCCTCTCCCGCGCCGCCGACAAGCTCCCCGTCTTCGTCACCGAGTTCGGCACCCAGAACTACGCGGGCGAGGGCAGCAACGACTTCGCGATGTCGCAGCGGTTCCTCGACCTGATGGCCGCCAAGAAGATCAGCTGGGTCAACTGGAACTTCTCCGACGACGAGCGCAGCGGCGCCGTCTTCAAGACCGGCACCTGCGACTCCGGCGGCCCCTGGGCGGGCACCGGCTCGCTGAAGCCCGCCGGCGTCTGGATCCGGGACCGCATCAGGACGGCGGACGACTTCCCGACCTCCTGACGCCCCTCCTCCGGTACGCCCCCGCCATGTGATCCACTGTCCTGGCGGGGGCGTACCGAACAGGAGCAGGAACACCGTGACCACCTACCGGCAGCCGGGACTCGTCCTCACCGACCACCGCTTCCCCGTCCCCCTCGACCACGCCCGCCCCGACGGCGAGCGGATCGAGGTCTTCGGCCGTGAGGTCGTCGCGAGCGGCAGCGCCGGCCCGGGCCGCGAGCGGCTGCCCTGGCTGGTCTACCTGGAGGGCGGCCCCGGCTTCGGAGCCCGCCGGTTCATCGGTCCGCAGGCCTGGCTCGGCCGGGCCGTCCAGGAGTTCCGCGTCCTCCTCCTCGATCAGCGGGGCACCGGCCGCTCGACCCCCGCCAACCGCCAGACCCTGCCGCTCCGCGGCACCCCCGCCGAGCAGGCCGACTACCTCGCCCACTTCCGCGCCGACTCGATCGTCGAGGACTGCGAGCTCATCCGCCGCCGGCTCACCGGCGGCGCTCCCTGGACCGTCCTCGGGCAGAGCTTCGGCGGCTTCTGCGCCACCCACTACCTCTCGACCGCGCCCCAGGGCCTGGAGCGGGTCCTGATCACCGGCGGTCTGCCCTCCCTGTACGCCACCGCCGACGAGGTCTACCGCGCCGCCTACCCCCGTATCCGGCGCAAGAACGAGGCCCACTACGCCCGCTACCCGCAGGACGCCGAACGGGCCCGCGCCGTCCTGGCCCACCTCCTCGACCACGAGGTCACCCTGCCCGGCGGCGGCCTGCTCACCCCCGAGGCCTTCCAGTCCCTCGGCATCCTGCTCGGCTCCGGCGAGGGCACCCACCAGCTCCATCTGCTCCTGGAGGGCGCGTTCGTCCCCACCCCCGGCGGGCCCGCGCTCGCCGACGCCTTCCTGGAGCAGGTCCAGGCCCACCTGTCGTACGCCGGACACCCGCTGTACGCCGTGCTCCACGAGGCCATCTACGCCCAGGGGAAGAGCCCCACCGACTGGGCGGCCGAGCGTGTCCGCGCCGAGTACCCCGACTTCGACGCCCGCGCCGCGCTCGCCGAGGGACGGCCGCCGCTCTTCACCGGCGAGACCGTCCACCCCTGGCACTTCGCCACCGACCCCGCCCTGCGCCCGCTCCGCGAGACCGCGGAGCTCCTCGCCGCCCGCACCGACTGGACCCCGCTGTACGACCCCGAGCGCCTCGCCGCCAACCGGGTCCCGGTCGCCGCGGCCGTCTACCACGACGACATGTACGTGGACACCGGCCACTCCCTCGACACCGCGCGCACGATCCGCGGTCTGCGCACCTGGGTGACGGACGAGTTCGAGCACGACGGGGTACGGGCCGGGGGACCGCGCGTCCTGGACCGGCTGCTCGCGCTCTCCCGCGACGAGATCTGACCGCCTGGGGCAGGACGGCGTGCGGCCGTCGGCGCGCAAAAGTCCAAGGGGTGGAACGCCCCTGCTCATGGAGTGCACCGGACGGATGCCGGTAGAACTCCGTCCGGGCCCCGTGCGGGGGCCTGCCGAGGAGAGGACCCGGACATGAGCACCCACGTCAGCGAGGAGATCGCCGGCCAGCCCGACTGCTGGCGCCGCGCCGCCGAGATCGCCGACCACGACGCCGGTCTGCTGCCGGCCCGCGGCGAGCGGGTGGCGGTGGTCGGCTGCGGCACCTCGTACTTCATCGCCCGCGCCTACGCGGCGCTGCGCGAGTCCCTCGGCGCGGGCGAGACCGACGCGTTCCCCGCCTCCGACTCCACACCGCTCGGGCGAGGTTACGACCGCGTCGTGGCCCTCACCCGCTCCGGCACCACCACGGAGGTCGTCCAGCTCCTCGCGGGCGCGGCGGGACGCATCCCGACCCTCGTCCTCACCGGAGTGCCCGGCAGCCCCGCGGGCCGGCTCGCCGACCGGGTCATCGACCTCGGGTTCGCCGACGAACGCTCGGTCGTCCAGACCCGGTTCGCGACCACGGCACTCCAACTCCTGCGCGCGGGGCTCGGTGTGGACCTGGGGCCCGCGGTCGCCGACGCCGAACTCGTCCTCTACGAGCGGCTGCCCGCCGCGTGGGAGCGGCGCGGCCAGTTCACGTTCCTCGGCACCGGCTGGACCGTCGGACTCGCCGACGAGGCCGCCCTCAAACTGCGCGAGGTGGCCCGCGTCTGGACGGAGTCGTACGCGGCGATGGAGTACCGCCACGGCCCGATCAGCATCAGCGACCGGTCCAGCCTCGTGTGGTGCCTCGGCCCCGCCCCCTCGGGGCTCAAGGACGAAGTCGAGTCCACCGGCGCCCTGTTCGCGGCCGACGCGATCGACCCGGTCGCCGCGCTGGTCCGCGCCCAGCGACTCGCGGTCGCGCTCGCGGTGCGCCGGGGACTCAACCCCGACCGGCCCAGGAACGTCTCGCGTTCGGTGATCCTTTCCGGAGCGTTCCGCCCGACCGTGTCGGAGGCCGCCCGTATCCTGCGGCCATGACCGGAACCGATGTCACGGACCTCGCGGAGATGCCCGGCGACTGGCAGCGCGCCCTCGCCGTCGTCGCCCACCCCGACGACCTGGAGTACGGCTGCGCGGCGGCCGTCGCCGCCTGGACGGACGCCGGGAAGGAGGTGGCCTACGTCCTCGCGACCCGCGGTGAGGCCGGTATCGACACGATCGCCCCGGACGCCTGCGGTCCGCTGCGCGAGCGGGAGCAGCGGGAGAGCGCCGCGGTCGTCGGAGTGGACACGGTGGAGTTCCTCGACCACCGCGACGGCGTGATCGAGTACGGTCTCGGGCTGCGCCGCGACATCGCGGCGGCGATCCGCAGGCACCGGCCGGAGCTCGTCATCACGCTCAACCACCGCGACACCTGGGGCGGGAGCCCCGGCGCCCCCTGGAACACGCCCGACCACGTGGCCGTCGGCCGGGCCGCGCTCGACGCGGCGGGGGACGCGGGCAACCGCTGGATCTTCCCCGAGCTCACCGACCAGGGACTGGAGCCATGGAACGGGGTGCGCTGGGTGGCGGTCGCGGCGTCCAGCACCCCGACCCACGCGGTGGACGCGGCCCCGGGCCTGGACCGGGCGATCCGCTCGCTGCTCTGCCACCGCGCCTACATCGAGGTCCTGACGGACGAGGACCCGGAGCGGTACGTCCGGTCCTTCCTCACCACGGCGACGAGCCAGGCGTCCGCCCGCTTCGGCGGCCGCCCGGCGGTGGCCTTCGAACTCTTCGGGCGCTGACGGACCGGGCTCGGTAGCCGGGCCCGGGGATCAGGGACGACGGGTCAGCACGCGGGTGGTGCTGCCGTCGTCCTCGGTGAGGTCCCGGACGTGCTCGAACCCGATCCTGCCGAGCAGCTTCAGCGACGCGGTGTTGGGCTCGGCCACGGTGGCGTGCACCTCGGTCAGGCCGAGCGTGCCGAAGCCGTAGCCCACGAGGGCCTCGGCCACCTCCGTACCGAGCCCCGACCCCCAGGCCGCCGGCGCCAGCGCGTACACGATCTCGTGCCCGCCGACGTCCTCGGACGGCTTGATCTCGGCGTGCCCGACCAGCGCCCCGTCCCGGCGCACGGCCCAGACGGCGAACAGCTCCTGCGCGTAGACCTTCGTGAAGATCCGCCCGAACAGGGCCCGGTCGTCCTCCTCGGACGCCGGGCCGTCTCCCATCCACGCCGACACCCGCGGATCCTGGAAGAGGGCCATGAAGGCCTCCTCGTCCCCGGGAACGTAGGGTTCGAGGAGGAGGCGCTCGGTGCGCAGCGTCGGGATCACGGACGACGACGCTACCCACCGGGTACCGACCGGGCAATCGACTTTCGCCGGTGGGGGAGCGGTGCTGGCGGGTCAGCCCATCGGCGTCGGCTTCAGGACCGCGAAGGCCGCGCCGGAGGGATCGGCGAGCCAGGCGATGCGGCCCACGTCGGGGATGTCGGCCGCGGGCATCAGGACCGAACCGCCGTTGCCCTGGGCCGCCGTGACGACCGCGTCCGCGTCCTCGACGGCGAAGTACACGATCCAGCGGGGGCCCTCGTTCGTGTCCTGGAGTTCGGCCGCGCCGCCGAAGGAGGCGTCCTGCTGGTCGCCGTCGGCGGTCGAGACGACCCGGTACTTCATGCCGGGCGCGTCCATCTCCGCGGCCCGCCAGCCGAAGAGCGTCCGGTAGAAGCCCAGGGTGGCCTCCGGGTCCGGCGTGTGCAGCTCCACCCAGACGAGGGTGTTCGTCGAGGACGTGCGGTCGAGGCCCTTGGTCGTGCCGGGCTGCCAGATCGCGAACTGCGCGCCGCCCGGGTCGGTGAGGGCGGCCATCCGGCCCGCCTCCATGACGTCGAGCGGCGCGAGGCGTACGGCTCCGCCCGCCGACTCGGCGTCCTTCGCCGTGGCGTCCGCGTCCGGGGTCTGGAAGTACACGGTCCAGGCGCTGGACGCGCCCTCCTCGGTGAGCGGTCCGAGCGCGGCGACCGTCCTGCCGTCCTGCTGGAAGAAGCCGTATCCGCCGGCCTCGGGACCGGCCGAACGGAACTCCCAGCCGAAGACGGCGGTGTAGAAGACGGCAGCCGCCTCCGTGTCCGGGCTGCCGAGGTCGATCCAGCAGGGAGAGCCCTTGGTGAACTGCGTACCGAGCATGGGAGGTGTCCCGTCCTTCCGTGAACCGTCGTCCGTGTGCCGTGCGGTGCCGTGCCGTGCGGTGGCCTGCCGTGCGGTCGGCCTGCCGTGTCGAGTGCCGCGAACCGTCGCCCGTGTGCCGTTTCCGGCCACCGTGACCGATCCTCGCCCCTCTGCCTCTGCGGCGCAGCCTCAACCGCCGCGGTTCATCCGACCGGCCGACCGGCCGCCCTCTCCTCCAGGTCGGCGAAGACCAGCTCGCCGTTGAGCGCGGCCGCGGCCCGGTAGCCCCGGCTCACCGCGTTGACCACCTGTTCCTGCGGACCCGTCACGTTCCCGGCCGCCCACACACCCGGCACGCTCGTCCGCCCCACCTCGTCGACGACCACGAACTCCCCGAACGGCGTCTCGCGCAGCTCCGCGCCCAGCTGCCGCAGCACCCCGTCACGGGCCGCCAGGCGGGTGGCCGCCGCGAAGACCACCGAGCGGGCCACGGTCCTGCCGTCGGCCAGCCGCACCCCGGTCAGCCGGTCGTCCTCCACCGCGAACCCCACCACCTCACCCCGCTCGATCCGGACGCCCGCCGCGTCCAGGAGCGCCGCCTCGTGCTCCGACGGCTCGGCCGAGGTGTGCAGGAAGAGGGTCACGTCCTTCGACCAGTGCGCCACCATCAGCGCCTGGTGCGCGGGCATCGTCGGATGCGCGATCACCCCGAAGGCCTCGTCGCGGACCTCCCAGCCGTGGCAGTAAGGGCAGTGCAGCACGTCCCGTCCCCACCGCTCGGCCAGTCCGTCGATCACCGGGAGCTCGTCGACGAGCCCCGTGGTGACGACGAGCCGCCGTGCGCCGACCGTCTCCCCGTCCGCCAGGGTGAGGACGAACCCGCCGTCCCCGTCCGCTGCCGCGCCCGTCACCTCACCGGTCCGCAGCTCGACCCCGTACCTGGCGATCTCGGCCCGCCCGGCCGCCAGGTAGTCGGCCGGGCTCATGCCGTCCCGGGACAGGACGCCCTGCATGTGCGCGGTGGGCGCGTTCCGCGGCTCGCCGGCGTCGACGACCAGGGTCCGGCGCCGCGACCGGCCCAGGAGCAGGGCGGCGCTGAGCCCCGCCGCGCCCCCGCCGACCACCACTGCCTCGTACGTGTTGTTCTCCTGGTGTGCGTTCATGCCCCGAGCGTCACCCGGGCCCACAAGATGAGCAAGTGAGCTTGCCGATTCTGCAAAACTGGACGTATGACCGAAGACGATCGCATCGACGCCGTGCTCAACGAGGTCGGCCCCCGCCTCCGCCGGGTCCGCCGCGACCGCGGGGTGACCCTGGCCGAGCTCTCCGCGGACACCGGCATCTCCGTGAGCACGCTCTCCCGGCTGGAGTCCGGGCAGCGCAGGCCGAGCCTGGAACTGCTCCTCCCGCTCGCCCGCGCCCATCAGGTCGCGCTGGACGAACTGGTCGGCGCCCCGGCGACGGGCGACCCCCGGATCAGGGCCAGGCCGATCGTGCGGCACGGCCGCACGATGTACCCGCTGACTCGGCAGCCCGGCGGCCTCCAGGCGTACAAGGTCATCCAGGAGAAGCCGCAGCAGGAGGAGCCGGAGCCGCGCGTCCACGAGGGCTACGAGTGGCTGTACGTGCTCTCCGGGAGGCTCCGCCTCGTCCTCGGGGAGCACGATGTCGTCCTCGGTCCCGGCGAGGCGGCCGAGTTCGACACCCGCGTCCCGCACTGGTTCGGCCCGACGCCCGACGGCCCGGTGGAGTTCCTGAGCCTGTACGGGCCGCAGGGGGAGCGGATGCACGTCCGCGCCCGCCCGAAGAAGTCCGGCTGACCGGTTCCCCTCGAATCAAGCGACCGCTTAGTATGCAACCGACCGCTCGGTACGGAGGAGGCTTTCGGATGCAGGCATGGCGTGTGTACGAGAACGGGGAACCGCGCGCGGTGATGCGCCGCGAGGAGGTGGCACCGCCGACACCCGGCGACGGCCAGGTCCTCCTCAAGGTCCGCGCCGCGAACGTCAACTTCCCCGACGCGCTGCTCTGCCGCGGCCACTACCAGATCCGCCCCCCGCTGCCCTTCACCCCCGGCGTGGAGGTCTGCGCCGAGACCGAGGACGGCCGCAGGGTCATCACCACCGCCGCCCTCCCGCACGGCGGCTTCGCCGACCACGTCCTCGCCGACGCCGCCGGGCTGCTCCCCGCCCCCGAGTCGCTCGACGACGCCGAGGCCGCCGCGCTCCACATCGGCTACCAGACCGGCTGGTTCGGCCTGCACCGCCGCGCCGCCCTCCAGGAGGGCGAGACCCTCCTGGTCCACGCGGCGGCCGGCGGCGTCGGCAGCGCCGCCGTCCAGCTCGGCAAGGCCGCGGGCGCCACCGTCATCGGGGTCGTCGGCGGACCGGAGAAGGCCGCCGTCGCCCGCGCGCTGGGCTGCGACGTGGTGATCGACCGGCGCTCCGAGGACGTCGTCGCCGCCGTCAAGGCCGCGACCGGCGGCCGCGGCGCCGATGTGATCTACGACCCCGTCGGCGGCGAGGCCTACCAGCAGTCCGCGAAGTGCGTCGCCTTCGAGGGCCGGATCGTGATCGTCGGCTTCGCGAGCGGCACGGTGCCGGCGCCCGCCCTCAACCACGCCCTGGTGAAGAACTACTCGGTCCTCGGCCTCCACTGGGGCCTCTACGCGGCGAAGGACCCGGCCTCGATCGGCCGCTGCCACGAGACCCTCACGGCCTACGCGGCCAAGGGCCTCGTCAAGCCCCTCATCGGCGAACGCGTCCCCTTCGCGGGCGCGGCGGACGCCGTCCAGCGCGTCGCCGACGGCACCACCACCGGCCGCCTGGTCGTCCTCCCGGAAGGAGCCCGCGCATGACCGACGCCGAGGAACTCCTCGTACGCACCAGGAAGCTGCTGGACGAGCATCCGCCCGCCACCACCGACCGCACCGACTTCCTGCGCGCCCGCTTCGACGCCGGCCTCGCCTGGGTGCACTACCCCGTCGGACTGGGCGGACTCGACGCGCCCCGCGCGCTCCAGGCCGTCGTCGACGCCGAGCTCGCCGCCGCCGGAGCCCCCGACAACGACCCGCGCAAGATCGGCATCGGTCTCGGCATGGCGGCCCCCACCGTCCTCGCCCACGGCACCGACGAGGTCAAGGAGCGCTTCCTCCGCCCGCTGTGGGTCGGCGAGGAGGTCTGGTGCCAGCTGTTCAGCGAGCCCGGGGCCGGATCCGACCTCGCCGCGCTCGCCACCCGGGCCGTCCGCGACGGCGAGGACTGGGTGGTGGACGGGCAGAAGGTGTGGACCTCCAGCGCCCACACGGCCCGCTGGGCCATCCTCATCGCCCGCACCGACCCGGACGCCCCCAAGCACCGGGGCATCACCTACTTCGTCTGCGACATGACCGACCCCGGCGTCGAGGTCCGGCCGCTGCGCCAGATCACCGGTGAGGCCGAGTTCAACGAGGTCTTCCTCACCGGTGTCCGCATCCCCGACGCCCACCGCCTCGGCGAGGTCGGCGACGGCTGGCGGGTCGCCCAGACCACCCTCATGAACGAGCGGGTCTCCATCGGCGGAGCCCGTATCCCCCGCGAGGGCGGCATGATCGGCAAGGTCGCGACGACCTGGCGCGAGCGCCCCGCACTGCGCACCCACGAACTGCACCGGCGCCTCCTCGACCACTGGGTCGACGCCGAGGTCGCCCGGCTCGCCGGGGAGCGGCTCCGCCAGCAGCTCGTCGCGGGCCGCCCCGGCCCCGAGGGCAGCGCCATGAAGCTCGCGTTCGCCCGCCTCAACCAGGCCATCAGCGGCCTGGAGGTCGAACTGCTCGGCGACGAGGGTCTGTTGTACGGGGAGTGGGAGATGCGCCGCCCCGACCTCGTGGACTTCACCGGCCGCGACGCCGGCTACCGCTATCTGCGGTCCAAGGGCAACTCGATCGAGGGCGGCACCAGCGAGGTGCTGCTCAACATCGTCGCCGAGCGGGTCTTGGGCCTGCCGCCCGAGCCCCGCAACGACAAGGACGTCGCCTGGAAGGACCTCGCCCGATGACGGAATCGTCAGACCTGACGGAACAGCCGCTCGACCTCCTCTACTCCGAGACGGAGGACGACCTGCGGGCCGCCGTCCGCGCCCTGCTCGCCGACCGGGCCGGCCACCAGACCCTCCTCGGGCGGATCGAGACGGACAGCCCCTACGTCCCCGGCCTGTGGAAGTCCCTCGCGGGCGACATCGGCGTCGCCGGACTCCTCGTCCCGGAGAAGCTCGGCGGCCAGGGCGCGAGCCACCGCGAGGCGGCCGTCGTCCTGGAGGAGCTGGGCCGCGCGGTGACCCCGCTGCCGTACCTCACGAGTGCGGTGGTGGCCACCGAGACCCTGCTCGCCCTGGCGGGGGAGAGCGACGCGGCGGCCGGACTCCTCGCGGAGCTGGCGGGCGGCCGTACGGTCGCGGCCCTCGCCGTACCGCTGTCGACGGCGCCGGACGCCGAGCTCCCGCTCGGCGGGCCGGTCGCGGCGGTGGCCGACGCCGGCGCCGCCGACGTGTTCCTCGTCCTGCGGGCCGACGGTCTGTACGCCGTGCCCGCCGACGAGGCGACCGTCGAGCCGCAGACCCCGCTCGACCTGACGCGTCCGCTGGCCACGGTCACCACCGGCGCCGGGAGCGGCGCCCGGCTCGCGGGCCCCGACGCGGCCCGGGCGGCGGTCCGGCGCGGACTGCTCGCCGGAGCCGGGCTCCTCGCGTCGGAGCAGCTCGGCCTCGCCGAGTGGTGCCTGGAGGAGACCGTCCGCCACACCCGCGAGCGCCACCAGTTCAACCGGCCGGTCGGCTCCTTCCAGGCTCTCAAGCACCGGATGGCCCAGCTCTGGCTGGACCTGGTCGGGGCGCGGGCGGCGGCCCGCGCCGCCGCCGACGCCCTCGCCACCGGCAGCGCGGACGCCCCGCTGCTCGTGGCGGTGGCGCAGGCGTACTGCTCCAAGGCCGCCGTCCGGGCGGCCGAGGAGTGCGTACAGCTGCACGGCGGCATCGGGATGACCTGGGAGCACCCGGCGCACCTCGCGCTCAAGCGGGCCAAGTCGGACCAGATCGCGCTCGGTTCCACGGGCCGGCACCAGGACGCGATCGCCGCCCTGGTCGGCCTGGCGCCGCCGTCCTAGCCTGCACGGCGTCGGCCTCCCGGCCGGCCCGACGCCCCCGGTAAGGGGCCGCCGCGTCCACACCCCTTTACATACTGTTTAATTGCATGCTGTTCGCAATAACAGTTGATCTCCAAAAGGGGTGTGGACACGATGACCGCCCGATTCCTCCGCGGCACGGCCGCCGCGACGCTCGCGGGGGCCACCGCCCTCACCGCGGCGGCCTGCACGAACCCCGGCTCCACTGCCGGGGCCTCCGGCGGACCCAGGGATTCCGCGGTCGTCGGCATCGCCTACGAGCCCGAGACCCTCAGCCCCCTCCTCGGCTACGGCAAGGACGGCAACTCCAAGATCTTCGACGGGCTCCTCGCCTTCGACGCCGACATGAAGCTGAAGCCGGCGCTCGCCGCCGAGCTGCCGGACATCGCCGACGGCGGGCTCACCTACACGTACACCCTCCGCGACGGGGTCACCTTCAGCGACGGCGCCCCGTTCACGGCCAAGGACGTCGTCTTCACCTACCGGACGATCCTCGACCCGAAGACGAACAACGCCTCGCGCACCGAGCTCGACGCCCTCAAGAGCGTCGAGGCGGTCGGCGACGACACCGTCGTCTTCCACCTTAAGTACCCCTACGCGCCCTTCGCCGAGCGCACCGTCCACGCCATCGCCCCCGAGCACGCGGCGGCGAAGCAGGACGTCAACACCGGCGCCTTCACCACCAAGCCGATCGGTACCGGCCCGTACGTCCTCACCGGCTGGTCCAAGGGCGAGAAGCTCAGCTTCAAGGCCAACCCGACCTACTGGAACGGCGCGCCCGCGGTGAAGAAGTTCACCATGGCGATCATCAAGGACGACGACGTCCGCGCCACCCGCCTCCGCGCCGGCGACCTCGACGGCGCCGTCCTGCCGCCGAACCTCGCCGCCGGGTTCAAGGGCGACAAGGCGAGGAAGACCTGGCAGGCGAAGACCTACGACTACCGCACGGTCACCCTGCCCACCCACGACAAGGTCACCGGCGACAGCGACGTCCGCCGCGCCCTCGACATCGCGGTCGACCGCCGGGCCATGGTCGACAAGATCCTCGAAGGGGCCGGAAAGCCCGCCTACGGGCCCGTCCCCACCGACAGCCCCTGGTTCGCGAAGGGCACCGAGCGCCGCCACGACCTCCCCGGCGCGCAGAAGATCCTCGACGACGCGGGCTGGAAGCCCGGCCCCGACGGCATCCGCGTCAAGAACGGCGTCCGCGCCTCCTTCCCGCTCTGGTACCTCTCCGGCGACAAGCTCCGCCAGGACCACGCCCTCGCGTACGTGTCCGACGCCAAGAAGGCCGGCATCGACATCAAGGCCCAGGCCGGCACCTGGGAGGTCATCGAGCCGCGGATGAAGACCGACGCCGTCCTCGCCGGCGGCGGCGCGCCCGGCGACCCCGACTTCGACCAGTACCTGCTCCTGAAGTCGAGCCTCGCAGGCGACGGCTTCAACAACATGGCCTGGTACGACAACCAGACCGTCGACCGCGCCCTCGACGAGGGCCGCCGCACGAACGACCTCACCAAGCGCCGCGCCGCGTACGACACCGTCCAGCGCGAACTGGTGAAGAACCCCGGCTACACCTTCCTCACCCACATCGACCACCTCTACGTCGTCAACGACGACTGGGACGGGCCGAGCACCCAGACCGAGCCGCACGACCACGGTCTCGCCTCCGGTCCCTGGTGGAACGTCGAGACCTGGAAGCCGAAGGCCGCCGGAGCGACGAAGAAGTGAAGCGCAGCCTCCCCTGGGGGCCCATGGCACGGATGACGGGACGGCGCGCCCTGGCCGCCGTCCCCGTCCTCCTCGCCGTCACCTTCGCGGTGTTCGCCGTCGCCGAAGCCTCCCCGTTCGACCCCGTCAAGGCCTACGCCGGCACCGCCGGACTCACCGCCTCGCAGGAGAACCTCGACCAGCTCCGCGCCAACCTCGGCGTCGACCGACCCCTCGTCACCCGCTGGTGGGAGTGGCTCACCTCCGCCCTGACCGGCGACCTCGGCGACTCCGCCGTCATGCGCAGGCCCGTGGCCGAGGTCATCGGCGAACGCCTCGGCTGGTCCGTGCTCCTCGCCGTCACCGCGTTCCTCGTGGCCATCGCCCTCGGCACCCTTCTCGGCGTCCTCGCCGGGCGCCGCCGCGGCGGCCTGATCGACCGGGCCGTCAGCTCGGTCGCGTACACCCTGGAAGCCGCGCCGGCCTTCTGGCTCGGCCTCCTCGCCATCTGGTTCTTCGCGCTGGAACTCGGCGCGCTGCCCGCCGGCGGACTGACCGACACCGCGAGCGACACCGTCACCGCCGACCAGGTCGCCCGCCACCTGGTGCTGCCCGCACTCGTCCTCGGCGTCTCGCAGCTGCCCTGGTTCTTCCTGTACGTCCGCCAGGGCGTCGGCGACGCCCTCGACGAGGACCCCGTACGCGGCGCCCGCGCCCGCGGCCTGCGTGAGTCCACCGTCCTCACCGGCCACGCCCTCCGCTCCGGAATGCTGCCCATGCTCACCCTCATCGGCTCCCGCGTGCCCGAGCTGATCACCGGAGCCCTGCTCGTGGAGACCGTCTTCAGCTGGCCCGGCATCGCCGCCGCCACCGTCCAGGCCGCCACCTCCGTGGACTTCCCGCTGCTCGCCGCGCTCACGGTCCTGGCCACGGCCGCCGTCCTCCTCGGCAACCTGCTCTCCGACCTCCTCTACGGACTCGCCGACCCGAGGGTGGGCTTCGATGGCTGACCCGCGCACCCACCGCCTGCGGCTCTGGAGCTCCGCCCTCGTCGTCGGCGTCGTCCTCCTCGCGGTCCTGGTCGTGCCGCTGCTCGTCCAGCTCGACGAGCAGGCCGTCGACCTCTCGCGGAAGCTCCTCCCGCCGTCCTGGGACCACCCCTTCGGCACCGACGACCTCGGCCGCGACCTGCTCCTGCGCTGCGTCTACGGCCTGCGGATCTCGCTGCTCGTCGGCCTGGTCGCCGCGCTCGTGGCCACCGTCGTCGGCACCGCCGTCGGCGCGGCCGCCGGAGCGCTCGGCGGCTGGATCGACCGCACCCTCATGCGGCTCGTCGACGCCTTCTCCTCCGTGCCGCACCTGCTGCTCGGCATCTTCGTGGTCGCCCTCTTCCGGCCCGGTGTCTGGCCGGTGATCGCCTCCGTGGCCGTCACCCACTGGCTCTCCACCGCCCGGATCGTGCGCTCCGAGGTCCTCTCCCTGCGCACCCGGCCCTTCGTCGAGGCCGCGATATCCGGCGGCGCCACACGATGGCGCGTCGCCGTCCGCCATCTGCTGCCCGCCGTCCTGCCGCAGGCGGGGCTCGCGGCCGTCCTGATGGTCCCGCACGCCATGTGGCACGAGTCCGCGCTGTCCTTCCTCGGCCTCGGGCTCCCGAGCCACCAGGCGAGCCTCGGCAACCTCGTCCAGAACGCCCGCTCCTCGCTCCTCGCCGGACACGGCTGGCCCACCCTCTTCCCCGGGCTGCTGCTCATCGTCCCGACCCTCGCCATCGCCGGCCTCGCCGGCGTCTGGCGCGACCGCCTCAACCCGCGCCGCCGATCGGAGCTCATGCTGTGACCGCAGAGAACGTGCTCCGCGCCCTCGAAGCCGTCTCCGCCGGTCGGGCGGAGGACGCGGTCCTCAGCGTCCGCGACCTGAGCGTCCGCTTCCGGCTGCGGGGCGGGCGGACCGTCGAGGCCGTCAGCGACGCCGGCTTCGACCTCGGCGCGGGGGAGTGCCTCGCCCTCGTCGGTGAGAGCGGCTGCGGCAAGTCCGTGCTGGCCTCCGCCCTCCTCGGGCTGCTCCCCGGCAACGCCGAGACGTCCGGCACGGCCCTGCTCGCGGGCCCCGAGGGCGCCGCCGCGACCGATCTGCTCGCGGCCGGCGAGAAGACCCTCGCCCGCACGGTGCGGGGCCGCCGCGTCGGACTCGTCCCGCAGAGCCCCGCCGCCCACCTCACCCCCGTCCGCACCGTACGGTCCCAGCTGGAGGAGACCGTCCGGGCGCTCACCGGCACCACCCGCCGGGGCCGCCGGAAGGCCGCCGAGGACGCCGCGGAACGGGCCGCGTTCCCGGCCGGGCACCTGGACCGGTACCCGCACGAGCTGTCCGGCGGACTCGCCCAGCGCGCCGCCACGGCCCTCGCTCTCATCGGCGACGCGCGGCTGCTGCTCGCCGACGAGCCGACCACCGGCCTCGACCGCGACCTCGTCGACCGGACCGTCGACGAACTGCGCCGCCACGCCGACGACGGCCGCGCCCTGCTCCTCATCACCCACGACCTGGCCGCCGCCGCGCGCATCGCCGACCGTGTCGCCGTCATGTACGCGGGCCGCATCGTCGAGATCGCCCCCGCCCACCGCTTCTTCGGCCCCACCGGCCCCCGCCATCCCTATGCCCGGGGTCTGCTCGACGCGCTGCCCGACCGGGCGTTCACCCCGATCCCCGGCATGCCGCCGGAGCTCTCCGCCCTCCCGGAGGGCTGCGCCTTCGCCCCGCGCTGTCCGCTGGCCACCGAACTCTGCTCCGCCCGACCGGAGTTCACGGCCAACCTGGCCTGTCACCACCCGGAGCACCCCCGTGCTTGAACTCGACACCGTCACCGCCGGATACGACCGCCGCGCCCCCGTCTTCCGGGGTGCGTCGCTCACCGTCGCCCCCGGCGAGTCCGTCGGACTCCTCGGCCCCAGCGGCTGCGGCAAGTCCACGCTCGCCCGGGTCGCGGCGCTCCTCCACCGCCCGGACACGGGCCGTCTCGTCCTCGACGGCACCGAGGTCACGGCCTGGCGCCACCGCGCGCCGCGCGCATTGCGCACCGCCGTAGGCGTCGTGTTCCAGCAGCCCCGGACCGCCGCCGACCCCCGCCTCACCCTCGCTGACCTCCTCGTCGAACCCCTCCGGGCCACCGGCCGGCGGGCCGAGGCGGCCGCCCGCCTCGCCGAACTCGCCCCGGCCGTCGGCCTCACCCCCGACCTGCTCGGCCGCCGCCCGCACGAGGTCAGCGACGGCCAGCTCCAACGCGCCTGCCTGGGGCGGGCGCTGGCGCTGCGCCCCCGCTGGCTGGTCTGCGACGAGATGACCGCGATGCTCGACGCCTCCACCACGGCCGCCCTGGTCGCCGCCGTCGAGACCTACCGCGAGGAGACCGGCGCGGGCCTCCTCGCCGTCGGCCACGACCGGGTCCTGCTGCGCCGGTGGTGCGACCGTACGGTGGAGTGGAAGGACTGCCTGCCCGCCGAGGAGGGACCGTGACCGTGGAGTCCCCGTGGACACCGGCCGCCGAGGACGACCCGCTGGACGGCCTGCGCGCCGCCCTCACCGCCGCCCCCTGCGGCTACGAGCCGGAGTCGGGGTACCCGGACGCCTGCTGGATCCTCCACCCCGTGCACGACGAGGGTGTACGGCTCCGCTGGGACCAGGTCCTGGCCCGGGAGGGCCGACGGCTCGCCGACTGGCCGGGCACCCTGTCGTACCTGGTCTTCGAGGGCGTGACGGGCGCGGACGACCTGGAAGGGCCCGATCCGGCGGAGCTGGACCGCACCACCCTCGCCCGGCTCGTCGGGCACCTGGCGAGAAGCGGACCCTCGGGGTACGACACTCCGTGCGGCGCCGCCCAGGCCCCCGTGATGAACCGTCCGGGTGAGGAGCTGGCCGCCCGGCGGGGCCGGCTCGGCGACGCGCTCACCCATCACGACACCACGCCCGAGTTCCGGTTCCCCGCCACCTGGTGGGCGGCCGACGGGAGTTGGCTCGTCCTCAGCGACGTGGACCTGAGTGCGACCGAGGTGTTCGGGACCACCGCCCTGATCGAGGCGCTGCTCGCGGATCCGGAGCTCGACGCCGTCCGCCGGCCGGGCATCGCCGAGGCCCTCCGCGACTGACACCGGCCGAATCTCACCCGTATGGCCGCCCCGCCGTTCCCCCGGACGGACCGCGCATTCCGCCACACTGTCCGCCGAACGCCGCAATTCCGGTGCGGCGACGGAGGGACGTGAACGCGATGGCCGTTTCCATTTCTGTCGTGGTGCTGCTGCTGGTACTGGCCGTGATCTTCCTGCGCAACGGTGGACTCAAGGTCACCCATGCGCTCGTCTGCGCCCTGCTGGGCTTCTTCCTCGCCGGCACCAGCATGGCGCCGACCATCCACAACGGGGTCGCGGCCACCGCCAACGTGGTCTCCAGCCTCAAGCCGTGATCACTACCCGATCATGAACTGCCCGTGAAACACGGGGCAGTTGCATGTACATCTCATGCACTCGGGCCTAGCGTCGGCCGCCGGCGCGACAGTTTGTCGGCAACCCGAGGAGCCGCATGGCCACGCACCCGCCCCGAAGACGAGCCCGCGCGCTCACGCTGATCGCGCTCGGCGCCGCCGTGATGGTGGGGTCCGCCCCCGTCGCCCAGGCCCAGGAGATCCCCCTCGGCCTCGGCCACCGCCTCGTGGAGCACTACGAGGGCGCCCCCGCCACCGCGCGGCCCGTGCCGGGCAAGGGCACCGCCCAGCACCCGTACCTCGCCCCCAACGGGCGCAGCGGCATGCACGCCGACGGCGCGGGCAGCGGCACCCACCCCTACCCGGGCCCGCTCGGCCGCGACCCGCGCGTGCACAGCGCGAAGATCGCCCCCGTGGGCGGCGAGTGCGCCACCGTGACCTTCGACTCCGGCGGCCGGCTCGTCACCGTCTGCGGCACCTTCAGCGGCTTCCTGCTGAAGCTGCTCGACCCGCGCACCCTGGACACCCTCGCCGAGTACAAGCTGCCGCAGCGCTCGTCCACCGTCGAGGCCATCACCCGCCTCGACTTCGAGAAGATCTTCAAGGACACCTCCGGCGGCGCCTACTTCTACCTCGACAACCAGGACCGCGTCGTCCTCGCCGACTCCCGGCAGCACATCCAGCGCATCGCACATCGTCAGAAGGCCGACGGTGCCTGGGAGTTCGCCGTCGAGAACGACTGGGACCTCACCTCCCTCGTCCCGCACGACTGCGTCACCTGGACCAATCTCCTCCCCAGCGGCGTCTGCGACCCCGTCACCTCCGTCATGCCGGACTGGGACGGCCGCATCTGGTGGGTGACCCGCCTCGGCCGCGTCGGCACCGTCGACCCGGCGACGGGCGTGCTGCGCGCGATCCGCCTCGACGGCGAGGAGATCCAGAACTCCTTCTCCGTCGCCGAGGACGGCGTCTCCCTCGTCACCGACCACGCCCTGTACAGCTTCGAAGCCGACGCGGACGGCGTCCCGCGCGTGCGCTGGCGCGCGACGTACGACCGGGGGACCGGCACCAAGCCCGGCTCGGTGAACCAGGGTTCGGGCACCACCCCGGACCTCTTCGGCCCGCACGACGAGTACGTCGCCATCACCGACAACGCCGACGACCGGATGAACGTCCTCGTCTACCGCCGGGGCGCCGGCGTCCCCGCCGCCGAGCGCCTCGTCTGCACGGTGCCGGTCTTCCGCCCGGGAGCGTCCACCACCGACAACTCCCTGATCAGCTGGGGCAACAGCCTCGTCGTCGAGAACAACTACGGCTACGAGAACCCGAGTACGCTCCTCCTGGGCCGCAGCGTCGTCGGCGGCGCGACCCGGATCGACGTCCGCGCCGACGGCAGCGGCTGCGACACCGTCTGGGAGAGCGACGTCCGCTCGCCCTCGACCGTGCCCAAGCTCTCCACCGCCAACGGACTGCTCTACTTCTACGAGAAGCGCCCCCACTCCTGGGGCATCGACGCCTGGTACCTCACCGCGGTCGACTTCCGCACCGGCGACCGGGTCTTCAGCCGCTTCACCGGCACCGGCCTCGCGTACGACAACAACTGGGCCCCGATCACCCTCGGCCCCGACGGCACCGCGTACATCGGTGTCTTCAACGGCATCGTCGCGGTCCGCGACAGCGCCTGAGCCGCACACGGCCGCCCCGGGACCGAGGTCCCGGGGCGGCTCGCGGTCTCCCGTACCGGTCAGACCATCTCGGGCATCTCGCCGACGGTGGTCCTGACGTCGATCACGGCGAACGCGGCGCCCTGCGGGTCCAGGATCGCCGCGAAGCGGCCGAACGGGCTGTCCATCGGCCCGAACACCTTCCGCCCGTTGAGGCGTTCGGCCGCCTCGACCGCCTTGTCGCAGTTGTCGACGGCGAAGTACACCTGGATGTACGAGGGGATCTCCGGCGGGAAGTCCTCCGCCGTCATCGCCATGCGCCCGAGCACCGGGTCGGCGCCGAGGTCGAAGACCCGGTAGTCCATGTCCTCGTCCTGCATCTTCTTCGAGTTGTAGCCGAAGACGGCCGTGTAGAAGGCGTCGGCCTTCGCCGGCTCCCGGGTGAAGACCTCGGCCCAGACATAGGCGCCGCTCTCACCCTCCAGCTCGAAGCCCTCGTGCCGCCCCGCCTGCCAGATGCCGAACGCGGCGCCCGCCGGGTCCAGCGCGATGCACATCGACCCGAAGTCGCCGACCTGCATCGGCTCCATCAGGATGGTTCCGCCCGCGGCCTTGATCTTCTCCGCCGTGGCGGCGACGTCGGGCGAGGCGAAGTACAGACACCAGGCCGACTGCGCCTCACCGTCGTCCTGCCCCGGCATCGGCGGGACGACCGCCGCGACCGCCTTCCCGTTCCGGTACGCCTGCGTGTAGTTGCCATATTCCGTGGAGGACTCGCCGAAGGTCCAGCCGAGCACGTCGCCGTAGAACGTCTTGGCAACCTCGACGTCCTTGAACATCGCGTCGGCCCAGACAGGCGTGCCCTCAGGTCGTACGGCCATGACGGTGACTCCCGTTTCCGATTCGATGATGTGTTCCTGTGAGCCACGCTAGCCACGCTCGCCCCCGCCCGCTCGGTGACACGACGCGGCCGTTCCGAATGCTGCGACCATCGGGCCATGAGGACACAGGGGGACCACGCGATGATCGAGGTGCCGGCGGGCCGGGTCACGCTCTCGGACCGGCGCACGGAGCGGCGCTGGGCGGTGGACGTCGGCGCCTTCGTCCTGGGCGCCGTCCCCGTCACACGGGGACTGTACGAACAGGTCATGGGCACGCGACCGAGCAGCGCGCACGGCGACCGGCTGCCGGTCGAAGGGGTGTCCTGGGGCGACGCGGTCCGCTTCTGCCACGCACTGTCCGTACACGAGGGACTCCGGCCCGCCTACCGCGTCCCGGCGGACGACACCGACGCCGAGGCACCCGACTGGGACCCGGCCGCCGACGGCTACCGCCTCCCCACCGAGGCCGAATGGGAACACGCCTGCCGCGCCGGGACCACCGAGGCCCGCTACGGCCCGCTCGACGAGATCGCCTGGCACCGCGGCAACTCCGGCGAACGCCTCCACGAGGTCGGCGGCCGGCGGCCCAACGACTGGGGCCTCCACGACATGCTGGGCAACGTCTGGGAGTGGTGCTGGGACGTGTACGACCCCGAGGTCTACGGCAGCTACCGGGTGCTGCGCGGCGGCGGCTGGTTCGACGAGCACTGGAGCTGCCGCGCCTCGGTCCGCCGCCGCAGCCACCCGACCCTGCGCATCGACGACGTGGGCTTCCGGCTCGCCCGCACCTTCCCGGCCTGAGCGAGCCGCAGGGGGTCGCCCGGCAGCTCCCCCACCCCGGAGCGATGCGGCCCGAGCCGCACCATGCGGGCGGCCGCGGCCCCTTCGGCGGTACTCGTGTCACCCCGTCTCCCCGCGGCGTTCCCCGCGCCCCCACGGCGTCACGGAGCCGGCGGAGACGTATCCGTCAGGCCGGGGGCACCGGCGGAACCACCGCGACGGGACAGTGCGCGTGGTGCAGGACCGCGTGGGCGACCGAGCCGATCAGCAGCGAGCCGAACCGATGCCGGTGGTGCCGGCCCACCACCACCAGACCGGCGTCCCGCGAGCCCTCCACGAGAAGGCCCGCCGCGTCCCCCGGCACCACCGACGGGACCAGCTCGACCTCCGGCCGGCGCGCGACGAAGGGCCGCAGCCGCTCCTCCTGCTCCCGCGCCGCATCCCGCACGAACGCCTCCGCGCGGCCGGCGACGGGCAGGGCCGGAGGTACCTGGAGCGCGGGGGCCGGGGCCACGACGACGCTGGTCGGCTGAGGCGGCAGCCGGAGGGCCGTCACGGCCTCCAGCGGTACGCCCCGCTGCCGCGCCGCCTCGAACGCGAAGGCCACCACCTCGTCCGGAGTCTCCTCCGGATGCAGTCCGAGCAGCACCCGGCCCGCCTCCGCCCCGCCCTCCAGGGCGGCCGCACGCGCCTCGTGCGGGACGACGACGAGCGGGCAGGGCGCCGTCGCGGCGAGCGTACGGCTGGTCGAGCCGAGCAGCAGGCTCGCGAAGCCGCCGTGCCCGCGGGAGCCGGTCACCAGGAGCCGGGCGCCCCGGGCCGCCGCCGGCAGGGCGTCGGTCACGGAGCCGTCGAGCGACTCGTACCGGACGGGCATGCCGTGCCCGCGCCCCTCGACGACCGTCCGTACCGCGTCCATGACCGCGTCGGGCAGCTCGGGGGACGGACCGAGGGAGGCGATACGGGCGGCGCCGAGCTGCAGGGCGTCGGAGCGCACGTGGGCCGCGACCAGCGGCGCCTCCAGGTGCTCGGCGGCGCTCAGGGCCCATGCGAGGGCCCGGAGACTGTGCTCGGACCCGTCCACGCCGACGACGACCGGCGGCTCGGACGCGGTGTTCGTGTCACTCATGGGGGAATGACTCCCGCGGCCGGGCGCGCGCCACACCGGTCAGGGCCGGTCACGCCCCGCCCGGCGGGAGACCGGCACCGGATCCGGCGGGCGTGAGAACGGCGGGAGACCGGCGAGAACAGCGCCGGACCGGTCCGACGGCGAGAACCATCGGGACCGGTCCGGCGGTGAGGCGGTCAGGCGCCCTGTCGGCGGTGAGGCGATCAGGCGCCCTGCTCGCGGCGCGCGGCGCGCTCCGCGTCGCGCTCCTTGATGCGGACGGTCTCCTTGCGGACCTCCGCCTGGGTGGAGCGCTCCTTCTGCAGCCACTCGGGGAGCTCCTGCCGGAGCTCCTCGATCTGCTCCGTGGTGAGCGGGTCGGTGATGCCGCCGCGGGCGAGACCGGCGATGGAGATGCCGAGCCGCTGCGCGACCACCGGGCGGGGGTGCGGACCGTTCTTCCGGAGCTCCTGGAGCCAGGCCGGGGGGTTGGCCTGGAGCTCGTTCAGCTCGGTGCGCGAGACGACACCCTCCTGGAACTCTGCGGGGGTGGCCTCGAGGTACACACCCAGCTTCTTCGCCGCGGTGGCGGGCTTCATCGTCTGGGTGCTCTGGTGCGACGTCATGGTGTCAAGGGTATCGAGCGTGCGGGCGAGTTCCGACCACGGCAGCTACCGGTAACCTGGCGGGGTGACAGGCTCGGACGCTTCCCCTGCGGATTCCCCCTCTTCCCTCCCCTCTTCGCCCTCCCCCTCCCCTTCCTCCTTCAGGCTCGCCTACGTGCCCGGAGTGACGCCCTCGAAGTGGGTGCGGGTGTGGAACGAGCGCCTGCCCGACGTCCCCCTGACGCTGCTCGCCCTGACGCCCGCCGAGGCCTTCGGCGCCCTCCGGGAGGGCGCGGCCGACGCCGGTCTGGTCCGGCTCCCCGTCGACCGTGACGATCTGAGCGCCATCCCGCTCTACACGGAGACGACGGTCGTCGTCATCCCCAAGGACCACCTGCTCGCGGCGGCGGAGGAGGTCACCGTCGAGGACCTCGCCGAGGAACTCGTCCTGCACCCGCTCGACGACACCCTCGGCTGGGAGCAGCTGCCCGGGCTCCCGGCGAACGAGCGTCCCGCGACGACCGCCGACGCGATCGAACTGGTGGCGGCGGGCGTCGGCGTACTCGCCGTGCCGCAGTCGCTCGCCCGGCTGCACCACCGCAAGGACCTCACCTACCGGACGCTGACCGAGGTCCCGCAGTCGCGGGTGGCCCTGTCCTGGCGGGCCGCGGACGAGGCGCCCGACCTGGTGGAGGAGTTCATCGGCATCGTGCGCGGCCGCACGGTGAACAGCACCCGGGGCCGCCGCGCCGAGGCCCAGAAGGGCCAGAAGCAGCCGAAGGACCAGAAGCAGCGGAAGTCCGGCGCCACACCCGGCCGGTCCGGGAAGCCCGGTGCCGGTTCGCGCACGGCGGGCAAGTCCGCGGGCCGGAAGCCCGGCGGAGCCGGAGGCTCCGGCCGGGGCCGGACCGGCGGGAAGCCCCGCAAGCGGTCCTGACCCGCTGCCCGTCCGTACGGCGGACGCGGCCCGCTCCGACGGGCGGGTGCTCGGCATACTGACCCCTCCTGATCATCGAGATCACGCAGGAGGAGCTTTGGCCGCCAGTTTCAGGACCGTCGTCGAGGTGGGACCGGACCATCTCGCGCAGGCCCGGTCCATCGACCGGGTGTTCCAGCAGGCGATCGCGCCGGCGACCGTCAACTTCGACTTCGAGGCGATACGGGAGGCCGCGGCGGCCGTCCCGGACAGCACCGTGGTGAAGATGGTGCGGGGCTGGGGGCTCCAGGAGTACGCCCCCGTCCTCGTCATGGTCCTCTCCCTCAAGGAGGCCGTCCGGCAGGCCCTTCCGCCGGAGTGCGCGGAGGCCGGGTTCTGGGCCACCGTCGAGCGGGAGCTCGTCCAGGCCTTCACCGGCCTCGCCGCGCAGGAGGGGCGGCCCGGTCTGTCCTTCTACGAGGAGTCGGAGGAGCGGACCCGGTTCTACCGGGACCTGTTCTTCGCCCTGCAGGACGAGGAGACCGGGGAGCACATGTACGCCCTGGCCTTCTGCGTCGACGTGACCGTCGAGCTGCCGAAGGCGCGGGCCGTCGCCCTGGAGCTGACGGACATCGTGCCGTTCGCGGTCCGGCTCAACGCGATCGTGGTCCGCCAGGCCCTGGACCTGGTGGCCTGACGTCCCACGTCGCGACGGATCGCCGGCCCGCCGTCCCGGGCCGGACCCTCGGACCATCTGACCTACAGGCAGACCGGCCTGCAGACCTGTGGACGTTCAGACCTTCAGGCGCAGGCGACCGCCCCGCGCCGCCGCGACGAGCTCCGGCACCGTGGCGAGTTTGACCCGCGGGCGTCCCGCGTCCCGCCCCTTCGCCCGCTCGGCCCGGTCGATGGCCGCGAGCCCGCGCGCGTCGACGAGATGGCGGCTGCGCCTCCGCGCCAGACGGCGGAACTCCTGTGCCGTGCCCGTCGGCTTCGGCAGCGCACCGGCGACGGCGTCCGCGAGCAGCGTCCCGACGGTCTCCTCCGCGCAGGCCCGGTTGGCCCCGATGCCACCGGTGGGTCCGCGCTTGATCCAGCCGACGACATAGCCGCCGGGCAGCCCGGCCACCCGCCCCGCCTCGTGCGGCACCGTGCCGGTCGCCTCGTCGAAGGGCAGCCCCGCCAGCGGGACCCCCCGGTAGCCGATCGCCCTGACGAGCAGACCCGCCTCGATCTCCGTACCGGACGGCGATCCGTCCTCCGTGACCCTGACCGCGCGGACGGCGCCGGAACCGACGGCCTCGACGGGGGCGGAGTGGAAGCGGAGCACGATCCGGCGCCGCCCCGGCGCCGGGGCCCGCGTCCAGTCCACCGTCTCCCGCGTGACGCCCCGCAGGAGGGCGGCCTTCGCCCCGTCCGCCGCCGCGTCCACGCTCGCGCCGGTGCGCGGGTCCCGGTCGTCGACGACCAGGTCCACGCCCGGGAGGTGCTTCAGGGCGAGCAGTTCGGGGCTCGTGTACGCCGCGTCCTCGGGGCCCCGGCGGCCGAGCAGCACCACCTCGCGCACGGGCGTGCCGCGCAGGGCGGCGAGGGCGTGGTCGGCGATGTCCGTTCCGGCGAGGGTCTCGGGGTCCGTGAGGAGGACCCGGGCCACGTCGAGGGCCACGTTGCCGTTGCCGACGACCACGACCCGCTCGGCGGTGAGCCGGACGGCGTCCGCGCCGGTCTCGGGGTGCGCGTTGTACCAGGAGACGACGGAGGTGGCGGAGACGCTGCCCGGCAGGTCCTCGCCGGGGATGCCGAGCCGCCGGTCGGAGGGCGCGCCCACCGCGTAGACCACCGCGTCGTGGTGCGCGGCGAGTTCCTCGACCGTGACCTCCTTGCCGATGTCCACCCCCAGCCGCATCCGGACCCGGGGGTGGGTGTGGAAGCGGGCGAAGGTCTCCCCGGCTCCCTTGGTCGCCGGGTGGTCCGGTGCGACGCCGTACCGGAGGAGTCCGCCGGCCACGGGCAGCCGGTCGATCAGGGTGACCTCGGCGTTGGTGTGCAGGAGGAGGTCCTCCGCGGCGTACATGCCCGCGGGTCCGGTGCCGACGACCGCGATGCGCAGCGGGGCGAAGTCGGCCGGCAGGGAGCGGGGGAACGAGGGCTCGCCCCACGGGTGGAAGTTGGGCGAGGCGAGGGCCGGTTCGGGTGTCCGGCCGGCGTAGTAGGCGGCGTTGACGGCCTCGTACTCCCGCAGCCGTCCGGTGAGCCGGTCCGCCGGGAAGATCGCGTCGACGGGGCAGGCGTCGGCGCAGGCTCCGCAGTCGATGCAGGCCTTGGGGTCGATGTACAGCATCTCCGTGGTGCCGAAGTCCGGCTCCTCGGGCGTCGGGTGGATGCAGTTGACCGGGCAGACGGCGACGCAGGTGGCGTCGTTGCAGCAGGTCTGGGTGATCGCGTAGGTCATGTCGTCGGCTCTGCTCTGCTCGGCTCGGAGGGGTCAGACGAGGTGGGCGCGCTGGTAGAAGAAGAGCGCGGGCCGGGTCAGCATCCCGACGTCGGCCAGGAACTCCATCAGTCCGGAGCAACTGGCGCGCAGCTGCGCCTTGTAGTGCTCGTTGGCGGCGGCCTCGCGGCGGGCCCGCTCGGGGTCGAGTCCGGCCCGCACGTACACCTCCGGGTTCACCAGGCTGGTGATGATGTAGTACGCGGCGATGGCGACGACGAGCGCCTGGAAGTGCCGGCGGGCCCGGCTCGCGCGGGCGAGCGCGCGGCGCGTCTCGTCCCGGGCGAACTTCATGTGCCGGGACTCCTCGACGACATGGATGTTGCTGATGGTGCGGACGAAGGGCACGACCCGCTCGTCGCGCATCCAGTCGCGCTGCATCACGTCGAGGACCTCCTCGGCGACGAGGATGCCGGCGTACGCGGCCTCGCCGAAGCCGACGGTCTTCATGAAGCGTCCGAGTTCGAGGACGGCCCGCCTGGGACGGTAGGCGGGCGCGCCGAGCTTCTGGGAGCCCCGGGCGAACATGATCGAGTGCCGGCACTCGTCGGCGATCTCGGTGAGGGCCCACTGGAACCGGGGGTCGGTGTGGTCCATGCGGTAGATGTCGCGGAGCACCATCTGCTGGAGGATCATCTCGAACCAGATGCCGGTGCTGGCGACCGAGGCGGTCTCCTGCCGGGTCAGCTCCTTGCGCTGCTCCTCGGTCATCTCGTTCCAGTAGGCCGTGCCGTAGAGGGAGTTCCACTCGGGGCTCTGGCCGTGGAAGTCCTTGTCGAGGGGGGTGTCCCAGTCGACCTCGACGGCGGGGTCGTACGACAGCTTCGCGGCCGACCGGAGCAGCCGCTCGGCCGTGGAGCTGTCGAACTGACCCTCGTTCTCCGGGCGAACGGTGCTGTGTGCCATGGTGCGGCTCCTTGGATCGCGCGATCGGCGGCTCGGGCACTTATTAGACTGAGCGTCTAGCAAGCTTGTTAGACGGAACGTATAGCAAGGTTCCCGGGCAGGCCTACCCCTCGGTACGGACTTTTTCCCGCGGACACGCGAACGGGGCCGGAACCCAGTGGGTTCCGGCCCCGTCGAGGGGTCACGGTCAGTCAGAAGGTCTGGCTCAGAAGGCCTGGCTCAGAAGGTCAGGTTCCAGGCGTCGATCTTGCCCGTGTCCTGGCTGGCGTTGTCGTTGACCCGGAGCTTCCAGACCCCGTTCGCGACCTCCGCCGAGGCGTTGACCGTGAACGTCTGGACGATGTTGTCCGTGCCGCTGCCGGTCCGGTTGTGAACCGTGTAGACGGTGCCGTCCGGAGCCACCAGGTCGACCTTCAGGTCGCCGATGTACGTGTGCTTGATGTCCACGCCCACCTTCAGCGTGGCCGGGGCGTTGCCCGTCACGCCGCTGACCGTGATCGGGCTCTCAACCGTCGCGTTGTCGGCGATGGTCACGTCGGTGAGGTTCTCGAAGTACGCGCCGGGCGGCGGGGTGCTGCCCCCGACGGCCTTCAGGGCGTCGACCGCGCCCTCACCGAAGAAGCCGTTCTTGGTCGTGGTGCCCTTGCAGCGGGTGTCCGAGGGGCACGCGCGGTCCGTGGCCTGGACGCCCAGCTGGTCCCGGATCTGCGCCGGGGTGAAGGTCGGGTTGGTGCTGGCGATCAGCGCCGCGACGCCCGCCACGTGCGGGGAGGCCATCGAGGTGCCGCTCATGTTGCCGTACTTGCCGCCCGGCAGCGTCGAGTACACCTGGGTGGAGCCGTCACCGCCCGGCGCGGCGATGTCGATCACGCCGTTGCCGAAGTTCGAGTACGAGGCCTTGGCGCCGCCGCTGGCCTGGGAGGCGACCGTCACGACGCCCGGAAGCTCCGTCGGGATGTCGATGCAGGCGTTGGTGATGGTGCGGGTGACCGGGGTCGAGTCGTTGGGGCTCTCGGAGTCGGTCGTCTTGTTCGCCAGGTCGTAGTTGGAGTTGCCGGCGGCGGCCACCTGGAGCGAACCCTTGCCCTCGGCGTACACCTGCGCCCGGCGGACACCCTCGATGATGGCGGCCTGGTCCAGGTTGTCCGGGCAGTTGAACTGCCACGGGTCCGTGTAGTAGCTGTTGTTGGTGACCTTGAAGCCGTGGTCACCGGCCCACATGAAGCCGCAGATCGTGTTCTCCGCGAAGAACAGGCTGCTGGTCGGCTCCGCGATGCGGACGGCGGAGATCTTCACGCCCGGCGCGACACCGATGACGCCCTTGCCGTTCTTGGCGGCCGCGATCGTGCCCGCGACATGCGTGCCGTGGGTGCCGACGTCGCGCCAGGCGCCCGCGCGCGTGTCCGCCTTGCCGTAGGCGCAGGAGGCCGAGTCGGCGGCGTTGAAGTTGGGCGCGATGTCCTGGTGCTGGTCGTCGACGCCGGTGTCCAGGACGCCGACCTTCACCGTCGCCGAACCGGTGGTGACCGCCCAGGCCTGCTCGGCCTTGATCTGCGTCATGTCCCAGCGGTTCGACTCCGTGAGCGTCGTCGTCGACTGCGACGGGTTCGCCGGGAGCGCCGGGTTGTAGGCGTCGGCGGGGACGTCGGAGGTGCGGGTCGCGCCGACCTGCTGGACTCCGCCGACGCTGCGCATCGCCGAGGCGAACGACGCGGACGTCGAGTGCGCCACGATCACGCCGATCGCGTCATACGTGGCGAAGACCGAACCGCCGTTGCTCGTGACCGCGCCGCCGACCGCCGAGGTGCCGCCGGGGGCGGTGATCACCAGGTACGCGCGGGTGCCCGCGGCCCAGGCGGCCGGAGCCGCTGCCGGTGTCGTCGTGGTGGCGCTCCGCGTCGCCCCCGCCGAACGGGCCGCGACGGGCTCCGTGTCGGTCGGTGCTGCCTGGGCGAATCCCGCGGGAGCGGCGAGCGCCACGGTCGTACCGAGCGCCGCGGCGGCCATGGCCGACGTTCTCAACCGGCTGGATATGAGGGAAAACAATGCGTCCTCCGATGACCCGGTGGCGCGGGTGGCGCCGGCCGGGCCCTGTGATGTGTGGGGTGGACGCAAGATCCCAGAGTCGCGAGGCGGAAGGAAGCGTTCAGTCCGAGAAGCCCGTTCGCGTTACGCACTGTTGACCGATCAAGCCGATTTCCTGGACAGGTGTCCATGTATAGTGGACACCTGTCCAGGAAATCCGGGACAGATGAACGTGGAGGAGACGACGGTGGAGACGACGGCGAACGTGCTGGTGGGCCTGGTGGCCGCCCTGCACGCGTACATCCTGGTTCTGGAGATGTTCCTGTGGGAGAAGAAGCCGGGGCGCGGCCTCTCCGGCTTCGACGCCGACATGGCCCGCGCCACCGCGCCGCTCGCCGCGAACCAGGGCCTCTACAACGGCTTCCTCGCCGCCGGGCTCGTCTGGGGCCTCATCGCCGACGACCCGACCGGCTTCCGGGTCCAGGTCTTCTTCCTCGCCTGCGTCGTCGTCGCCGGTCTGTACGGCGGTGTCACCGCCAACCGCCGCATCCTGGTCGCCCAGGCGCTGCCGGGAGCGCTCGCCCTCGGCGCCGTCCTGCTGAGCCGGTGACCCGGCCGTGACCGCGACACCGGGAGACCCCCGGGCGGCCAGGACCCGGGCCAGGCTCCGCCAGGCCCTCTTCGACGAGTGCGCCGAGCGCCCGCTGGCCGACGTCACCATCGCCACGCTCGTACGCCGGGCCGGCGTCGGCCGTGCCACCTTCTACGTCCACTACGGCGATCTGGAGGCGCTCGCCGTCGACGCCTGCGCCGACGTGGTCCGCGACGCGGTGGACGCCCTGCACGCCTGGCGCGGCACCCCCGACCCGGCGTCCCCGCCGCCCGCGCTGCTCGACTTCCTCGCCGCACTCGCCCCGCACGCGGGCCTCTACCGCGCCCTGCTGCGGCCGGGCGGCGGCGGACCGCTCGGCCTCGTGCTCCACGAGGACCTGCGGGCCCGCAGCCTGCGCGAGCGCAGCCTGGCCGGTGCCCCCGAACCGGAGCTGATCGCCTCGGCCGTGGCCGCCACCTTCGCCGGTGTGCTCGCCGACTGGCTGCACGGCCTCGTGGAGGGCGACTCCGACCGGATCGCCCATCAGATCTGGCGTCTGCTCGTCACCCTGCACCGCACGCCGCTCGGGTAGCGGGAACCGGCCCGGCCGGAGGTTGCGCTCGGAGGGGGCGCCCCCGAGCCGGAGGTGCTACTTCAGGTACGGGCCCGGTGCGCCGATCCGGCCGGGACCGTTCAGGACGTACACCCGCAGGTTGCCCTTGCCCGGAGCGCCGACCGAGAGCGTGCCGTCGGAGGCGGTCTTCACGTCGCCGGTGACCGCGTCGGTGTACGTGCCGTTCGGGATGCCGGTGTACGTGGCGCCGCCCGAGATCGTGACCAGGGCGAAGCTGTCCGTGCTTCCGCTGGTGTAGCGGCGCTTGAACGCCATGCCGCCCGAGACGCCCTCCGTGGAGTACTGGCCCGTCTGGAGCGCGGGGATCGCCCGGCGGATCTGGTTCAGCCGCTGCACATGCTTCACCAGGGGCTGTTCGAGCGTCGTGGCGACCGCTCCGGACGCGGCGGAGACCTGGGAGAAGTCCGAGGCCGTGACCGAGCCGGCGACATGGTCGCCGAAGTACGCGCGGCCGGTGGTGGCCAGCGGGCAGGAAGGACCGCAGTCGATCTTCATGCCCTTCTGGAACTCGATCTCGGAGCCGTAGTACAGCGTGGGGATGCCGCGGAAGGTCCACATCAGGGACATGTTCTCGGCCCAGGCGTCGGTGCCGCCGGAGTACCGCTCGCTCGACTTGTTGGGGCCGTAGTCGTGGCTGTCGACATAGACGACGTTGTAGGTGGCGTCGTTGTAACTGTCGTCCGAGTCCTTGCCGTTGGAGAAGGCGTTGGAGGCGTCACCGAAGTTCATGTGCATGCGCATGTCGATGACGTTCATGCCCGAGAAGCGGCTGTGGTCGGGGGTGTGGTAGCTGTTGCCGTTCAGGAAGGCGTTGGTGGAGGTGGGCTGGTCGCCCGTGCCCTGCTGCTGCTCGTAGGCGTACATCTCCAGCGCGGCCTTCGCGTCGTCCGCGTCGTACTCCTTGCGCTCCTTCCAGGTGAAGAACTGCGCCGAGTGGTTCACCGAGCCGCGGTTCCACTTGTCGTTCACGAAGGCGGCGACCTCGCCGAAGACGAAGAAGTTCTTCGCGGCCCCGGCGCCGTGGCTCCGCGTCACCCGCTCCTGGATGGCGGGCAGGAAACGACGGTTCCAGGTGGTGCGCGGGATGTGCACGGCCGTGTCGACGCGGAAGCCGTCGACGCCCATGTCGATGTACTTGTCGTACGCGCCGATCAGGTAGTTCTGGACGGCCGGGTTCTCGGTGTCGAAGTCGGCCAGGTCCTCGTGCAGCCAGCACGAACGGGAGTCCTCGCCCTCCCAGTTGCCGATCCAGCACTGGTGGAAGAGCGCCTTGGGGAACATCCCGGACGTCGGGCTCGGCCACTGGCAGTTGTAGAGCGTGTAGCCCTCGGCGCTCTTGCCGCCGGTGGGCTTCCCCCAGTTGAGGCAGGTGTTGCCGGCCGGCTCGGCCGTCGACCACAGGTCGCCGTTGTAGTACGACTTGCCGGTCTTCGCGTCGATCGTCAGGCCGTCGTACTCGAAACCGGGCTGCTTCTCGTCGTAGTACCAGCTCCACTGGCTGTCCCGCACGCCGTACACGGTGGGCGTGAACAGGCCCTTGGCACCCCAGCGCGAGGAGTGGTTGTAGACGACGTCCTGGTAGATCTTCATGCCCTTGGCGTGGGCGGCGTCGATCAGGTCCTGGTAGGAGGCGCCCGCCGACTCCAGCCGGGGGTCGACCTTGTAGAAGTCGTAGCCGTGGTACCCGTGGTAGTCGTAGTCGGACCGGTTGAGGACCACAGGGGTCACCCAGATCGCCGAGAAGCCGAGGCCCTTGACGTAGTCCAGCTTCTGGATGAGGCCTTTGAAGTCGCCCCGGAACATGGGGTCGCCGTGGGCGGCGTTGCCCGATTTCACGTGCTGGCCGCCACCGCGGTTGTTCGACGGATCCCCGTCGTTGAAGCGGGCCGTGAGGACGAAGTAGATGGGGTCCTTCCGCGGGTCGGTGCCGAGGGGCTTCCCGGTGGCGGGAGTGGCCGGCCCGTCCCCGGTGGTGGCCGTCGCGGGCGCCGAGGCGGCGGAGACGTTGCCCGCCGCGTCCACGGCCTTCACCGTGTAGGTGTACGCCGTCCGCGCGGCGAGGCCCGTGTCGGAGAAGACGGTGGAGCCGACATCGGTGACGACGGTTCCACCGCTGCCACCGACCCGTGTGACCTGGTACTTCGTCACCCCCTTGGTGTCGGTGGCGGGGTCCCAGGTGAGCAGGACCGAGAGGCCGTCCGCGACCGCGGCGACCTTCGTGGGGACGGTCGGGGCCTGGGTGTCGGGCACCTCGGCGGCGCACGGGTCGGCCGCGTTCGCCGTCACCGCGTTGTTCCGTACGGTGCTGACGCCCGTGCCGATCGCGTAGTCCGCGCCGCCGTTGTTGTCCCAGGTGCCGTTGCCGTTGTTGAAGGCCGCCTGGAGGCCGGTGGCCGTGCCGAGGGTGACCGTCTTCTTCACCCAGTCCGTGCAGGCGGCCTCCATGGCCACGCCGGGGACGGTGGTCCAGGAGCCGCCGTCCGGGGCCCAATGGATCTTGTACTGAGCCCAGTTCCTGGTCTTCGTCCAGTAGAAGACCGTGGCGGTGTTCTCGGCGCCGGCGGCGACCGGGGCCATGCGCGGGCCGGCGTCGGGGGAGGGCCCGCCGGACGGCGCGGCCACCAGGCCGAGGACGCCGGCGGCGGCCGCCAGGGCGGCCGTCGGCCCGAGGGGCAGGCGTCTGTGCGTACGTGTCAGTCCGCGGGTGCGTGTCATCCGGATCTCCAGGCAGGACCGCGCGTCACCGGGCAGAGCTCTGCCCCGGGCGGGAGCCGACGCCCTCTGGAAACGCTGTCGGAAAGTTGCAGAAACGTCTTGCGTGGCGGGAACGTATCGCTGCCCCTCCCCGTCGTAAAGGGTTCTGACGAAGTCCGGAGGTGTGGAAGTGTGGAGGTGTGATCGCCTCTGTGGGTCACGCCGGTGAGGAAGGAAGGCGAGCGATGAAGCTGCCCGGCCCGCCGCACGCGGTCAACGAACTGCTGGCCTTCCTGCTGGAGTTGGCCGCCCTCGCCGCCCTCGCGTGGTGGGGGTGGGAGAGCGCGGAGTCGATCGCTCCGCGCCTCCTGCTCGCTGTCGCGGCGCCCACGGCGGCCGCTGTCCTGTGGGGGCTCTTCGCCGCCCCGAAGGCTCGATTCCGGGTGCCGACGGCGGGTGTTCTGGCCGTGAAGGCGCTGGTGTTCGGCGCCGCGACGGCGGCCCTCCTCGCCCTGGGGCGACCCGGCTGGGCGACCGCCTTCGCCGTTGTCGTCGTGGTCAACACGGCCCTCGCGACGCTCGATCGCCGGGAGCGCGTGACGTCCTGACGGAGCGTCACGGCCGGCCCGTCAGGGGCGCGGCCAGGGTCGGCCCTCCAGGCGCTCGATGTCCCGGTTGAAGCGTTCGAGGAAGGCCGCGAAGCGGGCCACGTCCTCCGGTGACCACTTCTCCATGACCCGGTCGAGCCCCTCGATGTTCGAGTTCCGGTCGGCCTCCAGGCGCCGCTCGCCCTCCTCCGTGATGCGGAACTTGCGGGCGATCCCGCCGTCCGGGTCGGGGATGCGCTCCACGACACCGGCGCGCAGCATCGCCGCGGTCTGCCGGTTGAGGGTGGAGGCGTCGAGGCCGAAGGCCTCGCTGAGCTGCCCGATGGACATCGGCCCGTGCATGCGGATGCGGCTCAGCAGGACGTAGGCGCTGCGGTCCAGATGGCCGCCGGCGGCCCGGGAGCGGGGCGCGTACAGATGGGCGTGCCGACCGAGCAGCATGGTCTCGAACTCGACCAGGTGAAGGGGTTTGTCCTCGGGCTTGTCCATGAGGCCATTGTCCCTCGCCGCGATCCGATGTGCATCATGCATGCCTTGTGTATGACACCATCAGTGTGCACTATGCATATAGAGCCATGGTGGACGACCGCCGTGGACGATCGAGGGAGAACACGTGGACGGCACCAAGCCCGACGCCCGACCCGGAGGCGTCGTCGGCGTCCTCGCGCTCGCGGGCATCGTGGCCGCACTCATGCAGACCCTGGTGGTGCCGCTCATCGGCGACCTCCCCAAGCTGCTCGACACCAGCGCGTCCAACGCCTCCTGGGTGATCACCGCGACCCTGCTCGCGGGCGCCGTCGCCACCCCGGTGGCCGGCCGGCTCGGCGACACCCTCGGCAAGCGACGGGTCCTCCTCGTCTCCGTGATCCCCCTGGTCATCGGCTCGGTGGTCTGCGCGCTCGCCTCCTCCGTCGTCCCGATGATCGTCGGACGCGGACTCCAGGGCCTCGGCATGGGCGTCGTCCCGCTCGGCATCAGCCTGCTCCGCGACATCCTCCCGCCCGAGAAGCTGGGCGGCTCCATCGCCCTCATGAGCGCCTCCATGGGCGTCGGCGGCGCCCTCGGCCTGCCGTTCTCCGCGGCCGTCGCCGAGAACGCCAGCTGGCGCGTCCTCTTCTGGGTCGCCGCCGCACTCAGCGTCGTGGTCGGCCTGCTGATCTGGCGCGTCGCCCCCGCGGGACGCCGAGCCGCCGCACCCGGCCGCTTCGACGTACCCGGCGCGCTCGGCCTCGGCGTCGGGCTCGTCGCCCTGCTGCTCGCCGTCTCCAAGGGTGCGACCTGGGGCTGGGGCAGCGGCACCACCCTCGGCCTCCTCGCCGTCGCCGTGGTCGTCCTGCTCGCCTGGGGCCGGTGGGAGCTCCGTACCCGTGACCCCCTCGTCGACCTGCGGGTCACCGCGCGCCCGGTCGTCCTCATGACCAACCTGGCGTCGATCCTGGTCGGATTCGCCATGTACGCGCAGTCACTTGTCGTTCCGCAGCTCTTCCAGTTGCCCGAGGCGACCGGTTACGGTCTGGGTCAGTCGATGATGGCCATGGGCCTCTGGATGGCCCCGGCGGGCCTGATGATGATGGTCCTCGCGCCCCTCGGCGCCACACTCTCCGCCGCCCGCGGCCCCAAGGTCACGCTCTCCGTCGGCGCCCTCGTCATCGCCGTCGGCTACGGATCCTCGCCCGCCCTGATGGGCACCACCGTCGGCCTGCTCGTGGTGACCCTCATCTGCAACACCGGTGTGGGACTCGCCTACGGGGCCATGCCCGCGCTCATCATGGGCGCCGTCCCGCAGGAGGAGACCGCCTCCGCCAACAGCTTCAACACCCTGATGCGGTCCATCGGCACCTCCGTCTCCGCCGCCGTGATCGGTGTCGTCCTCGCCCAGATGACCACCACCCTGGGCGGCCACGCGCTGCCGTCCGAGGACGGCTTCCGCGTCGCCATGCTCATCGGCTGCGGTGTCGGCCTGGTGGCGGCGGTCGTCGCCGCGCTCATCCCGAGCAGGCCCGCCGCCGCGCCGGCCGGCGACCCGGCCGGTACGGAACCGGCGGCCGCGCCGCGCGCCACCACCGAGGCCGCCGCCTGAGCCACCCGACCGAACAGGGGGCGGTGCGGGGCCCGGGCAAGCCACCCGGGCCCGGCGCCGCCCACCGGTCAGCCCTTGTCGTCCCCCGCCGCCTCCAGCCCGAACAGCGCGCCCTCCGGGTCCCGGACCACCACCACCCGGCGCCCGTCGGGCTCCTCAGGACCGCGCACCCCGCCCCAGTCCCCGCCGGGCACGACGGTCCCGCCGTAGGCCACCACCGCCACCGCGGCCGCCTCCGGATCCGGCACCCGGAACCGCACCAGCCAGCGCGGCCGCAGCTGCGGCCGGGGCGAGCCGGACTCGACCGGCCCGCTGTTCAGCCGGGCCACCGCCTCGCCGTCCCGGCGCAGCACCACCTTGTCCTGCTCGTACGACACCTCGAAGCCGGCGGGTGCCTCGTCCGCCCAGCGCAGCACCTCCCCGTAGAAGACCGCCGCCTCGAACGCGTCACGGGTGTGCAGCTCCAGCCAGGCCGGCGCCGTGCGCATGCCGATGTGCAGACGGTTCCCCGTCCGCCCCTCCCAGACACCGAACGCCGCACCCTCGCGGTCCGCGGCGAGCGCCGCCCGGCCGTGCGGCGGATAACCGACCGGCCCCACGCCGACCGTGCCGCCGCGCTCCCGGATCCGCGCCACCGCCTCGTCCACGTCGTCCACCGTGAAGAACGCCGTCCAGGCCACCCGCACGGACAGCCGGGCCGCCACCGCGGCGATCACGGCCACGGGCTGGTCGTCGAGCCGGCCGACCGCGTACTCCCGGTCCCCGCGGTCGTCCCGCCGGAACGTCCAGCCCAGCACGGCACCGTAGAAGCGCTCCGCCGCGTCGAGATCCCGCGCGGTCAGACTCAGCCAGCACGGCGCTCCCACCACCTCTCCGGTCGTCGGCCCCGACACCGGCACCACCTCCTGTTCCGTCCTGCTCGCTGGATGCGTCGTGCGCCCCTTCCCCGGTCCACTGCCCCGCATGCGCGGACTCACCCGAGTGCCGCCGAACACCACACGCCCGGGTGCGCCGGCCCGAACACCGGGCGATACCGTCCGGTCATGAGCAGCCCGCAACCCTCACTCCATGAAACCCCCGGGAACGGAACAGCCCCGTCCGCACCACCGCTCCTGCTGCGCCCCTGGAATCACGAGGACGCCGAGCCGCTCGTACGCCATCACCGCGACCCGCAGCTGCGCGCCTGGCTCGCCACCCACCTGGACACCACCCGGCAGGCACGCGCGTGGGTGGACGCCCAGAACGCGGGCTGGGCCGCCGGGACCCGGGCGGCCTTCGCGATCGTCGAGGACACGGCGACCGGCGGCACGGCGCCGCTCGGCCACATCGCCGTCACCGGTGAGGGAGCGGCAGCCGTACGCGTCGGCTACTGGACGGCGCCGGAGGCACGCGGGCGCGGGATCGCCTCCCGGGCGCTGACCCGCGTCGCCCGCTGGGTCGCGGACGAGAACAGCCCCTTCGCCGGGCGCACGCCGGAACTCGTGCACGCCGTCGGCAACGAGGGCTCGTGCCGGACCGCCCTCGCCTGCGGCTTCCCCCTCACCACGACGCTTCCCGCCGCCCCGCCCGCCCGGCCGCGCGCCCAGCACCTCCACACGGCGTCCGTCCCCCGGACCCCGCCCGGGACTCAGCGCGCCGCGCGGGCCGCGTAGGCGCGTACGTCCGCGTCGGGATCGTCCGATGCCCCGGCGAGTGCCGTACGGGCCTCGGGATCGGCCCGGTGGACGAGGAGCGAGAGGACGGCGGCCTTCCGGACGTCCGCGTTCGCGTCGGCGAGCGCCTTCGCGAGCGCGGGCACGGCCGGGTCCGCCGGGGCGGCCCGCAGCGCGGTCGCGGCGCCCGAGCGGACCTGCCAGGCCGGATCGCCGAGCGCGGCCTCGGCGCGCGTGGCGTAGACGGCCGGGCAGCCGGTTCCGGCCAGGGCGGCGAGCGCCGCGCCCCGGACCAGCGGATCGGGGTCGTCGAGCAACGGACCGAGCGGCTCCGGAGCCGGATCCCGCACGGTTGCCAGACCCCGGGCCACCGCCACCCGGACCTCACGGGCCGGATCGGCGGTCGCCGCCGTCAGCTCCGCGACGGCGTCCACCGAGACCAGGGCCCGGACCGCCTGGACGCGTACCTCGACGGTCGCGTCGGCGAGCGCCCCGCCGTACAGGCCGGCGTCCCCGAGCCGCAGGGCCCGCAGGACCTCCAGCGCGGCGGACCGCACGGCCGCGTCCGGCACCGCGAGCGCCTCCCGCAGACCGGCACCGAGCTCCGGATCGGCGGGCAGCACCTCGACCAGCTCCCGCAGCGCGGCCGCGGCGGCGGCCCGGACGAGCGGCGTGTCGTCCCGCAGCCGGGCGGCGAGCACGGGGCCGGTACCGGTCGGCGCGGTCTCGCCGAGAGCGGTCACGGCGGCAGCCCGTACGGCCGGATCCTGGTCGTCCAGGTAGGGGCCGAGCGCGGCCAGATCGGGGGACTCCTCGACGAGCGAGAGGAGTCGGAGCAACCGGGGATGGGGCGACGCGACCGCCGGAACCTCGACCGTGGCCGGGGCGTCCGTGCGCGGACGCGCCGCCGGAGCCGTGTCCCGGGCGCCGGCCGTGGCGACGGGGACCAGCTCCACCTCGCCGAGGTGCCGCTCGGGACCGCCCGGCGGCGCGAACTCGGGCACCGGCACCAGATACGGCTCCACCGGGCGCGCCGTGAACTCCATGGCCCCCGAAGGGGACTTGCGCAGATCGAGGTGGTGCAGCCAGCCCGCGTCGTCCCGCTCGGGGTGGTCGAGCCGCTCGTGGTAGAGACCCCAGCGCGACTCGGTGCGGGCGAGCGAGGCCCGCGCGGCCATCTCGGCGCAGTCCCGGATGAACGACACCTCCGCGCACCGCATCAGCTCATGGGCCGTACGCGCCCCCATCCCGGCGATCTCCTCCGACATCCGGTCGAACGCCTCGACGGCCAGGGAGAGTTTCGCGCCCGTCTTCGGCGGCGCCACGTAGTCGTTGACGAACCGCCGCAGCTTGTACTCGACCTGGGGCTGCGGCGGACCCTCCGGATGACGCAGCGGCCGGTAGACGAGCTCGTGCGCGGCCGCGAGCTGCTCGCGGTCCAACTCGCCCTCGTACGCCGAGTACCGGGAGGCGTCCTCACCCGCCAGGTCACCGAAGACGAACGCGCCGATCATGTAGTTGTGCGGTACGGAGGCCAGGTCGCCGGCCGCGTACAGGCGCGGCACGGTCGTCCGGGCGTGGGCGTCCACCCGTACCCCCGACGCCGAATGGCCGCCGCACAGGCCGATCTCCGAGATGTGCATCTCGATGTCATGGGTCCGGTAGTCGTGCCCGCGGCCCTCGTGGAAGGTGCCGCGGGTGGGCCGCTCCGTGGTGTGCAGGATCGACTCGACGGCGCCGATGGTCTCCTCGGGGAGATGGCTCAGCTTCAGGTACACCGGGGCCCGGTCCGAGGCGAGTTCGGCCGCGAACTCGGCCATCATCTGCCCCGACCAGTAGTCGGACTCCACGAACCGCTCGCCGTGCCGGTTCACCTGGTATCCGCCGAAGGGATTGGCGACATAGGCGCAGGCGGGGCCGTTGTAGTCCTTGATGAGCGGGTTGATCTGGAAGCACTCGATCCCGGTCAGCGCCGCACCCGCGTGGTACGCCATGGCGTACCCGTCACCGGCGTTCGTCGGGTTCTCGTACGTGCCGTACAGATAGCCGGAGGCGGGCAGGCCGAGGCGACCGCAGGGGCCGGTGGCGAGGATCACGGCGCCCGCCCGGACGACGACGAACTCGCCCGTGCGGGTGTTGAACGCGGCCGCGCCGACCGCCCGGCCGTCCTCGGGGTGGGTGAGGACCCGGACCGGCATCACCCGGTTCTCGATCCGGATGCGCTCGCGCATCTCGCGCCGCCGCAACTGCCGGTAGAGGACCTTCTTGACGTCCTTGCCCTCGGGCATCGGCAGCACGTACGAGCCGGACCGGTGCACCTGCCGGACCGCGTACTCGCCGTGCTCGTCCTTCTCGAACTTCACCCCGTACGACTCGAGGCGCTGGACCATGCCGAAGCCGCGGGTCGCCGTCTGCCGGACCGTCGACTGGTCCACCAGGCCGTCGTTGGCACGGGTGATCTCGGCGACGTAGTCGTCCGGCTCCGCGCGGCCCGGCACGACCGCGTTGTTCACGCCGTCCATACCCATGGCGAGGGCGCCCGAGTGACGGACGTGCGCCTTCTCCAGGAGAAGGACGTTCGCCCCGCGCTCGGCGGCGGTCAGCGCGGCCATCGTGCCCGCGGTGCCGCCGCCGATGACGAGCACGTCGCAGGACAGCTCGGTCGCGTCGGCGAGATCGGGCACGGTCAGGGGGATGACGGGGCTCTCCATGGGGCGCCTTTCGGGGATGCGGTGGTGCGCGGGGTCGCGGGTCCGGGGACGCGCGTCAGAGGGAGTCGAGGACGCGGCGGCGCAGCGCGGCCGTGTCCGGCGCCTGCCGGGCGTCCCGCGCACGCGGGTGCGGTACGTCCAGGACGTCGCCGGTCGCGAACAGGGCGACCCGGTCGCCGAGATGGATCGCCTCGTCGACGTCATGGGTGACGAAGACGACGGTCGCGCCCGTGCCGCGCAGGATCTCCACCAGGAGGTCCTGCATCCCGGCGCGGGTGTGGGCGTCGAGCGCGCCGAACGGCTCGTCCATCAGGACGGCCCGCGGGCGGGCCGCGAGGGCGCGGGCCAGTTGGACGCGCTGCCGCTGCCCGCCGGACAGCTGGTGCGGGAGCCTGCGCGCGTGTGCGCCGAGCCCGACCCGCTCCAGCCACTCCTCGGCCGAGCGGCGCCGCTCGGCGCGGGGCACCCGCCGGATGGCGAGGGGGAGTTCGACATTGGCGCGGACCGAACGCCAGGGCAGCAGCGCGTCGTGCTGGAAGACCAGGGCACGGTCGGCGCCCGGCCGGCGGACCGGCTGCCCGTCCTGGGTGATCCGCCCCTCCAGCGGGGGCAGCAGACCGGCGAGCGTGCGCAGCAGGGTGGTCTTGCCGCAGCCCGAGGGGCCGACCACGGTCAGCAGCTCGCCGGGGGCGATCCGCAGGTCGACCGGGCCGGGCACGGCGACCCCGCCGGGGTGGCCGAGGCGGACGCCGTGCAGGGCGAGCTCCGCACCGGCGGAGGCCGTCGGCGCCGTCGGTGCGGACGGCTTCGCGGACACGGCGGACGGGCTCACGGTGCTCATGGAACCGGCTCCTTCTCGGGGCGACGGACGGCGGAAGCCGACGGGGACGCGGGAACGGCGATGGGTGCGGACGTGCTGGCCGCGCGGGCGGCGCCGCCGGCCGGCACCCGGGCGGTCGGGCGCGGCAGCCACGCCGTGACCCGGCGGCCCAGCGTCTCGACCGCGGTGGAGGTGAGCCAGCCCAGGGCACCGATCGTGGCCATGCCGACGAAGACGCCGGGGTAGTCGACGACCGTGTAGTCCTGCCAGGTGCGGTAGCCCACCCCGTACGCGCCGGAGATCATCTCCGCCGAGATCACACAGATCCACGAGACGCCGATGCCCACCGACAGACCGCCGAAGATCCCCGGCAGGGCGCCCGGCAGCACCACCGAGAACAGCACCCGCGCCCGGCTCCCGCCGAGGGTGAGCACCGCCTCCTCCCACACCGGGTTCAGGGCCCGTACGGCGTGCCGGGTCGACACGAGGACGGGGAAGAGGGCCGCGGCGCAGGTGATGAAGACGATGCCCTGCTCGTTGGTGGGGAGCAGCAGGATCGCGACCGGTACCAGGGCGATGGCTGGGATCGGCCGCACCACCTCGACCAGTGGGCCCAGGATGTCGGCGGCCCACCGGGACCGGGCGACGGCCGTCCCGGCCGCCACCCCGAGGACGGCGGCGAGAAGGAAGCCGACCGCGATCCGGCGCAGACTGTGGCCGAGATCCTGCCAGTACGCCTCGGTGCCGATCCGGTCCCCCAGGGCGGCGGCGACCTCGACGACCGTGGGGAACTGCTCGAACCGCAGCCACAGATCGACGTCGTAGGAGGTCAGCAGCTGCCAGAGCCCGAGGGCCGCGAGTGGGGAGGCCACCCGGACCAGCCGGCGGCCGGCGCTCGTGGCGCCGGTCCGGCGGCCTGCCGCGCTCATGACGCGAGCCTCACGGCGTCCGCGTACGGGACGATGCGCGCGCCGGCGTGCCCGGAGACGTACCGCTCGGCGCCCGAGCGGGTGACGAAGGCCCGCCACGCGGCGCCGTCCGCGACCCACACCGACCGGTCCGCGAACCACAGCGTCCCCGTCACCGCGTCCGGCACGTAGGCGGCCCGCACGGAGGCACCCTTCACGGCCTTGAGGAGTGCGGCGGGGCTGTCGAAGGTCTGGATCGTGCTCCGGCCCTTCAGCCACAACTCGGACCTGGGCCCGGCGGCCTTGGGATACGCGAGGTCCGGCACCGCCCGGCGCAGCGGCGCCGGGTCGACGAACGCGTCCACGTCGACGTCCTTCACCAGACCGGCCTCCTTGAGGACCGGCACGTCCTCCTTGAGCGCGGCGACCAGCTCAGGGCGGAGCGCCGGGTCGAAGGTCGCGATGCCCTGCGCGCCGTTGTAGAGGTAGACCACCTCGGCGGGCAGCCCGGTCTCCTCGGCGACCGTCTCGGCGGCGGCGACCGGCTGCTTCCGCAGATGGTCCGTGGCGCGGTTCTGCGCCCGCAGGAACGCGTCGAGGACGTCCGGGCGGCGCTGGGCGAACTCCTCGCGGACGGTGACCCCGTGGAAGGTCGGCAGGTTCAGCTCGGCGCCGTCGTACAGCGCCGTCGCCTTGCCCTGGAAGGCGAGCAGGCCCGGCCAGGCGACGAACTGGGAGAGGGCGTCGACACTTCCGGCCGTCAGGGCCGAAGCTCCCACGCTCGGCTGCTGGTTGAGCTTGCGGATGTCCTTCGCGGGGTCGAGCCCGGCACGTCGCAACGCCCGTACGAGGGTGCCGTCGGCCGCCGAACCGACACTGGTGGACACCTTGCGGCCCTTCAGGTCCGCCAGCGACGCGAGCGTCGAACCGGGGGCGGTGACCACGGTGTTGAGGCCACCGCGCAGGTTGTAACCGGTGACCGCGACGAGCCGCGTCGGCTCCTTGAGCTGCTTCCCGCGTGCCGCGTTGATCAGCAGCGGGAAGTCGCCCATCGAGCCGATGTCGATCTTCCCCGCGGTCATCTGCGCCGTGATCGGCGCCCCGGTCGCGTAGTCCTGCCAGACCACCCGGTACGTCAGGCCGTCCTTGCGGCCCCGGTTCGCGAGCTCCTCCTCGAAGTAGCCGAGGGACCGCAGCAGAGTGCCCGCGGTGACGGTGTTGATCGTCTTCGACTGGTAGCCGACGGTCACCGTGACCGTCTTCCCGTCGGAGGAGCCCCCGGCCTCGGCCCCGCCGCAGGCGGTGGCGAGGGGCAGGAGAAGCGCGAGGGGGAGGGCGAGCCGGCCGGCTCCCCGGTGGTGCGGCAGAGGAAGTCTTCCTCGGGACATGGGTGTTCGGCCTTTCACCGGAGCAGATAGGGCATGTTGACGGTGACCGCGCCCGTGGGGCAGCGGGCGGCGCAGGGGCCGCAGTACCAGCACTCGTCCACGTGCATGTACGCCTTGCCGTCCTCCTCGCGGATCGCGAGCGAGTCCAGCGGACACATGTCGACGCAGAGCGTGCATCCGTCGATGCACTTGGACTCGTCGATGGTCACGGGCACGTCGGCGCGCTGGGGGACCAGAGGCATGGCTGTCTCCAGGAAAGGGGTCGGCAGGAAGGGGCGGAACGCGAGAGGCCGAAGGGGCCCGGGAGGGGGAGGGCGGGGGAGAAGGGGAGGGGATGGGAGAAGGGGAGGCGATCAGAGCGAGCGGCGCAGGATGCCGCCCATCGTGATGCGGTCGCCCCGGAACCGGATGAACTCCAGGTCCACCGGCCGCCCGTCGGGCAGACACGTCAGCCGCTCCAGCATCAGGACGGCGGCCCCGCGCGGGGCCTGCAGGACGGCGGCGGAGTGCGCGTCGGCGTTGACGGCCTCCAGCGTGATCTCGGCGTGCCCGAGCGGGCCGCCGGTCAGCTGCTCCAGGAGCCTGAACACATCCGTGTTCTCCAGGTCGCAGCCGAGGAGTTCGCCGCCGATGTCCATCGGGAGGTACGACAGGTCGAGGGAGAGAGGCAGCCCGTTGAGCCGGCGCAGCCGCTCGATGCAGAGCACGTCGGTGTGCTCCGGCAGCCCGAGGCGGTGGGCCACCGGCCCCGGCGCGCCGACCGGCCCCATCGTCCGGACCTCGTTGGTGACCTGCCCGTGCTCGCGCAGGGTCTCGGCGAGACCCTGGAGCCGGTCCAGGCCGTGCGGGTACTTCTCGCACACCACCACCGTGCCGACCCCCGGCTGCCGTTCGACGATCTGCTCGCCGCGCAGCAGGTCCAGTGCCTGCCGGACGGTGTTCCGGCTGGCCCGGTAGTCGGCCGCGATCACGTCCTCCAGCGGCAGGACCCCGCCGGGGAAGCCACCCGCCAGGATCTGGTGGCGCAGCAGGTCGGCGAGCTGCCGCGCCCGGTCCGCACGCAGCCGCAGACGGCGGGCGGCGGCGAGGGGACGGGCGGCGGAAGCGGGTTCGGCGGGCATGGAAAGGAACGTAGCGGCGGGCCGTGCCGGATGGTGTTGCGGCAGTATTGCGCCACCTGACAGCCTGTACGCACCACTCTGACCTGCGGCGATTCCAGGCGCAGACAGACTTCCGCCACCCCGCCGCCCACTACGTGGACGCGCGGCTGCCCACCATGCGGGAAGGCCGGCCCGCCCCGGCCTCCACCGGGACGTGCCGGCGACGGAGAGATGGTGGTGGACCACGCCGAGCACCGGCTCGCCCGGGGCGAACAGACCGCTCGAACGGCTCGACCACGCCGCACCGCAACCGGTGCGCACGCTCACCGAGCCGCTCCGGCCGGCCGGAGCGGCCGCCGCCCTGCCGGTGAGCTCAGCGCGCGTGCACGAGACGGCCGCCCACGTACGTGCGCTCCACCCGGGCCGCGGCGATCTCCTCCGGCGGACCGGTCAGGATGTCGCGGTCGAGAACCACGAGGTCGGCGAGGTTCCCGGGGCGCAGACTGCCCGCGTCGTCGTGGCCGTTCGCGTGGGCGGAGCCGGCCGTGTAGGCGGCGAGGGCCGTGGGCAGGTCGAGGCGCTGCTCCGGCAGGAAGACCCGCTCGTCGGTGGCGCCGGGCTCACGGCGGTTGACGGCGACGTGGATGCCCGCGAGCGGATCGGGGCTGCTCACCGGCCAGTCGCTGCCCGCGACGAGGGTGGCTCCGGCGCGCACCAGATCGCCGAACGGGTACTGCCAGGCGCTGCGTTCGGGACCCAGGAACGGGATGGTGAGTTCGTCCATCTGCGGCTCGTGGGCCGCCCAGAGCGGCTGGATGTTCGCGAGGGCGCCGAGCGCGGCGAACCGGGGGAGGTCGTCCGGGTGGACGACCTGGAGATGGGCGAGGTGGTGGCGGTTGCCCCGGCGGCCGTTGGCGGCGACCGCGGCCTCCAGCGCGTCGAGGGCCTCGCGGACCGCCCGGTCGCCGAGGGCGTGGAAGTGGACCTGGAAGTCCAGGGCGTCGAGCTCCGCCACGTACCCCCGCAGCGCCCCGGGGTCGACGAAACTGAGTCCGCTGTTGGCGGTGGCGCAGCCGCAGCCGTCCAGGTAGGGGGAGGTCATGGCGGCGGTGAAGTTCTCCGCGATCCCGTCCTGCATGATCTTCACCGAGGTGGCACGGAACCGGCCGTGGCTCAACTTCTCGCGCAGCGCCACCAGTTCGGCGATCTGCTCGGACCCGCGCTGCCGGTCCCACCAGAGCGCCCCGGTCACCCGGGCGGTGAGCGAGCCGTCGCGGGCGGCGGTCGCGTAGGCGTCCGAGGGGTCGGCCCGGCCGCTGAACGCGCCGAGAAGCGCGTCCTGCCAGCCGGTGACGCCGAGGGAGTGCAGCAGCTCCTGGGCACGCAGGAGCCCCGCGAGACGGTCCGCCGGCGTGCTCGCCGGTACGAGGCGCGAGACCAGCGCCGTGGCGCCCTCCTGGAGCATGCCGCTGGGCGTGCCGTCCGGCTCGCGCTCGATGCGGCCGTCGGAGGGGTCCGGGGTGTCGGCGGTGATCCCGGCGAGTTCGAGGGCCTTCGTGTTGGCCCAGGCGCCGTGGTGGTCGCGGTTGGACAGCAGCACCGGCCGGTCCGGGACGACCGAGTCGAGCAGCTCCCGGGTGGGCAGTCCGCCCGCGAAGCTCTCCATCGACCAGCCGCCGCCGGTGATCCACGCGTGCTCCGGGTGCGCGTCGGCGTACGCCCGGACCCGGCCGAGGTACTCCGGGACGCCGACCGTGCCCGTCAGATCGCACTCGGCCAGTTCCGAACCGCCGAACACCGCGTGGACATGGGCGTCCTGGAACCCCGGGAGCAGCAGCTTCCCGGTCAGGTCGACGACCTCGGTCCGGGGACCGACGAGCTCCCGCACCTCGTCGTGGCCGACGTCGACGACGCGGTCGCCGACGACCGCGAGTGAGCTCGCCCGGGTGCGGGCCGGGTCGACCGTGAAGACGGGTCCGCCGGTGAAGACCAGATCGGCCGAGGTCATGGGGGTGCTCCTGAGGACGTGCGACGACGGGTGCCGGCACCATGCAATCCGTACCGCCGCATACACGTCAATGCTGTTGACATAAGGTCGGGGCATGGTCGAACGCGTGGTTCCCGAAGGCAGCCGACGGCGCCGCCGCCCCACCAGACAGGGCGCCGTCCTCTCGGAACGCCTCATCGTCGAGACCGCCCTGCGGCTGGTCGAGCAGCACGGCGCGGCGGCACTCTCCGTGCGGAGGCTCGGCGCCGCGCTCGGCGCCGACCCCACCGCCCTCTACCGCTACTTCCGCAACTCGGACGCCCTGCTCCTCGCCCTCGCCGACGAGCTCATCGGCCGCGCCCAGGAGGGCTGGACGGCCACCGGTGACTGGCGGGCGGACCTCCGCGCGATCGGGCTCCGCCTGCACGCCCGTTACCAGGCCCATCCGCAGGCCGCGCTTCTCGCGGCGCACCGGACCACCGGGCGCGCCCACGAGACCCGGGTGGTCGAGGGGATCCTCGGGGTGCTGCGTACGGCCGGCTTCCCGGACGGCCTCGCGGTCCGGATCTACCACGCCTTCGTCGACCAGGCCCTCGCCTTCGCCGCCCAGGACGCGGCGGCACTCGCCCTGCCGCCCGCCGCGCGGGAGAGGGAGGCGGAGGTCTGGCACGCGGTCTACGGCAGACTGCCGACCGGCACGCACCCGCACGTCGCGGCCGCGTTCCCCCTCCTGGCCGCCGACATGCGCGACAGCGGCTACCCCTTCGCGCTCGAACTCCTCCTCGCCGGGGCGGCGGCGCTCCACCCCCGCGCGCCGTCAGCACCGGCGTGAGCCCGGTGTCGGGCCCGGTGCGGGCCCGGTGTCGAGCGCAACGAAAATAGTAGCCATGTACATAGTAGCCATGTACTGTATTCAGCGTGAGTTCAGCAACCAACGACGCCTCCGCGGGCTTTCTCGTCTGGCGCCTGTCGATGAAGTGGCGCGTGGCCGTCGACCGGGCGGTCGCGCCGCTGGGTCTGACCCATGCCCAGTACGTGGTGATGGCGTCGTTGTACGGCATGTCGCGCTCCGGGCTGCGGCCCAGTCAGCGCGGGCTCGCCGACCGGACGGGGATGGAGCCGCTGTACGTCTCCAAGCTCGCCCGCGCCCTGGAGGCGTCCGGGCTCCTGGATCGCACCCGCGACCCGAGTGACCCGCGCGCCATGCAGCTGTCGCTCACCGACCAGGGGCTCGACGTCACGCTCCGGGCGATCACGGTCGTCCAAGGCCTCCTGGACCAGTTGCTCGCGCCGCTCGGGGGCCGGACCGGCTCGCGTACCCGGGACTTCACCCGCGAGCTGGCGATCCTGCTCGACGTACCTCTTGATCCGCACACCGAGACCGACGAGGAGCCATCATGACCACCACCGCACCCCGCGCCAACGGCCGGGTCCTGGCCCTGGCGCACCACGCGGCACGAGCCCGCCTGGAGGGCGTCCTGACCCGTCACGGCATCACGTTCCACCAGAGTGTGACCCTCCGGGCCGTCGCGGCCGCGGGCGAGTCCGTCGGCCGCGACGAGCTCGTCGGCGACGTCGTCGGTTCCCTGAAGACCGACGCGTCGGTCGTGTCCGGCGTGATCGAGGAGCTGACGGCCGCCGAACTGCTGGAGGCGGACCCGGCGGAGCCGGCGAGGATACGGCTCACGGACGCCGGTCGGGAGTCGTACGAGGTCACCGCGGCCGAATCCGCCGAGGTCTCCGCCCGGCTGTACGCCGGCATCACGGACGAGGAGCTGGAGGTGACGGGACGAGTGCTGACCCTGATCACGGAGCGCGCCAACGCCGAGCTGGCCGCCGGCGCCTGAGACTCCACACGGCCACGGCCACACACAGCCGCGGGCGCCCGGCACCGGCGGACACGGGCAAGGCGACCTCCGCCATGGCCGGAGGACGCCGGTGGGGAGCCACGCGCGGGAGACGTCACGCGCGGGAGGCGTCACGGGTGGGAGAACACGCCCACCATCCGGGTGTCCGGGTTGCTGCTCATCCCGACGATCGCGCCCCCGTCGGCGCGGTTGGCCCGCGCGTGCGTGCCCGCGTACCCCTCGTCGGTGAGGAAGACGCCCAACGCCGCGATCCAGTCGTCGACTTCGCCGGTCACGGGGTCGTACACCGGTTCCGGGCGCGGTACGACCCGCTCCTGAGCGACATAGCCGCCCCGCTCGACGGCCACGCGCACCGCCTTGTCCCACTCCGCGTCCGTGCACTCCCAGCCGACGAAGGTGTCGAGCCCGCCGTACCCGGCGCCCGGCTTCAGGATGAGCCGGTCCCGCCGCTCCCGGCAGAGGTCGACGAGGTCGGCGGGAACGGAGGCGTGGAGCGTGCGGCTCCACGGCAGGACCCGGTCGACGAGGGCCCGCTCGTCGGCGTCGAACGATCCGCGCCGCCGAGGGTCGGTCAGCAGCGCGAGGGCGCTCTTGTTCGAGTAGAAGCCGCTCTCCAGGGAGGTGAACAGGATGGTCCGGCCTTCCTGGTGGGCGCGGAAGAACGGTTCCGCCACGTCGGGACCCGCCGGGTCGTCGAGCAGCTGACTCGCCGCGAAGTTCCGCAGGACCAGGTCCAGAGGGGTGCCGCCCAGAGTGAGTTTGCCGTCGGACCGGGTGCTTACCTCGTCGATCTCCCCGATCCGCACGTCGATGCCCTGCTCGGCCATCGCCTCGACCGTCGCCCGCATCAGCCTCCCGTACGGGCCGACGCCACCGCGCCCCTCGATCAGCCCGACCACCGGGTCCCCGCCCCCGGACAGCGCCGGCCTGGCGCGGTCGCGCAGGACGGCCGCCGTCCGCGCCGCGATGTCCACGTGGTCGAGCCGGTGCTCACGCGCGAAGTCCGCGAACGCGGGCACCCGCAGCAGCCTCTGGTTGAACACGGCCATGTCCACACCGCCGACCTCGCTGCCGAGGTTGAACTCCAGGAGCTTGTACGCGGTGCCGTCGTGATAGGCGTCGGCGCGGCCGAACTTGGCAGGGACGCCGGAGCCGCCCCGACGGAGCAGCGCGGCCAGCGGGGGATCGATCCCGACCTCCGCCGCGTACCGGTCGACGTCCCCGTCGAAGAGCCGGAGCGGCAGCGACACCAGCAGCGCGAAGAGCCCCTCCAGGTCCCGTGCGAAGGCGGCCGTCTCGGGGGCCCGTACGAACCAGGGCCGGGGCAGCAGATGCGCCCGCCACGCCTCCTCGAAGGCGGGCGGCAGTTCGGCCCGCGCCACGGCCTCGGCGAGCCCGCGGTTCCCGCCCAGGCACTCGTCCACGTATGTCCGGCTCAGATCGGTCATCTGCGTCGCTCGCTTCCCTGGAGGAATCGGGAACGTGATCGGAAAGGCGAGCAGCCTACCCGCCGGTGCACGGCGGCACACGGCGGACCGGATACGGCACCGCGCTCTGCCCGCTGCGCACGGCGGACGGCAGCCGCCTCGTCCGCGTTAGCGGAACGTGAGTGAGACGTGAGCGGCGGGAGGGACAGTAGTGGCGGACCGGGGCGGGCCGTGGGGGCCTGCCCCGGTCCGCTCCCCGCACCGCCTCGAACGGCGCTCGCCGCGCCCGTTCAGCTGGTGACCGCCACCACCGTGGCCGTCGTGACCACGAGCATCGCGGCCTGCATGTCCCGGATCGCCCGGCGCACGCTCTCCGCCGCCCACTGGCCGGCCGTGAGTTCCTCCAAGCGGGCCGCGACCTCCTTGCGGGGTATGTCGGGGAACGCCAGGCGGTGGAGCTTGGCGCCGTGGATCAGGGCGAGAAGGCCCGTGGTCCGGGCGCTGTGGGCCGGGCCGTCGGTGAGGACCGTGTGCAGCCTGGTCCTCAGTTCGCGTTCGACGGAGCCGTCCGCCTCCGGGTAGCGGACGACGGGGAAGAGGCCCATCACCCGCTGCCGCTCCTCACGCACAAGGCCGCGCTCACAAAGGCTCTCGACCGTGGCCTTCACGGCCTTGGACTGGTCCTTGGTCAGCCACTCGGCGACCTTCGGCGCCCTGCCCTTCTTCGCGCACCACGCGCCGATCTGCCGCAGCCGCTCGTCCAGCAGCGGCACCTCGGTGGGCGTCGTGTCCGTGACCCGCAGCCGTCCGTCGTCGACCGACAGGCGCCCCGCCAGGACGAGATCGAGCACGATGCCGCCCGCGACCGCCCACGCGGCGGTCTGCCGCTCCTTCGCGACCCCGGACACGTCGTCCAGGGACAGCAGCATGATCTCCTCCGCGAGCGTGACCGCCACCCCGTACCCCCCTGACTTCCGCATGCGACCGTCCGCACGCGCGCGTGTGCGGCGCCGCCGGACGGGCGAACGTCCCCCGGCACCCTTCGCTGCTCAGGACGAGCCGAGCACGTGTGCGGTTCCCGCCGACGGGCCATCGCCCGCTGTGACCTGCGTCGTTCCGTGTACATGGCGGAATTCGGGTCGTGCTTTGGTCTGGACCGCAGCGGGTCGGCGCGTCAAGCTCTCGCTATGGACTTGGAGCTGAGGCACCTCAAGACGATCCGGGCCATCGCCGACGCGGGGAGCCTCACGCGCGCCGCGACCGCGCTCGGGCTCGCCCAGCCGGCGCTCAGTGCTCAGCTCAAGCGGATCGAACGGGCCCTGGGCGGGGCTCTGTTCGAGCGGGGGCGGGAGGGCGTACGGGCCACGGCGCTCGGTGACCTGGTGCTCGAACGGGCGCGAGTGGTGCTGCCCGCCGTCTGTGAGCTGCAGGAGGAGGCGGTGCGCTTCGCGCGGGGCGGGGCCGAGGGCTACCGGCTCGGCGGCACCCACGGGCCGCTGCTCGGCGGCCTGGTCGACCGGATCGCGCGCGACGACCCCGGCGCCCCCGTCACCACGTACATCTCGTGGTCGGAGCGCGAGATCGCCGGCGGGGTCGCCGACGGCCGCCTCGACTTCGCCCTGGTCGGGGCCTGCGGCGAGAGCGGTCCGCCCGAGGCGGGACGCCTGGCCTGGACGGAGGTCGCCCGCGACCCGGTGTACGTGATGCTGGCCGCCGACCATCCGCTGGCGCCCCGCACCGAGATCGACCTGGCCGAACTGGCGGCGGAGGCCTGGACCGACGTGCCGGGCGACGGCTGCTTCGGCGACTGTTTCGCGGCCGCTTGCGTACGCGCCGGGTTCACCCCGGCCTGCGTGTACGAGACGGACACCGCCTCCTGTGTCCACCTGGTGCAGGTCGGCCGGGCCGTCGGACTGTGCCGGGCCACCTTCCCCGTCACCCCGGGCCTCGTCACCCGCCCCCTCGCCGGCGCCCCGCTGATGTGGCGGCATCTGCTCGGCTGGCATCCCGAGGGGCGCGCGGCCTCCCGGTCCGCCACGGTCCTCGGCCACACCCGGGCCGCCCACGCCGAGGCGCTGGCGACCAGCGCGGGCAGGCTGCGCACGGGGGTGGCACCCCCGGCATAACGCCGTGGCAGGGGCCGACTGGCAACTCCCTTCTCCGCGTGGCGATCCCTACGGTTCCAGCAGATCCCCCACCGCGATCCGGGACCAGGGACCGAGATCCCCGCACCGCGATCCGAGAACCGAGGAGACTCCCCATGCTCCGACGACACGCCCGCGCGGCGTGTACCGCCCTCGTCGCCGCCGCGATGGCGCTGGCCGGACTCCAGGCCGGTGCCGCCGCAGCGGCCCCGGACGTCCGGGACCCGCACCGCGCCCCGACCCTCAGAACCGCCGCGCAGACGCTCGGCGCCGACTCCGCCCGGCCCGAGCTGCTCGACGCCATGCGGCGCGACCTGGGACTCACCCCCTCCCAGGCCCTGACCCGCCTCGCCAACGAGGCCGAGGCGGGCGCCACCGCGGCCCGGCTCCGCCAGGGCCTCGGCGGTGCCTTCGCCGGTGCCTGGGTGGACGGCGCCGAGGCCGGCACCCTGACCGTGGCCACCACCCGCGCCGCCGACACCACCGCGATACGGGCCACGGGGGCGCGGGCCCGGCTCGTGACGCACAGTCTTTCCGCCCTGGAAAGCGCCAAGCAGCGGCTCGACCGGTCCGCCGGCACCGACGCGCCCGTCCGCTACGTCGACGTCCGCGCCAACGTCCTGGTCGTCGAGGAGACCAGGGCCGGTGCCGGGGCGCGGCTCGTGCGGGCCACCGGCGTGCCGCGCGAGCTGGTGCGCGTCGTCCGCACCGGCCAGGCACCCCGCCCGCTGTACGACATCCGGGGCGGCGACGCGTACTACATGGGCGGCGGCGGCCGCTGCTCGGTCGGCTTCGCGGTGACGCGGGGCACCACCCAGGGCTTCGCGACCGCAGGTCACTGCGGCCGGGCGGGCACCACCACCAGCGGGTTCAACCAGGTGGCACAGGGCAGCTTCCAGGGCTCGGTCTTCCCCGGCAACGACATGGCCTGGGTCGCCGCCAACACCAACTGGACCTCCACCCCGTACGTCAAGGGCTCCGGCGGCGGGAACGTCCAGGTGACCGGCTCGGTGCTGCAGCCCGTCGGCTCCTCCGTGTGCCGCTCCGGCTCGACCACCGGCTGGCACTGCGGCACCGTGCAGCAGCACAACACGAGCGTCACCTACCCCGAGGGCACCATCTCCGGGGTGACCCGCACGACCGTCTGCGCCGAGCCCGGCGACTCCGGCGGCTCGTACATCTCCGGCAGCCAGGCCCAGGGCGTCACGTCCGGCGGTTCGGGTAACTGCTCCAGCGGCGGCACCACCTTCTTCCAGCCACTGAATCCGCTGCTCCAGAACTACGGGCTCACGCTGAAGACCACCGGCACCGACCCGGGCCCCGGGCCGGGCGAGCCGGAGCCGGGCGGCACCTGGACGGCCGGAAAGGTCTACGCGGCCGGGGACGTCGTCACCTACGGCGGCGCGAGCTACCGCTGCCTCCAGGGCCACCAGGCCCAGGCGGGCTGGCAGCCGCCGAACGTCCCGGCGCTGTGGCAGCGCCTGTGACCCTGGCCGAATAGTGACCGGGGGTGCCGTGGACCCGAGGGGGGTGTCGCGGCACCCCCTCGGGTACGCCGTAGGATCACCGCGATCTTGATCAACAACCTTGGTCGACGATCACGGTCAACTACAGGGTGCCGTCCTCGGAACGGCACGTGCGCCTCGCGGGGGAGTCGGCACATGAGCAGGTTTCGGGCAGTCGTGGCCTCGGTCGTCATGGCCTCGTCCGTGGCGGTGACGCTGACGGGCTGCGGCTCCTCCGCGCCCTCGGACACCAAGGGCTCGACGGGACAGGCCTCGGCCGGGAAGACGTCGGAGGGCCGGACCTCCACCGGCGGCTCGGCCACCGGCGGCGGGGAGGGCGGTGCCGCCCCGGCCGCCGAGAAGCTCGCCGCCGACCCCGGCACCCGCTACACGGCCATCGCCGTGCCGGAACTGGAAGGCCTCGTCTGCGACGAGGGCGACGGCGGTTTCCACTACGGCAGCGACCTCGACATCATCGTCACCGGAGACGACGACCTCAAGGAGATCGAGGGCGACAGCCAGGACCTCGCCGACGAGGTGTCCTGCTTCGGCAGCCCGCGCAACGTCCTCCGCAAGGGCACCATGTCGGCGTCGGCGCCCATGTTCACCGCCAGGACCCACCTGTACGAGAACGTGTCCGACCCCGCCGCCGCGCTGAACAGGATCTTCGACGCGTCCGTGGAGCTCGCCACGGGCTACGGCCGCAACTTCACCGGCGAGCCCCTGACCGCGGCCGGCGGCACCCTCGTCGTGAAGTGCCGGCAGAACGTCACCGACACCTTCCCGATGACCACCTGCTTCTGGGCGAACTACGGCGCAGCCGGCGTCGTGGACTTCTTCCCGGCGGACACGCAGTACATCCCCGTGGAATCGGCCGTCCCGTGGACCCGGGCCTTCGTCGCCGGCGCGCTGCGGAAGTAGCCGGGCCCGGGCCGGGCCGCCCGTCAGGCCTCCGCCAGACCCCCGCGCGCGATGACCTCCGCGTACCAGCGGGCGCTGTCCTTCAGCGTCCGCCGCTGCGTCGCGAAGTCCACGTGCACGATGCCGAACCGCTTGCTGTACCCGTACGCCCACTCGAAGTTGTCCAAAAGCGACCACAGGAAGTACCCGCGGACGTCCGCCCCGTCCGCGAGCGCGCGGTGCACCGCCGCCAGATGCGCGTGGAGGTACGCCACCCGCTCCGGGTCCTTCACGTTGCCCGAGGGGTCGGCGTAGTCGTCGTACGCCGCACCGTTCTCGGTGATCACCAGCGGCACGCCCGGCAGCTCGTCCCGCAGCCGGATCAGCAGCTCGTGCAGCCCGTTCGCGTCCACCGGCCAGTCCATCGCCGTCCGCGGCCCGGGGGCCGGCTCGAACCGGACGTGCCGCTCCGCGCCCGCCCACGGCGAGGGCGACTCCGAGCTGCCCGCCCCGACGACCGAGGGGGAGTAGTAGTTGATGCCCAGCGAGTCGATCGGCGCGGCCGCCGCCGCCAGATCGCCGTCCCGCACGAAGGACCAGTCCGTGACCGACGCCGTGTCGCGGACCAGGTCCTCCGGAAGCCGGCCGTGGAAGACGGGGTCGAGGAAGACGCGGTTGCCGACCGCGTCGATCCGGCGCGCCGCGTCCAGATCCTCCGGCGCCTGCGAGCAGGGCCGCACCGCGTGGAGGTTGAGGGTCAGCGACACCTCGGACGCGGCGGGCAGCGCCCCGCGCAGGGTACGCGCCGCGAGCCCGTGCGCCAGGTTCAGGTGGTGGGCGGCGCGGAGCGAGGCGAGGGCGCTGGTGCGGCCCGGGGCGTGCACGCCGTTGCCGTAGCCGAGGAAGGCCGCGCACCAGGGCTCGTTGAGCGTGGTCCAGGTCGCCACCCGGTCGCCCAGGGCGTCCGCCATGATGGCCGCGTACTCGGCGAACCGGTACGAGGTGTCCCGCTGCGGCCAGCCGCCGGCGTCCTCCAACTCCTGGGGGAGGTCCCAGTGGTACAGCGTCGCCACCGGGCGGATACCGGCGTCGAGGAGGCGGTCGACGAGCCGCCGGTAGAAGTCCAGGCCCTTGCGCACGGCGGGGCCGCGCCCGGTGGGCTGCACCCGGGGCCAGGCGATCGAGAAGCGGTAGTCGGTCACGCCGAGCCGCCGCATCAACTCGACGTCCTCGTCGACCCGGTGGTAGTGGTCGGCGGCGATGTCACCGGTGTCGCCGTTGCGCACCTTGCCGGGCGTACGGCTGAAGGTGTCCCAGATGGAGGGCGTGCGGCCGTCCTCCGCCGCCGCCCCCTCGATCTGGTAGGCGGCCGTGGCGGTGCCCCAGCGGAAGCCCTCGGGGAAGCGGAGGACGGTCGTGGTGTCGGTACGGGCGTCGAGCGCGGTCATGGGATGGGAACTCCCTGGAGTGAGAGGTCTGGGGATGGGGGAGGCGGCGACACGGGGACGAGGGGGGCGGCGGGTCAGCCCTTGACCGCGCCCTGCATGATGCCGCCGACGATCTGCCGGCCCAGCAGGCCGAAGACCAGGAGCACCGGCAGGGTGCCGAGCAGCGTGCCCGCCATGATCACGGACTGGTCGTGGACGTATCCGCCGCCGAGCTGGCGCAGGGCGACCTGGACCGTGGGCTCGGAGGAGGTGAGGGCGACGACCGGCCAGAAGAAGTCGTTCCAGGCGGCCATGAAGGTCAGCAGGCCCAGGACGGCCATACCGGGTCGGGCGATCGGCACCACGATCGACCAGAAGATCCGGGCGGTGGACGCGCCGTCGACCCGCGCCGCCTCGATCAGCTCGTCCGGCAGCGTCTGCACCAGGTACTGGCGCATGAAGAACACCCCGAACGCGGACACCAGGCCCGGCAGGATCACCGCCTGGAGCTGGTTCACCCAGCCCAGCTCGGCGATCAGCATGAACAGCGGGATCACACCCAGCTGCGGCGGGATCATCATGGTGCCGATCGTGATCGCCAGGAGCGCGCCACGGCCCTTGAAACGGAGCTTGGCGAAGGCGAAACCGGCGAGCGTACAGCAGAGCACGGTCCCGAGGGTGATCGAACCCGACACGATGAGGGAGTTGAGCAGGGCCTTGCCGATGTCCGCCTCTTCGAGGACCGCCTCGAAGTTGCGGATCAGGTTCGGGCCCGGCAGCAGCGTCGGCGGCACCTTCGCCAGGTCGGCGTTGGAGCGGCTCGCCGCGACGATCGTCCAGTAGAAGGGGAACGCCGAGAACAGGACGGCGACGACGAGGATCCCGTACGCGAGCGGGCCCGCGTGCAGGGTGCGGCCGGCCCGGGAGGGGCCTCGTGCCGCGGTGGAACCGGGCGTGCGGCCGGCCCGGGAGGGGGCTCGCGTCACGGTGGAACCGGGCGCGGTCATCGGCCGGCCTCCTTGCGGGAACGGCGGCGCGCGACCAGGGCGTTGACCCCGACGAGCACCACGATGAGCAGGAACATCACCCAGGCGATGGCGGCGGCCCGGCCCAGATGGAAGAAGCCCCAGCCCTGCTCGTACATGTACAGGCCGAGCGTCTGGTACTGGTGCGAGATGCCGCCCGAGATGGACCCTTCGAGCAGCAGCGGCTCGCCGAACAGCTGGGTCGCGCCGATCGTCGACACGATGACGGTGAACAGGATCGTGGGCCGCAGCCCCGGCAGCGTGACGTGGAAGAACTGGCGCCACCGCGAGGCCCCGTCCATCGCGGCTGCCTCGTACAACTCGTGCGGGATCGACTGCATGCCGGCCAGGTAGATCAGCGCGTTGTAGCCCGTCCAGCGCCAGATGACGACCGTCGACACGGCGATCTGCGAGGCGACCGTGCCGTTCTGCCAGTCGACGGGGTCGATGCCGACCAGGCCGAGCGCGTAGTTGATCAGACCGAAGTCCCGCCCGAAGAGCTGGGCGAAGACGAGGGTGGCGGCGGCCACCGAGGTCGCGTACGGCAGGAGGACCGCGGTCCGCAGGAAGGTGCGGCCGCGCATCCTGTAGTTCAGCAGATGCGCGAGCCCCAGGGCCATGACGAGCTGCGGCACGGTGGAGAGCACACCGATGGTGAACGTGTTGCGCAGCGAGAGCCAGAAGTACTCGTCGCCGAACAGCGCGGTGTAGTTGCCGAGGCCGCGCCACTCCATGTCGCCGGGTGTCTGGAGCTCCACCCGGTAGAGCGAGACGAAGGCCGTGTAGAGCAGCGGGAAGAGACCGAAGGCGACGAACAGGGTGAAGAACGGGGCGAGGTAGGCGTACGGCGAGAACGACTGCCAGGCCCGCCGGGCGGACCCCCGCCGCGCGGGCGGCGGGACCGGCTTCGGCGGGGCCGGCGTCTCGGGTGCGGTGAGGGTCACGGCGCGGCCCTTCGGAGGAGTGGGGGAGATGTGGGGATCAGGGAGCCGGCGGAGGTCAGCCGACGGTGTTCGCGACGCCCTTCTTCGCGTTCGACCAGGCCTTCTCCGGCGAGGTCCCCTTCCGCTCGACCTCGCTCAGCGCGTTCGTGATCTGCTGCGCGATGTTCTGGTCGTGCACGCCGAGCACCTGCACCGGGGCCGCCTTCGCCGCGTCACCGAAGATCTGCCCGATGGGGGCGTCGGAGAAGAACGGGTCCTTCGCGCCGGCGACCTTCGCGATCGCGCCCGTGGCGGACGGGAAGTTGCCCTGCTTCTGGAAGAGCTTCGTCTGCTGCTCGGGGGCGGTGAGCCACTTCACCAGCTCGTACGCCTCCTTCTTGTGCTTCGCTGCCTTCGGCACCGCCAGGTAGGAGCCGCCCCAGTTGCCGGCGCCGCCGGGGAGCGTGGCGACGTCCCACTTGCCCTTGCCGGCCTCACCGGCCTGGCCCTTGATGTAGCCGAGCATCCAGGCGGGGCACGGGATGGTGGCGAAGGAGCCGGCCGCGAAGGCCTGGTTCCACTGCGGGGACCACTGGTCGAGCTTGGCGCTCAGCCCGTCCTGCGCCGCCTGGACGGAGTGGTCCCAGGCGGTGCGCAGCGCCGGGTTCTCCTCCCAGATCAGCTTTCCGGAGGCGTCGTAGTACCGCTCCTTCTCCTGCCCGATCATGATCGAGTAGAGGCTGCCGACGCTGTCGAGCCAGGCGCTCTTGGCGGGGGCCTTCGCCTTGTACTGCTTCCCGAGGGCGAGGTAGCCGTCCCAGGTGGACCACTTCTCGGCGAGCTGCGCGCGGTCGGTGGGGAGACCGGCCTGCTTGAAGAGGTCGGTGCGGTAGCACATCGCCTCCGGGCCGACGTCGGTGCCGAGGCCGAGGACCTCGCCGCCCTTGCCGCTCGCCGCGGCCCACTTCGCCGGGGCGAACTGGTCCTTGAGGGAGTCCGCGCCGTACTTCCTGAGGTCCTCGAACCGGTCGGCCTGCTGCTGGGTGACGGAGGCGATCCGGCCCACCTCGATGCCCTGCACGTCGGCGAGGCCGGCGCCGCCGGCGAGCCGGGTCTGGAGGGACTTCCAGTAGTCGGCCTCGTCCTCGGTGTCCGTCTGCTTGATGGTGACACCGGGGTGGAGCTTCTCGTACTCGGCGTAGAGCCCGGCCTCCTTGTATCCGAAGGAGCCGAACAGATCGACGGTGATGGTGACCTCGCCTCCCGCGCCATCGGCGGAGGTGTCGTCCGACGCACCTCCGCAGGCGGCGAGCAGGGCCCCGGTGAGCGCGACCGCCCCGAGACGGACGACGGCTCGCCTGGCGGTGGTCGTGACGGCGGCTCTGGCGATGGGCATGGGAAGCCTCCCTTGGCTCCGGAACGAGCGAGAGCGACTGAGAGCGCTCTCAAGCGTGCGGGGGGAGCGTGCCTGGGGCGGAGCCCATCCGTCAAGGCTCGAAGGCGTAACGGACGGGAAGAGCCGTCAAGTCCGGCCTGTGTTCAATCTCTTGACACACGTGTTTCGGCGGTTTTACGTTTCCGGCGTCTTGAGAGCGCTCTCTCGAAGCTTTCCGCCTCTCTCCGCCTCTCTCAGCCTCTCTCCGTACCTCCCTCCAACTCTCCGCATCTCTCGCGGCGGTCGCCCGGGCGCCCACCGCGAGACCGTCCGCTCCCCCCGCCCATCCCCGCTCCGCGCATCCCCTCCGTGCCCCCACTCGTCGCGAACGACATGAGGTGCCGTACATGCCAGCCCCCCGCACAAGGCCGGCCGCCGCGCTGGTCCTGGTCTCCGCCCTCGCCGCCCTGGGACTCGGCCCCGCCGCCGCCCCCGCGGCAGCGGCCACCGTCCCCACAGGCGCCGGAAGCTACTCCGACACCCGCCCCGCCGGAACCTCCGGCCCCACCACCAACACCGGCGCCCCGGTCACCCCCAAGGTCACCGCCGCCGCCCAGGGCAAGCCGGTCCCCACCAACGACTGGTGGTCCTCCCTCGCCTTCCAGCGCTACGGCGACAACCCGTACTCCACTCCCATGTACGGCCACCCGCTCACCTACCAGGCCGTCGCCGGCGGCCTCGAACTCGGCTACCCGACCACCCCCGCCATCGTCGGCGACGGGCGCCAGTACGAGTTCGCCCACAAGGCCGACCTCACCCTCGGCCTCACCGGGCTCAACTCGCCCGACACCAAGGCCGACGCCTGGTCCGACTGGACCGTCACCCCCTACTGGTCCGACGGCGCCCGCACCCTGCGCACCACCATCGGCCACGGCATGCCCTTCGTGTACGCCAAGGGCACCGGCGGCGACGCCAGGATCACCACCGCCGGCGCGCCCGCCGTCTTCGCCGACCAGGGCAACGTCCTCGGCATCACCGTCGCGGGCCACCACTACGCCCTCTTCGCGCCCAGCGGCACCGACTGGACCGTCTCAGGGTCCAGCATCACCGCAGGGCTCGGCGGCAAGGACTACTTCTCCGTCGCCGTCCTGCCCTCCACCGACGCGCTCGCCACCTACCGCAAGTACGCCTACAGCTTCGTCACCGGATCCACCGTGAACTGGAGCTACGACGCGGGCACCGTCCGTGCCACCTACGCCCTCACCACCGAGGCGAAGGAGGGGACCGAGCGCGGCACCCTCCAGGCGCTCTACCGCCACCAGTGGCTGAACACCACCGACCCGCTCACCCCGTACACCTACGTCTCGCCCCGCGGCACCATGAAGGTCCGCGAGTCGGCCTCCTTCACCACCAGCCAGAAGGCGGCCGCCACCCTGCCCGGACTGCCGGGCGGCGGCGGGGTCGACACCGCCCGCCTGCGCGGCTATCTCAACGAGGTCGCGAACTCCGCCGACCCCTTCTCCGGGGCCGTCGACACCTACTGGACCGGCAAGGCCCTCGGCAAGCTCGCCCAACTGGTGCCGCTCGCCGACCAGATCGGCGAGACCGCGCTCCGCGACAAGCTCCTCGGCCAGATCAAGGGCCGGCTCCAGGACTGGTTCACGGCCGGCGGCGCCAGCGAGTTCTCGTACGACACCGCGTGGAAGACCCTCACCGGCTACCCGGCCTCGTACGGCAGCGACACCGAACTCAACGACCACCACTTCCACTACGGCTACTACGTGTACGCCGCCGCGATCGTCGCCCAGTACGACGCGAACTGGGCGGCGGACTCCGCCTGGGGCGCGATGGTGAAGACCCTGGTCCGCGACACCGCCAACCCCAGCCGGACCGACACCGCCTTCCCCTTCCTCCGCGGCTTCGACGTCTACGCCGGACACAGCTGGGCCAGCGGACACCAGGGCTTCGCCGCCGGCAACAACCAGGAGTCCTCCTCCGAGTCGACCAACCTCAGCGCCGCCCTCGTCCTCTGGGGCTCGGCCACGGGCAACACCCAGCTCCGCGACCTCGGGACGTACCTGCTCACCACCGAGGGCGAGGCCATCGCCCAGTACTGGTTCGACGCCGACCAGCAGGTCTTCCCCGCGTCCTTCCAGCACGACACCGCCGGCATGGTCTGGGGCAGCGGAGCGGCCTACGCCACCTGGTGGACCGCCAACCCCGAGGAGATCCACGGCATCAACGTCCTCCCGGTGACCGGTGGCTCACTCCACCTCGGCGGACACAAGGACGCCGTCCGCCGCAACATCGCCGAGATGGAACGGGAGAACCCCGGCCCCGCCGTCGAATGGCGCGACATCCTCTGGGAGTTCCAGTCCTTCGCCGACCCGGCCGCGGCCAAGGCCAAGTGGGACGCGGGCAACGCCGGTTACACCCCGGAGGCGGGCGAGTCCAAGGCCCACACCTACCACTGGCTCACCACTCTCGACGCGCTCGGCGCCCCCGACGCGACGGTCACCGGATCCATCCCCACCTCCGCCGTCTTCACCAAGGGCACCACCCGGACGTACGTCGCCCACAACCACGGCGCCACCGCCCGTACCGTCACCTTCTCGGACGGCAAGTCCCTGTCCGTTCCCGCGCGTTCCACCGCCAGCGGAACGGGGACGGGCGGCACCGATCCCGGCCCGGACCCGGAGCCGTCCACCGGCAACACCTTCCAGCTCCGCACGGGCGGCACGCTCACCACGGCCACCGGCGCCACGGCGGGCAGCGACACCGTCCTCTCCGCGCAGGGCGGCAACTACGACGGCACCCCCAACCGGCCGGTCGTCTACGAGGCCAGGGGCGTCAACGGCACGCTGAAGGCGGGCGCCTCCACCGCCTTCCGCCTCCAGATCGACGCCGGCACGGCCGTCGGCCTCGGCCAGCAGGCCCGGATCAGCTACGACCTCACCGGCGACGGCACCTTCGAACGGACGGAGACCTACCACTACTTCGCCACCGACCCGGTCGCCGGCTGGGAGGAGTACGCCCAGTCCCGCGGCCTCAGGTCCGCCACCGGAACGCTCGGCAACCTGACGGGCGGCACGGTGCGCCTGGAGGTCTGGAGCGCGATCGGCAACGGCGACTCGCGCGTCCAGACGGGCACGGACCGGTCGGTGGTGGTCATCCCCTTCGGCTGACCCCCTCGGCTGACCCTCTCGGCTGACCCCCTTCGACTGATCGTCCGAGCCCCTCGGGGAACGGAGCGGCGGGCCGGGTTCCTCCTCACCCGGCCCGCCGTCCCGTGTACTCCCGACCTCCCCGTCCGCCGCCTCAGGCCGAGTCGCGGAGCACGAGCGACGTGGGCGTGACGACGGGCGCGGGGGTCGCGGGACCGGTCCCGTCGAGCAGCCGCATCAGCACCTTCACCATCAGCCGGCCCATGTCCTCGATGTCCTGGTGCACGGTGGTCAGGGACGGGGACGTCCGGCGCACCACCGAGGCCATGTCGTCGAAGCCGACGACCGCCACGTCCTCCGGCACCCGCACACCGCGCTCGCGCAGCGTCAGCAACGCACCCGAGGCCATCAGGTCGTTGGCCACGAACACGGCGTCGAGGTCGGGCCGCCGGTCGAGCAGCTCCGCCATCGCGCGGGCCCCGCTCTCCTCGGTGAAGTCGCCCCGGGCCAGCAGGGTGGGATCGGCGTCGACCAGGACGTCGCGGTAGCCGTGGAGCCGGTCGAGCGCCGACGTCTGATCGCCCGGCCCGGAGATGTGGGCGATGTTCCGGCGGCCGAGATCCACCAGATGCCGCACCGCCGCACGGGCGCCCCCGCGGTTGTCGCAGTCGACGAACGGCACCGTCGGACTCGTGCCGGGGGCCGGCCGGCCGCCGTACACCACCGGGATGCGGGTCCGGTCGATGACGGCCGGCAGCGCGTCGTCGTTGTGCAGCGAGAAGGCCAGCGCGCCGTCCACGTGCCCGCCCCCGAGATACCGGGCGATCCGGTCGTGATCCCCCGGACCCTCCACCCACAGCAGCACCAGCTGGGCGTCGTGCGCGGTCAGCTCCCGGCTGATGCCCCGCACCTGCTGCTCGAAGAACGGGTCCGAGAAGATCCGGAACTCGGGCTCCGCGATGATCACCGCCACAGCGCCGTTGCGCCGGGTGACCAGCGTGCGGGCCGCGTGGTTCGGCACGTAACCGAGCTCGTCGACCGCCCTGCGCACCTTCTCGACCAGCGGAGGCCGTACGCCCGCGCCCCCGTTGACGACCCGCGAGGCCGTGGCGCGGGACACACCGGCGCGAGCGGCGACGGCTTCCAGCGTGGGGCGGGGCCCCGTGGTCTGCTCGGGCAAGGCGTGCGCTCCTCGGCTGCGTGGTGGGGCGGGGTGTTCGCTGCGGTGTGCGGTGTGCGGTGTGCGGTGTGCGGTGTGCGGTGTGCGGTGTGCGGTGACGCGCGGTGTGCGTCCCTGTGCGGATCAGGATATCTGTAGGCCCCACCCTCTGAGAGCGCTCCCAGCAGGATCTCCCCGACCTCACCGCACTCGTAGCCCCGGTGAGCGAGACCGAGCGGCAGCGGAGCTCGGCACGGTGCCCTCCCCACCGGGAGGCGCCGCCGCGCGCGCTGTGCGCTCAACCGCCGCTTCGGGCGTGTCAGTGGTGCGTGCGACGATCCACTCATGATCGCCTCGCTCGAAGCCCTGGTGCCCGTCAAGGGCAGCACGCACGTCTCCACCACGTACGCCGACTGGGTCGCCGCCCACGATCCGGACGCCGCCGCGGCGGCCCGTGAGCTCAACGAGGCCATGGGGGCCGAACTCAACCGGTCCTGGTCGAAGCCCGGCGCGTTCGTCGACGCCATGGCGTGGCGGGCCCGGCAGTTGCCCGTCGCGCACCTGCCGTGGTTCTGGGACACCGTCGGGCACCGGCTGATCGGTTACGGCAGCCGCCCCGGCGGTCGGGCCTACGTGGCCGCGCGGGCCGCCGAGGCCGAGCACGGCCTGCCCGTGGATCCGGCCTACCGCCGGGCCAACGGGCTGCTGTTCGCCCGGGGCGGGGCCATGCCCGCCAAGGAGTTCGGGGCCCATCAGAAGTTCCTCGCCGCGTCGCTCGGCCCCGTCGAGGCGTACGCCGCGCTCGGGGCGTTCCTGACCGCCTGGGCCGGTTCGAAGGCCGATCTCCCGGCCGACCTGGTGCGCCGCGTCCGGGCCTCCGCCAAGACCGCCGGGCACGGGGACGACGAGGTCGCGCGCGTGGTGGGCGAGATCCTGTCGGTCACCCGGAAGAAGTCCGTGCCGGACGCCCTTCTCGTCGGCGCCGAGCCGGTCCTGACGGCTCACCCGCCGACGGACCAGGTCGCCGCCGGACTCATCGAGGTCTTCCCCGAGAGCGTCACCGACGGCGGGGCCTGGCTGCGGATGCTGATCGGGTGCGGCGCCACGGAGGCGATGGAAGCCGGACGGATCGTGCCAGAGGACGGACTGCACCGCTGGGTCGGCCACTTCGTCCACATGTACCAGTACACGCGGGCGTCCGGCGGCGGAGTCACGCGCCAGCAGCTCCCGCCCGAGTTCCTCGACCTCGTGGTCAGGCTCGGGCCCCGGCTGCGGGCCGCGGGCCACCCCGTGACCGTGCACACCACCCGCCACCACTACCAGGGCTTCGACGCCGACGTCCTGGACGCCTGCCTGGCCGCCGGGGCCACCGTCGTCGACCCCGGCCCGGAGATCCGGATGCGCTTCTGGGGCGAGAAGTCCCGGCGGGACCTCTCCGCCCTCGCCGCCGACCCCGCGTTCGGCCCGCGCCTCGAAGGCACCGTGCACGCCCGCCTGAAGCCCCACTGGTACGGCGCACCCGCCCGCAAGCCCGGATCGGCCGTGACGCTGCTCCCCGGCAACGAGGGCATCGCCCACGAGGTGGCCGTGCGGGTCGGCAGGCTCGTCGACGCCGTCGGGGGCGGCGGCATGGCAGGCGCGGAGGAGTCCGTCGCCGAGCTGGAGACCCTCCTCGACCGGCCGACGGTGACGGCGCTCGGCGGGATCGGCGACGCCCTCGCGGGCGCGTCCGCCGGCGGCGCGCTGCGGCGTTCGCTCGCGGCCGGTCTGCCGGAGGAACTCGCCTGGCCCGCGCTGGAGGCCGTGTACGAGGAGTTCGCGGCGGACGCCGTCGCGGCGGCGTCCGCCGCCGGCCCGGCCGCGGACGGCGCGGACACCGCGGACGCCACGGACACCGCGGCGGGTGCGGCCGCCACGGATACCTCGGCGGACACGCGCCTCGCCCTCGACGGGCTCGGTGCCGCCGGGCTCCCCGGCGTGGCCGGGGTGACCAGCACCTGGCCCGTGCTGACCGTCTTCGGACGGGACCGCGCCGTCGCCGTCGACCCCGACGGAGTGCGCGGCTCCTGCCGGTTCACGGTGCCGGCCGACGCGACCATGTTCGCCGTCCACTACGTCGGCGGTTCGTTCCTCGTCAGCTGGAGCCTCAAGCCGAGCCCGTACTACTGCGACACCGCCGTCTGGGCCGACCGTCCCGACGAGTCGTTCACCCCGGAGCAGATGGGCGGCCTGGTGCCCTTCGGCGGCAGCCTGGACGGGGCGTACGGCTTCCAGTTCGAGACCGCCGACGGAGGCGGGCGGCACGGCGGCCTGCGGGTGACCCGTCCCGGCGGCACGGAGGGGATCGACCGGGAGGAGCTGCAGCTCGGCGACGGCACCCGGATCTGGACCAACGCCGTCTTCGGGCGCCGGGCGTGGGAGACCGTCGACCCGGTCACCGGCGAGCGGCAGGGCGCGACCCCGCTGCCCGACTTCCCGGGACGCCCCGCGAGCACCGACCCGGCCCTGGAGCCGTCCGAGGCGGACAAGACCCTCGCCCGCGAGGCGCTGCACCTCGCGCCGCTGCCCGCCGGCATGACCGACTCCCCGCTGGGGAGCCGGGACGGACTCGTCGGCACCCGGGTGCTGTTCCGCACCCGCTACCGCGACAACGCGCCGGACCACTACCTCCTGGAGAGCATCGACGGCCGCAAGGCCCGCTTCGACATCGACCGGCCCGGACAGGAGCCCTGGGGACTCATGGCGGCGCCGGAGGGCGCCGTGGAGGACGTCGTCCTCGCCGAGGCGCAGACCCGCACGGGCGTGCGCGCGTACGCCGCCGACGGCGTCCTGCTGTGGGAGATGGACGGCCACCACTCGCCGGCCCACCCGCGCGTCAAGCCGTCCCGCCGGGCCACCGTCTCGCAGGGCGTGGCCCTGCCGCCCGCCTTCTGGTACCTGCTGCGGACCCGGGACACGGCCGGTTCCAAGGCGCTGCGGACCGTGGAGGGGCCGACGGCCGACACCCTCCTGGCCGCCGCCCTCGACAGCACGGAGGCGCTGCGCGCCGCCGTGGCACGGGAGTTGCCCGAGGTCACCGCCCCGGCCCTGGTCGAGGCCGTCGTCGCGGTGGCCGGGCGTGCCGCCCGTGTGGAGGAGCGCCGGCGCGCCCTGCACCGGCGCGTCACCCTGCTCGCCGAGGCACCGCCCGTCCCGCCGAGCCGCGCGGTGCCGGACACCGAGCTGATGCCCGCGCTGTGCGGGCTCGTCGTGGACGGGACGGGCGACACCTGGCGGCGGAGCCGGGACGTCGCCCAGCCCTCCACCCTGAGCGCGCTCGCCGCCGACGGCGCCTGCCTGGCCGGGACGATCGTGGAGGAGGTCCGGCGGCTCTCCCCGCCCGCCCTGCCGCACGACTGGTCGCAGCTGCTCGGCGCGATCGACGCCGTCGCCTGGCGCACGGCGGTCGCACTGACCCCGGATCCGGAGCGGGTCGCCCTCCGCGCGTTCCTGGAGACCTGGGCCGGCCAGCCGTTCGCCCGCGAGGGCGGCCGGTGGTGGGTCGGCCGGACGCCCGGGGCGGACATCCTGGAACGACTGAGGGAGGGCGGGACCGTGGTGGTGTCCGCCGCTCGGTGGGACGCGGGGAAGGCCTGCTGGTTCGTCGCCCCCGCCACCGGCGCGACGGAGGACGACCCCGTGCCGGCGGCGGTCCCCGACGCCCGGCTCGTCCGGGTGGACCGGGACGACGCGGCCCGGCTGCGGGCCCTCCTCGCGGCGATCGACGCGCACGGCCCGCTCCCCGTACCGGAGTCGGCCGCCGCTCGGTTCGCGGAACTGACCGGCGTACGGCGGCCCGTGGCCCGGCTCGTGGTCGCCGGTCTCGTCGGCCGGGCCGACCGGGACGAGGACCGTGCCCTGGCCCGCAAGGCGCCGTACAAGGCCAGTCCGATGACGGCGGAGGCCTATGAGGAGCTCCGTGCGCGCCTCGGCGGGGCCGGCCGGAGGGCCGTGCTCGCGGCCGCACTGCCCGAGGACCCGGCCGAGCTGTGGCGGCCCGGCGGCGTCGAAGCGGCCGTGGAGCGGATGGCGGGCGTGTGGCGCGAGCGGATCGGCGGGCTGCCGGCCGTGCACGACGAGGCCGCCGACACCCTGGAGGCCGACCTCGGCCTCTCCGAGGTGTGGGCACGCCGCCTCGCCGGCGGCTACGAGGCCGCCGAGGACACGACCGTGCCCGCGGCCGACTGGGACCTCGCGGCGCCCCGGTACGGCCTGGGCGTGGAGGTGAGGGCCCTGCCGCCGGAGGGACCCGAACCGCCCTACGGCACCCCCGTCGGCCTTCCCATCGAGCGGATCGCGAGCGCGCTGGTCTGGGCGTGGACCGACCGTCCCGTCGGCGACCCGGCGGTGGCCGGCGCGACGGCTCTGCACGAGCGGCTGCGGGCCGAGCTGTCCCGCCCGGAGCTCCTCGTCGAGCTGCCCGGCGGACGGGTCCAGGACACCTCGGAGCGGATCGCCGAGCGGTTCGGGCCCGCGACGCTGCCCGTGTCCCTGGACCGCCGGAAGGAGGAGGGCCCGATGCCGTCCATGACGGCGTACGACTCCGGCCCCCTGGTGGTGTGCGCACCCGGCGGCAACGCCTTCCTGCGGCCCGCCGAGGTCGCCGACCCCGAGGCGTGGCGCCGGGTCCGCGAGACCACCGACCTCGCGGAGGAACTGGACCGGGTGGCACCCCTGCTCGTCGGTGGCGGACTCGACCGGATGATGCGGCGGGCCGGCTCCGGAGCCGTACCGGACGGCGCGTACGAGGCGGATCCCCGGCAGTCCTGTCCGGAGCTGGTCGCGCGCGTGGCCGGCGAACTGGGCGCCGGGACGGACGCGGCCGCCCTCTACCTCCAGATCGCGGCGCTGGCCGCACCCACCGACCGGAACGTCCGCAGGTGGAACGGCTGGACGACCAAGCGGCACGCGGAGGTCCGGGCGGAACTCCTCGCCACCGGCGCGGTCCTGGAGGCCAAGCGGGCACGGGCGGGCCGGACCCTGTTCCTGCCCGGCGAGTGGACCGAGCTGAAGTCCCCGCACCTCCCTCTGGAGAAGGTGAAGCTGGCGAGCCACCGGGTGCGCCCGATGTGGAGCAATCAACTCCGCTCCCCGTTCGTACGGTTGCTGCCGGCGGTACCGCTGCACGAGATGTTCGCGGAGGCGTGGGAGCGGGAGCGGGAGCGGGAGCAGGAGCGGGAGCAGCGGGCCTGACCCGGGCGCCGGGGGCCCGGCCGCGCACTCCGCGTCCGGGGCCCGGCCGCGCATTCCGCGCCGGGCCCGCCACCTTGGCGCGCAACGCGGAACCGCCCCGTACGCCGTGGCGTACGGGGCGGTCGGTGTGCGGTCCGCGCGGGGGCTTCCGGGCGGTCAGCCCGGGAGCGGCGCCCCGACCGGCGCCGGAGCGTCGGCGGAGGACGTCCGGCCGGCGAGGACCTTCTGGGCGAGGACGCCGAAGACCACGCCGAAGACCGCCCACAGCACGGCTTGGACGGCCAGCGATGCCAGCCTGAACTCCCAGAGCAGCGGGGCGGGGAAGCCCGCCTTGACCGCGTCGTCGTTCGCCGGGAGCAGCACGAAGGCGACACCGGTCACGACGGCGAACCCGGCCGCGGCGGTCAGGGTCGCGTTCCAGTTGCCCAGTCGCGGTGCGAGGCGGCGCCCCGCGATCACCGCGGCGAGCCCGAGCAGCACACTGAGCAGGATCATCAGGAAGAACAGGGTGGTGCGCTTCCCGATCGTGTCCGGATTGCCGACGGCCGGCGGGGTCGCCGGATACTTCAGGAACGGCACCAGATAGACGGTGGTGAACGCCGCCGCAGCGGTGAGCGCCGCCGTCGCCCGGGGGCTGAACCGGCCGATGCGGCCGAGCGCGAAGGAGAAGGCCAGCGCGGCGAGGCCGCCGAGCGCCACCCCGTACACGAGGACACCGGTGGCCAGACCGAAGGTCGACTGGACGGGGCGGCTGACCGCCTCTTCCTCTTCCTCCGCGGCTTCCGCGGCGGCTGTGCCGCCGTGGCCGGCGTGGGCCCCGGGAGCGGCGTGCGCCTCCTGGGCCGCCTGGGCCTCCTCGACGGCGATCGCGCCGTCCACCGGCGGCTCACCCACCACGTAGGCGACGGCGAAGGCGAGGAGACCGGCGATCAGGCCCGCGAGCATGCCGCGGACCAGCAGGGATCTGACAGTTGAGGCGTGCATGTGCGGATCGCCTCTCAGTGGCAGGGGAAGCCGAGCAGATGGCGACCGTCGTGCACCCACTCGTGCACGTCGGAGCCCGCGATCAGCGAGGTGGCACCCTGCTCGGCGCCCACGAAGTACAGCGCGATCAGCGCGAGAAGGCCGACGAAGAACGCCCAGGGCAGTACGGCCCGGACGGGCAGCGGGGCCGGAACGGCCACGGAAGGGGCGGATGCGGCAGCGGAGACGACAGCCTCGGCCATGATGGAACCTCCTGCGGGAACTCGCGTCCCGGACGGTGGTGCAGGACGACGGTCCACGGGTCTGACTCACCGTGCCCCGCCTCCGGATCGGAAGGGCGGCGCGCGGTTCACAGTGGCGCGACCGTGCCGGATTCTCACCGGACTTCCGTCTCGCCGTCGTCACGCTGTTCAAATGTCGCCCGACCGTACCGCGCACCGGATGCGCCGCCAAGGGCGTGAGGCCTGAATCACGTTCGTGCGCCCCCCGGCGGTGGTGACACCGGAGCGGCGCGGTCGGCGGGCCGGCCCGGGGCTACCCTGGGCGCCGCCCCAGGACCCGACCGAGAAGGAAGCCGATGACCCTCCGGCTGACGCTGATCTCCCCCGCCACGAGCGGATCACCGCGCGACGTCGGGTTCGACGACGACAGCCCCCTCGACCCCGAGGGGATCGCCCGGGCCGAGTCCGCCGCCGCGGCCGTCGACCCGTCCTCGCGCGCGTACGCCTCGCCCTCGGCACGCTGCCGCCGGACGGCTCAGGCCCTCGGTCTCGCGGCGGAGCCGGTGACAGCACTCGCCGGCTGCGCCATGGGGCGGTGGCGGGGACGGACCCTCGCGGCCGTCGCCGCCGCGGAGGAGGCGGCGCTCGGCCTCTGGCTGTCCGACCCGGCGGCGGCCCCCCACGGCGGGGAGTCCGCGCGCGAGGTGCGGATACGGGTCGGGGCCTGGCTCGACGGGCTGAGGGCCGGCTCGGGGCGCGTCACGGTCGTCGCCGAACCGGACGTGATCCGCGCCGCCCTCGTCCACGCACTCGGCGCACCGGACGAGGCGGCCCGGCGACTCGACGTACGGTCCCTGACCGCCGTGCACCTGAGCGGGCGCGCCGAGCGCTGGAACCTGCGCGTCGGCGGCCCGCTAGGGCCCGCATAGCCCCTTCGGTGGAGGCCCCTCCCGGTCAGGCGGCGGGGCGCCGCCACTCACGCAGCAGCAGATAGCCCAGGTACGCGCCGCCGACGGCCATCGTGTACAGGCCGACGGGCAGGTCGTCGAAGAGCGGCAACTGCTGCGCCGTCAGGTCCGCCAGGACCAGCAGCAGGGCCCCGAGCACGGTGGACATGACCAGGTGCGGGCCGCCGCTGCGGGTGACCCGCTTGGCGATCTGCGGCGCGGTCAGGGAGATGAACGCGATCGGTCCCGCCACACTGACGGCTCCGGCGGAGAGGACGATCGACAGCACGACCGCCCAGGTCGCGGTCCGGCCCGGGCGGGCCCCCAGACCGGTGGCGAGGTCGTCGCCCATCTCGCCGATGCTCAGGGGCCGGGCGAGGAGCGCCGCGAACGGCAGGGCGACGAGCAGCACCGTCCAGATGGTCGCCGCGTCGTCCCAGGAGCGGGCGGAGAGGCTGCCGTTGATGTAGGCGGTCAGTGCGCTGGCCTTGTCGCGCTCGACGGCGTACACCACGTACTGGGTCAGCGCGGTCGCCATCGCGGCCACGCCGATGCCGGCCACCACGAGCCGTCCAGGACTGCGGAACCCGGTGCCGGTGGAGAGGAACACGACCGTCATCGCGAGGATCGCGCCGAGCAGCGCGCCGACGGCCACCGGCATGACGTCGGGCAGGAACAGGGCGGCGGCCGCCGCTCCCGCTCCGGCTCCGGCGCCGAGCCCGATGACGTCGGGACTGCCCAGCGGATTGCGGGTGACGGACTGGAACAGGGCCCCGGACAGGCCGAAGGCCGCGCCGGTGGCGATGGCCACCACGAGCCGCGGGCCACGCAGCCGGTTCAGGACGAACGCGTTCTTGCCTGTGGCGTCGCCCGCGAGGGCCGACGGCAGATCGGCCAGGTCGATGCCGAGCCTGCCCATCGACAGGGTGGCCACGGCGGCGGCGCAGAGCAGCAGCAGGGAGACCACGGCGGCGAGCACGGTGGTACGGCGCACGGGTACGGCGACCCAGGGGCCGATCCGCAGCACACCGCGGCCGGCGGGCCGCGGTGTGCGCGGCTTCGTCACCCCCGTGCTGTCCGGAGTGTCGGTCCGGTCGGCGGTCTTCATCCCGCTCCCCTCATACGGCGAACGGCGAAGAGCAGGGCGGGCGCACCGACGAAGGCGGTGACGACCCCGACCATGAGTTCCTGCGGGCGCAGCAGGATCCGGCCGATGACATCGGCGAACAGCAGCAGCGTCGGCCCCGCGAGGGAGGTGAAGAGGATCTGGGCCCGGAAGTCCGCGCCCACGAGCGCCCGGACGACGTGCGGGACGGCGAGGCCGACGAAGGCGATGGGTCCGACGGCCGCCGTCGCGGCCGCGGCCAGCAGCGTCGCCGCGAGCAGTCCGGCGCCCTTGACGCGGGCCGGGCTGATGCCGAGGGAGGCGGCCTTGTCGTCGCCCATGGCCATGGCGTTGAGCCCCGGCGCGAGCAGCAGGGCGAGCAGGAGGCCGACGGCGGCGAACGGCAGGACCGCCCAGAAGGCGTCGAAGCCGCGACCGCCGAGCGCGCCCACCACCCAGTAGCGGTAGGTGTCGAAGACCCGCGGCTTGGACAGGGCGACCGCCTGGATGAAGGCGGCGAGGACGGCGGAGAGCACCGCGCCGGCGAGCACCAGCCGCACCGGTCCACCGCCGCCGCCGGCGGTGCCGACGACATGGACGACGACACCGGTCAGGAGGGCGCCGACGAGGGCCCACCAGATCGTCTCCCGCTGCCCGGAGGCGCCGAGGAACGCGGTCGCGGCGACGATGCTGGCGGACGCGCCCGCGTTGATGCCGAGAAGTCCCGGCTCGGCGAGCGGATTGCGCGTGATGCCCTGCATCAGGGTGCCGGCGACTGCGAGGCAGAGCCCCGCGAGCACACCGAGGGCGGTACGGGGGTAGCGGCTCTCGACGACGGTACGGGTGTACTCGTCGCCGCCGTCGCCGAAGACGACCCGCAGGACGTCACCGGCGGACGTCGGCTTGCTGCCGAACATCACGCTGGCGAGCAGGGCCAGGGCGAGCAGGGCCAGGCACAGGACGGCGGCCGTCACATGCCGGCCAAGGCCCCGCCGTACCACGGCGGGGCCTTGAGCGGTCTTGGAGAGAGTGGTCACGCTGGGGACCCGTTGTTACTTCCCGGCCTTGGCGACGGCCTTGTCGATCATCGGGAGGTAGCGCTCGATGCTGTACGGCACCGTCAGCGGGTTGATCATCGAGGAGGCGGTGACGAAGGGGGTGTCGTGGCTGTAGACGAGCGCGTCCTTCTTGACGGCGGGGATGGCCGCGTACAGCGGCTGGGCCTCGACGGTCTTGCGGGACTTCTCGTCCATGTAGAACGTGAAGGCGATGTCGCTCTTCGCCAGCTTGTTGGCGTTCTCCAGGCCGATGAGGGCGGAGTCGGTGCCCTCGGTCTCCGGGAAGGTGTTCACGATCGGGTCGACCTTGAGGCCCAGCTTGGAGACCATCGCCACGCGCTGCTCCTCGGGCTTGAAGACGCCGAGGGTGCCGGGGCCGGTGTTGTAGATGTACGAGAACGTGACGTTCTTGTAGTTGGGGCGGGAGGCGGCCGCGTCGGCGAGCTGCTTCTCGATCTTCGCCTCGAGGTCCTTGGCCTTCTCCGGCTGACCGAGCGCCTTGGCGATGATCTCGATCTGCTGGTCCCAGTTCGTGCTCCACGCCTTCTCGGGGTAGGCGACGGTGGGCGCGATGTCCTTGAGGATGTCGTACTGCTTCTGCGTCAGACCGGACCACGGGGCGAGGATGACGTCGGGCTCGAGCTCGGTGATGGCCTCGATGTCGAGCTCCTCACCGCCCTTGAACTGCTTGGGCAGCGTGGCGCCGGACTTCTTCACCGCTTCGTGGATCCAGGGGAGGTAGCCGCTCTTGTCGCTGCCCCAGGGGTACTCCTCGATACCGACCGGGACGTTGCCGAGGGCGATGGCGGTCTCCGCCGAGCCCTGACCGAGGGTCACCACGCGCTTCGGCTTGTCCTTGATGACGGCCGAACCGAGCGCGCTCTTGATGGTGACGGGGAAGGCGCCCGCAGGGGCCTTGCCCGCCGACCCCGCCGCGTCGTCCTTCTTGTCGTCCGAGCCGCACCCGGTCACCATCAGGCCGAGCGAGACCGCGGCGGCGCCCGCCACGAGAACGCGACGGCGAAGGGGGGTGAACACAGAAGGCATGGTGGATCCTTGTCTCCGGGCAGGGGGATGTACGAGGCGCCGACCGAAGGCGCCCGCAGACGGATGTCCGCGAGGCGACGATCAGCTCGGCGCTTGTTAGGTGAGCCTAACCTATTCCTGTCCGGGCTTGGGCGCCAGGGGCCGCGATCTCGGTGTGATCGACCCGGCGGCCGGCCGGTCCCTACGGTGCGACGGCCTTCCGCAGGGTCCGCAGGCACAGGGAGAGGGCCGTGTGCTTGGGGGTGCCCTGGTCGCGTGCCTGCATCCACGCGGCGTACAGCAGCGCCCACATGACGTCCTGGAGCCAGCTGACGCCGACACCGGGGTCGAGCGTCCCGTCCCGCTGTCCCCGCCGGATGAGGGCGAGCAGGGCCAGGTCGGCCGCGGACTCCTCCTCGATGCCGGACCACGCGACGAACTGCGGCACGTCGTACAACAGCAGCAGACGGTCCCCGAGTTCGAAGTACTCCAGGCAGAGCCGCTCCAGCGCCTCGGGCGCCGGCCCGTCGTCGAGCCGTGCCCGGTCGGCCGCCGCGGCGACCCGGTCCCGCACGTCCGTGCCGATCGCGGCGAGCAGGTCGGAGCGCTCGGGGAAGTAGCGGTGGACGGTGGTCCGCCCCACCCCGGCCGCCCCGGCGACGTCGCCGAGCGAGGCGCTGTGGTCCGCGGTGAGTACGGAGACGGCGGCGTCGAGGATCGCGCGCCGGGTGCGGGCGCGGGTGGCGCTCTCGCGGGTGGCCGCGCCGTGCGCGGGAGTGTCGTCGGACCCCATGCGCACACGGTAACCCCTCATACCGTTTGGGAAACCCTTTGACCTTTCTGGAACAGAGGTGTTCCATTGTGGGTATGTCATCATCCGTCGCGCCCCGTCTGAGCATCCTGTGGTCCTTCGCCCGCCCGCACCGGCGCACCCTGGTCAAGGGACTCGCCCTCGCCCTGGTCGCCTCCGCCCTGGGCCTCGCCACGCCCATGGTCACCAAGCACGTGCTCGACGCGCTGGGCAGCGCGTCCTCCCTGGCCGGACCCGTGGCGGCGCTCGTCGTGCTGCTCGTCGTGGGCGCCGGGGTGTCCTACCGGCAGTGGACCCTGCTCGGGGCGCTGGGGGAGCGGGTGGTCCTCGACGCCCGCGAGTCGGTCGTACGCCGCTTCCTGCGCGCCACCGTTCCCGGCATCACCCGGAGCCCCACCGGTGAACTCGTCACCCGCGTCACCTCCGACACCGTGCTGCTCCGCGAGGCCGCCGCCTCCTCCTTCGTCGGCCTGGTCAACGGGGCCGTGATGCTGGTGGGCAGCCTCGTCCTCATGGGCTTCCTCGACCTCGTGCTGCTCGCCACCACGGTGGCCGCCGTCGCCCTGGTCGGCGTGGTCTTCGGGCTCCTCATGCCCGGCATCGCCCGGTCGCAGAAGCAGGCCCAGGAACACGTGGGACGGCTCGGCGGTGTCCTCGAAGGCACGCTGCGGGCCATCCGCACCGTCAAGGTCAACCGCGCCGAGGAGCGCATGACCGAGCGGATCCTCGCCGACGCGCGCGCCTCCGCCGAGTACGGGATCCGGGCCGTCCGCCGCGAGGCACTGGCCTGGACGACCGCGTGGTCGGGCGTCAACCTCGCCATCATCGCGATCCTCGCCGTCGGCGCCTGGCGCGTCGGCGAGGGCCGGCTCGAGGTGTCCGGCCTGATCGCCTTCCTCCTCTACACCTTCGCCCTCATGGACCCGATCACCGAACTCAGCCAGAACATGACCGCCCTCCAGTCCGGCATCGCCGCCGCCGAACGCATCCGGCAGGCCGACGCGCTGCCGTCCGAGGAGGTCGCACCGTCCGCGGGGCCCGGATCCGGCGCACCCGTACGGGACACCCGGGGGCTCCGGAAGCACCGAGAACTCCCCGCACTGCACGAGCTCCCCGCACTGCACGAGCTCTCAGGACCCCAGGAGCTCCGGGACGACGTGCCCGTCCTGGAGCTGCGGAACGTCACCGCGGCCTACGGCCCGGACGCCGAGCCGGCCGTACGGGACATCGACCTCGTCATCCCCCGGCGCGGCCACACCGCCGTCGTCGGCCCCTCGGGAGCGGGCAAGACCACCCTGCTCTCCCTGGTCCTGCGCTTCCTGGAGCCGACCGGCGGCGAACTGCTCCTCGACGGACGGCCGTACCGCGATCACGCCCACGCCGACATCCGGGCCCGCCTCGCCTACGTCGAGCAGGACACCCCCGTCGTCCCCGGCACCATCCGCGACAACCTGCTGCCCGCCCGACCCGACGCCACCACGGAGGAACTGCTGCGCGTCCTGCATGACGTACGGCTCACGGAGAAGGTCGACGGTCTGGAGGAGGGGCTGGACACACCCCTCGCCACCGCGAACGTGTCGGGCGGGGAGCGGCAGCGCATCGCCCTGGCCCGGGCGCTGCTCGCCACCCCCGACGTGCTGCTCCTCGACGAGGCCACCGCCCAGCTCGACGGGCTGACCGAGGCGGCCGTGCAGGAGTGCGTCCGCTCCCGCGCGGACACCGGCGCCGTGGTGACGATCGCGCACAGGCTGTCGACGGTGGTCGACGCGGACACCATCGTCGTCATGGAGGCGGGCCGGGTCCGGGCGCAGGGCCGGCACGAGGAACTCCTCGTGTCGGACACCCTTTACCGCGATCTGGTCGAGTCCCTGCGGATCGCCGCCGTCACCGGCGCCCCCGTGACCTGAGTGTCGACCGTGGTCGTGCTCCCTCCTTCCGCCCGGCGTGGGGAGTGATGTGGATGCGGCGAGAAGGCGCGTCTGGTTAGGTAACCCTTACCTGATTCTCTAGGGTGTGGTGGAGTCGAGCAGCGGCGGTTCCCGGCGGGCCCCGCAGTGCCCAACTCCACGAGAGCGAGAAGCCGTTGACCACAGCCATGCCCCGTCCGGGCCTCCGGTCGGAGCCCGTCGCCGTCGTCCGCCCGGCAGGGCGGTCCGACGCCGCCGCCGTGCACCGGCTGTCCGTGCCCTTCGCGCGCGAGGGGGCGCTGCGGTACCGCCCCGCGAGCCGGTACGCCCGTGACGCGGCGGACTTCCTCGTCGCGGAGACCGCGCACGGAGACCTGGCGGGCTGTGTCGCGCTGCGCGCTCGGTCCGACGCACGCGGCCGGGCGGCCGCCGTGCTCTACAACTTCTGTGTGGCGGAAGGGAGTCAGGGGCGCGGCATCGGCTCCGCGCTGCTGCGGGCCGTGCTCGCCGAGGCCGCGGCCCGGGGTGCGGCCCGGGTGTTCACCGCGACCGCCGGCAGCGGACTGCTCTTCCTGCGACACGGGTTCGTCGTGGGCGGCGAGGAGGAGGCGCCGCCGGGGTGGCGCTCCCGCCTCGACCCGGCGCGGGGCTCCCGAGTCCTGGTGTGCGCCCTGACCTGAGGGTGGGCGGGGCGGTGACGGACGATCCTCGACAGGTGTCGATCATCGCGAGCGTGACCGCCCGGAGCGGCTGTGCCCCGTCGCCCGGAGGGGCGACGGGGCACAGGTTCGTCGTGGCGGATCCGGCGGTGGTCAGTTCCCGGTGCGCGGCGCCGGCGGAGCGTGTCCGCGTCCGCGCGCCACTCCGGCCGGGGGCCGTTCGAGGTGGCCGTGCACGCGGCGCAGCAGGGAGCCGAGCTGCCGGCGTTCCGCCGCGTCGAGCGGGGCCAGGATCTCTTCGTCCGCGGAGGCGATCTCCGCGCTGAGACCGGCGAGGTACGTCCGGCCCTCCGCGGTGAGCCCCACGACGACTCGGCGCCGGTCCGTCCGGTCGCGGACGCAGTCCACCTGCCCGATGCGGGCGAGGTCGTTGACGATCTTCACCAGGTCGCTGGCGTTCATGTCGAGCCGCGACGCGAGGGCCGTCTTCATCTGCGGGCCGAGGTCCGCGAGCAGGGTCATCACGGTGAGGTGCCACAGTCGCAGCCCACGGGCCTCCAGCCGCTCCGTGAGCTTCCGGCGCGCCACCTTGCCGAGCGCGTACATGAGGTACGCGTTGAGGTCCAGGACGCTGGGGGGAGTCATGCTCATGGAGGGCGGGGGGACGGCGGCGGGGCCGTCGCCGCGGTCCGTTCCACCGGCGGCCGCCTCGGCGACCGCCCGCAGCAGTACCTGTTCGCCACCGCCGCGGCCCGTGGTCGCGTCGAGCGTCAGGTCGGCGTCGGCGAGGGAGCTGAAGACCTTCGCCCAGTCGGTCCGCATGTTCGAGATGCCGACGACGGCGAACGTCGCCCCCGAGGCGTCGCACGCCACACCGTTGACGATCGGCTGTTCCATCGCTGTGCCTCACTGTCCGAGCGGTCGGTCACCCACCGCCGGTCCTCACCGATAGGTTGGGTTAACCTACCCAGATCTGACACGGGGGCCGCCCTGCGGCTCGGGCGGGACCGACGACCCCCGTCGACGTGCTCGGAGCCCATGCCGGTCAGGGACGGGCGACGAGGTAGCCGCCCATGGACGTGAAGTACTCGGTCGCCGGGAGTTCGCGGCCGTCCTCCGTCCGGACGCGGGTGATGGCCAGGCCGTGGTTGCGGCCCGTGCGCGCGTCGGCGCCGGCGACGATCACGACGCCCTCGCCCTCGCGGTAGAAGATGCGGCCCGGGGTGCCGCCGTACCGCCCCTCGGAGACGACCGCGGAGAGGACTTCGAGCCGCTTGCCCCGGTGGAAGGTGAAGGCGCTCGGGTAGGGCGCGGACTGGGCGCGGACGAGTCGCTCCAGGGCGTCGGCCGGCCAGTTCCAGTCGATCCGGATGTCCTCCTCGGCCCGCTTGTGGAAGAAGCTGGCCTGGGAGCGGTCCTGCGGGGTGAACTCGGCCTGGCCGGAGGCGATCTGGTCGAGTGCGCCGATCGTGACGGGGGCGATGAGGTCGACCGTCTTGTGGAAGAGGTCGGTCGTCGTGTCCTTCGGCCCGACGGGGACGGCGTGCTGCTGGACGATGTCGCCCGCGTCGAGCACCTCGTCCATCATGTGGGCGGTGACGCCGACTTCGGTCTCGCCGTTGATGAGGGCCCAGATGAGCGGCGAGAAGCCGGCGTACTTGGGCAGCAGCGAGTCGTGGATGTTCAGCGTGCCGTGGCGGGGCAGGTTGTAGATGTGCGGCGGGATCCACGTGCGCCAGTTGTTGGCGACGATGATGTCCGGGTCCGCCTCCTTGAGGCGGGTGAACAGCTCGTCGTCGTCGGGCCGGTTGCGGATCACGACCGGGACGCCGTGCTCCTCCGCCAGGTCGGCGACCGAGTCGCTCCAGATCTTCTCGTAGGCGTGCTCGCTCTTGGGGTGCGTCACGACGAGCACCACGTCGTGTTCGGAGTCCAGGAGCGCTTGGAGGGTGCGGTGGCCCCAGGTCTGATAGCCGAACATGACGACCCGCATATGGGGTTCCTCCTCAGAAGAGCGATTGACCGTCAGCAAGTAAAGCAAGGCTTACCTAACAGTGCAACTGGCTTGATTTGTGCGGTCGTTCATGGGGCAACCTTCGCCCCTTGTCCGTTTCGTCCCGTCGACAGTCGCGCTTAATCAGGTTAGCTTTACCTAAGTTCTGCAGGGCTGCCGGTGACACCGGTGTGCTCGATGCCCCCGTTCCCCAGCTTCTTTCCCGCACGATGGGAGTGACATGTCGCAGGGTTCTCCTGGTGACGCACCTCTGGTCCACGACCTCATAGGCATCGGCTTCGGGCCGTCCAATGTGGCCATGGCGATAGCGCTCAGCGAGCACAACGCACGCGTCGGAAGAGAGGAAGCGGTCACCGCCCACTTCTTCGAGCGCCAGCCGCAGTTCGGCTGGCACCGCGGCATGCTGATCGACGACGCGACCATGCAGGTGTCCTTCCTCAAGGACCTGGTGACGCTGCGGAACCCGACCAGCGAGTACAGCTTCCTCTGCTACCTGCAGAGCAAGGGCCGGCTGATCGACTTCGTCAACCACAAGAACCTCTTCCCGCTGCGCGTCGAGTTCCACGACTACTTCGAGTGGGCCGCGTCCAAGGTCGACGACATGGTCTCCTACGGCCACGAGATCGTCTCGGTGGAGCCGGTCGAGCGGGACGGCGTCGTCGAGTACCTCGACGTGACCGCCCGCTCCGGGGACGAGCTGGTCGTCCACCGCGCCCGAAACCTCGTCCTCGGCACCGGACTTCGCCCGAAGATGCCGGAGGGCGTCGAGCGCAGCGACCGCGTCTGGCACAACTCGGACCTGCTCCGCAAGGTCGAGGGCCTGGAGGGCACGAACCCCGAGCGGATCGTCGTCGTCGGCGCCGGCCAGAGCGCCGCCGAGAACGTGGCCTATCTGCACCGCCGCTTCCCCGACGCCGAGATCTGCGCCGTCTTCTCGCGGTACGGCTACAGCCCCGCCGACGACAGCGCCTTCGCCAACCGGATCTTCGATCCCGACGCCGTCGACGAGTACTTCACGGCTCCCGACGACATCAAGCGCAAGCTGATGGACTATCACGGGAACACCAACTACTCCGTGGTGGACATCGACCTCATCGACGACCTGTACCGGCAGGCGTACCAGGAGAAGGTCCTCGGCACCGAGCGACTGCGCTTCATCAACATCTCCCGGCTCACCGGCGTCGAGGACGGCCCGGACAAGGTCCGCGCCTTCGTCACCTCCCTCGTCACCGGCGAGGAGACCGTGCTCGAAGCCGATGTCGTCGTCTACGCCACGGGGTACACGCCCGCCGAGCCCCTCGGCCTCCTCGGTCCGGTCGGCGACCGCTGCCACCGCGACGAGCAGGGCCGGGTCCGCGTCGAGCGGGACTACCGCCTGGCCACCGACCCGGCGCTGCGCTGCGGCATCTACCTGCAGGGCGGGACCGAGCACACCCACGGCATCACCTCGTCGCTGCTCTCCAACACCGCGATCAGGGTCGGCGAGATCCTCGACTCGGTCCTCGACCGGGCCCCCGCTCCGGCCGACTTCTCCGCCTCCGTCCCCGCCCCGCCCTCCGCCGACGAGGTCAGGTCCGTGGTCGATGGCGTGGGCACGACGCGCTAGCGTCCCCCCGCCCCACCCCCAACGCGCCGATCGCCACTCCCCTCGCACGGCACCCCGTGCCCCGGCGGGCGTGGCAGCACTGTGAATCCCCGAAAGGAACGTCCGTGTCCGCTGGTGCACGTCCCGCTCTGGCGCGGTTCGCCAGATCTGCTCCCCGCGTAGCCGTTCTCGCCGTGGCGGCCCTCACCCTCGCCGCCTGCGGCGGTGGGTCCGAGAAGGCCGACTCGCCGTCTCCCGCCACCACTTCGGCCGCCACCGACGGGGGAGCCAAGCCCGCCGCGTTCCCGGTCACGGTCGAGCACAAGTACGGCTCCACGACCATCGACAAGGAGCCGAAGACGGTCGTCACCCTCGGCCTCTCCGACCAGGACGCGGTCCTCGCGCTCGGCGTCACCCCGGCCGGCTCGGTCGACTGGTTCAAGGAGAAGCCGTACGGCAAGTGGCCCTGGACCAAGGACAAGTGGGGCACGAACACCCCGGAGATCGTCGGTGAGCGCGACGAGTACAACATCGAGAAGATCGCGGCCCTCAAGCCCGACCTCGTGATCGCCCAGTACTCGGGGATGAAGAAGGAGCAGTACGACACGCTCTCCAAGTTCACCAAGGTCGTCGCCCAGCCCAAGGACCACCCGGACTACGGCGCCCCCTGGCAGCTGATGACCCAGCAGATCGGCAAGTCGCTGGGCAAGGACGCCGAGGCCGCCAAGCTGATCGCGGACATCGACGCCCGCTTCAAGACCGCCCGCGAGAAGCACCCCGAGTGGGCCACCAGGACGCTCGCCGTCGCCGACAGCTTCGAGGCCGGCAAGTACTCGGCGTTCACCAGGACCGACCCCAAGTCGATCTTCTTCCAGGAGCTGGGCTTCAAACTCAAGCCGGAGATCGACACGCTGGCCAAGCCCGGCTTCAACGTCGCCGAGCTCAGCGCGGAGAAGCTCGACGTCCTCGACGTCGACCGGCTCGTCTGGGTCACCTCCAGCACCGAGGCCAACGACCGGATCAAGGCCGAGCCGCTCTACAAGAAGCTGAAGGTCAACCAGGAGAAGCGCGACCTGTTCGTGCCGTACCAGGACCCGGACGTCGGCGCCGCGTTCTCCTTCAACACCGTTCTGTCGATCCCGTACGCCATCGACCAGATCGAGCCGCTCCTCGCGGCTGTCAAGTGACGCACACCAGCTGACGCTCCACCGGCTGACGTGCCACCAGCCGGCAGCCGAACCGACCGACGGCGTGGCGGAACTCTCGCCACGCCGTCGGCGCTTGCGCCGTCACCGTCTGCCACGCACCCCCAGGGAAAGGCCACTTCGTACGATGTTTGACGTCGAGCCGTCGGACCGGAACACCCCCTCCGGCCTCCCCGTCACAGGCGGGCAATCCGGCATCTGGCTGGCCCAGCAGATCGAACCGGACAGCTCCGCCTACAACATCGTCTTCGCACTGCACCTCCGCGGCGCCACCGACCTCGACCGCCTGACCGCCGCCGTCCGCCAGGCCGTCGAAGAGGCCGAGTGCCTGCACGTACGCGTCACCCCGGGGCCCGACGGGCCGCGCCAGACACCCCGCACCCGCACCCTCCCCGTCGACGTCCCCGTCGTGGACCTGCGCGACGCCGCCGACCCCGACGAGGCCGCAGCCGCGTGGGTGGCCGCCGACCGTGACCGGCCCGTCAACCTCGCGCTCGACCCGCTCTTCGCCCACGCCCTGCTGCGGCTCGCCGACGACCGCGTCCTGTGGTGCCAGCGCTACCACCACATCGTGATGGACGGCATGGGCGTCGCGCTCCTCACCCGGCGGGCCGGCGAGCTCTACACCGCGGGCGACACGGCGCCCGAGCCCCGCGACTGGTCCCTCTCCCGGCTCGTCGCCGCCGACCGCGCGTACCGCGCCTCCGACCGGCACGCCGCCGACCGCGCCTGGTGGCTGGAACGGATGGCGGGCCGGACCGAGCCCGTACGGCTCGTCGACCGGGCCGCCACCCCGATGACCCGACGGCTGCGGCGGACCGCCGAGCTGCCCCCCGAGACCGTGGAACGGCTGGACACGGCCGCCCGGACCGCTGGCGTACGACCGTCCCGGATCCTGCTCGCGGCCGTCGCCGCCCATCTGCACCGGGCCGGAGGCGAACAGGACCTCGTCCTCGGCCTGCCGGTCGCCGCCCGCGAGGACGAGGTCTCCGCGACCGTCCCCGGCATGGTGTCCAACATCGTCCCGCTGCGCCTCGCCGTCCACCCCGGCACGACCGGTGCCGCCCTCGTCGCCCAGGTGCGCGAGACCGTCGCCGACGCCGTCGCCCACGGGCGCTACCGCGCCGAGGACCTGGCCAGGGAACTCGGCCTCGTCGACGGCGTACCGGAGCTCGTCGGCCCGACCGTCAACATCCTGCCTCGCTCCGATGACCTCCGCTTCGCCGACCACCGGGCCGAACTCCGCCCGGAATGGCTCGGACCGGTCAGCGACCTGGCGTTCAGCTTCGCCGAGGGCACCGACGGCCGCGGATACACCGTCCACCTCGACGTGGACGCCGACGTCTGCGACGCGGCCGCCCTCGCCGGCCACGAGCGCCGCTTCCTCGCCCTCCTCGACGCCTTCGCCTCCGACCTCGACCGCCCCGTCGGCCGTATCGAACTCACCTCGGAGGCCGAACGCGCCCGCCTCATGGACGAGTTCGGCGTCGCACCCCGCGAGGTCCCGGAGCTCTCCTGGCCGGCCGCGTTCGAAGCACAGGTCCGCCGGAGCCCCGAGGCCGTCGCGCTCGTCTGCGAGGACCGCGAGCTGACGTACGCCGCACTCGACGACGCCGCCGACCGGCTCGCCCGGCTCCTCCGCTCCCGGGGCGTCGGCGCCGAGGACGTGGTGGGCGTGGCCCTGCCCCGCTCGCCGGAACTCGTGGTGGCCCTGCTCGCCGTGATGAAGGCCGGCGCCGCCTATCTCCCGCTGGACGCGGACCACCCGCAGGACCGCATCGCCTACATGCTGTCCGACGCCGGGGCCCGCACCGTCGTCACCGTGCGCGACCTCGCCCGCGACCTCCCGGAGACGGCGGGCGTCACGCGTCTGCTGCTCGACGACCCGGCCACCCAGGCCGCCCTCGCCGCCGCGACCGACCCCGACCCGGCACCGCCGGTCGCCCTCGACCAGGCCGCGTACGTCATCTACACCTCGGGCTCGACGGGCCGCCCCAAGGGCGTCGTCGTCTCGCACGACGGCGTCGGCAGCCTCATCGCCACCGCCACCGACCGGATCGGCATCACCGCCGAGAGCCGGGTCGTCCAGTTCGCCTCCGTCGGCTTCGACGTCACGGTCTGGGACCTGATCATGTCGCTGTGCGTCGGCGGCCGCATCATCGTCGTGGCCGCGGAGCGCCGCGTCGCGGGCCCCGCGCTCACCGAGTACATCGCCCGCCACCGCGCCACCCACATGATCCTGCCGCCCTCGCTGGTCTCCGCGCTGCCGCAGGAGTGCGAACTGCCCGAGGGAGCCGTCCTCGTCGTCGGCACCGAGGCGGTCCCCAGCGAGCTGATCGCCCGCTGGGACGGCCGGCTCCGGGTCGTCGTCGCCTACGGACTCACCGAGGCCACCGTCAACTCCACGCTCTGGCTCGCCGACCCCGACCGCCCCGGCCCCGCGCCGATCGGCCGGCCTGACCCCAACACGCGCGCATACGTCCTCGACACGGCGCTCCGGCCCGTCCCCGTCGGCGCGGAGGGCGAGCTGTACGTCTCCGGCCGCGGCCTCGCACGCGGCTACCTGGGCCGGCACGGGCTGACCTCGGAGCGGTTCGTCGCCGACCCGTACGGGCCTCCCGGCACCCGCATGTACCGCACGGGCGACCGGGTCCGCTGGGGGGCCGACGGCAACCTGGAGTTCCTCGGCCGCGCCGACGGCCAGATCAAGATCCGCGGCCACCGCGTGGAGCCGGGCGAGATCGAGAGCGCCTTCATGGCCTGCGCGGGCATCGCCCAGGCAGCCGTCCTGGCCCGCGAGGACCACCGGGGCGTGAAGCGGCTGGTCGCGTACCTGGTCCCGGAGGGAGCGACGGACGAGGGCGGCGAGACGGCCGTGACCGCCGCACGCGCCCGCGTGACCGACGCCCTGCCCGACTACATGGTGCCGACCGCGGTCGTCGTCCTCGACGGCCCGCTGCCGCTCACCCCCAACGGCAAGCTCGACACCAAGGCCCTGCCCGAGCCCCGCTGGACCTCCCTGACCGGCACCGACACCCCGAGCACCGCCGCCGAGACCACGCTCGCCGCGCTGTTCGCCGACGTCCTCGGGCTCCCGACGGTCGGCGTCCACGACAGCTTCTTCGAACTCGGCGGCGACAGCATCGTCGCCATCCAGCTGGTGAACCGCGCCCGCGAAGCCGGGCTCGCGATCACCCCGCGCGACGTGTTCCGCAGCCGGACCGTGGCCGCCCTCGCCCGCACCGCCGCACAGACCGGCACCGCACCGGCCCGGCCGCGGGTGGAGCTCGACACGGACGCGCTGCCGGTCTCCCCCCTCCAGGAAGGTTTCTTCTTCCACGCGGAGTTCGACCACCAGGCAGCGGACCTCTACTTCGTCCAGGAGGTCCTCGACCTCGCCGGACCCGTCGACCCCGACCAGCTCCGCCGGGCGCTCCAGCTGCTCCTCGACCGGCACCCGCTGCTGCGGGCCTCGTTCCGGCAGCTCCCCGGGGGCGAGGTCGTCCAGCGGCTCGCCGACCACGTGACCCTCCCGTGGCGCGAGGCCGACACCGCCGAGACCGGCCTCGACGACATCCTCCGCGCCGACCGCGCCGAACGGTTCGCCCTCGACCGGCCGCCGCTCCTGCGCGCCACCCTCGTCAAGGACGGCCGGCACCACCGGCTCCTCCTGACCCTCCACCACATCGTCGCCGACGGCTGGTCGGTCTCCGTCCTCCTGCGGGAACTGACCGACGCCTACCGGGGCGTCCCGCTGCCGGAGCCGGCGGCCCCTGAGCCGTACCTCTCCTGGCTCGCCGGCCGCGACCGCGACGCCGCACGCGAGGCGTGGCGCCGTGCGCTCGCGGGAGTGGAGGGACCGACCCGGCTCCCCGCGCTCACCACCCCGGGCGACGCCGACGCGCCCGCCCGCCCCGAGCACGTGGACACCCGCCTCCCGCGCGACCTCACCGACGCGCTGACCACGTACGCCAGGACCCGGGGCCTGACCCTGAGCAGCGTCCTCAACGGAGTGTGGGGATTGCTGCTCGGCGGCCTCACCGGCGGCCAGGACGTCGTCTTCGGCACCACCGTGTCCGGGCGGACCACCGAGGTCGCGGGGCTCGACGCCGCCGTGGGCCTGTTCATCAACACCGTCCCGGCCCGGGTGACCCTCCGCCCCGAGGAGACGTTGACCGAGCTGCTCCGCCGGGTCCAGGACGAGCATTCCGCCCTCCTCGACCACCAGCACCTCGGCCTCGCCGACATCCAGCGGATCGCCGGCGGCGGCGAACTCTTCGACACCCTCGTGGTGTTCGAGAACTACCCGACCGGTGAGCAGCCGTCCGGGGAGGGCGCCGACGCGCCGCTCATCACCGACGCCGAGGTCATCGACGCCGTCCACTACCCGCTCGCGCTCGTCGTCGAGCCCGCCGACGCCGGTCTGCTGCTCCGCTTCAAGCACGACGCGGGCCGGCTCGACCAGGTGGCGGTGGCCGTCCTCGCCAACCGTTTCACGGCCCTGCTGCGGACCGTGGTGGCCGACCCCGACCGGCTCGTCGCCCGGACCGACCTGCTGTCCGTCCGCGAACGCGAGCATCTCTCCGAGCTCAACGCCACCGCCCACCCCGTCCCCGAGGCGACCCTCGCCTCGCTCTTCGCCGGATGGGTGGCCCGTACCCCCGACGCCCCCGCCGTCGTCTTCGAGGACACCACCCTCAGCTACGCCGAACTCGACCGGAGGGCCGAGGCCCTGGCCGAGCGGCTCCGGGCCCGCGGGGCCGGTCCCGAGCAGTACGTGGCCGTGGCGGTCCCGCGCTCGGCCGAGCTGATGGTCGCCCTGCTCGGCGTCCACAGGGCGGGGGCCGCCTACCTGCCCCTCGACCTCGACTACCCCGCAGACCGGGTGGCGTTCATGCTCGCCGACTCGGGCGCGCGCCTCGTCGTGACCACCGCGGAGGCCGCCGCGCGGGTCCCCGCCGCGTCCGGCCTGCAACAGCTCGTCATCGGCGCGGGGGAGCCGGCGGAGACCCCCGCCGACGCCCCCGTACGGGCCGCCGCCCACGCCCCCGTACGGGCCGCCCGCCCCGACGACCCCGCCTATCTCATCTACACCTCCGGCTCCACCGGCCGCCCCAAGGGCGTCGCCGTCACCCACCGCGCCATCGTCAACCGGCTCGCCTGGATGCAGGGGGCGTACGGGCTCACCGCAGACGACCGGGTCCTCCAGAAGACCCCGTCCAGCTTCGACGTGTCGGTGTGGGAGTTCTTCTGGGCGCTGACCGAGGGCGCGACCGTCGTCCTCGCCCGCCCGGACGGCCACCGCGACCCGGAGTACCTGGCCCGCCTCATCGCCGAACGGGCCATCACCACCACGCACTTCGTACCGTCGATGCTGGCCGCGTTCGTCCAGGCCATGGAGTCGGCCCCGGACGCTCCGGACTGGGCGGCGAGCCTGCGCCGGGTGTTCTGCAGCGGCGAGGCCCTCACCGGAGCCGACGCCCGCCGCTGGTGGGAGCTGACCTCACGCGCCGGCCGCACGCCCGTACCGCTGCACAATCTGTACGGCCCCACCGAGGCGGCCGTCGACGTCACCTTCTTCCCCTACGAGGGAGGCACCGAGCCCGCCGTTCCGATCGGCCGGCCCGTCTGGAACACCCGGCTCCACGTCCTGGACCCCTTCCTGCGCCCCGTGCCCGACGGAGTGCCCGGTGAGCTCCACCTCGCCGGCGTCCAGCTGGCCCGCGGCTACCACGACCGCCCCGGCCTCACCGCCGAACGGTTCGTCGCCGACCCGTTCGGCGCGCCGGGGGAGCGGATGTACCGCACCGGCGACCTGGTGCGCCGCCGCGCCGACGGAGCCGTCGAGTACCTCGGCCGCACCGACCGCCAGGTCAAGATCCGCGGCAACCGCGTCGAGCTCGGCGAGATCGAGACCGCCCTGGCCGCGCAGACCGGCGTGGCCCGCGCGGCCGTGATCGTCCGCGACGGCGCCCTCGTCGGCTACGCCGTCCCCGCCCCCGGCGCCACCCCCGCCTCCGAGACCCTGCACGCGGCCCTCGCCGAGGCACTGCCCGCCGCCATGGTGCCGAGCGCCGTCGTCGTCCTCGCCGAACTCCCCCTGACACCCAGCGGCAAGCTCGACCAGAACGCCCTGCCCGCACCCGGGATCGCGCCCCGCGCCGCCGGCCGCGCGCCGCGCGACGACCGCGAGCGCGCCCTGTGCCAGATCTTCGACGAGGTCCTCGGCGCCCCCGGCACCGGCGCCGACGACGACTTCTTCATGCTCGGCGGCGACAGCCTCAGCTCCATCGCCGTCGCCACGCGGGCGCGTGAGCGGGGCATGACCCTCAGCCCCCGTGACGTGTTCGAGCACCGCACCCCCGCCGCCCTCGCCGCTACTCAGGGAGACGCCGAGGCGCCCCCGACCACCGAATCCACCGAGGTACCCGTGCACTCCGACGGCGTGACCGTCTCCGCCTCCGACGCCGGGCAGGCCGCCGCCGCCCTCCAGGCCGTCCTCGCCCTCCAGCAGCAGTCCGGTGCCGCCGTCGACCCCGCGCTGCGGGCCCTCCTCGACCAGCTGACCGCCGCCGCGCCGCCCCCGGCCCCGGAACCCCCCGCCGCGGAACCCCCGGCTCCCGCGCCGCTCGCCGGACCGGAGCTCACCCCGGAGGAGACCGCCCGCGTCCACGCCGCCGCCGGGCTGCCCGTCGCGGACGTCTGGCCGCTCTCCCCGCTCCAGGAGGGCATGTACTTCCACGCCACCTACGACGCGGGCGACGCACTCGACGTCTACCAATCCCAGGAGACCCTGGACCTCGACCGCCGGATCGACGCCGACCGGCTGCGCGCCGCCTGCCGCACCCTCCTCGACCGCAACACCGGCCTCCGCGCCGGATTCACCAGCGACGGCCTGCCCCGCCCCGTCCAGTTCATCGTGGACGGCGCCGAGATCCCGCTCGTCGAGGCCGACCTCTCCGGGCTGCCCGCCGACGAGCAGCGGACCCGGACCGAGGAACTCCTCGCCGCCGACCGCAGGCAGCGCTTCGACCTCTCCGCCGCGCCCCTCTGCCGACTGCTCCTCATCCGCCTCGGCGACGGCCGGGACAAGCTCGTCGTCACCCACCACCTCATCCTCTGGGACGGCTGGTCCGCGTGGCTGTTCCTGGAGGAGCTGTTCACGCTGTACGAGCGGGCCGGCGACCCCACGGGCCTCCCGCTGCCCGGCTCGTACCGCGACCACCTCGCCTGGCTGGACGCCCAGGACACCTCCCTCGCCCTCGACGCCTGGCGCGGGGCCCTCGCCGGCTTCGACGAGCCGACGCTGCTCGCCCCGTCCGGGCGCGACACCGGCCCGGTCATCCCGGTGGACTTCGACGCCCTCCTCACCCAGGAGGCCGGCGACCGGCTCCGCACCGTCGCCCGCCGGCACGGACTCACCCTGAACACCGTCCTCAACGCGGCCTGGGCCCTGGTGCTCTCCGCCATGACGGGCCGCGCCGACGTCGCCTTCGGCACGGCCGTCGCCGGACGCCCGGCGGACGTCCCCCAGGTCGCCGGCATCATCGGCATGTTCCTGAACACCATCCCCGCCCGGGTCGCCTTCACCCCGGACGAGCCCCTCCTCGACCTGCTGCGCCGCATGCAGTCCGAGCGCGCCGCCGTCATGCCGTACGAGTACGTGGGCCTGGGCACCCTCCAGCAGGAGTCCGGCCACCGCCGCCTCTTCGACACCCTCTTCGTGCTCCGCTCGGCCGACGGCGAGGACCGCGCCGCCGCCCTCCGCGAACGCCACGGCATCACCGACGTGTCGAACGTGGACGGCACCCACTTCCCGCTCACCCTGATCGTCACCCCGGGCGCCCGACTGAAGGTGACCCTGGCCGCCCGGCCCGACCTCTTCGACGCCGACGCCGCCGGCACGATCCTCGCCCGGTTCACCACGGTCCTCGACCGTCTCGGCGAGGCCCTCGCGGGACCCACCGCCGCATCCGCGCGCACCGTCGGCGTGGACCTGCTGCTCCCGGAGGAGAGCGCGGCCCTGCGCACCGCCCGGGAGTCGGGCCGCGAGCCGGTGCCGGACGAGACCGTCGCCGACATGCTCACCGCCCAGGTCGCCCGTACCCCCGACGCGGTCGCGCTGGTCTTCGGCGAGCGCGCCCTCACGTACGCCGAACTCGACGCGCAGGTCAACCGGCTCGCCCGGCTGCTGCTCGCCTGGGGCGCGGGGCCCGAGAAGGTCGTGGCGCTCGCGCTGCCCCGGTCCATCGAGATGGTCGCCGCGCTGTTCGCCGTCCTGCGGACCGGCGCCGCCTACCTGCCGCTCGACCTCGACCACCCCGCCGACCGGCTGCGGCTGATGGCCGAGGACACCGGGCCGCTCTGCCTGCTGTCCACCACCGCCGTCGCCCCGACGCTGCGGCGCGAGGACGGCCCCGTCGCCCTCGAAGTCCTCCTCGACGAGGAGGCCGTGCTCGCCGAACTCGCCGCGCTGTCCGGGGAAGGGATCACCGACGCCGAACGCCCGGCGTTCGCCCACGGGGTCCCCGACCGCCTGGAGTTCCCGGCGTACGTCATCTACACCTCCGGCTCCACCGGCCGCCCCAAGGGTGTCGTCACCCCCTACCGGGGCCTGACGAACATGCAGCTCAACCACCAGAAGGAGATCTTCGACCCGGCCATCGCGTCCGCCGGAGGCAGGCGCCTGCGCATCGCGCACACCGTGTCCTTCGCCTTCGACATGTCGTGGGAGGAGCTGCTCTGGCTCGTCGAGGGCCACGAGGTGCACGTCTGCGACGAGGAACTCCGCCGCGACGCCGAAGCGCTGGTCGCCTACTGCGACGAGCACCGCGTCGACGTGGTCAACGTGACGCCCACCTACGCCCAGCTCCTCATCGAGGAGGGCCTCCTCGACCAGGACGAGGCCACGGGCAAGCACCGGCCGGCGCTCGTCCTGCTCGGCGGCGAGGCCGTGTCCGACACCGTGTGGACGCAGCTGCGCCGGACCGAGGGCACGTACGGCTACAACCTCTACGGTCCCACCGAGTACACGATCAACACCCTCGGCGGCTCCACCACCGAGAGCGCCACCCCGACCGTCGGCCGGCCCATCCGCAACACCCGCGCCCACGTCCTCGACACGATGCTGCGACCCGTCCCGCCGGGTTGCCCCGGCGAGCTGTACATCGCCGGCACCGGCCTCGCCCGCGGCTACCACGACCGGGCCGCGCTGAACGCCGAGCGGTTCGTGGCCGACCCCTTCGGGAAGCCCGGCGAGCGCATGTACCGCACGGGTGACCTCGTCCGGCAGCGCCCCGACGGCCTGCTCGACTTCCTCGGCCGCACCGACGACCAGGTCAAGATCCGCGGCTACCGCATCGAACTCGGCGAGATCTCCACGGCGCTCTCCGCCCACCCGGAGGTCGCCCACGCGGCCGTCGTCGTCCACGAGACCGCCGGTACGAAGCGCCTCGTCGGCTACTTCGTACGGGAGGACGGCGCGGTCGTACGGGAGGACGGCGCGGTCGTACGGGAGGATGGCGCGGTCGCACGGGTGGACGGCGCGGTCGTACGTGCGGACGCCGCCCCCGGCTCCGAGGACGCCACCCCCGGCGGCGAGGACGCCGACGCCCTCGTCAAGGAGCTCCGTGAGCACCTCAGGTCCCGCCTCCCCGACTACATGGTCCCGTCGGCCCTGGTCCCCGTCGCCACCCTGCCGCTGACCGTCAACGGCAAGCTCGACGTCAAGGCCCTGCCCGCCCCCGACCTCACCGGCACGGGCAGCAGCCGCGCCCCGCGGACCCCCCGGGAGGAGACCCTGTGCGGGCTCTTCGCGGAGGTCCTCGGCCTGGCCGAGGGCAGCGTCGGCATCGACAGCGACTTCTTCGACCTCGGCGGACACTCGCTCCTCGCCACCCGGCTCGTCAGCAGGGCCCGCACGGCCCTCGACGCCGAGCTGGCGATCCGCGATCTGTTCGAGGCGCCGACCGTCGCCGAACTCGTCGAGCGGGCGGACGCCTCGCGCGGCGCCGCCCGTCCGGCGCTCGTCGCGGCCGCCCGCCCCGACGCCCTGCCGCTCTCCCACGCCCAGCAGCGCCTGTGGGTCATCCAGCAGATCGAGTGCACCTCCGCCGCGTACAACTTCCCCCTGGTCATGCGGCTGCGCGGCACCTTCGACCGCGCGGCGTGGAGCGCCGCCCTCGCCGACGTGACCGACCGCCACGAGGCCCTGCGGACGCTGTTCGCCGAGCGGGAGAGCGACGGCCAGGCGTACCAGCGGATCCTGCCCGCCGGCACGGCCGCCCCGGTCGTGGAGCACCTGCGTGCCACGGAGGACGAGGTGGCCGGCATCGTCGACGCCGCCGTGCGGCGGCCGTTCGACCTCGCCTCCGAGCTGCCGATCCGCGCCACGGTCGTGGAGGTGGCGCCCGACGAGCACGTCGTCGTCCTGCTGCTCCACCACATCACCACCGACGAGTGGTCCGACCGCCCCTTCCTGCGGGACCTGACCACCGCCTACACCGCCCGCCTCGCCGCCGCGGCGCCCGACTGGGAGCCGCTGCCCGTCCAGTACGCCGACTACGCCCTCTGGCAGCAGAAGCTGCTGGGCGACCCGGCCGACCCCGACAGCCTCGCCGCCCGGCAGCTCGAACACTGGCGCACGGCCCTGGCCGGCGCCCCCGAGGAACTGGAGCTCCCCACCGACCGGCCGCGGCCCGCCCGCCCGGCCTTCACCGGCGCCGAACTCGACATCACCTTCGACCGCACCGTCCACGAGGGCCTGCGGCGGCTCGCCCGCGACACCGGCGCCAGCATGTTCATGGTCGCGCACGCGGCCGTGGCCGCCCTGCTCCACCGCCTCGGCGCCGGCACCGACATCCCGCTCGGCGCGCCCATCGCCGGCCGCGGCGACGAGGCCCTGGACGAGCTCGTCGGCTTCTTCGTCAACACCCTGGTGCTCCGCACCGACCTCGGCGGAGACCCGTCCTTCACCGAGCTCCTCGGCCGGGTCAGGGAGACCGACCTCGCCGCCTTCTCCCACGCCGACGTGCCCTTCGAGTCGGTCGTGGAGAAGCTCAACCCGACCCGCTCCCTCTCCCGGAACCCGCTGTTCCAGGTGATGGTCGGCTACCACGCCCGCACGGACGAGGCCCTGCGGCTGCCGGGACTCGAGGCCGGCTACCTGCCGCACCGCATCGGCACCGCCAAGTTCGACCTCGTGTTCAGCTTCACCGAGCACACCTCGGCCGACGGCGCCGCCGACTCCCTCGGCTGCCGCCTGGAGTTCGCCACCGAACTCTTCGACCAGGAGACCGCCGAGCGCATCGGCGACCGCTTCTGCAGGCTGGTCGCGAACCTGGTCGCGGCCCCCGACCGGCCGCTGTCCGAGGCGGGGATCCTCACCGAGGACGAGCACCGCCTCGTCCTCGAAGGCTTCAACGGACTGCCCCGCGAGGTCGACGAGGAGACACTGCCGGCGCTCTTCGCCCGGTGGGTGGCCGAGCGCCCCGACGCCGTCGCCGTCGTCGAGCGCTCCCGCTCGGTGACGTACGCGCAGCTCGACGCCCGCGCCAACCGGCTCGCCCGGCTGCTCGCCGCCCGCGGCGTCGGCGCCGAGAGCGTCGTCGGCGTGGCCGTCCCGCGCTCGGTCGACATGGTCGCCACGGTCGTCGCCGCCCTGAAGCTCGGGGCCGCGTTCCTGCCGCTCGACCTCGTCCACCCCGGCGACCGCCTCAGCTACATGATCGAGAACTCCGGGGCCGCCGTCGTGGTCGGCACCGAGCCCGTCGCCGGGAAGATCCCCGGCGTCGACGGCGTCCCGGTACTGCTGCTCGACGCCCCGGACGTCGCCGCCGAGCTCGACGCCCTGCCCGCGACCCCGCCGTCCGGCGGACCCGCGGGCCTCGACCAGGCCGCGTACGTCATCTACACCTCCGGCTCCACCGGCCGCCCCAAGGGCGTTGTCGTCCCGCACGAGGGCATCGCCAGCCTGGTCGCCACGGCGGTCGACCGGATGGGCCTGGAACACGACAGCCGGGTCCTCCAGTTCGCCTCGATCGGCTTCGACGTCTTCGCGTTCGAACTGGCCATGGCCCTCTGCCACGGCGGACGGCTCGTCCTCATCACCGACGAGGCCCGGGTCGCCGGACCCGCCCTCACCGACTTCCTCGAAGCCCAGCGGATCACCCACATGATCCTGCCGCCCTCGCTGGTGTCGGCCCTGCCGCCCGGCTGCCGGCTGCCGGAGGGGTCGACCGTCCTGGTCGGCACCGAGACCGTGCCGCCGGACCTCTTCGAACGCTTCGGCGCCACCGCGAACCTGATCTGCGCGTACGGGCTCACCGAGGCGACCGTCAACTCCACCCTGTGGCCGGCCCGCGAGCACGGCGGCCGCGCCGGTGGCCGGGTGCCCATCGGCCGCCCGGACCCCAACACCCGCTGCTACGTCCTCGACGAGCACCTCCGGCCCGTCCCGCCGGGAGTGATCGGTGAGCTGTACGTGGCCGGGCGCGGCCTCGCCCGGGGCTACCTCGGGCAGGCCGGGCTCAGCTCGGAACGGTTCGTCGCCGACCCGTACGGAGCCCCCGGCAGCCGTATGTACCGCACCGGCGACCGGGCCCGCTGGCGCGCCGACGGCAACCTGGACTTCCTCGGCCGGGTCGACACCCAGGTCAAGATCCGCGGCTTCCGCATCGAGCTGGGTGAGATCGAGGCCGCCCTCGCCGGGCACCCGTCGGTCGCGCAGGCCGCCGTCCTGCCCGACCGCGACGGCGACATCGTCCGCCTCGTCGGCTACGCCGTCCCCGAACCCGGCGCGGACCCCGCGCTCGACCCGCAGGAACTCCGCGCCCACGTCGCCGCGGTTCTGCCCGAGTACATGGTGCCCGCGCTCGTCGTCCCGCTCGACGGTCCGCTGCCGCTCACCCCGAACGGCAAGCTCGACCACAGGGCGCTGCCCGCGCCGGACTGGTCGGCGATGACCGGAGACGCCGCGCCCGCGACCGAGACGCAGGCGCGGATCGCGGAGCTGTTCTGCGAGATCCTCAAGCTGGACGCCGTCGGCGTGCACGACAGCTTCTTCGCCCTCGGCGGCCACTCCATGGCCTCCATGCGCCTCCTCGGCCGCATCCGCGCCGAGTTCGGCGTCGAACTGAGCATCCGCGACGTCTTCGACGCCCTCACCGTCGCCGGCATCGCCGGCAAGCTGGAGGGCGCGAGCGCGGCACGTCCCGCCCTCCGCCCGGCCGGGCCCGCCGCCTCCGACGGCACGGAGCCGCCGGTCGCGCCCGTACAGCGGTGGCAGTGGCAGGCCTACCGGCGCGACCCCGGCTTCGACCACGCACTCGTCCTGCGCTCGCCCGGCGGCCTGGACGCCGACGCGCTCGCCGCTGCGCTCGCCGACGTGACCGCCCGCCACGAACCGCTCCGCACCGCCTTCACCGACCGCGAGGGAACCCTGCTCCGCCGCGCCGTCGAGGCGCCGGAGCCGGCCGTGGAGGAGTGCGCGGACCTCGACGCGCGACTCGCCGAACTGGCCTCCTCGGCACCGGACCTGGAGCGGGAGGCCCCGCTGCGGGCCCACCTCCTCACCGGCGCGGACGGCACCCAGGCGGTGCTGCTCACCCTGCACTACCTGGCCGTCGACGAGTGGTCGGTGGTCCCGCTGTTCCGCGACCTCACCACCGCGTACGGGGCGCGGACGGCCGGTCGGGCTCCCGACTGGCAGCCGCTCCCCGTGAGTTACGGCGACTACGCCCGCTGGGCCCGCGAGGTCCTCGGAGACCTGGCCGACCCCGAAAGCCGGGGCGGGCGCCAACTGGCTTACTGGAGGCGGGTACTCGCCGACGCACCGCGCGAGCTGGCCCTGCCGACGGAGGCCCGGGCCGCCGTGCCCGCGCAGCGGGGGAGCAGGGCCGCCGGAGTCGTCGAGTTCACGCTCGACGAGCGGCTGCACGCGGACGTGGACCGGCTCGCGCAGGCCACCGGCACCAGCATGTTCATGGTGCTGCACGCGGCCCTCGCCGCCCTGCTCACCAGCCACGGGGCGGGCACCGACCTGCCCATCGGCACGATGGTGGCCGGGCGCGGCGACGACCAGCTCGCCGACCTCGTCGGCTGCTTCTTCAACACGGTCGTGCTGCGCACCGACACGGCGGGCGACCCCTCCTTCGCGGAGCTCCTGACCCGCGTACGGGAGACCACGCTGAGCGCCCTCGACCGGCAGGACGTGCCCTTCGACGAGGTCGTCCGCGCCGCCGGCCTGCGGCCTGAGGGCCCTCAGGTGATGGTGATCCACCACGAGCAGGCCGATCTGGAGCGCCTGCAGGGCGGTGTCGGCGACCTGGTCGCCGTGCCGACCGGTTCCACCCGCGCGGAGCTGACCCTCAGCTTCTACGAGCCCCGCGGCGAAGGCCCCGTGCACTGCGGCCTGATCCACGCGACGGAGCGGCTCGGTGCGGACAAGGCACGCAGGCTCGCAGCGGAACTCCAGACCCTGCTGCGCGCCGTGACGGACGACTCCGAACAGCCCCTGTCCCAGCTGTTCGGTGTGACACACAAGAGGAGTGAGAACGCATGAGCACCAACCCGTTCGAGGACCCGCAGGGCCGCTTCCTGGTTCTGGTCAACGACGAGAACCAGCACTCGCTGTGGCCCTCCTTCGCCGAGGTCCCCGCCGGGTGGCGGACCGTCTTCGGCGAGGACACCCGCGAGGGGTGCCTGGCCTACGTGGAGAGTCACTGGACCGATCTGCGCCCGGCGAGCCTCATCGCCCTCCAGGACTGACCCGGAGCCACCGGCCCCGACACCGACCGCCGCCCGCGGGGGAGTTCCCCTCGCGGGCGGCGGCGTGCGTGGGGGAGGGGCAGCGTGAGGGGGCAGCGTGAAAGGGGGCGGTACGACTCCCGTCGTACCGCCCCCTTTTCGGCGTGCCGCCGCCGGTCTCAGGCGACCGGGGCGGCCTGGGCGTCGGGGTCCGGAGCCGGCCGCGGCACCTGCTCCCCGGGGTCCTGGCGACTGGCCGACCACGCGGCCCACAGGACGGCGTACCGGCCGCCCGCCGCCACCAGTTCCTCGTGCGTACCGGTCTCCACGACGCGGCCCTGGTCGAGGACGACCACCCGGTCGGCGGCCGCGGCCTGCGGCAGCCGGTGCGCGACGAGCAGCCCCGTGCGGCCTTCGAGGGCCCGCGCCGCCGCCTCCTCCAGGACGCGCGCGCCGGCGCTGCCCGCGTCGGCGGTGGCCTCGTCGAGGATCGCGATCGGCGGGTCCGCGAGGACCAGCCGGGCCAGGGCCAGGTGCTGCGCCTGCGTCACCGTCAGCCGGTGCCCGCCCTCGCCGACGACCGTGGCGAGGCCCTCGGGCAGCGCTTCGGCCCACTCCAGCGCACCGACGCGGTCGAGCGCCGCGCGAAGCTCCTCGTCGTCGGCCCCGGGCCGGGCGAGGCGCAGGTCGTCGGCGAGCGTTCCGGCGAAGACGTGCACCTCCTGGCTGATGAGCGCCACCGCGCGGCGCACCCCGGCCGGGCCCAGCTCCCCGGTGTCGATCCCGCCGAGGGCGATCGAACCCCCGGTGGGGCTGTGGACGCCGGCGATGAGCTTGGCCAGGGTGGTCTTGCCGGCGCCGCTCGCGCCCACCAGGGCCACCCGCTCCCCGCTCCGCACCCGCAGGTCGACCTCGTGCAGGACCGGCGCGCCGGAGCCGTACGCGTGGCTGAGCCCGGCCACCTCGACCGAGCCGTCGGCGACGGCGTGCGCCTCGGTCTCGGCCCGCTCCGCAGGAAGGTTCGACACGCCGACGAGACGGGCGAAGCTCGCTCCCGCCGACTGGGCGTCGTCCAGGAGGTACAGGGTCGCGTTGATCGGGTTGAAGAGGCTGTGGAAGTACAGCGCGGCGGCCGTGGCCGTACCGATGCTGACCGAGCCGTTGTCGACCAGGACGAACCCGGTCGCGAGCATCGCGGCGAGGCCGATGAACTCGCCGAGGTTGAGGCGGGAGAAGAACCCGGTGACGATGTGGATGCCCCGCAGGCCCAGGTCCCGGGCGGCGGCGGACCGCTTCTCCAGCAGGTCGGTGTGGGTGTCGTCCAGGCGGAACGCCCGTACGGTCCGGACACCGCCGACGCTGTCGAGCAGCTGGTGCTGCAGGGCGCCGGTGGCGACGCGGTGCTCGCCGTACACGGGCGCGGCCCGGCGCATGTACCAGCGCACCGAGAGCACCTGGACCGGGGACGCGAGGAGCGCGGCGATCAGGAAGCGCCAGTCGAGGATGGCGAGTCCGACGAAGGTGAGCAGGATCGTCAGGGCGGAGCGGCTGAACTCCGGAAGGGCCTGACGCACCGACTTGCCGATCATCGACACGTCGCTGGTGACCCGGGAGACCAGGTCGCCCGAGCCGGCCGCCTCGACCCGGTCGAGCGGCAGCCGCAGCGCCCGCTCGATGAACTGCTCCCGCAGCGAGGCCAGGACGGTCTCGCCCAGCCGGGCCACGAGGGTGCTGCCGACGGCCGCGGCCGCGCCCCGCGCGACGGCGACGACGACGAGCAGGACCAGGGGGAGGGTGAGTGCCGCCGCGCCCTTCTTGTCGACCACGAGGTCCACGATGTGCCCGAGCAGGGGAGCGGTGAGCAGTCCGACCGCGGTGCCGGCGACGAGGACGGCGATCGCCGCCACGGCGAGGAACCGGTGGCCGTGCAGCATGGTGCGGAGCGCCGCGACGGACTCGGCGCCGGTGGCGGTCGGCAGGAGCACGCGGTCCGGGCTGGTTCCGCTCATGGTCTGTTCCGTCTCTCTCTTCCGTCCTTCGTCCCGCTGCGGCCGGCTGTCCGTCCGTGTCTCGTCGGCGAGCGTCATGCGAGCACCGCCGCACGGTACGTCGCGTCGGCCGCGAGGAGTTCGGTGTGGCGGCCGGTGGCCTGCACGGCGCCGTCCTCCAGGACGATCACGCGGTCGGTCACGGCGAGGAGAGCGGGGCTGGTGGTGACCAGGATCGTGGTGCGGTCGCGGCGGACCTCGCGCAGCCGGGCGGCGATGTGGGACTCGGTGACGGTGTCCACCGCGGTCGTCGGGTCGTGCAGCACGAGGACGGGCCGGTCGGCGGCGAGAGCGCGTGCGAGGGCGACGCGCTGGCGTTGACCTCCGGAGAGCGAGCGGCCCCGTTCGGCGAGGAGGGTGTCCCCGCCGTCCGGGAGGAGCCTGGCGACGTCGTCGGCGGCCGAGGCCCTGAGGGCCCGCTCGACGGCCGAGGTGTCGCCCGCGGCCCCGGCCCGGACGTTGTCGAGCAGCGTGCTCTCGAACAGGTCGGCGTCGTGGTGGGCGACCAGGACGACCCGGCGCAGCGCGTCGGGGTCGAGCGAGGTCAGCGGAGCGCCGTCGAGCTCGACGGCGCCCTCGGAGGGGTCCGCCTCGCGGGCCAGGCAGACGAGGAGGTCGTTGGCGGCGGCGGCGTCCCGGGCGACGATCCCGGTCAGGCTGCCGGCCGGGAGTTCGAGGTCGACACCCCGGAGCGCGCCGAACGTCACCCCGCGCAGGGCCACATGTCCCGCGGCCCCGCCGGCGGGTGCGTCGTGACCGGACCCGACGGCCTCGGGCGAGGCGAGGACCTCGGCGATCCGCTTGGCCGAGGCGCGGCCCTGGGCGAGCTCGGCGTTCACGTAGCCGAGGAGCTGGAACGGGCCGAGGAGGAACTGGGCGAGACCGACGGCGGCGACCAGGTCGCCGACGCTGATGCTGCCGTCCATGGCGAGGTACGCGCCGACCACGCCGATGACGGCGATGAAGACGCCGGTCAGGGCGAGGACGGCGCCCTCGTGCCCGGCCCGGCTGCGCGCCGCGCGCAGGGCGGCGGACAACGAGTCCTGGCTCGTGGTGCGGTAGCGGGCCACGGCCGCCGACTCGGCGCCCATGCCCTTGAGGACGCGGAGTCCGGAGACGAGGTCGGCGGCGACGCCCGAGGCATGGGCGGCCCGCTCCTGCTCGGCCTCGCTGCGCTGTTCGAGCGGCCGGCTGATGCGGTGCCCGAGCCACAGCAGCGGCGGGATGCCGAGGAGCACGAGCAGGCCGAGGGGGACGGAGATCCTGAGGAGCGCGACGGCGCTGATCACGAGGGCGGCGACCGCCGACACCCCGTACGCGATGACGGTGGCCACCGAGCCCACGCGGCGGGCGTCGTTGGTGGCGATGCTGGTCAGCGCGCCGGGGAGACGGTTCGCGTCGGCGCCGCCTCGCGGGTCGAGCACCCGGGTGGCCAGGTCGAGCCGGAGCCGGTGCGCGGCGAGTTCGCCGCTGCCCTCGGTGATCCGGGCGCTGACGCGGTAGCAGGTCGACAGGACCAGGAAGAGCACGGCGAGGACGATGAGCAGGCGCAGCAGCGCCGAAGTGGAGCCGGTGGCGACCGCCGTGTCGATGGTGGCACCGATGACCACCGGCACCAGGGCCTCGCAGCCCTGGTGGGTCATACCGAGCAGAGACGCCGTGATCACTCGGCGGCGTTGTCCTCTGATCGCCTGGCGGAGGACAAGTCCCCCCGTCGGTCCGCCCGTTGGCATGAGACTCCTTCACGGAGGTAGATGGTTGGTTAGGTAAGCCTACTCTGAGTTCGACCGGGGTCGGGGTGGGTGCGGGGAGGTCCGGCGGAGCCTCCGGGCGGGTGTCGGGCCGGTCCCCTTCCGCTCCCGTCCCGCGCGTTGACCTCGCGACACGGTTCGGTTAGCCTCACCTAAGTCGTGATCCTTCGGTCTCGCGCCGCCAGGTTCCCGCCGTACATCTGTACCGCCGCCAGGGGGAGTTGTCGTTGTCCGTCGAATCCCGGGTGGTGCAGGGGCAGCAGCCCCAGGAGCAGCCCGCGGAGAGGACCACAGGTCCCGGCGCGCGCGGGTCGGGCCGCACCGGCGCCGCGTTCCGGGGACTGGGACTGGTCGTCGGCCTCGCCGCCCTCGTCCTGGTCGGACTGCTCAGCGTCTGGGTGGGCACCCGGGGCATCCCCTTCACCGCCACCTGGGACGCCCTGTGGAACCCCGACGGGTCGGAGACGTCGGTCATCATCCACGACTACCGCATCCCCCGCACCCTCCTCGGCATCCTCGTCGGCCTGGCCCTCGGCCTGGCCGGCGCCCTGATGCAGGCCCTGACACGCAATCCGCTCGCCGACCCCGGCATGCTCGGCGTCAACCTCGGCGCCTCCGCCGGCGTCGTCGTCGCGATCGCCTTCCTCGGCGTCGCCGCCCCGCTCGGCTACGTCTGGTTCGCCCTCGCCGGTGCCGCCGCCGCGTCCGTCGGCGTCTACCTGCTCGGCTCCTCCGGCCGGAAACTCGCCTCCCCCGAGCGGCTCGTCGTCGCCGGCGCCGCCGTGACCGCCGTGCTGTACGCCTTCAACTGGGCGGTCCTGCTGCTCGACCCGCGAGCCTTCGACCAGTTCCGCTTCTGGACCGTCGGCTCCCTCGCCGGCCGCTACTACGACATCGTCGCGATGGCCCTGCCGTTCGTCGGCACCGGCCTCGTCCTCGCCCTCGTCCTCGCCCCCTCGCTCAACGCCCTCGCCATGGGCGACCAGATGGGCAAAGCCCTCGGCGTGAACGTCGGCCGGACCCGCGCCCTGGGCGCCGTCGCCGTGATGCTCCTGTGCGGGGCCGCCACCGCCGCCGCCGGACCGATCGGCTTCGTCGGTCTCGCCGTACCGCACATCGCCCGGTTCGTCGTCGGACCCGACCAGCGGTGGGTGTTCGCGTACTCGATGCTGATCGCCCCCGTCCTGCTCCTCGGCTCGGACGTCCTCGGCCGGGTGCTCGGCGCCCCCGGCGAACTCCAGGTCGGCATCGTCACCGCGTTCGTCGGCGCCCCCCTGTTCATCGCCCTGTGCCGCCGCCGAAAGCTGGTCATGCTGTGACTGCCGTACGGGAGGCGAAGGCCTCCCCGCCCGACCCGACGCCCCGCCAGGGACCCGGCGGGGGCACCGTGCCGGACCTGCCCCGGGTCATCACCGGCCGGGTCGTCCGCACCCGCTCCGGGAACGTCTCCCTGCGCGTCCAGGGCCGCACCGTCGCCGCCACCGCGGCCCTCCTCGTCGCCCTCCTCCTCGTCGCCGGGATCACCCTGACCACCGGCGACTTCGACCTCTCCGCCGGCGAGGTCGTCCAGGCGCTCACCGGCAACGGGAGCGGGATCGCCGACTTCGTCGTCAACACCCTCCGCATGCCACGCCTCGTGACCGCACTGTGCGTCGGCGCGGCCCTCGCCGTCAGCGGCGCCATCCTGCAGAGCATCACGGGCAACCCCCTGGGCAGCCCCGACATCATCGGCTTCACCAACGGCTCCGCCGTCGGCGCGCTCGTCGTCATCGTCCTGCTGCACGGCAGCATGACCGAGATCGCGCTCGGCGCCCTCGTCGGCGGCCTCGCCACCGCCCTCGCCGTCCATCTCCTCATGATCGGCCGCGGCATCCAGGGCTTCCGCCTCGTCGTCGTCGGCATCGGTGTCAGTGCCCTGCTCCTCGCCGTCAACTCGTACCTCATCACCCGCGCCACCTTCCAGGAAGCCCTGGAGGCGCAGTCCTGGCTGATCGGCAGCCTGGGCAACCGGCTCTGGATCCACGCCCAGGCCATCGGCATCGCCGTCGCCGTGCTCCTTCCCCTCGCCTTCCTCCTCTCCCGCCGCCTCTCCATGGTCGAGATGGGCGACACCACCGCCATGGCCCTCGGCGTCGACGTCTCCCGCACCCGCACCGTCCTGCTCGTGATCAGCGTCGCCCTGGCCGCGTTCGCCACCGCCGTGACCGGACCCATCTGGTTCGTCGCCCTGGCCGCGCCCCAGGTGGCCCGCAAGATCACCGGCTCGTCCGGACCCGCCCTGCTGCCGTCCGCCCTCATGGGCGCCGTCATGCTCGCCCTGAGCGACCTCGCCGTGCAGCGCCTCTTCGCCCCCGCGCTGCTCCCGGTGGGGACGGCCACCGGCTGCGTCGGCGGGTTCTACCTCATCTGGCTACTGGTCACCGAGTCGCGAAAGAGCCGCGCATGACAGCAACGAACCGTCCGGGCTCCCGCCTGCGCGCCGAGAACCTGACCCTCTCCTACGACCAGCGCACGGTGGCGACCGGCCTCGACGTCGAGATCCCCGACCGCTCCTTCACGGTCGTCATCGGACCCAACGCCTGCGGCAAGTCCACCCTCCTCACCGCCCTCGCCCGGATGCTCAAGCCGCGCACCGGCCAGGTCTACCTGGACGGCGCCGCCATCGCCTCGTACCGCTCCCGCGAGGTCGCCCGCCGGCTCGGACTGCTCCCGCAGTCCTCCACCGCGCCCGGCGGCATCACGGTGGGCGACCTCGTGGCCCGGGGCCGCTACCCCCACCAGGGCCTCCTGAAGCAGTGGTCCGCCGACGACGAGGCGGCCGTGGTCGAGGCGATGCGGCAGACCGGCGTCCTCGAACTCGCCGACCGCCCCGTCGACGACCTGTCCGGCGGCCAGCGCCAGCGCGTCTGGCTCTCCATGGTCCTCGCCCAGCAGACCGAGATCCTGCTGCTCGACGAGCCGACCACCTTCCTCGACATCGCCCACCAGGTCGAGGTCCTCGACCTGTGCGCCGAACTCCACGCCCGCCGCGGCCACACGATCGTGGCCGTCCTGCACGACCTCAACCAGGCCTGCCGGTACGCCACCCACCTCATCGTGATGCGCCCGGGCGGCATCGTCGCGGCCGAGGGCGACCCGTCGACCGTCATGACCGCGGAGCTGGTCGAGGACGTCTTCGGCCTGCCCTGCCGGATCATCCCCGACCCCGAGACCGGCACACCGCTCATGGTGCCCGCCGCACCCAAGGGGTACGCCCCGGCCCCGGCCGACACCCTGATGGCCAAGACCTCCTGACGACGGCGACAGCGACAGCGACCGGGAACGGACTGCCCATGCTCTGTACGAGGCTGACGAACGCGCGCATTCTCACCATGGACCCGGACCGCCCCGTCGCCCACGACCTCGGCATCTGGCGGGGGCGGATCGTGGGCCTGGACGAGGCCGTGACCTCGCTCCCCGCCCGCGAGGTCGTCGACCTCCAGGGCGCCACCGTGCTGCCCGGCTTCATCGACAGCCACGTCCATCTTGCCTGGGCGGGACTGAAGGCCGAGACCCCGAGCATCGCCCCCTGCGAGCGGGTCGAGGACGTCCTCGCCGTCATCGACGAGGCCGCCTCCCGGAAGGCCGGGCCCGGCGCCTGGGTCGACATCGCCGGCTACGACCAGCGGGCCCTGGGACGCCACCTCACCGCCGCCGAGATCGACCGGGTCAGCCAGGGCCGGAAGATCTTCCTCATGCACGACTCCGGACACGCCTGCGTCGTCAACAGCGCCGTCCTCGACCTCCTCCCGGCCGACGTACCGCACCAGGACGGCTTCCTCGCCGAGAGCGCCATGACCGCCGTACGGCGACTCCGGCTGCCGTACTCCCAGGAGGAACTCGCCGACGCGATCGAGCGCGCCGGCCGCACCTGCCTCGCCGAGGGCATCACCGCCTGCGCCGAGGCCGGCATCGGCGGCGGCCTCCTCGGACACAGCCCCGTCGAACTCGGCGCGTACCAACTCCTCAGGGACCAGGGCCGACTGCCCCTCCGCGTCCAGCTCATGGCCGCGGGCGACACGCTCCGCCCGCGTGCCGCGCACCGGGACGACGGCATCCCGCGCGCCCTCGACCTCGGCCTGCGCACCGGCTTCGGCGACGACTGGCTCTCCCTCGGAGCCCTCAAGATCTACACCGACGGCGGCATGATGGCCCGTACGGCGGCGCTCACCGAGCCGTACGAGGGCATGTCCCACACCGGACAGTTCCAGGACGAGCCCGAACGGATCGCGGACCTCATCGTCGACGGCCACCTCGCCGGATGGCAGCTCGCCGTCCACGCCATCGGCGACCGCGCCGCCGACCTCGCCCTGGACTCCCTGGAGCGCGCGCAGCGGCTCCGGCCCCGGCCGACCGCCCGGCACCGCGTGGAGCACGCGGGCCTGATCCGCCCGGACCAGCTCCCGCGCTTCGCCCGGCTCGGCGTCAGCGCCGTGATCCAGCCCCACTTCCTCCGCTCCTTCGGCGACGACTACGCCGACGTCATGGGGGAGCGGCGGGCCCCCTGGATGTACCGGGGCCGGGGCTTCCTCGACCACGGCGTCACCCTCGTCGGCAGCTCCGACCGGCCCGTCACGGACGGCTCGCCGCTGCGCGCGATCCAGTTCATGGTCGAACGCGCCTCCCTCTCCGGCCGGCCGATCGGCCCGGACGAGGGCATCACCGTCGACGAGGCCCTGCGCGCCTACACGGTGGCCGGCGCGTACGCCTGCCACTGGGACGACAGCGCGGGCAGCCTCACGCCCGGCAAGCGCGCCGACCTGGTGGTCCTCGGAGACGATCCCCGGGCCGTCGAGACCTCGCGGATCGGGGACATCGAGGTCGTGGCGACATACGTCGACGGACGGACCGAGCCTGCCAAGGAGTGACCCCGGACCGGCGGGGGACAGGGCCTAGCGCGGGTCCAGGATCCCCGGCAACGCCGCCACCAGCTCCTCGACCTGACGTGCCGACACGGTCAGCGCCGGAGCCAGGCGCACGGTCCCGGGGCCGGCGGCGTTGACGAGGAAACCGGCCTCCTGCGCAGCCTCCTGGACCCGCATGGCGACCGGCTCGGTCAGGACGACGCCGAGCAGCAGCCCCGCGCCCCGGACCCCGGCCACCAGGGGGTGCTTCAGCGCCTCCACCCCGGTCCGCAGCAGTGCACCCATCCGTACGGTGTGCTCCAGGAGGCCCTCCGCCGCGATGGTCTCCAGGACGGCCGAACCCGCCGCGCAGGCCACCGGATTGCCGCCGAAGGTCGACCCGTGCAGGCCGGGGCCGAGCAGCTCGCCGGCCGCTCCGAACGCCACCGTGGCACCGATCGGAAGGCCGCCTCCCAGCCCCTTGGCCAGCGTCACCACGTCCGGGTCCGCCCCCGGCTCGGCCTGGTGCGCGAACCAGTGACCCGTCCTGCCGATCCCGGTCTGCACCTCGTCGAGGACGAGCAGGCTGCCCGCGGCGCGGGTGATCGCCCGGGCCGCCCGCAGATACCCCTCGGGCGCGGGGATCACGCCCGCCTCGCCCTGCACGGGTTCGACGAAGACCGCCGCCGTGTCCTCGGAGACCGCCGCGCGCAGGGCGTCGGCGTCGCCGAACGGCACGTGCGTCACGTCCCCGGGCAGCGGGAGGAACGGCTCGCGCTTCGCCGGCTGGCCCGTCACCGCCAGGGCGCCCATGGTGCGACCGTGGAAGCCGCCCTCCATCGCGACGACCCGCGGGCGCCCGGTCATCCGGGCGGCCTTGAAGGCCGCCTCGACGGCCTCCGCGCCGGAGTTGGAGAAGAAGACCCGGCCGCCCGGCCTGCCGAACAGGCCGAGGAGCCGTTCCGCGAGCGCCACCGGCGGCTCGGCGACGAACAGGTTCGAGACATGACCGAGGCGGGCGACCTGGTCGGTGACCGCCGCGACCACGGCGGGGTGGGCGTGCCCGAGGGTGTTGACCGCGATCCCGCCGGTGAAGTCCGTGTACGCACGGCCGGCCTCGTCCCAGACGGTGCAGCCCTCGCCGCGGACCAGGGCCAGCGGGGGAGTGCCGTAGTTGTTCATCATCACGGCACGCCAGCGGTTCCTGAGAGGGACGGTGACGGTCATGCGGGGGTCTCCCCCTCGTGCGGCGCGGCGGCCGGGGCGGTGGCCCGCGTGACGTCCCGCGCCTCGTCGGGCAGGACCGTCGTGCCGGGGTTCTCCTCCGTGAGGACGCCCCGGAGGACGGCGTGCGGCGTGCGTCCGTCAAGGACGTGCACCCGTCCCACTCCCGACCGCACCGCCCGCAGGCAGCCCTCCATCTTGGGCAGCATCCCGCCCGCGAGCCCGGGCAGCAGGGACTCCAGCTCTCCGGCCGTCAGCCGGGGGATCACCTCGGTGCTCCGCGGCCAGTCCGCGTACAGGCCGGGGACGTCGGTGAGCATCACGAGCCGGTCGGCGCCGAGGGCGACGGCCAGGGCCGAGGCCGCGAGATCGGCGTTCACGTTGTAGACCTGCCCGTCCGCACCGCGCGCGACCGGGGACACGACCGGGACGCGGCCGCCGGCGAGGAGGTTCCGTACCGTGTCCGGGGCGACGTCCACGATGTCGCCGACGAGACCGATGTCGACGGGCCGGCCGTCCACCCAGGCCGGGCGGCGTTCGGCGGTCAGGGTGTGGGCGTCCTCGCCCGACATGCCGACGGCGAAGGGCCCGTGGGCGTTGATGGCGCCGACCAGGTCCCGCTGGACCTGCCCGGTGAGCACCATCCGGACCACGTCCATGGCCTCCGGGGTGGTCACCCGCATGCCCGCCTCGAACCGGACCTCCAGGGCGAGGCGGTCGAGCATCGAGCTGATCTGGGGGCCGCCGCCGTGCACCACGACCGGGTGCAGGCCCGCCTGCCACAGCTCGACGACGTCCTGGGCGAACGACCGCCGGAGCGCCGGGTCCTCCAGGGTGCTGCCCCCGCACTTGACGACGACGGTCCGGCCCTGGAGCGCCTCGGACCACGGGACGTCCGCGGCCGGCAGGTCGACGGCGCCCGCACGTGCTTCGGCGCCCGCACTCCTCGCGGTGCCCGGCCGCCGCACGACGTCCACACGCGGCACGGAGTCCACGCCTCCCACGGCGGGCTGCTCGCCGAGCGTCCTCATTCTCGTACTCCCTCGGCTCATGAGCTGTAGGCGCTGTTCTCGTGCACGTACTCGGCGGTCAGGTCGTTGGTCCAGATCTCCGCGGACGCCTCTCCGGCGCGCAGGTCGACGGTGACGGTGATCCGGCGGCCGGACATGTCGACCTTCTCGCGGGGCTCCCAGGCCGCGCCGTCCCGGCAGACCCAGACGCCGTTGATGGCCACGTCCAGGCGGTCGGGGTCGAACTGCGCGTCGGTGGTGCCGATCGCCGAGAGCACCCGGCCCCAGTTCGGGTCCTCGCCGTGCAGGGCGCATTTGAGGAGGTTGTTCCTGGCGATCGAGCGGCCCACGGTCACGGCGTCGTCCTCGGACGCGGCGCCGACGACCGCCACCTCGATCTCCTTCGAGGCGCCCTCGGCGTCCGCGACGAGCTGGCGGGCGAGGTCGAGGCAGACGGCGTGCACCGCCTCGGCGAGGTCCCCGTCCTGCGGGGTCACGCCGGAGGCGCCCGAGGCGAGCAGCAGCACGGTGTCGTTGGTGGACATGCAGCCGTCGGAGTCCACCCGGTCGAAGGTGGTGCGTACGGAGGCGCGCAGCGCGGAGTCGAGCGACGCGCCGGCCGCCACGGCGTCGGTGGTGAGGACCACGAGCATGGTGGCGAGGCCGGGAGCGAGCATGCCCGCGCCCTTCGCCATGCCGCCGACGGTCCAGCCGTCCCGGGTCACCACGGCGGTCTTGTGGACGGAGTCGGTGGTCTTGATCGCGACGGCCGCGTCCTCGCCCCCGTCGGAGGTGAGCTGCTCCGCCGCGCGGGCGATGCCGGCGGTGACCCGCTCCATGGGCAGGGGTACGCCGATGAGCCCGGTGGAGCAGACGGCTATCCGGTCCGGGGTCGCCCCGATCGCCACGGCGGTCCGCTCGGCCATCGTCCGCGCGTCGTGGGCGCCGGAGGGGCCCGTACAGGCGTTGGCGCCGCCGGAGTTCAGGACGACCGCGGAGACCCGGCCGTCGGCGAGGGCCCGGCGGGTCCAGCGGACCGGTGCGGCCTGGACCCGGTTGGACGTGAGGACTCCCGCGGCGGCCGGTGCGGGGCCCTGGTTCACCACCAGGGCGAGATCGGGATCGCCGGACGCCTTGATGCCGGCGGCCACCCCGCTGGCGAGGAATCCTCGGGCGGCGGTCACGGTCACGGAGCCACTCCATTCATGGGCAGGCCGAGCCCTTCGGGCAGGCCGAGGGCGACGTTCATGCTCTGCACCGCGCCACCGGCGGTGCCCTTCGTCAGGTTGTCGATCGCGCTCACGCAGATGAGGCGGCGGGCGGCCGGATCGAGAGCCACCTGCACCTGCACCGTGTTGGATCCGAGCACCGAGGCCGTGGACGGCCACTGGCCCCGCGGTAGCAGCCGGACGAACGGTTCGGTCTCGTACGCGGCCTCGAAGACCTCACGGACCTCGTCGAGGCTCCCGTCGGCCACGTGCGGGCGCAGCCGTGCGGAGCAGGTGGCGAGGATGCCGCGGGGCATCGGGGCGAGAGTGGGGGTGAAGGACACGGTCACCGGCTCGCCCGCCACGAGGGAGAGGTTCTGGGTGAGCTCGGGGGTGTGCCGGTGCCCGCCGCCCACGCCGTACGGGGTCATGGACCCCATCACCTCGGAGCCCAGCAGCTGCGGCTTGGCCGCGCGGCCGGCCCCCGAGGTCCCGCCGGCCGCCACGACGACGACCTCGGGTTCCACGAGGCGGGCGGCGTGCGCGGGGTAGAGCGCGAGGGTGACGGCGGTCGGGTAGCACCCCGGGACGGCGATCCGCGTCGCCCCCTTCAGGTCGTCCCTGGCGCCGGGCATCTCGGGCAGCCCGTACGGCCAGGTGCCCGCGTGCTCGGAGCCGTAGAAACGTCTCCACTCGGCCGGGTCGCGCAGGCGGAAGTCCGCCCCGCAGTCGACGACCAGGGTGTCACCGTCCAACTCCCCGGCGAGCGCGCCCGACTGGCCGTGCGGCAGTGCCAGGAACACGACGTCGTGCCCGGCGAGCGTCTGCGCCGAGGTCTCCGTCAGCATCCGGTCGGCGAGCGAGGTCAGCTGGGGCTGCACCTGGCCGAGGGCGCGACCGGCACTGCTGTGCGCGGCCAGGGCGCCGATGTCGACTTCGGGATGAGAGGCGAGCAGGCGGAGGATCTCCCCGCCGGCGTAGCCACTGGCGCCGGCCACCGCGACCCGTGTGGTCATGTTCTTCCGTCTCTCCTGACGCGTGGGGGACGTCGGTGCACCGGCGGGGTGACAGCCCAGGTCGGCACACCGAAACTTAACTTAGCCTAACCTAAGTAGAGTTGTCGGCGGAACCGCGGAAGTGTGGCACCGCGTCAGGTGAGAGGTTTTCAACGACTCCGCGCCGGAGCCGAGTTGGAGGAGCCGCGCGAGGCCCGACGGGCCCGCCACTGGAGCCGAGTTGGAGGGGCCGCGGGAGGTGGGCGGCCCCGCCGTCAGGCCGGTGACCCCCATGCCGTGGTCAGGCCGTCCAGCCAGGCCGGCGGGAGTTCGGCCGCGTCCCACTCCTCGTGCAGGGCCGTCGGCGTCTCGGCCAGCCGCTCCAGCACGGCCACGCTGGTGGGGGAGTGGACGAGTGAGTAGCGGCCGTGGATCGCGATCGGGCTGCCCGGGCCGTACTCCGCGTACAACCGCTCCAGGTGCGCGTGGTGGGCGGACGCGAACTGCGTCAGCCGTCCCGGATATCCGGCCCGCTGCCGCGGGCTCATCGTGCGCAGCACCGCGCCGAGCACCTGCTCGGTGACCTCCGGGTCGAGGTCGGAGACATCGGCGAACGAGAGGTAGAGCGGGGTGACGGCCACCTTGGCCCGCTCCATCTCCGCCCGCCCGACGGGGGAGCGCTCGTCGGGGGAGTCGGCCGAGGGGCCGGTGGTGACGGCGCGGATCAGGGCGCGCTCGGCGACGTCGCCGAGTTCGTCGGTGACGGCCAGGGCGCCGTCGGACCAGCCCGAAGCGTAGACCTCCCCCTTCTCCCGCGGGGCGCTCCTCCGGGCCTCGGTGATCTCCGTGTGCGCGAGGGCGAGCGCGCCGGCCTCGACGAGCCCGATCAGCTCCTCCGCGTCGCCGGTGTAGACCCCCGCCCGGGCGAGAAGCTGGAGGAGGGTGGTCTTCGCGTTGAGCACGCTGGCCACGTCCAGCTGCTGCTGCCGTCCCTCGTCGGGGGTGTTCATGGGAGGGTCCTCCTCGTCGTACGGGCGGCACGGTGCGGGTGCGCGCAAAGCTCTGTTCGAGCCTACGCAACGCCCGTTCCTCCGGGGCCCGCATCCCCCTCCTCCCGCGCGCGTCGCCGACGATCCCACGGGTCACGGGCCGTCACGACCCGCCCCGTCGGCCCCCGTGCGACGGGGTCAGTCCCGGTACACGCGCAACTGCGCCACCTCGTACGACATCTCCGACACCCCGGGGTCCGGCGCCGGGTGATAGCGGCCCGCGCAGACGGACAGGTTCACGATGAGGTGTGCCCGCCAGGAACGCCCCACCCCTCGGCGGTCGTCGAAGACCCGCGCGCCGTTCACCCACCACACCACGTTGCGGGCGCCGAACTCGACCCGCAGGTCGACCCAGGCGCCGGGGCGGATCGCCGCGTTCCGGTAGTAGAGGTGGCGTCCCTTGACCCGGTTCGACAGTTCCAGCAGATCGGGGTTGTCGGGGTGGTACTCGAAGACGTCGATCTCCTGTCCGCCGTCGAGCCAGGTCCAGATGGCCGGCCACGCGCCCGTCTCCACCGGCAGACGGACCCGCGCCTCCAGGACGTCGTCGGCCCGCACCAGGAAGGCCTCGGCGCTGCCCTCCGTCGTGAGCAGCCCCGCATCCCACTTGCCGTCGGGCCGACGGGTCGCCCGGAACACCCCGGTCCTGCTGTACGCGGGGTCCTCCACGAGGTGGTCGAGCTTGTTGTCGCCCGGATTGGTCGGCCCGCCGCCCGGATAGGCCCAGGAGCGGCCGGCGACCCACTGCTCGGCGGAGGAGAAGTCCGCGTCGAGCACGACCCTGCCCGGTGTGCGGGCGGGTCCCCGGGGGCTCGTCCCGGGGCGGCTGCCTGAGCCGCGGCGTCTGAACAGCCGGTCGAAGAGGTCGGACAGCACGGCACACTCCCTTCGCGCGGGCCCGATCGGCCCGCCGACGATCTGCCCAGCCAGGCTCCGTCCATGCGAGTCATAGGGCTTATTGGCGATAAGTCGTCACAAGGGACGTTGTGCCGTGTGACACGGGAATCCGTTCCGAATGTCCCACTGGGACATTATTAGATGTACGGTGCACATATGAGTACGGAGCGAGGAAGCCGCATCCTGCGGCACGGCCCGAAGGGGACGCGGACCCGTGAGGCGCTCGGCGAGGCCGCGCTGAGGCTCGTCCTGGAGCGGGGACCGGCCGGGGTCTCCGTCGAGGACGTCACCGACGCCGTCGGCGTCTCCCGCCGAACCTTCAGCCGCTACTTCCGCTCCAAGGAGGAAGCCGCCCTCGACGGCTTCCGCGCCGACTGCGAACGCATCAACGGAGCCCTCGCCGCCCGCCCGGCGAGCGAGGCCCCGCTGACCGCCTACCGGGCGGCTCTGCGGAGCTGGCTCGCCGATCCGGTCTCCCCGGCCTGGCACCGCCGCGACGGGGTGCGGGAGATCCTCCGCCTCGCCGAGACCGACGCCCCTCTCCGCGCCGTCCTCCGGCGCGTCCTCCTGGAGGGCGAGGCCGCGTCGGTCCGGCTGGTCGCGGCCCGCATCGGCGCCGATCCGGAACGCGACCTGCGGCCCGCCGTCGCCGTCGGATCGGGCGCCGCCACGCTCCTGGCCGCCACCCGCGCCTGGGTGCTCGACGGCCCCCGGGAGGCGCTCCCCGCCCTGGTGGAGGAGGCCTTCGGCCTGCTGGCGGCGGAACCGCCGCCGGTGGAAACCCGTACGACCGCCTGAGGAACCCCCATGACCCACGCCCACACCCCGAAGCCCGGACCGCAGGGGCCCGGACCGCCGAAGCCCGGACCGCCGACCAACAGGAGTTCGCCGGCAAGGTACGGCTCCGCCGGCAGCGCCCCCTGCGTCGCGGCCGAGCACGGCGTCGTCGGTCTCACCAAGACGGCCGCACTCGCGTACGCCTCCCAGGGGGTACGTATCAACGCCGTCGGCCCCGGCTACCTCGACACGCCCCTCCTCGCCGGCATCGGACAGGAGGCGTCCCGGAGCGTGCGTCCTTCGTCCACGGCAGCCATCACCCCGACGCGGGGCCTACGCCGCCCGCTGAGTCAGCGGGCCCGCGGGTGAAAGAAGAGAAGCTCGAAAGGAAAGCGTCATGAAGGCACTGCAGTACCGCACGGTGGGCGCCCCGCCCGAGGTCGTCACCGTCCCCGACCCGGAACCCGCCCCCGGCCAGGTCCTCCTGAAGGTCACCGCCGCCGGCGTCTGTCACTCCGACATCGCGGTCATGAGCTGGTCCGCCGACCAGCTCCCCTTCCCGCTGCCGCTGACCCTCGGCCACGAAGGCGTGGGCACGGTCGCGGCCCTCGGTGCCGGCGCCGAGGGCATCGCCGTCGGTGACGCCGTCGCCGTCTACGGCCCCTGGGGCTGTGGCAGCTGCTCCAAGTGCGCCCAGGGCAAGGAGAACTACTGCCTGCGGGCCGCCGAACTCGGCATCAGGCCGCCGGGACTCGGCGCCCCCGGTGCCATCGCCGAGTACATGGTCGTCGACAGTCCCCGGCACCTCGTCCCGCTCGCCGGCCTCGACCCCGTCCAGGCCGTACCGCTCACGGACGCCGGCCTCACCCCGTACCACGCGGTCAAGCGCTCGCTTCCCAAGCTGGTTCCCGGGAGCACCGCCGTCGTCATCGGTACCGGCGGACTCGGCCACGTCGCCATCCAGCTGCTGCGCGCCATGACCGCGGCCAGGGTCGTCGCCCTGGACGTCACGGAGGACAAGCTGGCCCTGGCCCGCGCCGTGGGCGCGCACGAGGCGGTGCTGTCGGACGCCGGGGCGGCTTCCGCGGTCCGTGAACTGACCGCCGGACGCGGCGCCGAGGTGGTCCTCGACTTCGTGGGCGTCCAGCCGACCGTGACGGCCGCCGGCGCGATGGTCGCGGTCGAGGGCGACGTCACCGTCGTCGGTCTCGGCGGCGGCACCCTGCCCGTCGGATTCGGCTCCCTGCCGTACGAGGTCTCGGTCGCGTCCCCGTACTGGGGAACCCGGGCCGAGCTGATCGAGGTGCTCGACCTGGCCCGCGCCGGCGCCGTCGACGTCCACACCGAGACGTACAGCCTGGACGACGCTCCGAAGGCCTACGAGCGGCTGCACGAGGGGCGCGTCAACGGGCGAGCGGTCATCCTCCCGAACGGCTGAGCCGGGGGCACGGTCCGAGCCGGGGCACGGGTCGGGCCGGGGCGACGGCGAGCCGACCTCCGGGGTGCGCGGGAGCGTCCCGCGCACCCGGGGATCCCGGTTTCGGATACGCTGTATCCGAAACGTTCGGTCGAGGTGCGCGTACCCGTTCGCGCACCCGGGGCGGCGAGGAGCATCGGACATGCCGGAATCGCACGACACAGGCACCGCGGCGGCGCGCGCGCCCGACACCGCCGTCACCGTCATCGGCGCGGGACCCGTGGGTCTCGCACTCGCACTCGACCTGGCCCGCCGAGGGATCCCGGTACGCGTGGTCGAGCGCGACGAGAAGCGCTTCCAGGGATCGCGGGCCAAGGGCATCCAGCCTCGCACCCTGGAGGTCCTCGACGACCTGGGCCTGGCCGACGCCGCCCGCGCGGCCGGCGGCGCCTACCCGCCGATGGGCCTCCACGTCGGCCCGTTCACCAAGGCCTGGCAGATGCACGCCACCGCCCCGGACAGCATCGGCACCCCCTACCCCGACGTCCTCCTGCTCCCTCAGTACGCGACCACCGCCCTCCTCCACGACGCCGTCGAACGCCTGGGAGTGCGCGTCGACTTCGGCGCCCGCGCCGTGGAGATCACCCAGGACGAGGAGGGGTGCACGGTACGCCTGGAGGACGGCCGCGTACTCGGAAGCCGGTACGTGGTCGGGGCCGACGGCGGCTCCAGCACCGTCCGCAAGGCCGCGGGCATCGCCTTCGAGGGCACCACGGACGGGACCGACCGGATGATCCTCGTCGACGCCGTCGTCGACGGACTGTCCCGCGACCACTGGCACGTCTGGCCCCGACCGCGCGGGCGCAGCATCGCGGCGTGCCCCCTGCCGGGCGACGACGGACGCTTCCAGATCATGATCAAGATCCGCCCCGACGACCCCGTCGACCTCACCGGCCCGGCCCTCGCCGCCCTCCTGCGCCGCCGTGCGGGCACCTCCCTCACCCTGCGCGACATCAGCTGGACCTCGGTCTTCCGCCCCAACATCCGCCTCGCCGAGCGCTACCGCAACGGCCGGCTCCTGTTGTGCGGCGACGCCGCCCACGTCCACACGCCCGCCGGCGCGCAGGGGCTCAACACCGGTGTCCAGGACGCCCACAACCTCGGCTGGAAACTCCAGCAGGTCCTCGCCGGGGCCGACGACACCCTCCTGGACAGCTACGAACGGGAGCGGCGCCCGGTCGCTGCGCAGGTCCTGGGCCGCTCGACCGAGCTGTACGAGGGCCTGCGCCGCACCCGCCCCGGCGGGCTCACCCGGGGCCCCGACGAACACCAGCTGGGCATCTCGTACTTCGGCGGCCCCCTGGCCCCGGCCGACGCCCCCCGCACGGCGAACCTGCGCTGCGGCGACCGGGCGCCGGACGCGGCGCTGCCGGTGGCGACGCAGAGGAGGGCGGAGACGGCGGAAACGGCGGAGACGGCGGGAGTGGCCGGAAGGAAGGGCACGGCGGAGGCGATCGGGTCGGCGAGCCGCCTCTTCGACCTCTACCGAGGCCCGCACTTCACCGCTCTCGCGTTCGGCGCCGGTGCCGCCACGGCCCTCGACCGCCTCCCCTGGCCGCCCAGCGGTGTCCCGCTGCGCCGCCACACCGCGCTGACGCACACCAGACCGCGTACGACGGACGAAGCGGCCCTGCTCACGGCGTACGGAATCACCGAGGACACGATCGTGCTCGTCCGCCCGGACGGCTACATCGGCGACATCGTGCACACGGCCGACGCGGCCGGCGACGGCAACGGCGCAGCCGGCAGAGCCGCCTCACCCGGAGCCGCGGCGATCGCACGCCTGACTCCCCGCTGATTCCCCGCTGACTCGGTGCTACGGCGGGGCGGGCGCCCGGCACCCCCGCCCGGCACCCCGGGCCGGGCCCGCACCCCCGCTCGGCCCGTACCCGCACGACCGGTACCGTGTCACCGCACCACCGATGGCCGCCGGCAGCCGTGACGCGCAGGGCGGCGAAGACCCGGCTCAGCGAGAGAGGGCCCAGCGCATGGCCGCCACCCCGCCACCCCCCGGCAGCCCCGCCTGGTGGGCGGCACGCGCGAACCCCACGGCCCCGTCCGCTGCCGCCGAGCCGAGGCGCGGCCGCCCGTCGCTCGACACCGCGCACATCGTCGGCACGGCGCTGCGGCTCGTCGACGAGCACGGCACACAGGCGTTCTCCCTGCGCATGCTCGCCGAGGCCCTGAACTCCGGTACGGCCACGCTCTACCGTCACTTCGACGGCAAGGACGAGATCATGGCGTACGTCGTGGACCGCGTCCTCGGCGAGGTGGACGTGGACGCGCCGGCCGCGTCCTCCGACTGGCGCGAGGCCCTCACGGTGACGGCCCACGGGCTCCACGACACCTTGCGCCGCCACCCGAACACCCTGCCGCTGCTCATGGCGTACGTGCCCGTCGGCCCCCACGCGCTCGCCCGACGCGAACGCGTCCTCGCGGCCCTCCTGGACCACGGTCTGCCGGCCGATCTGGCCGCCCGTGCCTTCACGGCCGTCGCGCACTACGTCATCGGCTTCACCGCCCAGCAGTACGGCCCCGCGGCCGCCCCCGACCACGGCACCGAACTCGCGGCCTTCTACGGCGGACTCGACCCGGCGTCCTACCCCGCCCTCCTCCGGGCCGCCCGGTCCCTCACGTCCGTGGCGGTGGACGAGGAGTTCGAGTTCGGCCTCACCCTCCTCGTCCGAGGCCTCGCACACCTGGCCCCGTGAGGCCTTCCGCGGGACGAGCGTCACGAGACCATGATCGTCCAGGCTCCGACCAGCGAGGCCACGTACAGGACGACACCGATCGGCAGATGGACCCACGGGGTCCGGCCCCGTCGCCAGGCCAGCAGTCCGAGCCCGGCCGAGACGGCCGCCGCGACGCCGAGTCCGATCCAGGGCAGTGCCCACATCGAGAGCATGCCGAACGTCGTACAGACCGGGGCCGGGTCGTCGGAGGATCCGCAGCTGTCCGTCGCGAAGACGGAGAGGTAGAAGGCGAACATGTCGATCATCAGGCCCCCGGCGACCAGCACCGCGAGCGTCACCAGATAACCGGTGGGCCAGGTGCGCCGGGCCGTTCCCGGGGAGCCCTGCATAGGGAGGCTCATGGTTCCTCGCTCCGCGGTGCGTCGTCGTCGTGTGCCGTGACCACACGGTAGGAGCGCGGGCGGGGGCGCGGGATGAGCACGCGTACTCATGTCGGCCGTGGTCCCGACCGGACACCGGACGCGCGGGGCACCGGACGGCGCGACGATCACCCGCCGGCCTCGTTGGTCACGCCATGAACCACGTCCCGCACCGCACGAGGCGCCGACTCCGCCTGCCGGTCACCGGCCTCTCCGCCCTCGCCCTCCTGCTCGGCATCACCGGTGCGCCGGCCACCCACGCGAGCCCCGCAGGCCAGGACTGTCCGGCGGCGGAGATCTTCGCGACCGACAACACCACGGTCATCACGGACCCGGACGACCCCCGGCTCCGGACCCGGCTGACCCGTTTCGACCACGAGGTGCGTGCGATCGTCCGGGCCCATGGCGCCCGCCCGGCGGCCTCGATACTCCTGGACGGCGTCTTCTGGTCCGAGGCCGGGCGGCAGGCGACGTACGAGCGGTCCCGCGAGTTCGACGTGAACAGGGTCGGCCGCGACGGGCTCCGCCACATCGCGGGCGTCCTCGCCAAGGAGTACGGCCAGGAGGCCGTGCTCACCTTCCGGTGCCTGCCCAGGACGTCGCCGGAGACCGACGCGGTCGAGATCGAGGTGCCCGGCGTCAGCGTGCACCGGCTGAGCGAGGCGCTCGTCGCGGATCCCGAGGCGCGGGAGAAGCTCGGCGGCGGCTCGGTCACCCTCGACGGGCGGCTCGTCCTGGTCGCCGAGATCGCCGATCTGGATCTGGCGCGAACGTTCACGGTCTCCCTCGGCGCCGACTGGAACGAGGCCCGACTGAGTCACGGGGACCGGGAGTTCGTGAACTGACCGGGCGGCGGCGCGCGTGCGGCGCGCGGCCGGTCCGGGTCCGGGGCCGCACTCACCCCGAACCCGGACCGGCGCCGGTACCGCCCACGACGGGTCGGCGACCGGGCCCCGCCGGGTGGCCCGCCGGCTACCCGGCGTAGGTCTCGAACTCGGCGACGCGGGGGGTGCCGGTGGAGCCGACGATCTCGAAGGTGATCTTCCTGAGCGCGGTGCGGGGGACGGTGATGGCCCCGGCCCCGCTGCCGGAGGCGAGGACGGCTCCGGTGTCACCGTTGAGGACGCGCCAGGACCCGATGGCACCGGCGGACCCGGCCGCCTCACGGACGGCGATCGCGGACACGGTGGTGGCGGAGCCCCACTTGACGGACACGGAGCCGGTGGAGCCGGCCGGCGACCAGGAGGTGCTGAGGTCGCCGTCGCGGACGTTTCCGTAGCTCGTGCCCTCGGCCTTGCTGGAGCCGTCGGCGCCGGCCCCGAGGCTGAGGTTGCTGCCACTGGGGTCGGTCGGTCCGGGCGTGGGGGTGGTGGGGGCCGGGGTGGGCGAGGAGGAGGTCGGCGCCGGAGTGGGCGTGGGGCTCGGAGTCTGCGGGGAGCAGCTGCCGTCCGATACGAGAAGTCCCTTGCCGGCACCGGCTGTTCGGGCGACGACGTCCGGTACGCAGGCGGCGGCGTCGAGGGTGTGGGCGTACGGGACGGCGACCGTGGTGTTGGACTGCGGGTCCGGTCCCGCCGGGTTGTTCTCGGCGCTGCGCGCGGACCAGGTCACGTTGTCGAAGACGTTGCCGCCGACCTGCCAGTACCCGGCCGCGTCGGTGTAGAAGGTGCCCAGGACGTCCTTGGAGTCCTCGAAGTAGTTGTTGTCCACCTTGGCGCGGGCGCCGGCGCGGGAGTTGATGCCGGACTCGTTGATCCGCAGGTAGTGGTTGTTGTACATGTGGGCGGTGCCGCCGCGCAGCAGGGGGGCGCGAGAGTCGATGTTCTCGTAGAGGTTGTGGTGGTACGTGATGAAGCTGTTCGAGAGCTCGGTCTCGCTGGAGCCGACGAGGCCGCCGCGCCCGGAGTTGCGCAGGATGCTGTAGGACAGCGTCACGTACTGGGTGTTGTCCTTCATGTCGAAGAGCCCGTCGTAGCCCTCGGACTCGCCGCCCGAGGCCTCCAGGGTGGTGTGGTCGACCCAGACGTTGCGGACGTCGCTCTCCATGCCGATGGCGTCGCCGCCGTTGGAGAGGGGCGAGCCCGACTTCTTGACGTTCCGCACGGTCACGTTCTGGATGATGATGTTGCTGGACTCACGTATGTGGATGCCGAGTTGGTCGAAGACGGCGCCGGAACCGACCCCGACGAGGGTGACGTTGCTGATCTGCTTGAGCTCGATCACACCGGCGGCGGTGTTGCAACTGCTGCCGGACACCTTGGTGGTGTTGGCGTGGTTGATCGTCCCCTCGACCTCGATCGTGATCGGGGTGCTGCTGAGGGCCCGTGCGCAGAGGGCCGCGTGGATCGCGGTCCCCGTGGTGGCCCGCACGGTCTGCCCGCCGGCGCCGCCGGTGGTCCCGCCGTTCTGGGTCGCGTAACCGGTGGCGCCGCCGGTTGCCGCCGATGCCTGAGGCATCGACAACACCACTCCGGTAGCTGCCGCGAGGGCCAGGGTGGCCAGTGCCGCGTGGAGCCGAAGTGCGACTGGTCGTCTCATGCTCGCCGTCCTTCTCGTCTTCGAACGCTGGGGGTTGGTTCCTGAAAGCGGTGCTGTGCGGTGCGGTGCTGTGCGGAACGTCGTTCGGTGCGGAGGAAGCCGCGGAGGGGCAGGCCGATGCAGGGCTGCCCACAGAGGGAAAGAAAGCGCTTTCTTTCGGCTGGACGATAGGGCGCCCCCAGGAGCGTGGCAAGGCTCCGCGCACGATGTTCGGCGGACGGCCGCGTCTGAGCAGGTGACGGCTGCCCGCCGTGCCGCTCAGAAGGGCCGCAGGACCTGATCGGGTTCTGCCGAGACGGCTGCGGCGAACTCGGCGAAGCCCATGGTGCCGAGCATCAGGTTCACGTGGATGCCGTGCACGGCGGCGGGCGCGACTCGGAACTCCCGGGGCTCCGGTGAATCGGTGAGCTCTCGGTAGGAGACGGGATCGAGGTCGCCCTCGTCCTCCCAGATCGTCGGCATGGTCAGGAGTCCCCGCGCCGGTGACTCCCTCGTGTGGCGCTCGGAGAGGAAGACGACGCACAGATACGCGTCCTCGTCCACCGCGGCGAGGGCCTCGTCGGTGGTCGCTCCCGACCAGGCGGGCGCGTGGACCACCTGTACCGTCGAGGGGTGTTCGCCGGACGGGCCCCATGGGCGGCGCAGCTCCCCGACCACGGCACTCCACCGTTCGTCGTCGCTGAAGTCGGTCCTGGTGACGAGAGCGTCGAACGTGTCGGGCCCCCTCACGGCGGCGATACGGCGAGGCGGGCCACGCCGCGGCGTGGCGGAACGCCTCCGGCCCGGGTGTGCCGGGGTGAACTTCCGCTTGTCAGGCCGGGAATGATCAAGTAGCGTCCTTCGACGTGAACACCGGACCGGCGATTCGACGCCATGCACAGACGGGCCATCCGGTGGACGACTGATCGCTCCGTGGGTGCGTCGACAGCACCCCCACGGTTCGGCACGCGGACCCCCCAGTGCTCAGGCACTGCGACGAGTCCCCTTCGTGTCGAATCAACAGCGAGGTCATCCACATGGCAGTCACGTTCAACCACACCATCATCGCCGCCAAGGACCGCCACGAGTCGGCGCGGTTCTTCAGGGAGTTGCTGGAACTCCCCGAAGCGCCGTCCTGGGGCCCCTTCATCAACGTCCAGCTCGCCGACGGCGTGCTCATCCAGTTCGCCGAGCCCCCGGTGGACATCCAGATGCAGCACTACGCCTTCCTCGTCGACGACGAGCTGTTCGAGCGGGCGTACCAGCGACTCTGCGACCAGGGCGTCGAGCACTGGGCCGACCCCCAGATGAAGCGGCCCGGTGAGACGAACGACGAGCACGGTGGCCGCGGGGTCTACTTCAAGGACCCGGGCGGTCACGCGTTCGAGCTGATCACGCGGCCCTACCTGTAGGCCGAGGCCGGTCAGGCCGGCCGGGCACCACGCGGGTGCCCGGCCGGCCCTCGGCCCTTCCTCAGGCCAGGAACTCGCCGTCCCTGGCCACCACGACGCCGCCGTGCACCACCATGTCGCGACGAGGCATGTCCACGACCACCTGCGGCAGGCACTCGCCACGGACGAGCACGAAGTCGGCCGGGGCGCCGGCTGTGAAGTCCGCGTGCGCCAGGCCCATCACGTCCGCGCCGCCGTGCGCCGCGACGTCGTAGCAGTCCCTCAGCTCGTCGTCCAGGCGTACATCCGTCACCCAGCCGAGGATGTGCGCCCGGTGCATCATGTCGGCGTTCCCGAACGGGCTCCACGAGTCACGCACACCGTCCGACCCGAGCCCCACCCGCACCCCGTGCTCCCGCAGGCGCGCGATCGGCAGGACCAGCGAGTCGGACGGCGCGACCGTGGTCAGGGCGATGTCCTGGTCGCCCAAGTCGGTCGCGATCGCACCGAGTTCACGGTCCGTCAGGCCCGGAAGGCAGAACACGTGACTGACCGTCACCTTCCCTGCGAGGGACAGCGCCCGCGTGCGCTCCACGATGCCGCGTATCGCCTTCATGCCCTTCTCCCCGCGATCGTGCAGGTGGATGTCCACGCCCACGCCGTGGCGGTCCGCGATGCCGAACACGACGTCCAGCTGATCGTCGAGGGCGTTGTCGAACCCGATCGGGTCGATGCCGCCGATCATGTCGATGAGACCCTCGCGCGCCGCCTTCTCGAGGAGCGCGGCCGTCCCCGGCGTCCGGATCACCCCGTGCTGGGGGAATGCCACGATCTGGACGTCGAGGGCGTGACGCAACCGCTCGCGCGCCGCCGCCACGCCCTCCACCCCCGCCAGGCCGTACGCCGGAGCCACGTCCGCGTGGGCACGCATGCCGCGGGTGCCCCGGGACACGGCGTGCGACATCAACCCGTACGCCCGCTCGGCCACCGGGCGCCGCTGGCCGCGGAACAGTTCCACGTCCTGCGCCACGTAGTCGGCGATCGCGCTCGCCGGCCGCCGCGACACCCACGAGCCGCCCCAGGTGGTCTTGTCCGGGTGGATGTGCGCGTCCACGAGCGACGGCAGCGCGATCCTGCCGCCTCCGTCGACGACCTTCGCGCCGTGCGGCGCCGGGCGGTCCGAGACTCGGCCGTCGACGACAACGAGGTCCCTGGCCTTCGCCGCGCCGAACGGGCGGACGTTGCGGAAGACGACCGTCCTGGCCCTGCGCCCCGAGGCGCCGGAAGCCACCGCCTCGGCGGCGACCGGAGCCGCTGCCGAAGCGGGCACGGCCGTGGCGGCGGTGGCCGTGGCACCGGCCAGCGCCGCGGCTCCCGCCAGCATCGTGCGACGGGACGGCACGCCGGGGGAGGCCGGAGAGGACGAGCGAGGGGACGAGGGTGACTGCACGGGGGCTCCTAGTGGGGACGGGGCGGCGAGTTCGCCGTGGTGAGGGGAAGGCAGGCGGCACGGACCGCGTCGCAGGTCCGACGCGTCCGACGGGTCCGACGCGTCCGGCAGGTCCGGCGGGTCCGACGCGTCCGGCGGGTCCGGCCTGCCCGGCGGGTCCGACGTGTCCGGCAGGTGCGGCGTATCCGGCCTGCCCGGCGGATCCGACGTGTCCGGCAGGTGCGGCGTATCCGGCCTGCCCGGCGGGTCCGACGTGTCCGGTGAGCGGCGAAGCCGGTCGAGGGGGAGGGGGCGTCTCGGGCCGTGTCAGGCCGCGACGACCCCCGCCCGTACCACCCCCACCGGACGCTTCAGCACCGTCAGGTCCGACAGCGGGTCGCCCGACAGCAGCAGTGCGTCGCCCGTGTGGCCGCGGGTGAGGCGGCCCGCCGTGCGGGTGAGGCCGAGGAGACGGGCGGCGCCCGTCGTCGCCGTGCGGATCGCGTCGAGGGGTGACAGGCCCGCGGCGTGCATCAGTTCGACCTCACCGCCGATCGGGTCCACCACCCCGCCCGACGAGTCGGTGCCCGCGGCCAGCGGGACCCCGCGTTCGTGCGCGGCGAGGACCGCGCGCTGCAGGACCGGGAGGTACGTGCGTCCGCGCTCGGCGAGGATCGGGTCCGAGGACTCCGCCAGGCCGGCGATCGCGGTGAGGGTGGGCGTGAAGTACGTGCCCCGGCGCCGCATTTCGCTCAGCGTGCGCTCGCCGACGAAGGCGCCGTGCTCCAGGGAGCGGATGCCCGCCATGACCGCGTCGTGGCAGCCCTGCTCGCTGTAGCTGTGGCAGAGGACGCCCTTGCCGCGCCGCCGGGCCGCCGCAACGATCTCGGCCAGCTGTTCGCGCGAGTACACCTGAGCCAGCGGGTCCTGCTCCGGGAGCCCGGCGCGTTCGTTGACCCGGGTCTTGATCACGTCCGCGCCACGGGCGAGGTTCACCTCCACCATCCGCCGCAGCGCCTCCGCCGAGCGCACTCCGTCCTTGAGGCGGGCGAGCGGGGTCAGGTCGGGGTCGGCGAGCACGGTGTCGCCGAGGTTCGGCGTGACGAACACACCGGCGGCCGTCAGCCGTGGCGCGAGCGCGGGACTGTGCCGGGCGAGTTCGCGGACGGCTATGTCCTGGTAGAAGGCGGTCGATCCGCTGCGCGCGCTCGTCGCGCCCTTGCGGACGGCGTCGCGCGCCTCGGCAGCGGTGCTGAGGTGGATGTGGGCGTCGACCAGGCCCGGCAGGATCCAGCGGCCGTGCGCGTCGAGCACCTGGACATCCTGCGGCACGGTGACGGCGCCCCGGCGGCCGGCGGCCCGGACGGTGCCGTGCTCGATGACGACGACGGCGTTCTCGGTGACCTCACCGGTGGCCGGGTCCAGGAGGGTGCCGCCCTGGATCACCAGGTGTCCCCCGTGCGCGGCGGGGGCGCGGCGGCCGGCGGCGGCTCGGTGGTCTCCGGCGGCGGTCGCCTGTCCCGCCGCGGCCATGGTGCCGGCGAGGGCGGCCGCTCCGGCGAGGACGCCGCGGCGGGTCAGCTTGCTGGAGGGCGGCGGGATGGCTTCGACGCACACGGGTGCTCCTTGGGGGAGTGGGCCGACGGCTTCCCCGTTTTGTATACCAAGCTCAAGGTGGCAGACAAGGGTGATGATCCAGGGAATCGGAAACACCCGTTCCGGGACGGATATGCCCTAGTGGATGGCTACCTCGATGCAGGGAAGGATGTGCGATCGCGCATCCTGGTATACGAATGGTGGGCGACGTTCGGCCGCCTCACCCTCAGGCCTCGCCGAAGAGGGACCGCAGTGCCACAGCCCTGCTGTCCCGCACGTGCAGCAGCGTGCTCGCCGCGGCGGCCTCCGCGTCCCCCGCGGCGATGTGCCGGTACATCTCGGCGTGCTGGGCCCGCATGTGCGCGGGCTCCTCGCGCAGGCCGAACACGAGCCGCAGCTGCCAGCTCAGCTGCTCCATCGTGCGGGCGAGGAGAGGGTTGCCCGACATGGCCACCATGCTCTCGTGGAACGCCGTGTGGGCGGCCACCTCGCGGGTCGCCTCGTCCGCGGCGGCCGCCGACTCGGCCTGGCGCAGGGCCGCTTCGAGGGTGGCGAGTCCCTCGGTGTCGCCCGCCGCGCGGGCCCGGGCCGCGAGCCGGGAGGCCTGGACCGTGAGCGGCTCCCAGACCTCGTACAGATGCTCCACGTCGGCGCGTTCCAGGCGCCGGACGCGTACGCCGCTGTGCGGGAGCAGTTCCAGGAGCCCCTCGGTGACCAGGGCGCGCAGCGCCTCGCGCACCGGCACGCGCGACATGCCGAGTTCCTCCGCGACCTCGCGCTCGACGAGGCGGGCGCCCTGGGCGTACCGCCGGTCCACGATCCGCTGAAGGACCGCCTCACGCGCGCGCGTGCTCAGCGGGGCCGGGGCCGGTGCGGCGGTGGAGGCGGTTCTGGGGGTGGCCGCCGAGCCCGTTCCCGTATCCGGTCCGGGGCTCGCGCTCGCCGGCCCGTCGCCCGTGGCCGTCGAGTCGGTCCGTCGTCCGTCCGTCACGCGCCCCGCCCTCTTCCCTGCTCCGCCGTGCTGTCCGTCCCCCGTTCGGGGTGCCCGGGGCGAGGATACGTCGGCCCGCCGACGGCCACCCGTCAAGCCGTCGGGGTCTGTTGGTCCGCACTGTTCGGCTCCGGCTGTGGTACTGCCTTACAGAGACATCGTCAGGTTTGTGTTGAAATACCGCTTTGCCGGTGAAAGGTGTCATCTGTGTCGCAGGAAGATCAGGAGCCGGACGGTCGCCCCACAGGCGCCGAGCGGGGCGAGCGGGGTGAACGGGGCGAACGGGCCGGGCTGCCGGTGACGGCCGACCTTCCGGGCCGCCCCGAACACCACCATCGCGCCCGTACCGACCGGATCGTGTTCGGTGTCACCGCCGTCCTCACCGTGGCGTTCGTCGTCTGGGGCGCCACGGCCACGGACAGCCTGGAGAGCGCGTCGAGCGACCTCCTCGACGGGCTCATCCGCAACGGCGGCTGGGCGTTCATGCTGGCCGCGTCCGGCTTCGTCGTCTTCGCGCTCTGGCTGGCCATCAGCCGCTACGGCCGGATCACACTCGGCCAGGAGAGCGAGGGGCCGGAGTTCCGGACGGTGTCATGGATCGCCATGATGTTCAGCGCCGGTATGGGGATCGGCCTGATGTTCTACGGGGTGAGCGAGCCGCTCGCCCACTACGGCACCCCGCCGCCCGGCACCGACCCCGCGGACTCGGCCGAGCGCATGCAGACCGCCATGGCCACCACGCTCTTCCACTGGACGCTTCACCCGTGGGCGATCTACGCGGTCGTCGGCCTCGCCATCGCGTACTCCACGTTCCGGCGGCGGCGCCGGCAGACCATCAGCGCCGTGTTCGTCCCGCTGATCGGTGAGAAGGCGGCGTACGGCGGGCCCGGGCGGGTCATCGACATCCTGGCCATCTTCGCCACGCTGTTCGGCTCCGCGGCCTCGCTCGGTCTGGGCGCGCTCCAGATCGGGAGCGGCTTCGAGGAACTGGGCTGGATGGAGAAGACCGGCACCGGGCTCCTCGTCGCCATCATCGCCGTACTGACCGTCGCCTTCGTCTTCTCCGCCGTGTCCGGTGTGGAGAAGGGCATCCAGTGGCTCTCCAACATCAACATGGTGCTCGCCGGGGTCCTCGCCCTGTTCGTGTTCATCGCGGGCCCCACCATCATCGTGCTCGACCTGCTGCCCACCTCCATCGCCGCCTACATCGACGACCTGCCGCAGCTCGCCGGCCGTACGGAGGCGACCAGCGGTGCGGAGATCCATGACTGGCTGGGCAGTTGGACCGTCTTCTACTGGGCCTGGTGGATCTCCTGGACGCCCTTCGTCGGCATGTTCATCGCCCGGATCAGCCGGGGCCGCACCATCCGCCAGTTCGTCGGCGGCGTCATCCTGGTGCCCAGCACCGTCAGCCTGGTGTGGTTCGCCATCTTCGGCGGTACGGCGATGAAGCTCAGGGAACAGGGCGATCTGGCCGGCGAGTCGACGCCGGAGGGGCAACTCTTCGGTGTGCTCCAGGAGTTCCCCCTCACCGGCACCATGAGCCTGCTCGTGATGATCCTCGTCGGGATCTTCTTCGTGTCGGGCGCGGACGCCGCCTCGATCGTCATGGGCACGCTCTCCCAGCGCGGCGCCTTCGAACCCACTCGCCCCGTGGTGGTGTTCTGGGGAGTCGTGACCGGCGCGGTCGCCGCCATCATGCTCCTCATCGGCGACGGTCAGGGCGACGCCCTCGCGGGCCTGCAGAACCTCACGATCCTGGTGGCGGCACCGTTCGTCCTGGTGATGATCGGCATGTGCGTGGCTCTGATGCGGGACCTCCGCAAGGACCCGCTGATCGTCCGCGGCGAGGTGGGCATGGAGGTCGTCGAACTCGCCGTGATCGCCGGCCACGAGCAGTACGACGGCGACTTCGAGCTGAGGATCGGCCCCGGCACCCAGGACACCGACGGGCCCTGAACCACCCGGCCGGTCACGCCCTGCCCGCCGCCTTCTGGGTGCGGCGGGACAGGGAGTCCACGACCACGGCGGCCAGCAGGACCGAGCCCGTGATCATGAACTGGACGGCGTTGCTCACGCCCATGATGTTCATGCCGGACTGGATGGAGCCGATCACCAGCGCGCCGAGCAGCGCCGACCAGACGGTGCCGCGGCCGCCGAACAGGCTCGTACCGCCGATGACGGCCGCCGCGATCACGTTCATCAGGAGGTTGCCGCCGCCGGAGGTCTGGCTCGCGGACTGGATCTGCCCGGCGAGGAAGATGCCGCCGATCGCCGCCATGGTCCCGGCGATCGAGAACACGGACATCCGGACGAACGGCACGCTGATGCCCGCCCTGCGCGCGCCCTCGATGTTGCCGCCCACCGCGAAGATCCGGCGGCCGTACGTCGTGCGCCGGAGCACGAAGTCCAGCAGCACCAGCACGATCAGGAAGATCAGCAGGGCCAGCGGCAGCCCCTGGTACTGGTTCAGGATGTACGCCGTGGCGAAGGCCAGGGCCGCGATCACGACGGTCCGCAGGACGATCTCGGCGATCGGACGGAACGGCACCCGGGCCTTCCTGCGGCGCCCGGCGTCAAGCAGCGAGGCCGTCAGGAACAGCCCGACCCCGACGGCCGCCGCCACATACGCGGCCGCCGGGCTGTGGTAGATCGTCGAGTACAGCTTGGACACGATGCTCTCGCTCGGGATGTTCACCGTGCCGCTGCTGCCCAGCACCTGGAGCATGAGTCCGTTCCAGGCGAGGTTGCCCGCCAGGGTCACCACGAACGCCGGTACGCCGACTTTCGCGAAGAAGAACCCCTGGATGAGCCCGACGGCGGCGCCGCCGGCGATGGCGACGAGCAGCGCGAGCCACTCGTTCATGCCGTTCAGGACGTTGAGCACGGCGAAGATCGCGGCGCACAGGCCGCTGACCGAGCCCACGGAGAGGTCGATCTCGCCGAGCAGCAGGACGAAGACGATCCCGACCGCGATCATGCCCGTGCCGACGATCTGCTGGCTGAGGTCGGACAGGTTCTGGGCCGAGAGGAACGTGCTGTTCAGGCTGCCGAAGACCGTCCAGATGATGATGACGGCGAGCACGACGGGCAGCGAACCCAGTTCGCCGCTGCGCATCTTGCGCCGGAACTCGTCCAGATAGCCCTTGACGCCCTCCTCGCGGACGAGGAGACGGGTGTCGACGGCGGGCACGGCACCGGGTGCCGGTTCCTGGCCGGCGTCGGCACCGGAGGGATCGCGGCCTCGGTCGCGCCTCATCGCTCCTCCTCCTGCTCCCGCTTACGGGCCTGGCGGCGGGTGACCGCGCTGTCGCTGGCCCCCGTGATCGCGGAGATGATCTCTTCCGTGGTCGTCGAGCGCTTCTCGAAGAAGCCGTTGTTCCGGCCGAGGCGCATCACCGCGATCCGGTCGGCGACCGCCATCACGTCCACCATGTTGTGGCTGATCAGGATGGTGCCGAGGCCCTGCTCGCGGAGCCGCTCGACCAGGTCGAGGACCTCGGCCGTCTGCTCCACGCCCAGGGCGGCGGTGGGCTCGTCCAGGATGACGACCTTCGGCGCGCCGATCAGCGAGCGGGCGATCGCCACCGTCTGGCGCTGTCCGCCGGAGAGGGAGGCGACGGGGATGCGGACGCTCGGGATGCGGATGGACAGGGTGTCGAGCAGCTCGCGCGCACGCTGGTCCATGCGGACCTCGTCGAGCACGCCGAAGCGCCGCAGCTCCCTGCCGAGGAACAGGTTGGCGACCACGTCGAGGTTGTCGCAGAGCGCCAGGTCCTGGTAGACGGTCGCGATTCCGAGGTTCTGGGCGTCGTGCGGCCGGCTGATGGCGACCGGCTTCCCCTCCCAGGTGATGACACCCTCGTCGGGCGGGTTCACCCCGGCGATCGACTTGACGGCGGTCGACTTGCCGGCGCCGTTGTCGCCGACCAGCGCGACCACCTCACCGGGGTGGACGTCCAGGTCGAAGTCCTTCAGCGCCTGGACCGCGCCGAACCGCTTGGAGACCCCCCGCAGTGAGAGCACGGGATCCGGCAAAGGAACCGCCTCCTCCGCTCGCCCGCTCGCGCGGGTCCGGGCCACGCCGGGACGGCGGTCGCCCGGGCGGGACGTCCCGGGCGGAGGCGCCCGGGACGGAAACGCCGTGCCGCTACTGGAGACCGGCCTCCTTGCAGGCAGCGGCGTACGTCGGGGTGCAGATCTCCTGGACCGTGTACAGGCCGTCCTTCACGACGGTGTCCTTGATGTTGGTCTTGTCGACCACGACCGGCGTGAGCAGGTTGGCAGGGACCTTCTGGCCACTGCCGCTGGTGACGGTGGTGGGTACCAGATCGGACGGCAGGGCCTTGCCCTCGGCGAAGTCGACCGCCATCGTGGCCGCGATGTCCGCCTCCGGCTTGTACGGCTTCATGACGGTGATCGTCTGGGTGCCGAGCAGGATCCGCTGGATCGCGTCGAGCTGGGCGTCCTGGCCGGTCAGCGGCACGTTGATGCCCGCCGCCTTCAGGGCGGTGGCGATACCGGCCGCCAGCCCGTCGTTGGCCGAGTAGACGCCGACGATGTTGTCCTTGCCCAGGGCGCTGATCGCACCGGACATCTGCTGGTTGGCGTTGTTCGGGTCCCAGTTCGGTGTGTCGTACTCCTTGCCGATCTTCACCTTGCCGTCCAGGACCGAGTGCGCGCCGGCCTTGAACTCCGCCGCGTTCGGGTCGGTCGGCGACCCGTTGTGCATCACGATCTGGCCGCTCCCGGCCTTGTCGCCCAGCGCGTCGAGGAGCGCCTGGCCCTGCAGCTCACCCACCTTGCGGTTGTCGTACGAGACGTACGAGTCGACCGGGCCCTGTGCGAGCCGGTCGTACGCGACGACCTTCACGCCCGCGTCATGGGCCTTCTGCACGGAGGACTGGATCGACTTGGCGTCCACGGCGTCCAGGATCAGGACCTTGTCGCCCTTCGCGAGCGCGGTGTTCACCTGTTGCTGCTGGGTGGTGGCGCTCTCGGCGGCGTTGTAGTAGTCGATCTGCGCGTCGGGCGCCAGTTCCTTGATCTTGGCCTCGATGTACGGCCGGTCGAACTTCTCGTACCGCGTGGTCTTGCTCTCCGGCAGCAGCAGGCCGATCTTCACGTCCTGGCGCGCCGACTCCTCGCCCGGCTGGACGGCCCCGCTGGTCGCCACGGCGCCCAGGCAGAGGGCGGTGGCTCCGGCCAGGGCTATCGCGCCCCGCAATGTACGGGTCATGGGAGGCTCCTTCCGTACTCCGCCTTCCCGCCATTGAAGACTGCGGGACGCAGGAGGCACATGTGGCCTATATATCGACATTAGCGTCAAGCTGAGGACCGGCAAGCGGGTGAACCGGCTCCGACCGGGCTCCCGTACCACCCCGGACGCGGGATCGCAGGTCGGGCCGGTACGCGTCGTCCCCCGACGAAGCCGTGCAGGTCAGGGCCCGCCCGCGCGCCCCCTCTTCGGGCCCGGTCCGTGCGCCCGCGTCCCCGGTGCGGCACCCTGGCGGCATGCCGAATCCGCGTACGATCCGCTCCCTGGACCCGGTGGCCGTCGCCGTCACCGAGGCCATCGTCACGGGCGACCTCGACGCCCTGCGCGGGCTGCTCGCCGAGCATCCCGGCCTGGCCGGCGCCCGGGTCGTCGAGGACCGGGAGGGCCGCGGGCCCGGCGGCCGCAGCCTGCTGCACCTCGCCACCGACTGGCCCGGCCACAGGCCGCGCGGCCCGGAGACCGTCGCCGTCCTGGTCGGAGCCGGCGCCGACCCGGACGCCCGCTTCACCGGAGCCCACCGGGAGACACCCCTGCACTGGGCGGCGAGCAACGACGACGTCCCGATGATCGACGCGCTCGTCGCCGCCGGAGCCGACATCGAGGCCGACGGAGCGGTCATCGCCGGCGGAACGCCGCTGACCGACGCCCGCGCCTTCGGGCAGTGGCGCGCGGCCTGTCGGCTGCTCGAACTCGGCGCCCGGCCCACCTTCCAGGACGCCGCGACCCTCGGTCTCCTCGACCAGGTCGAGGTCCGCCTCAGCGCCGACCCCGGGCCCTCGCCGGAGGAGATCGACCAGGCGTTCTGGGGCGCCTGCCAGGGCGGCCGGCTCGCCGTCGCCGTACGACTCCGGGAATCCGGCGCGGACATCGACCGGATCGGCTGGGACGACCGCACCCCGCTCGACGTCGCCCGGGCCGAGAAGGCGAACGAGGTCGTCGCGTGGCTGACGACCGGGGGGCGCGGACGGCGGCGGAGTGCCGGGCTGCCGACGGCGGGTGAGCCCGTTCGTCTCCCCGGCCGTGGGCGGCGGTCGGCGCCTCGGTACGGGCCTCGGTTCGCGTCTCGGTACGCGTCTCGGTACGGGCCTCAGTACACGTCTCGTACGTACCGCTTGTCGGCGGCCAGCTGCTTGACGTACACCCCCGCCGACTCCTCGTCGAGCCCGCCGTGCGTCATGGCGACGTCGCGCAGGGCGCGGTCGACGTCCTTCGCCATCCGGGCCCCGTCACCGCAGACGTAGAAGTGCGCGCCGGACTGCAGCCACGACCACAGCTGCGGCCCGTGTTCCCGCATCCGGTCCTGGACGTAGACCTTGGCGCGCTGGTCGCGCGAGAAGGCCGTGTCGAGGCGGTCGAGGGTGCCGTCGTCGAGGAGGGCGGTGAGCTCCTCCTCGTAGTGGAAGTCCGTGGCGCGGTGCTGCTCGCCGAAGAAGAGCCAGTTCGGGGCCCGGTGGCCGAGCGCCCGGCGCTCGTCGAGGAACCCGAGGAACGGCGCCACACCCGTACCCGGCCCCACCATCACCATCGGGGTCGAGGGGTCGGCGGGCGGCCGGAAGTGCGGCGCGCGCCGGACGTGTACGCGGACTCGGGCGCCGGGTTCGGCATCGGCGAGGAACGGCGAGCAGACACCCTTCCGGGGGCGACCGCGACGGTTCTCGTAGCGGACCACGGAGACGGTCAGGGAGACCTGATGGGGGTCGGTGAGCGGACTGGAGGAGATCGAGTACAGGCGCGGCTGGAGGCGGCCCAGGAGCGTGGCCCACTCCTGCGCCGAGGCGCGCACGGGGTGCGCCGCGAGCACGTCCACGGCCTGCCGGCCCCACGTCCACTGCGCGAGCCCGTCCTTGTTGTCGGGCCGCAGGAGCCGCTTGAGGTCGCGGTCGCCGGTCCGCTCGGTGACGAAGCCCAGGAGCGCGGGCGTGACCCGGGTGATGTCGAGGTGGCGGCGGAGGGCCTCGCCGAAGGGCACCGGGCCGCGGCCGGGCAGGTCCACGGGGGAGTCCGCGTCGAGACCGGTGACGGCCAGCCATTCGGCCACGAGTTCCGGGCAGTTGACGGGATGGACGCCGAGCGCGTCGCCGCTCTCGTACCCGAGCGGCACCTCGTTCTCCCGGGTGTCGAAGGTGAACCGCCGGACCTCCTTGCCCGCGCCCGGCAGGCTGAGCAGCCGGTTGCCGACGAGCCGTGCGGGGGCGGTGACCGGGCCGGAGCGACGGGCCGGGGCGGGTGTGGGGGAGGAGGCGGGAGAGGAGGCGGGAGAGGACACGGAGACGGCCGGGCGGCCCGGGGCGCGGGCCGTGGGCCGTGCCTCCGGCTCGTCGGACAGCCCGGCCATGACCTGGTCGAGCCAGGCGAGGGCGGAGGTCTCGTAGTCCGGTTCGCAGTCGGCACGGGGTGCCAGGCGGACGCCCCCGAGTTCGTCCAGGCGCTGGTCCAGGCGTCGCCCGTGCCCGCAGAAGTCGCCGTACGAGGAGTCCCCGAGGGCGAGTACGGCATAGCGGCGACCGTCGAGGCGGGGGGTGTCGGCCGAGGCCAGCGCGTCCCAGAAACCGGAGCCGTTGTCCGGCGCGTCCCCGTCCCCGAACGTGCTCGTGATCAGCAGCAGGTCGGCGGCCGGCGGCAGCGCCGTGAGGTCGGTCTGGTCCATGCCCGCGAGCGCGGCCCGATGTCCCGCGGACAGGAGCCGCTCGGCGGTGGCGGCCGCGAAGTCCTCGGCGTTGCCGGTCTGTGAGGCCCACAGCACGACGACCTCGCGGCCCGCCGTCCCCGCGCCGCCGACCGGGGCGGTCTCCGGCGCGCGGGAGTACAGGCCGGCCAGCACCCCGTTCACCCACTGCGCGTGATCCTCCCGGAAAGGCGCGCCGGGCGGCAGGACGGGCACTCCGGGAGCGCCCGACTCCAGTCCCGCGAGGAAGCCGACGAGATACTGCCGCTCCTCGGCGGAGAGGACGGGCGGCGGGGTGGGTTCGAGACCGAGGGCGGCCGCGGGACCGGGCGGCGGGCCGCCGCCCGGGATGACCAGCTGCGGGACCACGGAGACTACGGGGGCTACGGGGGCCACGGGGGCCACGGGGGCCTGCGCGGCCGGCGTCGGGGCCGCAGCGACCGTCCGCGCCGGGACCGCCGCCTTCGTCAGGGCGACCGCGCAGACCTTAAGTTCGGGCTGGAAGGAGAGCGGATCGACGGCGTCGTTGGTGACGGCGTTGACGCACAGGTCCTCGCCGAACAGGTCGTTCCAGTGGAACGGCGCGAAGCAACTCCCCGGCGCCACCCGGTCGGTGACCTCGGCGGGCAGCACGGCCTTCCCCCGCCGCGAGGCGATCTCCACGGGGTCGCCCGCCACGACGCCGAGCCGCGTGGCGTCCTCGGGGTGCAGTTCGACGAACGGCGCCGGGTCGAGCCTGTTGAGCCTGGGGACCTTTCCGGTCTTGGTGAGGGTGTGCCACTGGTGCTGCAGACGCCCGGTGTTGAGAACGAACGGGTAGGCGTCGTCGGGCATCTCGGCGGGGTCGATGTGCGGCCGGGCATGGAAGACGGCCCGGCCGCCGGCCGTCGGGAAGACGGGGCCCGCCCTCCGCCCGTCGCCGTCCCCCGCCACGTACCGGATCGGGTTCCGCGCCGGACCTCCGCGCGCGGCGGGCCACTGGACGGGGGTGGCGCGCAGGCGCTCGTACGACACCCCGCTCAGGTCGTAGCCGGTCCGGGGGTTCCCGGCGCGCTTGATCTCCTCGAAGACCTCCTCGGCGCTGTCGTACGAGAACGCCTTCTCGTACCCCATCGCGCACGCGACACGGGCGATGATCCGCCAGTCGGCGAGCGCCTCCCCAGGCGGGTCGACGGCCGGCCGGGTGAGGGTGAGGCTGCGCTCACTGTTGATCAGTACGCCCTCGGTCTCGGCCCACAGGGCGGCGGGCAGGACGACGTCCGCGTACGCGTTGGTCTCGGTGTCGGCGAACGCGTCCTGGGTGATGACGAGTTCGGCGGCCCGCAGGCCCTCGACGACGGTGGCGCGGTTGCCGACGGAGGCGACCGGGTTGGTGCAGATGATCCAGCAGGCCTTGATCCCGCCGTCCGCCATGCGCCGGAAGAGGTCGACGGTGCCCTGCCCGGATCCGTCCTCGCGGATCGTGCCGGGCGGGAGGCCCCAGAGGTCCTCGGTGAAGGCCCGGTCCTGGGCGACCAGGACCGAGCGCTGGCCGGGGAGGCCGGGGCCCATGTAGCCCATCTCGCGGCCGCCCATCGCGTTGGGCTGCCCGGTCAGGGAGAAGGGGCCCGATCCGGGGCGGCAGATCGCTCCGGTCGCCAGGTGCAGGTTGACCAGGGCGTTGGTGTTCCAGGTGCCGTGGGTGGACTGGTTGAGGCCCATGGTCCAGCAGCTGGTCCATTCGCCCGCCGTGCCGATCCACTCGGCGGCGGTACGGAGGTCGGCCTCGGGTATCCCGGTGAGCCGGGCGACGGCGGCGGGCGGGTAGTCGGCGAGGAACGGCGGCATCGCCTCCCAGCCCTCGGTGTGCGCGGCCACGAAGGCGGGGTCGGTGTGGCCGTTCTCGTGCAGCAGGTGCAGAAGTCCGTTGAGCAGCGCGAGGTCGGTGCCGGGCCTGATCCGCAGGAAGAGGTCGGCCTTGTCGGCGGTGGCGGTGCGGCGGGGGTCGACGACGATCAGCTTCGCCCCGGCCTTGACCCGCTCCATCATGCGGAGGAAGAGGACGGGGTGGCAGTCGGCCATGTTGGAGCCGATGACGAGGAAGACATCGGCCCGGTCGAGGTCGTCGTACGAGCCGGGCGGGCCGTCGGCGCCGAGGGACAGCTTGTAGCCGGTGCCGGCGCTCGCCATGCAGAGCCGCGAGTTGGACTCGATCTGGTTGGTGCGGATGAAACCCTTGGCGAGCTTGTTGGCGAGGTACTGGGCCTCCAGGCTCATCTGCCCGGAGACGTAGAGCGCGAAGGCGTCCGGCCCGTGCCCGTCCACGATCGCGCGCAGCCGGCGGCCGGTCTCGGCGAGGGTCCGGTCGGTGTCGGCCGGGACGGGATCGGCCCCGCGCTCCTCCCGTACGAGTGCCGAGGCCAGGCGTCCGGGGGCGGCCAGCAGATCGGCGGTGGTGGCGCCCTTGGTGCACAGGCGCCCCCGGTTCGCAGGGTGGTCCCTGTCGCCCGTCGCCTTCAGGACGGTACGGCGCCCGTCGGGCCCGGCACCGACGTCGAGGACCATGCCGCACCCCACGCCGCAGTACGAGCAGACGGTCCGCACCCGGTCGGGCGTACCGGCCGTTCCGGCCGTTCCGGCCCGGGGGGTCGGCGTGTCCTGTCGCGTCACCGGGGCGCCTCTCTGTGGAACCGTTCGAGCCCCGACCGTACGGAACGACCGTTACACCTGTGTCACTCCGGCGGATCTTGGTCCGTAACACCGGTCACACAGCGGCGTCGGGCGTGCTGTGAGAACCGGGGGTACGCGCGCGTGGTGCGCGGCGGTGAGGCTCCGACGGTGGCGGCGGAGCCTCGGCCCGGGTCACGCGGTCCGGGGCTCAGCCGATCGCGAGCGGGTCCCCCGGGGCGAGCGCGGCCGCGATCCGCTCGGCCACCACCTCGGCCTGGTTGCCCTCGGGCGTGGTCGCCGTCTTGGTCGCCGAGACCGCGATGGCGAGGCGCTTGGACGGGAGGTACGCCTGGATGGCGGCGTACCCCGAGAACGACGGGTTCTGCAGGATCCAGCCGTTGACCACGATGACACCGAGACCGAAGTGGGCCGCCTCGGTCTGCTTGAGGCAGATCGTCGCGGGACAGGTCGCGGTCCCGCCGCCGAGACCGACGGTGCCCGGGTTGATCAGGGTGCGGTACGAGCGGGGCGAGAGCAGCTCTCCGCTGCCGATGGCCTGCGCCGAGCGCGCCAGATCGCAGATGTCTGTGGTGATCACGGCGCCGGGCCCGGTGGTCCACGACGGGTTCCAGAACGTGGACTCCTCGTAGAGGCCGCGGTCCGAGGTGAAGGCGTGCAGGACGGGGCGCGGGATGTCGGGCGTGAAGTTGTTCTGCGTGTTCCGCAGCTCCAGCGGACCCGTGACCTTCTCCCTCACCAGGCGGTCGATCCGTACGCCGGTGATCTTCTCCAGTGCCTCGATCAGGTAGACGTAGTTGGCGTGGGAGTAGCTCCAGCTCGTGCCCGGCTCGTACCAGAAGGAGTGGCGGAGCGGATACGCGACCAGCTGCTCGGGGGTCCACGCCCGGAAGGGGTGGGCCTCCAGCTCCGTCAGGAACTCGGGGTCGGTGACGTAGTCGTGGAGGCCCGTGGTGTTGGACGCCAGCATGCGCAGGGTGATCCGGTTCGCCTTGGGCAGGTCGGGAAGCCAGCGCTCCACGGTGTCGTCGAGCCGGACCCGCCGCTCCTCGACCAGCCTGAGGAGGGCCGTCGAGATATGGGCGAAGGCCACGGACCCGGCGCGGAAGTGCATGCCCGGCTCGGCCGGGACGCCGGTCATGGACTCGCCGAGCGCGTCGGTGAGGACCTCGCGCCCGTCGACCGTGACCCGTACCTGCACGGCGTTCAGGCGGAGGTCCTTCTTGGCCTTGCGGGTGATGTCCAGGACCGTGCGGGCCTTCGCGTCGAGGCGGCCCTCGGTCCGCACGCAGTCGGACCCGCCGCGGCCGCCGGGACCCTCGGCGAGCGCGGGTGCCACGACCGTGGTCTGGACGGCGAGGGCGAGGAGGGCGGCGCAGAGCAGGGCCCTGCGGGACCGCGCACGCGTGCGCGGGGAGAGGGGGGTGTGCGTCATGCCCCGCACTATGTCCGGGCGGACGGTCGACCCCGGGGCGAACACTCCGCGGACCGCCCGAGACCCGCCCGTGTGGGGCAGAGTGCAGCGCCGTCCGGCCGCGTCACGGGACGGCGGGCGCGCGCGCACGCCCGGCTTCGGGTCGGTGACCGGGCGCGCCGCGCGGCGGAGGTGGTGCTCCGCCCGGACGGCCCCCACGACCGCCACGATCACGCGGAACGCGATGAGCGTCTCGGCCCGGAAGAACGCCAGGTGGTCGGGGAGACTGCCGAGGGGCGGCGCCCCCGGGGGCGGGGTTCCGGAAGGCGGCCGAGCGCACGCGGGGCATGGTGCGGCCGATGGCGTCGGCGGCCGCACTCGCCGCCTCCGCGGAACGGCTCACCGCACTCCTGGAGGGCCTGAGCATGCGCCGGCTGAGCGGCGGCATCGCGATCGACCGCGCGCACGCTGCTGCGGGAAGCGGTCGACGTGGAGCTGGCCGCGCTGAACCGCCGGTAGCCCGGACGGTCCGAGGAGCCGCCGACCGTCGGGTCGCGCGGCTGCGCGCCCGCGTGGAACCCGTACGCCCGTTGAGGGGAACACCGAGTCGCGAGGGTGGACATATCGGGACACGATGACACTTCATGGCCCCTTCTCCCAGGAGGCGGGAATGGCTGAGCTCATCGTCATCGGATACGACGACCCCCACGTGGCCGAGCAGGCGTACGGCACGGTCCACGAGCTGCAGCGCGACTACGTCGTGCACCTCAACGGGCTCGCCGTCGTCTCCGTCGACGCGGACGGCAGCACCCACGTCGACACCGACAGCCGCGTCGTCGGTGTCTCCGCCACCTCCGGTGCCGTGTGGGGTGCCATCTTCGGCCTTCTCTTCCTGCTTCCCGGCGTGGGACTCCTGACCGGAGCCGCCCTCGGCGGCCTCGTCGGGAAGATCAGCAAGTCCGGCGTCGACGACCGGTTCCGCCAGCAGGTGGAGGACCTCCTCAAGCCCGGTTCGGCCGCGGTCGTGATCATGGCCTCGAAGGTCACCGACGACAAGTTCACCGTGGCCATGCGGCCCCACGGCGGCACCGTCCTCAAGACCTCGCTCAGCGACGAGGACGAGAAGGAGCTGGCCGAGCAGCTCGCCGGCCCCCAGTAGCCGGCCGCCCCACCGCAGGACCGCCGGAATCGTCAGGAAGGCTTCCCCATGGACCCCGCGCTCAGCAGCGACGTACTCGCGAAGCTGCGACAGCCCCGCCCGTACCCCGCCGTGTCCCTCGTGATGCCCACCCACCGTCGCGAGCCGGACAACACCCAGGACCCCGTACGGCTCCGCAACCTCGTGGCCGCGGCGGAGAAGGCCATCCAGGACGACCCGGCGGTGACCCGCGAACGGCGCGCCGACGTCCTGGACCAGCTCAGCCGCGCGGTGGCCGAGACCGACCTCGCGCACGCCGAGGACGGCCTGGTCGTCTTCGTGGCCCCGGGGGAGCACTACGTGTGGACCGTGGCCCGGTCGGTCCCCGAGCGCGTCGTCGTCGCCGACACCTTCCTCACCAGGAACCTCGTCGCAGCCCGGGCCGCCGAGCAGCCCTCCTGGGCGCTCGCCGTCTCCGCCGACCGCGTCTCGCTCTGGAGCGCCAGCCCCGAGCGGGTCACCGAGCACACCGGGGACGGCTTCCCGCTCACCCGCAGCCTCGAAGACCCGGACGCGGAGCGCAAGGAGCGCATCGGCGACCTGCCCAGCACCTTCCAGGACGAGGCCACCCGCCAGTTCCTGCGCGAGGCCCACACGGCTCTGCGGGCCGTCCTCGCCTCCGCGCCGCGCCCGCTGTACGTGATCGGCGAACCCGCCGCCCTCGCGCTCCTCGAGGACACCGGACCGCTCCAGCCGGGCGCGACACCCGTCCACCACGGAGGGCTCGCGAAGGGACCGGCCACCGCTGTCCAGGAGGCCGTCGAACCCGCCCGCGTCGCCCGCGAGAACGCCGCGGCGACCACCGTCCTGGCCGAGCTCGACGCGGCCAGGGGACGCCGCGAGTTCGCCGGCGGCATCGACGAGGTGTGGCAGGCCGTGAAGGAGGGCCGCATCCGGCTGCTCGCCGTCGAGGACCACTACCGGACCGTCGTACGCGACGAGGGGGGCCATCTGGAGCCCGCCGAGCCCTCCGAGCCCGCGTCACGGGACGACATGGTCGACGAGATCGTCGAGCGGGCCCTCGACACCGGCGCCGAGGTCCAGTTCGTCCGCGACGACACCCTGCTCGACATGGATCGCATCGCCGCCGTCCTCCGCTACTGACGACGCGACCGCACACCGCACCAAGCCACCGACGTACGAGAACGCTCACGAGAAGAGGACGCATCCTGTGAACCCCACATCGGCGCGCGCCAGGCGGGCGGTCCGCGCACGGGCGGCGAGCGCGGCCGCGGCCGTCGTCGTCACGGCCCTCGGCGCGGCCGGCCTCGTGTCCTGCGACACCGGGAACGACGACACCGGCAGCCCCGCCTTCAGCGAACGCCCCTCGGCCCCCGACACGGCCGGCTTCACGGGCGAACTGCCCTCTTCCGTCGCCTCGTCGGGTGCCGCCGCGGTCGAGTCCGCCCGTGCGTCCGCCTCGTCCGCGGCGGCCTCCGCCTCCGCGCGGGAGGCCGAGCGCAAGGCGTCCATCGGCGCGGCGATCGAGCGCTCGCGCCAGGAGGCCGAGGACGAGCTGGAGGACGTGAAGGCCCCGGGCAACGCGCTGAACGAGGTCGCGATGACCGGCAAGCCCCGTGCGGACACCGGCGGCGTGCTGACGGTCGTCCTGAACATCACCAACAAGACGAACGAGGAGGCCTCCTACGCCGTGCAGGTCGACTTCCTCGACCCCTCGGGCAAGGTCGTCGAGACGCAGTTCGTCGGCGTGGAGGACCTCCAGCCGGGCGAGCGGCAACAGCCGCTGGTCATCAGCCGGCAGCCCCCCGAGCCGGTGCTGACCCCGCGGCTCACCAAGGCACAGCGGTACTGACGCCAGGACTGACACAGGAGGAGAGCCGTATGTCCGAACTCATCGTCCTCGGCTACGACGATCGCGCCGTCGCGAACAGGGTCTTCGCCGAGGTGCAGAAGCTGGGGGACAGCCACGCGATCGAACTGACCGGGCTCGCCGTCGTCTCGGTGGACGCGGACGGCAAGACCCATGTGGACACCCCGGCGAGGAGGAAGGGGGAGGCCGCCCTCTCGGCCACCGCCGGCGCCCTCTGGGGCATGGTCTTCGGCATGATCATCCTCACGCCGGGGATCGGCGTGGTGGGCGCCGCCGTCGGCGGACTCATCGGCAAGCTGAACCAGATGGGCGTCGACAACAAGTTCCGCGACAAGGTCCAGTCGCTGCTGACACCCGGTTCGTCCGCCGTCGTGGTGATGGCGTCGAGGGTCGCCGAGGACAAGTTCGCCGCGGCCGTGGAGCAGTTCGGCGGAACCGTGCTCAAGACCTCCCTGTCGGAGGAGAGCGAGCGGGAGCTCGCCGAGCAGCTGGCGGGCCCCGACGCGACCGGCTGACCCGCCCGGAGCGCGCCCGGACCGGCCCCCCTCCCCGACGCCGCGGGGCGGGGGGCCGGTCCGTTCGCGCGCGGTCAGAACTCGACCGCGTCCCGGATCAGCGGGCACGTCATGCAGTGGCCGCCGCCGCGCCCCCGGCCGAGCTCGGCGCCCACGATGGTGATGACCTCGACGCCCGCCTTGCGCAGCAGCGTGTTGGTCTGGGTGTTGCGGTCGTACGTGAAGACGACCCCGGGTTCGAGGGCGACGGCGTTGTTGCCGCTGTCCCACTGCTGCCGCTCGGAGGCGTACACGTCGCCGCCGGTCTCGATGACCCGGAGCTTCGGCAGACCGAGGCCCTTGGCGACCACGTCGACGAACGGGGTGCCGCCCTCGTCGGTGATGTCCACGCCCGGGGCCTTGGCGCCGGGCCGCAGCGTGAAGGCGTGGACCGAGTCCATGATCTTCGGGTAGAGCGTGACGATGTCCCGGTCGGCGAAGGTGAAGACGGTGTCCAGGTGCATCGCGGCGCGCAGCTTCGGCATGCCCGCGACGATGACCTGGTCGGCCGCTCCCCTCTCGAACAGCGAGGCGGCGACCTGGGTGATGGCCTGCCGCGAGGTGCGCTCGCTCATGCCCATGAGGACCACGCCGTTGCCGACGGGCATGATGTCGCCGCCCTCGAAGGTGGCCTGGCCCCAGTCCCGCTCGGGGTCGCCCCACCAGACGGTGGCGTCCCTGTAGTCGGGGTGGAAGGTGTAGATCGCCTTCATGAGCAGGGTCTCGCCGTGCCGCGCCGGCCAGTACAGCGGGTTGAGCGTCACACCGCCGTACAGCCAGCAGGTGGTGTCGCGGGTGTAGAGCGTGTTCGGCAGCGGCGGCATCAGGTACTCGCGTACTCCCGTGGCCTCACGGGCCAGGGACACGTAGCCGGAACGGAACGCGTCGGGCAGGTCGGCCGTCGACAGGCCGCCGATCAGGTACTCGGCCAGATCGCGGGCCGCCACGGAGTCCAGGAAGGCGCGGGTGTCGTCGATCAGGCCCAGACCGACCTCATTGGCGGTGATCTTCCGGTCGAGGAGCCAGGCCCGCGCCTCGGGGATCGCCATCGTCTCGGTGAGCAGATTGTGGAGCTCCACGACCTCGACGCCCCGCTGGGTCAGCTTGTTGACGAAGTCGGCGTGGTCGCGCTGCGCGTTCTCCACCCACATCACGTCGTCGAACAGCAGGTCGTCCGAGTTGGTCGGGGTCAGCCGGCGGTGGGCGAGCCCCGGGGAGCAGACAAGGACCTTGCGGAGCCGTCCGACCTCGGAGTACACGCCGAGCGCGGGCTTGGCGGAAGCGTCGTTGCTGGTCATGCGGGGCCTTTCGGGGACGGGATGACGAGAGGACGGACGGACCGGAGCACGACCGCGGGATCAGAGGCTGATCCAGCCGGTCGCGAGGGCCGCGACGCCCATGACGGCGCCGGCGATCGAGACGGCGAGGATCACCAGCTCGCGCGGCGAGAAGAGCTGCCTGCCCTGCTCGCGCCGGGCCTTGACGAACAGGAAGGTCGCGGGCGCGTAGATGATGAAGGAGACGAGGACGAACTTGAGCCCGGCCGCGAACAGCAGGAACGCCGTGTACACCGTGGCGAGGGCGGCCATGACCAGCTCGCTCCGGGTGCTCCGGCCCGCCACCTTCTCCCGCTCGGGTCGCACCGCGATCTTCACCGCGAACGCGGCGGCGAGCAGGAAGGGGATCAGGCTGAGCGCGCTGGTCAGGTCGAGGGCGAAGTTGAAGGCGTCGTCGGAGAACGCCGTGACGACGAGGACGACCTGGCTGAGGGCCGTGGTCATGAGCAGGGCGGGCACGGGCACGTCGTCGCCGCTGGAGCGCCCCAGGAAGCGCGGCATGTCCTCGTCCTTGGCCGCCACGAAGAGCACCTCGGCGGCCATCAGAGTCCAGGCGAGATAGGCGCCGAGGACGGAGATGATCAGGCCGACGCTGACGAAGACCTTGCCCCAGGTGCCGACGGCCGCCTCCAGGACCCCCGCCATGGAGGGCTGCCGCAGCTCGGCGATCTCGGCCATCGGCAGGATGCCGTACGACACGATGGTCACCGAGGCGAAGACGGAGAAGACGCTGAGGAAGCCCAGGATCGTCGCCCGGCCCACGTCCTCGCGGCGCTTGGCGTGCCGGGAGTACACGCTGGCGCCCTCGACTCCGAGGAAGACGAAGACGGTGGCGAGCATGGTGCCGCGGACCTGGTTGAACAGCGAGCCGGCGTAGTCGGCGCCACCCCAGTTGTCCGCGAAGACGGACGCGTCGAGGGAGAACAGGGCCAGGATGACGAAGACGATGATCGGCACGACCTTGGCCACCGTCACGATCCGGTTGATCGCGGCGGCCTCCTTCACCCCGCGCCGGATGAGCAGGAAGAAGGCCCACAGCCCGGCCGAGGACAGGATGATGGCGAGGGCGGTGTCGCCGTCGCCGAGCGCCGGCCAGATCGCGCCGATCGTCGACATGATGAGCACCCAGTACGTCACGTTGCCGACGCAGGCGCTCGCCCAGTAGCCGAACGCCGAGAAGAAGCCCAGGTACTCGCCGAAACCGGCCTTGGCGTACGCGTAGACACCGGCGTCCAGGTCCGGGCGGCGCACCGCGAGCGCCTGGAAGACGAAGGCGAGCATCAGCATGCCGAAGCCGGCGATCGCCCACGCGATGAGCGCGCCGGCGACACCCGTCTCCTGCGCGAACCGGCGGGGCAGCGAGAAGACGCCGGCGCCGACCATGGAGCCGACGACCATCGCGGTCAGCGTGACGAGCGTCAGTTTGGCCGCCGGCGGGGGCCCGGCGGTGGCGGCGTCTGTTCCGGTATCAGCGTGCGACATGACCTACCTCGAGGGCACTCGGTGCCCACCCCTTGAAGCGGCGAGAGATGACTGGAAGCCGAATCTAGCTGGATCGCGCCTCTTTGTCCGGGTACGCGGCTATTTGTGCTCCTTGGGGCACTCCGACCCATGGGCTCCCGGCCATGTGGCCCGAATGTCGCAGATCATCGGGTTAAACCTCGAACAGAGCAAGATCGCCGCTTCGAGGTAATGACCTCGAAGCGATGGGGTGTACGGGGGGCGCCGGCCGTTACTGTTCCCCGGGATCTGGACGGATTCCCAGAGCTTCATCCTTCTTTCTCCCCTTTCACTGCTTTTCTCTGTCTTCTCGCCGCCACCGCCGCACCGTCCTCACCGTCTTCTCGCATTCCTCCTCTCTCACTGACCGGGGCACCCGTGTGCCGGTCACCACCCCCTGCGAAGGAGAGCCCGCCCCATGACCGTCGACACGAGCCCGGAAGCACAGCAGGACACCCCGAAGCAGTCCAGCCTCAGTACCGCCGCAGCCCGGAACCTCGCCACCACGACCAAGTCCGCCCCGCAGATGCAGGAGATCAGCTCCCGCTGGCTGCTGCGGATGCTCCCCTGGGTCGAGACCAAGGGCGGCGCCTACCGGGTCAACCGCCGGCTGAGCTACACGGTCGGGGACGGGCGCATCGAGTTCGTCCAGGACGGTGCGCGCGTCCGGGTGATCCCCCGGGAGCTGGGCGAACTCGCCCTGCTGCGCGGCTTCGAGGACGAGGAGGTGCTGAACGCGCTGGCCGGCCGGTGCGTCCAGCGCGACTTCGGCGCAGGCGAGGTCCTGGTCACGCGCGGCACGCCCGCCGAGGAGATCCACCTCGTCGCCCACGGACGCATCAACCAGACCTCCCTCGGCAAGTACGACGACGAGGTGGCGGTCGCCGTCCTCGCCGACGGCGACCGCTTCGGCGAGAACGCCCTTCTGGACGCCGACGCCCGATGGGACTACACCGCCACCGCCGAGACCGCCGGCACGCTGCTCACCCTCTCCCGCGCCGAGTTCGCCGCGGTACTCGCCTCGTCGTCGGCCCTCCAGGCCCACATCGAGGAGTTCAGCTCGCTCCCGCTGCAGCGCCAGAACAAGCACGGCGAGGCCGAGATCGCGATGTCGGCCGGTCACACCGGCGAGGTCGCGCTGCCGGGCGCCTTCGTCGACTACGAGCTCAAGCCGCGCGAGTACGAACTCTCCGTCGCCCAGACCGTCCTGCGGGTCCACACCAGGGTCGCCGACCTCTACAACGGGCCGATGAACCAGACGGAGGAGCAGCTCAGGCTCACCATCGAGGCGCTGCGAGAGCGCCAGGAGCACGAGCTGATCAACAACCGGGAGTTCGGCCTCCTCCACAACGCCGACTTCAAGCAGCGGATCCAGACCCACTCCGGCCCGCCCACGCCGGACGACCTCGACGAGCTCCTCTGTCGCCGCCGCGGCACCAGGCTCTTCCTCGCCCACCCGCGGACGATCGCCGCGATCGGCCGCGAGTGGAACGCCCGCGGCCTCAACCCGGGCACCGTCGACCTCGACGGCCAGCAGGTCCTGAGCTGGCGCGGAGTCCCGCTGCTGCCCTGCAACAAGATCCCGATCACCAAGGAGAACACCAGCTCGATCCTGGCCATGCGCCTCGGCGAGGACAACCAGGGCGTCATCGGCCTCCGTCAGACGGGACTTCCGGAGGAGTACGAGCCCGGCCTCTCGGTGCGCTTCATGGGCATCAGCGAGCAGGCGATCATGTCGTACCTCGTCACCACGTACTACTCCGCCGCCATCCTCGTGCCGAACGCGCTGGGCGTGCTGGAGAACGTGGAGATCGCCCGCAGGCACTAGCGGAGCTGTCCCGCGGCCGCAACGAAGCCGCGACGGTCCGGAGCGTCCCGGGCCGGCCGACCGTGCCCGGGACCACGGACAGCCCACCACCTCACCTAGGAGTCACGGATGCCCGAACCCGGGCCTTCCCCTCTGCAGTCGAGCCTGCCCACCGCCGCCGCCCACTTCGGGATCCATGTCCTCGGGCGGGCGGCCGTGCCCACCGATACGGCCGGGGCGGCCGCGCTCACGGCCGCGGCCGCCGCCGCGACGGGCGCCGGCACCGTGCCCGTGGCCGCCTCCGCGCCCGGCACCGTGGCCGCCTCCGCGCCCGCGATCGGCGCCGCGCCCGCGGGCGCCGGCTCATCCGTCGTCGCGTCCGCCGTCATGGCCGCTCCCGCGGCGCCGTCCGGCGCCGCCGTGACCGCGCCTGCGGTAACCGGGCCGGGATTCGTCCTGCCCGGGCCCACCGGCCTCGGCACGGCGGCACTGTCCCTGGCGCGGCGCGCGGCCGCCCCCGAGCCGCCGGAACCCCCGGCGCCCGAGGCACCGGTGGTGGGCCGGCCGATCCCGGGCCTCTACTTCCACCCCGTGCCCGAACCCGATCCCGTACGGGTCGACGAGGTCAGCCGCAGGATCAAGGCCTGGGCGCTCGACGAGGTGCAGCTCTACCCCGAGGACTGGGAGGGCGAGTTCGACGGATTCTCCGTCGGGCGCTACATGGTCGCCTGCCACCCCGACGCCCCGACCGTCGAGCACCTGATGGTCGCCACGCGTCTGATGGTCGCCGAGAACGCCGTCGACGACTGCTACTGCGAGGACCACGGCGGCTCGCCCATCGGCCTCGGCGGACGGCTCCTCCTCGCGCACACCGCTCTTGACCCGCTCCACACGACGACGGAGTACCAGCCGCTCTGGGCGGAGTCGCTCCACGCGGACGCACCCCGGCGCGCCTACCGCTCCGCCATGGAGTACTTCGTCAACCAGTCGACCCCTTCGCAGGCCGACCGGTTCCGGCACGACATGGCCCGGCTGCACATGGGCTACCTCGCCGAGGCCGCCTGGGCCGAGACGGACCACATGCCGGAGGTGTGGGAGTACCTGGCGATGCGCCAGTTCAACAACTTCCGCCCCTGCCCCACCATCACCGACACCGTCGGCGGCTACGAACTCCCCGCGGACCTGCACGCCCAGCCGGCCATGCAGCGCGTCCTCGCGCTCGCGGGGAACGCGACCACCATCGTGAACGACCTGTACTCGTACACGAAGGAACTCGACAGCCCCGGCACCCACCTGAACCTGCCCGTGGTGATCGCCGACCGCGAAGGCGTCTCCGACCGCGAGGGCTATCTGAAGGCCGTCGAGGTCCACAACGACCTCATGCGCGACTTCGAGGCCGAGGCCGCCGCCCTCGCCGCGGCCTGCCCCGTCCCGACCGTCCAGCGCTTCCTGCGGGGCGTGGCCGTGTGGGTCGACGGCAACCACTACTGGCACCAGACCAACACCTACCGCTACAGCCTGCCCGATTTCTGGTAAGAAATGGATTTATCTGTGACCAGCACCGAGTACACCACTGTCACCGGCACCTCCGCGTTCGTCCCGTCCCCCGCGACGCCGTACCAGGGTGACATCGCCCGCTACTGGAACGACGAGGCCAGGCCCGTGAACCTGCGCCTGGGCGACGTCGACGGGCTCTACCACCACCACTACGGCATCGGCGCCGTCGACCACGCCGCCCTCGGGGACAGCGCGGACAGCGAGTACGAGAAGAAGCTGATCACCGAACTGCACCGGCTGGAGTCCGCGCAGGCCGAGGTCCTCCTCGACCACCTCGGAGCCATCGGGCGCGACGACACGCTCGTGGACGCAGGCTGCGGCCGCGGCGGTTCGAGCGTCATGGCCCACCAGCGCTTCGGGTGCAAGGTCGAGGGCGTCACCCTTTCCTCCACGCAGGCCGACTTCGGCAACAAGCGTGCGCGCGAGCTCGGCATCGACGACCACGTCCACGCCCAGGTCTGCAACATGCTGGACACCCCGTTCGAGAAGGGCAGCATCGCCGCCTCGTGGAACAACGAGTCGAGCATGTACGTCGACCTCGACGACCTCTTCGCCGAGCACTCCCGGTTCCTCAAGGTCGGCGGCCGCTACGTGACCATCACCGGCTGCTGGAACCCGCGGTACGGCCAGCCGTCGAAGTGGGTCTCCCAGATCAACGCGCACTTCGAGTGCAACATCCACTCCCGCCGTGAGTACCTGCGCGCGATGGCCGACCACCGTCTGGTCCCGCAGGCCGTCATCGACCTGACGCCGGACACCCTGCCCTACTGGGAGCTCCGCGCCACGTCGTCCCTGGTCACCGGCATCGAGGAGGCGTTCATCAACTCCTACAGGGACGGCTCGTTCCAGTACGTCCTGATCGCGGCCGACCGGGTCTGAGCCGGCTGAGCCCGCGGCACCGAAGGGCCCGGTCCGTCCCGCGACGGACCGGGCCCTTCCGGGCGTTCCCGCTCAGCCCCGCACCGCGGCGACCTCGTCGAGCAGCCGCGCGCGGTCGATGGCGTCGAACCCGGTGGCCGGCACGGTGCACGCGTAGGCGCCCGCCACCGCGCCGTAGAGCCCGCACCGGTCGAGGTCCTCGCCGGTCAGGCGGCTGAAGAGGAAGCCGGCGGCGAAGGCGTCGCCCGCCCCGTTGGAATCGACCACCGGCTCGCGGGGCGTGGCGGCGGGGACGTGGACCGGCCCGGCGGCGGTCAGCATGGTGGCGCCACCGGGGTGCGGCCCCCGTCGTCTTCCGGCTCGAATGTCCGGTCGTGGTATGGACCTGACAAGTGGACTGTCGCTACGGTGGCGTGCGCGCTCGCTTGAGAGCGCTCTCAGTGCCTGCTCCCCCCCACCAGGAGGCTCCTGTGAAACGTACGTCCGCCCTGCGCGCCGCCGCCGCGGCCCTGCTGCTCACCGTCGGACTCGGCGCCGCCCAGGCGGTGCCCGCCACCGCCGTCCCCACCGCCACCAAGCCCACCGCCTCGGCGGGACTCCTCGACGCCATGCGCCAGGACCTCGGGCTCACCGCACGGCAGGCCGAGGAACGGCTGGCGGCCGAACGCGCCGCGGCCCGCGTCGAGTCCGAGGCGAGGAAGGCCGCCGGCGGCTCGTACGGCGGCTCCTGGTTCGACGCGGGCACCGGGCGGCTCGTGGTCGCCCTCACCGACCGCGACGAGGAGGCCGAGGTCAAGGCGCTCGGCGCCGACACCCGGCTCGTCCGGCACAGCGCCGGTGCGCTCGACCGCGCCAAGGCGCGGCTCGACGCCCGCCCTGCCCCGGGCGGTGTCGCCGGCTGGCACGTCGACCCCCGCTCCAACAGCGTCGTCGTCACCGTCGTCCGCGCCGACCGGAACGCGCCGGCCGTCCGGGCCTTCGTCGAGCGGGCCCGCGAGACCGGACCCGTCACCGTCGCCGAAACGGCGACCGCGCCCCGTACGTACGCCGCGGGAACCGTCGGCGGCGACCCGTACTACACCGGGAACGTCCGCTGTTCCATCGGCTTCTCCGTGCACGGCGGCTTCGTCACCGCCGGGCACTGCGGCGGGGCCGGAGCCGCGGTGCGGGGCTGGGACGGTTCCGCGATGGGCACCTTCCAGGGCTCCTCGTTCCCCGGGAACGACTACGCGTACGTGAGCGTCCACAGCGGCTGGTGGACGGTGCCCGTGGTGCTCGGCTGGGGCGTGATACCGGACCGGCTCGTCAAGGGGTCCGCCGAGGCGCCGATCGGCGCGTCGATCTGCCGCTCCGGTTCCACCACCAAGTGGCACTGCGGCAGCGTCCTGGCCAAGAACGAGACGGTGAACTACAGCCAGGGCGCCGTGCAGCAGATGACGAAGACCAGTGTGTGCGCGGAGGGCGGTGACTCCGGCGGCGCGTTCATCAGCGGCGACCAGGCCCAGGGCGTCACGTCCGGCGGCTGGGGCAACTGCTCGACCGGCGGAGAGACCTGGTTCCAGCCCGTGAACGAGATCCTCAGCCGCTACGGCCTCACGCTGCACACGGCGTGACGGGCTGAGGGGCGCCCGCAACGCCCTTGCCCGCGAGGGTGGTTGACGAATGGTCTGGACCAACCTACGGTCTGCTGGAGCGCGCGCCACGCCGAGGAACACCCCCACGTCCCCAGGAGCACGCATGCCAGCGCCCCGGATCGCTCGTCTCCTCGGAGCAGGTCTCGCCACCCTGCTCGCCGCCGCCACCCTCGCGGCCCCCACCGCCGTGGCCGCCCCGTCCGCCTCCGTCGCCTCCCCGTCCGCCCCGGCGGCCGACACCTGCGCCCTCAAGCAGAAGCCCGCGGGCAAGGTGCTCCAGGGCTACTGGGAGAACTGGGACGGCGCGGCCAACGGCGTCCATCCGCCCTTCGGCTGGGCGCCCATCGACGACCCGCGCTTCGCCGCCCACGGCTACAACGTCGTCAACGCCGCCTTCCCCGTGATCCGTTCGGACGGAACGGTGCTGTGGGAGGACGGCATGGACAGCACCGTCCGTGTCTCCACCCCGGCGCAGATGTGCAACGCCAAGGCGGCGGGGGCGACGCTCCTCATGTCCATCGGCGGAGCCGCCGCGGGGATCGACCTCAACTCCCGTGCCGTCGCCGACCGGTTCATCGCGACCATCGTGCCCATCCTGAAGACGTACAACTTCGACGGGATCGACATCGACATCGAGACCGGTCTCGTCGGCAGCGGCAGCATCGGCACCCTGTCCGCGTCGCAGGCCAACCTCGTGTACATCATCGACGGCGTCCTCGCCCGCATGCCCGCCGGGTTCGGGCTGACGATGGCTCCGGAGACCGCGTACGTCACCGGCGGCAGCGTCGCCTACGGCTCGATCTGGGGCGCGTACCTGCCGATCGTCAAGAAGTACGCCGACAACGGGCGTCTGTGGTGGCTCAACATGCAGTACTACAACGGCAGCATGTACGGCTGCTCGGGCGACTCCTACGCGGCGGGCACCGTCGCCGGCTTCGTCGCGCAGACCGACTGCCTGAACCGCGGCCTGGTGATCCAGGGCACCACCATCCGGGTGCCGTACGACAAGCAGGTCCCCGGCCTGCCCGCCCAGCCGGGCGCGGGCGGTGGCCACATGGCGCCGTCGCTCGTGGCGCAGGCCTGGAACCACTACGGCGGGGCGCTCAAGGGCCTGATGACCTGGTCGGCGAACTGGGACGGGTCGAAGGGCTGGACGTTCGGCGACAACGTGAAGGCCCTCCAGGGCCGGTAGCGCCCGTCCCGCGATGCCCGCCTGGTCCGGCCCGACCGGCGCGCGCCGTGCTCGGTACCAGTGATCCGGAACCAGGATCACTGGTACCGAGCACGGCAGTTGTGCTTTGCTGGCCGTATGACCCTGCTCGTGACGCGCCGACACGTGGACTACGTGCGCGTCACGACCACGTCCTGTTCCGGCTGACCCCGAGGCCCTCGTCCCGGCAGCCGGCCGTCGCCCCGCGCGACCACCGAGCCCCCGTCACCCCCTGAGCGCCACCCTCCGGCAGCCCCTTCGGGCCCCGCCGGCACGGGCGGGCGCGAGCGGCCTCCCGGTGCAAGCCCCGCACACGACCCGGACGACCCCAGGAGGACCCATGACCACCCGTGACATCCCCGTTCCCACGACCGGTCCCGACGCCGACGCCGGCGCCGCATCCGAGGTGAAGGCCTTCACCGCCGAGTGGGAGGAGTGGCACCGAGACAAGGACGCCAGGCTCGCCGCCGAGCACGGCTTTCTCGCCATCACCGGCCTGCACTGGCTCACCGACGAGCCGCAGCGCGTCACCGACGCCCCCGGACTCTGGTCGACCGGACCCGACAGCGTCACCGTCCACCTCGACGAGGGGACCGAACTCGTCGTCGACGGCACGACCGTCCGCGGCCGGTACGACTTCGGTGTCATCCCGGAGCGCGGCGGCATCGACGCCGTCTGGGGAGACACCGTGATCGAGGTCGCCAAGCGCGGCGGCCACCACATCGTCCGGCCGAGGCGCCCCGACCACCCGCTGCGGGTCGCCTTCGCCGGGACACCCGCTTACGCGCCCGATCCGCGCTGGGCCGTCACCGGCCGGTACGTCCCCTTCGCCGAGCCGCGACCGACCACCGTCGGCGCCTCCGTCGAGGGGCTGCAGCACGTCTACGACGCACCGGGCACGATCACCTTCCGGCTCGACGGCCGGGACCTGAGCCTGACCGCCTTCAACGGATACACCCCCGGCGGCTTCTCGGTGCTCTTCACCGACGCGACCTCGGGCGTCACCACGTACGCGGCCAACCGCAGCCTGCGGATCGACGCGCCCGGCCCCGACGGCGAGGTCGTGCTCGACTTCAACCGCGCCACCAATCTCCCCTGCGCGTACACCGACTTCGCGACCTGCCCGCTGCCGCCGGCCGAGAACCGGCTGCCCGTCGCGGTCGAGGCCGGGGAGAAGATCCCACACGAGCGCGGCCCGGTCACCCCGTAGCCGCGGGGTGCCCCGCCCGTGCGCGGCCCCATGGGCCAGGACGTCCGGGCCGGCGGAACGACCCGGGCCGAGACGAGCCCTGACGTTCCGACGACCTCTTGTCCGGACGGACCCTTCGTCCGGACCGACCCCTTGTCCGGGTGGCCTCCTTGCCCGGGTGCCGCTCACGCCTCGCGGACGCGGGTCCTTCGGGCCTCGTCGACCGGGTGACGTCCTGGCGATTGCCGCAGTTCGCGCCCCCGGGTCGGCGGCCCGCGGGGATACGGTCCGCTGCATGGAAGGTGACCGGGGCGTGGAACGCGAACGTGGTGTGGGACCCGAGCGTGGTGGGGAACGCGAGCGGGGCGGGGAGGGTGGCACCGGCGGGCAGGGCGGGCGTCGCGGCTGGCTGCGGTGTCTGCTCGCCGGAGCCGTGTTCGTCGTGTGCATGGCCGGCACCACGCTGCCGACCCCGCTCTACCCCCTCTACCAGGAGAAGTTCGGCTTCTCCGAGCTGACGGTGACCGTCGTCTACGCCGTGTACGCCTTCGGCGTCATCGGCGTGCTCCTCCTTGCGGGCAACGCCTCGGACACCGTCGGCAGACGCCCGACCCTGCTCTGCGGCCTGGGGTTCGCGGCGGCGAGCGCTGTCTGTTTCCTGCTCGCCGACGCCCTGGGCTGGCTGTATGCGGGCCGGCTGCTCTCCGGTCTGTCCGCCGGCCTCTTCACCGGCGCCGCCACCGCGTACGTCATGGAGCTCGCCCCGCGCGGCGGCGGGTCACGGGCGACGTTGGTGGCCACGGCCGCCAACATGGGAGGGCTCGGCTGCGGGCCGCTGCTCGCCGGACTCCTCGCGGAGTACGCCCCCGACCCCCTCGTCCTGCCGTTCGCCGTGCACCTCGGCCTGGTCGCGGTCTCCGTGGTCGTCCTGCTGTGGCTCCCCGAGACCGTACGCGAACGGCGCGGACCGGCCGCGGTGCGGCCGCAGCGGCCCGCGCTGCCGCCCCAGGTGCGGGCGGTGTTCGTGCCGGCGGCGATCGCCTCCTTCGTGGGGTTCGCCCTCTTCGGGGTGTTCACCTCGGTGAGCCCCGCGTTCCTCGCCCGGTACCTGCACGTCGACAACCACGCCGTGAGCGGCCTGATCGTGGCACTCGCCTTCTTCGCCTCCACCGCCGGGCAACTGGCCGTCGACCGCGTCGGGGTGGCGCGCTCGCTGCCCCTGGGCTGCGTCGTGCTCTTCGGCGGTCTCGTCCTCCTCGGGACGGCGCTGTACACGGACCTGCTGGCGCTGGTAGTCCTCTCCGCCGTGGTCGGCGGCGTGGGCCAGGGCCTCGCCTTCCGCGCGGCCCTGACCTCCGTCGCCGCCGCGGCGCCGCCGGACCGGCGCGCGGCCGTGATCTCGACGCTGTTCGTGGTCGCGTACACCGGCATCTCGATCCCGGTGATCGGTGTGGGAGTGCTGGCGGATCCGCTGGGCCTGGAGGGGGCGGGGCTGGTCTTCATCGCCTGCATGCTGGTGCTCGTCGCCTCCGCAGCCGCGTATCTGATCCGGCGACCGGTGCCGGCGAAGGGACCGTGACCGGCTGGAACGGACGACGAGGGTGTCCCCGCCGAGGTCGGACGACGGCGAGGGCGTCCTCGCAGGGGTCGGACGACGGCGAGGGCGTCCTCGCAGGGGTCGGACGACGATGACGTCGTCCCCGCCGAGGTCGGACGACGATGAGGGCGCCCCCGCCGAGGTCGGGCGACGACCACGGCCGCTGCCGGTCAGACGGCGACGAAGACGTCCCCCGCCGTGTCGCGGAGGACGAAGCCGTTGTCGAGGCGGACACGGACCCGCACCGGGATCTCCGCCTCCTGGTACGCGATCCACGCCGGTTCCAGGGCGGCGACCCGCTCCTCCAGCTGGGCCCTGCTCCCCGGCGGCATCTGGTGGCCGAAGTCGTCGAGGAGCGACTTGAGGCGTGCGTACTCGCGGACCTCCTCGCTCTCGCGGCGGTCGTCGTCCACCTCTTCGACGGTGCCCTCGGTACCCGCCGCCAGGGCGAGGAAGCCCACGGCGGCGGCCGGCTCCGCCGGGGCCTTCCCGGCCGGGGCGAGCTGACCCGTCAGAGCGAGTTCCACCGCCAGCTGTACGCGCCGGCCCACTTTCAGCGTCATCGGTCCTTCGTCTCTCCGCTCGGTCGGGCCACGACCGCGTACGTCCGCGGAACGGCCCGGGGTGCCATTGTCCCGGGCCGTTCGGGCGCGGGCGGACAGGGGCCCCCGCCCCCGCGCCTCCGCGGGGTCGGCAGGCGGGAGGTGTCGTGCCGCCCACCGCGATGCGCGGGTCCGGGCTCGCCGGCGGGTACGCCGAGCGGGTGCAGGCGCTCGGCGACCTGAGGGTCCACGGCGCCGACCCGCACCGCCGCGCCCCCGGCGAACCCCAGCACACACCCCGAGCGGTGCCGCCCCCTCGACCCGGAGCTCGTCGCGTACCGCGCCCGAGGCCAGACCCCATGAGACGGGCCGAGAGACCGCGTCAGCCGTCCTGTCCCGCCACGCTCGGCACGGCACGGCCGAAGGCCAGGTCGAACAGGCGCCGCCAGTCCACGCGCGGGGCGGGGGCGATCACGCCGGGGCGGTCGCGCGGCACCAGGACCCGCAGGGCACCCGGCCGGAGCGTGCAGACGACCGGTGTGGTCATGCGCAGGGCCTCACCGTCGACCGCGACGGGGATCTCGTCCGTACGGGAGTCGCTCGTGCCGGGGACGTCGTCCGTACCCGGGCCCCCTGTGCCGGGGGCGCTGTCCGAGCCGCTCGTACCCGAGGTGTCCGAGCCGGCGTCGCCCGTCACGGAGGAGGTCACCTCGACCCGGCGGGCGGTCGTGACCGTGAGTCCGCTGGACTGGGAACCGCGGACGGCGAGGTCCGCCGCCTCCGCCGCGCCCTCCACCCGGATCGCCAGCACGCCCAGCTCGCCGTCGTCCAGGCTGGGCCGGCGGCCGCCGCCGCTCAGCACATCGGGTGAGGTGTACGCGTTGTTGCTGATCAGGAGGGCCTGCTGGGACGTCAGCGTCATGTCGTCGATCCGCGCGTCGAGCCGGCGTACCCCTTCGCCGACCAGCAGGTCGGGCATGAGGGTCAGGGCCGTGCCCGCCTTGTCGTCACGGTACTCGGGGCGCTGCACGACATCGGCGTAGACACCGAAGGACACGGTGTTGACGAAGGGCCGCCCGCCGACCTCGCCGAGGTCGATCCGGAGCTCCTCGCCGTCGGTGAGCGCGTCGAGGCAGCGGGCCGGGTCGGAGCGGTCGAGACCGAGGTCCATCGCGAAGTGGTTGCGGGTGCCGGCCGAGACGACGAGGAACGGCAGGTCGTGTTCGGCGGCGACCGCCGCGACCAGGGCCTGGGTGCCGTCGCCGCCGGCGACGCCGAGCAGGTCGGCGCCGTCGGCCACCGCCTCGCGGGCCAGCGCGGCCACGTCGGCCGGGGCGTCGGGGTCGAGCACGGTCACCCGGGCGCCCAGCGCCTCCGCCTTGTCGACCAGGCCGAAGCGGCCCACCTTCCCACCCCCCGACTTCGGGTTCATGATCAGGAACGCGTGTCGGGGTCGGGACGCCGGGAACGAGCGGGCCCTCCGCCGGGGGTGGGCCCTGCGCAGCGCGGCCCGCGCGCAGGCGAGTGCGAGGGCCCAGCTCAGGACCAGCACCAGCGCCGTGCGCCACAGTCCGTCGTGTGCGAAGAGCACCAGGACGCCGACCGGCGCGGCGACGGCGACGAGCGCCCCGAGCAGGCGGACCGCGCCGCGGTGCGCCAGGAACCACCACACGCCCGCGGCGCAGACGACGAGACCCAGCAGACCGGCCAGGACGACCACGAGGCCGCCGTCACCGATCGCGAGCACGAGGACGACCAGCGAACCGACCACCGCGAGCACGGCGATCCGGGCCAGGAACCGCGCCGCGGTCCCCCCACCGGATCCCGTCGTCCGCGTGCCGCCCCTGCCGTCCTGGCTCATCCCGTGTCCCACCTCTCGGCCCGGTCCGTGCCCCCAGCGTTCACGCTCCGGGACGGACGGGCATCCCTGCCGGGCCGTGCGGGTGAGACGGCCGCCGGGTCAGGACGCCGCGGGGCGCGGGGCGCGCCGCCGTTCGGTGACGAGGTACCCGAGGCCCGGCAGGGTCAGCAGGACGCTGCCCCACAGAGGCACCGGGAACAGCGTCTCCTCGCCGACCAGCTTCTGCGTCAGGAACAGCACCGGCAGTCCGACGACCAGCGCAACGATCCATCCCCTGCCGAAGCCGAGAGTGCCCCTGCGCAGCTCCAGGACCACGGTGACGACCCCGATGCTCAGCCAGAAGGCCAGCCGCCCGGCGTCGACGTCGACGACGGTCGTCCGGTGGATGAGGTGCGAGACCAGCAGCAGCCCGCCCACGACGAACGGGACCGTCGCCGCCATCCGCAGGGCCCGCCGGTGCAGCGGCATCCTCGCCCTGGCCCAGGACGCGGCGAAGGCCTTGACGTCGCGGCCGACGACGTCCTGCGGAGTGCGGCCGGCCGCCGCGGCGTCCTCCAGGTGGGCCGTGAGTTCGGCGAGCATCTCGCGCACGGACGCGTCGTCGACGCCCCGGTACTCCCAGTTGCTGCGGCAGACCGCGAGGACGTGCTCGTTGGTCATGGTGTCGTTCCCCCGTGGGTCGCTCGTGTGAGAATCCGGTCGGCCTGGGCGGTGAACCCCCGCCAGACGGTCCGGCCGTGTTCCAGCTCGGTCCGGCCGGCCTCGGACAGCCGGTAGTACTTGCGCGGCGCCCCGCCGCTGGACGACGGGGCGCGGAACGGCTCGACGAGTCCGGCGCGCTCCATCCTGGCCAGCAGCGGGTAGATGCTGCCCTCGCCGACGAGTTCGAGCCCGCTCTCCGTGAGCGCCTCGATGAACTCGTAGCCGTACCGAGGACGTTCGGCGATCAGTGAGAGCAGGCACAGGTCGAGCACACCGCGCAGAAGCTGACTGCGCCGCTGGTCACCGGCTGTCGGCAGCTCCTTTGTCATGCGGCGCATGGTAGTCGGCCACTGTCTTGCACCACAAGACAGTGAAAGTCGTGCCGCCCTGATCGGCCAGGAGGGGGAGGCAGGTGCATGATGTGCACCAACAGCGGACGAGTTTCTGTCTGGAGGCCGAAAGAGTGAACGATGGCATCGGGAGACGGCGCGTTGTCCGCCGTGCCTCGGCCGGAAAGGGCGCCTCGGTCCTCCGCTCGGCCGGCGCCCGCAGGCGACTCGGCCGAGGCGACGGTGACGTCCCTCTCGATCGCGTCACCACGCGCGACCGGCTCGCCTGGCTGAATTCCGCGGGCTCCAGGATCGGTACCACCCTCGACCTGGAGCGCACCGCTCAGGAACTGGCCGAGTTCACCGTGCCCGCCTTGGCCGACGGGGCCGCCGTCGACATTCTGGAGAGCGTCCTGCGGGGCGAGGAGGGCTCGCGCTGGACGGGGGCGGGCATCCCGCTCCTGCGGGCCACCGCGCTGTCCGCCGTCGAGTCGCTCTCCTCCCTGGAGCCCACCCCGGTGGGGGAGACCTTCGTCCGCACCGAGGAGGCCCACGAGACGCTCCTCCACCAGTACTGCCTGCGGCAGGGCAGACCGGTCCTCGTGAGCCGTATGCGCGACGACGACTTCGTCCGCGTCGCGCCGACGCAGAGCGCCGCGGCGAAGATGCGCGCCGCGGGAGTCCACAGCTATCTCGCGGTGCCGCTGATCGCCCGTGGCCTGCTGCTGGGCAGCGCCGACTTCGTACGCGGCCCCGGGACGCCCCCGTTCTCCGACACGGACCTCGCTGTCGCCGAGCAGCTGGCCTCGCAGGCCGCCGTCTACATCGACAACGCCCGGCTGTACGGGCGCGAGCGCGAGCACGTCGTGTCCCTGCAGCGCAGTCTGCTGCCCCGCGCGACCCCGGTGACGCCGGGGCTGCGCGTCCACGCCGAGTACACGCCCTCGACGGCCCACCACGGCGTGGGCGGCGACTGGTACGACGTGATGGCCCTGCCCGGCGGCCGGACGGCTCTGATGGTGGGCGACGTCATGGGCCACGGACTGCCCGCCGCCGCCACCATGGGCCGCCTGCGGGCGGTCGCCCGCACCCTCATGACCCTCGACATGGCGCCGGAGCGGGTCCTCGCCCGGCTCGACCTCGCCACACGTGACCTGGAGGACGAGCAGGTCGCCACCTTCCTCTGCGCGGTCCACGACCCGGCCGACTCCACCTACACCGTGGCGAGCGCCGGTCATCTGCCCCCGTTGCTCGTCGGCGGGGACGGCACCGCCGCGTTCGTGGACCTACCGATCGGGGCGCCGCTCGGCGCGGGAGTGATCCCGTACGACCCGATCCGTCTGGAGGTCCCGGCGGGGGGCCATCTGGTCATGTACACGGATGGCCTCGTCAAGTCCCGGCACGAGGGCCTCGATCACCAGCTGGAGCGGCTGCGGTCGGCGGCGCGCGGCCTCACCCCCGAGGCACTCGAACGCGGCGGCCTGACGGACTGCGCCCCCACCGACGCCAGCCGCTTCGACGAGGCCGTGCTGCTCGTCGCGACGACCGCGCCGGGCACCCCGGCCGAGCTGTGCGAGTGGCAGCTGCCGCAGGAGGGGCGGGCCGCGTCCGTCGCCCGCGGCCTGGTCACGGACCAGCTCGACGCGTGGGACCTGGCCGAGCTCGCCGACGTCTGCGAACTCGTCGTCTCGGAGCTCGTGGGCAACGCCCTGCGCTACGGCAACGGCCCCGGCCGGCTCCGGCTGCTGCGCGGCGAACGCCTCGTCGTGGAGGTCTCGGACACGGGCCCCGACCTGCCCCAGATCCAGCACGCGGACCTCAGCGACGAGGGCGGCCGGGGCCTCCAGCTCATCAACATGCTGTGCCGCCGATGGGGCTCGTGCCGCACCGTCTCCGGCAAGGTGGTGTGGGCGGAGCAGAACCTGCCCACATGACCTGCCCAGGTGGGACCAGCCGAAAGGGCCCCCCTCCCGCCGAGGGAGAGGGGCCCCCTTCCGGGGTCCGCGGCTCGTCTACAGCTCCTTCACCCGGATGTTGCGGTAGGAGATGACGTCCGTCGTGCCGTGGACCTGGAGCCCGACGTAGCCGGAGGCGTAGCGCCGGCCGTCCGTGCCCGGGTCGTCGCCGCGCGGCGGCTGGAAGACCTGCCCACCGGTGTTGTCGAACTCGTTGATCAGCCTGCCGTTGCGGAAGACCGAGTAGTGCTGGCCCTCCACCCGGATCTCGTAGTCGTTCCAGGTGCCCTTGGGCGTCACCCCGGCGCCGGCGAGGCCGACGCGGTCGAAGCCGTAGAGCGAGCCCGTCTTGTACATGTCGCCGTCGGGCCGGTCCAGGACCTGGATCTCATGGCCGTACTTGATGGCGACCCACTCGGGACGGCTCTCCTCGGGGTTGCCGTGGACGTACGGGAAGCGCACGAAGACCCCGCCGTTGGCGTTGCCGGCTCCGGGGGCGTCGTCGCGCCACTGGAGCTTGAGCGAGAAGTCGGCGTACTGCCGCTGCGGGAACCACAGCATGCCCATGCCCGGCACCGTGGTGCTGCTGGTCATGGCGCCGTCCGCGCTCAGCCCGAACTTTCCGCCGCCGACGTGCTGCCACTTCGAGAAGCTCGCCGCGGTGCCGTCGAACAGGTCGCGGTACCCCTCGGTCTGGCCCGGCCTGCCGATGCCCGACTGCTTGGCCGCGCGGTAGATCTTCCTGTGCTCGCGCGTGTCGATGACGCCGGCGGCGAGCAGCCGGTCGATCACCGTGTCGACGTGCTTGAGGAACAGCGCGTGCGAGGACCAGTCCTTCTCGTCCTCGATGAGCTCGTTGATCGTGCAGCGGCTGTTCGTCATCCGGTTGGGGACACCGGTGTCGACGGTCCCGACGATGACCGTCAGCCGCTCGTCGAACTCCGGACAGCTGGGCGCGGGCACCCCGCCGCCCTCGGCGACGGTGAAGGCCGTGCTCCGGGCCGTCGAGGTGTTGCCGGCCTTGTCCGTCGCCCGGTACAGCACCGTGTGGTGGCCGACGCGGTCGACGATCACCGGGGTGGTGTACGCGAGGTACGGGCCGCCGTCGAGCGAGTACTCGATCCGCTCGACGCCCGAGTCCGCGTCGAACGCGGACAGCGTGACCGTGGCGCTGGTGATGTACGCGCCGTCGGAGTTGCGCGTGCCCGCGACCGAGGCGGCGGCCTCGGGTGCGGTGGTGTCGGGGTCGGGCTGGGTGACGACCGTGAAGGCGGCCGACTTCACCGCGGCGGTGTTCCCCGCCTTGTCGGTCGCCCGGTAGCGGACGGTGTGCTCGCCCGCCTGGTGCACCATCACCGGAGCGGTGTACGGCTGCCAGGCGCCGTCGCCGATCGCGTACTCGATGGTGTTGACCCCCGACCCGGTGTCGGACGCGGTGACCGTCACCGTGGCCATGTCGAGATAGCGGCCCTGGGCGTCCCGCTCGCCCGAGACGGTCGCCGAGGTCTCCGGCGCCGTCGTGTCGTCGGTGGGCCGGGCGACGACCGAGAACGCGGCGGTCTTCTCGGCGGCGGTGTTGCCCGCCTTGTCGCGCGCCCGGTAGCGGATCGTGTGCGCGCCGACCTGGTCGACGACCACCGGGACGGTGTACGGCTGCCACGGGCCGTCCGCGCCGATCGCGTACTCGACCCGGTCGACGCCCGAACCGGCGTCGGTCGCGCCGAGCGTGACCGTCGCCTGGCCGACGTAGGCGCCGTCGGCGTTGCGGTCGCCCTCGACCTTCGCGGTGGTCTCCGGCGCGGTGGTGTCCTCGCCGCCGCCCTCGGTGACCGTCAGGACGCCCTGCATCTGGCCGTGCCCGGGGATCGTGCACTTGAAGAGGTACCGGCCCGGGGTCAGCGTCACCTCGGCCGTGTGCCGGCCGCCGTTCGCGTCGCCCGGGTTGGCCAGGATGTTGAACGGGACGTCGTGGTTGTACTCAGGGTCGGAGACGTCGAACGTCAGGGTGTGCGGCATGCCGGTCGTGTTGCCGGTGGCCGCGCTGTTCTCGAAGACGATCGTCGTCGCACCGGCCACCGCCGTGGTCGGGAACTCCAGGTAGCGGTCGATCGGATCGCCCGCCTTCCAGGTCAGCACCTGCGCCGCGGCGGTCCGGCCTCGGTCGTCGCCGCGTCGTGTGTCGTCCGCCCTGCCGTAGGCGGCCGCCGAGGTCAGGCCGACGACCATCGCCAGGGCGCCCAGCAGGGCCGCCCACAGGCTCGCGCCTCTGTGTCTCGTGATCACTGCGCCGCCCTCCTGGCCAGCTGGTCCGCGGCCGGGGTGGGCCCGCCGCCCTTGTAGGTCACGCGCCACAGCGCGGAGTCGGTGTGCGAGGTGAAGAAGCCGCGCCCGTAGTCGAGGACGTACAGCGAACCGTCCGGGGCGAACTTCCAGTCCATCAGGTTGCGGATGCCGCCCGGCCCGACCGGGATGATCTTCTTCAGGGACTCGGCGTGCACCGGGAGTCCGCCCTTGCCGACGGTCCTCGGGTCGGTGAGCACGGCGTGCCGCGGCTGGTCCCCGTCGTAGAAGTCGCCGACGAACCACTTGCCGTCCCAGTACGACGGCCACTTGACCGCCGAGTCGCTCGCCGCGTCGTAGCGGTAGAGCGGGCCGTTCATGGTCGCCTGCCCGCCGCCCTTGAGCCATGGCAGCAGCAGTTTCTGCTCCTCCTGCCTGTAGCTCGGGATGCCGTTCGCGTCCCTGGGGTAGTCGACGCCGCCGCCCTGGGGCGAGTACCAGATCGTGTTCCCCGTCACCGGCGGCAGGTTCACCAGGCCGTCGTTGTTCGGGGACTCGTTCTTGGGTGCGTCGCAGTCGTACCAGCCGAGCGGCTTGGCCGGGTCGAGCAGACCGCGGTCCCGGTAGGGCTGCTTGTTGCCCATGCAGTACGGCCAGCCGTGGTTGCCCGCCTTCGTGATCGCGGCGAACGTGTCGTACTTGGCCGGGCCCCAGGTCGTGGACGGGGCCCCCGCGTCGGGGCCGACCCAGCCCGCGTAGAGGATGTCGGTCGCCTTGTCGACGGAGATGCGCGCGGGGTTGCGCACCCCCATCACGTAGATCTCGCCGCGGGTCTTGCCGCCGCCCTCGTCGCTCTCCTCGCCGGTGAAGAGATTGCCCGCGGGGAGGGTGTACGTGCCGTCGGGCTCGGGATGGATCCGCAGGATCTTCCCGTTGAGGTTGTTGGTGTTGCCGGCGGTGCGGCGCGCGTCCGCGAAGGAGACGCCCCGGAAGTTCGGGGCGGGGTTGTTGCCCGAGTAACCTCCGCTGGATCCGGACGAGTTGGTGTCTCCGGTGGCGATGTACAGATTGCCCTTGGAGTCCCAGGCCATCCCGCCGCCCGCGTGGCAGCAGCTGTGGATCTGCACCGGCCAGCTGAGCAGCACCTTCTCGCTCGCCAGGTCGAGCCTGTTCGTCGCGAGGTCCAGGGTGAAGCGGGAGACCCGCCGCTCGCCCATGTGCTCCACGCGGTCGATCCGGGAGTGGGGTGTGTAGTGGAGGTACACCCAGCCGTTGGTCATGAAGCCGGGGTCGAGCTCGATGCCGAGCAGCCCCTCCTCGTTCTTGACCAGCTCGTCGCCGCCGCCCTTGTTGCCGAAGACGGTGAGCGCGCCGGCCTTGGTGACCTGCCTGGTCTTCGGGTCGTAGACGTGGATCTCGCCGTTGCCCTTGCCGATGTCCGGGTTGTTCCAGTCGGTGACCACCGGCACGCTCGAGTCGGCGCCGCCGCGGCCGATGTACAGGATGCGGCCGTCGGGAGCGGCGACGAGACCGTGCGGCTCGCCGATCTGGTCGTTCTGACCGGGCTGGTTGGGCTTGGTGACGCGCTCGGCGGTGTAGTGGGCGTCGATGGTCGCCTTGCAGTCCGCCCGGGAGGTCCGCGCGGTCCAGGCGATCGCGCCGCGCAGATGGTCGCGGAAGTCCGTCTCCGCGTAGCTGTCGACGGTGCCGCCCATGGCGGTGTAGAAGGACCGGCCGCCGTCGTAGTCACGGCACCAGGACACCGGATGGTCCCAGCCGTTGGGCTTGGCCGCGGGCTGGTAGGAGGACTCGCGGACGCGCGCCACGGTGTGCACGGTGCCGGACGGGTTGCGGTCCCAGTTGAACCACTTGTCGGGCCGCTTCCACTCCAGCGGAAGGGACTTCGTCGCCGGGTGCTGCCGGTCGCCGACCTCCACCACCGCGCGCTGCGTGCCGCTCGGGGCGCCGGTGGGCCGGGCGCCGATCAGGCCGGTGAACCAGCCGGAGTAGGGCTCGGTGCGGGCGGCCTCGTGGACGCCGACGAAACCGCCGCCGGCCTCCATGTAGGCCTCCAGGCCCGCCTCCTGCTCGGGGTCGAGCACATCGCCGCCGCCGGTGAGGAAGACCACCGCGTTGAACGTGCCGAGCCGCTTGGCGTCGGTGAAGACGGCCGGGTCGTCGGTGGCCACCGTCCGGTAGCGGCCGGCGGCCGGGCCGGTGAGGCCGATGCTCTCGACGGCCGCGATGCCCGCGTCGACCGTCGGCGACTCGGCCGTCGCGGATCCGTGGAAGACGAGGACCCGGACGTTCGCGCCGCCCGGTGGCGACGGCAGAGATAACGTTGTCGCCGCCCTGGCCGACGGCGGGTCCGGATCCGGCTTGGCGGCGGCGGGGGCGCCGCCGAGCAGGGCCGCGGTCAGCGCGCCTGCCCCGAGTGCCGCCACGGCGAAGCCTGTTCTCGATCTCGACCGGTGATGTGGTGTGCGCTTCATGGGTCACCCATCCCTCTGAGGTCACAACGACAGCCGTTGAAGCTAGACCTCTTTGCGCGGTTCGCCAAGGGCTATGGCCGCAACCGGACGAACTTTGTCCTGGGTGTGGATAAACCACTGTCGTCCCGCTACGGTGTGGGCCGTCCCCAGGAGCCCCCGCTGGCCCCGCACCCCGTCAATCTCCTCTGACGACCGGAGAGTTCGACATGGACAGACGCAGCTTCAACCGTCGCCTGCTCGCGGGCGGGGCGGTCGCCGCGACCGGCGTGACATCGTTGTCCCTCACCTCCGCCTCCAGCGCCGCACCCGACGCGGCCGCCACAGCCGCCTCGCTGAGGACTGCCCCGGCCGGCGGCCAGGTACGCCATCTCAAGCTGTACGCCGAGAAGTTGGCCGACGGACGCATGGGCTACGGCCTGGAGAAGGGCAAGGCCACCGTGCCCGGCCCGCTCATCGAGCTCAACGAGGGAGACACCCTCCACATCGAGTTCGAGAACCTGATGGACGTCCCGGTGAGCCTCCACGCGCACGGCGTGGACTACGACATCGACAACGACGGTACGAGGATGAGCGGGAGCCATGTCGAGGCGGGCGCCACCCGCACGTACACCTGGCGCACCCACGCCCCAGGCCGCCGCCCCGACGGCACCTGGCGGCCCGGCAGCGCCGGTTACTGGCACTACCACGACCACGTCGTGGGTACGGACCACGGCACCGGCGGCATCCGCAAGGGCCTCTACGGCGGCCTCGTGGTGCGCCGCAAGGGCGACATCCTGCCGGACAAGCAGTTCACCATCGTCTTCAACGACATGACGATCAACAACCGGCCGGCCGCCGATCCGCCGAACTTCCTCGCCACCGTGGGCGACCGGGTGGAGATCGTCATGATCACGCACGGCGAGTACTACCACACGTTCCATATGCACGGTCATCGCTGGGCCGACAACCGCACGGGCCTCCTCGCGGGTCCCGAGGACGTGAGCCGGGTCGTCGACAACAAGATCACCGGACCCGCGGACTCGTTCGGATTCCAGATCATCGCGGGCGAGCACGTCGGAGCCGGCGCCTGGATGTACCACTGCCATGTTCAGAGCCACTCCGACATGGGCATGGCCGGCCTCTTCCTGGTGGCCAAGCCGGACGGCACCGTGCCGGGCCACGGAGACCACGGAACGCATGCTGCGGCGACCGCGAAGGAGGAACCCGCCTCCCAGGCCACCGGCGGGGGGCATCACCACTGAACCCACCCGGCGGGGGCCATCACCACTGAACCCACCGGTGGGAGCCACCACCACGGAACCCACCGGCGGGAGCCACCACCGCTGCAGCCCGCGGCGCGGGCTCGGCAGTGGTCGTCGCCGGCGGTCCGCACCGGCCGCACCGGCCACGTGACCCACATCACTTTCGCCGTCTGCCGCCTTTTCGTTATCCGCGCCCGGCTCCAGGCTCTCCCCTGCGCAATCATCTCCAACGAACGGGACGGTCGGCGTGCGGCAGAGCACAGGAATCGAGCGGGACACGGAGCTGGTCCTCGCGGCGCGGAACGGTGACCCGTGGGCGCGGGACCAGCTGGTCACCGCCCACCTGCCCCTGATCCACACCACCGTGGCACTCGCCATGAACGGCCGCCACGGTGCCGAACACGTCGAGCACGTCGTACGGGAGACGATGCTGCGCGCCCTGGACGGGCTCCCCTCCCTGACCGACCCCGGGGTCTTCCGGCCCTGGCTGGTCGCCATCGCCGTGGACGGGATCCGGCGGCACCGGCACCAGCAGCCGGCCGGGTACGGCGACGCCGTCGCGCAGCCGTCCGCGCACGGGCAGGCGTACGAGATCACCGAGGCGGCCCGCTGGCTCGACCCGGAGGACGGCGAGCAACTGGCCCTGTGGTGGCTGGAGTGCGCGGGCGAGCTGACCCGGTACGAGACGGCCGCCGCACTGCGGTGGCCGGCGGAGGAGGCGCCGGCCCGGATCGAGGCCGTACGGGCCCGGCTCGACGCCGCGCGCGTGGTCGTCGGTGCGCTGGCCGGGAACCCGGGCTGCCCCTTCCTGGGCCGAGAGGCCGCCGAATGGGACGGCCGGCCCTCCGCCCCGTGGCGTGACCACCTCGCCCACCACACGATCGGCTGCGGGCACTGCGCCCCGCGCTGGCACGCGCTGGTCCCGGCGGAGGTCCTGCTCGCGGCCACCTCGCCCGTCCTGGCGGCCCGGACGGAGGAGGCCACGCGGGCGGCGACGACGCCGGCCGCCGCGTCCGCGGCCGCGGCCGGCGGGCCCGGCACCGCCCCGGGCGCGTCCGCGGCCACGGACGGCGACCCGTACGGTACGTCCGACGGCGCCGACCTGTCCGGGACGGCCCCCCTCGGCGGGTACGGACACGCGGCTGACCTGGCGGAGCCGTACGTCCTGGCCGGCTCCGCGGCGCACGCCCGCCCCCCCGTGCCGAGGTCCGCGCCCGCCTTCTCCGCGCCCGGCCGGCACGGCACGCGCGCCGCGCTCCGGCAGCGTCGCCGGACGCAGGAGCGCAGCCGGCGCCGCGCCGTCATCGCGGCCGGTGTCGTGGTCATGGCGGTCACGGGGGGCGCGTTCTCGCTGTCCGGGGGCCGCGGCGGCGACGACGAGATCCTCGAGGCGAACCGCGTGACGGCCCCGGAGCTCGAACTGCCCCTCGGCCAGGACCCGTCCACCCACTCCGGCACCCCGTCGGCGGCTGCGACGACCCCCGCCACCTCGCCGTCCGCCTCCAAGACCGCAACCGGACGTCCCTCCGCCCCGGCGTCGCCCAGCGCGAAGGCCACCACCGCGTCGCCCCGTCCGGTCCGCACCGCCAAGCCCGCCCCGGTGAAGACGACCCCGCCGCGCACCGCGGCACCGACCCCGGACACGCCGCCGACCAGGCCCGGCTCGGGCAACGGCGGAGGAACGGGCTCGGGCGACGAGGCCGGGAACGGGACGGGCGCGGGTCCGCAGCACGACAACGGACAGAGCTCGGAGGCCGACCAGGTCATCGCCCTGGTCAACGCGGAGCGCGCCAAGGCGGGCTGCGGCCCGCTGAGCGCGAACGCGACCCTGACCAGGGCGGCGCAGGGCCACTCCGACGACATGGCCGCCCGCGACTTCTTCGACCACACCAACCCCGACGGCGCAGGTCCGGGGGAGCGGGTGACCGCCGCCGGATACCCGTGGTCGACCTACGGCGAGAACATCGCCATGGGCCAGAGCAGCCCGGAGCAGGTCATGGAGTCGTGGATGAACAGCCCGGGCCACCGCGCGAACATCCTCAACTGCGACTTCAAGGAGATAGGCGTCGGCATCCACTCCCAGGGCGGCCCGTACTGGACCCAGGTCTTCGGCGCCCGCTGACCCGCCGGGGCCAGGGGATCCCCGGGCCCTGAGACAGGTGGAGGGGGTGCGGCCCGCGTCGAAGCGGGCCGCACCCCCTCCTCCTCCCGCCCGTCAGGGCGTGACGGGGACGTTCCTCAGGCCGCTGCCGGCGTTCGTCACCGTGGGGAGGCGTGCGCGACGTTCGGCCGTTCGCGAGGGTGCCGGGTGAGGAGAACGTCGGATGGATGGCCGGCGAGGGTGTTCGAGACCCGCACGGACGGTGGCGGACCGTTGTCGTGGCGTCCGGCAGGCCGCCACGGCCCGGCCGCAGAGCGCCCGTACCGTAGGCCCGAGGGCGGCCGCGTGCCGTCCCGAGGAATCGACGACCAGGAGCCCCGCACCGTGATCGCCCGCGAACCCCGCCCCCTCCGCAGCGCGCGCCGGCGCCGCCGCCTCACGGCCCTGACCCTGGTCGGCCTGCTCGCCGCCGGGGCGGCCGGATGCACCTCGTCCGGTGACGGGGGAGACGGTGACTCCGCCCCCTCCTCCACCCCGCCCTCCTCCGCCCGCACGGTCGTCCCGCCCGAGCCCCACGTCGGATTCGACTACCAGATCGGCGGCCCCTACGCACCGCCGCGCGGGGTGGGCGCCGTCTCCCGCGACCGTACGGCGAAGCCGGCCGAGGGGCTGTACAACATCTGCTACGTCAACGCCTTCCAGGCCCAGCCGGACGCCACCGAGTGGTGGGAGGAGAACCACCCCGACCTCCTCCTGCGGAGTGCCTCGGGAGCACCGGTCGTCGACGAGGACTGGGACGAGGCCCTCTTCGACGTCTCCACACCGGCCAAGCGCGAGCGGCTCGCCGCGATCGTCGGCGAGTGGATCGACGGCTGTGCCGACGCCGGCTACCAGGCCGTCGAGGCGGACAACCTCGACTCGTACGAACGGTCCCAAGGCCGCCTCACGCGCGAGCACGACCTCGCGTTCGCCCGGCTGCTCGTCGCCCGCGCCCACGCGGCCGGACTCGCCATCGGGCAGAAGAACGCCCCCGATCTCGCGCAGCGGGGCCGGCAGCTCGGCTTCGACTTCGCGGTCGCCGAGGAGTGCGGTCAGTACGCCGAATGCGACCCCTACGCGACCGCCTTCGACAACCGGGTGCTCGTCATCGAGTACGAGCGCAACGGCCTGGACCGGGCCTGCGCACGCTGGGGCGGGACGCTCTCCGTCGTCCTGCGCGACACCGACGTCCGCCCCGCGGGCGAAGCCGGGTACGTCCGCGAGACCTGCTGACAGGGGGCGGCAGGCGACGTGGGCGAGGCTCCGCCGCGGGCCACCCCCGGGCGGCCGGGGACGAGGCACGGTCGGCACGTGGTACGGGCGGTCGTGGGCGGCCACCGGGGGCGACGGGTACGTCCGGGCGCCGGTGGCAGGCACCTCGTCGCCGAGGAGGGCGAGTCGCAGTCCTCCGCAGGGTGCGCGCGGGCATGCGTGTCCCCTCACCTCCCGGGGCATGCGCCGCACCCGGGGAAGGGCTTGATCGCGACCTTGGGCGTACGGATCACTCCGCCTCGCCGCCGCCGGGTTCGTAGTCGTCCAGTTCGGCGCGCAGGGAGCCCGTGCGCGCCGTGGCCCCCTCCCGGAGGAGGGTGAGGAAGCTGCTCAGGGGGTGGTGCAGTGGACGGGCGTCGTAGTCGATGCCCTCGGGGTCCCGGAACTCGTCCAGCCGGGCGAACGGCACGATGACGTAGGGGCGTCGGGACCAGGGACGGCTGTCGGCGGGATCGGGGTCCAGGCGCCACCGGGTGCCCCGGGTACGGTTGTGGACCTCGCCGACGTACCAGCAGGCGACCTGGACCAACGGGGTGTGCTCGCGGGCGAACAGGTCGTCGACGGAGGTGACGTGCTCACGGACGAGGGCTTCCACGCGGTCGAGGGAACCCTCGCCGAAGTCCCATCCGCCGCCGTGGCGGCGGCTCCAGTCGGCGAAGCCCTCCCGCTGCTCGTCCAGCCACGCGGTCAGGCGGGGGTTGTCGGCGTGCGCCCGGTCGATGCGCTCGGCGACGTCGTGCTCGTCGTCGGATGCCCCGTCCCCGTCGGCTCCGTCATCCTCGTACTCCCAGATTTCATCGCTCACGGCAGCTAAGCCTAGTCCTCGGCGTGACGGCAAGAATCGGGAATCTGCACGGAGTTAACACATGCCACGCCGTCGAAACCACATTGCGGCGGCAAAGGAAACCCCTAGTATCGGAGCGCTTGTGCGGCGCCCACATGAGCATCGGGGGCCCTGGCGCCGCACAACCCTGCATCGACCCGTGGGGCTCCCGGGGGAAGCACTGTGAAGCCAGCACGAATAGAGCGCCGCTGGCGTGCGCTCAGGAACAGCCTGCCGGCACTCGCCTGTGCCATCGTCATCACGATCACCGGCCAGCCGGTCGGCGGAATCGCCGAGGCCGCGCCGGCGCCGCCGAAGCTGAAGCCGGGCAAGCGCTGCGACGAGATGTACGGGGTGAAGAACGTGCCCACGGGCGGCCTGCCCCAGGGTGATGCCTCTCGTGCGGTGGACCGGTGGGACACGTACGACTACACCAACCCCGGTCTCCAGTTCGACGGCCTCAACCCCACCCAGGCCGATCTCGACGCGGCGGGCACCGACTACAAGAGGTACGACCACAGCGACCCGAGGCGCATCTACGCCCGGTTCAACGCGCAGCGGCGGTGGACGTCCTTCGGCGACTACCTCTCGAAGGTCTACATCCCGAACCAGGGCTACGACGCCCGCGGCAAGGCCTTCATGGGCAAGGTCGTGCGGGAGATGGGCCTGACCGGCCCGGACTGGATCTGCGAGAAGGAGTTCTACTTCAAGGACCCCGACACCGGTAAGCAGCACCTGCGCCGCCTCGACGCGTACAACAAGCGCACCCGGGAGATCGTGGAGGTCAAGTCCAACGGCAACCCCGACGGACGCGAGAAGCCCGCGGACCGCGCCTGGGCCAAGAACCAGGGCTGGCGCTCGTACAAGTACACCTACGTCTTCGCCGAGAACCAGACCCGCGACGCCAGGAACTTCATGAAGGAGCTCAAGGACACCGCGGGCAGGGACGCGCTCGGCCGCGACCGCGTCCGGTCCTACGACTACCAGTCCCACCACAGGGGCGTGCCCCCCAAGGGCACCGAGAACGGCCCGTACCGCGCGAACGGCACGACCATGTCGCCGGGCAACGGCGCCTCCACCGGGTCCCGAGGCTCCGGCAACCAGGTCATCAACCAGTCCCCGCCGAACCCGCAGACCCTCAAGGAGCAGCTCGACCGGCTCGGCAGGACCGGCGAGCGCGCCGCGATGAACCGCGGCCTCGGGGGCATCGACTTCACCACCCTCGACCTGCGCTACATCGGCAAGGGCAAGGGCGGCAAGGGCCTGGACTACGCGTTCTCCGCCAAGTCGGTGGAGGACGAGTACGCGGCCGGCTGGGGCGGCCAGGAGAAGGGCAATCTGATCTCCGACGCCTTCTTCACCTGGCTCGCCCTCGACCCGTCCACGTTCTGGGTGAACCTCAATCCGGACGAGCCGAACCGCATCATCGACGCGGGCTTCGGCAAGACCGACGCGGGCCGGGTCCTCCTGGAGGCCGACCTGGAGCTGAAGCACGACATCTTCAAGGCCATGGATCCGGAGACGGAGGCGGGCCGCAACTTCATGAACGCCCTGCCCCAGCGCGACGGCTTCCCCTGCTGGGCCGGCTTCCGGTACTGGATCGAGCCGGAGACCGCGGTCGTGCGCGAGCAGGACGGCGGCATCCACATCCTCGACACCCCGCTCAAGCTGTCCACGGTGCCGCAGGAGACCACCACGCAGCCGCCCGGCGGGAAGGGCTGCGACCTCACCGAGGCGGAGACGCAGCAGTCCGACCGCGTGCTCGACCGCTACATCACCCCGCTCGTCGCGGAGAAGGTCAACAACGGCGACTACTACGCCGACCTGCGCCGCGTCTACACGGCACGGGTGGCCGCCGAGTGGGTGCGCCAGAACGCCGCCGACATGCCCGCCGAGTACCGCAGGATCATCAACAGCAACGACGTGAGCCGCTGGCCGCTGCGCGCCCCGCACCGGAACTGGACCGGCAAGCAGGTCTGGGACCGCTACTACAAGGCCTTCACCGAGGGCACGTTCAAGTACAAGTGGTCCAACGGCGAGGAGGTCTACGTCTACACGGTGGGCGGCGTCGACTTCTCCAAGCAGCCCAAGAGCAACATGAACCCGGTGCGCTTCCGCACCGAGCAGCGCTACAAGCCCCGTACGGTCGGCTACGCGGTCGACACGATCGCCGACGACCCGAACAAGCAGGGTTATCTGATGTTCGGCGGCAACAGCGCCGGACGGTCCGAGACCGGTACGCCCAGTCCCACGCCCACCCCGACCGGTACGGCGAGCCCGACCGCGACCCCGTCCCCGACGGGTACGGGCAAGCCGACCCCGACCCCGTCGGATTCGGGGCCGACGGCCGGCCAGTCGCCGGGGGCCACCCCTCCGCCCGGTCCGAAGGACCCTGACGGCGGTCTCGCCGACACGGGCAGCAGCGCTCCCGTCGGTCTGATCGCCGGCATCGCGGCCGTCGCGATCGGTGCGGGCGGGGCACTCGTCTGGTGGCGCCGACGCCGGGGGCACACCGGGAGCTGACCGGTAGCGCACCTGTCCGGAGGACGGGCCCTTCCCGCGGGCGGGAAGGGCCCGTCCGCGTGTGGGGGAAGGGATCGCCCGCGTGTGGGGAAGGGCCCGTCCGCGTCCCGCGTCGGGGAAACCTGAGAATTGTTCACTTTCCATTGACAGGGTGGGCCCGGGGACCCGAAAGTGCCGTGAGCAACCCGCACGCCGCCGATCGAAGCGAGTCCTCATGACAGCGCCCGTACCCGAGTTCCCGGCCGGTTTCCTCTGGGGGGTCTCGGCCTCCGCCTTCCAGATCGAGGGCTCGCTCACGGCGGACGGCCGGGGCCCCTCCAGCTGGGACTCCTTCACCGGAGAAGAGGGACGCGTCAAGGACGGCTCGCGCGCGGACGTGGCCACCGACCACTACCGGCGCTACCGCGAGGACGTCGCCCTGATGGCCGAACTCGGCGTCGGCGCCTACCGGTTCTCGGTCTCCTGGTCCCGCGTCCTGCCCGAAGGGCACGGCCGCGTCAACGAGAAGGGGCTGGACTTCTACGACCGGCTCGTCGACGAGCTGTGCGCCTCGGGGATCGCCCCGGTGCCGACGCTCTTCCACTGGGACACCCCGCTCGCCCTGGAGAAGGACGGCGGCTGGCTCCAACGGGACACCGCCGAGCGGTTCGCGGCGTACGCCTCGGTGGTCGCCGAGCGGCTCGCCGACCGCGTACCCCGGTGGATCACCATCAACGAACCCGCCGAGGTCACCCTCCTCGGCTACGGCCTCGGCGAGCACGCCCCCGGCAGGCGCCTCGTCTTCGACGCCCTGCCCGCGGCCCACCACCAACTCCTGGCCCACGGCCTCGGCGTGCAGGCCCTGCGTGCCGCGGGCGCCCGCGAGATCGGCATCGCCGTCTCCCACAGCCCCGTCTGGACCGCCGGCGACAGCGACGACGACCGGGCGGCGGCCGAGCTGTACGACACCCTCACGAACCGGCTCTTCGCCGACCCCATCCTGACCGGCACCTACCCGGCGGGCCTCGCCTCGCTCCTCCCCGGCCCGGTCGCGGAGGACCTCAAGGTGATCTCCGAACCCCTCGACTGGTACGGGATCAACTACTACAACCCGATGCTCGTCGGCGCCCCGCAGCCGGCCGCCGCAGCGCCCGCCACCGCATCCGGCGCCGAGGCGGCCCCCGCCGGCTCCTCCTTCGGCGGCATCGAGATTCCGCCGGACCTCCCCTTCGCCGTCCGGCAGATCGAGGGACGCGAACTCACCGACTTCGGCTGGCCCGTGGTCCCGGACGGACTGCGCGAACTCCTCGCCACCCTGCGCGAGCGCTACGGCGACCGGCTGCCGCCGCTCTGCATCACCGAGAACGGCTGCTCGTACGGTGACGGGCCGGACCCCGCGACGGGACGCGTCGACGACGCCCGGCGGATCGCGTACCACGACGGCCATGTGCGCGCCCTGCACGAGGCGATGGCCGAGGGCGCCGACGTCCGCGGCTACTTCATCTGGTCGATCCTCGACAACTTCGAGTGGGCGGAGGGGTACCGGCAGCGCTTCGGGCTCGTCCACGTCGACTACGAGACGCTGGTACGGACGCCCAAGGAGTCGTTCGCCTGGTACCGCGACCTGATCAAGAGCGGCAGATGACCACCGAGGGGACGGCGGCGGAGGGAACCGCCGCCGAGCCGGCGCCCGAGCCCCCCGGTCCGGCCGGCGGACGCTGGGTGGGTGCGCTCTCCCTCGCCAACCTCGGGGTCTGGGTCGGCTGGTTCGGCCCGCTCCAACTGCTCCTGGCCCGCCAGGCCGAACAGCTCACCCCCGACCACAAGGCGTCCACCCTCGCCCTCGTGACGGGAGTCGGAGCGGCGGTGTCGATGGTCGCCAACCCGGTCTTCGGCGCGCTCTCCGACCGGACGACGGCCTCCGTGGGGCGGCGGATCCCCTGGGTGGTCGGCGGAGTGCTGGGCGGCGCGGCCGGACTGCTCGTCCTCGCCGCTGCGCAGAGCGTCACCACCGTGATCGCCGGCTGGTGCCTGGTCCAGCTCGCCCTCAACGCGGCCTTCGCCGCGCTCACCGCGGCCGTCCCCGACCAGGTGCCGCCGCGGCGGCGCGGTCTGGTGGGCGGGTGGCTCGGCGTCTCCCAGGTCGTCGGCATCCTGGTGGGCACGGCGCTCGCCACGGTCGCGGGCGGGGTGGTCGGCGGATATCTCGCCTGCGCGGTCTTCACGGTGCTCGCGGCCGTCCCGTACGTCGTGATGCGGCGCGACAGCCCGCTCTCCCCGGCCGCCCGGCCGGCCTTCCGGTGGCGGACGTTCCTCGGCGGCTTCTGGATCGACCCGCGCCGCCATCCCGACTTCGGGTGGGCCTGGCTCACCCGGTTCCTGATGAACCTGTCGTACTCCATCAGCACGATGTACCTGCTCTACTACCTGACCGACGCCGTGCGCTACGACGGCGACGCGGACAACGGCGTCCTGATCCTCACGGCGCTCAACGCGCTCACCCTGCTCTCCACGGTGGTGATCAGCGGCATCCGGTCGGACCGCAGCGGCCGGCGCAAGTCGTACGTGATCCGGTCCGGCCTCGTCATCTCCGCCGCCACCCTGCTGCTCGCGGTCTGGCAGACCTGGACGGGCGCCGTCGTCGCCTCGCTGGTGCTCGGCCTCGGCTTCGGCGTGTACACGGCCGTGGACTTCGCCCTGCTCACGGACGTGCTGCCGGCGGCGGAGGACCGGGGCAAGGACCTGGGCGTCATCAACATCGCCAACGCGCTTCCGCAGGTCCTCGCCCCCGTGGTCGCGGCCCCGGTCGTCACCCACTTCGGCGGCTACACGGCCCTGTACGCCCTCGCGGGTGCCCTGGCCCTCGCGGGGTCGGTCCTGGTACGGCGCATCCGCTCGGTCCCGTAGCCGACGGCACGCCGTCGGTGCGGGCGCGCGGCCTCACGGCCGGTGGCAGAAGGGTGGGGCCCGGCGGCCCCGCCGTGGCCCCCGGGCCTCGGGGCTCAGACCTCGCGCAGGGACGGGTCCGGCGTCCAGGGGGCCGGTGCGGTGATGGCCCAGCGTTCGTGGTCGCGCCAGTCCCCGTCGATGTAGAGGTAGGCGGGGGAGAGGCCCTCGTGGCGGAAGCCCAGCCGCTGGACCACGGCCAGGGAGGCCTTGTTGCCCGGCTGGATGTTGGCCTCCAGGCGGTGCAGCCGCAGCTCCGTGAACGCGTACTCCAGGACGGCGGTGAGGCCCTCGGTCATGTAGCCGCGCCCCGCGGAGGGGGCGAAGGCCGCATAGCCGAGGGACGCGCCCTGGTAGCGGCCCCGGATGATCGAGTTGATGTTGACCATGCCGGCGGCCGCGCCGGTCTCCTTGACGCGGATCAGCAGGCCCTGGTTGCTGCCGTCGTCGAAACGGCGCATCCAGGTCCGGAACTCCTCCGCGGTGACGGGCAGTTGCATCCAGGGTCCGTGCAGTTCGGCGCTGGCGCGTACGAGCGAGCAGAACTCGTCCTGGTCGGAGAGGGTGAGCGGGCGCAGTTCGACCCGTGACGGAGTGGTGAGCATGGGCCAACGTTATCCCCGCACCCCGGCGGTCAGTGGATCCTGTGCTCCGTCCAGAACGGGCCGAGATCCTTCGGGGTCGCCGCCTGGGCCGCGCGCGTGAAGTCCGCTGTGGTGGCGACGCCCAGCCAGTGGTCCCGTACGTAGCCGCGCAGCATGCCCGCCATCGCCGGGCCGCCCAGGACGCGCTCCAGGTCGTGCAGGGCGCAGGAGCCGCGCCGGTAGACGACGCGGACGTACTCCGAGCGGCGACCGTCCGCGTAGTAGGCCATGGACCGGGTGAGGGCGGCCGTGTCGCTGGGCCACATGCCCTGGTCGTCCCAGCAGGTCGTGGTGGCGAGGCCGTAGTAGAGCTCGTTCGCGTACTGGGCGAAGGACTCGTCCAGCCAGGGCGAGGCGAACTGGTCGTTGCCGACGATGCCGTAGAACCACTGGTGGGCGATCTCGTGGACGACGGCGGACCCCTCCGGTTCGGTCCACAGGAGGACGAGGCCGGGGAACTCCATGCTGCCGAAGTCGTCGAGGCTGTCGCTCATGACGAGGTCGAGCTCGCCGTATGGGTAGCGCCCGAAGCGCTTGCCGAACGCGTCGACCGAGCCGACGGCGTCCCGCAGATCGGTGGCGACGCCCTCGGGGGACGTGGTCGCGGTCCAGTACGCGTTCAGCCGGACCCCGCCGGGCGTGGTCACCTCCTTCGACGCGAACGGACCCGCCGCCCACGCGAAGTCCCGTACCCCGCGCGCGACGCTGGTGCCGACCGTGCGGCCGGGCGCGCCGGCGCGCCGGGTGGTGGTGCCCGTCGCGGGGACGACGAGCGCGCTCGGGTGGTCGAGCACGACCCGGAAGTCACCGGCGAGGGTGTGGAAGCTCTCGCCGAAGCCCACGTCCGGGTCGAGGTGCCGGCCCTGTGCGTCGCGCACCGACAGCAGCGGCAGCGCGTTGCCGAGATAGCGGTACGCGCCGTCCCTGCCGAAGCGGTGGACGCGGTCCGGGACCGTGATCGCGACGTCGAAGGAGACGCTCGCGCGCGCCCCGTGCGGCAGGGGGGCCGGCAGGTCGATCCGCAGCGCCGTGCAGCCCACGGTGAGCGGCCGCGGTGTGCCGCCGGCGACCCCGCTCACCCGGACCGGGGACGGACTGCCCGGGGTGCCGCAGCCGTCGGTGCCGTTGCCCCACAGCCGTACGTCGACCGAACGCAGCGGAGTGCGGGCGGCGTTGCGGAAGGACACCGTCTGCCGGCCGGCCCAGCGCGAGCCGTCGTCGTCGGCGCGCAGTGCCACGTCGTACGAGGGGCGGTCCGGTGTCGCCGCCGGTGCCGGGGCGTGCGCCGGGGCCTGCGCCCCGGCCGACTGCGGGACGCACAGCAGGAGGGCTGCGAGGGCGAGCGTCGTCGCCCGCCAAGGCCTGAGCGAGGTCATGACAGGCACGCTAGAACGCGAGTACGCCCGGACGGGTGTGTTCCGGGGTGCTGCCGCGACGGAGCCCCGCGGCCGGGGGACAGCCCCACCGTGTTCGCGCCCGCTGACCGGATGGTCCGGCGGATCTCGAACCGAGCAGAGTGGGTCGGGCACACCAGGATGCACGACGGAAGGACCCCTGTGTTCAGCTTCAAGTCGGCCGGCCGCCGGGCGGCGCGCACCACCGCCGTCGGCGCCCTTGCCGTCGCGACCTGCGCCACCCTGATGTCCGGCAGCGCCGGAGCGATCGTCAACGGGACCGACGCCACGGAGCGCTATCCCTTCATGGCGACGATCCCCGAGTCGGCCCCGGAGCACGGGTTGTACGACGGAAACTGCGGGGCCTCGCTGATCGACCCCCAGTGGGTGCTGACGGCCGCCCACTGCGTCACCGGCGACGGACTGGTCCTCGACGGCATCGTCCGCATCGGCAGCCAGGCCCGGAAATCGGGGGGAACCGTCCGGGCCATCGAGCGGACCGTCGTCCACCCCGGCTTCGTCAGCGGCGACGGGAAGGGCGCCAACAAGAACGACATCGCGCTGATCCGCCTCGACCGCCCGGTCTCCGAGCGGCCCGTCAGGATCGCGGAGCGGGCCGGACGGCCCGGGACCCCGACCCGGATCCTGGGATTCGGCACCACCGCCGACACCGAACTGAACTTCGCGGAGCGGCTGCAGGAGCTGCGGACGCGCACGGGTGCCGTCGGCGAGTGCGCCCCCGGCTACGCGGACCGGACCCGGCTGTGCACGATCAGCCGGGTTCCCGAGGCCATGGCGTGCTTCGGGGACTCCGGCGGACCGCAGCTCCAGAAGGGCGGGCACGGGCGGTGGGAGCTCGTCGGGGCCACCTCGGGTCCCGGCGCCCCGGGGGTCGCCTGCTCGGCCGGGCCGGGCCTCTACACCCACGTGCCCGCGTACGCGGACTGGATCCGGAAGACGATCAGAAAGGCCCCCGGGCACGCCTCCTGACCCCGGCCACGAATTCCCCTGGTCACGACGCAACCCCGGGGGTCGTCGGACGTCTGTCGAATTGAAGCCATGCGTGGGGCGCGGGGAGCCGCTCCCGGCGGCCCACGCGCACGGCACACCGTTCCACCGCCCACGGCTCATGGAGACCGACTCTTGAAGCACGCCGACACGTCCACGGCCGCTCGCCGCCGTCCGCTGCGCGCCCGCGCACTCACCGCCTCCGCGGCGGCCCTCGTCGTACCGCAGGCCCTGGCAGGAGGCCCCGCCGCCGCTGTCACCCCCGCCGCCCAGGGCCCGCGGGGCGTCACCTCCGTCACCTACGACCTGGGCGACCAGGCCTATCGGCTGCCGGGGACCGGGGAGCCGGTAGAGATCGCCGGGACCGTGCACTACCCGACGGATCTCGGAACCGCGCCGCGGCCCCTCGTCGTCCAACTGCACGGCTGGCACGAGACCTGTGCGGACCGGGCGGCGGAGGAGGCGCGCTCCGCCGCCGAACGCGCCGAGGACTGGGAGGCGTTCGCCGCCGCGAGCGCGAAGCTGTTCAGCTGGCCCTGCGCGCCCGGCACCCGACCGATCGCCAACGACCGGGGCTACGACTACCTCGGCGAGCAACTGGCCCGCCGGGGTTTCGTCGTGGTCTCCATCCGCGCCAACGGCATCAACGCCTCGTCGGTGTGGGGGGACGAGAACGCCTCCGCGCGGGCCGACCTGGTCAACAGGCACCTGGCCCTGTGGCAGCAGCTCAGTGCCTCGGGACGCGGCGGTCTCGCCGGCGCGTTCCGCGACGCGGCCACGGGCAAGCCGCGGCACGTCGACCTCCGGCACCGCGTCGACCTGAACAACGTCGGCACCATGGGCCACTCCCGTGGCGGCGCGGGCGTGACATGGCAGGCGGCCGACCGCCACGAGGACCAGTGGCCCACCGGGGTCAAGGTCAGGGCGGTCCTGGCCCTGGCCCCCGCCTACAACGTCATGACCGAGGACACGGCCGCGTACGAGACCACGAAGACCCCCATGGCAGTGCTGCGCGGGACCTGTGACGGCCAGGTCGGCCGTGAGGCCTTCTCCTTCGCCGCCGACGCCACCGCCAGGAGCACCGCCGGCTTCCACCGGCTTGCGATACCCGGAGCGAATCACAACTACTTCAACACGGAGTGGTCGCCGCGGAGCGGAGAGGTCGCCGCCCGCGACGACGCCGCACACGACGCCGACCGGCCCGGCCTGTGCACCGAACCCGGCGGCTCCGCCTACGCGCCCCAGCTGACCGAAGCGGACCAGCGACGGGTCGGCGCGGCCTACGCCGAGGCCTTCTTCCGGCGGTACCTCGGCGACGGCCGGCGGTTCTGAGCCCGGGGGAGGACAGGAATCGGCCCAAAACCGTCCCCACCGGCGGTATAGGCTCGCTGGAGACCGGCCCGGCGACGACGGTCGGACTCGACGGGGGGCTCGCCTTGGAACGCCTGGCGGAACGGGACCGGCCCGCGCCCGCGGTGCTGCCCGCGCCGATGCGCGGACGGATCCTGCTGACCGCGGCGGTCGCCGCACTGGTGGTCGTCGTGCTCGGCGTCCTGTACGCCGACGCCGGCCGGCCCGGCAGCATGGACGCGCGGATCCTGGCCGCGGTCGAGGGGGTCGGGCCGCGGGCGCGGAACATCGCCCTGGCCACGGACTTCCTGGGTGAACCCATGGGCGCGGTGACCCTGGTCGCCGCCGTCGTCGCGGGCTGCCTGCTGCTGCGGCGTCCTCGCGCGGCGGTCCTCGTCGTCGCGGGCGTCGGCCTCGCCGTGGTGACGACGAGGCTGCTCAAGCACCTGGTGGGACGCACCATCCACGGCGACGAGAACCTCTCGTACCCGAGCGGGCACACCGCCTTCCTCACCGCGCTCGCGCTCGTCGTGACGCTGCTCGCGACCGGCCGGTCCGGCCTCGGCAGGACGGCCGGCACCGCGCTCGTGCTGCTCGTGGCGCTGGTCGCCGGCGTCGCCATGGGCTGGGCGCAGGTCGTCCTGGGCGCCCACTATCCGACCGACGCCCTCGGCGGCTGGTTCACCGCGCTCGCGGTGATCCCGGCGACCGCGTGGGTGGTCGACCGGGTGGCCGACTCCCGTCGGCGCAAAGCTCGCTGACGTGACGTCACCCGCTGTGGGGTGACGTCACGTCGAGGCACTCACACCAGGCGCCGGAAGACGGGCTTCACCGGCCGCCCGGCGAGCCACGGGGTGGGGTCGGCGGCGTCCAACGCCTTCCGGTACACCGCGCACGCCTGGGCCACCACCTCGACCGTCCGGTCGATGTCGTCGTCGTCGAGCGCGCTGCTCACCACGAACGACGGGGCGAGCACACCGCCGGCGAGGAGCCGGCGCAGGAACAGCGTGCGGTACTCCTGCGACGGCCGCCGGTTCTCGTCGAGGGTGGCGAAGACCAGGTTGCTGGCCCGGCCCCGGACGATCAGGTGGTCGCCGACGCCCATGGCGGCGGCGGCCTCGCGTACCCCGGCGGCCAACCGCTCGCCGAGGGCGTGCAGCCGCGCGGTGACGCCCTCCTCGACGTAGGTGGTCTGCACGGCCGAGGCGGCGGCGAGCGCGTGCGTCTCCGCGCCGTGCGTGGTGGACAGCAGGAACACCCGCTCGCCGGAGTGGCGCAGCCCGCCCCACTCCATCAGTTCGCGGCGCCCGGCGAGCGCGGAGACGGCGAACCCGTTGCCCAGCGCCTTGCCGAAGGTGGAGAGGTCGGGGACGACGCCGTACAAACCCTGCGCCCCAGCCTCGGACCAGCGCAGACCGGTGATCATCTCGTCGAAGACCAGCACGCAGCCGTGCCGGTCGGCCAGCTCGCGCAGGCCGGCGAGGTACCCGGGCGGCGGCTCGGTGTGCCCGGCGGGTTCGAGGATCAGACAGGCGACCTCGTCCCGGTACCGGGTGAGCAGCTCCGCGGTGGCGGCGAGGTCCCCGTAGGGGAACGGCACGGTGAGCTCGGTGGTGGCCGCCGGGATGCCGGCGGACATCGGCGTGGTGCCGATGAACCAGTCGTCGACGGAGAAGAACGGATGGTCGCCGCAGACGGCCACCCGCGGGCGCCCGGTGACGGCGCGGGCGAGGCGCACCGCGGCGGTGGTGACGTCGGAGCCGTTCTTCGCGAACTTGACCATCTCGGCGGTCGGCACCGTGGCCAGGAAGCGCTCGGCGGCCTCGACCTCCACGATGGACGGCCGGACGAAGTTGCCGCCCCGGTCGATCTCCCGCCGTACCGCTTCGAGCACGCGCGGGTGCGCGTGGCCGAGGCTGACCGACCGAAGCCCGGAGCCGTACTCGATGTAGCGGTTGCCGTCGACGTCCCACACGTGGGCCCCCCGGCCGTGGCTGATGACCGGGGCCAGGTTCTCGGGGTACTGGTCGTCGCCCTTGGCGTAGGTGTGCGCGCCCCCGGGGATCAGGTCGTGCAGCCGCTCGTTCGCCTGCCGCGACCGGGGCAGGGAGAACTCTTGCGTCTCTGCGGTCTCTTCGGTCTCTTCGGTGTCCACGCGGACTTCACTCTCCAGGGCGTCAGGGCTTGTGCTTCAGGGCCTCGGCGAGGCTCGGGGCCTCCCGGTCCCGGGGGGACATCGACACGGGCGGCAGCGGCCAGGGGATGGCGAGTTCCGGGTCGTCGAAGGCGATCGTCACGTCCTCGGCCGGGTCGTGCTCGCGGTCGATCCGGTACGAGGTGTCGGCGGTCTCGGTCAGTGCCTGGAAGCCGTGCGCGCACCCCGCCGGGATGTAGAGGGTCGTCTGCGTCTCGCCGGACAGCTCGAAGAAGGCCCGGTTGCGGTACGTCGGCGAGTCCGTCCGCAGGTCCACGACGACGTCGAAGATCCTGCCGTACGAGCACCGCACCAGCTTGGCCTCGCCGGCGCCGGAGCGCAGGTGCATGCCGCGGAGCACGCCCCGGACCGAACGGGACACGCTGTCCTGGACGAAGGCGTCCGGGTCGAGGCCCACCGAGCGGACCACGCCGGCGTCGAACGTCCGGCAGAAGAAGCCGCGTTCGTCGGCGTACGGCGTGGGCTCGAACAGGTACGCGCCGTCGATCTCGGGGACGGGGATCGCTTTCATGAGGTCTCCCGCTGGGCGTGGATGTGGGCACGGCCGGTTCTCGGGAACACGGCCGCGGTCAGGGCGGTGAACTGCTCGTCGAGCTGCCGCGCGACGGTCCGGTTCCGCTCGGCGAGGGTCAGCCGCAGCTCCGCCGCGTGCTTCTCCAGCTCCCGGAACGCGTCGAGCAGGCGGTCGGCGTCGACCGCGCGGGCCGGGTGGCAGTAGGCGCCGAGACCCATCCGTTCCATGAGCGCGTTGCTCTTCGCCGCGTAGCTGAGCGCGAGCGTCGGCACGCCGACCTTCAGCGCGCAGACCAGGTTGTGGTACCGGGTCGCCACCACGGCGTCGGCGGCCGCCATCTCCTTCATCAGGTCGTCGAGCGAGGCCGTCTCGGCGGCGGTGACCAGCGGGGAGTCCACGGCGTCGAGGATCGCGGCGACCACCTCCCCGTCGACCTGGTCGCCGGTGAGCAGCCGGACCGGTCTGCCGTCCTCGACCAGCGCGCGGACGAAGCGGGTCGTCCCGTCCAGGTAGCGGCGGTGGATCTCCTCCGCCCTGGCACGGTCGTCGTCCCCGCCGTGGAAGGCCATGACGCCGACGCACACCGGGCCCGGCGCCCCCGAGGGGGCGCCGGACGGCGGTGTCGGCAGGGCGAAGGCGAGATCCGGGTGGACCTCGTCGCGCGCGGTGTCCACGCCCATCGCCCGCAGGGCGTCCCGGGACTGGTCGTCCCGGTACGACCGGTACGTGGCGAGCCGTGCCGACCGGCGCACCAGGGCCCGGGTCGCCCGGTTGCCGATCGGGCCGGCTCCGACGCCGACCAGCGCGACCCGGGTGCCGAACAGCCGGCCGGACGCGCAGAGCAGGAACAGCGCGTACGGGAAGCCCCACGGCCGCAGCGGCAGCGTGGCCTCCAGGACACCCATGCCCGGCACGATCACCACGTCGTGCCGCCGCACCCAGGCGGCGGTGCGGACGGCGTCGACGAGTTTGCCGATCCCCTTCCCCGCGATCGCGCCCGCCCGCGACGCGGTCCGGTACTCCCCGCGGTACCAGTGCAGCCGTGTCGCGGGGAGCCCGTGCCGGAGCCGTACGGCCTCGGGACCGCCGCACATCGCGTCCACGGTCGCCTCCTCGTGGTCCCGGCGGAGGTACGCGAGCACCGCCTCCATCGACCCGTCGTTGCCGAGGTTCCCCGAGCCGAGCAGCCCGAACAGCCCGACGTGGACCGGAGGCCCCGTCGGGGGCCTCATGCCCGCCTGCCTTCCCGGCCGGCCACGATCGCGTCGAGGGAGACGGTGAGCCGGGCCGGGTCGACCGGGGCGCGGTCCTCGACCCGCTCGCCGGCACCGGGCCGGGCCCGGCTGGCCGCCCAGGAGACGAGGTGGCCGTAGCAGGCGCGCCGGTCCGCGGGCGACAGCGGCGCCCGCCGGATCGCCGCGACGAATCCCCAGACGTACTCGGCGAGCAGCCGGGGCGTCGGGTGCAGCGGGCCGGCCCGGCGCGGGTCGAGGTTGACGCAGCGGGAGCGCTTGGAGGGGTTGGCCCGCTCGGCGCGGGTGGGATGGTCCCGGCGGAAGTACAGCAGCTCCGGCACCTGGTGGAAACGGCCGTGGAGGCCGATCTCGGAGACGAACGTGCGGTCCGCGTGGTGGTAGCTGTCGTGCGGCTTCACCCGGCGCAGCACGTCGGCCCGCATCACTCCGTAGAAGTCGTCCCCGCCGGGCTCGAACAGCATGCTGCGGAAGCGCTCCGGCGCGCGCGGCGAGTCGGTGGCGAGCGTGTACTCGTACGGGACCTTCACCCGGCCCTCGCCGTCGATGACGGCCTGGTCGGCGTGGGCCAGGATCACGTCCGGCCGCTCGTCCAGCGCGTCCACGCAGCGCCGCAGCAGGTCCCGGGCGTACAGGTCGTCGTGCGAGGCCCACTTGAACAGCTCGCCGCGGCACTGGGTGAACACGTAGTTGTGGTTCGGCGCGGCGCCGATGTTCCGGGTCAGCCGGATGTACCGGATGCGCGAGTCCCGTGCCGCGTACGCGCGGCAGATGTCCTGGGTGCCGTCGGTCGAGGCGTTGTCGGAGATGACCAGCTCGAAGTCCTCGTAGGTCTGGCCGAGCAGGGCGTCGAGCGCCTCGGCGAGGTACTCCTCGCCGTTGTACACGGGCAGGCCGATGCCGAGCCGGGGTGGGGCGGTCATGGTGTCCTCACTTCGGGAAGGGGGTTCTGGCGGTGCTCGCGCAGGGCGGACCGCAGCTCCAGCCACCACACGGCCGAGCTGCCGAGCGTCGCGGCGGCGACGCCCCAGGCCGAGCCGACCGTGCCGGCGACGACCGCTCCGCCGAGCCCGCCGCCGACATAGAGGGTGGAGGCGATCAACTGGCAGCGCAGACTGCGCCGGGCCGCGGCGAGCGCACGGAGCCCGGCCGCCGCGCCGGTGCCGAGGCTCGCGGCCGCGACGCCGAGCGTGGCCGGCACGATGAGCTCAGAGGCGGCCTGCCAGACGCCGCCGAGCACGAGCTCACCGAGCCGGTCCGGCACGAGCAGCAGCGCCGCGCCCCAGAGCAGCGCGGCGGCGGCCTGTCCGCCGCCGAGCAGGAGGCAGAACGCGCGCAGGCGGTGCGGGGCCTGCCGCAGCACCCGTGCCGCCTCCGCTACGGTCACCAGCGACAGGCCCATCAGGACGGCGAGGAACGGGCCGAGCAGGAGCTCGGCGCCCCGGACCACCCCCACCGCGCTGACGCCGACGATCGCGCCGAGCCCGTACGCCCGCAGTTGTCCCGCGCCGCTGACGCCGGCGTTCTCGACGAGGTACCGGTAGCCGAGGTCGCGCTGCTCGCGCGTCCAGGCGCGCGCCCCGGCCGGCCGGGGCCGGATCCCGGACTGGAGGTAGCCGTACCCCGCGGCCACCGCGGCGGACGCCCCCCAGGCGAGCACGAAGGCCGCCACGCTGCCCACGCGGGCCGCCACGACCATGGCCGGGACGAGCGCGACGCCCATCACGAGGTCGTTGACGAACGCCTTGCGCCCGGCACCCGCCGCGAAGAACGAGAACCGCCAGGCGTCCTGGAGCAGCAGCCCCGGCAGGACGACGCCGAGGCAGGCGAACGCCGGTCCCACGGAGCCGCCGAGCCCGAGTCCGAGGGCCAGACACACGGCGCCGATGGCGACGCCGACGCCGAGGGCGGTACCCGACGACCGGGCCACCGCCCCACGCCAGGAAGCCTCCGGCACGCCGCTGAAACGCACCATGAGCGGGTCGGTGGCCAGCCCGCGGGAGACGCCGAGCACCACGCCGAAGGTCACCCAGGCCAGGCTGAACACGCCGAACGCGGCCAGTCCGAGCGAGCGTGCCACATAGATGCCCACCACGAAGTTGGTCGCGCTGGACGCCGCCTGGTCGGCGAGACCCCAGGACAGCCGGCCGGCCATGGCACGCCGCGCGGTCGGCCGGGCGGGTCCGGCCGGGTCCGCGGGCGTCGTCGTCCTCTCCCTCTCGGCGCTCGTCACGTCATGCCTTGATCAGTCCGGCGGCGGCCAGGGCGTCGGCCGCTCCGGCGACCGAGTCGAACGGCAGCCCGGACCGCTCGGCGACGTCCAGCAGTCCGCGCTCGCCGTCGGCCATGCTGAGCACCCACAGCATGGCCATCTGGGCCTGCTTGGCGTCGCTGCGGCCGCCGAGCGAGTCGTACAGCCCGCGCCGCCCCAACTGCGGCTCGCCGTAGGGGCTGAGGTTCACGTACCGCCGGTTCCGGTCGAGCACGGAGAACGCCTCGCGGCAGACGGCCAGCGTGTCCTCCATCGCCTCGGGGGAGACGAAGTCCGGGTTGTCCGCCGAGGTGTGGTACTCGGGGTACCCGGCGTACGGAGTGCGGCTGAGCGAGCCCACACCGAGGTCGAACCCGGGGGAGCAGTACTGCCGCTCGTCGTAGCCGTACGGCGTGAACTCGTTGACCTGGTGCGGTCGTTCGGAGGCGGCCAGGACATGCGACATGACCCGGTCGATCTCCGCGTCGCCGCGCCTGCTCCGCTTGTACGTCAGCCGGCCCGGGTCGCCGGCGCAGGCCAGCACGAGCCCGTGCCTGACCCGCTCGATCCGCTCCGCGTTGCGGGCCAGCCAGGTGATCGCCCCCACGGTGCCCGGCGCGTAGATGAACCGGTAGGTGTGGTACGGAGTCTCCTCGGCCAGCGCCCTGGCCAGGAACGTCGCCACCGCGATGCCGGCCAGGTTGTCGTTGGCCAGTGACGGGTGGCAGACGTGGCAGGAGACGATCACCTCGTCGGAGACCTGCCCGGGGACCACGTGCTCGGCGTAGGTGAGGTGGCCGTCCGCGAGCGTGGAGTCGATCCGCACCTCGTACTCGCCGTCCGGCAGCGCGTCCAGGGTCTCCTGGGCCAGGCAGAACCCCCACTCCGGTGTGTAGTAACTGGTGCGGTACGGCACCCACGTCGGGTGGTCCGGCAGGGTGTGCAGGTGTCCCCGCAGCTCGGCCAGGGGCATTCTCCGCGACACCGGCACGCTGTAGCCGAGCACGTGCAGGCTGGACGCGGCGAAGTCGACGACGCGACGGCCGGCGGAGTCGGCGATGTACGCGTCCCGGATGTTCCACTCCTGCGGCACCGTCCAGTCGAGCACCTGCGTCCCGGTCGGCACCTCGTGCACCTCCAGCGGAACGTACTCGCCGACGATGTCCAGGGTGGCGCGCACCCCGTCGCCGGTGATGCTCCGGCAGAGCGGGTACAGCCGCTCCACGAGCGCGTGCATCCGCTCGCCGGCCGAGGCCGTCGGCTCCTCGCCGGCCGCGGTCATCGGCGCCACCGCAGGGTGTCGTCGACGGCGCCCGCCTCGGACGCCGCGCGCAGCACGGCGAGCCGGGTGAAACGACGCTCGAAGCCCTCCCGGTCGAGCCCGAACTCGCGGTAGGCGTCGGCGAGTTCGAGTGCCCCCCGCTTCACCGTCCACTCGCAGTCGAAGCCGGGCAGTGCGGCCCGGAAGCGGGAGAAGTCCACCCGGTAGGAACGCGGGTCGGCACCGGTCTCCCCGGTGATCACCACCTTCGAACCGGACACCGCCTCGGCGACCTGCCCGGCGATCTCGGCGACCGTGACGTTGTTGGTCTCGCTGCCGATGTTGAACGCCCGGTCGTGCACCGCCTCGCGCGGTGCGGTCAGCGCGGCGGAGAAGGCCCGCGCGATGTCGACGGCGTGCACCAGCGGCCGCCAGGGCGTGCCGTCCGACATCACGAGGACCTCGCCGGACAGGAGCGCGTGACCCACCAGGTTGTTCAGCACGATGTCGGCGCGCAGCCGCGGAGAGAAGCCGAACGCGGTGGCGTTGCGCATGTACACCGGGCTGAAGTCGCCGTCGGCGAGCGCGTGCAGGTCGTCCTCCACCCGCACCTTGGACTCCGCGTACGGCGTCACCGGACGCAGCGGGGCGTCCTCCGCGACCAGTTCGTCACCCCCCGCGGCGCCGTAGACCGAACAGGTGGACGCGTACAGGAAGCGCCGCACCCCGGCGTCCTTGGCCAGCCGGGCGAGCCGCACGGAGGCGTGGTGGTTGATGTCGTAGGTGAGGTCCGGCGCCAGCGAGCCCAGCGGGTCGTTGGAGAGCGCGGCCAGATGGATCACGGCGTCCACCCCGGCCACGTGCTCGGCCGTGACGTCGCGCAGGTCCACCCGGTGCCCGGACGGGTCCGCGGGCGACGGGCCGAGCACGCAGTCCGCGAACAGGCCGGAGTCGAGACCGACGACCTCGTGCCCGTCGGCCGCGAGGACAGGGGCCATCACGGTGCCCAGGTAGCCCTGGTGTCCCGTCAGCAGTACGCGCAAGGTTCATTCCCCCAGATCGAGAGTGAGTTTGGTGACCGCGAACGCCTCGGCGTACCGCGCGTGGCATTCGATACCGCGGATCCGGGCGAGGCCGAGGAAGGCCTCCCGGTCGTACCAGGGGCGGTGGCGCTGCGAGGGGTAGTGCTCCTGCAGCAGCCGCACCTTCTGTTCGGCGACCTCCGGCGACAGCGGCTGGTACGCCGTCGGCCGGCCGAGATCGCCGTCCCACTTGACGATCTCGTAGCCGAGCACGAGATGGTCGCGGAACGCTGTGGGAAGCAGCCGCGCCAGGCCGCGGTGGTCCTGGTGCGCGTCATCGGTGCGCGGCGCGAGGATCACGTCGGGCTCGGTCCTGGCGCGCAGCTCCTCGACCGCGGACTTGGCCTCCTCCCAGTGCGCGGGCAGCCGGCCGTCCGGCAGCTTGAGCACGGTCAGCCGCAGGTCGGCCCCCGGGCAGAAGGCGGCGAGCGCGGCCCGCTCCTCCTCCTCGCGCTCGCCACCGCCGCCGGAGAGCACCAGCGCGTCGACCCGGGTGCCCGGCCGCGCGAGGCACATCGTGAGCAGCGTGCCGCCGGCGCCGATGGCGATGTCGTCGCAGTGCGCCCCCACCGCGACGACCCGGTCCAGACGCCCCGAGCCGAGCCGGATCACGCGGACCTCACCGGCGCGGCCGTGCCCACGCCGTCCCGCTCCCACACGGCCCACGGACGGTCGCCCCGGGTGTAGGCCGCGTCGAGCGCCGCCCGCTCCTTCACGGTGTCCGTCGGCTTCCAGAAGCCGCGGTGCTGGTAGGCCACCAGCCTTCCGCGCTTCGCGAGCTGGGCACAGCCGTCGGCGACCAGGTCGCCGTTCTCCGGTATGTGGTCGAAGACCTCCTGGCGGAGCACGAAGTAGCCGCCGTTCTCCCACAGCGGCATGTCGGCGACCGCGGTGATGCCGCCCACGAGCCCGTCCTCACCCAGGTCCACGCAGTGGAACGAGGACTGCGGCGGCACCACCATCATCGACGCGCCGGCGTCGCGTTGGGAGAACCGGTCGATCATCTCCGGCAGCGGGGCGTCGGTGAGCACGTCGGCGTAGTTGGCGAGGAACATCTCGTCGCCGTCCAGGTGGTGCTGCACCCGGCGCAGCCGCTCCCCGATCGGCGACTCGATGCCGGTCTGCGCGAACGTGATCGTCCAGTCCGCTATGTCGGTCGAGAGCAGCTCGGTCTTCCCGCCCCGCAGCACGAAGTCGTTGGACGTCGTCTCCTCGTAGGTGAGGAAGAAGTTCTTGATGTGGTGCGCCCCGTACCCGAGGCACAGGATGAACTCCGTGTGCCCGAAGGACGCGTAGTAGCGCATGACGTGCCAGATCAGCGGGCGGGGGCCGACCATCGCCATCGGCTTGGGGATGTCGTCGGAGGCTCCGCTGCGCATCCGCAGTCCGTAACCGCCGCAGAACAGTACGACCTTCATCGCGTGACCTCGACAATGCTCAGTTCCGGGATGGGGAAGACGAGCCGGCCGCCCCACTCGTGCACGAAGGACAGCTGCTCGACCAGCTCCTCCCGCAGGTTCCACGGGAGGACGAGGACGTAGTCCGGCCGGTCGGCGGCGATCCGCTCGGGCGGCAGGATCGGGATGCGGGTGCCCGGCGTGAACCGGCCGTGCTTGTAGGGGTTGCGGTCGACCGTGTAGGCCAGCAGGTCGGGCCGGATGCCGCAGTGGTTGAGCAGGGTGTTGCCCTTGCCCGGGGCGCCGTAGCCGACGACCGTCTCGCCGCGCTCGGCCGCGTCGATGAGGAACCGCAGGAGGTCCCGGCGCACCTTGGCCACCCGGGCGGAGAACTCCGCGTACCCGGACAGCTCCTGGAGCCCGGCGGCCTTCTCCCGGTCGAGGGCGTCGGCCACCTGGCGGCTCGGCTCGCCGGCGACCTCGGACGGCCGCGCCCACAGCCGGATGGAGCCGCCATGGGTGGGCAGCAGCTCGACGTCCACGAGCGTCAGGCCGCCGCTCGCGAGCGCCCGGGCGGCGGACGCGACCGTGTAGTACTGGAAGTGCTCGTGGTAGATCGTGTCGTACTGGTTCTCCTCGATCAGGGTCAGCAGGTGCTGCACCTCGATGGAGACCCAGCCGTCGTCCGCGACCAGGGCGCGCAGCCCCTCGGTGAAGCCGACGACATCGGGGATGTGCGCGTACACGTTGTTGGCCACCACCAGGTCCGCCGGGCCGTGCTCGGCGCGGACGGCCGAGCCGGTCTCCGGGGACAGGAACTCGGTGAGCGTGGGGACACCCGCGTCCCGCGCCGCGGCACCGACGTTCACCGACGGCTCGATGCCCAGGCAGCGGATCCCCCGGTCCACCACGTGCTTCAGGAGGTATCCGTCGTTGCTCGCGACCTCGACGACGAAGGCGTCGGGGCCGAGCCCGACCCGCCGCACGGCGTCGTCGACGAACGTGCGCGCGTGCTCCACCCAGGAGGTCGAGTACGAGGAGAAGTACGCGTACTCCTGGAACGTCTCCTCCGGCGTGATCAGCGGCGGGATCTGCGCGAGCCAGCAGTCGGTGCAGACCCGCAGGTGCAGCGGGTACGCGGGCTCCGGCTGGTCGAGCCGGTCCGCGGCGAGAAAGCTCTCGCACGGCGGAGTCGCCCCCAGGTCGACGACGCTGGCCAGCGCCGCCGAACCGCAGAGTCGGCATCGTGTCATTTCTCCTGCCCCCCATCTCCGCTCGCGCGGTTGCCCCGCGACGAGCCGGCTTCTTCGTTCCCTGCCGGCGGCGCGCTGTTCCCGCCGCCCGACCGCACCGCGATCGCGGTGCGGTACTCCTCCAGGAGGCGCTCAAGGCCCACGGACGGGCTGAACCCCTTCTCGTACCGGCGCCGGGCCGCCTCGCCCCTCTCCCGGTTGCGGTCCGGCTCCGCCGTGATCCGGCGGAGGCGGTCCGCGAGCGAGGAGGGATCGCCCGGCGTGTGCAGCAGGCCGGTCACCCCGTCCTCGACGAGCTCGACGAAGGCCCCGTGCGCGGCGGCGACGGCCGGGACCCCCGCCGCCATCGCCTCCGCGACCACCAGGCCGAAGGTCTCCATGGCCAGCGACGGAGCCACCACCGCCACCGACCGGGCGAGGGCCCGCCGGCACTCCGCCGGGTCCCACAGGCCGGCGTACCGGACGTCGTCCCGGCCCGCCGCCCAGGCGGTCACCTCGGGCTCCAGCGGCCCCGCCCCGGCGATCACGAGCGGTACGCCCACACCGCCGTCCGCGGCGATCTCGTCCCAGGCCGCCATGAGCAGCCGTACGCCCTTGGCCTCCGCGAGCCGGCCGAGGAAGAGCAACTGCTCGCCGGCGCCTGTCCGTACGGTGCCCGGGTCGGGCACGAAGTTGTGCTTCACGGCAAGCCGCTCGGGCGGCATGCCGGACCGCACCAGGATGTCGCGCTGTGCCGCGGAGATGCAGAGGAACCGATCCACGCCGGACCACCACCGCCGCCGGTTGACCGACAGGCTGACCGCCAGCGGCACCGTCGCCAGCCGGGAGTCGCGGTAGCAGCCGTGCCGGACGGCGGGCAGCGGCAGCGCCGACCCGACGCACTCGGTGCACTGCCGGCCGTCCCGGTGCAGCGTGCCGGGCGGGCAGACCTGCGTGTAGTTGTGCAGCGTGGCGACGACCGGCACACCGGCGTCCGCGCAGGCGGCGAGCACCGAGGGCGACAGCAGCGGGAACACGTTGTGGACGTGCACCACGTCCGGCCGGTCGGCGCGGAGCCGGGCGGTGAGTTCCGCGCGGGCCGACGGGTTCCACGGCACGAGCAGCGGCACCGCGACCTTGCCCGGCAGGGAGCGGGCGGCGATGTCGTCACTGCGCCGCTCGAACAGGTCGACCCGGTGGCCGGCCGCGCGCAGCAGCCCCACCTCCTCGTCGACGACCCTGTTCTCCCCGCTCGGCTGCGTCGAGGAATAGCGGTTGTGGACCACAAGGACATGCATGGTCAGGTCACCTCCTGGCCCAGAGCGGGATACGTCGTCGGTGGATGTCGTGCGTCGGGAGGGGCGTGGCCGGGGCGGGGAGCGCGAGGAGCGAGGCGGCGAGCGCCAGATGGAGCAGATACGCCGAGGCGTCGCCCAGGCCCACCTCGGTGTACGACGAGATCCCGCAGTAGCCGATCAGGAAGATCGCGCAGGCCCTCGGCAGCGACGGCGGCCGCAGCAGCGCGACACCGCCGAGCACGATGACGATCGCCGCCACGAGGGTGACGCCGACCAGCCCCTGCTCGTCGTAGACGGCAAGCCAGCTGTTGTCGATCGGCAGCCCGTCGAACGACTTGTCTCCCAGGCCCGTGCCGAACACCTTCTCCCCGGTCGTCCGGGGCGCCGAGAGCAGCGCGTCCCAGACCTTGGCACGCCCGGTCAGGTTGGCGAAGTTCTCCTGGCTCTGTCCGCGCAGGAACCACGCCCGCAGCGCGGAGCTGAACACCACCGCCGCCACCGTGGCGCACAGCACCGCCCAGGCGAAGAACCGGCGGGCGGCGGCGCTCGTCAGGACGAGCGAGCCGATCGCGAGCACGAGCCCGATGAGCAGTCCGAGCGTGGCCGTCCGGGTGTGGGTCATCGCGAGCAGCACGAGGGACGGCACGATGACCACCGCGGCACCCGCCCCGGTGGTCCGGCGGCCGAGCAGCAGCAGCACGGCGAGCCCGATGACCACCGCGGCGTACTGCCCGATCTGCGGCGGGGTGAGCGGCCACAACGCGCCGACCAGACGCCCGCCGTAGTACTCGGGCATGGCCGTGGCAGGGGAGACGGCCAGCCCCGCGGCCACCAGGACGAGGACCGCGAAGTACATCCGGATGTGGTACCGGACGAACGTCAGGCTGCCGTCCCACCAGCGGCTGAGCAGCCACAGCGTGCCGACGAAGAGCGCCAGCCGGGCACAGCGGAACAGCGCGCCGACCCCCACCTCCAGCTGCACGCTGGCGATCAGGCTCGGCACGAGCAGCAGCGTGAGCAGGAACACGAAGGCGCTGGGCCGGACGCGCAGCCGGGGATTGAGCGCCAGGGCCAGCGCGAACGCCGCGACCAGCGCCCCCATGGTGGCCATCTGGATGAGGGAGCGGGGGATCGCGACGACGGTCTTCGCCCCCGCGGAGCCGAGCGTGTTGAGGCCGAGCAGCGCCCAGACGATCCCGACGGCCTTCGGGGTGCCCTCCGGGCGCGAGATGATGGCGGGACGGGTGTCCGCCGCGTCCGGCAGCCGGTCGCGCCTCAGGTCCTCGTCCATGTCAACCACCGGCCCCGGGGCCGAAGCTGCTGCCCGTGTCCTGCCGGTACGGCGTGCCCTGCCACTGCCGCGAGTCCAGCGTCCGGCTCCTGTCGCCCGCGACGAAGCTCCACGGTCCCCGGTAGACGTTGCCGTGCCAGCGGTTCTGCTGCCGGTGGGTGATCGCCTCGGCCACCCGCCCGCCCTTGTACGGCGACCAGTCCGGGGAGGTGCCCTCGTCGGCGAACACCGCCATGCGCCCGCACTCGGTCGTGCACCCGACGACGGACGGGTCGAGGGCGAAGAGGTTGCCGTGGATGTCCACCCGCTGCGTCTTCCACCGGCAGTCGCCGTAGAGCGGTTCGGTGGCGATCGCCGGCCGCGCGCAGCGGCCGGTGTCCTTCACCAGCAGGGTGCAGTAACCGGTCGACGTGTTGGCCGGGCTGTTGCAGAACCGGTCGGCGTTCTCCCACAGGGTGATCCCGTTCCAGTTGTCCTCCAGGACGTTCCCGTGGATCTCGATCCGGTCCGTGCGGGCCGGGATGCGCGGTTCGCCGCCGGCCTCGGACACGTAGACGGTCGCGTACGGGAAGTCGTCGCCGTCCTTGGCGTACGCGCGGCCCTCGACCCAGTTGTTCCGCCGGACGGTGTTGTTGCGGATGACCGCGTTGTAGCTGGTCTCGTACATCAGAGCGGCACCGTCGTTGGACTCCAGCAGGTTGTCCTCGATACGGAAGTCGTTGTTGTTGTTGTCGGCCCACAGCCCGGTCCCGCGGTTGTGGTGCACCCAGTTGCCGCGCACGTCGGCGCCGTCCACGGCCCAGAACTTGATGCCGCCGGTGCAGCCGCAGCCCGGCCGCCGGCGCTCCCAGTCGTCGGTGTTGTTGCCCGTGATCTCGTTGCCCTCGACCGCGAGGCCGCGGATCGAGTCACCGGTCTTGTACGCGTTCATGCCGTACTGGCCGTTGTTCCGCAGGCAGCTCGCGCGGACCCGCTGGCGAGCACCGGCCATCAGCCCGGCCCCGGAGTTGTCCTGGACGGTCGCGTGCTCGATCACCCACCCGTCGGCCATGTCGTGGTTGACCACGCCCTCGTCGTGCGGCGCGATGAAGCCCTCCACGGTGAGGTGGCGGATGGTGACGTCGGGGGCGGTGCCGCTGAACGCGTACTGGTTGATCCTCCGGCCGTCGAGCACCGCGCCAGGCGCTCCGAGGTAGCGGTTGCCCTTCTTGGCCATCACCTGGGCGTAGGGGTCCGGTTCGAGCGTGTGCCTGCCCGGCCGGAGCCAGAACGTCGTGTGCGGCGGGCTGTTCTCGGTCTTCGTGGCCAGGTCGCCGACGACCGCGGGGTCGACCGTCACCGCGCCCGCCGGAGCCTTCGCCGGCCCGGCCGAGGGCCGGTCGCACACCCGGGCGGGGGCGGAGCGCGCTCCGGGGGCGTCGGACGCCCCGGAGACGCGGGGGGAGACGGACGCGCCGGACGAGGCGGACGCGCCGGAACCGCCGGTCGCCCTCGCCGGGGCGTCCGGCGTGCCCGTGCAGCCGGTCGCGACCAGCAGGACCGCCGTCAGCGGTGCCACCGCCCACGCCCCGTACCTCCCCCTGATCCCCACGCGCCCCCCTAGCCGCGGAACCCGAGCACGGTGGTGAACCCGGACACGCCGTCGGCGAAGCCGGTGCCGACCAGAGTGGTGGCGGGTTCCTTGCGCCCGAAGCCGGCGGAGTACCAGCCCAGCGGCGGGTGGGTCTCCCCGCGGTGCGCCCGCCAGGACAACTCCCCGGGCAGGTCGAGCACCGCCGAGCGGTCCTCGCCGTCCCGGGTCCAGCTGAGCTCCGCCCGGTTCCCCGACAGGTCCGCGGAGATCGCCGGACCCAGGTGGAACGCCAGGCGTACGGCCCCGGAGTCGCCGCGGACCTCGTCCACCACGCGGACCTCCCGGCTCGCGGGGGTCAGCTCCACCCGGCGGCGGTGCACGGAGCGCTGGTAGCCGTCGTGCTCGGCGCACCAGCGGGCCGTCCCCCCGGTGGTGGCGAAGGACGGGTCCGCGACCAGGACGCGGGTGCGGGCATGCCGGGTCCACAGGAACGGGCCGCCCGAGACGGACTGGTCGCCGCCGTCCCACTGCAGGGTGTTGTGGCCGAGGGTCGACCGGAAGTACTGCCGCCACTCGGGCTGGCCGTGGTAGCAGAACGTCCCCGGGTCGGCGAGCACGTCGACCCCGTCGTGCCGGACCTCCACGGAGAGCGCGTCCGCGTGGGCGTGCGCGGCGATGGACAGGAAACCGTGCGGGCCGCCGTCGCAGCGGCACCAGATCTCCTCGGGACCGCGCAGGATCGTCATGCCCGCGTCGGCGAAGTGGGCCGGGCGGCTCGCCGGCCGGGCCACCGCCGGCCCCGTCTTCGCGTACGGCCGGACAAGCGCGGCGAGCAGCGGAGTGCGCACATCGGTGCCGGTCACCTCCGGCCACCAGTCGAGCCGGCCGAACACGGCGTCCCCGGTGGCGAGGAGCGAGGCCCAGCGATCGGTGCCCGCGCCGTCCACGACCAGACCGTGCCCGTCGTCCGCGTCGCCCTGGCGCGGCGGCCGTAACCGCCCGTCCACGATGGCGGCGAGGGCGTCGGTCATCCGCAGCAGCACAAGGCGGACCGTCGGAGGGACCGCCACGCCCGCGGCATCCGCCTCGGCCACCGCGGCCAGGCCGAGTTCGAGCACGAGCCCGTGGTACTCGGTGGCCAGCTCGCGGTTGAGGCCGGAGCCGAAGGTGTTGCTCCGCAGGTGCCGGTCGAGGGACCGCATCGCGTCGGTCCGCCAGCGCGCCGACGAGGGGAACCATCCGAACGCGCAGGCCGCGGCGAGCTGCCCGGCGGCCTCGGCGATGACGTGGTTGTTCGCCGAAGACCCCCGGCTGGGGAAGGCGGCCAGCCAGCGCTGGTGGTGCCAGATCTGCCTCCGTGCCACCGGGTTGTCCTCGAACAGTGCCGCCGCGCCCGGCCAGCCGTCGAGCAGCCGCCGGATCCACACCCAGGACAGCAGCCGGATCCCCAGCTCGATGCCGCTGATCCAGTGCACCCCGCGCAGCGGCGCGTTGGCCGCCCACCACAGCCGCAGATGCCTGGCCACCCGCTCGGCGTACCGCTCGTCCCCGGTGACCGCGTAGGCCGCGGCGAGCACGGTGAGGTACTGGTGCCGGGACAGCTCCCAGATCTGCTTGATGTCCCCGACCGTCTCCTCCTTCCGGTACGGCACGTCGAAGGCGTACCCCCACGGAGCCCGGCGCCCGGTCTTCGGGTCGTACCACCAGTCGGGGTCCGTCAGGTCGTCGCGGTGCACCCCGAAGTACTCGGCGTGCCCGGCCATCAGCCGGTCCGCCTCGGCGACGAGCCGCTTCGCCGCGTCCGGCGGCACCGCGGCGATCGCCCCGGTGGGCAGGACGGCGGTGAAACGGGCGCCGGTCACGACCGGAGCGTCCGGCAGTCCCGACCGCCAGCGCCGCCTGCGCACCGTGTCGCCCACCCGGCCGCCGACCTCCTGCGGTCCCATCCGGGACAGGCGCCGGAGGTACCAGCCCGCACTCATGCTCATCGCGCCCCCGCCAGGGTCACCGGCGCACCGCCGGCCAGACCCGCCCGCACGGCGAGGGTGGCCGCCGTGGTGGCGACCAGCGACTCCAGCGGCACCGGCATCGGCCCTCCGGTCCGCACCGCCTTGACGAACGCGGCCAGTTCGGCGTTCTGCCCCTTGTCCCGGGCCTGCGGAAGCCGGGAGCTGACCCAGCGCTTGCTTCCGTAGACCGAGGCGCGGACGAAGTCGTCGAGCCGCAGCACCTTGCCGTCCGCGACCAGGTCCAGCGTCTCCTTGGGGAAGCTCGAAGGCCCGGTGGTGACGTAGCTGATGGTGGCGGTGGACCCGTCCGGGTAGCGCAGCACGACCTGCAGGTCGTCGGTGCCGGACGTGGAGACCGCGTACACCGAGACCGGGTCGGCCCCGAGCAGCCAGCTCGCCGTGTCGATGAAGTGCCCGCCCTCGCCGGCGAACCGCGAGCCCTCGGTGCCCTGCTGGAGGTACCAGCTGCCGTGCTGCAGCCGGCCCGCGTTGATCAGGTAGCGGAGGTTCGCCGGGCCGGTCCGGGCGCCGAAGCGCGTCTTCGCCTCCTGCAGCAGCGGCGCGAACCGGCGGTTGAAGCCCACCTGCAGCCGGTCGTTGCCGGACTCCTCCACCGCCGCGAGGACCCCGGCCAGTTCGTCCTCGGAGAGGGCGAGCGGCTTCTCCACGAACACCGTCTTGCCGGCGAGGAGCGCCTTGCGGGTCAGTTCGGCGTGCGAGCTGTGCCGGGTGACGACGAACACCGCGTCGACGGACGCGTCGCCGAGCACGGCGTCGAGATCCGTCGTCGCGTCGGCGAAGCCGAACTTCCGCCGCGCGTTGGCCGCGGACAGCGCCGTCGTGGTGACGACGGTGGACAGCTCGACGCCGTCGCGCCCGGCCAGGTGCGGCAGCAGCATCGACGTCGCGTAGTTCCCCGCGCCGACGAACGCGAGGCGCACCGGCCTCTTCGCCGGCCGGGCCGGGGCGGGAACCGCGCCGCCGCGTCGGACCGCGGGCACGGTCACCGCAGGGGCCGGTGCCTCACCCTTCTCCTCGGGGTACCGGAACAGCACCGCCACGGCCTTCAGGTCGCCGTCCTTCAGCCGCCGGTACGTCTCCACGGCGTCGTCGAAGTCGGCGACATGGGACACCAGGGGCTCCACGTCGACCCGGCCGCGGGCCATGAGGTCGAGGAAGCACGCCAGGTTGCGGCGCTCGGTCCACCGGACGTAGCCGATCGGGTAGTCCCGCCCCTCCAGTTCGTACTCCGGGTCGTAGCGCCCGGGTCCGTACGAGCGGGAGAACCGGACGTCCAGCTCCTTCTCGTAGTACGCGTTCCACGGCAGGTCCAGACGGCACTTGCCGATGTCGACGACCCGGCCGCGGTCGCGGCACAGCCGGGCGGCCAGCTCGACGGGCTGGTTGCTGCCGCCGCCGGCCGCCAGGTACACCTGGTCCACGCCGTGGCCGTCGGTGAGTTCGGCGACGGCGGCCTCCACCGCCGTGGACGCGGGGTCGCCGCAGGCCACGGCGCCCAGGCGCTCGGCGAGCTCGCAGCGCGCCGGGTCGGGGTCGGCCCCGACGACGCGGACGCCCGCGGCGGTGAGGAGCTGCACGACCAGCTGCCCGATCAGTCCGAGACCGATGACGAGCGCCACCTCGCCGAGCTGCGGCTCGCCCTGCCGGACGCCCTGCATCGCGATCGAGCCGACGGTGCCGAAGGCCGCGTGCCGCGGCGCGAGACCGTCCGGCACCTTGGCGTAGAGGTTCTTCGGCACCCAGTTCAGCTCGGCGTGCAGGGCGTGCTCGTTGCCGGCGCAGGCCACGACGTCGCCGACCTTCACGTCGTCGACGCCGGGGCCGACCTGCTCGACCACTCCGCACAGCGAGTAACCCAGCGGGGTGTAGGAGTCCAGCTTGCCCATCACCTTCTGGTAGGTGGCGGGAATCCCGTTGGTGGCCACGCTCTGCATGACCTTGGCCACCTGGTCCGGCCGGGAACGGGCCTTGCCCAGCATCGACATGCCGGCCTCGGAGACCTTCATGAGCTCGGTCCCGGTCGAGATCAGCGAGTAGGAGGTGCGGACGAGCACACCGCCCGGCTTGCACCCCGGCACCGGCACGTCGAGCACCGCGAGTTCGCCGGTCTTGTAGTTCTGTACAACCTGTTTCACCGAAGTCCCCTTGTTTCTAAGCCTTCTCGTGCGTATCCCGGCCGGACCCGGAGGTCGCGCCGCGATACCAGTACTCGAGGGTCAGCACATGCCAGAGATGCTTGGAGAAGTCCCGCTGCCCGGCCGCGTCCTCGGCGACCATGCGCGCCAGCGCGTCGCGGCGCAGGAAGCCGTTCCGCACGAGCACGCCGTCGTTCACCACCTCGCGCACCAGCGGTGCCAGGTCCCGGCTCATCCAGGCGCGCAGCGGAGCGCTGAACAGGCCCTTGGGCCGGTACACGATCTCCCGGGGCAGGATCGAGGTGGCGGCCTCCTTGAGGACGGCCTTGCCCTGCCGTCCGACGATCTTGCGGTCTCCGGGTACGGCGAACGCCGCCCTGACCACCTCGACGTCCACGTACGGCACCCGGACCTCGGTCGACGCCGCCATGCTCGACCGGTCCGTGTACGCCAGGTTCAGGCCCGGCAGGAACATCCGTGCGTCGCCCAGGCACATGCGGTTCACGAAGTCGTCGAGCTCGTTGTCCTCGTAGACGTCCGCGTGCTCGGTCAGCACGTCCCCGACCGTCCCGGCCAGGTCCGGATTGACCAGGGCGAGCAGCTCGCCCTGGTCGTACATGGTGTAGCTGCGCCGGAACGCGGTCTCCTCCGGCAGGTCGGCGAAGGAGAGGAACCGCTTCGCGAAGCGCACCGACCGGTAGCCCCGGCGGGCCGTGGCGACCGGCAGCCGGTCCACCGCCGCGGACACGCCGCGCCGCAGAGGGCCCGGGACGCGCTGGTAGCGCAGCGCGATCAGGTTGGCCAGGTGCTTGCGGTAGCCGGCGAACAGCTCGTCGGCGCCCATCCCCGAGAGCATCACCTTGACCCCGGCCTCCCGGGCGGCCGAGCAGATGAGGAAGGTGTTGATCGCGGCGGGGTCGCCGATCGGCTCGTCCAGGTGGTACGTCATCCTCGGCAGTAGATCGAGCACGTCCGGAGCGATCTCGATCTCGTGCAGGTCGACGCCGAACCGCTCGGCCACCTGACGCGCATAGCGCAGGTCGTCCGGCATCGCCTCGAACCTGGCGTCCTCCGCGCGGAACCCGATCGTGTAGGCGGAGATCCCGGGCCGGTCCCGGGCCGCGAGCGCGGTCAGATAGCTGGAGTCGAGACCACCGGACAGGAACGTCGCCACGGGGACGTCGGAGAGCAGATGGCGCCGGGTCGACTCCTCGACGATCGCGGCCAGGTCCGGCAGCTCGCCGCCGCGGGCGCGCTCGCGGCCCTCGGCGGCGACGTCCTTCAGGTTCCAGTACCGGCCGCGGTCCACCCGGCCGTCGGGCCGGACCCGCAGCCAGCTGCCCGGCGGCAGCTTCTCCGCCTCGCGGAACGCGCACCGCGAGTCAGGCACCCAGTAGTACAGCAGCGAGGCCACCAGCGCCGCGTCGTCCACTTCGAGGGATCCGCCGGTGGCGGCCGCAAGGGCCTTCAGCTCGGAGGCGAACACCAGGCCCTCTCCGCGCCGGAGCAGGAAGAGCGGCTTGACGCCGAGCTGGTCGCGGGCGAGCACCAGCTCCCCGGTGCGCTCGTCGAAGACGCCGAACGCGAACATGCCGCGCAGCCGGGGCAGGCAGTCCGTGCCCCAGCGCCGCCACGCCTCCAGAAGCACCTCCGTGTCGGAGGTACCGCGGAAGCGCACCCCGCCGGCCGCGAGCTCGGCCCGCAGCTCGGGCGCGTTGTACAGCTCGCCGTTGTACGTCAGGACGAGGCCGTCCGAGACCATCGGCTGGGCGCCGGTCTCCGACAGGTCGATGATCGCCAGCCGGCGGTGCCCGAGGTGCACCTCGCCGTCACCGGCGCGATGGCTGTACCGGCCCGCCCCGTCCGGGCCGCGGTGGGCGAGGGTGTCGGTGAGCCGGTCGGTCACGACCTTCCCGTCCGGCCACCGGTACGTGCCTGCGATGCCACACATGTCCTACCGCTCCCCCTGGTCGTCGCTGTCCGCAACCCGTGCCGCCCACATCGGCAGCCGCTCCGCCCGTCGCCGGCCGTCACCCACCGCCTGAACGGCGTGCGAGGCGCCCCCACCGTTGCGCCGGGCCGGCCGTTCGCCCTCGCCGCGTGGCGCGGCGTACGGCCCGTCCCACAGCGTGCCGTCGGTCCGGTCGGCCGGATCGGGGTCGATCAGCACCACACCGATCACTTCGATGCGCTGGTCCGCGAGGTGCCGCGCCACGGTGTGCAGCCATGCGGCACTCCCGTGTCCGGCGCGTACGACGAGGACCGTCCGGGCGCCGAGGTGCTGGAGGTCGGTCCACGCCGTGCCGGGTGCCACCGAGCCGACGCCCAGCCGGCGCTGCTGGTGCGGGACCGACGCGGCCCCCTCGGCGCTGACCACGGTGGGGTCTCCCGGCTTCGGGCGGCGGTGGGTGAGCGGCAGACCCGGCAGGCCGTCGACGACGGCCACCGGCCCGTCCGCCGCGAGTGCGCCGGCGAGGTCAAGGGCGATCCCGGTGGTGGCGCGTGCGGAGCCCAGTTCAAGGAGGGACACCGGTCCCGCGGAGCCGCGCACGGTGCGCGCAAGGGACGCGGTGAGTCTCGTCCGGGCCGCCTGGACCCGTCGGCGCTGCCACAACCGGGGGGATCTGCGGGGGAGTTCGGCGATGACGGACGCGCCGAGGTTCGCCGCGATCTCGCGGCGCAGCACGGGGCGGTCCGCCACCACCGCGCCGACCGCGGCCACCGCCAGCCCGAGGGCGAGTCCCAGGGCGAGCCCGATGGCCGCGTTGGTTGCGGCGGTCCTGGGCAGGGAGTGGCGCACCGCGCGCGGGGCGTCCACGATCTGCGTGCCGGAGACGAGCCGGGGCGTGCCGATCCGGGCCTCCGCGGCGCGTCGGCCGAAGTCGGATATCTGCGAGGTGAGTTCGGCCCGGCGGGCGAAGAGCGACTCCATGTCGGCCGACACCTTCGGACCGCTCTCCGACGATCCCTCCCCGATGGCCTTGTCGACCTGGGCGAGGTCGGCCCGCAGCCGGTCGCGCTGGTCGAGCAGGGCCTTGGACTCCGCGTTCGCCGTCTCCCTTATCCGCCGGACATGGTCGGCGACGAACGCGTCGGCGAGCGCCTGGGCGCGCGCGACGGCCTCCGCGTCGCTGGCACCCGCCACGTCGATCCGCAGCAGGTTGTTGGTCAGGCCGACACCCTCGTAGTCCTTCATGAACTCCTCGGGCTTCTCGCGCGAGCCGAGGGACCGCAGTGCCCGGTCGGCGATCCGGGTGGTCTGCAGCAGCGCCGCGTCGGTCCGGATCAGGGTTCCGGGGTCGTTCGGCTGGTCCTCCTGATGGGCGACCAGGAGTTTGGTCGTCGCGGTCGGCGGCGGCGGCAGCAGTACGGCCATCGCCACGCCGAGGAGCAGTCCGACGAGGGTCAGGGAGCCCCAGAGACGGCGTCGCCTGCGGACCGCCACCACCAGGACCTGGAGGTCGAGCAGGGGAGCGGTGGCCGACGCGTCCGGCGTCGTACGGGTCGTCACTTCACACCCCCGGTCGCGTCGGCACCCACGGCGGGCACGGGCGTGCCGGCACGGCGAGACCGGCCGGAGGAGCGCGCCGGACGGGTCCAGACCGTGCCGGCGAGGACGGTGCCGACGACCTCGTGCCCGGCGTCGGCACACGCCTCGGCGATCCCGGCGAGTTCCCCCGCGGCCCAGCTGCCCGCGCTGACCGCGATCACGGCGCCCGACTCGCCCGCACGGTCGGGCACCATCGGCCGGGACACCGGGACCTCCACGACGTGCAGCACGAGGAGTCCACTGCCCGAGGAGTCCGTGGAGGAGTCGTTCCCGGCCTCGGCGGCGAGCTGCACGGCGGCCCGCCGGGCGGTCTCGTCGCCCTCGGGGACGACGACGAGCAGCCGCCGGGGGGCCGGCAGCCGGTCCCGGAGGCGGGCGCACACCCGCCGGTAGCGGATCAGCCTGCTCTCGTCGTCGCCGGAGGCCCCCGGGGACGGTACGTCCCAGCGGACGTCGACGCCGAGCAGCCGGCGGAACAGCGCCCGGGGGCCGCCGCCCCTCGACCGGTCCGCGGCCCGCTCACCCGGTACGTCGACGGCGCCGAGCAGCGTCGTGCCCAGGGCCGCGGTGATGTCCGCCGCGGTGCGCGGCCGGCGGCCCACCCGCGCGGCGGCGAGATGGCCGATGACCGCGAACAGGACGAACAGCAGCGCACCGCAGACGACGAGCTGCGTCCTCGTCGGCGGCGCCTCGCCGGCCGGCCGGGTCGCCGGGCCCATGACGACCATGTCGGGCCGGTCGGTCTCCGGGTCGGCCTTGTCCAGCTTGTCCACGGCCTCCTGGAGCGCGGTGCGCAGTTTCGCGAGCTCGGTACGGGTCTGCACGCTCTCCACGCTCTGCCCCGGACCGGCCTCGTCGGCCAGTTCGTCGATGCGGCGGGTGGTCTTCACGACCAACTGCCGCAGGGCCTCGGGCTGCGCCGCCTTCTCGGGGTCGGTGTTGTCGCCCGTGATCTGCGCGGCGAAGGTCACGAACTCCTCGGCGACCGTGTCGGAGAGGCGCTGTGCGCGCTCCGGGGTGTCGGCCGTGCCCGAGATCTTGATGATGTTCCCGTCGGCGGCCTTGGCGGTCACCCGGTCCCGCAGCTCGATGCCGTCGACACCGGCCCAGCCGAGCGCGGCGGCCGCGCGGTCGACCACCACCGAACTGGTCGCGATCTCCGCCTGGGTCAGCAGCTCGCGCTCCTCCCACGCCCCGGGCAGCAGCACCGACGCCGACGTCGTGTAGCGCGGCGGGATCAGCAGGGAGGTGCCGTAGCCGACGAGCGCCCCCACCACGGCCAGGATGGTGAGGAGCCGCCCACGCCGACGGAAGATCCGTCCGATCGTGACCAGACGTATGGTGTCATCGCTCAACGGCGCGGCCTTCTCCCCGTCCGGACCGGGCCGTTCTCCGACACGGGGGTGTGATCACGGCAGGCGGCGGCGTAGGCGGCCAGCAGCGACTGCTGCGAGTGCCGCCAGGCGAGCTGCCCGCCGATGCGTTCCTGGCCGATCTTGCCCATCCGGGCGCGCTCCTCCGGATCGTCGAGGAGCTGGGCGACGAGCCCGGCGAACGCGCCCTCGTCGTTGGCGGGCGCGTACACGGCGGCGTCACCGGCGGAGACCCGCGCCTCCCGGAGGTCGAACGAGACGATCGGCCGGCCCATGACCATGTACTCGAGGACCTTGTTCATGGTCGACACGTCGTTGAGCGGGTTGCGCGGATCGGGTGAGAGGCACACGTCCGCGGTGGACAGGTAGCGCACCAGGTCGGCGTCCGGGATCCGGCCGGTGAACTGCACCTGCTCCGAGAGCCCCAGCTGCCGGGACAGCTCGACCATCGCGTCGAAGGCGTCGCCGGCGCCGACGAACACCGCGTGCCAGTCGGTCCGGCCGAGCTCGTCGCGCAGCTTCGCGAGCGCCCGCAGGGCGTAGTCGACGCCGTCCTGCGGTCCCATGACACCCAGGTAGCACAGCAGATACGGCTTGCCGCGCTTCAGTTCCGGCTCGGCCGGCACCGGGTGGAACCGGTCGATGTCGGGCGCGCTGCGCACCACGAAGACGTCCTCGGGCCGCCGGCCGCCGCGGCGCAGCGCGACGTCCCGGTAGCTCTCGTTCGTGGCGAGCACGACGTCCGCGGCCCGGTAGGTCATCCGTTCCAGCGCACACACGGCGCGGTAGAGCAGGTCCTCGCCGCGGTCGAACCGCGAGAGGTACAGCTCGGGCACCAGGTCGTGCTGGTCGAAGACGAACCGCGCCCCGCGTCGCTTCAGCCACCGGGCCGGCAGGAACAGCAGGTCCGGCGGATTGCAGGCGTGGACCACGTCGACCGGGCCGACCTCGCGCGCCAGCCGCAGCGTGTGCCACAACGCCGTCCCGTACTCCCGCAGATAGCCGGCCGGACCGCCGGTGGCGGCACGCAGGGGGTAGCGGTGGATCCGCACCCCGTCGATCACCGCCTCCGGCTCCGTGTCCCGCTTCTCGCCGCGGGGGCAGATGACGTGCACCTCCCAGCCCGCGTCGCGCAGGGTCGTGCACTCCTGCCACACCCGCCGGTCGAACGGCACCGACAGGTTCTCCACCAGGACGAGCGCGCGCCGAGCCGGCCCGTCGCCCCCGGTCATGTCACCAAGCAAGGCCCACGTACCCCGGTTCGGCCCGGCGCGCGTCGGCGTCGGGAAGGTGGATGAGATCGACGATCACCGGGCCGTCGCCATGGGGCAGCGCCGACAGGACGGCCGGATCCCCGGTCCCGACCAGGCACACCTCGGCATGGTCGAGCACCTCGTCGACGGAGTCCGCGAGCAGCTGCGCGAGGTGCGGCAGCCGGGTCTCGATGTACTCGCGGTTCGCGCCGAGCAGCCGGGAGAGGTTCACGTTGGGGTCGTAGATCCGCAGGTCGTACCCCTTGCCGAAGAGCCGCTCCGCCAGCTCGACGAGCGGGCTCTCGCGGAGGTCGTCGGTGCCGGGTTTGAAGGAGAGGCCGAACATGCCCACCCGGCGTTTGCCGGTGCGCTCGACCAGCTCCACCGCGCGCTGCAGATGGTCGGCGTTGGAGGGCAGCACATGGGCGAGGATCGGCACCGAGACGTCGTGCCGCCGCGCCGCGTGGACCAGGCTGCGCAGGTCCTTGGGCAGGCAGGAGCCACCGAAGGCGAAGCCGGGCCGCAGGTAGGCGGGGCTGATGTTCAGCTTGCGGTCGGCCAGGAACACGTCCATCACCTGGTGCGAGTCCACCCCGAGTGCCTGGCACACGGCGCCCAGTTCGTTGGCGAAGCCGATCTTGAGGCCGTGGAACGCGTTGTCCGCGTACTTGATCGCCTCGGCCGTCGGGACCGGCACCCGGAACACCTCGCCGGGCAGGCCGTCGTACAGCGCCGCCACGACGTCGCCGCTCGCCGGGTCGAGCTCGCCGATGACGGTCTTGGGCGGGTCGAAGAAGTCCCGCACGCTCGTGCCCTCGCGCAGGAACTCCGGGTTGACCGCGACCCCGAAGTCCACCCCCGCCGTGCCGCCGGCGAACTTCTCCAGGATCGGCACGAGCAGGTTCAGGCACGTGCCCGGCAGCATGGTGCTGCGGAACACGACGGTCTGCCGCCCGCCCCGCTCGGCCACCGCGGCACCGATCTCCTCGGTGACCCGCTCCAGGTACGTGGTGCACAGACTGCCGTTGGGCTCCGACGGCGTGCCCACACAGATCAGCGACACATCGCTGTTCGTGATCGCCTCGTGGACGTCCCGGGTGGCGCGTAACGTACCGGCCCGCACGACGTCGGCGATGAGCTCGCCGATCCGCTCCTCGACCACCGGGGCCTTGCCGTCGTTGACCAGGTCGACCTTCACCTGGTTCACGTCCACTCCGATGACCTCGTGACCGAGGCTGGCCAGGCACGCGGCCGACACGCAGCCCACGTAGCCGAGCCCGAAAACGCTGACTCTCATGCCCTGTTCCTCCCCCTGGGCAGGCCCTTGCGGCCTGCCGTCCCCGAGCCGATCGGACGACGCCCCCCGCGCATCAGTAGGCCCCCTTGCCATGGATCACCGCACGCAGCGTCTTCCACAAGATCACCGTGTCCAGGGCCAGCGACCAGTCCTCCACGTACCGGAGATCCAGCCGGACCGCCTCCTCCCACGACAGGTCGCTGCGTCCGCTGATCTGCCACAGGCCGGTGAGCCCGGGCTTCACGAGGAGCCGCCGCCGGATGTCCGGGCCGTACGCGGCGGACTCCTCCGGCAGCGGGGGCCGCGGGCCGACCAGCGACATGGATCCGGTGAGCACGTTGAACAGCTGCGGCAGTTCGTCGAGCGAGTACCGGCGCAGCACCGTTCCCACCCGGGTCACCCGCGGGTCGCGGCGGAGCTTGAACAGCAGTCCCGCGCCCTCGTTGCGGTGGGCCAGCTCGGCGCGTGCCGCGTCGGCCCCGACGACCATGGTGCGGAACTTGAGAATGGTGAACTCGCGGCCGTCCTTGCCGACCCTGCGCTGGCGGTAGACCGCTCCACCCCGGCTGTCCACCAGGACGAGCAGCGCGACCAGCAGCATCAGCGGCGCGAACAGCAGCAGCAGGGCCGCCGCGCCCAGCCGGTCGACGACCTCCTTGACCGCCCGGCGGCCGCCGGTGAAGGTCGGCATGCTGACCCGCAGCAGCGGGATGCCGAGCACCGCGTCGACGTGCAGCCGCGGACCGGCCACCTCCATGAGCACCGGGGCCACGACCATCTCGGCATCGCTGCCCTCCAGGTTCCAGGCCAGCCGCTGCAGCCGGTCCGGTGACCAGTGCGGATCGGGTGTGACCGCGACGACCCGGTAGCCGTTGCGGCGTACATGACCCGCGACGTCGGCCAGTTCACCGACGACCGGCACGCCGTCGACCTGGTCGACGTCGAGCCCGGAACCGTCCGCCGTGCACACCGCCTCCACGCGCCAGCCGAGGTGCGGGAACTTGCGGGTCCTGCTGATCAGGTCGCGGACCGTGGCCGGGCTCCCGGCGGCGAGCACCGGGCGCAGACACCGTCCTTCCTTCCTCTGTTTGTGCAGCCAGAGGCGGAGCAGATAGCGCTCGGTCATGGTGACGAGCGCGATCACCGGTATCGCGACGAAGATCCAGAGTTTGATGTTGCGCGAGGTCAGGGCGATCCCGACCAGGGCCAGCACGACGGCCGCCGTGCACAGCGAGCGTCCGAGCCGGCGGAACTCCTCGGCGCCCTGGCCGAGTACGGCCGGAGACCAGGACCGGCTCACCGCGAGTGCCGCGAGCACGAGCAGTTCGGTGGCGAAGGCCAGGATCCTCCACTTCTCGTGCCAGTTGGCCGCGTCCCGCACCCCGAAGAAGCCACCGATCGCGGCCACCACGAAGGCGGTGGTCACGGTGTCGCTGGTGATCACGGCCCGGCGGTACCGCTGCTCCCAGTCGATCGTGGTCCTGCTGATCGACCCGTTGTCCAGGCGCCCGGGCGCCGATGGAAATGGACTGACTAACTCACCCTGCTGCACAGACCCCCCCAGGGCGTCAGTGGGCTCGACGTGTTGGCTCCACACGGTTCCTCCCCCCGGGAGGCACCCCCGCCCCCCGCGCCGCTCCTCCCCTCGGGAGGCCCCCGCCTCCCGCGCCGCGCTGTTCCTCGCATCAGGGTGGGTCCCCGCCCACCCCGCGCATGACGTACCGGTGTTGCAGCGTTACGTGAACACGCTCGTCTCAGGGGACCGGGGACGGCGTGGAAGGCCGTCCCCGACGCTGGATCGAAAGATCATGATTTGTCGCCTGGTGTCCGAGCTGTGAAGCATGGTCAATCTAGAGCATCGGGGCCCGCCTGGAGAGGGGATGTATGCAATTTGTGCTGAACCTTTGAAGGTCGATTCACCCAGGGGTGACGCCCCGGGAGTGTGTTGACGACGGAGGCATGCCGTGTGACCTGTGACGACGCGATCACAGCGGGCTGTCGGCACCGCCGATTCCGAGCCGATTCCGAGGTTCCCGCCGGGTCATGCTTGGCTTGTTCTTTAGCCTGCGTGCGCCTGAGTGCCCCTGCGCTCCCCTCCGTCGAGCCGTACGCCCTCCCCTCGCACGTTTCAGTCGACGTCGGCCCGTGACGTGCCCGTCTTCGGGCCGTCGCGGTCGGCAGCCACCGGCGCCGGCCGCGCGGCACCCCGCGATCGGCAGGGGAGTGGGGAGGCACGGCCCGGGGTGCGCGCCTCCGGCCTCGGTGTCAGCCGAGGCGGACGGTGACCTTCTGGGATGCGCCGGCCTGACCGCTGAGGTCGCCGAAGGAGAGCTTCAGCGAGGAGCCGGTCGTGGTGGCGGTGACCGTGGCGGGCGTGGAGAGCACCCTGGTCACCCGGCGGTTCCACACGATGTCCAGCGAGGTCGCCTGCCGCGCGGGGTCCGAGACGACGAGGGTCGCCGTGCCGTTGCGGTGCTCCCGTACGAGCACGGAGGCGGGGGCGCTCGCCCGGAGCCTCTCGACGGTGCCCGCGCTCCAGAAGTTCACCGCCGTGAGGCCCAGCTTCGGCACGCGAACGCCCTGCTGCGTAACGGAGTTGGCGAGGATGCGCAGCCAGCCCCGGTCGTGGGCGCGGCGCGCGGTGGTCCTGGCGCTCGCTCCCGGCAGCAGGACGTAGGCGTACGCGCCGCCGGCCGGGTCGACGCCGTGGTCGGTGAAGAGGGTCAGATAGCGGCGGGTGACCGGGTCGGGGGAGCCGCCCGTGTTGATGTCCCGCCAGGAGCCGGTGCGCTCCTCGCGCACCGCGCCGAGGGTGGTGCCGCCGGGGAAGACGTAGCCCGCCTGCCCGGCGATGTGGGCCCAGCCGGCATCGCCGAAGGTGGCCTTCCAGCCCTGGGTCGGGGGCTGAGGCCGGCCGTCCACCGTGAGGACCGGGGCGCCGGTGGCGCCGAGGGCGCGGTTGTCGAAGGTCGTCTCGACGGCGTGTCCGTCCGTGGCGGTGATGCCGGCGCCGAGGCAGACGACGGAGTCGTCGAGGCAGAACCAGGACTTCCTGGCGTCCAGGGTGCTGGACAGGCCCTTGAGGTGCTGGCCGATGGCGGCGTACTCGCCGTCGGTCGTGCCGCCCACCCAGGCCGCGTCCGGCATGGGCTGCCCCCAGTTGCCGCCCTCGCCGTCGGCGAGCGGCTTGCGCGAGGCGGTGATGCCGGGCAGGCGGTACGGGTCGACGGTGGGCCAGTACGCGTCCGAGTACTGTTCGAGACCGAAGTCGTCGCCCCACCAGGAGAGCCATCCGGCGCCGGTGTGGTAGCCGCGGGCGTGCTCGCCGTTGCCGAACTCGTAGTGGGCGATGCGGTTCGAGGCCATCGAGAAGGAGGCCGCCCAGTCGCGGCGCCGGTGCGTGGCCCGGGCCATGTTGGGGAACAGGCGGTGCTCGACGGGCTCGGGGGCGGCCTTCACGGAGGCGTCGTCCTGCAGGGACTGCAGCAGCGATGCCCTGATCAGGCTGAGGCCGGGGTTCTTGAGCGCCGGGTAGTAGTAGTCGCGCTGCAGCCAGCCCTTGACCATCGCCCGCCAGCGGGCGTTCTCCTCGGGGCTCGCCCCCTGGCCGACCAGCAGGATGGTCGCCATCAGGCCGTGGGCGCGCTGGTGTTCGCTGGTACCGACGCGGCTGATGCCCCGGCTGCTGACGTTGTCCATGATCAGGCCGTTGTAGATGAAGGGCGCGACCGCCTTCTCGATCGTGTCGAGGAAGAGCTGGGTGTCCGGGCCCGTCACCTCCCAGCTCGATCCGCGCAGCAGGGCGAGCAGCCGGCCCACGCCGTCGTGCAGTACCGCGCCGTAGCCGCCGATGTAGGGGACGTTGCGGTGCTGTACGAACGATCCGTCGTCGTAGAAGCCGTCGCCCGAGGTGACGTAGGGGAAGACCGGGGCCAGTGCCTGGGACGCCAGTGTGATCTTGGCCGGGTCCTTGCCGACGATGCCGCGCAGGACGACGCCGCGGCACAGGTCGACCCGGTTGGCACCGGTGCTGGTCCCGGTGTACGAGGCGAAGACCGAATCCGGCACGAACGCGTCCACGGCCCGGCAGTAGGCGGCGATCTGCGCCGCCGACAGGTGGTCGTACATCAGCACGCAGGTGTCCATCAGCGCCTGAGGGGCGCCGATCTGCCAGTTGTACCAGTTGCCGTACCGCGTCGTGTGTTCGTTGTAGACCTCGGAACAGAGGTGGTCGAGGCCGGTGAGGACGGCGTCCCGGAGGCCGGTGTCCCCGGTCAGTCCGGTGCCCGGCTGGGAGTACGCCTCGGCCATGGTCCGCAGCCGGTTGTAGCTGTCGTTCATGGTCGCCGAGAAGGCGTAGGACTCGGCGTCGAGGTCGGGCTCCGGATCGGCCCAGGAGCGGCCGGGCCAGAGCGACCCGCTCGCCGGGGCCATGGTCGCCAGGTAGCCGGACGCGGTCGTGCCGAGGGTGCTGAGGATGGTCCGGAACGGTTCCGCCGTCGGGCTGAAGCCCGTCCCGAGGATGAGGTCGCGCCACTTGGCGCGCAGCGTGTCGAACTCCGCGTCGGACGTGGTGGCGAACGTCCCGGCGCTCGCGGGGAGTTCGGAGGCGCCGGACGGGTGGGTGAGGGTCCCGCCGAGTCCGAGGGCGAGCGCGCCCCCGCCGGCGGCGTGGAGGAAGGTGCGGCGAGGCCAGGGAGATGGCATGGGAGACGACCTTTACGGGAGGAGCGCGTCGTTGCCTCGGCGCTGTCGCTGGCTCGTAAGCGTGGGGTTTCTAACACGAAGAAAGCCAAGAGGGCAACGGTTTGAACAGGAACCGCCACGGGTTGTCTATTCGACAAGAAACAGACAGGATCGATCGCAAGGTGGCTACACTGCTCCTGAACTGGGCCGTCGTTCGAGGGGAGCGGGGAAGTGCACGCGGAACACAGGCATCAGGCGATCCTGCGCAGGCTGCGTGAAGAGGGCTCCCTCCGGGTCAGCGACTTCGCCGCCGAACTGGGCGTCTCCCCGGTCACCATCCGCCGCGACGTGGAGATCCTCGCCGACCGCGGCCTGGCCGCCCGGGTGCACGGCGGGGCCATGCTGCCCGAGACCTGGGCGGAGACCGCGCCCGCCGACGCGGAACCCGCCGCACCGGCCCGCGCCGGCCGGGAGCGCGTCCTCGGCCTGATCGTGCCGTCCGCCGACTACTACTACCCCGAGGTCATCAAGGGTGCCCGCGAGGCCGCCGCCGCCCGGAACGCCCGGCTGGTGCTCGACATCTCGGGGTACGACGCGGACGAGGAACGCGCACAGGTCGAAAGGATGATCGGCGACGGCGTCGACGGACTCCTCGTCGTCCCGAGCGGGCCGCGCGGCTGGTACGAGCACCTGCCCGTCCCCGTCGTGATCGTGGAACGCCGCCCCGAGTCGGACGAGACGGCGGGCATCGACCACGTCCTGTCCGACCACGTCCACGGCGCGCGCCTGGCCGTGCGTCACCTCGCGGAGGCCGGCCGCACGCGCCTGGCGCTGCTCGTGCGCGGTACGAGCCCGACAGCCCAGTGGATCATCGAGGGCTTCGAGGCGGGCGTCCGCGCGGCCGGCCTCGAATCCCCCCTTCCGGCGTCCGTCCTGGACACCGGTGACGCGGGACCCGGGAGCCCGGAGTACGACGACCCGGTCGAGGAACTCCTGGACGCCGTGGCGGCCGGCCGTGTCGACGCGGTCATCGCCCATCCCGACAACCACGCGCTCGCGCTGCTGAGGAGGCTGCGCGCGCGATCCGTCCAGATCCCCGGCGACGTCGCGATCGTGGCGTACGACGACGAGGTGGCGGGACTCGCCGACGTCCCGCTCAGTGCCATCGCCCCGGCGAAGCACGAAGTCGGCGCGTCCGCCGTGGAGTTGCTGGTGCGCAGGATCGAGCAGCCGGACGCTCCCCGGCACCGGCTCTTCGTCCTCCCGAGACTGCGGGTGCGCTCGTCCAGCGGCGGCTGAGCGGAGCCGGCCGCGCCGGGGGCGGACGCAACCGAGCCGGCCGCGCCTGAGAGTCGGCCGCGCCTGAGAGTCGGCCGCGCCGGAGTCGGCCGCGCCTGAGAGTCGGCCGCGCCGGAGTCGGCCGCGCCTGAGAGTCGGCCGCACCGGAGCCGGCCGCGCGCCGGGGGCTTCGTGCCGTTCAGGCCGAGACGTCCCCGGCGCCTTCACGCTGGATCCGGGCGAGCACGATCACGGCGTCGTCCGTGGGTGCCTCGGGCAGCAGACGTGCCAGGACCCCGTCGGCCGTCTCCTCCAACGTGCCCGTCGCGCCTTCGAGTCGTGCTCGCAGGGCGGCCATTCCCGCATCGATGTCGACGCCGCGCGCCTCGACGAGACCGTCCGTGTACAACGCGAGGGTGTCGCCGTCGTGGAGCTCGATCTCGGTCGTACGGAAGGGCACGCCGCCGACGCCCAGCGGCACCCCCAGCACCTCGTCGACCGCCTCGACCGCGCCGCTCGCCCGGCGCAGCAGCGGCGGCAGATGACCCGCGTTCGCGACGCGTGCCAGGCCCGTTGTCGGGTCGTAGCGGATGTAGAGGCAGGTCGCGTACGCGATGCCCGCGTCCTGGGCGCAGGCGTCGAGCTCCTCCAGGAGGCTGTCGGGTTCCAGGTTCTGGCGGGCCAGCGCCTTGGCGGTGATGCGCAGCCTTCCCATCGCCGCCGCCGCGGGCACGCCGTGCCCCATCACGTCGCCGACCACCAGGGCCACCCGGCCGCCGGGCAGGTCGATCACGTCGTACCAGTCGCCGCCGACCTCGGTGGCCTGGCTGCCCGGCAGGTAGCGGTGGGCGACGCGCACGGCCGGGCTGCTCGCCAGGGCGGTGGGCAGCAGCGCGCGCTGGAGGGTGAGCGCGATGTCCTGGACCCGGCTGTAGAGCCGCGCGTTGTCCAGGCACAACGCGGCCCGTGAGGCGAGCTCGCCCGCCAGGCTGAGGTCCTCCTCGGTGAAGTCAGGACGGCCGCCGGAGCGGCCGAACATGGTGATGCCCTGCACCGTGCCCCGCGCGATCAGCGGAGCGATGAGCAGCGACGTCAGACCGCTGTCGATCAGGAGCCGGGCGCGGGCCTGGTGGATGACCGTGCGGGTCATGAAGTCGGCGTTCACGGGGACGCAGACGGGACGGCCCGTCGTGAGGGCCTGGTGGATGCTGGAACCGGGCGGATAGGTCACGTGCTCCAGGCCGCCGACCAGTTCGGGGGCGGGCGGCGGCAGGCAGGTGTCGGCGGCGATCCGGCGGGTGAGCAGCACCGCGTCCGGATCGAACACCTCGCGTTCGTCCTTCCACTCCACGACCTCCACCACGGAGGCGTCGCAGAACTCGGGAACGACCGTCTCGACGAACTCGCGGGCCGTGACGTTCACGTCGAGTGTGGTGCCGATCCGGGCCGCGGCCCGGTCGAGCAGCGCAAGCCGCTGCCTGCCGGCGGCCGCCTCCACGAGGGCCTGTTCACGGTCGGTGACGTCCACGAGGAGACCGCCCACGCCCGCCCGTGAGCCGACGGCCCGGCTGAGCGGGAAGAAGCTCACGGAGCGTACCTGTTCCCGGTCGGGACGGCCCGGCGTGCGCAGCACGACCAGCGTGCTCACGACGGGCTGTCCCCCGTCGGCGACGGCCCGGAGCATGCGCTGGTACTCACCCCCGTCGGACGTGATCATGAACTCGGCCATGGTCCGGCCGATGTGGTCCTCGATGGGGGTCCCGTCCATGTCGGCCAGGGCCTGGTTGAGGTGGACGTACCGCAGGTCCTCGTCGAGCATCACGAGGCCGATCGGGCAGGTCGCGAACAGCGCGTCGAGAAACGCCAGGTTGGTCTTCACCCGGTCGAGCCCGGCGCTCTCGCTCGCCAGACCCAGGATGACGGAGCGACCGCCCGCGCCGGTCACCGGGAAGACGCGGAACCCGCAGTCGAAGACCCTGCCGTCGCGGTGCAGCGTCGGTACCCGTGCCCGCCAGTAGCCCAACGTACGGCCGCGCTCGGCGAGGAGCTCCGCCGCACCGGCCCCGTCGAGGGGAGCGGCGGGAAAGAGGACGGCGGCCGGCCGGGACAGCACGTCCGCGGCTCCGTGGCCGAAGAGCCGCTGCGCTCCGGGGCCCCAGTAGCAGATCCGGCCGTCCTCGTCGATGCCGAGCACGGCCACGGCCACCTGCTCGAGCAGCGTCCCGGGCTCCGACCAGAGAGGCCCGGGAGCCGGTTCGTCTCCCGGCCGACCCCCCGGTCGAGGCGAGGACACGCGGCCCCCTTTCCTGGCACGGACGGACGGCGGGCGTGCTGCCCACCTGCGGAGCGGGACTCTCCCGTCAATTCTGCCCGCGCTCGCCGGATCGGACATCACGGAGACCCTCGCGCCGGCCGGGTGCCGCCGTGCTCCGCCGCGCCGTCCTCACGCCACCGTCACCGCACGTCACCGCACCTGGGCCGACTGTGCCAGGGCGCCCCGGGCCGCTTCCTCGGCCGCGGCGCGGTCCTCCGGGACCAGGCCGATGCGGGTGCGGCGGTCGAGGAGGTCGGAGGTGTCGAGGGCGCCTTCGTGGCGGACGGCCCAGACCAGCTCGGCGCCCGTGACCGGGTGGCCGGGGACGACGGGACGGGCGAGGGCGGGGTCTTCGAGGCCGAGCGCGTGCACGGCGGGTGCCTCGGAGCCGTAGCGGTGCACGAGCCTGGCCGGGACGTCGAGCCCGGCGAGGACCCGCGGCCGGGCGGCGCCGACCAGGGGGACGGACGCGGTACGGCACGGCCCGGCGGTCAGGTCGCCGGCGGTCACGACGGCGTCGACGGCGTCCTGGGCCATGCGGCGGTACGTGGTCAGCTTGCCGCCGACGACGGTGACGACGCCGGAGGGGGAGGTGAGCACGGCGTGCCTGCGTGAGATGTCGGCGGTGCGGCCCGCCGCGTCCCGGGTGTCGAGCAGGGGCCGCAGGCCGGCGAAGGCCCCGACCACGTCGGCACGGTGGACGGTGACGTCGAGGGCGGAGCCGAGGACGTCGAGCAGGAAGCCGATGTCGGTCTCGGGGACCTCGGGCACGTCGGGGATGTCCCCGTCTACGGGTTCGTCGGTGAGGCCGACGTACACGCGTCCGTCGCCCTGGGGCAGGACCAGGACGAAGCGGTTCGTCTCGCCGGGGATCGGGATGTGCAGGCCCGCGGAGAGCCGGCCGAGGTCCTCGGAGCGCAGGACGAGGTGGGTGCCGCGCGAAGGCCGCAGGCGTACGTCCTCGACGAGGCCGCCCGCCCAGACGCCGGCCGCGTTGATGACCGTCCGTGCGCGGATCCGCAGCTCCTGGCCGGTGGTCTCGTCGCGGACCAGCGCACCGTCGCGGTGGAGCTCGAGGGCCCGGGTGCGGGTGAGGACGCGGGCGCCGTACGCCGCCGCCGTGCGGGCGATCGCGGTGACCAGGCGGGCGTCGTCGGAGAGCCGGCCGTCCCAGGAGAGCAGCCCGCCGCGCAGCCCCGTGGGGCGGAGGGCCGGGGCGAGGTGCCGGGTCTCGACGGCGGAGAGTGTACGCGGCTGGGGCAGCGTGCTCCGCGAGGTGCGGGCGCCGACGCGCAGCAGGTCGCCCGCGAGGAACCCGGCGCGGGCGAGGGCGGCCTGGCCGCGGCTGACGAGCGGGGTGAGGGGAAGCACGAAGGGCTGCGCGCGGACGAGGTGGGGGGCGGTGCGCTCCATGAGGATGCCGCGCTCGACCGCGCTCTCGTGGGCCACGTCGAGCTGTCCGGACGCGAGGTAGCGCAGTCCGCCGTGGATCAGCTTGGAGCTCCAGCGGGACGTGCCGAAGGCGAGGTCGTGGGCGTCGATCGCGGCGACGGTGAGCCCGCGGGTGGCCGCGTCGAGCGCGGCTCCGGCGCCGGTGGCACCCAGCCCGACGACCAGGACGTCGACCACGCTGTCGGCACCGCCGTCGGCGAGCCGGTCCAGTTCGCGCCGGCGCCGCCGGGCGTCGAGGGAGGAGCCGGGCAGGGCGGGGCTGCTCGTGGGGTTCATGGGGCGATGGTCCTCTCCAGCAGGGTGCGCAGCTCGTCGAGGAAGGCGGCTTCGCTCAGTTCGGGATCGGTCTCGTCGGTCATGGTGCGCAGCGAGAGCGTGAAGGACTGGACGACCAGCAGCAGGGACCGGGCCTGCAGGTCCGCCCGGACGCGGCGTACGGAGCCGTCCTCGTGGCCGTCCTCGAGCGCCGTGTGGAGGAGCCCGAGCAGGGCGTCCTGGCTGGCGCCCCTGCGGTCGAGGATGTAGGGGAGCAGCAGCTCGGGGTCGACGTCGATGATCTTGTGGAAGAGGGGGTGGGCCCGGAACGCCGCCGCTCCCGCGACGAGCCCCTCGACGATCCGCTCGCGCTCGGGCCGGTCCTCGTCGGAGGCGGGCATGGCCCCGGCGGCGACGGCGATCCACTCACGGGTCATCAGGTCGCCCACCAGGCTGCGGACATCGGGCCAGCGCCGGTAGATCGTCATCCGGGACACGCCCGCGCGCCGGGCGATGTCGGTGAGGGTGGTCCGCCGTACCCCGACGGCGAGCACGCAGTCGCGTGCGGCGTCGAGCACGGGATCTGCGTCTTCATGGTTGTGACGAATGGGCGTCATCTGTCACAGTGTAATGCCAGCGTCGGCCGAGTGTCAGCGCCATCCGTGAAACAGACCGTGAGGAACCCTTTCGAAGTGGACATGTTGTGGAGCGGTTGGGGCGACCCGGCCAAGGCGGCACCCCTGCCCGACTCGGTCACCGGCCTGCTGCGTGACCTGCTCGGCGTCACCCCTCGCGAGAGCGGCCCCGCCGGCCTCGCCGACATCGAACCGCCCGTCCCGGCGCTGCCCGATGAGGCCCGCGCCGCCCTCCTCGGGGCCGTCGGCGCGCCCGACTCCCTGCGGGAGGACGCCGAGAGCCGCATCCGGCACACCCGCGGGAAGTCGACCCCCGACCTGCTGCGCATCCGCGCCGGCGAGGTCGACGACATCCCCGCCGCCGTCGTGCTGCCGGGCGACCACGACGAGGTCCTCGCCGTGCTGCGGGCCTGCGCCGAACACGGCGTCGCCGCCGTGCCGTTCGGCGGCGGCACCTCCGTCGTCGGCGGCCTCGCGCCCACCACGAAGCGGCCGTTCGTCGCACTCGACCTGCGGCGGCTCGACCGGCTGCTCGCCGTCGACGAGGTGTCCCGGACCGCGACGCTCCAGCCCGGACTGCGCGGCCCGCAGGCCGAGGCGCTGCTCAACGAGCGGGGCTGGACCCTCGGACACTTCCCGCAGTCCTTCGAATGGGCGACCGTCGGCGGCTTCGCCGCGGCCCGCTCCAGCGGCCAGGCGTCGGCCGGATACGGCCGCTTCGACGAGATGGTCCTCGGCCTGACGGTCGCGACCCCCGAAGGCACCCTGGAGACCGGCCGGGCCCCGCGCTCGGCCGCCGGCCCCGACCTGCGCCAGCTGGTCCTCGGCTCCGAGGGAGCCCTCGGAGTGATCACGGCGGTGACCGTGCGCATCCGCCCGCTCCCGGCGAAGCGGATCTACGAGGGCTGGCGCTTCGCCTCCTTCGAGGCCGGCACGGCGGCACTGCGCCGACTCGCCCAGGACGGCCCGCGGCCCACGGTGCTGCGACTGTCGGACGAGTCGGAGACCTTCATCGGTCTCGCGCAGCCGGACGCCATCGGCAGCGCCGAACTGCCTGAGAACCCGGGCTGCATGGCCATCGTCGGCTACGAGGGCACCGAGGAGGAGACGATGGCCCGCCGCGCCGTCACCCGCGAGGTCCTCCTCGCCTGCGACGGTGAGCTCATCGGCGAGGAGCCCGGCGACAAGTGGGAGCACGGCCGGTACAACGCGCCCTACCTGCGGGACGCGCTGCTCGACGCCGGCGCCTTCGCCGAGACGCTGGAGACCGCGGCCTTCTGGTCCGCGATCCCGGGCCTGTACACGGCCGTGCGGGACGCGCTGACGAGCACGCTCACCGAGGCCGGCACGCCGCCACTCGTCATGTGCCACATCTCGCACACGTACGAGAACGGCGCCTCCCTGTACTTCACCGTCGTCTCCGCCCAGGGGGAGGACGCCGTCGCGCACTGGGAACCCGTGAAGCGGGCGGCCAACGACGCGATCCTCGCCGCGGGCGGCACCATCAGCCACCACCACGGCGTCGGCACCGACCACCGCGACTGGTACGCCCGGGAGATCGGCCCCCTCGGCATCCGCGTGCTGCAGGCCGTCAAGGCCGAGGTCGACCCCTCCGGTGTGCTCAGCCCCGGAGTCCTCATCCCCGTCCGCTGAACCCTACTTCTGCCGCCCGGAGGCCAGATCCATGCGACAGTTCACCGCCGTCGTCAACCCCACCGCAGGGGGTTCCAGCGGCACGGCGGGTCTGCTCCCGCTGGCCCGTCTGCTGCGGGAGGCGGGTGCCAGGCTCGACACCGTCTACAGCCGCAGCCTGGAGCACGCCCGAGAACTCGCCCAGGACGCCGGGGCGCGGGGGCACGTCGTGCTCGCCGTCGGCGGTGACGGCATGGCAGGCTGCGTCGGAGGCGCGCTCAGCGGTACGGACACGGTCTTCGGCCTCGTCCCGGCCGGGCGCGGCAACGACTTCGCCCGTGCCCTGGGCCTGCCCACGGACGCTCCACGGCTCGTCGAGATACTGCTCCACGGCGAGCCGCGGGCCGTCGACACGATCGAGGTGGAGTCCGCCGTGCACGCGCGGACCTGCGTTCTCGGCAGTGTGTACGCGGGCGTCGACGCGGTGGCCAACCGCCACGCCAACGCCTCCCGGGTGCTGCGCGGCGCCGCCTCGTACTACGCCGGGGGTCTGCGGGCGGTCCTCGCCTGGAAGCCCGCCGCGTACCGCGTCACCATCGACGGGGTGCGGCACGGGCGCACCGGCTACACCGTGGTCGTGGCGAACTCGGGCTTCTACGGGTTCGGCAGGAAGGTCGCACCCGGCGCGCGGATCGACGACGGGCTGCTCGACGTCGTGGTCATCAAGCAGGCGCCCAAGCGCCTCTTCTTCGCCATGATGAACGAGCTGAAGACGGGCGTGCACGTGAACCGGCCCGAGGTCGAGATCCTGCGCGGCAAGGAGGTCCGCCTCGAAGCGGACCGCCCTCTCCCGTACGGCGCGGACGGCGAGGTCGACGCGGTCCTGCCGGTGACCCTCAGGGTGCGGCCGGCCGCGCTGAACGTCCTGGCCTGACGGGACGCCCACCGGGCCATCGGGCCCGGTGGGCGCCCGCCGGGCCATCGGTCCCGGTCCTCACGCCGGACGAGCGCGGGCCCTGCGAGGAGGTCCCGCCACCTCGCCGGGCGCCCGCGGTCCGCGCCCACTGCGCCGTGGTGTCGGTCGGCTCCTCGTCGGAGGCGACGATCGACACCTCCAGCTTGCGCAGCAGTCGTGCGCCTCGCCCGGTTCGGCGACGAGGAACACTCCGGAGTCCGCGGACGCGAAAACCGCGGATCGCGTTCTCCGCCTCGGGAACCATTCCCGGGGGCGCGCTCCTCCTGTGGTCGGACGCGGGGATGGCCGGAGGAGGGATTTCGCACAACTGCCCTATGCGGAAGGGTGCATGAGACGCATCATCCACCTCCCGCAAGGATCTGACTCTGTGCGAAGCACCCGCATAGCACCCCTCGTGGCCATCAGCGCGGTCGCGGCCCTCGTGCCCGCTCTCACACCCGCCGTCGCCTCCGCGGCCGAACCGGTCACCCGGCGGACGGTCACCGCCGACCCCCTGAGGCAGTACACCCAGCAGACCCCGCGCTGGAAGCGCTGCGAGGCCGAGGCACCGGCGAACTACCAGTGCGCGACGCTCAAGGTGCCGCTCGACTACACCCGGCCGGACGGCAGGAAGCTCGACGTCGTCGTGTCCCGGGTCAAGGCGACCAGCCCCCAGAAGCGGCGCGGTGTCCTGCTGCTCAACCCCGGCGGCCCCGGCGGCCCGGGCCTCGACATGCCCCTGTGGCTGGGACCGGAGCTGCCGACCGCCGTGAAGGAGCAGTACGACCTCATCGGCTTCGACCCCCGCGGCGTCGGCCAGAGCTCGCCCGTGAGCTGCGGCCTGAACGAGGAGGAGCTGAACTGGCAGCGCCCGTACAAGGCGGCGACGTTCGAGAAGGACGTCCGGTGGGCGCGGACCGTGGCCGAGAAGTGCCGTGCGAAGGGCGGTGACGTCCTGCCGCACCTCACCACCCGCAACACCGCACGGGACATGGACGTCATCCGCGCCGTGCTCGGCGAGAAGAAGATCTCGTACCTGGGGTACTCCTACGGAACCTACCTGGGCGCGGTCTACACGCAGATGTTCCCGAAGCGGACCGACCGGTTCGTGCTGGACAGCGCGGTCGACCCGCAGCGCATATGGCGCGGCATGATCCAGGTGTGGGCGGAGGGCGCGGAGCCGGCGTTCAAGCGCTGGACCGAGTGGACCGCCGAGCGGCACACGACGTACGGGCTCGGCGACACCCCGGCCGAGGTCGGGAAGACCTTCTGGGACCTGGTAGCCCGGGCGGACCGCGACCCGATCGACATCCAGGGCACGCTCCTGACCGGTGACGACATCCGTGCCGGCCGGGCCGTGTTCTTCGACGTGAAGGGCGCCGCCGAGGCGCTCGTCGAGCTCAAGAAGGCCGCCGAGGGAACCCCCGTCCCGGCGCCGTCGAGGCGGAGCACGGCACCCCGGCACGTACCGCCGTCGTTCGCCCGTGCCGTCCCCTCGGACAACTCGGACGCGGCCTTCTGGGCCGTGGCGTGCGCCGACACGCGCGCGTGGCCGCGCGACCCGGAGCAGTACCGCCGCGACGCGATCCGCGACAAGGCCAGGTACCCGCTGTACGGCGACTTCGCGTCGAACATCAAGCCGTGCGCGTTCTGGAAGAACGGATCCGAGCCCGCCACCCAGGTGAACAACTCCGTCGGAGCGCTCATCCTCCAGAACGAGTGGGACTCCCAGACGCCGCTGGTCAGCGGGCAGGGGCTGCGCAGCACCATGAAGGGCGCCCGGATGGTCACCGTCCTCGGCGGCCAGGGCCACGGCATCTACGGCTCCAAGTCCTGCGCCGACAGCACCGCCACCGCCTACCTGACGACGGGCAGGCTGCCGGCCGCGGACGTGACCTGCCGGGCCACGCCGGCCCAGGCGCAGAACCGTCTCGACCTCCCGCTGCCGACGCCGCAGGGTATCCCGGGCCTGCACCGCTCCTGACCGACACGGCGAACAGCCGCTGACAGGGGCCTTCGCGCCACGAGGGCCCCTGTCAGCGGTGCGGGCCCGGTACCTCCGCGGTCATGGCCAGGAAGCCCGCGAGGTTGCTGCGTCGCCGGTGGAGGTCGTCGATACGGGCGTCGGTGGCCGCCAGTTCACGGAGCATCAGATCCCGGATGTCCGCGCACCAGTCGAAGGCCGTCCCGTCCTCGCCGGTGCACGGCAGGACGACCCGGATCACCTCGGTGGGCAGCCCGGCGGCCAGCAAGACGCGGACCTTGCGGACGGCGGTCACCGCGTCCTCTTCGTACGCGCGATAGCCGTTCGGGCCGCGCCGCGCCTCCAGCAGCCCCTGCGCCTCGTAGTAGCGCAGCAGCCGGGTGCTCACCCCGGTGCGCCGGGACAACTCCCCGATCAGCATGCGTGCCCCGCCTTCCGCCCCGTCGTGGATCGTTTGACCTTGACATCAGTGTCAACGGTTAGCGTCGGGCCATGACGAATCATTCCCCGCGTCCCGCGGACCGCTCCTTCCTGTTCGTGCTCGGCAGTTCGCGCGCCGACGGCAACACCGAGATACTCGCCAGGGCGGCCGCCGACGCGCTGCCCTCAGAGATCCCGCAGCGATGGATCGACCTGAACAGACTGCCGCTGCCGGACTTCCAGGACGGACGCCACGAGGAGGGCGACTGGCCGGTCTCGGAGGCCGAACGGACCCTGCGGGAGGCCACCATGGAGGCCACCGACATCGTGATCGCCTCACCGCTGTACTGGTACACCCTCTCCGCCCAGACGAAGCGCTACCTCGACTACTGGTCGGGCTGGCTCGGGGTCCCCGGCCTCGGCTTCAAGCAGCGGATGGCGGGGCGGACCCTGTGGGCGGTGGCGGCCATGGCCGACGAGGACGAGGCCGTCGCCGACGGAATGGCCACCACCCTCAACAACACGGCGGCGTACCTGCGGATGCGCTTCGGCGGAGTCCTCCTCGGCAACGGCTCCCGCCCGGGCCAGGTCCGCGCCGACGAGCGGGCGATGACCAGGGCCAAGACGTACTTCGAGGGGGAGACCCCGCCGGCGCTGTTCCCCCACGAGGAGCAGGAGGCGCGTGTGGGGCAGGCAGCGCGTGAGGCGGAGACCGTCGGCGCGACGGCCTGACCGCGCGGAGCCGACGGAGCGGCGGTGCCGACCCATCCGGACGCGAGGGTCGCACTGTGTGACGGACGCGGCGGCCGAGAGGCGCCTGACGGGCGGAAGCGCAGGTCAGGCGCCTCATTGCGGTGCTCAGGGACGCGGCGGGACCTTGCCCGGTCCGCCGAGCGGGGCGTCCGAGCCCGTGGGCAGGCCCTCGGGCGCCGCCCCACTCCTGGCGACCGCCATGTGCAGCGCCCGCAGGGCGATCAGGAGGACGCCGATGTCGTCCAGGTAGACGGGGTCCGGGATCAGGTCGACCGGCGAGACCGTGTAGACCACCGCCGCCCAGAACAAGGCCTTGGACTGCAGCGGCACACCGGCGTCCACGAGCAGCCGGCGGGTCCGGAGCACACGGACGAGCAGAACGGCCGCGCATCCGGCCACCGCGAGCAGGAGCACCACGACCACGATGAGCCAGAGGCTTCCGTCCACGCTGCTCTCCTTACGCCGTGAGGTCTCGGCCGCGCCGGGGGTGCGCAGAGGCCCAGGGTACGACGCCGGGCCCGGAGCCCGGCGTCGTCGGCCGGGGGCCCCGCCGCACGGGCCACCTTGCGGTATGCCCCGTTTAGACCTGGTTGAAGCGTGACTCGGAGCACTCTCCGCCCTCCCTCGCGCATGGATCCGGGAAGCCAGGGCAGGCGGCCGAACCGCCGGTGACACCGGCAGGGGGACTCAGAGGAACGAAAGGCCATACCCGACGTGACGGCAGCACAACAGACCATCCATGTGGGCGGAGAGTGGCGCGCGGCCCTGACCGGGGCCACGCGCGAGATCATCGACCCCGTCGACGAGACCGCCTTCGCGGTCGTGGCGGAGGGCGGTGTCCTGGACACCGACGACGCCGTGGCCGCGGCACGAGCGGCGTTCGACGACGGTTCCTGGCCGCGCACGCCCGTCGCCGAGCGCGCCGCCCTGCTGCGGCGGGTCGCCGACCTCCTGGAGCGCGACCGCGAGCGGATCGGCGCCCTGGAGAGCCAGGACGCGGGCAAGACCCTCGAGGAGGGCCGCGTCGACGTCGACTGCGTCCGCGACGCCTTCCTCTACTTCGCCGACCTCGTGGAGAAGGAGGACGGCGGCCGGACCGTCGACGCAGGCTCGGCCGACATCCGCAGCGTCGTCGTGCACGAGCCCGTCGGGGTGTGCGCCCTGATCACGCCGTGGAACTACCCGCTGCTCCAGGCCAGCTGGAAGATCGCGCCCGCCCTCGCCGCCGGCAACACGTTCGTGATCAAGCCCAGCGAGATCACCCCGCTGAGCACCGTCGTGCTGGTCGAACTGCTCCTGGAGGCCGGACTGCCGCTCGGCGCGGCCAACATCGTCACCGGCCCCGGCCACACCGTCGGCGCCCGGCTCGCCGAGCACCCCGACGTCGACCTGGTCTCGTTCACCGGCGGTCTCGTCAGCGGCACGAAGGTCGCCAAGGCCGCCGCCGACACCGTGAAGAAGGTCGCCCTCGAACTGGGCGGCAAGAACCCCAACGTCGTGTTCGCCGACGCCTGCACCACACCCGAGGACTTCGACACCGCCGTCGACCAGGCACTCAACGCCGCCTTCATCCACAGCGGCCAGGTCTGCTCCGCCGGCTCCCGCCTCATCATCGAGGAGCCGCTGCGCAAGCGCTTCGTCGCCGAGCTCGCCCGCCGGGCCGAACTCATCCGGCTCGGCCGCGGCACCGACGAGGGCGTCGAGTGCGGCCCGCTTGTGTCCGCCGCCCAGGTGGCGAGGACCGAGGAGTACGTGGCCTCCGCCCTCGGCGAGGGCGCGGTCCTGCGTGCGGGCGGCGAGCGCCCCGACGGCCCCGGCTACTTCTACCGCCCCACCGTCCTCGACCGGTGCCACCGCCGCATGCGCGTCGTCCGCGAGGAGATCTTCGGCCCCGTCCTCACCGTGGAGACCTTCCGCACCGAGGACGAGGCCGTCGCCCTCGCCAACGACACCGAGTACGGCCTCGCCGGAGCGGTGTGGACCTCGGACGAGAACCGCGCCCGGCGGGTCGCGGCCCGGCTGCGCCACGGCACCGTCTGGATCAACGACTTCCACCCCTACCTGCCCCAAGCGGAATGGGGCGGCTTCGGGAAGTCCGGCATCGGCCGCGAACTGGGCCCCAGCGGCCTCGCCGAGTACCGCGAGGCCAAGCACATCTACCAGAACCTCGCTCCGCGCCCCGTGCGCTGGTTCGCGGGCACGACGGCGAAGGCCCAGGCATGAACGACCAGCACGTCTACGACTACGTCGTCGTCGGCGGCGGCACCGCCGGTTCGGTGATCGCCTCCCGGCTGACCGAGAACCCGGACGTCACCGTCGCCGTCATCGAGGGCGGCCCCAGCGACGTCGGCCGCGACGACGTCCTCACCCTGCGCCGCTGGATGGGCCTGCTCGGCGGCGACCTGGACTACGACTACCCCACCACCGAACAGCCGCGCGGCAACTCCTTCATCCGCCACAGCCGCGCGCGGGTCCTCGGCGGCTGCTCCTCGCACAACACCCTCATCGCCTTCAAGCCCCTGCCCTCCGACTGGGACGAGTGGGCCGAGGCAGGCGCCGAGGGCTGGGACGCGGCGGCGATGGATCCGTACTTCGCCCGGCTGCGCAACAACATCGTCCCCGTCGACGAGGCCGACCGGAACGCGATAGCCCGCGACTTCGTCGACGCGGCCCAGGCCGCGCTCGGCGTGCCGCGCGTCGAGAGCTTCAACCGGCAGCCCTTCCACGAGGGCGTCGGCTTCTTCGACCTCGCCTACCACCCCGAGAACAACAAGCGGTCGTCCGCATCGGTCGCCTATCTCCACCCGTTCCTGGACCGGCCGAACCTGCACATCGCCCTGGAGACCTGGGCGTTCCGCCTCGAACTCGAAGGCACCCGCGCCACCGGCGTGCACATCCGCACCAAGGAGGGCGAGGAGCACGTCGTACGCGCCCGGCGCGAGGTCCTGGTGTGCGCGGGGGCCGTGGACACCCCGCGCCTGCTGCTGCACTCCGGCATCGGACCGCGCGCGGACCTGGAGAAGCTCGGCATCCCCGTCGTCCACGACCTGCCAGGTGTGGGGGAGAACCTCCTCGACCACCCCGAGTCGGTCGTCGTCTGGGAGACCCACGGCCCCATCCCGGAGAACTCCGCGATGGACTCCGACGCCGGCCTCTTCGTCCGCCGCGACCCCGAGTCCGAGGGGCCGGACCTGATGTTCCACTTCTACCAGATCCCCTTCACCGACAACCCCGAGCGGATCGGCTACGAACGGCCCCCGCACGGCGTGTCCATGACCCCGAACATCCCCAAGCCGCGCAGCCGCGGCCGGCTCTACCTCACGAGCGCCGACCCCGAGGTCAAGCCCGCGCTCGACTTCCGGTACTTCACCGACGAGGACGACTACGACGGCCGGACGCTCGTCGACGGGATCCGCGTCGCCCGGCAGATCGCGGCGAGCGAACCGCTGGCCGGGTGGCTGAAGCGCGAGGTTTGCCCGGGACCCGAGGTCACCTCCGACGAGGAGCTCAGTGCCTACGCCCGCCATGTCGCGCACACCGTCTACCACCCGGCCGGCACCTGCCGGATGGGCTCTGCGGACGACGAACTCGCCGTCGTCGCACCCGATCTGCGGATCCGGGGCCTCGACGGCATCCGGATCGCCGACGCGTCCGTCTTCCCGACCATGACCGCCGTCAACCCGATGATCGGCGTCCTCATGGTCGGCGAGAAATGCGCGGACCTGCTGGGAGGCACCCGACGATGAACGACCCGACGCAGGACACCGCCGAATCCGTCTTCTCCGTACGCGAGCTGTGGAAGGTCTTCGGCCCGAAGGCCGACCGTGTGCCCGCGGACCAGGAGCTCGCCGCGCTCGACGCCACGGAGCTGCGCGAACGCACCGGCTGCACCGCCGCCGTCCGCGACGTCTCCTTCGACGTCCGCAAGGGCGAGGTCTTCGTCGTCATGGGCCTCTCGGGCTCGGGCAAGTCGACGCTCGTCCGCTGCCTCACCCGGCTCATCGAACCGACCTCGGGCAGCATCTCCATCGACGGCGAGGACGTGCTGTCCATGGACACCGGCCGGCTCCGCGAGCTGCGCCGGCACCGGGCGGCCATGGTCTTCCAGCACTTCGGGCTGCTCCCGCACCGGACGGTGCTCGACAACGTCGCCTACGGGCTGGAGATCCAGGGCGTGGGACGCGCCGAACGGCGCGAGCGCGCCGCCGGGTTCGTCACCAAGGTCGGCCTCGACGGCATGGAGAAGCGCAGGCCGAGCCAGTTGTCCGGCGGCCAGCAGCAGCGGGTCGGACTGGCTCGCGCGCTCGCCGTCGACCCCGAAGTCCTGCTGTTCGACGAGCCGTTCAGCGCACTCGACCCGCTCATCCGCCGGGACATGCAGGAGGAGGTCGTCCGCCTGCACCGGGAGGAGGGCCGCACGATGGTCTTCATCACCCACGACCTGAGCGAGGCGCTGAAGCTCGGTGACCGCATCGCGCTGATGCGCGACGGCCGGATCGTGCAGCTCGGCACGCCGGAGGAGATCGTGGGCGCCCCCGCCGACGACTACGTCAGGGACTTCGTCCGGGACGTGCCGCGCGAGCAGGTGCTGACCGTCCGCTCGGCGATGCGCCCCGCGCACGCCGACGAGTACGAGGCCGGCCCCGCGCTCGCCCCGAGCGCCACCGTCCACGAGGCCATCGAGGCCGTCGCCCGTACGGGCGTCCACGCCCGGGTCGTCGAGAACGGCCGCTGCCTCGGCGTCGTCGACCACGCGGGACTCCTCGGTGTCGTCGCCGGGGTCCCGGCCGCGACGCGGAAGGCGGTGGCCTGATGTACGCCCATACGACCTGGCCGCCGCCGGGCGGCACGACCGGCGCCGCCCACCTGGCCCCCCGGTGCTCCGCGACCGCCCCGGACGCCCTCGGGCGGTGGGCCCGATGACCGCCACCGCCACCCCCGCCCCGCCCCGCCCCACGACTCCTTCCGACGCCGCGCCCGGTGCGCTGCGCGCGCTCGCGCGCCACCGCGGCCGGCTGATCGGCGCCGGCGCGGCCGTCGCGCTCGTCCTCGGAGCCCTGCTCCTGGGCGGCGGAAGCTGGCCGTCGTCGCTCGCCGTCGATCTGTCCGGTCCGCTGGAGCGCACCAGCGACTGGATCATCGACAACCGTGACGGCCACCCGCTGTTCCTCTACTTCCTCGGGCACGTCAGCAACGTCGTGGTCGTGTCCGTCCGCGCGGTGTACCTGTTGCTGCTCGCCCTGGGCTGGGCCGGTGTCACCGCCGCCGCGGGGCTGCTGGCCTGGCGGGTCGCGGGCCTCCGCCTCGCGCTGACCTCCGTCGCCGCCTTCGGCGTCTGCGGACTGCTCGGCATGTGGGTGCCGACCATGCAGACGCTCGCCCTGATGGTCGTCGCCGTCGCCGCGTCCGTCCTGCTCGGCGGTCTCCTCGGCCTGGCCGCCGGCCTGTCCGACCGCATGGACCGGATCCTGCGGCCGGTCCTCGACACCATGCAGGTGCTTCCGGCCTTCGCGTACCTCCTGCCCGTCGTCCTCGTCTTCGGCATCGGCGTACCCGCGGCCGTCCTCGCGACCGTCGTCTACGCCGCCCCGCCCATGGCCCGGCTCACCGCGCTCGGACTGCGCGGCGCGGACGCCGGCGTCATGGAGGCCACCGCGTCCCTCGGCGCCACCGGCAGGCAGCGACTGCTGACGGCCCGGCTGCCACTGGCGCGCAAGGAACTCCTGCTCGGCGTCAACCAGTCGATCATGATGGCGCTGGGCATGGCCGTCATCGCGTCCGTCATCGGCGCCGGCGGTCTCGGCGACCGCGTCTACCAGGCCCTGGCCTCCGTGGACGTCGGCGCCGCGCTCGCCGCAGGTGTGCCGATCGTGCTGCTCGCGATCGTCCTGGACCGGGTCACCGCCGCGGCCGGCGAGCGGATCGGCACGGCCCCGGCCCGCCGGGCCCGGCTCGGCTGGGCCGTCGCCCTCGCGGGGACCGCCGTCGTCGCCGTCGCGGGCCGCCTGACCGACCGCCTCACCTGGCCCGCCGCGTGGACCGTCGACATGGCCGGTCCGGTCAACGAGGCCGTCGACTGGATGACCGCCCACCTCTACTCCGGAGTGCCCCTCGTCGGCGGCACCGCCGACTGGGCGGGCCGGTTCACCACCTGGGTCCTCAACCCCCTGCGCGACGGCCTGCAGTGGCTGCCCTGGTGGACGGTCCTGCTGACCGTCGGCGCCCTCGCCCTGCTCATCGGCACCTGGCGCACCGCCCTGACCGCCGTCCTCGCGATGGCGGCGATCGGTGTGCTGGGCGTCTGGGACCCGGCGCTCGACACCCTGTCGCAGGTCCTGGCGGCCGTCGCCGTGACGCTGGTGCTCGGTGTCGCGCTCGGGGTCGCCGCGGCCCGCAGCACGCGCCTCGGACGCGCGCTGCGTCCGGTCCTCGACGTCTTCCAGACGATGCCGCAGTTCGTGTACCTGATTCCCGTGGTCGCCCTCTTCGGCGTGGGCCGCGCCCCGGCGGTCGCCGCCGCCGTGGTCTACGCGCTGCCCGCGGTCGTACGGATCACGGCCCAGGGCGTACGCGGGGTGGACCCGGCCGCCATGGAGTCCTCGCGCTCGCTCGGCGCGACCGGACGGCAGCAGCTGTTCCAGGTCCAGCTGCCGCTGGCCCGGCCCGCGCTGCTGCTCGCCGTCAACCAGGGTGTGGTGCTCGTCCTCGCCGTCGTCGTCATCGGCGGCCTCGTGGGCGGAGGCGCGCTCGGCTACGACGCGGTCTTCGGCCTCGCCCAGGGCGACCTGGCCACCGGTCTGGTCGCGGGCGCGGCGATCGTCTGCCTCGGCCTGATGCTCGACCGCGTGACCCAGCCGACGCAGCGCCGTGACCTCGCGGGAAAGGGGGCCTGAGATGGCTCGCACACGTATCGCACTCGGCGGCTCCGCACTCGTGACCGCCGCCGCCCTGGCGGCGGGCCTCACGGGCTGCGGCGCCGCCGACATGACCCGCCAGTCCTCCCCGTACGCCGACGCGAAGAGCTCCCGTACGGTCACGCTCTCCGTGCAGTCGTGGGTGGGCGCCCAGGCCAACGTCGCCGTCGCCCAGTACCTCCTGGAACACGAGCTCGGCTACCGGGTGGACACCGTGCAGATCGACGAGGTACCCGCCTGGGACGCGCTCAGCCAGGGCCGGGTGGACGCCATCCTGGAGGACTGGGGCCACCCGGAGCAGGAGAAGCGGTACATCGACGACAAGGGCACGATCCGGCGCGGCGGCGACCTCGGGGTGACCGGCCACATCGGCTGGTTCGTGCCGACGTACTTCGCCGAGCGGCACCCCGACGTCACCGACTGGAGGAACCTGGACAAGTACGCCGACGAGTTCCGCACCGCGGAGAGCGGCGGCAAGGGCCAGCTCCTCGACGGCTCCCCGTCGTACGTGACGAACGACAAGGCGCTGGTGAACAGCCTGGACCTCGACTACCAGGTCGTGTTCGCGGGCTCGGAGGCGGCGCAGATCACGCAGATCAAGCAGTTCGCCAAGGAGAAGAAGCCCTTCCTGAGCTACTGGTACAAGCCCCAGTGGCTGTTCGAGAAGGTACCGATGACGGAGGTGAAGCTGCCCGCCTACAAGAAGGGCTGCGACGCCGACCCGGAGAAGGTGGCCTGCGCGTACCCCCACACGCCCCTGCAGAAGTTCCTCAACGCACGCTTCGCGGACGGCGGAGGCGACGCGGCCGACTTCCTGAAGAAGTTCCGCTGGACGACCGACATGCAGAACGACGTCGCCCTGATGATCGCCGACCAGAAGCTGTCGCCGGAGGAGGCGGCGGGCCGCTGGGTGAAGGAGAACGAGGCCACCTGGCGGACGTGGCTCCCGTCCTGACGGAGCGCGGCGGGCCGGACGGGAGAGCCGGCCCGCCGCACGTGAGAGCCGGCCCGCCGACGGGGCGCGCCGGCCCGCCCCAGCCCCTCATCGTCTGGCCCGGGGTGCCGGCGAGGTGCGTCGCCCTCGGGCGTACCGGCGGCCGAGGGGCTCGGCGCTCAGGCCGTGCAGCACGATGCTGACCATGACGGTGATCACCATCACCCGCGAGATGAAGTCACCGCCGCCGGCGGCGGGCAGTTCGATCGCGGCGAGGAGGCCGAAGACCACCGAGGCCACTCCTCTGGGCCCCATCCACCCCAGGAACAGCCGGTCGGACAGGGACAGATCCGTACCGACGAGGGCGAGCATCACCGGCACCAGGCGCACCAGGGTGCAGGCGAGGACGGCGTAGAGCACGACGGACAGGTGGAAGCCGTCCCAGAACTCGTCGCTGACCAACTGGCCGAAGAGGAACCACAGCGCGAGTGTCGACAGGGTGACCAGGTCGTCCGTCATCCGCACGGTGCCCTCGGGGAGATGCCGCATCGCCGGGGCGACGCAGACACCGGCGACGAACGAGGCGACGAAGCCGTTGCCGCCCAGGAAGACCGACAGGGAGTACGCGGCGAGGGGCACGCTCAGCACCGCGAGTCTCGCCGCGGTGGGCAGCGTCCAGCCCTTCGCCCAGGACCGGCGCAGCAGCCATCCGGCCACATAGCCGACGAGCGATCCGGCTCCGACGGCCCAGCCCGCCGCGCCGACGGCGTCGAGGAGCGCCTCGGCGTAGTCGGAGCCCGCCGTGTGGTACTCGGCGGCGGCGGCGACGCAGATCAGGAACACCGGTGAGACGATGCCGTCGCTGAGGCCGCCCTCGACGTTGAGCACCTCCCGCAGGCGCGCCGGGACGCGCTCGTCCCGCACGAGGGCCGCGGCGGGCGCGAGGTCGAGGGGGACGACGACCGTCGCCAGGGTCGCGAGCACCCAACCGGGCCGGTCGGGGAAGAAGGCGAGCGCGGCCAGGAAGGCGGCGCCCAGGGTCAGCGGCAACGCGGCCCCCAGGAGACGGGCGACGACGCGCCTCTCCCGTCGGATGCCTCCGGCCGGAACCTCGGTCGCGTCGACGAACAGCAGCAGCGCGAGGACGACCTCCACCGCGCGTTCGAAGCCGGCCAGGTCGCCGAAGTCGAAGACGAGCGGCGGGTCCGAGCCGCTGGTGAGGGCGATGCCCGCCACCATCATGGCGATCGGTGCGGTGATGCTCCACAGCGCGAGCCTGCGTGACAGGACGCACCAGGTGAACAGAATGCCCGCGATGACGGTGACGGCAAGCAAGACATCCGCGCTTTCGGGGAGGCTCGGTCCCGGCGGGTTCGTCCCGGCGTTGCAGCGTACGGCGGATGCTGCGGCGGCCCGCGACAGCACGCCGACGGCGTCCCTCCTGGGGCGGTGTCCACCTGGGGCCGCGCACCGCTCAGGCGGAGGGTTCCCTCTGGTCCCGGGGTCCCGTGAGGGCGCCGGTGCCGAACGCGCGGCGGTAGGCGGCGGGCGAGACACCGAAGGCCGTGCGCATGTGCGCGCGCAGGGAGTTCCCCGAGCCGAGGCCGGCGCGGTGGGCGACGACGTCGATCGGAAGGTCGGTCGTCTCCAGGAGCTGCTTGGCCAGTTCGAGTCGTTGCGCGGTGAGCCACTGCACCGGGGTCACCCCGACCTCGTCGCGGAACCGCCGGGTGAAGGACCGCAGGCTCATCCGGGCGTGCTCGGCGAGTCTGGCCAGGGTGAGGGGCTCGGCGAGGTGCTCCAGGGCCCAGGCGCGGGTGGCGGTGGTGCTGGCCAGGGTGGGCTCCGGCACGGGCCGGTCGATGAACTGGGCCTGCCCGCCGTCCCGCCAGGGAGGCACCACGCACATGCGGGCGGCGCGGTTGGCGACCGAGGCACCGTGGTCGCGGCGGATCATGTGCAGGCACAGGTCGACCCCCGCGGCCACGCCCGCCGAGGTCAGCACGTCGCCGTCGTCGACGAAGAGCACGTCCTCGTCCACCTTGACCCGCGGGTAGGCCCGGCGGAACTCCGGGGCCAGGTTCCAGTGGGTGGTGGCCGGCCGGCCGTCGAGGAGCCCGGCGGCGGCGAGCACGTACGACCCGGTGCAGATGGACACCAGTCGGGTGCCGGGCCGGATGCCGGCGATGGCCGCGGCGACCTCGGGCGGCAGCGGGCCGCCGAGGCCGAGCTCGGGCATGGCGTGCGTGGGCGGGAGGACCACGGTGTCGGCGGCGGCGAGCGCCTCGGGACCGGCCGCGGGCTGCACGGTGAACCCGGCGTCGCTGAGGACCGGGGCACCGTCGGCCGTGCAGATCGTGACCTCGTACAGGGGACGGCCGTCGGGGTCCTCGGCGCTGCCGAAGACCCGGGAGGGGATGCCGAGCTCGAACGGAGGCACGCCGGGCAGCGCCAGGACGGCGACCCGGTGCGGTGGCGCGGGCACCGCTGCCTCGGTGGTCCCCCTCGTCTGTTCTGCGTTTCTGCCCATGGCCAGATCCTGTCACATGCTGGCCAAGCGGCCAACACCACACGGGACCGCCGTACCGGATCGTGGACGCATCGCCGCCGGAACTGTCTGGGGGCGCACCGATCGAGACGGAAACGAGGCGGACAGCATGCGTGCGGTGGTCGTGGAGCAGTGGGGCGGACCCGAGAACCTGGTCGAGCGTGAGGTGGAGCGCCCCGAGCCCGGCCTGGGCGAGGTCCTGGTGCGCGTCCACGCGGCCGGAGTGAACCCCGTGGACTGGAAGACCCGGGCCGGCGGGGCCCTCATCGAGTGGGGCGCCGTCCCGGCCGTCGGGTGGGACGTCTCCGGCACGGTGGAGGCCGTCGGCCCCGGCGTCGGGATCCTCCGTCCCGGCGACGAGGTCTTCGGCATGCCGCTCTTCCCCCGGCAGGCGGGTGCGTACGCCGAGTACGTGGTGGCCCCGGCACGGCACCTCGCCCCCAAGCCCGCCTCCCTGACCCATGTGGAGGCCGCCGCGCTGCCGCTCGCGGCGCTCACCGCCTGGCAGGCCCTCGTCGACGCGGCGGACGTCCGCCCCGGGGAGCGGGTGCTCGTGCACGCGGCAGCCGGCGGAGTGGGGCACCTCGCCGTGCAGATCGCCAAGGCCCGCGGGGCGTACGTCATCGGCACGGCGAGCGCGGGCAAGCACGACCTGGTGCGCGAGCTGGGCGCGGACGAGGTGGTCGACTACCGCGAGACCCCCTTCGAGGACGTCGTCTCCGACGTGGACGTCGTCCTGGACGGCATCGGGGGAGAGACGGCGGAACGCTCCCTGAAGGTGCTCCGTGACGGGGGCAGGCTGATCACCCTGCCGGGCCCGGACGACGTCCCCGCCGCGCAGGACGGTGTACGGGCGTCCTGGGTCCTGGTGGAGCCCGACCACCTCGGCCTGCGCGAGATCGCGGCCCTGGTGGAGAGCGGGCGGCTCAGGCCGGTGGTCGACGTCGTCGTGCCGCTCGCCGAGGCGGCGAAGGCCCACGCGATCGGCGAGCGGGGCCGCACCACCGGCAAGATCGTCCTGGCGGTCGTCTGACCGCGGGCGGGACCGGCGTGGCGGTGATCCGGGGCACGGTGCCGCCGTCCGGGGCCGCGGGGGCACGGGGGCGCCGTCCGGGGCACGGTGCCGCCGTGCGGGGCCACGGCGGCGCCCGTCCGAGGCGCGGGGGCGCCGTCCGGGTCCTCGGGGGCGCTGGGCAGAATGATCTTCGCTACGTCCCCGCGCGGAAGGCCCTCCGATGAAACTGCCCGCTTCCGGCCGTCGTGTCCTCGTCAGCGGTGCCTCCCGGGGCCTCGGCCGGGCTGTCGCCCAGGCGTTCGCGGCCAACGGCGACCGGGTCGCCGTCCACTTCGGCTCGCGCGCCGAGGAGGCCCGCGTCACCCTGGAATCCCTCGACGGCGCGGGCCACGCCCTGGTCGGAGGGGACCTCGCGGACCCGGCGGGCGCCCGGGCCGTGGTCGACGCGGCGGCCGAGGCGCTCGGCGGGATCGACGTCCTGGTCAACAACGCGGCGGTGAACCTCCGTCATCCCCTCCCCGAGACCCCGTACGAGGAGTGGGTGGCGGTCTGGCAGCAGCACGTGTCCGTGAACCTGCTCGCCACCGCGCACCTGAGCCATCTCGCCGCTCGGCGGATGATCGACCAGGGCGCGGGCGGCCGCATCGTGAACATCGGCTCCCGCGGCGCCTTCCGCGGCGAGCCCGACCACCCGGCCTACGGTGCCACCAAGGCCGCCGTCCACGCGCTCGGCCAGTCGCTCGCGGTCTCCCTCGCCCCGTACGGGATCGCCGTCGCATCGGTCGCGCCCGGATTCTTCGCCACGGAGCGGGTCTCGTCCCGCCTGGAGGGGGCCGAGGGGGCCGCGATCCGTGCCCAGAGCCCGTTCGGCCGGGTGGCCGAGCCCGCCGAGATCGCGGATGCGGTCCTGTGGCTGGCGTCTCCGGCGGCGGAATGGTCGTCCGGAACGATCCTCGACCTCAACGGGGCCTCGCACCTCCGCAGTTGACCCCCTGGAACAATTGGCGGACTTTGGGCGACCGTCAAGTGGTGGTTAAAGCAAGGGCAAAGTGAAATGCGGAGCTGTTCGGTGGTCGTGACCGAGAGATGTGTCTGACTTCGAAGCCTCTAGCGAATGCCGCATGGCCGGATTCCCGGGACTTCTCGCTGAGCGCTTGCGTGGTGGACGGACCGGCCGAGCTCAGGGCGCTGCGGCACCCCGCTCGGGAAGGAGCGGAGTCGGAGAGCTCCGGGAAGCTGCCGGGCGCCCCGGACGTCTTCAAGTATCGGGTGTTGGTGTCAAGTTGGCCGGTATGTGCCGGAACTCCCCTTCCTCGCTCTAGACTTCGGTCAGTGTTTGGTAAAGCCAGGTACGGCTCGCGGGGGAGCCCCGCACAGACGATTGGGTAGCCAGTGCTTCTGAAGACGTTCGGCTGGTCGTTCGCGGTCACCGCGCTCGGCCTCGTCGTAGCGGTGCTGTACGGGGGATGGGCGGCCTTCGGGATCGTGGCGATCCTGTCGATCCTCGAGATCTCGGTGTCCTTCGACAACGCCGTGGTCAACGCCGGGATCCTGAAGAAGATGAATGCCTTCTGGCAGAAGATCTTCCTCACCATCGGTGTGCTCATCGCCGTCTTCGGCATGAGGCTGGTCTTCCCCGTCGTGATCGTGGCCATCAGCGCCAAGGTCGGCCCCATCGAGGCCGTCGACCTGGCGATCAACGACGCCGAGCGGTACGAGCAGCTCGTCACCGACGCCCACCCGTCGATCGCGGCCTTCGGCGGCATGTTCCTGCTGATGATCTTCCTCGAGTTCATCTTCGAGGACCGCGACATCAAGTGGCTCGGCTGGCTGGAGCGCCCGCTGGCCAAGCTCGGCAAGGTCGACATGCTGTCGGTCTGCATCGCCCTGGTCGTCCTGGCGATCAGCGCCATGACCTTCGCGACCCAGGCCCACCAGCACGGCGGACTGCACGTGGACAAGGCGGCGACCGTCCTGCTCTCCGGCGTCTTCGGCCTCATCACGTACCTCGTCGTGGGCGGTCTGTCCGGCTACTTCGAGAACAAGCTGGAGGAGGAGGAGGAGCGCGAGCACGAGGCCGAGGAAGAGGCCAGGAGGAGCGGTAGAAAGGTCCCGGCGGTCGTGATGGCCGGCAAGGCGGCGTTCTTCATGTTCCTCTATCTGGAGGTCCTGGACGCGTCCTTCTCGTTCGACGGTGTCATCGCCGCGTTCGCCATCACCAACGACATCGTCCTGATGTCGCTCGGCCTCGGCATCGGCGCGATGTACGTCCGCTCGCTGACGGTCTACCTGGTCCGCCAGGGCACCCTCGACGACTACGTCTACCTGGAGCACGGCGCGCACTACGCGATCGGTGCGCTGGCCGTCATCCTCATGATCTCCATCCGCTACCAGATCCCCGAGGTGGTCACCGGTCTCATCGGGGTCATCCTGATCGCCTGGTCGTTCTGGTCCTCCGTCCGCCGCAACCGCAGGCTGGCGGCGGAGGACGCGGAGCAAGCGGGATCCACCGAGAAGGCCGAGGTCCCCTCCGGCGTCTGAGCCGGTCCGCCGGCGCGCGCCACGGGCTCGCGCCGGCCCGGACGAGGCACTCCGCCGACCGCCCCACAGAAGGATCTACCGGACCTCGTCACGCATGAAGGGGGGACGGGCCGTGAGCTGCTGCTCCGTCCACGCCAGCCGCTCCTCCAGCGGCGGGCGGAGAGGGCCGGGGGCGACGGAGAGCACACCGGTCAGCAGCTTCCGGCAGCGGGCGAGCACCATCGGCATACCGGGCGCGATGACGAGGATGTCGTCCAGACCGACCCGGAGGAGACCGTCCCACCCGGGCACGGGCAGGATCACCCGCACCGTGCCGGACGCGTCGGCGATCGCACGGGTCTCCTGCCCGATCGGTCCCGCGGCGGCACGGCGGAGCAGGTCCTCGACGGCGTCCAGGGCCTGCACGGCGGTGGCGGGGTCGTTGATCGCCGAGGACAGCGCCCGCAGACCGATGTCGGACAGCAGCCGGAAGGCGAGCAGGGGGTCCTGGTGGAAGGTGCGCTCGGGACCGGCGACGACCGCCCTGAGGACCTCGGCCTCCGGGACCGTGCCGTGGTGGACGTCGGCCACCACGTCACCGTCGTAGAGGACGTCCCCCACCTTCACCCGCAGCACGACGGACGCGCCCCCTCGTCGTGCGGCGGCCACCAGCGGAGCCAGGTTGAACTGCTCGACCAGTACGGACGCACCACGCCAGAGGACCGACGCGGTGACGGACCCGGGCAGCGCAACCGCCCCCGGCGGGGAGTCCAGGGCGCCTGCCGCCTCGCCCGGTGGACAGTAGACGTCGAGTACGTGGAGGCCGCGGTCGCGCAGCTCGTCGAGTACGTGGGAGAGCTGGATCGAGCGGAGCGCGACGAGCTGGAGGCGACGCACGAGCACGAACGCGACGGCGGCCATGACCAGGGCGGCGACCGGTACGGCCACGGACACCGTGGCACGCGAGCCGATGGCCAGGACCGCGGTGACCGAGTAGACCAGCACCCCGATGACGAAGGCGAACACACGCCACACCAGCGGGTCGGAGCGGAACAGGGCGAGGCGATGGCTGAAGTTCCCCGCGGCCCACTGCACCACGAGGAACATCAGCGAGAAGATCAGGGCGGTGACGCTGAGGACGCCCACACCGAGCACGTTCAGCACGGCCACGACGCGGTCCCCGGCGACCCGGGAGCCGCCGTCGATCGCCGGGAGCAGGAGGCCGAGCACCACCGCCACGCCGACGGCCACGGCGTGCGTGACGCCGGCGCGCAGGGCCCGCCGCGGGCGGACGACACGTTCGGCCGAGTGCCCCGCGCCCAGCGTGGTCGTCGGCGGCTCAGACACGGCGGGGGCCGATCACGTGGTCCCGCGAGCAGCGGATCGTGTGAGTCGGCATCGCCACCTCCCCGTCTCGGCGTCGTCACCCACTCTGCGCGGCTTCGCTACGGCGTGCCCGTGCTGGCGTACGAACGGATGACGTGGCTACGGCTCGGCGCGCGCGAGGTGGCCGCGGGTCACGAGTTCCAGGGTGACGGCCGTGGCGACGGCCTGGACCAGGAGCAGGGCGACGAGCACGAAGAGCTGTACCGCGCCCGCGTGCAGCGGTGACGCGCCGCCGAGGAGCATGCCGACGAAGGCGCCCGGAAGGGTGACGAGGCCGACCGTACGGGTCTGGTCCATCCCCGGCAGCAGCGCGTCGGAGGCGGCCTCGCGAGCCACCTCCATGCGCGCCTCCCGGTCCGTCAGCCCCAGGGCGAGACCGGCCTCGACCTCGCCCCGGCGCGTGGCGAGTTCGTCGAGGGAACGGCGACCCGCAAGCACGGTGGCGGTGAGCGCGCCACCGATGAGGATGCCGGTGACGGGCACCAGTGCGATGCCCTCGGGCGGCACGACTCCCGTGAGCAGCAGTGCGACGACCACGGGCAGTACCGCGGCGGCGATCGGGACCGCGGTCCACACCCAGGCGCGACCGGGCGCGGGGACGACGCGGCGGCCGGCGGTGCGCACCGCCACCGCGTACATCAGCAGCAGGAAGCAGAGCAGGAGCGGCAGAACGCGCACCACCCAGCCGATCGCCAGGGAGACGGCGACGAGCTGGACGGCGGCGCGGGCGCCGGCGAAGAGGGTGTCGCGGGGGCGGCCGAGCCGAGCGGCCGCGACCACCCCGGCGGCGAGGGCGAGAAGCGTCGCGAGGAGTGCCGCGAAGGTCGCGTTCACATGGAGCAGCACGCGCCGACCCTCTCACCTCGCGAGGGCTCCGCGCCCCGCGTCGGGCTCAGTGCTCGCAGAGCGAGAACTCCCGTTCGTACAGCTGCTCGTTGTGCTCGTCGACGAAGAACTTGCGCTCCCGCATGAGCTGTTCGCGGAAGTCCTCCGCCTGCTGGAGCGTCATGGTCGAGGTGGTGGACCACGGCTGCTGCGGCGGTACGTCGGACGTCGAGACGATCCTCTCCGACGGGTCGACCAGGAAGAACGCGAGGATCTTGCGATGTCCCGCCCGGGTGGGATCTGCAAGGCGGAACGAGCCGACGCGATGCTGCAGGACGTTCGGGAACGCCAGGCAGCGGCCCGCCGGCGTCGAGGCCGATCCGAGCACCTGGTTCAGCGCATCCTCGTCCTCCAGCCCGTACACGTCACGCATGCCGTTGTCGTCGTTCTGCTCGTACTCGGGGTCGTCGAGCGCAGCCCGGAAACCCAGCCGGCTCTCGGTGATGTTCTCGCTGTCCCAGTAGTAGATGCCGGTGGAGACGATCCGCTCGTTCATCATCCCCTCGACATGCCAGGAACCGCCGGCGTACTCGGGCTTCTCCGGGGTGAGATGGATGGTGGCGAGCTTGACGATCACCTGGAGACCGCGGCCGCGCAGGTCGACCCGGGCGGACGCGTCGGGCACCTCGGGCGCGGTGAAGGCCGGGGCGTCCGGGACGACCGGGCGGCGGTTCTCCCACCAGTCGTCCTCCTCCTTCGCCCACGCCCGGACGGCCTCGTCGTAGGCTGCGTCATCGCCGAACGAGGACCTGTCCGGACGCTTCGGCGCCGCGCCGTACCAACCCCACGGGTCGGTCTCGATCCGCACGGGCCGCGGATGGCGCAGGTCGGTGAGGACGTTCTCCAGCAGCGGACGCATGCGCGCGAACAGGTCCGGCAGGACCGCGGCCAGTTCGCGATGGGCCTCGGGGTGCACGTTGTTGACGTACGAGCGGAAGGTGACCCGGCCTTCGGCATCGACGTCGACGTCCGTGGGCAGCCACTGGAACCTCTCCGAGAACTCGTACTTCGAGTACTGGTTCGTCGGGTTCCGCCAGGCCCGCTCGTGTGCCCCGCTGACATCCTTCACCAGGCAGAACAGCGAGGGATGCACCAGATCCAGGACCTGTCCGTCGGAACCGGGGTGCCAGTCCCGATCCGCCTCGGGGACCTCCTCCAGAACCCGCACCGCCTCACGCAGCCGGGCTTCGAGCTTGTCGTCGATCAGGGTGTCCGACTGCCAGACCCCGTCGACGGCGGACACCTCGACGCCGGTGTGCGGGTCCCGCAGCGCGGCGTAGTGCGCGAGTTCGGCGATCACGTAGCGAACCTGCGCTTCGGTGAGGCCCTGGTCGATCGCCTCCTGCGTCCACCTGGCGACGATGCCGGCGTCGTTCATCTTGTCGAACCACTGCGGCTTCGCCCGAATGTGGGAGCTGCACTGCATCATCTCCACTTCCCGCAGCGTGCGCGGTGTCGCGAACGGCAGGGAACGCGACGAGTGGAAGGGCAGCGGGAAGGCAGACAGGACGGTCAATTCTCTGGGTCCTCCGAGTCGGTGTGCGGTGGCGGGAAGCCTACTTCAGCGGACTGACAGCGCCGTCCCGGTCCCTCCCGGCCGGCGCCCGGGCGGTGTGCCGGAGCCGCCGGCCGGTCATCCGCAGGCGGTGGTGAGAGCGGCGGTGAACTCCTCGGACAGTTCGGTGATCACGGACAGGTCGAAGGCCAGCGCGTTGTACTGCAGCCAGCACCGCAGGCCGCCGTCCGGCTGCTCGACCACGGTCAGCTCGGGCACGCTCCGGTCGCCGCCGGGCAGCGGCCAGGGGACGGTGCTGCCGCGCGGCAGCTCCCAGGGCTCGCAGGCCAGGCCGGGCAGCTGCGCGGGCGCGGCCCACGCCTCGTAGCGGAGCCAGGCGGCGAACGGCGCGGACGGACTGAACTCGGCGAACGGGTACAGCTGGTGGTCCAGAGCCTCGGTGTAGACCACCCGCAGCCGGTCCACCAGCTCGGCGAACCCAGGCTGCCCGCTCGCGTCCACCCGCAGGAGCAGCGACTGGACGAAGCAGCCCACCGTCCGTTCGGCGTCCGGGCGGGGGCGGCCGGGCACCGGGGTCATCACGACCAGGTCGGGGTCGCCGCTGCGGCTCGCGAGGAGGCCGGTCCAGGCCGCGGCGACGGCCAGGAAGGGCGTGGCGCCCAGTTCGGCCGCCCGCGCCCGCAGGGCCTGGGCCAGCGACGTCGGTACCTCGAACTCGTGCGCCTTGATGAGCACTTCGTCCACCACCCGGCGGCCGGCGAACCGTTCGACGGCCTCCGGCGCTCCGGCCAGCGCGGTCCCGAAGTGGTCCCGGGAGACCGGCCAGTGCGCGTTCGCCCAGTCCACCAGCTCCCGGTAGCCAGGTCCGGAGCGGACAGGCGGCGCCGACCGGCCCCGCCGCAGGGCGGAGTAGCAGACGCCGAGGTCGGCGAGCACCACGCCGACCGACCAGCCGTCGGACACCATGTGGTGCGTCCCGACCAGCACCACGTGGTCGGTCTCCGATCGGCTGACCACCAGGAGGCGCGTCATCGGATCGCGGGCCAGGTCGGTGAGACGGTCGCGTTCGGCGAGGAGCAGGGCGTCCACCTCCGCGTCCGTGGCCCCCGGGGCCTCGGTCAGCGTGATCCGCACCCGCGGCTCCTCGTCGAGCACCGCCCGTACGACCCCGTCCGCCACCGTCTCGAACCGGGTCCGCAGCGCCGGATGCCGCCGGACCACCTCGGTGAGTGCCCGGCCCAGGATCTCGGGGTCGAGCCGGTCGGCCACCCGGAACAGCGCCGACACCATACCGGCGTCCCGCCCGGGGGCCTCGGCCATCCAGCGGAAGAAGTTCTCCTGCTGCGAGGTGAGCGCGACGGCGTGCGGCTGTGCGCGGAGCGCGGCCAGGTAGGGCGTCACGGTTTCACCCCCGGCCGGCGCTCGGCCGGGAGCGGCCGGCCGCCGGTCGGGGTCGTCCACCCACGCCGCCTGGGCGCGCAGCGAGGGCCGCTCGAAGACCAGGGCGGTGCCCGCCCGTGTCCCGAACTCGGCGCTGATGCCGGCGGCGAGCTGGACCGCCCGGAACGAGTCGCCGCCGAGCGCGAAGAACTCGGCGGCCACGTCGGTGACCGGACGGCCGAGCAGGCGCCGCCACAGAGCGGCCAACCGCAGTTCCGTCGGAGTGGCCGGAGCGACCGCGGCACCGGTCGGCTCCGCGGGCACGTCGAACAGCGGTCGGAGCCGGTGCTTGACCACCTTGCCGCTCGGGTTCCTGGGCAGGGCGTCGGCGAGCAGGATCCGGACCGGCAGTTCGGGTCTGCTCAACCGGGCGCTCAGGAACAGCCGCAGCTCGTCCAGGTCGAGACCGCCGGACGCGGCCACCACGACCGCCACCGGGACCGCCCCCATCACGGCGTGCGGCAGGCCGAGCGCGGCGGCGTCGGCGACCGCGGGATGCTCGTGCAGCACCTCCTCGATCCGCAGCGTGGAGACCTTCAGCGCACCGCTCTTGATGACGTCGCTCTCCCGGTCGACCAGGTACAGGTAGCCGTCCGGGTCGAGGCGTCCGAGGTCGCCCATCCGTACCCAGCCGTCCCGGAACACCTGGGCGCTCCGCCCGGCGGCGCCCAGGTAGCCGCGTGGCGGTCCTGGCTGACGCAGCCAGACCTCGCCGACCTGCCCGGCGGGCAGCGGCAGCCCGTCCGCGTCCAGGATCCGGAGGTCACGGGGATCCGCCGGGCGGCCGAGCGAGCCGGGGCGGCGCGTGTCGACCACGGTGGAGATCTGTGCGGGCGAGGCCTCGGCGGAGGTGTACGTGTTGACCAGCGTCGCGCCCGGCAGCGCCGCGGCCAGCGCGGCCGCCACCGGCACGGGAAGCGCGGCGGCGGAGGAGTTGACCAGGCGCAGACTCCCCAGGTCGTACCGCCCGGCGGTGCCCGCGTTGACCAGCTCGATCACCATGGAGGGCACCAGGAAGGCGGTGCCGACCCGGAACCTCTCGACCGCGACGCCGAACTGCTCCGCGTCGAAGCGCGGCAGACTGAGGATGGTGGGCGCGGCGGTCAGCGCGGTGAGCAGCATGACCTGACCCGCGTTGGTCCCGATCGGGAAGGCGTGCAGGGCGTGCCGCGAGTGGGCGTAGGCGCGGCGGCGGGGGTGTGCGGCCAGGCCGGCGGTCAGGTTTCCGTGCGCGGCGACGACGCCCTTCGGTGCCCCTGTGGTGCCGGAGGTGCCGATCACCTGGGCCGGGTCGGCCGGACCGACCCGGTGCGGCGGTCCCGCCGGCGGCTCGGGGTGTGCTGCCAGCAGGGCGTCCAGACGCAGCTCCACAAGGCCCGGTACGCCGGGCAGTGCGCCGTCGGTCAAGACAGTCCCGGCTTCGGCCAGCGCGGCCAGGGCGGCTGCATCGGTCTCGGACAGGTCCTCACGGACCGGGACGGGCACGCCGCCCGCGTACTGGACGGCGAGGAAACCGACGGCGTACCGCTCCCAGCGCGCGTTGGAGAACCGCAGCACCACCCTGTCGTGGGGTTCGACGCCGGCGGCGGCCAGCCCGGCGGCGGCGCGCAGCGCCTCCTCGCGCCAGCGGCGGTAGCTGAGTTCCCCGCCGCCGACGACCTGCAGCGCCGTGTGGTCCGGGTGTTCGGTGGCCCGCGCGTCGAGGAGCTCAGGGACGGTCGTCGCGGCGGGCGGCACGGTGGTGGTGATGGCGTTCTCCGATGCGATGCGATGCGATGCGATGCGATGCGAAGCGATGCGGTGAGATGCGAAGCGATGCAATGCAATGCGGTGCGGTGGGATGCGATCCGGGTGGGGTGCGGTGGGAGGCCGGACAGCCGGGCGGGCCCCGCCGCCCGGCGCCGCTGCTGATCGTCCGTCGGAGCGACGGTCAGCTCAGCCGGTCGGCGGCCTCCTGCTCGCTCAGGGCGTCGATCTCGGCGATGAGCAGTGCCTCGACCCGGGCCGCGAGGGCTGCCGGCGTGGGGCTCTCGAAGACGTCGCGGATCGACATGTCGAGGCCGACGTCGGCCCGGATGCGGGCGGCGACCCGGGTGACCAGGAGGGAGTCCCCGCCGAGGGCGAGGAAGTCGTCCAGTACGCCGACCTTCGCCACGCCGAGCACCTCCTGCCAGAGGCCGACCACCAGAGCCTCGGCCTCGGTGCGGGGCGCCCGATACCCGCCGGCCGCGCCCGCCGGCTCCGGGTCGGGCAGGGCCGCGACATCGAGCTTGCCGTTGACGGTGAGCGGGAGGGTGTCGAGCAGGACGACGCTGTCCGGCACCATGAAGGCCGGCAGCCGCAGCGCCATGTGCTCACGCAGTTCGCCCGCCTCCGGTACGGCCGCGGCCCCCTCCACGGCGGCCGGTCGCAGGACGGCGTAGGCGATCAGCCTGCGGCCGTCGCGGACCAGCACGGCGGCACGGCCGACAGCCGGGTGGGCGGAGAGGGCGGCCTCGATCTCCGCGGGCTCGATCCGGTACCCGCGCAGCTTCACCTGGTCGTCGCCACGGCCGAGGAACTCCAGCTGCCCGTCGGCCCGCCACCGCACGCGGTCGCCGGTGCGGTACATCCGGCCGTCCGGGGCGTCGTCGAACGGATCCGGCAGGAAGGCGTCCGCCGTCAGCTCCGGCCGGGCCAGGTAGCCGCGCGCCAGGCCGTGACCGCCGATGTACAGCTCGCCCTCGGATCCGGCGGGCAGCAGGCCGCCGCGCTCGTCCAGGACGTAGAGCCGCACGCCCGGCAGCGGACGGCCGAGCGGCGGGCGCTGCTCGGCGGCGGCCCCGCCGACGGGGCTGCCTCCGATGTCGCCCGCGGTGACGATGACGGTGGCCTCGGTCGGGCCGTAGGTGTTGACCAGTCGCACGGTGTCACCGTGCCGCTCCCGCCACTGGGCGAGAGTGACGGCGCGTGCCTCGGAACCGCCGAGGATCACCAGGCGCAGTGCCGGCGGCCAGGGCGCCTGGTCCCCGAGCGAGACCAGTTCCTGCCAGTACGCGGTGGGCAGGTCGAGCACGGTGACCGATCGCCCTGCCTCGCTGCGCAGCAGATCGGGCAGGGTGCGGCCGCCGCCGGGCAGCAGGACGACGCACGCGCCCGCGGTCAGGGCGGGCCAGATCTCCTCGGCGTGGGTGTCGAAGCCGATGGAGGCGAACTGGACGATCCGGTCGCCCGGCCGGAGCCGGTAGCCCTCCGGTCCGGCCATCCACCGGACGCGCTCGGCCAGAGCCGCGTGCTCGACGGCGACGCCCTTGGGGACACCGGTGGAACCCGAGGTGAAGAGGACGTACGCGAGTCCGCCCGGCTCGGTCCCGGGCAGCGTCGCGGACTCTGCGGGCCCCGTACTCCCGCCCGCTTCGGGGGCACCCGACTCCGTGACACTCAGCTCGGGGACACCCGAGTCCGCCACCCCCGGATCCGAGGGCCCCGGCTCCGGAGGGCCGCCCCCGACGAGCACCAGGGCGGCGTCCGCCTCGTCGAGCATCAGCCGCCGGCGCTCGGCCGGGTGCGCCGGGTCGAGGGGCAGGTAGCCTGCGCCTGCCTTCCAGATCGCGAGCAGGGCGGTGACCAGCGCGAAGGAGGGGGCGATCCGGACGCCCCCCGTACGGCCGGCCACCGGACCCAGCCGCCGGGCCAACGCGTCCGAAGCGCGGTCGAGTTCCGCGTACGTGCGAACCTCTCCCGCGCACTCCAGAGCGGGAGCGTCGGGGCGGGCGGCGACCTGGTCGGCGAAACCGCGCAGAATCGACCGGGCGTCCTCGGCGACGGCGGATCCGGCGCCGAGGGCGAGCAGCGCGGCGCGCTCCTCACCGGGCAGCAGCCAGTCACCGTGCAGCGGTACCTCCACGTCCACGACGGCTCGGGCGAGCAGGTCGCGGACCCGGCCCGCCAGGCCCTCGACCGTGGCGCGCTCGAAGAGCTCCCGGTCGAAGCAGAACGAGAGTGTCATCCCGCCGTCCGGGGTGCGCCAACTGTCCAACAGCAGATCCGTCTTGGCCTGATCGAAGCCGGAGTCCATGCCCGACGTGCGGACGCCCGCGGGCAGTCCGGTCCGCTCGTCGGCGCCGGCCAGCTCGTACTGGCTCTGGTGGACGAACACCGCCTGGTAGAGCGGGCCGACGCCGGGCAGCACGGGCAGACCGAGGTCGGCGGCCACCCGCTCGACCGGGACGTCCTGATGGGACAGTGCGGCCATCGTGGCGGAGCGCACCCGGCGCAGCACGGTGCGGAAGTCGGGCTCACCGGTGAGATCCGCCCGGATCACGCCGGTGCGCGAGAAGTAGCCGAGCAGGGCCTCGTGGGCGGTCTCGTTGCGGCCGGCCAGCGGGGTGCCGACGGCGAAGTCGTAGGTGCCGCTCCAGCGGGCCAGTACGCACTGGTAGGCGGCGAGCAGCACCATGAACGGGGTGCAGCGCTGCTCACGGGCCAGGGTGTCGAGTCCGGCGACGAGGTCGGGCCCCAGGGTGAGCTCGGCGAAGCCCGCGGGATGGGCCGGCTCGGCGGGTCTGGGGTGGTCGAGCGGCATCCGCAGGGCGCCGACACCGGACAGTCGCCCGCTCCAGTACCGGACCGCCTCCTCGGCCGCGCCGCCGTCGAGCCTGGTCCGCTCAGCGGCCGCGAAGTCGCCGAACTGGAGAGTGAGTTCGGGCAGCTCGGCCGGTCCCTCGCCGATCTCCTCGCGGTACAGCGCGAGCAGTTCACGCCACAGCACGGTGAACGACCAGCCGTCGGACACGATGTGGTGGACCACCACGCTCAGGGCGTGCTCGTGCTCGCCGGCGCTGACGAGTACGGCCCGCAGCGGCGGACGTGCGCCCAGATCGAAGGGCGCGTTGACGAAGGGGGCGCAGGCCGCGGTGAAGGACTCCTCCGCGGCGTCCGCCACCGCGACCCGCGTGAATTCGACGTCCCGTACGGGTTCGACGAGTTGGACGGGTTGCTCGCCGTCCATGGCGAACCGGGTGCGCAGCACCCGGTGCCGGGCGGTGAGCCGGGTGAGCGCCGCGCTCAGCGCCCGCGGGTCGATCGGGCCGCTCCAGCGCCGGTTCAGATACATGTTGAACCCGGCGTCCTGCGGGTTCAGTTGCTGGAGGAACCAGAGGCGGCGCTGCTCGTCGGTCAGCGGATGGCGGGCGATCGGGGTCGGGGAGGTCATGCGTTCCTCTCGCTTTTCGCGCGGGCCTGCGGGGACTGCGGGCCGGCGCTCCGCGCGCGGGCCTGCAGGGTCTCCAGGCCGATCAGGTCGTCGGACTCGGCGTCCGGGACTTCCAGGTCGAAGCGGGCCAGGACGGGAATGCAGAAGCTGACGAGCACCAGTACGGCCATGGCGAGGCCGAACACCAGGTAGAGCAGGCCGATGCCGCGTCCTTCGCCGGTGCCGATCAGTGCGCCGACGCTGGAGGCCAGCGCGCCGCCCTCGTCCATCAGGGGCTGGAGCAGGCCGGGGCCCGCCGGGGCGACCAGGGCGAAGCCGATCGGGAGGGTGGACCAGGCGACCATGGTGTTCACCGCGATCACCCGGCCGTGGAAGCGCATCGGCACCTTGGTCTGGACGACCGTCGCGTAGATCCCGTTGAGCAGCGCGAGCCCGTAGGTCATGCCGAACGCGCCGACGGCGACCACGGTCACCGAGGGCCGCAGACCGGTCACGACGCAGGCGGCGGCGAGGCCGAGGGTGGCGAACAGGACGCCGCGCAGGCGCATCCGGCGCGGCCCTCCCCAGACCAGCAGGGTGAGGCCGCCGAGGACCGCGCCAAGACCGGCCGCGGTGGAGACCCAGCCCGCCGCGGCGGTCGTGGAGAAGGAGAGCACCAGCGGGGTGACGAGCAGGAAGAGCGGGGAGAGGAAGACGTTCAGCACCGCGAACCAGAACAGCATGGCCCTGAAGGAGCGGCTTCCGAGCGCCCGTTGGAAGCCCGCCCTGATCTCTGCGGCGACGCTCTCGCGGCGGGTGGCGGCCATCGCGTCGGGGAAGCGCACCAGCAGGGTGACACCGGTGGCGATCACGTAGCTGACGACGTCGAAGACCAGGATGCCACCGAGGCCGATCACCTGCAGGATGCCGACGGCGATCAGCGGAACGAGGAACTGGGCCAGGCCGAGGGCCATCTGGACCACGCCGTTGGCGCGGCCGAGGTAGCGCTTGGGGACCAGCTGCGGCACCGCGGAGCCCCAGGCGACGCGCTGGAACGCGAGCGCGGCGGAGAGCAGGGAGATCGTCACGTAGGCGTGCCAGATCTCCAGCGTGCCGGTGAGGTGGAGCACCAGCAGGGCCGCCTGGGTCAGGCCGGCCGCGACGTCGCCCCAGAGCATCACCCGGCGCCGGTCGCCGCGGTCGACGACGGCGCCGGCCAGCGGGGCGACCACGATGCCCGGCACCAGACCGAAGGCGGCGAGCAGACCGAGGTGGAACAGTGAGCCGGACTGCAGATAGATCCAGATCGGCAGGGCGAACTCGGTGAGGGCCGAGCCGATCATGGAGAGCTGCTGGCCGGTGGCGATGGTCAGGAAGCGACCCATGGTCGGGCGGACGGGACGGCGCCCGCCGGCCGCGCGGGACCGCTCCGTATGTCCGAATCGCTCCGGAGCTCCAGATCGCTCCGGTGTCGCGGATCTCTCCGGCGTCGCGGATCTCTCCGGTGTCCCGGAGCTGTTCCGAGCCACCGGCTGCCCGGTTCCCGGGTCGAGGTCCGGGTCCTTCCCGGCGACGCCGCGGGACACTCCGGCCAGCCACCAGGTGGCCTCGTCGGTGCGTTCGTGGCGCGCCTCCTCGCCGGCGGCGATCGAGCGGTGCACCCCCGTCAGGATGTCGGCCAGCTCCTCGGCGCGGTACTTGAGATAGAAGTGCCCGGCCTCGTCCAGGACCACCACGGCGGTGGTACCGGTGATCCGGTGCCACTCGCGGAACCGTTCCTGGTAGAACTCGGTCGCCGGATCGCGGTCGCCGCAGACGGCGATCACCGGCGCCGTGATTGTGCCGCCCTCGCTCTCGTACAGCTCGCCGAAGTAGCGCTCGGCGCCCTGGGTGCCGACCCGGCGGTTGCGCACGATCAGCCGCAACTGCTCCTCGTCCACCTCGTCCACGTCGAGCCCCGCCGCGGCCAGGGCGTTGATCATGCCCTGGTCGCTGCGCAGACGGGCGGACAGCTCGGCGAAGCGCTCGGCCAGCGCGGCGCCGCGGCCCTTCGGGCGGGCGAACGGGAAGATGCCTCCGAGGTGGACGGCATCGATCTCCCGGCCGGCCGCCTCCACCCGGCGGGCGATCTCCACGGTCAGCCGGACACCGACCCCGCAGTGCCCGTAGAGCACCAGCGGCCCCACCACGTTCGCGACGATCTCCTCCGCGCAGAGCCGGGCGACCTCGTCGATGTCCATCGCCTCCTCGCCCAGCTCGTGGCCGGGCACGGCGATGGAGTGCAGGGCCCAGTCCGCGGGCATGGCGTCGGCGAGCGGTTTGTAGATCAGTGCGCTGCCACCGCCGTACGGGGCGCAGACCACACTCGCGGCCACCTCGCGCCGCTCGGGGGTGAGCAGGTGCAGCAGCCGGCGCGGGCCGCGGTCACCCTCGGGGGTGGACACCAGCGCGGCCAGCCGACGGACCGTCGGGTGCGTGAAGAGGTCCATCACGCCGACCGGAGTGGCCAGGTCGGGGAAGGCCCGCCGCATCCGTGCGACCACCTGGGTGGCGAGCAGGGAATGGCCCCCGAGCTCGAAGAAGTCGTCCAGCGCGCCGACCCGGGGGAGTTCGAGCAGCTCCGCCCACATCGCGGCGATCACCTGCTCGGTCCCGCCCTCGGGGTCGACCTGGGCACCGGCCGCCGGGCCGTCCGCGGGCGCGGGCAGCGCCTTCCGGTCGACCTTGCCGTGGGCGAGCAGCGGCAGCCGTTCGAGGACCACGTAGCGGGCCGGGACCATGTAGTCCGGCAGTACCTCGCCCAGGGCGGCGCGCAGTTCGGCGGCGGCAGGCGGTTCGCCGCCGGCGGGGCGTTCCAGGTAGGCGACGAGGTTCTGTCTGACACCCTCGCCCCGGGCCAGGACCACCGCCTGGGTGATGCCGGGCAGCGCGGTCAGCGCGGCCTCGATCTCGCCGGGCTCGACCCGGTAGCCGCGGACCTTGATCTGGTCGTCGCCGCGGCCGAGGTAGTCCAGTGTCCCGTCGGCCCGCCAGCGCGCCAGGTCGCCGGTGCGGTACATCCGCAGGCCCTCGGCCCCCGTCGGATCGGCGTACGGATCGGGCAGGAACCGCTCGGCCGTCAGGTCCGGACGCCCGAGGTAGCCGCGGGCCAGCCGGTCCCCGCCCAGGTACAGCTCACCGGTGACACCCGGCGGGACGGGGTTGCGGGCCTCGTCGAGCACATAGCAGCGCCCACCGGCCAGCGGCCTGCCGATCGGGGTGTTGCCCGGCGCGTCCAGGCCGTCGGCGGTGACCTCGTGGACGGTGATCCCCACCGTCGCCTCGGTCGGCCCGTAGTGGTTGAACACCGCGCACCGGCCCAGCGCGGCGATGCCCGCCGCCCAGGACCGACTGCTGGCCTCGCCGCCGAGGACCAGTGCTCGGCGCGGCAGCAGTCGCGCGAGTGGTGCGTCGGCGGTCAGGGCGGCCAGGTGGGAGGGCGTCATCTTCAGGTAGTCGACGCCGGCCCGTTCCAACTCCGCGGCCAGTTCCACGCCCGCGATCCGCCTCGGCAGCAGGTGCACTCGGCCGCCGGTCGTGAGCGCCAGGTAGAGCATGGTCATGCTGAAGTCGAAGGAGAGCGACTGCAGCAGTCCGAAGGAGGCCCCGGGCTGGATCCGCAGCCGCTCGCCGGCGCCCGCGAGGTAGTTGAGGAACTGGCGGTGCTGCACCGCGACACCCTTGGGCGTGCCGGTGGAGCCCGAGGTGTAGATCACGTACGCGAGGTGGTCGGGTCCGGAGACCTCCTCCAGGGGCGCCCCGTCCGTCTCCGCCTCGTCGCTGCCGTCGTCGGTCAGGAGGTCGATCGCCGGATGCTCGCCGAGCCGCGCCCGCAGCGCGGTGTCGGTGATGAGGACCTTCGCACCGGCGTCGCCGACCAGGTGGGCGAGGCGCGCGGGGGGCTGTTCGGGGTCGAGCGGCAGGTAGCCGCCGCCGGCCTTGAGGACGGCGACCAGGGCGACCGCCAGCTCGGGGGACTGCTCCAGGCAGACGGCCACCCGGTCGTCCGCCCCCACACCCAGCGCCCGGAGGCGCCGGGCCAGGGAGGTGGCGCGGCGGTCGAGGTCGCCGTAGGTCAGCGTGCGGTCCTCGAAGACCAGCGCGGGCGCGTCGGGCGTCCGGGCCGCCGTTTGGGCCAGCGCCTGGGTGAGCGTGGCCGGGCCGCCGTCCGGCAGCGGGGGACCGGCGGCCCAGGTCTCGACCACGGCCGTCCGCTCGGCCTCGGTGAGCATCGGGATCCGGTCGACCGGCAGTCCGGGGTCGGCGACGCCGGCCGCGGTGAGCAGCTCGAACCGCTCGGCGATGCGCTCGACGGTGGCGGCGTCGAAGAGGTCGGTGCGATAGGTGAACAGGCCGTAGAGGCCGCCGTCCGACTCCTCGCGCATGTAGAGGGCGAGGTCGGCGTGGGTGGTGGTGGCCTCGTAGCCGAAGCCCTCGGAGTCCAGTCCGGTGGGCCCTGCGGCGGGGACGGCGGCGGGGTCGCCGTAGTTCTGGAAGGCGAACGTGGTCTGGAAGACGGCGGCGCGGCTGACGTCGCGTTCCACCGCGAGATCGTTGACCATCTGCTCGAAGGGGACTTCCTGGTGCGCGTACGCGTCGAGCGTGGTCTCGCGGACCCGGCTGATCAGCTGCCCGAATTCGAGGTCGGCGGAGAGCCGGGCGCGGATCGGCAGCATGTTGACGAACGCCCCGACGACGTTCTCGAGTTCACGGTGGAGACGGCCGGCGACGGCCGAGCCGACGGCGAAGTCGCGCCGGCCGCTGTGCCGGCCGAGCAGCGCCTGGAACGAGGCCATCAGCACCATGTACGTGGAGGCGCCGTAGGCCCGCGCCACCTGGTTGATCCGGTGGGAGAGGTCGGCGCTCCAGCGGAACTCGGTCGCGGCCCCGTCGAAGGTGAGCAGCGGCGGGCGGGGCCGGTCGGAGGGCAGCTCCAGGGCCGGGACGCCGTCGAGTTCGGTGCGCCAGTACGCACGTGAGGCGGCGAGCTCTCCGCTCTCCAGACGGTCCCGCTGCCACGCCGCGTAGTCACCGAACTGGACCTCCAGCGCCGGTAGTTCACCCGGAGTGCCGTCCGCGTGATGGGCGTAGCGGAGGTCCAGCTCGCGGTTGAGGAGGTCGATCGACCAGCCGTCGCTGATGATGTGGTGCATCACCAGGGCGAGGACGTGGTCGTCGGCTGCGATGCGGACCACCAGGGCGCGCAGCAGCGGGCCGGTCCTGAGGTCGAAGGGTTCCGCGATCACCGCGCCGAGTTCGGCGGCGGCACGCGCCTGCGGGTCCGGGTCCGCGGAGGCGTCCAGGTACCGGGCGGCGAACGGCGCGGGCTCGGTGACCCGCACCTCGGCGGTGCCGGCCTCGGTGGTGCGGAAGGTCATCCGCAGGCTCTCGTGCCGGGCCACCAGGTCGGTCAGCGCGGCGTCCAGTGCGGCGCGGTCCAGACGCCCCCGGAACCGGCGGGCCGGTGCCAGCGTGTAGGCCGTGGAACCGGGAGAGAACTGGTCCATGAACCAGAGCCGCTCCTGGCCGCTGGAGAGCGGTGGTGCGGTGTCCGCCGGGCGTGGGCCGACGACCCGGGCGGGGGCTGCGGCGCCGCGCAGCCGCTGGCTGAGCAGGGCACGCTTGGCTGGGGACCAGCCGGTGGGCAGGTCCTGGGTATCCGTCATCGGGTTCCTGTTCGGGCGTTCGGTGAGGAGTCGAGGGGGTTGCGGACGCGGCGGGGTTCGGGTACGGCCGGGAGGGCCGTACCCGGTGAACCGGTGCAGGAGCTACTGGAGTTGGCGGACGACGGCGGCGATGCCGGCCGGGGTCGGGACGTCGAAGAAGACGTCGAAGTCGACCTCCACGCCGAGCGCGTCGCGGATCCGGGCGGCGATCTGGATCACGGTCAGCGAGTGTCCGCCGAGGTCGAACAGGTCGTCCTCGGGACCGACGTCGGGCAGACCCAGCACCTCGGCCCAGATCCGGCGGACCGCCGCGGTCGTCTCGTCTGCGTCTGTCTCTGCGTCGGTGGTGGCGGCGGTTCCGGTGGCGGTTCCGGCCCGCGGCGCCGGGGCCTCGCGTGGCGGTACGGGCAGGGCCCGCCGGTCCAGTTTGCCGTTCGGGGTGAGCGGCAGGCGCTCCATGGTGAGCCAGCGCTGTGGCGCCATCGCGGCCGGCAGCGTGCGCATCAGGTGGTCGCGCAGTTCGGCGGGGAGGGGCGGTCGGACTCCGGCGGCCGGGACCAGATAGCCGGCCAGGAAGGGCTCACCGTCCTCCTCGGTGCGGACGGCGACAGCGGCCTGGGCGAGGGCCGGGTGTTCGAGCAGGGCGGACTCGATCTCGCCGAGTTCGATCCGGTGGCCGCGGATCTTGACCTGGTCGTCGATCCGGCCGAGGAAGTCGAGTTCGCCGTCGGACGTCCACACGACCTGGTCGCCGGTGCGGTAGAGCCGGGTGCCGGACGGCCCGAACGGGTTCGGCACGAACCGTTCGGCGGTGAGTTCGGGTCGGCCGAGGTAGCCGTGGGCGACGCCGTCCCCGCCGATCAACAGCTCTCCGGGAATGCCGAGCGGGGTGGGACGCAACCGCTCGTCGACGACGTAGGCCTGGGTGTTGGCGATCGGGCGGCCGATCCTGACCCGTTCGGGTGCGGCGGGAAGCTCGGCGCAGGTGGACCAGATGGTGGTCTCGGTGGGCCCGTACACGTTGAACAGCCGGGCGGTCCGCGTGCGCAGCTCGCGGGCCAGCGGAAGCGGAAGCGACTCGCCGCCGGCCAGGCCCGTGACGGTGCCGAGCGCGTCGACGCCGCTGCCCGCCGTGAGCATGACCCGCCATCCGGACGGAGTGGCCTGGACGTGGGTGACGCCTTCGTCGCCGATCAGCGCGAGCAGCCCGGGGCCGTCCACGGCGAGACCGTCCGGGGCCAGGACCAGGCGGCCACCGGTGATCAACGGCAGGTAGAGCTCCAGCGCGGAGATGTCGAAGGAGAGCGAGGTCAGGCCGAGCCAGGCGTGCCGGGGACCGGAGTCGAGCCGGTCGGCGAAGGAGGTGAGCAGGTTGACCAGCGCCCGGTGGCCGACGGCGACGCCCTTGGGGCGGCCCGTGGAGCCGGAGGTGTAGAGGACGTACGCCACGTCGTCCGGACCGGCGGCGGCGTCATGGGCGGCTTCGGGGGAGGGGCCGGGGCCGGTTTCGGCCCGGGGCTGGTCCGATGGTGCCGGGACCCGCAGGACCGCGGGGGCGGCGTCGGCGACCGCGGGCGCGGGGTCGCGGTCGGCGAGCACCAGAACGGCTCCGGAGTCGCGCAGGACGAGGGCGAGGCGTTCGGCCGGATAACCGGGATCCAGCGGCAGGTACGCCGCGCCGGTGGCGAGCGTGGCGAGCAGCGCGGCGGGCAGGTCGGCGGTGCGGTCCAGATGGAGGGCGACCAGGTCGCCGGGCCGGACGCCGGCGGCACGGAGTTCGGCTGCCAACTCATCTGTACGAAGGAGTAGTTCACGGTAACCGAGATGGCGGCCGCCGGCGCTGACCGCGATCGCGTCAGGGGTGGCGGCGGCCTGGGCGCGGACCAGGTCGAGCACGGTCCGGTCGGCCGGGTAGGGCCGGTCGGTCGCGTTCGGCGCGGTGGTGACGGCCCGGAGCTCGGCGGCGTCCAGGAGCGGCAGGTCGAGCAGCCGGGTGCCGGGGGAGGCGACCGCGCCGGCGAGCAGCGTGCGGTAGTGGCCGGCGACACGGCGGGCGGCGTCCGGGGCGAGGACGGCCGGGTCGTACTGGAGGCTGAAGTCGAGGGCGCCGCCCGGGGCGCCGGGTCTCTCGGGAGCTTCGACGATCTGGAGGTGGAGGGTGTTGCGGGCGGCGCGGTTGTAGACGGCCCAGGAGACCCGGGCACCGGTGTCGCCGAACTCCGGGTCGGCTCCGCGCCGGCGGTAGCCGAGCGAGACCGGGGTCAGGCCGACACGGGGGCCCAGACCGGTGACCGCGGCGCCGAAGGGCACGCTGCGGTACGCGTATCCGGCCCGCAGCTCTGCCCTGACGGCGGCGGCGAAGTCGGCGAAGGTCTCCGACGCGTCGGCCACAGGCGGGTGGACGGGCAGTTCATTGACGAACATGCCTATCTCGTCCCGGAGTTCGGGAGTCCGGGTGGAGAGCGGGACGGACACCGGCACCGCCTCGCCGCCGTAGCGGCGCAGCAGCCCGTGCAGGGCCGCGATCAGGAACTCGAAGACCGTGGTGCCGCCGAGCGCGGCCGCGGCGGCCAACTCGCCGAGCCCGACGCCGTCAAGACGCCATTCGACCGCCTCTCCGGACCCGCCGGACCCCCCGGACCCCGCGCCCGCGGCCGGGGGGCGCGGTGCGCCGGGGAGTACCGGTTCGGTGGCGGTGGCCCAGCGCGGCCCGTACCACTCGGCAGCCCGCCGTACGGTGTCCGCGTCCGCCGACGGCGCGGCGAGCGCCGCAGATGCGGCCGGCGCGGCCGGTGCGGTGGTCACGGGCAGGGCCGCCGACCCGTACGCGGCCGCGAGGTCCCTGGTCAGGATGTCCTTGGAGTTGCCGTCGAAGACCGAGTGGTGGGCGGTGACCAGCAGTTCGGCACTCCCGTCGGCGCGGCGGTGCAGCGTGAAGCGGCTGAGCGGACCGGTCTCCAGGGCGAACGGACGAGCGGCTTCCTCCTCCAGTCGCTTCTCCAGGTCGGCCTCGTCCGCCGGCGCTTCGAGCTGCTCCAGTTCAGGCCGGCATGCGGCGGGCTCCTGCCATACCCGTCCGTCACGTTCCACCAGACGGGCGGCAAGGCCCGGATGGCGCCCGGTGACGGCGGCCACGGCACGGACCAGCGCGGCGGTGTCGACCCGGTCGAAGGAGATCCGCACAGGCATGTGGAACGCCTCGCGGGCCAGTCCCAGCCGATCGGTCAGCCAGACCCCCTGCTGAGCGGGGGAGGCCGGGATTCGGTCGGTCAAGGGCAGGACTTCGGACATCGGCGGCTCACTTAGGACGTCGGAGCAGAGCGGAGGAGCAGCGCGGGGGAACGTGCGGACGCCGGCGTGGGGCACGGGCTACCGCGGCTCGGTGCTTCGGACGCCGACGGCAGTCCGCGGCATCCGTGTTCGATGACGGATCCGGCCGCCGTGCGACCTGGTCCACCCCCCGGGGACCGGTCGACGGCCGTGACTGGTCAGGACCGCCGGACATGCCAGGATGCCCCGAGGCGTCTGGTATCTCCGGCCCCGCCCGATGCGGACCATTGGTCCAGACCTGTCGAGAGATTCGCACACCGTCAAAGCACCGTCAAGAGCCGTCCACTGCCCGGAATGAACCTCCATGTCCGCGCCGGGCTCAACCGACTTGCACCCAAACATCCGTGTGTATGATCGGCCCTGATGCAACGTCAACACCCGTACATCCGGGGGAACATCAGTTGAATCTCGCGTTCCGCCGCCGGTCTCCCGAGGGAGGCTGAGGTGGCGGACCTCGTCCGCCCGCCCGCGGCCGCGCCGCAGCGGTCGCGCGCTGCCACACGTCATGGGCCGCCGCCGCTACAGGGCTGCGTCCGCCCGCGTCTCCCGACCGTGAGGACTCACGCCCGCTTCCGGCTTCCGCTGCTCGGCTCCGCCCGCGGGGACGCGCACCGTCGCGACGACGAGCAGTGAGGCCACCGCCCCCAGCGCCGCCGCCACGACCAGCACCGCGTTCAGGCCGGACGTGAACGCCTCGCGTACCAGAAGCGCCATCTCGGCGCGCTCACCCTCCGGCCAGCCGGCCACGACCGACCGGGCTTGTCCGCCGCTCAGAGCGGCGGCCGTCCCGTGCGGGTCCGGAACACCACCGTCGGCCCTGAGCACACGCTCGATCCGCGACTGGAAGATCAGACCGAAGACAGCGATCCCCAGGGCGAAACCCAACTGGCGGAAGGTGTTGACCGCACCGCCCACCATGCCTCCGCGCTCCGGCGGCACCGTGGCCAGGGCCGCCGCCGCCAGACTCGGTGTCACGAGCCCGACCCCCAGACCGGAGACGACGAGCCCCGCCATGATGCCGCTGCCCGAGGACCCCGCGTCCAGGGTGGCCTGCATCGCGGAGCCGAGGGCGATGAGCGCCAGCCCTCCGCCGATGGACACCCGCGGCGGCCAGGGACCGAAGCGGCCCGCGAGCGCCGAGACGAGGAACGCCGAGGCGCACATGGGCAGGATGCAGAGACCCGCCTCGACGGGCTCGTACCCGAGGACGGACTGCATCCACAGCGACGCGAACAACAGCGAGGCGAACGCGGCACCCTGCAGGAACAGAGCGCTGATCATGATGCCGGTGAACGACGGCCTGCGGAACAGCGACAGATCGAGAACGGGGTGCTCGTGCCGCGTCTCGACCACGACGAACAGGGCGAGGGCGACGGCCGCCACCGCGAACAGGCCGAGCGTGAAGGGCGCCGTCCAGCCGTCGGAGTGGGCTCGGATCAGCCCGAACGTGAGGGCCCCGCTCGCCACCGTGAAGGTGATCACGCCGAGGACGTCCGCACGCTGCCGCCCCCGGCCCTCGGCCTCGCGCACCGAGCGCAGCGTCAGCACGACGGCGACCAGGCAGACCGGCAGGTTGACGAAGAAGATCCATCGCCAGTCCAGGTACTGGGTGAGGAGCCCGCCGACCATCGGCCCGGCCGCCGCGGCGACCGAGTTGGTGGCGCCCCACACGGCGAAGGCCACCCCCCGCTCCCGGCCGCTGTAGTGCATGCCGAGCAGGGCGATCGTCGTGCCGAACATCCCGGCGGCGCCCAGCCCCTGCACCGCCCGGGCGCCGATCAGCACACCCGCGTTCGGGGCGACCGCGCACACCACCGACGCAGCGGTGAAGACGACCAACCCGGCGAGGTACACCTTCCTGCGGCCGATGCGGTCGGCGCGGGAACCGACGCCGAGCAGCAGCGACGCCAGCGCCAGGGCGTAGACGTCGACCACCCACTGCAGATCGGAGAGCGTGGTGCCGAGGTCCGCCGCCATCGCGGGCAGCGCCACGGTCACGATCGTGACGTCCACCAGAAGCATGAAGGTGCCCAGACAGATCGCCACCAGAGGCCACCACTTGCGCATCCGAACCCCTTCCCTGCCCGCTGCACCGAAGAGGCGCCCCCGGCGGCCCCTCATGTTCCACGGCGGAGCGGCGATTCCCCACAGGACCCGCGCGCCACGCCCATCGCGTGGACCGGAGGGAGGTATGCCTAGGTCCGCCTGGACGAGCAGCGGTGGCGCGGCCGAAGGCCCGCTCATAGCTTCGCCGTATGACCAGACGACAGATCGCCTACCTGGCGTGCGCCGTGACCCTCGTGGTCTCGGGGATGGGGGCCGCCGCTCCGGCGGCCGGCCACCTGACGGTGCACCGGGTCAAGCCCGGCGAATCGATCCAGAAAGCAGTGGACGCCGCGAAGCCCGGGGACACCATCGTCCTCTCCCCGGGCACCTACCGTGAGAGCGTCCGCATCACCACGTCGAACCTGACCCTGCGGGGCTCGACCGTCTTCCCCACCGTCCTCGTGCCCGGCAAGGCCGCCGCCGACGCCTGCGCGACAGCCGGCCACGGCATCTGTGTGACCGGCACCGCCGACCGTCCCGTCGAGGGCGTCACCGTGCGCGCGCTGAAGCTCCAGGGCTTCACCAGGAACGGCCTGTGGGCGTCGCGGACCGACCGGCTGAAGATCCACCGGGTCACCGCAGAGAAGAACGGCAACTGGGGCATCGCCCTGGAGCGGTCCGTACGCAGCGTGCTGACGCACAACGTCGCCCGGGACAACGCCGACGCCGGACTCTTCGTCTCCAACACCACGGACACGGAGTCGGGGGCCGTCGACGCCCAGGGGACGGTGATCAGCCACAACCGCGTCTCCGGCAACCGGATCGGCCTCACCGTGCGGCGCCTGCGGAACCTCACCGTCGAACGCAACGAGGCGACCGGCAACTGTGCCGCCGTGTTCGTCGTGGGCGACGAGTCCACGCCGCGCGCCGGGGCGATGACCCTGCGCAGGAACAACATCCACGACAACAACAAGCTGTGCCCCAAGACCCCCCGACTGCCCTTCCTGCAGGGCTCGGGAATCGTTCTCACCGGCGCCGAGGAGACGCTGGTGGCGGAGAACAGGATCGTGGACAACGTCGGTGCCTCGCCGCTCTCGGGCGGCATCGTGCTCTTCAAGAGCTTCGTGGGCGCCCTCAACGAGCGCAACGAGATCCGCGACAACGTCGTACTCCGCAACGGCTCGGCCGACCTCGCCAACCGCGACACCGGCAAGGGCAACACCTTCCGTGGCAACACCTGCGGGGTCTCGGAGCCCGCGGGCATGTGCTGACGGTCGGCTCCGCTTCCCCACCCACGGCACCACAGCACAGACAAGGCGACAGATGACGACTGTTGATCCGGTTTCCCCGACTGTCGACCCGGCTCCCCCTCCGCCCATGCGGCTCAGGGAGCTCGTGTTCGGGGCGGCATGCGCCGCCGCCGTACGCGCGGCCGTCCGCCTCGGTGTGGCGGACGCCCTGGACGACACGCCCATGACCGTGGAGGACCTGGCGGCCGCGGTGCGGACCCAGCCGCGGACACTGCGACGCCTGCTGCGCGCGCTGTCCTGCCAGGGCGTCTTCACGGAGAACCCCGACGGCACGTTCGCCCACACGGAGATGTCCCGACTGCTGCGCGAGGACGACCCGCACAGCCTGCGGTACATCGCCCTGTGGTGCACGGAGCCGTGGACCTGGGAGGTGTGGCCGAAGCTCGACGAGGCCGTACGCTCCGGCCGCAACGCTTTCGAGGACGTGTACGAGAAGGAGTTCTTCACGTACCTCAACGAGGAGGCGCCCGAGTCCGCGTACGTGTTCAACCGGGCCATGACCACGTCGAGCCAGCAGTCCGCCCGGGACGTCGCCGACCTGCTCGACCTGCAGGGAGCCTCCTCCGTCGCCGACATCGGAGGCGGCCAGGGGCACGTCCTGGCGAGTCTGCTGAAGCGGCACCCCACCCTGCACGGCACGCTGCTCGACCTTCCCGGAGTGGTGGAGAACGCCGACCCGCGCCTGCGGGACGGCGGCGCGCTGAGCTCCCGGGTCCGCGTCGTGGCCGGCGACTGCCGTGAGGACATCCCGGTCCAGGCGGATGTGTACATCATCAAGAACATCCTGGAGTGGGACGACGACAGCACCCGCAGGGCGCTCGCCAACGTCCGCGCGGCGGCGCGCCCCGGCGCCCGGGTCGTCGTGATCGAGAACCTCGTGGACGACACGCCGTCGATGAGGTTCACGACCGCGATGGACCTGCTGCTGCTCCTCAACGTCGGCGGTGCGAAGCACACCCGGCAGAGCATGGTCGACCGGCTCACGGACGCGGGTCTCGTGATCGGCGAGATCCGGCCGGTCAACGCGTATCTCCACGCCTTCGAGTGCACCGTCCCCGGCTGACGAAGCCGCACGAGGGAAACCCGAGGCCGCCCGCTCCGCGTCGATCGCGGGGCGGGCGGCCTCGGGTCTGCTCTCGGGAGATCAGGAACCTGCGTCCCGCTCCCAGCTGTAGAAGCACTGCGCCATGGCGTCCTTGGGGCTCCGCCACGTCTCCGGGTCGTACGCGCTGACGAACGCCGACAGCTTCTCGCTCGCGTCCCGGAACTCGGGGTGCCCGGTCAGCTTCGCGATGGCCGGCGCCGGGTCCTGCTCCGACTCGATGAGGTGCAGGTACACGTCGCCGAACTGGAACAGGCGACGCCGGGTGACGCCGACCAGATGGGGGAGTTCACCGCGGTCGGAGGCGGCGAACACGTCGGCGATCGCCGGCGCCGAACCGGGCGCCATGCGGGCGACGATCAGAGCGTGGTGCATGGACCTTCCTTCCTGGAGTGCGGGTGTGCGCGGCCGTGTGCGGTCAGCCCGGCAGGACCGAGGCGCCCCGGCGGTCGCGGGCGACCTGCTCGATGCGGTCCCGGATGAGGGCCATCTGCGTGCGCGAGTTGCGGTTGATGTTGTCGGTCATCCAGGCGTCGTCGACCGGAGCGTCGGGCTTCATCGCGAAGTCCTGCACCCAGCGCATGTGGACGCCGGCCGGTGTCTCCTCGTACTCCCACCGGATGTCCATGTGGTCGAACGGGCCGGTCTCGACGCGCCGGGCCCGGACCGTCCTCCCGGGGCGGTCGACGGTGCGCTCCGACACCCAGCTCCAGACCTTCCCGGACTCGTCCGGGTGCATGGTCAGGCGGAAGGTCGTGGAGTTCCCCTCGCGGGAGAGCACCTCCAGGGAGGCGTACTCGCTGAAGAGGTTCGGCCAGTTCTCGATGTCGTTGGTGATGTCCCAGACGAGGTCGAGGGGGGCGTCGATGGTGATGCTGTTGTCAGTGTGACCGGACAACGTCAGACTCCCGTCTTCAGGGCGTTGTTGACCAGGCCGAGGAACTCGGCGGGCGTCTTGCTGCGCTCGGCGTCCGTCGGCAGCGCCACGCCGTACCGGTTCTCCAGCTCGCCGACGATGCCGAGCAGGCCGAGCGAGTCGACGCCGAGGGTGGAGAAGGGCGCGTCCGGCGCCTTCTCCAGGTCCCGGACGTCCACGGTGACGCCGGCCGCCTGCTTCATCAGCGCGGCGAGCTCGTCGAAGGTCAGTGTGGTGGTGAGCATCTGTACTCTCCTTCCCGCCCGGTCCTACCGGGCGGTGTCGTCGCCGCGGCGCACGACCAGCGCCGCGTTGGATCCCATGAGTCCCCGGCTGAGGACCAGGGCCGTGCGCAGCTCGGCGGGGCGAGCGCGGGACATCACCAGATCGAGGTCGTGGCAGATGTCGAACACGTTGGGGGTGGGGGGGACCACGCCGTGTTCCATCGCGAAGACCGCCGCGGCGGTGTCCAGGACGGGCGCCCCGCAGTAGGCACGGCCGATGCCCGTCTTGGGCGCCGTGACGGGGACGCGGCGGGCGTGCGCCCCCAGGGCGTCGGCGATCGCCAGCGCCTCGGCGCGGTCCGCCTCCGGGACGCCCAGGGCGTCGGCGAAGACGACGTCGATCTCCTCGGGAGCGCACCCGGCCTCGTCGAGGGCGACCCGGATGGCGCGGGCGAGTCCCTCCCGGGACTCCTGCCACCGGGAGGCGCCGGTGAACGTGGCGCCGTGCCCGGCCACGACGGCCCGGACGGCCGCGCCCCGGTCGCGGGCGCGGGACTCGTCCTCCACGACGAGCATCGCGCCGCCCTCCGCCGGGACGAAGCCGCAGGCTCCCGCGGTGAAGGGCCGGTAGGCGCGGTCCGGGTCCTCGACGGTGCTGAGCTCCGGGTATCCGAGCTGGCACACCATCGAGTACGGGGCGAGGGGGGCCTCCGCCGCCCCGACGATCACCGCGCCGGTCCCGCGCCGCACGGCCCGGGCCGCATGGGCGATGCCGTCGAGGCCGCCGGCCTCGTCGCTCGCGACCACCCCGCAGGGACCCTTGAAGCCGCTCCGGATGGAGATCTGGCCGGTGCTCGCGGCGTAGAACCAGGCGATGGACTGGTACGGGCCGACGAACTTGGATCCCTGGCCCCAGAGCTTCTGGAGCTCGCGCTGGCCGAACTCGCCGCCGCCGGAACCGGCCGCAGTGACCACGCCGATCTCGAACGGCTCCTCGGGGTTCTCCCTGCCGAGGCCGGCGTCGTCGAGGGCGAGCTGGGCCGCGGCCATCGCGTAATGGCTGAAGCGGTCGGTCTGGACGAGGAAACGCTCCTCGATCAGGGCGGTGGCGTCGAAGCCGCGGACCTCGCCCGCGACCTTGAGCGGCAGGTCCTGGCACCCCTCACGGGTGATCCGGTCCAGTACGCCGAGCCCTTCCCGGACGGACTTCCAGTACGCGTCGGCACGCAGTCCGTTGGGGGCGATCACACCGACGCCGGTGACGACCGCGCGCCGTGGGTGCTCAGTGCTCATCGTGTCCTCCCGCCCGTTCCCGTCAGGAGCACCGCGGACTGGAAGCCGCCGAATCCGCTGCCCACGGAGAGCACGTTCCTGAGCTTCCGGGGGCGGGCGGTGCGCGGCACGTAGTCCAGGTCGCACTCGGGGTCGGGGGTCTCGTAGTTCGCCGTCGGAGGTACCACCTGGTGCTTCAGGGCGAGCACGCAGGCGGCCACCTCGATCGCGCCGATCGCGCCCAGCGAGTGCCCCACCATGGATTTGATGGAGCTCATGGGCGTGTCGTAGGCGTGCGCCCCCAGGGACCGCTTCACGGCGGCGGTCTCGTGCCGGTCGTTCTGCCGGGTGCCCGAGCCGTGCGCGTTGACGTAGTCGATCAGCGTGGGGTCGAGCCGGGCCTGGTCGAGTGTCGAGTCGATCGCCCGGGACATCTCAAGGCCCTCGCCGGTCAGACCGGTCATGTGGTACGCGTTGCCGAAGGTCGCGTAACCGCCGATCTCGCAGTAGATGTGCGCCCGGCGGGCCCTGGCGTGCTCGTAGTCCTCCAGGACGAGGACGGCCGCGCCTTCGCCCATGACGAAACCGTTGCGGTTGTTGTCGAAGGGCCTGGAGGCATGCTCCGGGTCGTCGTTGTCGGGCGACGTGGCCTTGATGGCGTCGAAGCAGGCCATGGTGATCGGGGATATCGGGGAGTCCGACGCACCCGCGATGCAGACGTCCGCCCGCCCTTCCTGGATGGTGTGGAAGGCGTAGCCGACGGCGTCGAGACCGGAGGTGCATCCGGTGGAGACGGTCTGGACCGGGCCGCGTGCGCCGAACTGCTCGGCCACGACGGAGGCGAGCGTGCTCGGCGAGAACGCCATGTGCAGCTTGGGGTCGGCCGCGCGGTGGTCCACGTCCCACCGTCGCCCGCCCTCGCTGACCAGGACGTAGTCGTGTTCGAGCCGGGTGGTGCCCCCGACGGCGCTGCCCAGGGAGACGGCGACGCGCCAGGGGTCTTCGGTGTCGGTGTCGAGTCCGGAGTCGCGGACGGCTTCCCCGGCGGCGACCACGGCGAACTGGATGTACCGGTCGGCGTGCCGGCTCAGGTCCGGGTCGAGGCCGTGCTCCGCCGGGTCGAAGTCGCACTCGGCGGCTATGCGGGAGCGCAGCCCGACCGGGTCGAACAGGGTGATGCCGCGGGTCGCGGTACGGCCGGCGGCGAGGAGGTCCCAGAACGCCTTCGCTCCGGTGCCGCCCGGAGCGACCACACCGATGCCGGTGACGGCCACTCGGCGGGTCACTCGATGGCCCCGCTTCGCTCGGACACCTGACCCGGGTCGCCCACGGTCAGGTGCGGGCCCGCGGCCGCGAGCTCGGCCTCGTCGGTGACCTCCGTGTCGACGTGGCCGAGGCTCGGCCGCGGCGCGAGCGGGCCCAGGTGGAAGACCATGCGGGCCTCCACGTCGCCCACGTTGCGGAAGCGGTGCCGCACGTCGATCGGGATCAGGAGTCCCTGATCGGTCCGGAGCGCGTACGTGTCGCCGTCCAGATCCACTTCCAGCGCGCCCGAGACGACGTACACGAACTCCTCGGAGTACGGGTGGTAGTGCTCGCCGATGCGCTCGCCCGGTTGAACGATGGCCAGGCCCATGAAGCCGCTGGTGGAACCCACGGTGGCCGGCGTGAGCATGGCCCTCAGGTCACCTCCGCGCCTGCGGTTGGGTTCCGTCTCGCTCAGGTTCACGATGCGTGGACGCTGCTTGAGCATGGTTGTTACCTCCGGATGTGGCAGTGACGTGCTGGAGAGCGACTGCGGTGGGGCCGCGACCGGCCGTCAGAGGTCCGCCGAGCGGTCGGTGACGGGCAGCATGTCGGCGTGCGACAGAAGCCGGTTGATGTTGCGCTCCGTCTTCAGGGAGCCCTCGACGCCGATCGCGGCGCCGTCGAGGAGGAGTTCCAGCTCCGCGGCCTTGTCGGCGCCCTTGAGCCCGAGGGAGGCGACGGGGTCGCGGTCGAGTTCGCCCGTGATGTCGATGAGTCGCACCACGATGTCGTCGCGCTGGAACACGGTGCTGCCGTACACCGGGCTGTCCGGGTCGTCAGCCGCGGCCCGGTCCTGGTCGGCGAGCAGCCGGGCCAGGTCCATCCCGCAGCCCTCCTTGGCCGGGTAGTACAGCGCGTGCCGCCGCAGGTCGGCCGGGGCCGGCCGGCTGGACACCACGTGCTGGACGGCCGGGAGCGCCGCCCGGGTGAAGAACACGCGGGCCGACTCCTGGTCGGTCAGGTCCCGGTCCTGCTCCAGGTACGGGTTGATGGCCTCCTCGACCGCTCGCACCTCGGGCTGGCGGGCGACGTGCCGCAGGGCCACGAGGAGGTCGCCCTCCACCTCCACGGCCCGCACGACACGGTTGCCGTGCATGAACAGGGAGGTACGGCGCAGTCGAGTGGTCTCGTCGACCTGGGCCCGGGGCGACTCGTACCCGGCGAGGATCTCCGCCACCTTCGACTCGGAGCCCGGCTTGACGGTGAAGGTGAGGGCGTGGCGGGCCACACCGTCGCCGACGCGGGCGGCCGCCTGCATGCCCGTCGAGCCCGCGGCCCGCGCCGTCGGCCGGCCGGGACCGGTCTCCCGGAGGACGCTGTAGCGCATCGAACGGGTGTCCCGGACACAGCTGTGCATGGGCTTGACGGTCTCGACGTGCTCCTCGCTGTTCACCCACGCGAGGAACGGCGGCGCGCTCTCCCACTCGCTGGTGATGAGCCACTGCGAGGGGTTCTCGATGGACTGGCAGAGCTGGTCGCTGATGTGGCCGGGAACGGAGGCGACCTGCTTGCACATGAGTTCGTACGCGTCCAGGAACTGCTGCTGCGCTCCTTCGTACAGGTCGAGCAGGAGGATCACCCGGAGCCTGGAGCCGTCGAATGCCGACTGTGAGATGCGTCCCGAGGGGGCCATCCGGCACACCTCTTCTCTTCTCGGTGGGGGGGCGGGAACGACCTGCGTGACCGAAGCGCCGCGGTCGTGATGTGTCGATGGTTGACAGGAGCGCCGACAGCGCGCGAGCCCGAAAGAGCGGACGAGTGAACCGCGTGTCATCCGGGTGCCTCCGGCACGCGGACCCTTCCCCGAAGGGAATGAATCTGCATCCCATCCCCGACCCGCGTCGCACGTGACGCCGGAGACGAACAATGAACCGATTCGACGTGGCCGGCGAAGAAGCCGGTCACCGCACGCCCGTACTCATCGTCGGCGGCTCGTTGGTGGGCCTGTCCACCGCGCTGTTCCTGGGGCGTCTCGGAGTGCCGCACACGCTGGTCGAGCGCCACGCGGGCACCTCGATCCATCCGCGCGGCCGCGGCAACAACCTGCGCACGATGGAGCTGTTCCGCAGCGCCGGGATCGCACCGGCCATCCAGGAGGCCGCGTCCGTCCTGGCGCGTAACAACGGCATCCTGCAGACGCCCAGCCTGGTCGGCGATGTCGGCGAGTGGCTGTTCAAGGAGATCGACCCCGGTGGCGGGGTCGCCCGCTTCAGCCCCTCCGGGTGGTGCCTGTGCAGCCAGAACGATCTCGAACCCGTGCTGCGCGAGCGGGCCGGGGAGCTGGGCGGAGACCTGCGGTTCTCGACGGAACTGATGTCCTTCGAGCAGGACGCCGAAGGGGTGACCGCACAGGTCAAGAGCCGCGAGTCCGGTGAGCACACCACCATCCGCGCGGACTACCTCGTCGCTGCGGACGGCCCGCGCAGCCCGGTCCGCGAGCGGCTCGGCATCGGCCAGCGCGGTCAGGGCGACCTGTTCCACAACGTGAGCATCACGTTCCTCTCCCGCGGCCTCGCGGACGTCGTCGGCGACCGGCACTTCATCGTCTGCTACCTGACGAACCCGGAGGCCGACGGAGCCCTGCTGCCGGTCGACAACCGGGAGCGCTGGGTGTTCCACGCCCCGTGGCACCCCGAACACGGCGAGACACTGGAGGAGTTCACCGACGAGCGGTGCAGGGAGCACATCCGGCGGGCCGTGGGCGTGCCGGACCTCGACGTGGAGATCACGGGCAGAGCTCCGTGGCACGCGGCCGAGAGGATCGCCGAACGGTACGCGGACGGACGGGTGTTCCTCGTCGGCGACTCCGCCCATGAGATGCCGCCCACCGGGGCGTTCGGCTCCAACACCGGTATCCAGGACGGGCACAACCTCGCCTGGAAGCTCGCCGCCGTACTGGGCGGCTGGGCCGGCCCCGGTCTGCTCGCGTCCTACGACGCGGAGCGCCGGCCGGTGGCGGAGGTGACCAGCGCCCGCGCTGCGGCGCGGTCGGTCGAGCACAGCCACCCCGGGTACGTCCCCGGCCCCGGAGCCGGCGGCCCGGGAAAGAAGGGCGGCATCCTCAACGAGGTGATCGGCTACCGCTATCCGCAGGGCGCCGTCCTGGGCGTCGACCGGACGATGCCGGTCGTGGCCGACGGGCTGCGCCTGACGGGCGAGCCCGGGAGCCGCGCACCCCACGTGTGGCTGAACCGCGCCGGTACCCGGATCTCCACCCTCGACCTGTACGAGCGGTCCCTGGTGCTCCTGAGCGCCGAGGACGGCGCCGGCGGGTGGCACGCCGCGGCGACGCGCGTCGGGCGGCAGCTCTCGGTGCCGCTCGACGCGTACCGGATCGGCGACGGACCCGACGCGGAGCTCTCTCCCGCGAGCGACACCGACTGGGCCGAGGCCCACGGCGTCACCTCGGACGGTGCGGTCCTCGTCCGCCCCGACGGGTTCGTCGCGTGGCGGTCCGAAGGGGTGTCGGCGGATCCCGGAGCGGCGCTGGAGCGGGCCCTCGCGGCGCTCCTGAGCCGGGACTGACCCTGTCCCGTCGCCTGCACGGCAGGGAGGCCCGGGGCGGTCGTCGGTCGGTGAACCACTCCGACGGCCGAGCCCCCGGATCTCCTGCCCGGCAGCCGGTGCGGCCCACGGCCGCGCTGCCGCTCCGGGGCGGGCCGGCAGGGGCCTGACCCATTCGCGCGCAGCACGCAATTCGGTCCCGAGCGCCGCACAGGCCGCTGTGACCTGCGGTGATGATCGCCGGCAAGGATGATCAAGCCTCCGACCGGGGGACATCGCGCACGATCCTCCCGTTGCGGTGACCAGCGGTCGGGGATCTCCTCGTGCACGGAGCACAGCACAGGCGCCGCGCGGCCCAGCCGGCCAGGAAAGCTCCGCCGAAGGAGAGAAGAAGCATGCGTCTCGCACGTACAGGTACCCAGCTCGCCCTGGTCCTGAGCGCCCTCGCCCTGTCCGCACCCTCCGCCGTCGCGGCACCCGCCGGCGACGTCCGGATCAATCCCGGCAAGGCGGCCCCCGGCACCACCGTCACCGTCAGCACCACCGCCTGCGGCACGGAGACCTACGGCAAGGGTGAGTCGGTGGCGGGAGGGAAGTTCCACCTCCTGCCGGGTGACCGGAAGGGCGTCCTGGTGGGCCGGTTCACGCTCCCGCTGGACGCCGCCTCCGGCACGGACACCGTGACCCTCAAGTGCCCGCCCCGCATCCAGCAGACCGTCACCTACCAGATCTCCGGCCGGCCGAACGGCGCCGTGGAAGCGGGCTTCGGATGGGCGGCCGGCGCGGACGAGGGCGGCGGCGGCAGCCCGTACGCCCTCGGCGCGCTGCTCCTCGGCGGCGCCGCCGCCGGGGTTCTGGTCAGGATGCGCCGCCGCGCCACCGCCTCGCGGAACGCCGCCTAGTCCACGCCTCCCCACCCCACGTCGCACGGTCAGGGCCCCGGATCCAGGAGGATCCGGGGCCCCCGCCATCCAGCGGAGGCACGATCCGCATGAAGAACCGCTCCGGTCCCCAGGCCGGGGGAGCGCCGTCCCGGCGCGTTCCCTCGGTCAGGGCACTCGCCTGCACGACGCTCCTCGGCATCCTCCTGCTCGCCCATGTACCGGACGGCGACGGCTCGCGGCCGACGACGAAGGCACGGGCCTCGACGCTGCCCGCCCGGTCCGCCGCCGGAGCCGAACGCGACCGCCCCGCACCCCGGCCGCTGCCCGCGTCCGACGCCGCACGGCTCAGGATCCCGGCCATCGCGGTCGACGTCCCCCTCATCCCCCTGGAGCTGGACGGCGCCGGAGCGCTCCGCCCCCCGCCCGCGACGGCCCCGACCGTGGCCGGCTGGTACGCCGACGGCACCGCCCCCGGGGCGGTGGGCACGGCCGTCGTGGCGGGACACGTGGACACCCCGCTCGGCCCCGCCGTCTTCCACCGGCTCGACTCGCTCTCCCGCGGTGCCGCCATCGAGGTCGAGCGCGTCGACGGCCGTACGGCCCGGTTCACCGTCACCGCGGTGGAGCTCCATCCCAAGGACCGCTTCCCCGAGGACAAGGTCTACGGCGGTTCGGGCCGCCCCGAGCTACGGCTGATCACCTGCGGCGGCGAGTGGTCCAGCGACACCGGCTACGCCGCCAACACGGTGGTCTACGCGACCCTGACGGGGACGCGATAGCACCGTCGTCATCCACGGCAACCGGGTGCTGCACCTGAGATTCGAGGTACCGCCGGGGTTCAGCCACGGGACGGACGCCCTCCCGGCTCCCCGGAGCGGGCGAGGGAGGGAAGGGCGGCGCGCCAGCCGCCGTACGCCGTGATGTCGCGGGCACCGTCGAGGGCCTCGGGCTCGCAGAGGAAGCCGGTCACGGAGGACCCGTCCGCGAGCTCCACGGTGCCGAGGGCCATCGGGCGGGGGAGTGCCGCGAGGAGCGCGCCGAGCCCCTCGGCGGGCAGCTGCCACACCTCGGTCTCGATCGGCGCGCCGCCTTCACGGACCCGGACCAGGCCCGGCTTGGGCGGGACGGTGTCCAGGGCGTGGAGCCGGTAGGCGGGGGCGGTGGTGGTCGTACGGACCAGACGGCCGCCGAGGGAGAGCAGCTGCCCGTTGAGCGGCTGCCCGGACAGGTGCGCGCCGACCACGGCGAGCCGCAGCGGTGGGGCCGTGAGCAGGCCCGCGACGCGGGCGAGTCGCTCGTCGGTGAACGCCCGCCCGATCAGCATGACGCCGAACGGCCGCCCGTCCACCTCGCCCGCGGGGACGGCGACCGCCGCGAGGTCGAACAGGTTCGTCGAGTTGGTGAACCGGCCGAGCCGGGCGTTCGCGCCCAGCGGGTCGGCCGCGGCCTCCGCGAGCGTCGGGTGGCCCGGCGTCGTCGGCAGGAGCAGCGCGTCCGCGTCCCCCAGCGAGGCCAGGGCCCTGGTGCGGAGGGCGGACAGCCTCTGCCGGTCCGCGTGGAGCCGGTGGGCCGGGATGTCGCGGGCCCCGGAGATGATCCCGGCCACGGTCGGGTCGAGGTCCGCCGACCCCGCGTGCGCGTCCACGAAGCCACCGACGGCGGTGTAGCGCTCGGCGACGAACGCGCCCTCGTACAGCATCGCCGCCGCCTCGGTGAACGGCGCCAGGTCGACGGGCAGGAGCTCGGCGCCCGCGTCGGCCAGCCGGGTCGCCACCGACCCGAACGCCTCGGCCCAGCCCTTGTCCAGCTCGCCGAGCCGCTCCGGGTCGGGGACCGCGATCCGCCACGGGCCGGGCCGCCGCTGCTCCAGGGCGGGGAGTTCGCGCCCCGAGGGCGAGGCCATGAGGGACAGCGCCCGCTCGGCCTCCGGGAGCGTACGGGCGAAGACCGTCACACAGTCCAGCGACGCGCAGGCCGGAACGACGCCGTCGGCCGGAACCAGCCCGCGGGTCGGTTTGAGGCCGACGATGCCGTTGAAGGCCGCCGGGACACGGCCCGAGCCGGCGGTGTCCGTGCCGAGCGCGAGGTCCACGACGCCGAGGGCGACCGCGACCGCCGAGCCGGACGAGGAGCCGCCCGAGACGTGGGCCGGGGCGACGGCGTTGCGGACGGCGCCGTACGGGCTGCGCGTCCCGACGAGGCCGGTCGCGAACTGGTCGAGGTTCGTGGTGCCGAGGACCACCGAGCCGGCCGCCCGCAGACGCGCCACCGCCGGCGCGTCGTCCGCCGGCTCGTACGCGTACGACGGGCAGCCCGCCGTGGTCGGCAGCCCGGCCACGTCGATGTTGCCCTTGACCGCGAACACCGTCCCGGCCAGCGGGAGCCGCTCCCCGGCCGCGATGCGCGCGTCGATCGCGGCGGCGTCCGCCTCCGCCACCTCCTGGGGCCGGAGACCGATCCACACCTCCGGCCGGTCCACCTGCTCGATGCGGGCGTACGCGGCCCGCACCCGCTCCACCGTGCCGCTCACGCGCCCACCTCCGCGGTCTCCACGGCGGCGAGGACGACGAGCGCCGTCCCCGCCTCCACCTGACTGCCCGGTGTGACCAGGACCTCCGCGACGATGCCGTCGGCGGGGGCCGGTACCGGTGCCTCCATCTTCATCGCTTCGAGGGCGACCAGCTGCTGACCCGCCGACACCCGGTCGCCGACCTCGACGTTCACCTGCCAGACGCAGGCGGTGAACTCCGCCGCGACCAGCCGGCCGCCCTCGGGCACCTCGATGTCGGCGGTCGGTGGGGCGGCCTCGGAGGCCGCCTCGGCGCGGGCGAACTCGCCGGCGGCCTCCCAGGCGTCGCGCTCGGCGCCGAACGCCGTGCGCTGCCGGTCCCGGAAGGCGGCGATCGACGCGGCGTTCACGGCGAGGAAGTCCTGGTACTCGGCGAGGGAGAAGGTGCCTTCCTCGGTCCTCGGCACGAAGCGGCCCGAGGTGATGTCGGCGCGCAGCTCCAGGAGTTCGTCGGCGCCGACCGGGTACCACCTGATCCGGTCGAAGAAGCGCATCAGCCACGGCCTGCCCGGCTCGAAGGCACCGCGCTGCTGCCAGCCCGACCACACCTGCGTGGTACGGCCGACGAACTGGTAGCCGCCGGGACCCTCCATCCCGTAGACGCACAGGTACGCGCCGCCGATGCCGACCGAGTTCTCGGCGGTCCAGGTGCGGGCCGGGTTGTACTTGGTCGTGACGAGGCGGTGCCGAGGATCCAGCGGAGTCGCGACGGGCGCGCCCAGGTAGACGTCGCCGAGGCCGAGGACCAGGTACTCGGCGTCGAAGACGGTCCGGTACACGTCGTCGGCCGTCTCCAGGCCGTTGACGCGCCGGATGAACTCGATGTTCGACGGGCACCACGGGGCGTCGTCACGCACGCCCGCGACATAGCGGGCGATGGCCTCCCGCGTCGCCGGATCGTCCCAGGACAGCGGCAGGTGCACGACCCGGCTGGGCACCACCAGGGCGTCGGTGGCGGGCAGTTCCTCCTCCACGCTCAGCACGACGTCGAGGAGCGCACGCTGCGGCATGACGTCGGGGTCCGTCCGGATCTGGAGCGAGCGGATGCCCGGGGTGAGGTCCACGACGCCGGGAAGCCCGCGCTCGGTCAGCGCCTCCGCGAGCGCGTGGACGCGCATGCGCAGGGCGAGGTCGAGCTGCATCGGCCCGTACTCGACGAGGAGGTTGTCGTCCCCGCTCCGCCGGTAGGTGACCGACGGACGGGCCGCGGTCTCCGCCAGGCGGGCGAGGACCCCGCCGTCGACGACGGCGCCGCGGTCGGCGCGCGGTGCGGCGGAGGGCTGCTTCCGCAGCCGCGTCGCCGCCTCCGTCGTGACGGGCACGAACCGCACGGTGTCGCCGGGGCGGAGCTGGCCGAGCTTCCAGCGCTGCCCGGTGACGACCGTCGCCGGGCAGACGAAGCCGCCGAGGGAGGGGCCGTCGGGGCCGAGGAGGACGGGCATGTCACCGGTGTAGTCGACGGCGCCGACGGAGTACGGCGTGTCGTGGATGTTCGACGGGTGCAGGCCCGCCTCGCCGCCGTCCGTGCGCGCCCAGCGCGGCTTGGGGCCGACCAGACGGACGCCGGTGCGCGCCGAGTTGAAGTGCACCTTCCAGTCCGCCGCGTAGAAGTCGCGGATGTCGTCCTCGGTGAAGAACTCGGGCGCGGCGTGCGGGCCCTCGGCCGCGCCGATCCGCCATGCGGTACCGAACGCGGGGCGCTCGTCGAGGGCGGCGACCGAGGTCTCCGTACGGACCTCGCCGCCGTGCAGGACGTCGCCCGCGCGCAACGCCCGGCCGCCGTGCCCGCCGAACCGGCCGAGGGTGAAGGTGGCCGCGCTGCCCAGGAACTCCGGCACGTCCAGCCCGCCCGCGAACAGCACGTACGTGCGCAGGCCCCGCCCGTCGGGGGCACCCACGGCGAGGGTCTGACCGGCCTCGACGGTGACGGGCTCCCACTGGGGTACGCGGCTGCCGTCGACCGTCACCTGGGCGGGGGCGCCGGTGACACAGACCGTCGTCGGGTGGCTGAACCTCAGGGACGGACCCTGGAGGGTGCACTCCAGACCCGGCGCGCCCTCGTCGTTCCCGAGCGCGGTGTTGCCGAGCCGGAAGGACAGGTCGTCCATCGGACCGCCGGGGGGAACGCCGACCTGCCAGTAGCCGGTGCGCCCCGGCCAGTCCTGCACGGTGGTGAGGGTGCCCGGGGCGACGACCTCGATGCGCGGGGTCGGGTCGGAGAGGGTGGCGAGCGAGGCGGTGGAGTGGGTGGCGGCGCGGACGTCGGCGTCCCGGAGAGCGGTGCGGACGAGGCCGATGTTGGTCTCGATGCCGTCGACGCGGGTCGCGGCGAGCGCCGCGTCCAGCCGGTCGAGGGCCTCGGCGCGGTCGGCGCCGTGGACGACGACCTTGGCGAGCATCGGGTCGTACGCGGTGGTGACCTCCGTGCCGGTCTCGACCCAGGAATCCACGCGGACGCCCTCGGGGAAGGCGACGCGGGTCAACAGGCCGGCGCTGGGACGGTGGTCGCGGGACGGGTCCTCCGCGTAGAGACGGGCCTCCACGGCATGGCCGGAGGGCGTCGGCGGCTCGCTGACGACCGCGGTGTCGCCCTGCGCGAGGCGCAGCATCCAGGCGACGAGGTCGACCCCGTAGATCTCCTCGGTGACCGGGTGCTCGACCTGGAGGCGGGTGTTGACCTCCAGGAAGTACGCCTCCTCGCGGGCGGCGTCGTACACGAACTCCACCGTGCCGGCGGAGCGGTAGTCCACCGAGGCGCACAGGTCCCGGGCGGCGGCGGCGAGTCCGCGGCGCACACGGTCCGGCAGCCCGGGGGCCGGGGCCTCCTCCAGGACCTTCTGGTTGCGGCGCTGCAGCGAGCAGTCGCGGTCGCCGAGGGTGACGACCTTGCCCCGCCCGTCGCCGAAGACCTGCACCTCGACGTGGCGGGCCCGCTCGACCAGTCGTTCCAGGAAGACACCGGCCGAGGAGAAGGAGGCGGCGGCCACGCGCTGCACGCGGTCCCAGGCGTCGGCGAGCTCGGCCGCGTCGCGGCAGGCCCGCATGCCGATGCCGCCACCGCCGCCGGTCGCCTTGAGCATCACCGGGTAGCCGATCTCCTCGGCCGCCGTGAGGGCCGCGTCGACGTCCGGGAGGAGCCCGGTGCCGGGGGCGAGGGGAACGCCCGCCGCCCGCGCGGCGGCGCGCGCGGTGTGCTTGGCGCCGAAGAGCTCCAGCTGCTCGGGGGTCGGACCGACGAACACGATGCCGGCGTCGGCGCAGCGGCGCGCGAAGCCGGCGTCCTCGGACAGGAAACCGTAGCCGGGGTGAACGGCGCCCGCGCCGGTGGCCCTGGCCGCGTCGAGGACCAGGCCGGCGTCGAGGTAGGACTCCTTGGCCGGGGCCGGGCCGAGCCGGACGGCCTCGTCGGCCAGCCGGACGTGCTCGGCGCCCCGGTCGGGGTCGGAGTAGACCGCGACGGTGCGCAGGCCGAGCTCCCGGGCGGTGCGGATGATGCGAGCCGCGATCTCGCCGCGGTTGGCCACCAGCAGGGTGTCGAACGTCATCGGGTTCCGTCCTCGTCGTCCTCGTGGTTCTCGCCGTGCGGGCCGACCTGGGTGCCGGTGCCGGTGCCGGTGCCGGTGCCGGTGCCTGTGCCGGTCCCGGTGCCGTCCGGCTCGGTGATGGTCATCCGCACGGCGGTCGGATCGAATCCGTTGCAGGGGTTGTTGATCTGGGGGCAGTTGGACAGCAGCGCGAGGACGTCGGTCTCGGCACGGAGCACGACCTTCAGGCCCGGGGCGGAGAGGCCGTCGACGATGCCGAGCGTGCCGTCCTTCTCGACCGGCACGTTCATGAACCAGTTGATGTTGGAGACCAGGTCGCGCTTGCCGAGGCCGTGTCTGGCGCCCTCGGCGAGGAAGTTCTCCACGCAGGCGTGCTGCGACCAGGTGTGATGGCCGTAGCGGAGGGTGTTCGACTCCTTGGAGCAGGCGCCGCCGAGGGTGTCGTGCCGTCCGCAGGTGTCCTCGACGACGGTCATCAGGGGGGTGTGCTCGTCGGACATCAGCACCGAGCCGGTGGTGAGGAAGACGGAGCCCTGCGCCTGGACGGTGTCGGGGGCGCTGTAGCGCACGGAGGTGTCGTGGGCGTCGTAGAGGAGGAAGTCCGCGGCCTGGTTGCCGTGCAGGTCGGTGATGGTCAACAGCTGCCCCCTGCGCACGACGGCGGACCAGGCGGCGCGGGCGGGGACGATGTCGTCGGTGACGACACGGCCGGGACGGGCGGTGGCGGTCATGCGATCCCCCGGGCGGTGAGGTGGTCGGCGGTGTTGAGGAAGGCCCGGCGGCCCTCGGGCGTGGCCTCCCACAGCGGGTCTCCGGGTGAGGTGGGCCGGGCCCGGTACGCGAGGACGCCTAGGTTTCCGCAGGTGTACGCGGGGCGCGGGTCCAGCGGGTGGGGGACGTTGGCGAGAAGGACGGTGACGTCCTGCTCGGCGCGGAGCGTGACGGTCCCGCCGGGGCCGGCGGAGCCGGTGAACTCGGTCGTGCCGTCCTCCGCGATCCGTACGCCCTGGAAGAAGGAGACGGACGGGGGGAGGTCGCGCGGGGTCAGACCGTGCTTGAGCGCGGCGAGCTTGAACAGCTCACGTCCGGCCGGGGAGGCGGACTGCGGCGTGCCGTCCCCGTACCGCACGGTGTTGCGGGCGAGGCTGGAGGTGCCGGTGAGGGCGTCGTGCCGGCCGGAGGTGTCCCAGGTGACGGAGGCGAGCACCCGTCCCTGGTCGGAGAGCAGCAGATGCCCCTCGCCGAGGTACGCGTTCCAGAGCACCTTGACGGTGTCGGCGACGTTCAGCCGCTCCCACGGGCGGTCGGCGCAGTGGAGCAGAAGATGGGCGCAGGCGTCGCCGGTGAGGTCGGTCAGCCGCAGCTCGGTGCCGCGGGCGAGGACCTTGTGGGTGTAGTTGCCGCCCGCCACCGTCTCGGCCCAGACGACGTCCTCGGCGGCGACGCCCTCGGGAGGCGCCGGCCACCTGCTCGCGGGCAGCACGGGCATGGCGTCCACCTCCGTGCCCGCCTGGGCACGGGCATGGTCGCGCGCGAGATACGTCGTCGCTGTCGCTGTCCCTGACGGGGTCGCCATGACTCGGCCTCCAAGTCGCCGCTCTTATTTCTGTCGCTCGACAGAAATTAGGCAGCGGGCGCTTCGCGGCCGTTGCCCGCGGGTTTCGCGTCCGTTACCGGAAACTCACCCGGCAGCTCGGCCCCGAGGCGACCCGCGGCCCTGTGCGAGGATCACGGAGTGAGCACGCCCACCAGCAGAAGAGTCGGCCGCCCGCGCGCCCAGGAGCGTCCCGCCGGAGGTCTCGAACCGCGCGACGAAGTCCTGGCGGCCGCAGCCGAGTTGTTCACCGCCCGCGGCTACACGGCGACCTCTACCCGGACCATCGCCGAGCGTGCCGGCCTGCGGCAGGCATCCCTCTACCACTACTTCGACGGCAAGGAAGCGATCCTCGCGGAGCTGCTCGAAGGCACCGTCCGGCCCTCGTTGGAGGTGGCGCGCGATCTCGTGTCCCGTGCGGAGGCGGACCCGGAGGCACGGCTGTGGGCGCTGTGCCACTCCGACGCGGCACTGCTGTGCGGCGGCCCGCACAACCTCGGCGCGCTCTACCTGCTGCCCGAGGTGCAGACGGAGCGCTTCGCCGACTTCCACCGGATCCGGTCCGCACTCAAGTCCTGCTACGCCGAGTTGCTGGCGGCCACGGAACCCGGGACAGGGCTCGCCCAGGACGGCCTGGCACTCCGCGCGGACCTGCTCTTCGGCCTCACCGAGAGCGTGATCCTCATCCGCAGGGCGGAACCGGCCCGCGACCCCCGCACCCTGGCGGTGGCGACCGCCGACGCGGCGCTCCGGGTGGCGGGCGTGCCGCAGCGGTCCCTGGCACGACTGCGCCGCGAGGGGCAGCTGCTCCTCGCGGCACAGACCTGACGGGGCGGCCGGAGCACCGGCTGGTCCGGCGCGGATCCGACGGGGCGGGGCGCCCCACGGCCTCAGGCGCGTAGGGCCTCGGAGCCGTGGTCCTGCCGGGCTCGCCGGTCCGCGTCCCCGACCGCGGGACCGGCGCCCTCGCGACGGCGGTACCAGCGGTACGCCGCACCCGTCGCGACCGTGGCGCCGAGGACCAGGACGGTGAACCACCGGAAGTACCAGTGGCCGCCCTCCGGGTCGTACACCTCGGCGCGCGGCCAGGAGAGGTTGACCGTCATGAGGATCCCGTAGGCCACGGCGAGCGCGTTGAGGGGGAGCCCCCAGCGGCCGAGCGAGAACAGCGGCCGGCCGAGCTCGTCCCGTGCGTCGTCGGCCGGCGGCGGCCACTCGCCCCTCAGGCGCCGGACCAGCATGGGGCCCGTGACCATCAGGTACGCCAGGTACACCATCGCGATGCACGTGGTGCCGATGGCCAGGATCGCCTGCGGCGAGGCGAGGTTGAGCAGGAGCAGCAGCCCCGAGCAGACACCGACCACCACGGCGGCCGTGCCGGGCATCCCGGTCCGCCGGGGCACCCGCGCCAGTCGTGCCGAGTACGGGAGGACACCGTCACGCGCCATCGAGTAGAGCATCCGGGTCGCCGAGGTCTGGATCGCCAGGGTCGCCGCGCAGACGGCCAGGGCCACGTCGGCCAGCAGGACCCTGCCGAGGCCGTCGCCCAGAGTGCTGGTGAGCACGTACCCCAGGCCCTCGGACGCGAGCCGTCCGTCGGTGAGGCTGGGCGCGGCGAGCAGTCCGCCGAGCAGCAGCAGCCCGCCGCAGACGCCGGAGGTGGTGAGGGCGCTGAGCGTCGTACGGGGGGCGGTGCGCCGGGGGTTGACGGTCTCCTCGCTCATCTCGCTCGCGCTCTCGAAGCCGATGAGGACGTACGCGGCGGTGAACGACCCCACGAGGAGCGCCGCGATGAGACCGCCCTGGTCGCCGGTGTGCAGGGTGATGCCGGGATCGCGCTCCGCGTGGGTGGCGAGGAGGGTGACGATGAGGCCGACGCCGGCGATCTCGGCGGTGACGCCGATCGTGTTGACGGCCGACAGCGCGCGGTTGTCGAGGACGTTGAGCAGGGTGGTGAGCGCGAGCAGGACCAGTCCGAGGAGGGCGGCGTTCGCGGCGCCGCTCGTCGTCGTGGGCGACGGGTCGCCGCCGACCAGCTGGAAGCCGGGCCAGACGGCGGGCAGCACGACCTGGAGCGCGAGAGCCGCGGCCGCCACGACCACGATCCGACCGGTCACCATGATCCAGCCCGCGTACCAGCCGAAGGACGGGCTGCCGAGCCTGCTCGCCCACTGGTAGATCGCCCCCGAGATGGGCATCCGGGCGGCCAGCTCGGCGAAGCAGGCGGCGACGAGGAGTTGACCGGCGAGCACGGCGGGCCAGGTCCAGAAGAAGACCGGCCCGCCGAAGGAGTAGCCGAGGGAGAAGAACTGGAACACGGTGGTCAGCACGGAGATGAAGGAGAACCCGGCGGCGAACGACGCGTACCGCCCCATCCTGCGGCGCAGCTCCTGGGGATAGCCGAACGAGGCGAGCGAGCCGTCGGGCGAACCGTCAGGTGACCCTTCGCCCTTCGCACCGGGCGGGGGAGGTGCTGGGGGAGTGGGATCGGTGGTCACGGTCATGGCGGTCCCCTGTCGCGGAGTGAGGTCCTGCGAATTCCTGTCGGGTGACAGAAATTAGGGACGGCCCGTTTCCGCCGCGTATCGCGTCCATGTCCCGACCGTTAGTGACTCCTCTCCGGGGCCCGACCGCCAGTGACTCGCCTCCGGCCGGTCGGCCGTCGGCTCAGGACATGGCGGGCACGGGGGCGTCCGCCTCGTCCGAATCCTGCTCCGGCCGTTCGTCGCCGAGCTGCTCCCGCAGGTAGTTCCAGAACACCGCGATGAGCGCGGCCACCGGGACGGCGAGCAGGCTCCCCACGATGCCGGCCAGGTTCCCGCCGAGGGTCACCGCGAGCAGGACGACGGCGGCGTGCAGGCCGAGTCCGCGACTCTGGATCATGGGCTGGAAGACGTTCCCCTCCAACTGCTGGACCACGACGATGATCGCCAGCACGATCAGCGCGTCGGTGACCCCGTTCGACACGAGCGCGATGAGCACCGCGACCAGGCCCGCGAACAGGGCGCCCACGATCGGCACGAACGCGGTGACGAAGGTCAGTACGGCGAGGGGGAGGACCAGCGGCACGTCGAGTATCCACAGACCGAGGCCGATGAGCACGGCGTCGATGAGGCCGACGAAGGCCTGGCTGCGCACGAACGCTCCCAGCGTGTCCCAGCTCCGCTCCGCCAGGGTCGGGACGTCGACGGCGAGCCGCCCGGGGAGCTGGCGGGTGAGCCACGGGACGAACCGGGGGCCGTCCTTGAGGAAGAAGAACATCAGGAAGAGGGCGAGGAAGGCCGTGACCACACCGTTGAACACCGTGCCCACGCCGGTCGCGATCGCGGTGACCATGCTGCCGACGCTGTCCTGGAGACGGGCCATCCCCGTGTCGAGAGCGCCGGAGATCTCGTCGTCGCCGATGTTCAGCGGCGGCCCGGACGCCCACTCGCGCAGTCGCTGGATTCCCTCGACCACGCCCTCGGAGAGCTCCCCGGACTGGGAGGCGACCGGCACCGAGATGAGCGCGACGACGCCGACGACGGCCAGGACGAACGACACCGTGACGACCGCCGCCGCCAGGGCGGGCGGCCAGCCGTGTCGCCGGAGGAAACGGGCCGGTGGCCAGGTCAGGGTCGTGAGGATCAGCCCGACGACGAGAGGCCAGACGACCGACCACATGCGACCCAGGACCCACAGGGCCACTCCGGCCATCAACAGGACCAACAACGACTCGGCGGAGACGCGAGCCGCCGTACGCAGGGCGGCGGCGGCTTTCATGGGACTCAACGTGGCAGACATGGGCTCACCCTATGGACCCGCGGGTCCGGACCCCGGCCCCGCCCCCACCGCCCGGACCGCGCGCCTGCCGTCACGAGCGTCCCGCCCGCCCCGCCCCGGGCCCGACCCTGAGCATTCCCGGAAGGTCCCCGGCGAGATCACCGCCTCGAAACGTCCCCGGCCGGATCACCGTCTCGATCCGGCCCGCACGGTCACCGTCCCGCGGCCCGCACGGTCACCGTCCCGAAGGATGCAGGAGGGACCCGGAGCGGGTGCCCGAGGGCGGTGCGTCCTCGCCGGGGGACGGGGACGACGGAGCGCTCAGGAGCGCGGTCAGGATCAGGCCGAGCACCGCGATCAGCACGAAGAGGATCACGGCCGGCTTGCGGCGAAGACGTCTCCTCCGCTCCGTACGGGCCGCCGGACGGGGCTCTTCCGGCACGGGCGGAAACTGCTGGATCAGCGTGGCGAAGAGCGCGACGAGATCGGGATCGTCGCGGGCGAGGCGCCGCTCGATCTCGGCGAGCACGCGCCGGTCGTCCGTGGAGTGACTCATGGCGACCTCCTCGGTACCACGCGGAGGCGGGTCGGAGGTTCGGACGTTTCCTCGACCGCGCCCGCGTCTCATTGTGACGGCTGGAGCCCCGGAGGGCCTCCGCAGACGACGAGGTGCGGTCCCACATGGGCACGTTCGCGAACGGGGGGCGACGTCGCGCGGCGCCCCCCGCTCGCGTCCGGCGTTCAGCGCGGGGTGCTCACCGAGCCCGCGCCGGAGTCCTCGGGGCGGCCCGCGGCGGTGTCGGCGCGGACGGCCTCGGCGTCGGCCCCGCTGTGGCGTTCGGCCCATGTCTCGAGTGCCGCCCGGCAGGCGTGGTCGAGGTGGTGGACCCCGGTGAGGTCCAGGACCACCCGGCGGTCGCCGGGAAGGGACTCCAGGCTGTCGAGTATCTGAGGCAGCCGCAGAAAGGTGATCGTCCCCTGCAGCCGGACGCGGATCGCCCCGCGGCCGTCGTCACTGTGCTCGATCCGCAGGTGCGACGCCTCCCAGGCGGCCTTCGCGACCGAAAGGGCGAGGCCGATGAGCACACCCTCGAACATGCCGACCGCGACGATGGCCGTCGCCGTCGCCACGAGGACGAGGGCCTCGCCCCGGTGGCGGCGCCAGAGCGTCACGACGCCCCTGAACGGGATGAGCTTCCAGCCGGCGTGCACGAGGATTCCGGCCAGTGCCGCCAGCGGGATGTACGCGAGGACGGCGGGCAGCAGGGCGACGAAGAGCAGCAGCCAGACCCCGTGGAGGACCCGGGACGCCTTCGTCCGGGCGCCCGCCTCGACGTTGGCCGAGCTGCGCACGATGACCGCGGTGAGCGGCAGGGCGCCGAGGAGACCGCAGAGGGTGTTGCCCGCGCCCTGTGCGACGAGCTCCTTGTCGTAGTCCGTGCGCGGTCCCGTGTGCAGCCGGTCGACCGCCGCCGCGCTGAACAGCGACTCGGCGGAGGCGATCAGGGCGAACGCCAGGACCGTGCCGAGGAGAGCCGGGTCCACGAGGGAGGACAGGGCCGCGGGGCCCGGCAGGTGGACGGCCTCCAGTACGCCGCTCACCCGCACGGTCTGCACCGGGAGGTCGAAGACGGTGGTCGCGAGGGCGGCCAGGAGGACCGCCACGAGGGCGCCGGGCACCGCGCGGGCCCGGCGCGGCATCCACCGCCAGCCGACGACGAGGACGACGGTGCCGGCCCCGACGGCGAGCGACACGAGGGCCGCGCGGCTCCCCAGGGCGTCCACGAGGGCGCCCGGCAGGCCGGTGAGCTTGGCGAGACCGGAGTCGGGGGCGGGGACGCCCGCCGCGGCGTAGAGCTGCCCGGCGATGATGACCAGGCCGATGCCCGCGAGCATGCCCTCGACGACGGAGAGGGAGATCGCGCGGAACCAGCGGCCCCAGCGGAGGAGGCCCATGGCGATCTGCAGCAGGCCGGACGCGAGGACGATGACTCCGAGCGCGGGGAGGCCGAAGGTGCGGACCGCCTCGAGAACGAGCACGGTGAGGCCGGCGGCCGGGCCCGAGACCTGGAGGCTGCTGCCCCGCATCAGGCCGGTGACGAGGCCGCCGACGATGCCGGTGATGAGGCCCAGTTCGGCGGGGACGCCGGAGGCGACGGCGACGCCGATGCAGAGCGGGAGGGCGACGAGGAAGACGACGAGGGAGGCGGCGAAGTCCTGCCGCGGGAACGGGAAGGGGCCCGGCGTCCGGACGTCCCCGGTCACAGCGCCTCGAAGGCGTCGGACTCGGGGCGGTACTCCAGGACGGCGCCGGTGTGCACCTCGTGGAACCAGCCGTGCAGGCGGAGGCGGCCGGCCGCGAGCCGCCGTCCGACACACGGATGGGAGCGCGGGCGGAGCAGTCGGGCGAGGACGTGGCCGTGGACGGCGTCGGTGACGGCCGGGTCGTCGGCGCGGCCCGGGGCCCCGCCGGGCGCCGCGTGGGCGAGCCGGTCCCGTACGGCGGGCACGGCGCTCAGGTCCTCGCCCCGGACGAGGGCGCCCGCCGCGCCGCAGTGGGAGTGGCCGCAGACGACGACGTCCTCGACGGCGTACTCGATCGTGGCGGCCTCCCCGCTGGGGTTGCCGGTGCCGTACGGGGGCACGATTGGGGGCACGATGCCGCCCGCCGGCCGCTGTCCGAATCGGCGGGCGTGGTCGATGAGGGGCTGCATGGAGGTTTCCTCCTGGCGCGCCCCAGGGGCGCGTCGGGCTGACAGGTCGGCGCGGGGTGATGCCGTCCGTCAGCAGAGGAACACCTGGAGAGCAGAGGAGTCATGGGCCGCGAACGGTCTCGGCCGGCTGTCCGGGCCGGAGGTCCGGCCGGCCGGCGGGTCCGTGAACGGCGCGGTGCGGGTGACGAGCGGCGGCGGGCCGGGCGGCCCCGCCGCCGCGGCGCCCGCCCGCCGCCGGTCGCGGTGGAGGACGGAGCCCCGGGAGGCGTCCGCCTCGCCGCCCCCCGCGTGCACGGACTCGTACGCCGCGACCGACGCGGCCTGCTGGACGCGGGGCTGTTCGAGCTGCGGCGAGGGGCCGGTGGGGGTGGGCAGGACGAACGTCCCGCAGACGAGGGCGAGGACGAGAAGGAGGGCCGCGCGCAGGGCCGCGGAGGTGCGGACTGACATCAGCGAAAACGCCCCTCCCTCTGGTCACACCCTCATCAGAATTCACCAACGCAAGCCCAAGGGTGGGTCAATGAAGGGTAATGCGCCCGTGTGAACAGCACCTTGCGACACCCGTGCTGTACGAATGTTTTCGAATGGAATCAGCCTGAAGTTGACGCGAACGGCAGTGCCGGAGTAATCGGAACCCACGGAATCCGTCAGGTCGGCCACCACGGGGGTGACCTGCGCGTCGCTGGTCTCGCGGACCTTGCCCAGCGCGGTACGGCGGGATTGGCCCGCTCGGCTCGGGGCAGGCGGTGCCCAGGCGGGGAACGCGCCCCGCCGCGAAGGGCACACGGAGAAGGAGGGCGGCGGCAGTTCGCCGAGCCCTCGCCTACCGGAGGAGTTGATTTCGCGTGAGTGAGCACGTGTGGAGCTACAAGTCGACCGCGGGTCACCTGGCCGGCACCGTACTGACCGGCTACAAGGTCGAGGCGATCGACGGCCGCATCGGGAAGGTGGACAAGCACTCCGACGAGGTAGGGGACTCCTATCTGGTCGTGGACACGGGGGTCTGGATCTTCGGCAAGGAGGTCCTCCTTCCGGCCGCCACCGTCGTCCGGATCGATCCGGACGACCAGAAGATCTACGTCGACCGCACCAAGGAGCAGATCAAGGACGCCCCCGAGTTCTCCCGCGAGAAGCATCTTGAGGACCCCGCGTACCGCCACGAGCTGGGCACGCACTACGGGTTGGGAGGCGGCCCGTTCGGCGGCCCGATGATCTGAGTGCGGCTCCGGGGAGGGCCCGAACTCGTCGAGTTCGGGCCCTCCTTCATGCCCTCGTCCGGTCAGCGTCAGGCGTGCCGGAGGACCTCGAAGCCGGCGTGCAGGCGCCGGTGGTGGTCGACCTGCCGCACCGGACCCGTCAGCGTCACCCGGGCGGTCAGCCGCGGCTCCGTACTGGACGCGGCGAACCGCAGTTCCAGCTCTCCCGGCTCCACGACGCGCTTCCCGGCCCTGCCGGTGAACGACGCGAGGTCCGCGGGGACGACCGCGCGGATCCGGGCACTCCGGCCGGGCGCCAGGTCGACCCGCACGTACCCGATCAGCCTCTGCACGGGCTGGACCACGGAGGCCACCGGGTCGTGCAGATACAGCTGTACGAGTTCGGTTCCGGCGCGGTCGCCGGTGTTCGCCACGGTGAGGGCGAGCCGCACGTCGCCGTCCGTGGGGACCTCGGTGTCCTCGACGACCAGGTCGCTCCATGCGAAGGCGGTGTAGGTGAGGCCGTGCCCGAAACCGAAGGCCGGGGTCGGATCGATGCTGGAGACCTCGCTGCCGTGGCCGAGGCGGGAGGCCAGGTAGGTGGACGGCTGGGCGCCGGGGTGGCGCGGCACGCTGACGGGCAGCCGGCCGCTCGGGCCGGTCCGTCCGCTGAGGACGGAGGCGATGGCGGCCGTCCCGGCCTCGCCGGGGAAGAACGACTGCAGGACCGCGGCTGACTCGTCGGCCGCACGGCCGAGCGCGTAGGGCCGGCCGGCCAGCAGGGTCGTCACGACCGGTGTCCCGGTGTCGAGGAGGGCGTCGAGCAGCCGGCTCTGCGCGCCGGGCAGGACGAGGGACTCGGCGTCGCAGCCCTCGCCGCTGGTGCCCCGTCCGAACAGCCCCGCGCGGTCGCCGAGGGCCGCCACGACGACGTCGGCGCCGCGGGCGAGGTCCAGGGCCTCGGCGAAGCCCTCGGTACCGCCGTCGTCGATGCCGGTGCCCCGCGCCACGAGGACCTCGGCCCCCGGGAACTCGGCCACGAGGGCCTCGCGCAGGGTGGGCAGGGCGATGCCGACGGGGACCCCGGGGTGCTGTCCGCCGACGTGGACGGGGAAGGAGTAGCAGCCGAGGACGGCGGTGGGAGCCTCCGAGTTGGGGCCGACCAGGGCGATCCGCCGGGGCGCGCAGGGGTCGAGCGGCAGGGTCCCGTCGTTGCGGAGCAGTACGACGGCCTGTTCGGCGATGCGGCCGGCCAGCTCCCGGTTGCCGGCCGGGTCCAGGTCGACCGTGCCCCGGAGGGCGTCGGTGCCGGCCGTGGTGTCGGCAGCGCGCAGTGCCGGAGGGACGGGGCTCCAGTCGGGGTCGAGCAGCCCCAGCCGGGTCTTCTGCACGAGGACCCGCCGGACCGCGCGGTCCACGAGCTCCTCGGGCACGCGACCCTGCCGGACCGCTTCCAGGAGCGGGGCGCCGAAGGTCTTGACGGTGGGCAGTTCCACGTCGACGCCGGCGGCGAGGGCGGCCCCGGCCGCCTCGCCGAACGTGCCGGCGACGCCGTGCAGGGACTTCAGGAACGCGATCCCGAAGTAGTCGGCCACGACGGTCCCGGTGAATCCCCAGGTGTCCCGGAGGAGTCCGGTGAGCAGCCGGTCGTCGGCCGCCGAGGGAACGCCGTCGGTGTCGGTGTAGGCGTGCATCACCGACCGGACGCCGCTCTCCCGGACCGCCATCTCGAACGGCGGCAGGATCACGTCGGCCAGTTCCCTGGCGCCCATGCCGACCGGGGCGAGGTTGCGGCCGGCCCGGGAGGCGGAGTAGCCGGCGAAGTGCTTGAGGGTGGCGACGACCCCGGCGGACTCGAGCCCCTGGACGTAGGCGGTGGCGATCGTTCCGACGAGGTACGGGTCCTCGCCGATGGTCTCCTCGACGCGGCCCCAGCGTGCGTCGCGGACGACGTCGAGGACGGGAGCGAGCCCCTGGTGGACGCCGACGGCCCGCATGTCGCGGCCGATGGCGGCGGCCATCTCCCGTACGAGCGCCGGGTCGAAGGTGGCTCCCCACGAGAGGGGGACGGGATAGGCGGTGGCGCCCCAGGCCGCGAAGCCCGCGAGGCACTCCTCGTGGGCCACGGCCGGGATGCCGAAGCGGTTCGCCGCGGTGATCCGGGCCTGTGTCCGCATCAGGGAGAGGGCGCCGAGAGCGGGGTCGACGGGCACGGTTCCGAAGGGCCGGGTGAGCTGGCCGAGGCCGTCGGGCAGCAGGTCGTCGAGGTCGACCGGCTCCTCCATGTCGTGCTGGTGCGGCGCGACCTCGGCGCCCTCGTCCGAGGCGCCGACCCATACGCCGAAGAGCTGGGCGACCTTCTCCTCCAGGGTCATCTCGGGGATCAGCGCGTCGACTCGGGCCTCCGCGCTCAGCGCGGGGTCGCGCCAGGCGCGGTACGGGGCTTGGGGCTGGATGGCCACGGTGCCGGTCACTTTCCTCCGACCCCCATCAGGCCCTGGACCAGGGCGCGACGGGCGAACAGATACACGAGCAGGATGGGGAGCATGGACAGGACGACGGCCGAGAGGAGACCGGGGATGTCGACACCGTGTTCCGTCTGGAAGTCGTAGAGACCCATGGTGATGACCTTGTTCTCCGAGGACTGCGTCAGGACGAGCGGGAACAGGAAGCCGTTCCAGGCCTGGAGCGAGGAGAAGACCACGATGGTGGAGAGACCGCTCTTCGACAGGGGCAGCACCAGCTGGGCGAAGATCCTCCAGGGGGAGGCCCCGTCGACGGTCATCGCCTCGTACAGCTCGGGAGTGATGTCCCGCATGACGCCGGTGAGGATCAGGGCGCAGACGGGCATGGCGAAGGCGGCGGTCGGCAGGATGACGCCGAGGAGGTTGTCGTACAGGCCTGCCTCGTTGATGAGGTAGAACATCGGGACGATGACGGCCTGGGACGGGATGGCGAGCCCGATCAGGAAGAGCCGGAAGACCCGGCCGGTGGCCTTGCCGTCGCTGCGCACGATGGCGTACGCGAGGGGCGGTACGAGGAGCAGGACGATGCCGACCACGCAGACGGTGACGACGGCCGTGTTGAGGAAGTACTGCGCGAAGCCCGCGTCGAGGTCGTTGACGTAGTTGTCGAGGGTGAGGCGCTCGGGGAGGGCCAGGGGGCCGTTCGCCGCGTAGTCGGTACGGGACTGGAAGGTGGCGACCAGCATGACGTACAGCGGCAGGCCGACCACGAACAGCCAGATCAACGAGCCGAGCCCGGCGAGGTAGTTGGGGCGCTTCCTCATCACACGCCCTCCATGGTGCTGCGCATTCTGTCGTAGCCGGTGAGGCGCACCATGACCAGGGAGACCAGCGTGGCGACGAGGACGAGGAGGAGCGCGATCGCGGAGGCCCCTCCGAAGTCGAAGCTCTTGAAGGCCTTCTGGTACATGTAGTAGGCGCTGTTCGTGGTGTCGGTGCCCGGCCCGCCCTGGGTGAGGATCAGCACGGTGTCGAAGGTCGTGAGTCCGCCGACCACCATCAGGATCATCGAGGTGACGACGGTGTTGCGCAGCTGCGGCAGGGTGATGTGGAAGAACTGGCGGACCGTGCCCGCGCCGTCGATCCGGGCGGCCTCGTAGAGGACCCCGGGGACGGCCCGGGCGGCGCCCTGGTAGATCAGGGTGTGCAGGGGGGTGAACTGCCAGGTGCTGACGAAGACGAGGACTCCGATGGCGCCGGCCTGCGTGCCGAACAGGTTGCCGTCGTCGAAGAGCCACCGCGCCTGAGAGGGGACCCCGAAGTTGGGGTCGAGCACGGCGCGCCACAGGACGGAGACCGCGGTGATGGACAGCAGGAGCGGGACGAAGTAGACGGCGGAGAGCACGGCGCGGTTGCGCTGCCGGCCGGCGGCCCAGACGCCGAGCAGGATGCTGAGCGGCGTCTGGACGACGACGCCGAGAACGGTGAACACCAGGCTCAGCCAGAGGCTCTTCACCATCACGGGGTCGTCGAGCAGCCGGCTCCAGTTGTCCAGGCCGGCGAACTCGGGGGAACCGAGGCCGTTCCAGCGGGTGAAGGACAGGACGACGACCAGGAGGAGCGGTACGAGGGCGAACAGGCCGAAGAAGACGGCGGCGGGCGCCGCCCAGGCGATGCCCGGGCGGCCCACACCGGTCGCGGGGCCGCGGGGCCGTCCGCGCCGGGCGCTCTTCGCGGTGCTGTCCACGGTGGGGACTGCGGCAGTGGTCATGTCGGGGGTTCCGGGGGTCAGGCCGCGGGCAGGGTCTGCATGGCGGCGATGAAGGCGTCGGGACCCGTCTGTCCGCTGAAGAACTGCTGGACCGCCTGGTGGATGGTGGTCGTGGCCGCCGGCGGATAGGCCTGGTCCCAGGAGAGCTGGAAGGCGGGGGCCTTCTTCACCAGGTCGTACTGGTACGTCGAGTAGGCGGGGCTGGCGGAGCCGTCCAGGAACTTCGGGGTGTTGGTGGTGGTGGGCAGGTTGCCGATGCCGAGCTGGCCCTTGACGAACTCGTCCGAGTACATGAGCTTCAGGAACTCGGCGACGGCCTCGGGGTGCTCGGTGGTCTTGAGGACCGAGTAGAAGTTGTTGGTGTTGCCGGCGAGGTTGTCCGGGTCGCCCTTGCCGCCCTCGACGGTCGGGAAGGTGCCGTAGCCGAGGTCGCTCTTCACGAAGTCCGGGTAGGCGTCCTGCAGGGTGGAGTACTCCCAGGAGCCCATGAGTTCGAAGGCGGCCTTGCCGGTGGCGAGGAGGGCGGGGGAGCCGCCGTCGGTGAACTTGACCGAGTCGTAGTTGGTACCGAAGGCGCCGGCGTCGATCAGCTCCTTGAGCATGCCGAGGGCCTTCCTGCTGTCGGCGCTCGCCCAGACGTTCTTGTCCCCGTTCACCGCCTTCTTGAAGTGGTCGGGGCCGGCCACCCGGTCGTAGACGTACTGGAACCACATCTGGGTCGGCCACTTGTCGCCGCCGCCGAGGGCGATGGGGGTGACGCCCTTGGCCTTGAGCGCCTTGACGGCGGCAAGGAGCTCGTCCCAGGTGCGCGGCGACGCGCTGACACCGGCCTCCGCCAGGACCTTCTTGTTGCTGAACAGCAGGACGGGCTGTGTGCCCCGCATGGGGATGCCGTAGGGCTTGCCGTCGACGACCGCGGTGTTGAAGACCGACGGAAGGAAGTGGGACTTCAGGCCCGGGTCCTTGGCGATGAAGTCGTCCAGCGGCATGAGCAGGCCCGCGTCGACGTACGGCTTGATGCTGCCGCCGCCCCAGTTGAAGAAGAGGTCGGGGGCCTGCTTGCCGCTGATGATCGTCTGCAGCTTGGACTGGTAGTCGGCGCCGGGGACGGTGTCGAGGACCGCCTTGACCTTCGAGGTCTTGTTGAAGGTGTCGACGAGCTGCTTCTCCACCTTGTTGGTGGCATCGCCGTACACCAGGACGTGGATCTCGGCCCGGCCGCCTCCGGCGGAATCCCCCGAGCCGCCGCACGCTGCCAGGGACAGCGTCATGGCCAGCGACGCTCCACCGACGACAGCAGTTCTGAGGAGCCGTACGTGACGCTTCATCGCCTCACCTTTCGAAAGAGTTTCGCTCTCTGTGTCGAAACTTCATCGCCGTCGGACGGTAAAGTTGGCGTGACGAACGGGTCAACCCTCCGGCGGGGAGTTATCGAAGCGTGACCATGTCCAGGCGCAGAGCGGTGCTTTATGCTGCTCAGATGGGAGATGGCGAGGAGAGCAGGCGCATCACGCTGGCGGAGGTGGCCCAGCAGGCCGGAGTGTCGCTCTCGACAGTTTCGAAAGTCCTCAACGGCCGGCAGGACGTGTCGTCGGCCACCCGCGTCAAGGTGGAGCAGCTCCTCGACACGCACGCCTACCGGCGGACCACGCGCGTCGCCAGGGAGGCGCCCCTCATCGAACTCGTCTTCCACGAGCTCGACAGCGTGTGGTCGATGGAACTGATCCGCGGCGTGGAGAACCTCGCGAAGGCGCACCGGGCGAGCGTCGTCCTGACCGAGAGCGGCACCCGGCACGCCCCGGCGCCGGACTGGATCGAAGGCGTGCTGCAGCGCCGGCCGATCGGCGTGGTCCTGGTGTTCTCCTCCCTCCCCGACGCCGTCAAACGGCAGCTCGACGCACGGTCGATCCCCTTCGTGATCGTCGACCCGGCGGGCGACCCCGAACCCGACGTGCCGTCCGTCGGCTCGGCGAACTGGTCCGGCGGCGTCGCCGCGACCCGTCACCTCATCGACCTCGGGCACCGCCGCATCGGCATCATCACCGGCCCCGAGGACATGCTGTGTTCACTGGCACGGCTCGACGGCTACCGGTCCGCGCTGAACATGGCCGGCCTCGCCCACGACCCCTCCCTCGTCCGCTTCGGCGACTTCCACGTCGAGGGCGGGCACGCCCGGGCCCTGGAGCTGCTGCAACTGCCGGACCGGCCCACCGCCGTCTTCGCCGGAAGCGATCTGCAGGCGCTGGGCGTCATGGAGGCCGCCCGGGTGTGCGGGCTGCGCGTGCCCGAGGACCTGTCCGTCGTCGGCTACGACGACGTGATGATCGCGCGCTGGTCGAGCCCACCGCTCACCACGATCCACCAGCCACTGCGCGAAATGGGCGAGGAGGCGGTGCAGATGCTGCTCCGGCTGCGCGCGGGGGAGCCCTCGGTGACCCGCATGGAACTCGCGACCAGCCTCGTCGTCAGGAAGAGCACCGCCCCACCGCGGGCATGACCCTAGGCGGGTCCCCCCGACCGGTCGGGCCGCGCCTCGTCGAAGGCATCGGCCGCGGGAGCGGTGACGACCTTCGGGAGGGCGCCCGGGTGCTCCCGGGCGAGCCAGCGCACGAGTTCCTCCCGCACGGCGCAACGGGTCGTCCACAGGTCGTCGGGGTCCTTGGCGGTCACGATCGCCCGCACCGTGATGCCGGTCGGCGAGGTGTCGGTGACGGCGAGGTCCCAGCCCCGCCCGTCCCAGGTGTCGCACGTGGTGAGGAACTTCTCGAGGTGCGCCCGTGCGAGCGCGACCGGTGTCGTGTGGTCGCAGTGGACGAACACCGAGCCCGTCATCTCCACGCCGCCGCGCGACCAGTTCTCGAACGGCCGGGAGGTGAAGTACGAGACGGGGAGCGTGACACGGCGCTCGTCCCAGGTCCGCACCGTGAGGAAGGTGAGGGTCACCTCCTCCACGACACCCCATTCGCCGTCCACGACGACGGTGTCACCGATGCGGACCATGTCGCCGAACGCGATCTGGAAGCCGGCGAAGAGGTTGCTCAGCGTCGACTGGGCGGCCACGCCGGCCACGATGCCGATGATGCCGGCCGACGCGAGCAGGGACGTGCCGAGGGTACGGAAGGAGGGGAAGGTGACGAGGGCCGCGGCGGCGGCGATCACCCCGACGGCGACGGACACCACCCGCATGATCAGCGTGACCTGGGTACGGACCCGGCGGAGCCGGGCGGCGTCGCGTGCACGTCCGGCGTACCGCGCGTACGAGGACTCCACGACGGCCGCGACCGTACGCACCGTCAGCCAGGCTCCGCCGCCGATCAGGCACAGCAGCAGGACGCGGCTCACCGCCTCCGCGTGCTCCGCGAGCGGCCCCTGGTCGGGCGCCGCCACGGGGTAGGTCCATCTGAGCAGGGCGGCCAGCACGACGAGGTACAGCGGCGTGCGGCAGCGGCGCAGCAGCGCCCACAGCGGGGTCTCCGGATGCCGCGCGTCGGCGAACCGTGCCAGCAGGTCCGCCGCACGACAGACGGCGAAGGCCGCCAGCGCCGATCCGCCGACGGAGATCGCCAGGCGAACTACGGTCTCCATGTGCTCCCCAGTCAATGAGTCGGACGTGGTCGTTCCGTACGCCTCACCGCGGTTGAGCACGTCAAACATCGTCACCGGCACGGCTGCCGGCGCCCGTGGGGCGTCCGGACGGCGGCCCGCCTGCCCTCAGAGGGTCCGGCAGAGGAGGGCGGCGGGCTTGTCGCCCCTCGCCCAGGCGCCGCTGTGCGCGACGCCGGCGGCGTACTCGTCGCTGCCGCACTGGCCCTTGTAGCTGCCGAGCGCGAACTCGCCGCCGGGCGTGCCGGTGGGACGGTTGTCGCCGCGGTCGAACCAGAGCGTGCGGCCGGCCTTCGGCAGGGCCCGGGCGGCCTCGGCGCACAGCACGGCGGACACGGCCCGGCCGCGGAGGCTGTAGCCGACCATGAACTGGTTCGCGGGGCACTGGAACTTGGTGTAACCGCCGGCCCAGTCGCCGTCCGTGACGTGCCGTTCGTCGGTCACGACGGTCGACGCGCCGGCGGGCGAGGCGAGTCCACGGGCCCCGGTGTCGGAGCACAGACCGCGTCCGCCGTCGTGGGAGAGCCCGACGATCCGCTGACCGTCGGGGCAGACGGCCTTGCGGGCGCCGCGGTCCCAGTCGCCCTTCGCGCGGGCGCGGAGTGACTGGACGAAGTCGGCGTGGTCCGTGGTGAGCATGTCCCAGGAGTCGGTGACGGGTACGGCGCCCGACCTGCCGGGGGCGCCGACGAGCCGCTGCCAGTGCGGGGTACGCCAGTCGTCACCGTCGAGGACTCCGGAGCGCCGGCCCTGGAGGTCGTAGTCCAGCAGCTTCCACCGTCCGTGGCCCGTGAAGCCCACCGCCGGCCAGTAGGCGAAATCGACGTCGTGCTCGATGAGGTAGTCGACGAAGTTCGCGAACCAGGCCCTGCCCCGCGGATCGGTCTCGTCGGCGCCGATGCCGAACTCGCTGATCCAGACGGGCGCGGTGTAGTGACGCCGGGTGTCGTCGGCGACGAACAGGGCCTGTCGCCGCAGGGTCTGGAACAGCTCTTCACGGGGGAGCTCCTGGTAGCGCCAGTCGCTGGTCTCGCCCGTGCCGGTCGCGCCGGTGTGCTGGGGGCCGGTGTAGCCGTAGAAGTGGGCCGAGTAGACGAGCTTGTCCGAGGCGACCAGGGTGTGGGACAGCTCGCGGGCCGGTTCGAGGGTGGGCCGCCCGTGCGGGGTGAGGTCGGTGGGTATGCCCTGCCAGTTGATGCCCTCGACGATGACGAGGAGGTCGGAGTTGGCCTCGGTGAGCAGCCGGTCACCGACCCGCTGGGAGGCGGCCCACCAGTCGTGGTCGTTGCCCCAGCCCCAGTTGGCGTCGTCCATGACCGTGCGGCGGACCTCGTTGTAGAGGTCCGCGCCGACGACCCGCTTGTCGTCCTTGTAGCGCTTGGCGAGGAAGAGCCAGTCGGCCTCCCACTGCGCGGTGGTCTGGCTGGTGTTCCAGCGCTCGTTGCCGTCCAGTCCGCAGCACCAACGGGAGGTGTTGGTGTGGTTGTTGAGGATGACCGCGAAACCCTCCGCGGTGGTCGCCGCGATCACCGCGTCGAAGACCTGGAGCGGGGTCTTGCCCTTGAGGGCCGGGTTGGCGGCGACGGCGGCGTCCGGCACGGCGCGCTGATCGTGCAGCATCTCGTTGGAGAACGGCAGCCGGATGCTGTTGGCGCCGAGCCGGTGGAAGTCGGCGAGGATGCTCGCGAGCGGGACACGGTCGAGGCCCAGGGGCACCTGGTCGGACTTCTCGGCGTCGTGGTGGCTTGCGGGGTCGTTCACGTCTCCGCTGCCGTTGTACGAGCCCTGGGCGCCGTGCCAGTTGACGGACTCGAGCTTGAAGCGGTTGCCGCGGGCGTCCACGACGTAGCGGCCCCGGGTGCTGAGCGGCGGCTGCCAGCTCTCGGCGAGCAGGGAGCCGGCGGACGAGGACGAGGCCGGGGACGAGGCCGGGGGCGTGGGCGAGGATGCGGACGTGGGTGCGGGTGCGGGTGCGGGTGCGGGTGCGGGTGCGCCTGCGCGGGCGGGTGTGGCGGTGGCCGGGGACCCGGCGACGATGAGGGCCGCGGCGAGCGCGACTCCCAGCAGTGACTTCTTCATGAAGGCCTTCGGTGGGTGACGGGTGGGAGCCGTGCCGCAGTATGTTCGCGTAAACAACAGGCGGCTGACAAGACTCCCGTACCCACAAGTAACCATCGCCCGCGGTCCGTTGCCCGGTGGTTCATCGTCACGTCCACCGTGAACACCCTTCGGCGGACGCCCGCCCTATGATCTGTCAGGACCGGCAGAGGGCACCCGCGAACGAAGGGACCGGCATGTCGTCCGTGACCGCAGCACGTGCTTGGCTGCTCCTGTGTCCCGGGCTCAGCCGGGGCAGGGAGGGCGGCGCCGGCAGCGATCCGGGTCCGGTCACGTCGTCGCTCATGACCTCCTTCGCCGCGGAACTCGGGCACCGGGCCGCGGTGGTCCACAGCAGCCGACTGGTGCTGGGGGTGGAAGGCGGACGGCTCACCCTCGCCGACACCGACGGGCGACCCGTCACCGCGCCGGCCGTGGCCTACGCCCGCCTGTCGACGCCCCGGCTGTCGACCGACCGCGAAGTCACCCTGCTACGGCACCTGGCCGCCCTGGGCACACAGCTGATCAACCCCGCCGAGGCGGTCCTCGCGGCGGTGAACAAGTTCTGGCAGCTCCAACAGCTCGCTGCCGCGGGCATCCCCGTCCCCGACACCCGCACCCACACCGACGCGCCCCTGGAACACGTACTCGATGCCGGTGTACCGCAGCCCTGCGTGGTGAAAGCCGTGCGCGGCCATCGTGGCCGACGGGTCTTCCTCGCCGCCGACGACAAGGCGCTGCGCGCCGTGGCGGGCAGCCTGGACGACCGGCACCCGTACCTCCTCCAGCGGTACGTCGCCCACTCCCACGGCCGGGACCTGCGCGTCATCGTGGTCGACCGCCGCGCCGTGGCCGCCGCCGTGCGCACGGCCGCAGACGACCGCCTCGTCTCCAACCTGGCGCAGGGCGGCACCCACACCGTCTGCACCGGTCGGTATCCGGACGCCGAGGCGCTGGCCGTCGAAGCGGCGGACGCCATCGGCCTCGGTGTCGCCGGCGTCGATCTCCTCTTCGAAGCCGATGGTTCCTTCACCGTGTGCGAGGTGAACTGCAATCCCACCTGGCGGCCCGACATGGTCGGCGTCGCCGAAGCCGTCGCCGCCGCCTGCCGCGAACGTCTCGACTCAGTGGGCTGAGCGCCCGCCCGGCGTCCTGGAGGCGGCGAGGGCCGGTGAGGGCTGGTGTGATCAGCGGGGATCCGGCTGCGCCCCGACGCTCCTCACACCTCGTCGACGTGGGTGCCGCACGCGGACGGTCTGCTGGTGGCGAGCCAGGAATGGGCGGGTTCCGCGGCGGACCCGGTGTCGACGGTGAGGTGGAGCCGTGTGCCGCCCTCGGGCACGGGGTAACTGCGCTGCTCCGCTCCGGCGAAGGAGCGGCGGAGCACTTCGGCGACCGCGCGGGCGGCTTCGGGGGTGGCGGCGACGATGCGGATCTCGGCGTGCCCGGCCGAGGGCAGGAGGGCGGTGTCGACGGGATTCAAGGCGTGTGGTCCTTTCACGGGCGAGCGAGAGGCCTGGCGGGTGGGTGGTCCCGGGTGTCGGGTGCCCCACCCGCGGCCTTCGGTCGGAGGAGTGGTCTGGGGGATCAGGGGGGGTCGGGCCGTGGTCAGCTCAGCTCAGGTCCGGTCAGGCAGCACAGGTCAGCTCAGGTCGGGGCCAGGTGCCCGTGAGTCGGCGGGGCTGGCTTGCCTCGACGGGGTGCCGTGCACCCTCGGCGTGGGATGGCCGTGGCCGGGGGGCCGGCGGATGGCCAGGAGGGGCTCGCCGAAGTGGTGGGCGGCGATGCGCGCGTCGTGCTGGGCGTTGAGCCGGTGGATCAGGCGCATGCCGAGCGCGACCAGCAGGGCGATCGCGGCGATCGTGATCAGGGTCTCCATGGGGTCACCGCCGACGGCTTCCCGGCACGGGAATCATCCGCGCGCCGACGATCGCGTGCCGCAGCGGCGGCCGGGCGGCCCCGCCGTCGGTCTCCCAGGCGTTCTCGCCGCTGCGTGCGTCTCGCATGCGGCGGCCGGTCGCGGCCTCGTCGGACATCAGGACTCCGGCGGCGAGCACGCTGCCAGGGACGGCTGCGGAGGCCATGAGCCGGGCGGCTGCGGCGGGTTCGGTGTCGGGCGGGACGACCAGGAGGTCGCAGCGGCCGACGGCATAGGAGAGCAGGATCATCTTGTCGGGATCCTGTTCGGTGAACCAGCCGACGTGGACGGTGTGCCCGGCGACGGCGACCTTGTGCGGGACGACGGGCCAGCGGGCGGGGTTCACCGTGACGCGTGTGATGCGTCCGAAGTGCCCCGCGAGCGCGTCGACCAGGGGTGGTATCTCGAGGGTGAGGTCGCGTGAGCGGGGCCACCACGCGCCGTCCAGGAGGCCGGCGAGGGTGGTCCTCGGCGTCAGCGAAAGGCGCGCCGAAAGCATCGGCGCGAGGGCGGTGGTCATGATCGCGGACCCGTCTCCGGGCCGCCCTGCAGGGCGGCCCAGTGCTGTGATCGCCGGAAACGACGTCCGCGTGGGAGCGGGTGTTCGAGTTACTCCCGGTACCTTCAGCCTACTCCGCCCGGCGGTCGGACGGGCCCTTCCGCCAGTTGGACAACGACGCCCGGGGGAGGCGCCGACTCGTGCGGTCGTCGACGACACGACCCCGGTTCGAGCGTCACATCGCCACACGGCGAGGCGGGTCAGCGTCCCAGAGCCGTCCGCAGCGTGAGTCCGTGATTGCGTCGCAACCGGTACAGCTCCCAGCACGACAAGGCCGTCACCGTGACGGGGGCGCCGAGGATGAAGACCACCCGGGCCCCCGCAGGGACCTGGTCGTAGGACCCGGTGATCACATCGAGGAGGGCCATCTCCCACACCAGGACGCCGGCGAGGATCGGTGGCAGCACTTCGTGGATGTCGGCGGTGCGGAACACGTGCACCAGCGACAGTCCGATGCCGTAGAGCGCGAAGCCGAGCGCCCACAGGAACAGCACGACGATGGCGATCCTCCCGGGCAGCCCCACGGCGTCCCGAAGCCCCGCCAATTCCGGGGCCATGGCGAGGGCCGAGGTCCCCATGGACGCCATGATGGCCAGTACCGAGCCGAGGGGGCGCAGGGCCCGGCGCAGGTACACCCGGCGCAGGCCCTCCCGTGCGGCCGCCACGAAGGCGCCGACCACCACGGGGAAGGTGCAGACGAGGACCAGGACACTGGACCAGCTCTGGTCGAGGCGCTCGCTCGCCACGCCCTGGACGTCGTCGGCGCTCGCGACGGCGTTGTAGGTGACCATCAGACCCACCCAGGCGACGAGTCCCAGCCCGGTCCGCCACAGCTGGAGCTTGCGGACCTCCGGGTCGTTGACGATCCCGGGGCGTGCGGGACGGAAGGCCCGCTGGGCGGCGTACAGGGGGTTGTAGAGGCCGCGCAGGATGTTCCGCGCCCGCGAGGGTGCTGCGCGCGGAGGCCGGACCGGTCCGTAGACCGGTGGGTACGGGTATCCCGGCGGAGGCCCGGACTGCGGGTACGGGTACCCCGGCGGAGGCCCGGACCGCGGGTACGGATAGGCCGGCGGAGGGCCGGACTGCGGGTACGGGTGCCCCTGCGGAGCACCGGGTGGGGAGTCCGGGTGTCCCCGCGGGGGCACAGGAGGAGCGTAGGGGTGTCCCTGAGGCGGGTTCGCGCTGCTGCTGCCCGCCGCGTCACCGTACCCACCACTGCCGTAACCGCTCATGCCACGCAACCCCCGATGTCCCGCACGGTCGAACCCAGGCATCCTAGGTCCTGGACGCCCGTCGGTGAGATGTGAGGTCGCCACGGCCGCATGCCCTCCCCACGCCCCTCCGCCGACGGGCGGGATTCCCGGCCCGTGACTAGCGTGACCTGTGGAATCGATCCCGAGGAGAGGGGTGGCCCCGACATGGCTGACAAGGATACGGAGAAGGCGAAGGGCAAGCTGAAGGAAGCCGCCGGAAAGGCGACCGGCGACAAGCGCCTGGAGACGGAAGGCAAGACGGACCAGATGAAGGGCAAGGTCCGGGAAGCGGGCGAGGCGGTCGTCGAGCGCGCCAAGGGCGTCCGCGACTCCCTGGACCCCGAGAAGTAAGCCGCGGCCGGGCGCAGGCAGAAACTGCTCCCGTGCCGCGTGATCTGTGAGAAGGGAAACCATGGAACGCGCCGCGCTCTTCGATGTCGACGGGACCCTCACCGACACCAACCACCTTCACGTGGTCGCATGGTGGGAAGCGCTGCGCCAGGCCGGCCACCGCGTGCAGATGCACTCCGTCCACCGGGCGATCGGCCTGCCCGGCGAGGACCTGCTCGACCACCTCCTGGGAGGCGACCGCGACCACGCGCAGGACGACCGCTTGAGCGCCGCGCACGACACCCTGTACGCCACCTGGTTCGACCGCCTGCCCGCCCTGGCATCGGTCGCCGACCTGCTGCGCACCCTCGCCGGCAGCGGCTGGCGGGTCGTTCTCGTCACGTCGGCGAAGGACAGCGAACTCTCGGCCCTGCGGCGAGCCATCGACGCCGACGACGCCATCGCGGCAACCAGTACGTCCGAGGACGTCGAGGAAGGCAAACCCGCACCGGAACCCGTCCGGCACGCCCTTCGGCTCGCCGGGGTGCCACCCGAGCGGGCCGTGTTCGTCGGCGACACCGTGTGGGACATGCGGGCGGCCGCCCGCGCCGGTGTGACCGCCGTGGGCCTCCTCTGCGGCGGCATCCCGCGGGCGGACCTGGAAGAGGCCGGCGCCGCCGCCGTGTACCGCGATCCCGCCGATCTGCTGGCACGTCTCGGGGACAGCCCGTTCGCCACCGTGTAGGGCCGGGCGGGCAGATCTGCTCGACGTCGGGGGACACCGGTGTCGAGGGATGACATGCAGGGCCAGGTTTGCCGGTGGAAATGCAGGCCAGAAGCCGTGTGGAGCGGTGTTCCCGATTTCGGGGAGTCCGGCCTGTCGGACAGGGGAGACGCCCGATAGGCCGAGGAGAAGATCAAGGACGTCTTCAAGGGCTGACCCCGGTGGCGGTGTGGGGTGCTGTCCAACGGAGAGAGGGGCGAACGGTGGTGGCTCGATGAGAAGCGTGGGCGTGGAGGAAGAGCTGTTGCTGGTGCATGCCCGCAGCGGAGAGCCGCTCGCCCTGGCCGGTGCGGTCCTCGCGGCCGCGGACCGGTCCGTGGGCCGGCAGCCGGGCGACGAGGGCGAGCCGGAGCACGCCTTCGAGAAGGAACTGCAGAAGGAGCAGGTGGAGTTCGCCACCGAACCGGTGACGGAGATGGGCGAACTCCAGGAGGAGATCATCCGCTGCCGCGCCGAGGCCCGTCGCCACGCCGCCTCCGCAGGCGCCCTGGTCGCGGCCCTCGGCACCTCACCGCTGCCCGCCGAGCCCTCGCTGAACCCGGGCGAGCGATACGCCTGGCTGGGTGAGCAGTTCGGCCTGACCGCGCAGGAGCAGCTCACGTGCGGTTGCCACGTCCACGTCTCGGTCGATTCGGACGAGGAAGGCGTCGCCGTACTGGACAGGATCCGGCCCTGGCTCGCCGTTCTGACGGCGATGAGCGCGAACTCGCCCTTCTGGCAGGGAAAGGACAGCCAGTACGCGAGTTATCGCAGCAGAGTGTGGAACCGGCTGCCCTCGGCCGGCCCCATGGACGTCTTCGGATCCGCCGACCGCTATCACGAGCAGGTCCGCGCGTTGCTCGGCACCGGCGTCCTGCGTGACGAGGGAATGATCTACTTCGACGCCCGGCTGTCGGCCAATTACCCCACCGTGGAAGTCAGGGTGGTGGACGTGTGCCTCGACGCGTCGACGCCGGTACTCCTCGCCGCCCTGGTGCGTGCTCTGGTCGAGACGGCCGCCAGAGCCTGGCAGGCCGGAGAACCGCCCTCCCGCGTCAGCACGAGCCTGTTGCGGCTGGCCTCATGGCGGGCCGGCAAGTCAGGCCTGGACGGCCCTCTCCTCCACCCCGCGACCATGCGGGAGGAGCCGGCGGCGGACGTCGTCCGGGCGCTGTACGCCCATGTCCGGGAGGCCCTGGTCGAGAGCGGCGACGACGAGCGTGTCCGCGACGGCATCGCCGCGCTGCTGGAACGGGGCACCGGGGCCCGCGTCCAGCGTGAGCTCCTGCGCACTCAGGGCAGTCTCGCCTCGGTGGTCACTCACTGCGCGAGTATGACGAGCGGCGCCCGGGCCTGACACGCCGTACGGACGAAGGAGGCGGCGAGAGCCCCCTGGCATCCCCCGACGAACGTGGCCGCAGGGCCGGGGATCGCCGGGGGTCTCTTCCAGCCGTCGGAGCCAGGCCGTCCGGCGGACCGCGCAACGTCCACGTTTCGCTGTCCGTCAGGCGGAGGAGCTGAAACTAGGCTCGGTGCCGTGGAACAGCCTGAGCACCGCGCCGAGGGCGCGGGACCGTTCACCACCCGGCTCACCTGGCCCCACCCCGAAGGGGGGACGGTCGTATGGGAGTCGCGCCCCGCGCGCAAGCGCGGGGTGCTGTCCGTCCGCGACCCCGGGGGCGCGGTCACCACGTCCCCGACCGCCGACGCGAAGGCCCTTGAGCGCCTCCGGAGGCTCAACTCCGTCGCATCGGGTGCGTTCTTCCTCGGTGGAATGCTCTTCGCGCTCGGCGCCGGCGTCGCCCAGTTCGGCTCGGGCGACCCGGTCGAGAGCGCCTCCGTCTACTTCGCGGGCGGGCTGTTCTTCACCATCGGGGGCTACACCGCGCTCCTGCAGGTGCTGAACGCGCCTCGCCACGCACCACAGAGCGGCCCGCCGGCGACGACCGTCTGGCGGTGGTGGGGGTACGAGCCGATGCGTCTGGACTGGCTCAGCACGTTCGTACTGTTCACCGGGACGCTCGTGTTCGGAGTCAACCTGCTGGACTCCTTCCTGCAGGGGCTCACCGTCCAGCAGACCAACCGGCTGATCTGGGCTCCCGACGTGGTCGGTTGCGTGCTGTTCCTGGTGTCGGGTCATCTCGCGTTCGCCGAGATCTGTCATCGCTCCCGCCCCTGTCTCCGCTCGCGCAGCCTCGGCTGGTGGGTGGTCGCGGTGAACCAGTTCGGGTCGGTGCTCTTCATGGTCTCCGCGGTGGCCGCCTTCACCCGGCCCACGACCCAGAGCCTGGTCAACGCCGACATCGCCAACTGGGGGACGTTGTGCGGTGCGCTGTGCTTCGCGCTGGGTGGCGTGCTCCAGGCTTTCGAACGTCCCTAGAACGCCTGTCAGGCCGGCTCGTCAGGGTCCCCCTGCTGAGGCCGCACGCCCCCTCCTCCCCGACGCCCCGTTCCCTGGCCGCGCCCACTCGGGCACCCGCCTGCCCGCGCGCGGCGTGCGTGACGCGACGGACGGGCTCAGACTGGACAGAGTGAGCAGCCGGACAGAGCCTGATCCTCAGCCGTACCCCACGTCTCAGAAGGGCGCGCGGCTCCCGAACCAGACAGTGGCACTCGCGGCGATGATGTTCGCGGTGGCGATGACCTTCATCGACCAGACCATCGTCTCCATCGCCGCCCCCGACATCGTGCGCGAACTGGGACTCTCCAGCGCGGGGATGCAATGGGTGGTCAACGCCTACCTCCTCGCCCTCGCCGCGTTCTTCGCCCTCGGCGGGCGCCTCGCCGACCTGTACGGGCCACGGCGCATCGTCGTCATCGGCACCCTGGTCTTCGTCATCGCGTCCGTCCTCTGCGGGTGCGTCCCCTCCGGCGACTACGCCCAGCCCTGGCTCATCACCTTCCGGGCCGTGCAGGGTCTCGGCGCGGCACTGCTCTTCCCGGCCGCGCTGGCCGTGGTCGTGGCGGTGTTCCCCGTCGAACGGCGGGGCAGGGCCCTCGCCCTGTTCTTCGGGATCTCCGGAGCGCTGACCGCCGTCGGTCCGCTGCTCGGCGGCTGGCTCACGGCCTCGTGGACCTGGCGCGCCGTGTTCTGGGTCAACGTGCCGGTCGCGATCATCGCCCTGATCCTCACCGCCCTCGCGCACATCGCGGACCGCCCACGCCCCGGAACGCTCGACGTGCCGGGCGCCGTCCTCGTCGCCGCCGGCATGGGCCTGAGCGTCCTCGGCTTCCAGCAGGCATGGTCATGGGGATGGGGGAACTGGGCGACCTGGCTGTGCGTCGTCGGCGGCCTCGTGATCCTGTACGTGTTCGTACGGTACGAGCGCGGCGTCCCCCACCCGCTGATCGACCTGCGGGTCTTCCAGGACAAGGCGTTCACGGTGGACACGGCCGTGCTGTTCTTCGCGATGCTCGCCTTCGTGCCGGTGTTCTTCTTCTCCTCCGTCTACGCGCAGGTGTCCCTCAGCGCCTCTCCCAACCAGGCGGCGCTCTTCCTGCTGTACTTCTTCGCCGGCTTCGCCCTCGCCTCCCAGTGGGGCGGCCGGATCCTCGACAAACGGGGTGCGCGCCCCGCGCTGAAGGCGGGAACGATCCTGGGCGCGGTCGGCTTCGCCTTGTGGGCCAACGAACTGACGAACCTGTCCATGCACGACCAGTGGCCCTACGCGGCTCTCGCCGGCGCGGGAATCGGCTTCATCCTGGCCCCCGCGTCGACGGACGCGGTCAACCGGGCCATCGGCGCCTCGTACGGCGAGGTCACCGGCATCACGCAGACCGTCCGCAACTACGCGGCGAGCATCGGCCTCGCGGTGTTCGGCACCCTGCTGTCCCGAGCCATGACGGAGAACGTCACGGACACGCTTCGGGCGCGGGGCATCGACCCCGCCGTCGCCGACCAGGTCGCACGCGGCATCACCGACTCCGTCTCCGGCCACGGCGACGCCACCCCGCCGACCGGCACCGGTCAGGTCGCCGAGGCCACCCGCGACGCCATGTCGTCCATCCAGATGGACTTCGCCCAGGCCAACCAATGGGTCTTCTACGGCATGGCCGTGGCCCTGGCGCTCGGCTTCCTGTGCGCCGTCCGCCACCCGGGCGACCGCGCCATCCCGAAGGCCCCGGATCCGACACCTCCGGAGTGACCGCGTGGCGGAGGGTCTCACTCGCCGTGCGGGCGCTGCCGGTCCTCCGTATCCGGTGTTTGGGGGCTCGGGCCGCGGAAGCGCGAGAGGGTCTTCGTGAGGCTCTTCCAGGGAGAGGGGTCCTCCTTGGCCGCCGCTGATGCCGTCCGGGGGGCGCCGTCGCCGCTGTTCGCCTCGGCGAGGGCTTCGAGTGCCGACTCGGCGGCCTCCCGGTACAGGTCGCAGGAGGCCGTCATGGCTTCGAGCGCCTTGGCGTACTGGGTGACCATGGCCCGCGCGTGGGCCAGCTCCTCGTCGGGGGTGAGCAGGTGCCAGCCCTGCCGCAGCCGTGTCAGGACCTGTTCGGCGTCGGCCGGCATCGGCTGGGGTCGCGCGGCGAACTCCTGGATCCTGTCGAGGAGTTTGGTGGGTTCCGTGCCGTCCAGGAAGACATGGGGGACCGTGAAGTACTCCGCGTCGTAGCCGACGGCCTGCGGTGCCGGGGGCAGGATGACGGCGCCGCCGCGCGGTATCCCGACACCCAGCTCACGCTTCATCACGAAGTCGGCGATCAGCGCCTGGTCCGGCGTGGCCCGGTGCTCGACCACCCGGTGCCGCAGGCTCGGCGGCAGGAACGCCGTGATCGGCCGGCGCCCCAGGGTGTCCGGCGTCATCGCCTCGTGCACCACGACATGGATGAACCAGCTCTGCCGGGTACAGGCCCGCAGCAGGCGGCGCAGCTCGTCGTCGTCCTTCGGGAGGTGGTTCGCCGACCGCAGGCGCACGTCCGGCACCGTCCCGTGGTCCCACGGGACCTGGTCGCTGTCGGGCCAGAACACGGTGGCCGGTGAGGGCCAGCCCGCCTCCCACGCCCGCTCGGCCTCCGCGGCGAGGACCCAGCTGACACCCTCGCTCTTCGTACGGCGGGACTCGGGATCGTACGTGGTCAGTTGCGCGCGCACGGTGACGTCGTCGGCCACGCGCCAGCGGGCCTCGAAGAGCCGCCGGGCGGACGGGCCGGGGTCGGCGGACTCGTCCCGGGGGTACAGATCGGTGGAACGCGCCGCCTCGACGGGGTCGAGGTCCAGGAAGTCGTCGATCACCCGGGCCGCCTTGAGGGCGAGCAGGTTGCGCCGGACGTCCCGCTCGGGCTCGGGCCCGAGGTGACGCCCACGCCCGAGCCAGGCGGTGTCGGGGACGGTGGTCGATGAAGTGCTGTTCTTGGCCATGGAACCGTTCAGTGGGCGATCAGGACCCGACCAGTATGGTTCCGCAGTCCGAGCGAGGGAAGCGGCACCCCGTCGGCGCCGTCGCGGACCGTACGGGCTGCCGCCTCGGCCGTGCCGCACGTTCCACCGGCTCCCGCCCTGGGCATAGTGGTGAGGTTCCCCCTCCACGGAGGTAGACCGCGGGCTCAGACGCGGACGATGACGAGGGCGATGTCGTCGCGGGCTCCGCTGGCGAGGCCGAGTCGCGCGAGCAGCGTGTCGGCCAGCTGAGCCGGGTCGAGGCCGGCGAGGTCGCCCAGGGCGGCGGTGAGGCGGTCAAGGCCGGTGTCGATGTCCTCGTCGCGGCGTTCGATCAGTCCGTCGGTGTAGAGGACGAGGGTGTCACCCGGGCGGTAGGGGGTGCCGGCCTGCGGCCGGGGAACGTGCTCGGGTCTGGCTCCCAGCGGTGGGTCGGTGGCCTGGTCCAACAGCTCGCACGTGCCGTCCGCGTGCAGCAGCACCGGCGGCGGGTGCCCCGCGCTGGAGTAGGCGAGCAGTCTGGACCGGGTGTCCACGAGCACGCTGACCGCCGTCGCGGCGAGCGCGCCGTCGACGGAGCGGGCGTACATGCCCAGCACTTCCAGGGCCCCCGCCGGTCCGGCCACCGCCCGGCTGGCCGCGGAGAGCGCGCTGCGGAGCATGCCCATGACGGTGGCCGCCTCCAGCCCGTGCCCGACGACGTCGCCCACGGCGACGGTGAAGCGCCCCTCGGACAGGTCGACGGTGTCGTACCAGTCGCCGCACACGTTCAGCGAACCGATCGCCGGCAGGTAGCGCACCGCCACGTCACTGTGCCGGGCCAGGTCGGGGGAGTGCAGCATCGCCTCCTGCAAGGTGACGGCGACCTCCCGCTCACGGGCGTGCGCCGCCCGCAGCTCCTCGTTCAGCCGCTGCAGCTCCCGCGCGCGGACGTACAGCTCGGCCTCCATCCCCTCCTCGCGCTCGGTCATCCCCCGCCCCTCGTTCCGGCCCCGGAACCGGCGGGACCGCATGAACGCCGTCACGTCCTCCACGCGGTGGATGATCCACGCGACCCGCCCGTCCGCGTTCTTGACCGGGGTGTTCACCGGGGACCACCAGCGTTCCTCGAACACACCGGGCTGTGAGACGACGGGGATGTCGTACTTCTGCACCGCCATGGTGTCGACCTCACCGGTGGCCAGCACCCGCCCCAGCGACGCCCCGAGGTTCTTCACCCCGTCCGCGCCCGGGTCGGCGGGATTGTCGGGGAACGCGTCGAACACGTGCTGCCCGAGCAGATCCTCCCGGGTGCGGCCGGTCGCCCGCAGGTACGCGTCGTTGACATCCACGATCACCAGATCCGGTGCCAGCACCAGATACGGGCTGGGCGTCGCGGCGAACAACGCACCGTGGTCGATCTCCGGCCTCACAGACCTTCCGATCCTCGTCCCGAGAGGCCCCCTCCGACCAGCGTACGCAGCGCTCCGGCCGACCGCGCCTCAGCGGGACCGGCCGGCGGGACCGGCCGCCGTCACCCGGGCACTCCACTGCGGTGGCCGGGTGGGTGGGGTGGGCGTTGCATGGGAGGCAGCGCGGTCCACCCGTCTCGTCGAATGGGCGTTCCACAGTGGTTGGTGAAGAGCATCCGGACAGCTGGTCCGTCCCCGAGGGGCTGGGGGACGCCGTACTGGACGCGCTCTTCTCCCAGTCGCCCATGGGCCTGCACGTGTACGACCAGGAGCTGCGTCTGGTACGGGTGAACACGGCGGCCCGGCTGATGCGGGAGTTCCCGGTCGACCGGCTGCTCGGCCGCACGCTGCCGGAGATCCTGCGGTCCTTCGACATCACCGACCCCGCGGCCGTGGAACGGGCCGCCCACCGGGTGCTGGAGACGGGCGTGCCCGAGCTCGACATGAGCATCCGGTTCCGCGACCGCCGTGTCCCCCCGGTCGAGACCGTCTCCTCGGCGTCCGCGTTCCGCCTGCAGCGGGCCGACGGCACCGTGCTCGGGCTGGCCGCCGCGCTGACCGACGTCACCGCCCGGGTGCGGGCCGAAGCGGAGGTGCGCCTGCAGAACGAGGCGGCCGCGCGGATCGGAACCACGCTCGACATCTTCCGTACGGCGGCCGAGTTCTGCGAGGTCGTCTCCCCGGCCCTGGCCGACACCGTGACCGTCGACGTCTACGACGTGGTCCTGAGCGGCCGGGCTCCCGTCGCGGACGCGCTCGACCGGGACCAGACCGTTCGACGCGTGGGATACCGCTCGGTCGCCGGACCGGACCAGCAGGGCGTCCCCGCCGTCGGCGAGGTGGACGTGTACCCGCCCGGCACGCCCTACCGAACCGTCCTGGACACCCTGGCCCCCAAGCTGATCCGACGACTGCGCCCGGACGCCCCCTGGCTCGATCCGCGGCGTCGGCGCCATGCCCGGATCCTGAGTGCGCGGGCGCATTCCATGATGCTTGTGCCGATCCGTGCGCGGGGTGTGGTGCTCGGCCTCGCCGTTTTCTACCGCTGGCGCGAACAGACCCCGTTCGACCACCGGCACCTGAGGCTGGCGCAGCAGCTCACCATGCTCGCGGGCCAGTGCCTGGACAACGCTCGCCTCTACGGGCGGGAGCGCTCGGCCGCCCGCATCCTGTCCGGCGGCTTCGCCCAGGCGCAGGCATCCGTCGTGACGGCCGTCGAACTCGCCCGCACCCACCTGCCGGCGGGCACGGGCGGCGGCTGGTCCGACGCCATCTCCCTCTTCGGGTCCAGGGTCGCCCTCGTGGCCGGGGACACCACGTCCGGGACCTCGCGTCCGGCGGCGACGAGCGAGCTGCGTGCGGCGATCGAGGCGCTGGCCGACCTCGACCTGCCGCCCGACGACATCCTCCAGCGCCTTCACGACCTCGCCGGCCGCCCGAGCACCCCACCGGACACTGCCGCACCCGAAGCCGGTGACGGATCGCCCGCCACCTGCCTCTGCCTCGTCTACGATCCGGTCACCCGCCTGTGCACCGCGGCGAGCGCGGGACACCCGTCACCGGTTCTGGTGCACCCGGGCGGCGCCGTCGAACTGCTGGATGTCGCGGCCGGACCACCTCTCGGGCAGGGACTCGCGGAGTACGCGCTCACGGAACGCGTCCTGCCCGAAGGCAGCACCCTGCTGATCTGCAACACCGCTCTGCTGACCGCGGCCGGCGGCCGGGAGTCGCTGCTGAGTCTCCTGACCGACCTGTTCGCCGAACCGCAGCCCTCTCTTCAGGCCGCCTGCGACCGGTGTGCCGAGGTCCTCGCGCCCGAGCAGCCGCTTCGCGACGCCTACCTGCTGCTGGCCCGCACCCGCACGTTGGGCGAGTCCCGGACGAAGGCGTGGACCTTTCCCAACAGTCCGGAGAGCGCCGGGCAGGCGCGCAGGAGGGTCGTGGACCAACTAGCGGAATGGGGACTGGCCCAGGACGTCATCGACGACACCGCCCTCGTCGTGAGCGAGCTGGTCACCAACTCCGTGCGCTACGCGAAGGGGCCTATCCAGTTGCGCCTCATCCGCGACGGCGCGCTGGTGTGCGAGGTCACCGACGACAGCAGCGCCAGTCCGCACCTCCGCCGCGCCCTGGACACGGACGAGAACGGCCGGGGCCTGTTCATCACCGCCCACCTGACCCAGCGCTGGGGCGTGAGGCCCTCAGGACGAGGCAAGACGCTCTGGGCGGCACGGACCCTCGCGACGGCCGCCGAGGCAACGGCCGCCGAAGCGTGAGGCGCCCCTGTCCGTATGCGCAGCGCGCTCGGACAGGGGCGTTCGGCCGGGTCGGGTACCGGTCAGGCCGCGGAGGTGGAGGGGCCGGGGGGATCCTTCGGATCGGTGTCGGTGAGGCGGCGAGCCAGCACGTGCTGGGTGGGGGCCTGGTGCCCGCCCGAGGCGAGGATGCGCACCTCGTCCTGGTCGCTGATCTCCGCGCGGATGATGCCTGTGGGGTCGGCGTAGACCGGATGGCCGCCGGGCCCTTGGGAAGAGGTGCGCTCGACGACCACGACGTCCTGGGCCGAACCCGTGTCGTCGGAGAACACCAGCTCATATCGGACTGGGCTCATTTCGCCCACTTTACGCCGCGAGCCCCGGGTCCGCCCCCGGCCGAGCAGCGGAGAGCCCGCTGGTTAGAGTGGTGCCGGGCCGCGCCGCCGCACCAGGGCCGGGCGCGGGACCGGGCCGGCTGTCGACCACAGGGCCCCGTGCGACCGCATGCCCCGCTCCGTCCCGTCCGGCCCACAGCCGCCTGCCCCGGAAACCCCGCATCACATGAGTACCGACATCGCTCCGCATCCCGACCCCGCCCCGGGCGGGACCGACTCCGCCGCCGTCCCGTGTGGCCGCGGCCGCAGCCCACGCCTGGCCCGCCTGGCCGGCCGTGCCCCGGCGCGCCCGACGCCCGCGACCGCCGCCCACAACGTCAGCGCCGCCACAGCGGCCCTCCTCGCGCTCGTCGCGATCGGTGCCGCCCTCCACGAACCCGTGCTCATACCCCCGCTCGCCGCCAGCGCCGCACTGGTCCACTGTGCCCCCGCTCTGCCGCTGGCCCAGCCGCGCAGCGTGGTCGTCGGCCACCTCATCGGCGCCGCCGCCGGATACGCGGTGGCCCTCGCGGCGCACGGCAGCGCATGGGCCGCCGCCCTCGCCGCAGGCGTCACCCTCGCCCTGACGACCATGGCCCGGACCCCGCACTCGCCTGCCTGCGCCACCGCCGTCGTGATCGTCCTCCAGGAGCCCGCGCCGGGCAGGTTCGTCCCCCTGCTGTTCGGGTCCACGGTCCTGCTCGTACTGACGGCGTACGCCGCGTCCCGCGTCCGTCGCGCGGCACCGCGGTACCCCGCCTACTGGTGGTGAGCCGCACCGGCCGTCCCCGTCCGGCGCTCGGGGAAGCGCGCGGACGGTACCGGGGCGTCGGGCGAAGCGGCTCCCGCTCTCCGGAACAGCTCCGTTGCCGGACAGGACCTAGCGACGCCAGGGCTTCCGTGCCCCCCGGGGCGGCTCGTTCGGGTCAGCCGGATCGAGGGTGAGTTCCCATCGGTGCCTGCTCTTGTCGATGGTGACCAGGAGGGGGCCGCTGGGCAGGGCGGCCTTCTCCCGGACCCGGCGGCCGTTCCACGCGTACACGAGCCGCTTGGCGGGGCGTCTGAGGTCACCGGGCGCGTCACCCCAGTGGTAGTGCATCTGGAACCAGCCCTTGTGGGGGTCCTCCGCCCGCACCTTCAGCTCGGCCGCGGGGCCGGTGCGGACGAAGACCTCCTGGCCGCTGCCCGCGATGGTGCCGAAGTCCAGCGGCAGGGCCGCCGACAGGGGCAGGACCGTGAGTTGCCACGCCCCGGAGTTGCGCACCTTCAGCGTGAGCGGCCCGCCCTTGCGAGGGGGCACCATCAGGGTTCGGCCGTAGTGATCGGGCAGGTCGGACAGGAAGACGTCGTCCTCGCGGCCGGGGATCTTGACGGAGATGAAGTTGTACTCCTCCGTCCGTGCCTCAAGGATCACCGGTTCCCCGTTGGGCGGGAACGGCAGGTCGACGGTGACCGACTTCGCCCCCTTGCCGCGATAGACGAGCGGCTCGAACGCGAAGAAGCCGGCCGCCCAGGACGAGGGCTCGAAGGATGCGCCGACGCCGGGCGCCCCGACAGCGTACGCCGGGACGAACCCGGCGGGTACCGGCCCCGGCGCCGACGGCGCCCCGGGAACCACCACGCCGGACGACGTCTTGTCCACCCCCGCGAGCGGCACCGGGACGGACACGGAGGGCGCAGCCGGCGACACCGAGGGGACCACCGGCGCAGGTGGTGGCACCGCCGTCACGGCCTCCGCGCCCCCCACGTCCTTCGTCAGGCCCGCGAGCCCGTCCGCGTAGCCCTGCCCCACCGCGCGGAACCGCCATGCTCCGTCGCGCCGGTACAGCTCACCGAGCACGAACGCGGTCTCGGCGGTCGCGTCCGTGACCTCGAACCGCGCGACGATGCTTCCGTCGAGCGTGCTCACCTGGGCGTAGAGACCGCGGACCTGTCCGAAGGTCCCGCCCGCGCAGGATCCCACTATCAGTACCCGCTGGACGTCGGCTTCGACGCGGAGCAGGTCCACCTCCAGCCATTCGGCGAGCTGCCCGGAGCCCTGCCCCGTGCCGACGAGCCGCACGGCGCCCGAGGGGTGGGCGGGCCGCTCGTCGAAGACGATGTCGGCCCCGCCGCGCACCGTTCCGGCCGCGTCGAGCAGAAGGGCCGCGGCTGACACGGTCGGCGCACCCGGCACCGACTGCCGGCCCACGGCGACACGCAGAGGGACGGCGGGGACGGGCGCGTTCGCGCCCTTGATCATGTGCGTCATACCGCACATGGTGACAGTGGAGCAGACACCTGGAGAAGATCTCCGGCGCGGAACACACCGTTCCAGCAGGGCACTTCGTCAAGGCCGGACGGAGGAAGCCGGTCCTCCCCCGCGGCAGGGGGAGGCACCGGCTTCCGCGATCCGCAGGGGCCGGCTTCCGTGATCCGAGGGAGACGCCGCTAGGAACGGTCGAGTGCGCGGGCGAGGAAGCGCCGCGTGGCCCGCTCCCGCGGAGCGGTGAGCACCTGCTCGGCGGGGCCCTGCTCCACGATCACGCCGTCCTCCAGGAAGCAGACCCGGTCCGCGATCCGCCGGGCGAAGTCCATCTCGTGGGTGGCCATCAGGATGGTGAGGCCGCGCCGCTTCAGATCGGCGACGACGTCCAGGACCTCGCCGACCAGTTCGGGATCGAGGGCCGAGGTGATCTCGTCGAAGAGCAGCACCTCCGGCTCGGTGGCCAGGGCGCGGGCGATCGCGGCCCGCTGCTGCTGTCCGCCCGAGAGCCGGTCGGGGTGCTCGTGGGCCTTGTCCGCGAGCCCGAGGCGGTCGAGCAGCTCGCGGGCCGAGGCCTCGGCCTTCCTGCGCGGGACGCCGTGGACCTGGCGTGGCGCGAGCGTGATGTTGTCCAGCACGCTCAGATGCGGGAAGAGGTTGTACGCCTGGAAGACGATGCCGATCCGACGGCGGGCGACGTCGGGGTCGAGACGGGGATCGGTCAGCTCGGTCTCGCTCAGGTGGACGGTCCCGTCGTCGACGACCTCCAGCAGGTCCACACAGCGCAGCAGGGTCGACTTCCCGGAACCCGAGCCGCCGATCAGGCAGACGACCTGGTGCTCGGCGACGTCCAGGTCGATCGAGCGCAGCACCAGGCGCTCCCCGTACTGCTTGCGGAGGCCGCGGATGCGCAGCAGCGGCTCGCTCATCGGCCTGCCCCCGCCCAGGTGCGCTGGGCCTCCCGGCGCTGGAGCCGGTCGGCGAAGCGGGTCAGCGGGATGGTCACCGCGATGAACAAGAGGGCCGCTCCCAGGTACGGGGTGTAGTTGAAGTCGTAGTCCGCCTTGATCTGAGCGGCCCGCAGCGCCTCCAGCGGACCGAGGACGGCGACCAGCGCCGTGTCCTTCTGCAGGGCGATGAAGTCGTTGAGCAGGGGCGGCAGCACATTGCGCACGGCCTGGGGCAGGACGACGTGCCGCAGGGTCTGCCGCTCGTTGAGGCCCAGGGCCCGGGCGGCGTTCCGCTGGGCCGGATGGACCGAGTTGAGTCCCGCCCGGAAGACCTCGGCGACGTACGCGGTGTAGGAGAGGGTGAGGGCGATCACGCCGAGGAGCCAGGGCTCTGAGGGGGTGCCCTGCAGTTGCAGCGCTGGTAGTCCGAAGCCGACGAGGAAGACCAGCAGCAGGGTCGGTACGCCGCGGAAGACGTCCACGTAGAGCGTCGCGGCGAGCCGCAGCGGCTGGAGACCCGGTGAGCGGGTCACCCGTACCAGGGCGATCAGCAGTCCCAGGACGAGGATCAGCACCTCGGCGACGAGGAACATCTGGATGTTGAGCCAGAAGCCCCGGAGAAGGTCGGGGAAGGCGGAGCGCAGCTCGGCGCCGTCGAGGAACAGACTGTCGACGCGGTCCCAGCCAGGTGAGGCCACCGCGGCCGCGCCCACCGCCACCAGCCCGAGCAGGGTGCAGAGGGTGGAGACCCAGGTGTGGCGGCGCTTGCGGGCGCGGCGGTACCGCTGACGCTCCCGTTCGCGGTCGCTGGGCCGGTAGCCGGCGTCGGGCGTGCCCGGAGAGGAGGCCGACCGGTCCGGTACGGCCGTCTTGCTGATGTCCACAGCCGGCCCGTTATCGCTTCAGCTCGGGGACGTTCGCCGAGGCGGAGAGCCACTGCGTGGTGAGTCTGGCGAGCGTGCCGTCGGCCCTGAGCTTGTCGAGTGCCTGGTTGACGCAGGAGGTGTACCCGCTGTTCTTCGGCAGCAGCAGGCCGAACTTCTCGGGGGTGCCGCCCGCGTAGCCGAACTGGCCGACGATCTCGCCGTTGTCCAGCTCCGCCCCGGCCAGGTAGAAGACGGTGGGAAGGTCGGTGACGATCGCGTCGATCTGACCGTTCCGCAGCGCGGTGACCTCGTCCTTGGTGGTGCTGAAGACGCTGGGCTGCTTCGAGGGCTTGATCTGGTCGAGCACGGCCTGGTAGCTGGTCGTCGCGACCTGCACGCCGATCCTGGCGTCCTTGAAGGCGCTCAGGGACGTGGCTTTCGCGAACGCGGATCCGTCGAGCGCCAGGATGGCCTGATTGGCCGTGTAGTAACTGGTGGAGAAATCGACTGCTTTCGCGCGCTGCGGCGTGATGGAGATCTGGTTGATGTCGAAGTCGAAAGCCTTGGGTCCGGGGGCGTACGAATGAGCGAAAGGCTCGACGACCCATTTCACCTGTTCGCGTTCGAAGCCCAGCTTCTCGGCCACCGCATAGGCCACGGCGCTTTCGAAGCCCTTTCCGTTCGACGGGGTGTTGCTGTCGAACCACGGTTCGTAGGCCGGGGAGTCGGTCGCGACGGTGAGCTGGCCGGGCTTGTGGAGGCTCGTGCTGTCCGTCGTGCACCGGGCGGCGTCCTTGGAGCCGGCCGCTTCGGGGGTGTTCTGCGGCTGCGGCGCGCAGCCGGCCGCCGCCAGCGCGACGAGGGCGGCGGCGGAGGCCGCCAGGGATATGCGGGTACGGGACATCGGAGGTCCTTAGGGAGAAGTCCGGGAAAGGTACGGGAAAGAAGGCCGGTGCTGTGCGCTCAGCGACACAGATCGGCCGCACAGCGCACGTGGTCCACGTGGCGGCGGCGTACCAGCAGGAGAGTTCCGGACATGCTTTTCAGCATTCCGGCTCACGGAGACCGGCGTCAATCCGGAACACCGTTGCGTGGGTAACGCGTTGATAACATGTCAGCTGGTGAGATGGAATACCCGGTCGCCCTGGCGGAGTCCGAACGACTCCGCCGCGGAACCGCCGCGGACCACGAGTTCGGCGAATCCGACCCCGGAACTCCCGACGGTGATTCCGGGCTCGCCGAGCGGGACGTCGGGGAGTCGGTCGTAACAGCGCACCCGGATGTCGCGGCCGTCGATCCGGTTGCGCACGAGAAGGCTCTCGGCGGTGCCGTAGCCGGGCAGTTCGGCGGCCGGGCGGTCCAGCTTGCAGTTGCCGAAGTTGTCGACGACGGCGATCCGCACGTCGTCGGCGACGGACGGGCGCACCGCTGTCGGCTGCGCGGGAACGGGGTGTTCGTCCACCAGCCAACGAGCCAGCAGGGGCGCGTACCAGAGGCTCCGGAACTGGGTCCGTACCATCTCCTCGATCTCGGCCGGCGTCAGCTCGGCCCAGTCGGTGGCGGCGGCTTCCAGCACCTCGCGGACATCGGTGACCTGGACCTCCGTCAGACCCAGGTAGGTCGCCAGCGGGGCGAGGACCCGCTGGTTGAGCGTGCTCACGACCAGGTGGTTCCCGTGGCGGAAGGAACAGAAGGGCACGCCGTTGGGCCAGTGCCCGTCCCTCGGCGCGATGTTGACGAGGACCACGACCGGTCGGCTCGGGCCGCCGATCAGGTCCGTGGAGCGGAGCAGGTCGAGCAGGGTCAGGGCGGCGGCGCCCTCCGGGTCCGGTCCGCCGAGCGGCAGGACGGTCGGAGTGGAGCCGAACAGGGTGGCGATCCGGGTGGACTGGCGGGCGAGCGCGTTGGGGTCGGCGCAGTCGGTGAGGGAGACGACCGGGGGAAGGGGCATGGCGGTACTTCGTCCTTCTGTCGAGGGAGGACATGAGGTGGGTGGGGTGTGAGGTGCGGGGCCGACAGGCTCGGTGGCGGGCCGGGACGACAAAAAACGGACCCTCCGTCTCCGGAGGGTCCGTCGCGTCCTGCGCGCACACGGCTTCGCTAGCGAAGCGCCTCCGGGGGCGGGGGCATCATTCGCATCATGGCGAGGGTGGCGGTGTGCTGCATGAGGTGCACGCTAGCACCGGGGGGAATCGCCCCGGGCACCCCTTCCACATAGTGGACATGCCCTTCCGGTCGTCGGCTCGGCGCTGAGGTTCCGAACGAACGTCGCGGAGGTTCAAGTACGTGCCGCGCCGGTGTTCCTAGGATTCGAAGGCAGAGGGGAATCCCGGGCTGTCATGGACGGGTACACAAGAGGCTTCTAGTCCCCGCCCCTCAGTACACGCAAGCAATCAGCTCTTCGATCGTCGAGGAGTCTTTTCCTGAAGCCCGGCGGTCAGAACGTGCTGCCGTGGGAAGCGGAGACATGATGGGCCGGAGTCCTTATGACTATGTCGTTGTGGGAGCGGGGACGGCGGGGTGCGTGATCGCCTCCCGGCTTTCGGAACGCCCCGGCGTGCGGGTGCTGCTGCTGGAGGCGGGAGCCCGGGACTCGACCGAGGCGATGGCGTCTCCCTGGGGGTTCCTGGGGTTCGACCCCGCATCCCTCTGGCCGGGCGCGTCGACCGTGCAGGCCGGTACAGGCAGGGCCGCTGACGTGCTGCGCGGCAGGGCGCTCGGCGGGTCGTCGAGCATCAACGGTCTCTACCACCTGCGGGGTCACCGCTCCGGTTACGACGAATGGCCCGGGCTCGGTGCTCCGGGCTGGGGTTTCGACGATCTGCTGCCCTGGTTCCGCCGCAGCGAGAGCGCTCGCAGTCGCGACGCCTCCGTGCGGGGCACGGACGGGCCGGTCGTGGTCGCCCCGGTCCCGCAACCCCATCCCCTTGCCACGGCGGGCGTCGACGCCGCGGTGCAGGCCGGGTTCACCCGCGCCGATGACATCGGCGGCGGGCTGGAGACCGGGTTCGGGTGGAGTGACATGAATCTGCCCGGCGGCGCCCGCCAGAGCGCGGCCGACGCCTACATCCGTCCGTTCCTCGACCGGCCGAACCTGGACGTCGTCACGGACGCGACCGTGCGGCGGCTGCGCGTCACCGCGGGCCGCTGCACCGGCGTCGAGTACACCGTGGGCGGCGACCACCTGTCCGTCGAGAGCGCCGAGGTCGTGTTGACCGCGGGAGCCATCGGTTCCGCCCACCTTCTGTTGCTGTCAGGGATCGGCCCGGCACGACACGTCGGCGAACACGGCATCGGCGTCGTCGCCGACCTGCCGGGAGTGGGATCCCATCTGCAGGACCATCCGATGGCGGCCGTGGTGTACGAGGCCAGTCGGCCCGTCCCGTTCGTTCCCGCCAATCCACCGGCCGAGATGATGGGCCTGTTGTACAGCGACCCCGCCGCGGCCCGGCCGGACCTTCAGGTCTACATCGTCGCCGCACCGCTCCCGTCGGCATGGGGCCGGCCGCCGGCCGACGGGTACTCCGTCGCCTTCTCCGCGATGGCTCCGCACAGCAGCGGCACGGTGCGCCTGGCGGACGCCGATCCCGCCGGCGCTCCCGTCGTCGACCCCGGCTACCTGAGCGACGACCGTGACCTGGAGGTCATGCGCAAGGGCCTGGCAGTGGCGCGCCGCATCGGGGAGGCCGACGCGTTCGCCGACTGGCGCAAGCGGGAAGCGGTGCCGGGATCCGGGACGAGCGGCGAATCCGTGGACGAGTTCATCCGCAAGGCCACCGGCCCCTACTTCCACTTCACCGGCACCTGCCGTATGGGAACCGGCGCCGATGCCGTCGTCGACCCGGCAAGTCTGCGCGTACACGGGATCGCCGGACTGCGGGTCGCCGATGCCTCGGTGATGCCGTCCATTCCCTCGGCCAACACCAACGCGACCGTCTACGCCATCGCCGAACGGGCTGCCGAACTGCTCGACTGAGCCTTCTTCCGCGCCCACGGGGCCTTCATGCGCAGTTCGGCCCCGGCCGACCCCACCACCCTTCATCAGACAGGAGCACCACCATGTCCGAAACGCCGCCGACCACGGACGTCGCCACCTCCGACGCCGATCTGCTCGACCGCACCGTGATCGCCGTGCGCGCCGCCGGCGCGGCGCTGCGCGAGCGCTTCGGCGACGTGGTCCGCTACGAGACCCGCGAAGAGCTGATGCAAGCGCTCGCCGTCAACGACAGCACGGCACTCGACATCCTGCGCCCCCGGCTCACGAGCCTTCTCCCGAAGGCCGGTTGGGTGGAGGACGAGCTGGACGGCGGGGCTCTGCCGCCCGGCGAGTGGTGGGTCGTGGACCCGGCCGAAGGCAACGTCAACCATCTGCACGCGCTGCCGGAGTGGGCGGTGACCGCAACCCTCGTACGGGAGAATCGGCCGGTACTCACCGTGGTACACCTGCCGTTGACCGGCGAGACCTACACCGCGCTCACCGGCGCCGGGGCCCACCTCGACGGCCGGCCGCTGCACGTCTCCGGGACAGCGGACCTCGGCCTGAGCATCGTGGCCACCAGCCAGGCCCGGCCGGACGAGGACGAGAAGGTCGTACGGCGCGTCGGCTCCTCGATCACCGGGATGCTCTTCGACGCGCTCGTCGTCCGCACCGCCGTGCCCGCCACCCTGCACCTGACGAACGTGGCCGCCGGCCGGATCGACGCCTTCTGGCAGTTCGCCGGCGCCCGAGCGGACCTGCTGCCCGGCGCGCTGCTCGTCACCGAGGCCGGTGGACAGATCTCGGACGCCGAGGGCCGCCCCTGGACCCCGCAGAGCGACAGCTTCCTGGCCGCCGCGCCCGGCGTGCACGCCGAGGCCGTAGCCACCCTCTCCCGCTGACCCGACACCCCACACGCCACACGCCCGCACCCACGCAAGGACCACATCACCATGACCACGATCGCAGTACTCGGAAACGGCCGCGTCGGCGGCAACCTGGCCGCAGCCCTCACCCGGGCCGGGCACGAGGTGACCGTCGCGGACCGCGCGCCGGGGGCCGCCGCCGACGCCGCCCGGACGGCCCGGATCGTCATCAACGCCACCCCGGGCGCCGGCTCCCTGGAACGTCTCGCCGCCCTGCGCGAAGAGCTGCACGGCACGATCCTCATCGACGTCTCCAACGCCACCGCCGACGGACCGGACGGACTGCCCGCCGACCTCCTCCACCCCGGCTCAAGCCTCGCCGAACAGCTCCAGGCGGCACTCCCCGAGACGCACGTCGTCAAGACCCTCAACACCATGCTCTTCCCCGTGATGACCGCGCCGGCCATGCTTACCCAACCGCCGACCGCCTTCCTCTCCGGCGAGGACCCGCAGGCCAAGGAGACCGTCCGTGAACTGCTCGTCGACCTCGGCTGGCACAAGGAATGGATCACCGATCTCGGCGGGATCCAGACCGCCCGCGCCACGGAGGCCGCGATACTGTTCGTCCCGCACGTGATCCGGTCCACCGGATTCACCCCGTTCGCGATCTCGATCGCCCGCTGACCGTCGAGCCGCGCGGGCCGCAGGTGACCGGAGCCGGCACCGGCACGGAGGGGTCCCGGTCCCGGTGGGACACCGCCGTGGCAGGCATCGTCCCCCGTGGTCGCCGGGCCGACGTCGTCCCTTCGCGCACTCAGGCGATCAGCTCGTCCCGCCGAACCGGAAGTATCGGCTCCGCCTCCCGACCGCTGCAACGCGGGCCTTCCATAGGAAGATTGGCAGGGTGTCCCCATGAGTCATGGGGACGCCCTGCGGAACACGATCTCCACAGGACGGCGTTGCGGGCAGTGAGTACGAGAGGGTCGGAGAGGGATGCACGGTACTGGAGCCGAGGTCGACGGCGCGCGCGGGGTGTTCGCGGTGGACTCGACCGCGCCGGGCTTCGCACCGCGGGGGCTCGACGTCTTCAGGCGCGGGTGGGAGACGCAGGTCGGCGACGACGTCTTCCAGCTGCCGGCCTTCAGCCCGGACACGATCGGTGACTTCCGGGTCAAGGGCAACGTGGCCAAGGTGCACGGCGCGGCGATCGCCGATCTTCACGCCGCGTCGGCGACCAGGACCGCGGACGTCCCGGGCGGCGATCAGGATCTGGTCGCCATGTACGTCGTGCGGCGCGGCGGATGGACTCTGGGCGGTCCGCCCGGTCACGGCGACCAGACCGTGTCGGCCGGGCAGTTCCTCGTCCGGCACCTCGGGCGCCTGACGGCCTTCGAGACGACGGCGCACCTCACGGCGAAGTTCCTCGTCCTGCCCCCCGGCGAGCTCAAGCCCCTGCTCGGGAACCGGTTCATCACCGGGCCGGCCGACTCGGCCGAGATGCGCTTGCTGACGGCCCTCACGGACATGATTCACACCACCGTGGCCGACCTCGGCCCGGCCGGTGTGGAAGCTGCCCAGGGGACCCTGGTCGAGCTGACCAAGGCGGTGGCCAAGGGCCGGTTCGACGACGTGGAACCCCGGTTGGCTCCCGCGCTCACCCAGGCGGCCAAGGACCTCGCGAACCGTCGGCTCGCCGATCCCGGACTCTCCCCGGCGATGCTCGCGCGTGAACTCAACGTCTCCGTCCGTACGCTGCACCGGGCGTTCGCCGCGGTGGGGGAGCAGGTGACCACCTACATCCGCCACCGGCGCCTGCATGAGGCCCGGCTCGCCCTTGCCCAGCCGTCAGGGCGCCTGAGCGTTTCGGAACTGGCCGCACACTGGCAGTTCGCGGACGGCAGTCACTTCACCCGAGCCTTCAAGAAGCGCTACGGCCAGACTCCCACCGAGTACGCCCGCTCGACCGGAGCAGCCTCGCTCCGGTCGAGCCGGCACGCGCCGGGCCGCGGCCCGTCCGAAAGCGCGTGACCAGAGGTCGTGCCCTGTCCACGTGGGCGCGGCGGTCGTTCGGTTCGTGGCTGTCGGTCAGGTCCGCGGGGCGCGTGGCTCCAGCCGGAACTCGAAGCCGAGGGTGCCCGGGTCGAGTGCGGTCGCGCCGCCGTCGACGGTGAGCACCGCACCGTTCACGAACGAGGCGGCGGGCGACAGCAGCCAGGCGATGGCCTCCGCGACCTCCCGCGGCTCACCCGGCCGCCCGGCGGGCAGGACGCGGGTCACCTCCTCGTACGCGGCTTCCAGACCGTCCCCTTCGAAGCCCGCCTCGTCGGCGAACCGGCTCATTCGGCGGTCGGCCATGTCGGTGCGCACCCAGCTCGGGCACACGGTGTTGGCACGCAATCCCGCGCCCCCGTAGTCGACCGCGAGCGAGCGGCACAGCTGGAGCAACGCTGCCTTGGAGGTGGCGTAGGCGGCGTTCCCGACGCCGTTGCGCAGGGCGGACACCGAGGCCACAGCGACCACCGCGCCGCGGGCGTCGAGCAGGTGCGGGAGCGCGGCGCGCAGCAGCAGGAACGGACCGGTGAGGTTGGTCCGCATGACCTCGTCCCAGTCCTCGGGGGTCACCTCGCCCACCCCGCCGCCCCGCCCGATACCGGCGTTCAGCACCAGACCGTCGAGCCGCCCGTACGCGCCGACCACCGTCTCGACGAGCGAGGCCACCGCGGCGGGGTCACCGATGTCCGACGGTACGGGCAGGGCGCCGGTCTCCTCGGCGACCAGCCGCAGCGGCTCGGGGCGGCGCCCGGACACCGCCACCCTGTGGCCGGCCCGGGCCAACGACTGTGCGGTCGCCGCCCCGATCCCCGTGCCGCCGCCGGTCACCAGGTACACGCGCTCGTCCGCCATGTCCGCCGCTTCTCCTCTGTCTCGCCCGCCGCCCTCGTCCCGTCGATCTTAGGCGCGCGACGCTCCGGGGCCGGGCCGGCCGGCGAGCCACCCGCCGTAGCCCAGGCAGCCGAGTGGGGGAAAGCGCGGCGGTCGAGTGCGGCGTCGACCGGCTGAAGCGGTCAGCCGCCCTACGATGCGGAACGAGGAGAGGATCGGCGTGTGCGCACACGAACCAGCCCGGTACTAGTGACAGACGCGGGGTCATCGAGTTTGCGTCTGACGGTCTTCGGGGACGGCGGTGAGGTTCTCAGCGAACATCACAGCGAATCTCCTCCCGGCGAGAGCGCATTCGGTTCGCTGCGGCAACTGCTGAGGCAAGGGCCGGCTCCTGCGGCTGTGGGTCACCGCATCGTCCACGGCGGCTCGGAGCTGCGCGGTCACACCCTGCTCGACGACGACGTGCGGGTCCGCCTGGATCGGGTGGCGGAACTCGCGCCCTTGCACGTCCCGCAAGCCTTGACCGTTCTGGACGCAGCGCGGGACCTGCTGCCCGGAGTTCCGCATGTGCTCTGCTTCGACACCGTCTTCCACTCCGGCCTACCGGCTGCCGCACGGGAGTACGCGGTACCTGCCGGCTGGCGCGAGGAGTACGGACTGCGCCGCTACGGCTTCCATGGTCTGTCCTACGCCTGGGCGCTGGCCCGCACCGCTGAACTCCTCGGCCGGCGCCCGGACCAGCTGCAGCTGGTGATGGTGCACCTTGGCGGCGGCTGCTCCGCCTGCGCCGTGCGCGAGGGGCGCAGTGTCGACACGACGATGGGCTTCACGCCCTTGGAGGGCCTGGTGATGAGTCGTCGCAGCGGCAGCGTCGACCCTGGCGCCCTGACCTGGTTGCTGAGACGGAAGAACCTGTCCGCGGACGAGATCGAGGACGCTCTGAACCACAGGTCCGGTCTGCTTGCCCTCTCCGGCACTTCCGGTGACACGCGCGACCTGGTCCGCAGCCGGGCGGCGGGCGACGAGCGCGCCGCGCTCGCACTCGACGTCTTCACCCACCATTGCCGTCGCGGTATCGCCGAGATGGCCGCATCTTTGAGCCGCCTGGACGCTCTCGTCTTCACCGGTGAGATCGGTGAGGACCAGCCTGAGGTACGTGAAGAGGTGTGCGCCCGGCTGTCCGTGTTCGGCCTCACGGGCGGGCTGCGACCGCTGGTCGCCGAACGGCCTGAGATCGTCAGCGCGCCGGGCGCACGTGTTCCCGTCGTGGTCGTTCCGACGGGAGAGGCCCAGCAGATCCACCTGGAGACCCGGGCTCTCCTGGATCACGGCTGAGCGGGGCCGACGCGTACGGAGTCATGCTCGGCGGTACGGTACGGCACCTGCGTCCGACCCGCTTGCACAGCTGTGGTGGGGGATCAGCTGTTGTGGGGATCAGCCGGATCTCCCCAGCATGATCTTCCACACTCGGGTCGCGACCTGGAGGTTCAGCCGGTCCTCGACGTTCGCGAGGTCGTTGCCGCTGATCTCGCGGATGCGCTGCAGCCTGTAGCGCAGCGTGCTGCGGTGGATCGCGAGGGATGCGGCGGCCTCGTCGTAGTTGCCGCCGCAGTCGAAGTACCGGGAGAGGGTCTCCACCATGGTTGCGCTATGTCGGGAGTCGTAGTCGATGAGCTGCCCGAGCCACTCGTGGACGAACGTCTCCAGTTCCTGGTGACCGGCGCCAGGTCCCAGGATGCGGTACAGGCCGAGCTCGTCGAAGAAGGTCGTGCCGTACCGCTCGCGGGAATTGAGGCGTACTTCGAGGGCGCGCTGCGCCTCCTGGTAGTGGTGGGGGATGTCGGGCACGGAATCGGAGGGGGCGCTCACCCCGATCGTCCCGGACTGTGTCCCGGTCTCCCGGGCGAGCGCCTCGTGCAGCGCGCGAGCGTGCGGCCTGTCGTCAGCGACCAGGACCACGTGGTCGGAGCGTCGGGTCAGCAGCGAGTGCATGCCGACGGCAGAGGCCGCCCGGCCCACGGTCCGGGCGAACGAATCGTCTGCGGTCCGGTTCGACCACTCCACGACGACGACGTAGTGGCTGCGGTGCAGGTCGTGCCCGACCGCCTCGGACCGGGCGTAGGCGCTCGCGGCGTCCGTTCCCGCCAGGAGGTCGTCGACCAGCTCGCGGTGCAGCCTCAGCTCCACTTCGGCCAGATTGCGCAGGTGCGCCAGCTCCAGGGCGAGCGACGCGGCGGCGTGCTCCAGCGCGGACACGGTGTGTTCGTCGGCCTCGCTCAGGGTGTCGACCAGGGCCAGCACGCCCAGGACCTCGCCGTGTGGGCGGACCAGAGCGATCAGCCGGTCCTTGATCCGTACGGGCCCGGCCTCCCGTGCGGCGGCGTGCAGGATGCCGTTCTGGCGCACCGGATCCGGTTCCGGGTACGGGTCGGGTCGGCCGGGACCTGACCAGGCCTTCAGCCGCCCGAAGCGGTCCTCGACCAGCGCCGGAAGCCCGGTGAGCTCATGCAGTGCGCGGGTGACGGCCTCCTCCCCGCCCCCCGAGGCGGCGATCTCGGCCATGAGCGCGTGAACGGCCTGCTGGTTCCCGAGCTCAGCCACCACGGAGATCAGCTGCTGCTGAAGAGTGGCGCGTTCCTCCCTGACCCGGTGGAGCTCCATCGCGTCCTCGCGTCGGCGGCGCTGCGCGAAGGCGACTGACAGCGCGGCAGCGGTGTGCCAGACGAGCGTGGCGAGCAGGGACCGCTGGGCCCCCGTGGGCCGGGCTCGGGAGGTCACCACGAGGTACCCGTGAAGTCTCTCCGTCCCGCGCAGCCCCATGGCCCGGCCCCAGCGCCTGCCGGGGACGGTCACAGGGCCGTCCTGCCCCTCCAGTTCCCGAACCCTCCGGTCCATGGACGCGACATGGGTGTGATCGTTCCTCGGGCTGGGGACCAGGTCGCCGTCCACCTCGAGGTATCCGGCTTCGGCCCTGTACGGCCCCGCGGCGGCTACGTGGTGCATGGCCAGGCGCAGGATCTCGCCTTCGCTCGGGGCTTCGAACAAGGCGTGGGACAGCTCCATCATCGCGTGGAGGGCACGGGCGGCCGGGCTCCTAGCAGAGGAGCGCAGGCTTCCCCGCGCATCCGTGGGCCGCCGCCCGGCGCCACCCGGCGGAAGGCTGCCCTTCCGGTCGGGATAGCGGCCGCGCACGTCGCGCGCCCCGCTGCCGGCCATGGGATCACTCCGTCCTTCTCGGAGCTCTGGGGGGACGATCGTCTTTGCGTCTACCCACTCAGGGGCGACTCATCCGATATATCCCGAGAATTCCCTCTCGTACTCGCGGGGCGATCGGAGCCGTGGACTTCTGACTCGCCAGGAGCAGGCGCATACCCACCCGCCTCGTGACCCTGGGAAGGATCTGGAAGCCTCAGCAGGCGCCGGCGCCGCACCGGAAGGAGAGTTCTCATGGCCAAGGCAGTGGGTATCGACCTGGGTACCACGAACTCGGTGATCGCTGTGTGGGAGGGCGGCGAGCCGTCCGTGGTGCCCAACAGCGAGGGCAACCGCACGACACCGTCTGTAGTGGCCTTCACCGACACCGGTGAGCGTCTGGTGGGCCAGATGGCCCGGCGCCAGGCGATTCTCAACCCCAAGGGGACCATCTACTCGGCGAAGCGGTTCATCGGCCGGCACTTCGACGAGATCTCCGAGGAGGCCAGGGCGGTCGCGTACGACGTCGTCGAGGGCGACGGCGGGGCGGCCCGCTTCAAGGTGCGCGACAAGTTGTACGCGCCTGAAGAGATCAGCGCCCAGGTGCTGCGCAAACTCACCGAGGACGCCTCCAAGCAGCTCGGGGAACGGGTCACGGAGGCGGTCATCACGGTGCCCGCCTACTTCAACGACGCGCAGCGCACCGCCACCAAGGACGCCGGTCGGATAGCCGGACTCGAGGTGCTGCGGATCATCAACGAGCCGACAGCCGCGGCCCTCGCGTACGGCATGGACAAGCAGCAGCACGAGACCGTCCTCGTCTTCGACCTGGGCGGCGGGACCTTCGACGTGAGCATCCTCGATGTCGGCGACGGCGTGGTGGAGGTGCGTTCCACCGCCGGTGACAGCCACCTGGGCGGCGACGACTTCGACCGGCGCCTGGTGGACTACCTCGCGGACGACTTCCAGAAGGAGAACGGCATCGACCTGCGCAAGGACCCGCAGGCGCTGCAGCGATTGTTCGAGGCGGCGGAGAAGGCGAAGACCGAGCTGAGCTCGGTGACACAGACGCAGGTCAGCCTGCCGTTCATCACCGCCGACGCCGCGGGCCCCAAGCACCTCACCGACTCGATCATGCGGTCCACCTTCGAGCAGATCACCAGCGACCTGGTGGAGCGATGCCTCGGACCGGTACAGCAGGCCATGACCGATGCCAAGGTCGGTGAGAGCGACATCGACGAGGTCATCCTCGTCGGCGGCTCCACTCGCATCCCCGCCGTTCAGGCCCTCGTGCGCCGGCTGACCGGCGGCAAGGACCCCAACATGAGCGTCAACCCCGATGAGGTCGTGGCCTTGGGCGCCGCGATCCAGGCCGGGGTGCTCAAGGGCGAGGTCAAGGACGTCCTGCTGCTCGACGTCACCCCCTTGTCGCTGGGTGTCGAGACACGCGGCGGCGTGATGACGAAGATCATCGAGCGGAACACCACCATCCCGGTGCGCCGCTCCGAGACCTTCTCCACCGCCGAGGACAACCAGCCCGCCGTCGACATCGTCGTCCTCCAGGGCGAGCGAGAGCTGGCCGCCGACAACCGGGTGCTGGGGCGGTTCCAGCTCACCGACATCCGGCCGGCGCCGAGGGGCGAACCACAGGTCGAGGTCACCTTCGACATCGACGCCAACGGGATCCTCAACGTCACGGCCCGCGATCGGGACACCGGCAAGGAACAGGGCATCACGATCAGCGAGAGCTCCAACCTGGACCGCAGTGAGGTCGAACGCATGGTCCAGGAGGCCGAGCGGAACCAGGGCCAGGACCAGGCACTCCGCGAGGCCGTCGACGCCCGCAACGAGCTCGACGCCGTCGCGTACCAGGTCGAGAAGCTCCTCACGGAACTGGGCGACAAGGCCCCCGCGCACGAGAAGGCACGCGCCGAGATGCTCGTGTCCGACGCCCGGGCGGCGGTCAAGGAAGAGGCGGGCGTCGAGCGCGTGCGGCCCCTGACCTCCGAACTCCAGCAGTTGCTCGCCGGGCTGGCGGCCCACCAGGGCGCCGCCGCCGACACAGGCGGCCCCGGGCAGGACCCCACCGCGGGCGGTCCCACGAGTGGCAGTGACGGTGACGACGACGTCATCGACGCCGAGTTCGACAAGGACTGAGGAACCGTCATGCCCATCCACCCCGAGGAACCCGACCCGGCCGTGCGCGACCACACCGATCCGGCCCGGGAGGGCGCCGTAGGCCCTTCCCCCGCGGATCCGCCGCGCTCGGGCCCGCCGACGCGGCGGGAGCCCGCCCCGGGCGGGCAACCCGGCCCCGGTGCGGCGGGCGACGGCCCCGCACCGTCCCAGGACGAGTACGAGGCCGAGCTCAAGGCGCTGGAGGACCGCTGGCGGCGCGCGCTCGCCGACCTCGACAACCTCCGCAAGCGGCACACCAGGGAACTGGAGCGGGAGCGGACGGCCGAGCGTTCCCGGACGGCCGCGGCCTTCCTGCCCGTCCTGGACAACCTCGAACTCGCCCTGACCCATGCGGGCGCCGATCCCGGTGCCATCGTGGCGGGTGTCCAGGCGGTCCGCGACCAGGCGGTGAACGTCCTCGAACTGCTCGGCTACCCGCGGCACGCGGAGACCGGCGTCGTGTTCGACCCGGCCCGGCACGAGGTGATCGGCGTCGTCCAGGACCCCGACGCCCCGCCTGGCACGGTCGTCGACGTGCTGCGCCCGGGCTACGGGGACGGCGAACGGCAGCTCAGGCCCGCCGCCGTGACTGTCGCGAAGCGGGAGTGACCGGTGATGGCACAGGACTTCTACGAGGTGCTGGGCGTGTCGAGGACCGCGAGCCAGGACGAGATCCAGCAGGCGTATCGCAAGCTCGCCCGCAAGTACCACCCCGACGTCAACAAGGACCCGGGGGCGGAGGAACGCTTCAAGGACCTCAACGAGGCGTACAGCGTCCTGTCGGACCCGAAGACCCGGGCTCGGTACGACCGCTTCGGCGAGGACTTCCGCAAGATCCCCGAGGACTTCGACGAACGGGTCGCCGCCGGCGCCGGCGGCGGCTTCCGCGCCCGGAGGACCGCGGGCGCGGGAGGCCCCCGCGTCCGGTACGCCACCGGCTTCGGCGACGACTTCACAACGGAAGGTGTCGACTTCGAGGACCTGTTCGGCTCGCTCTTCGGAGCAGGCGCCGCCCGCGGCGGTGTACCGGGAGCCGACCAGGAGGCCGAGCTGCCGCTCACCGTGGAGGAGGCGTTCAGGGGCGGCCGTCGCACCGTCACGCTCGCCGGGCCCGCCGGTCAGCCGCGGCGGTACGAGGTCGAGGTGCCGCCGGGCGTCACCGACGGGCAGCGGATCCGGCTGGCGGGGGAGGGCGGCCAGGGAAGCGGTGACGCCCCCGGAGGTGACCTGTACCTGCGGGTGCGTATCCAGCCCCACTCACAGTTCCGGCTGGACGGCCGCGATGTCCACGTCCAGCTACCGGTCACTCCCTGGGAGGCGGCCCTGGGCGCGACCGTGCCGGTGCCCACCCCTGGCGGTGGCACGGCCAAGGTCACGGTGCCGGCGGGCACGTCCAGCGGTCGGCGACTGCGGCTGCGCGGCGAGGGCATGCCCAACCCGCGTGGCCCCGACGGTGACCTGTACGCCGAACTCCGCGTCATGGTGCCGCCCACCTTGGGCGACCGGGAGCGCGCACTGTTCGAGGAGCTCGCCGCCACTTCCTCGTTCGACCCCAGGAGGACGCGATGAACGACCGACCCTCGGGAGCGGCAGGCACCGGCCGGGCCGGCGTGGGCGGCCGTCCGGTACGAACGGGCGCTGACATCACCGCCTCGACGTCTGTCCGGTACGCACTCGTGCCCACCCCCCGGCTCTCCCTGCATGCCGTGGCCCGTCGCTCGGGCCTCCACCCCGATCTGATCCGCCGGTTCGTCGCCCTGGGCCTGGTCGACGCCGAACGCGACGCCGCGGAGCAGCTGGTGTTCGACCCCACGGCCCCGGCGGTCCTCGCCCGCATCCAGCGGCTGCGCTCCGGACTCTGCCTCAACTACGCATCCATCGGCCTGGTGCTCGACCTGCTCGACCGCATCAGCCTGCTCGAAGCCGCCCTGCGCGGCCGCGGCACGAGGAGTGAAACACCCCCATGGACATGAACCGCCTCACCCAGAAGTCCCAGGAAGCCCTCCAGGAGGCCCAGACCGCGGCCGTCGGCATGGGGCACACCGAGGTCGACGGGGAACACCTGCTGCTCGCCCTTCTCGATCAGGAGGACGGTCTGATCCCCCGGTTGCTGCAGCAGGCCGGCACCGAGCCGAAGGAACTGCGCGCAGCCGTGCGCGAGGAACTCTCCCGCCGTCCGAAGGTCACCGGCCCCGGCGCGGCACCCGGTCAGGTCTTCGTCACCCAGCGCCTCGCCCGCCTGCTCGACGCCGCCGAACGGGAGGCCAAACGCCTCAAGGACGAGTACGTGTCCGTGGAGCACCTCGTGCTCGCCCTGGCTGAGGAGGGCTCCTCGACCACGGCCGGGCGTCTGCTCAAGGAGGCGGGCATCACCAGGGACTCGTTCCTGAGCGCGCTCACCCAGGTCCGCGGCAACCAGCGCGTCACCTCCGCCAACCCTGAAGTCGCCTACGAGGCTCTGGAGAAGTACGGCCGCGACCTGGTCGTGGAGGCCAGGGCCGGCAGGCTCGACCCGGTCATCGGCCGGGACGCCGAGATCCGCCGTGTCACCCAGATTCTCAGCCGCAAGTCCAAGAACAACCCGGTCCTCATCGGCGACCCGGGCGTCGGCAAGACCGCGATCGTCGAGGGTCTCGCCCAGCGCATCGTCCGCGGCGACGTGCCCGAAGGACTCCGCGACAAGATCGTGTTCGCTCTCGACATGGGTTCCCTGGTCGCCGGGGCCAAGTACCGCGGTGAGTTCGAGGAACGCCTCAAGGCCGTACTCAGCGAGGTCAAGGCGGCGCAGGGGGGCATCCTGCTCTTCGTCGACGAACTGCACACCGTCGTGGGCGCGGGCGCCGCCGAAGGGGCCATGGACGCAGGCAACATGCTCAAGCCGATGCTCGCGCGCGGAGAACTGCACATGATCGGCGCGACCACCCTCGACGAGTACCGCAAGCACATCGAGAAGGACGCCGCCCTCGAACGCCGCTTCCAGCAAGTGCTGGTCGACGAGCCGAGCGTGGAGGACACCATCTCCATCCTGCGAGGACTGCGCGAACGCCTGGAGGTCTTCCACGGTGTGAAGATCCAGGACACCGCGCTGGTCTCCGCGGCCACACTCAGCCACCGGTACATCACCGACCGGTTCCTGCCGGACAAGGCCATCGACCTCGTGGACGAGGCGTGCGCCCGGCTGCGTACCGAGATCGACTCCATGCCCGCCGAACTCGACGAGATCACCCGCCGCGTCACCCGCCTGGAGATCGAGGACGCCGCCCTCTCCAAGGAGACCGACGCCGCCAGCGAAGCCCGTCTGCAAGAGCTGCGCAGGGAACTGGCAGACCTGCGCGCCGAGGCCGACTCCAAGCACGCCCAGTGGGAGGCTGAGAGGCAGGCGATCCGCCGCGTGCAGGAACTGCGCCAGGAACTGGAGCAGGTCCGCCACGAGGCGGAGGAGGCCGAACGCGCCTACGACCTCAACCGTGCCGCCGAACTCCGCTACGGCCGCCTCCAGGACCTGGAGCGCCGACTCGCCGCAGAGGAGGAGCAACTGGCCGCCAAGCAAGGGCAGAACCGGCTGCTGCGGGAGGTCGTCACCGAGGAGGAGATCGCCGAGATCGTCGCCGCCTGGACCGGCGTCCCCGTCGCCCGCCTCCAGGAGGGCGAACGCGAGAAGCTGCTGCGCCTCGACGAGATCCTGCGCGAGCGCGTCATCGGCCAGGACGAGGCCGTCAAGCTCGTCACCGACGCCATCATCCGCGCCCGTTCCGGCATCCGCGACCCTCGCCGCCCCATCGGATCGTTCATCTTCCTCGGCCCCACCGGCGTCGGGAAGACCGAGCTGGCCAAAACCCTCGCCCGGGCCCTGTTCGACTCCGAGGAGAACATGGTCCGCCTCGACATGAGCGAGTACCAGGAGCGGCACACCGTCAGCCGGCTCATGGGCGCACCTCCCGGATACGTCGGCTACGAGGAAGGCGGCCAGCTCACCGAGGCGGTACGCCGCAAGCCGTACTCGGTCGTGCTGTTCGACGAGATCGAGAAGGCGCACACCGATGTCTTCAACACGCTGCTGCAGGCCCTCGACGACGGCCGCATCACCGATGCTCAGGGCCGCACCGTCGACTTCCGCAACACCGTGATCATCATGACGTCCAACATCGGCTCCGAGTACCTCCTCGACGGCGCCACCGCCGAGGGCGAGATCAAGCCCGACGCCCGCGCCCTGGTGATGGGTGAGCTGCGCGGGCACTTCCGCCCGGAGTTCCTCAACCGCGTCGACGACATCGTGCTGTTCAAGCCGCTCGGTGAGCGGCAGATCGAGCGGATCGTGGAGCTGCAGTTCGACGAGCTGCGGCACCGGCTCGCCGAGCGCCGGATCACCGTCGAACTCACCGACGCCGCGAAGGAGCTGATCGCCCACCAGGGCTACGACCCGGTGTACGGGGCGCGGCCGCTGCGGCGTTACATCTCCCACGAGGTCGAGACGCTCGTCGGACGCGCTCTTCTGCGCGGCGACGTCCAGGACGGCGCGACGGTGCGCGTCGACGCCGAGCACGGAGAGCTGGCGGTCACCTACGACCAGCAGCAGGGAGACCGGGAAGCGAGGGCGGCGTGAACACCACCCGGACGACGACGGTGACCTGCCCCCACTGCGAGCACGTCAACCGGATCCCCGTGGCCGCCGAAGGACGACCCAGGTGCGGCCACTGCAAGCAACCCCTGCCCTGGCTCGTGGACGCGGGCGACGACGACTTCGACGAGGTCGCCGAGCGGGCCACCGTGCCCGTCGTCGTCGACCTCTGGGCCACGTGGTGCGGCCCCTGTCGCATGGTCAGCCCCGCCCTGGAACAGGTCGCCCGCGACCTCGCTGGACGCATCAAGCTCGTCAAGGTCGACGTCGACAAGAACCCACGGCTCAGCCGTCGGTTCGAAGTGCAGGCTGTGCCGACCCTCCTCGTCCTGGACAAGGGCGCGACGATCGCCCGGCAGGCCGGCGCGGCACCCGCGCACGTTCTGCGCGCGTGGGTCGAGCAGGCGATGGAGGGGCGGTAGACCACTGCGGGAGGGCGAACATCACGGTGCGGTGACCTGGCAGCCCACCGTATCCGCGATACGGCGGTGACCTGGGAGCCCGCCGCAGCCGCGATACCGGTACCGCCCGGTCGCCGCGCTCGCTCAGCGCCTCCGTCATGGCGGTGCTGAGGAAGACCACCTCCGGCCGCGGCCGATCAGGCCCATTCATGGAAGGACAACCCTCATGGCCACGACGATTCCCGACCCCCACCTGGCGATGGTGCGCCCGGTGATCCCGCGTACCCCCGACGGCTGCGAGGAGTGCCTCAGGGAGCATGCGCCGTGGGTGCACCTGCGCCTCTGTCTCACCTGCGGACACGTCGGCTGCTGTGACTCCTCTGTCCTCAAGCACGCCAGACGGCACGCGGGGAGCGTCGGTCACCCCATCGTGCAGTCCTTCGAGCCGGGAGAGGACTGGCGCTGGTGCTTCGTTCACGAGGCCCTGGTCTGATGAGCACGGCCGAGCACGAGCGTGGTGCGGTCCGCGAGACACCTGACCGGTACGGGGCTTTCCCGCGTCTCACGCCGGAGCAGCTCGAGGACCTGACCGCGCATGGTGAACGCCGCAGGACCGCCGAGGGCGAGGTGCTGTACCGCGAGGGCCGGCCGTTCCGCGAGTTCCTCGCGATCCTCAGCGGGACCGTCGAGATCCTCCACGACCAGGGCGGGCCCGACGAGCGGACGGTGGCCGTGCACGGCCCCGGCAGGTTCCTCGGTGAACTCGGGCTGCTGGAGGGCCAGGCGGCGTTCGACACCGCCGTGATGCGCCAGGCGGGCGAGATCCTGGCCGTACCGGTGGAGCGGCAACGCGCTCTGGTCGGCCGCGACCCCGTCCTGGGCGACCTGATCCTCCGCGCCTACCTGGGCCGCAGGTACCTGCTCATCGGCATCGGCGCCGGCTTCCGGATCCTGGGATCGTGCTATTCACCGGACACGCTGCGGCTGCGGGAGTTCGCCGCACGCAACCGGCTGCCCCACCGCTGGGTGGATCTTGAGAAGGACGAGGAGGCCGAGGCACTCCTGCGCCGGTTCGCCATCCGCCCCGAGGAGACACCGGTGGTCCTCTGGAAGGGCGACAGGGTGCTGCGCAATCCGAGCAACGCCGAACTCGCCCGGCTCATCGGGCTGCCCGCCCCCGCACCCGCCCCCTCGTCCGAGGCCGGACGGTGCGACGTGATGGTCGTCGGTGCGGGCCCCGCGGGACTCGCCGCCTCCGTGTACGGCGCTTCCGACGGCCTCACCACGGTCACCGTCGACGCGGTCGCCACCGGAGGCCAGGCCGCTACCTCGTCACGCATCGAGAACTACCTTGGCTTCCCGTCGGGCATCTCCGGGGGCGAGCTCATCGAACGCGCGGTGCTCCAAGCAGACAAGTTCGGTGCCCGCCTCATGGTCCCGGCGCAGGTCAGCGGGCTCATCCCGCAGGACGATGAGTACGCCGTCACCTTCACCGACGGGTCCCGGGTCCGGGCCGGAGCCGTGGTGCTCGCCTCGGGCGTGTGGTACCGACGGCTCGACGTGCCCGGCATCGACCGCCTGGAAGGCATCAGCGTCTACTACGCGGCGACGGTCCACGAGGCCAGTCTCTGCCAGGCGGATCCGGTCGCCGTGGTCGGCGGGGGGAACTCCGCCGGGCAGGCGGCGCTGTTCCTCGCCGACCACGCGTCCAGGGTCCACCTCCTCGTCCGGGGCGGTGACCTCCATGCGGACATGTCGCGCTACCTGGTGGACCAGGTGGAGCAGCACCCCAGGATCGAGGTGCTGCTCCACACCGAAGTACGGGGCGTCCTTGGGGAGGAGAAGCTGGAGTCCCTGACGGTGGAGGACAACACAAGCGGTGAGCGCCGCGAGCTGCGGGCCGCGGCACTGTTCGTGTTCATCGGGGCCCGGCCGCACACGGAATGGCTCAGGGGCGTGCTGGCACTGGACGAGAAGGGCTTCGTCCTCACCGGCGCCGACGCCCAGGCGGTGGCCGACGCGCATCGGTGGGCCTCACTAGGCCGCGACCCGATGCTCCTGGAGACCACCCTTCCCGGGGTCTTCGCCGCCGGCGACGTCCGAAGCGGCTCGGTGAAACGGGTGGCCTCGGCGACCGGTGAGGGGGCCATGGCGATCCGGCTCGTGCACGAGCACCGGGAGAGGAGGGGAAACCTGGTCGCCGCCGACTCCGAGGGACATCAGCCGGCTGCGGGCGGGTCCGGGTCCTCGCGCTGACCCCGAGGCCACACGCGCAGGAACAGCGTGTCACAGCGGCTTCGACCTCACCCCCGGGGCATCCTGTGAACCCTCGCAATCGCGAAGGGGCAGCCGAGGAGGATGGTCCGGTCGTGCGGGTGTCGTCGCAGGACGTTACGGTCGTGGCACTCCTGGCGGACCCGGACGCGCCCACGGACATCGCGCGGCGCATGGCCCGGATACTTCCTGCGCGGCTCGCCGAGAAGGCGGGCCAGGGCCGACTGTTCGACGTCGAGGTGGTCAGTGAGCCATTCACCTCAGGGACGGAGGACCCGCCCACCTTGATGCGCCGGATCATGGACCGTGGAAGCAGGGAGAACTGGGACATCGTCGTGGCTCTCACCGACCTTCCGCTGCACTCACGCGGGCGCAGGATCGTGGTGGATCTGAGTCACGAACACGGCTTGGCGCTGCTGTCTCTTCCTTCCCTTGGGGGCTTGCGGCTGCAGACGAGGGCACTGCGGGCCGTGGAAGAGGCCGTGCTCGGCTTGGCGGGTCCGCACGCCACCGGGACTGAGGGGCCGGCGCGGAGTCAGCCGTTTCTGGGGCCTTTCGCCGCTCGCCTCACGCCTGTCCATCCGGGCCCGATCGGTGAGGAGGAGACCGCCGATCTCCGGTACGTCGTCAGCGGGCCCCGCGGATATCTGAGGGTGCTCGTCGGTATGGTCCGCGCGAACCGGCCGTGGCGGTTGGTGCCCGGCTTGTCGAAAGCCCTGGCGGCCGCACTCGCCACCGGAGCAGTCGCCACCGTGAACTCCACCACCTGGAGCCTGGCCGAGGCCCTCAGCGCGCCACGCCTCGTGATCGCCATGGCCGGGTCCATCGCGCTCATGATCGGCTGGCTGATCGTGGACGGGGAGCTGTGGCATCGATCGACAGAGGGCTCGCCGGAGGCGAGGCAGAGGACGAGGCTCTACAACGCCTCGACGGTCATGACCGTGGGGATCGGTGTGCTCATCTGCTACGGGGGCTTGATCGTCATCAACCTGACGTGGGCGCTGTTCATCCTCACCGACCGAGTGTTCGCCTCCATGACACGAACCCCGCTGGACGCCACGGAGTACGTGACGTTGTCCTGGTTCGTCGCTTCGGTCGCCACCGTGGGCGGCGCGCTGGGATCAGGACTGGAGAGCGACGAGGCGATCCGCGCAGCCGCCTACTCCAAGCGCGAGGAGGAACGTCGCCATCTGCTCCGGGGCGACCAGCCGGCGACCTGAGCCGGAGACGCGTCGGCGGTCGGTGATCATCCGGGCCCCGAGACGGACCGGCGGCGGCACCACCGACGGGGTCCGAGGGCGGGAGGCGGCGGCGCGGCTGGCGCGACGCGTCCGGGGCCCCGGCTAGGGTCATGTCCGTGACGTGGCTGCGGGCCCTCCGGGAAGTCGTGCGATCCGGGCTCACCATCGAGGAGGCGCGACTGGAGCCCCTGCTCGCGTTGCGCACAGCTGCCGGGGTGGCGATCATCGTCGGGCCGGCGCTGTGGCTGGCCTCCCCGTCGTACGCCGCGTCCGCCGCCCTCGGTGCCTATTCCGCGGGCGCAGCCACTTTCCAGCGCACCTGGCGTCCACGCAAAGTGATCGCGCTCGGCGCGGGCGCCGGTCTGGCGCTCAGCACCTTCGTAGGCTATCTGGCGGCGGGGCGCCTCGTGACGTTCCTCCCGCTGCTGGCCGCATGGGCCTTCGTCGCGGGGATGGCGTGGGCCGCCGGATCGACCGCCGGGATCGTCGCGGCGACGATGGTCGGCAGCATGCTGGTGACCATCACCCTGCCCACGAGCGTAGGGCGGGCTCTGGAGCACGCCGGGGTCATCGCGCTCGGGGGCGTGGTGCAGGCTGTGCTGATCCTGCTGTTCCCGATCCGCCGTTGGGGGGCGCATCGTGACGCGCTCGCCGACGCCCTGGCCGCCGTGGCGGACTACGCACGCCGGCTGCGGCACGACCCGACCGCCCCGTTCGACCCTGAGCCGTTGATGACGGCCCGGGACGCGGCCGCGGTGACGCCCTCACAAGCCCGTTCCCGCCCCTCCGTTCTCCACGGCCCCCGGGGACTTGCCGAGCGCATTCTGCCGGCCGTCGCCGCACTCGCCGACCCGGACGTCGGCGCCCCGGCGGAGGGCCCCGGGCGGGACCGCGCGCGGGAGTTGCTCGACGCGGCCGCAGAGGTCCTGGACGCGGCCGCCCGCTCGATCCGCCGCGGCACTCCCGCCGAGGTACCGCCCGGAAGCACAGACGTCCTGCGCGTCGACGAGGAGCACGAGGTGCTGGAGGGCCCCGCGCGGCAGGCCGCCGAGCGGCTCGTGGAACTGCTCGGCGAGGCGTTGGAGATCGCCGGGCTCGGAGACGCGCCCGGGAAGACGCCCACGCCACCCGGCTCCGCGGGCGCGCAGTTCCTGGTGCGCCCGACGTTGTTCCGGCTGCTCCCGGTCGTCGTCCGGGCTGTCCGCCGGGAGCTACGCCGGGACTCTCCCGTGTTCCGGCACGCCGTCCGCCTGGCGGCGGTGGCCACGCTCGGCTACCTGATCGCCGCCCGGCTGCCCGTGGGACACGGCTACTGGGCCCCCATCACCTCGGTGATGGTGATGCGGCCGGACTTCCATCGGACGTACGCGCGCGCGGTGGCCCGTCTCGCCGGGACCCTGGCGGGCGTCGGGCTCGCCACCGGGATGGTGCGGGCCCTGGGCCCGGACGCCCAGGTGTTCGGCGCGCTGGCGGTGTTCTCGGCGGGCCTGTCCTACACCCTGATCCGTACCGGCTACGCCTACTCCCAGTGCTTCACTGCCGCGTACGTCGTCTTCCTGCTCGGCATGGGCGGCCACGCATGGGAGCAGACGGTCCCGGAGCGGGTGCTGCTCACCCTGCTCGGCGGGGCTCTGGCGATGCTGGCGTACGTGGTCTTCCCCGCATGGGAGACACCCCGGCTGACGGGCCGGCTCGCGGACTGGCTCGCCGCCGACGGCCGGTACACGGCCGCGGTGCTCCGCAGCTACGCCGAACCCACCCGCGAGCATCACGCCGACGTGCGCAGAGCACTACTGGCGAGCAGGGAGGCACGTGCCGCCTGGCAGGAGACATACGACCAGGCAAGGCAGGAACCGGTCCGCCCCAGGGGTCTGACGTCGCGCGAGGCCCAGGAGGCGCAGGAGGCGCTCAAGGGGTTCGGCCGGGCGGCGATGCTCATGGAGAGCCATGTCCCGCGGGCCGGCAGCCGCCCCGCACCGGAGGCGAAGCGGTTCGCCGAGGCACTGGAGGCGGACACCGCGCAGGCGGCGGTCGACGTGCGCGAGCACAGGAATCCGGAGTGGGAGCGCGTGGAAGAGGCGCTCCAGGCGTGGGAGGGCTCCGCCGGCGGGGACGGGAGCCCGGTGCTACGGCGCGAGGCGGAACTGCAGAAGCAGGCCTTGGAGGACCTCGCGACGGCTGTGAGCCGTACACCCCTGGAACGCGACGTCGGCTCCGCTCGCGAGGAGCAACGGGTGCGGACGGCCGCGGCGGCGGAGGACGACGGACCAGGACTCGCCCACCGGGAAGGGTGACGGCTCCGGCGAAAGGGTGCCGCGCCCGCGTGGCTGTCCTCCTGTGGGGCGGGCCTGGGCGCGCGGCTCCGGCCCACGCCTGGTCAGGTGATCGCCGCCTCACTGTGGTGCGGTCGCCGCTGCCACGAACATCGGAACAGCCAGGAAGAGGTGGTCGGTCTCGGCTCGCGCACGCTGTTCGGCGATCCAGTCGACCGCCTGCTCGCGCGTAACGGCGCCGGATGAGCAGGCTGCTTCGGCCAGGCCAGTGAGCAGGGGCAACATCGCCGACCCGGTGAAGACACCTGTGTGCACCTCGACCGTCACATCGGTGAAGCGGCTGTTCAGGAGCAGGTTGCGGTATCGGCGAGCAGCACGCGGGGCGGCGGTCAGGTCGGCGCGGGCGTGCACGATGGTGCGGGTGAGGGCCGGATCGTCGGAGTCGATGACGAGGGTGTCCCAGTCCTGGCCGACCAGCAGGATCCGCCCTCCGGGCACGAGAACCCTGTGGGCCTCCGCCAACGCCCGCTCCGGTTCGTCCAGTTCGTGGAAGACCTTGTCGGCTCGGTAACCGTCCACCGAGGCGTCCGGGAGCGGCAGCTCGTACGCTCCCGCGATCCGGAAGTCCGCCTCGGGCCACCGTCCACGGGCGGTGGCGATCATCCGCTCGCTCGGGTCCACACCGATGGCATTCACGCCCCGTTCGGCCAGTTCCGCCACGGCCCGTCCGGCGCCACAGCCCACGTCCACCACGGACGTTGCGGGTTCGGCGCCGAGCAAGTCGTAGGAGAGAGTTCGCAGCAACTCGGCGCCCGGCAGTCGGTCGGCGGCGTCGAGCCGTGCTACGAGGTCGTTCGCCGGCTGGGGTGTCTGTTCCGTTTCCCTGGTCATGAGCGCCAGACTGCGACTTAATGTCGGCATGAAGTCAAGCGGGCAAAGCGCGCCTGGTGGCGACGAGCGTGACTCGATGGGCATCGGGGCCCTCGCCGAACGCTTCGGCCTGGCCACGCACGTCCTGCGTCACTGGGAGTCGATGGGGCTCCTGACCCCCGCACGTGACGCCGCCGGCCGCCGCCGCTACCGCGTCGCCGACCTCACCCGCGTCGCCGTCATCCTGCGCGCCAAGGACGCGGGGCTCTCCCTCGACATCATCCGCTCGCTGACCGCTACCGCCGATGCCGTGCAGCGACGGAACATCCTGCGCGCAGAGGCCGACGCGCTTCGCTCCCGTATGGCCGCTGCGCAGGCATCCCTCGACCTCATCGAATGCGCCCTCGGCTGTGAACACGAGGACCTCACCCAGTGCGCCCACTTCCAGCAGGTCGTGACGGATCGCACCGGCACGGATGCTGCCGTCCACGTCCCCGACTGAGCACGTGCGCCGGTACGTCGCATGTGCTGGTCACGGCCACTCGCCGATGGCCGCGGCGGGGACGGGCGCCGCGTATCGGACCGCAAGCCGGTCACGCCGCGTGGCCACGGCCCGGATCCTCTTGAGGCGGTCGACGCCGCATTCGACCGCTGGCGGCCGGGGTCGGTGAACTCGCGCTCGACCGCCTCACGCAGGAGGAGCAACTGCGTGTGCACGGCGGAGTGCCGCGACGGCGGCAGGGCGTCGAGCAGGCCCTCGAACATGGCCCGGAACCTGCGGCAGATCTGCACGGATGAACCGTCGTAGTCACGGATCTCGCAGACGGTGAGCTCCAGGTAGTCGTCCCAGTCCCGGCCCGGCAGCACCAGTCGCGCGTTCCCGCCGCGATCGGCCAGGACGTAGCGTCCTGGCAGCCGTGTGTTCCCGACCGTGTGCAGGAACCACTCGACGTAGTTGACGACCTGCACCGCGGTCGCGCCGGACCGTAGGCCCCGAGCGACTCAGCGCGGAGCGCTGGTGGGCGCGGGCCCGAGGAGGACGAGGGTGTCACCCTCCTGCGGTACGGTCTCGCCCCTCTCCGTGACGGGGTCCAGCCGGTGGTCGGCCCGTACGACGAACAGCGTGTCGCCCTCCGGCGACGTCGGGCCGCCCGCCGGCCGCACCACGAACCGGGCGCCCTGCGCATAGCGTTCCGCCAGGACGTGGCGGACCAGGGAGCGCCCGAAGAGGATGTCGCCGCCGGTGTACGGAGCGACCACGCCGTGGCTGTCGTGCGGCGGCCCCACCCGGTAGACGGGACCCTCGACGTTGTCCTGCATCACGATCGAGGCGAGTGCGTTGAAGTCGTCGTCGTCGGTGGCCAGGAAGACGGCCGTCACGCCCTCCAGACGGGCCCCGGGGTTGATGGCCGTGGCCAGCAGGTCGCCCTCGGCCAGTTCGAGGCCCGCCCGCCTGATCTGTTCCCGTTCCTCGTCGAGTCCCGCCCACATCAGCACGTCGAGGCCGGCGGTTCTCAGGGCCCTGCCCAGGTCGACCACCCACGGCTGGCCACCCACGAGAAGGACGCGGGTGCCTTCCTTCTTGACGACCCCCAGCCGTCTGGCGATCGGCGCCGCCGTCAGCGAGTAGAGCAGCACGGTCCCCACGATCACCAGGAAGGTGACGGGGAGGATCTTCGCCGCCCCGGGCACTCCCCGTTCCACCAGGCCGGCGGAGAAGGCCGACGCCGTCGCCGCCGCGACGATGCCGCGTGGGTCCATCCATCCGACGAAGGCGCGCTCGCCGCGGGTGAGGTCGGTGCGTGCCGAGGCGCCGAAGGCCACGATCGGGCGGACCACCAGGACGAGGATCGCGATCAGGCCGAGCGCGGGAAGGAGCACCGGCACGAGGGACGACGGGGTGACGGTGGCGGAGATGGAGACGAACAGCAGCCCGATGATCAGCTGGACCAGGGTCTCCAGGAACGGGCGGCGCGAGGGCATGTCGAAGCCGCGGATGTTGGAGACGGCGAGGCCCGCCACGATCGCGGCGATGAGCCCCGTGTCGTCCCGCACGATGTCACAGCCCGCCGATACGCCGATCACGACGGCGAGCTGTGCCAGCGTTCCCAGCGTCTCGCCGAGCCTCAGGGTGCGCAGGGTGAACCACAGCAGAGCGGTGGCCACGACGCCGCCCGCCAGCCCGAAGGCGAGGCTGAGCATGAACTGGCCCAGCTGGTAACCCCGGCCGATGTCGATCTGGTGAGACGAGGCGACCGCGTGGAACGTGAGCGCGCCGAGGATGGCGCCGATCGGGTCGGTCAGCGTCCCCTCCCAGATGAGGATGCGCCGCACCTTGTCGCTCGGCCGCACGAAGTCGAGGATCGGCCCGACGACCGTGGGCCCCGAGACGACGAGGATCATGCCGAGCATCGCGGCCACGCGCAGGGGCATGTCGAACATCGCCGGTGCCACCGTCCCGGTGACGAGGAAGGTGAGCAGCACGCCGTACGCGAGGAGCCTGCCCACGATCCCTCGGGTGGGGTGGACCAGCTTGCGCAGGTCGAGCCCCAGACCGGCGTCGTAGAGGATCACCGCGACGGACAGCGACACCAGGGCGGAGAAGTCCGGCCCCAGCAGCTTGTCCGGGTGGATGACGTCGGTGATCGCGCCGGCGGTGAACCCGGCGGGCAGCAGGATGATCAGGGCCGGGACGCGCAGTTTGCTCGCCAGGATCTGCGATCCGGTCGCGAGCACCACCGTCAGGGCGAGACCGAGAAGGATCTCGTCGTCGGTCACAGCGGCTTCCTTCCTCGGAATCTTGGCGTGAGGGGCGTCCAGGACGAACACGGGGCGATCAGGGGCTGGGTGCCGTCCCGTCGTCTGTGGGGCCGCTCCCTCTCCGCAGGTCGGCGTCGGTGAGCTTTTCGAGTTCACCGTGCGCGTCGAGCCGGTAGAGGAGGACGACGGCCGGCACGACGAGCCGACGCTGATCCGCGCCAGTACTGCGGGCCGAACCTGGGCGTGAAGATCGCCTTCCGCACGTCCACGTCTACCGGGTCGCCCGCGGAGTCGAGCGAGAAGCCCTGCGGCGTGTTCATGACGAGGGTGATGAAGGGGAAGGCGACGCCGAGGGGCACCAGGATGATGGGGGAGGCCAAGGTGAAGGCCATGAGTGCCCGGGCCGGCAGGAGTTGGGCCGGGGCATCCGCCAGTAGATGGAGCGAGGGGGACATGCAGGCCTTCGCTGGTCGTGGACGTGGCAGGGCGTGAGACGGTCATCCGCCCGTGGCGAAGCCTGGGAAGAGGGTCATGCCGCCGTCTACGTACAGGGTGGTTCCCACCACGTAGTCCATGAGGTCGGAAGCGAGCGCGACGACGGCGCTCGCGATGTCCTCGGGATCGCCGATCCGGTCGTACGGAATGAGCCGCAGGAGGTCCTCCCGTGCCTGGGGCGTCTCCCAGGCGGCACGGTTGATCGGCGTCCTGATCGCCCCCAGGCCACCGCGTTCACCCGGATCTTCTCGGGAGCCAGCTCCTGGGACACGTCGGCCTCGTACGCCGCGGCGCGAACCCCGAACGAGGTGATCTCCTGGACCACCTCTTCGGCGGCCTCGCGGTCCGACACGTAGTTCACGACCACGTCGGCACCCGCTCGGCCCAGACCGATGGCCGTGGCCTTGCCGATGCCCGAAGTGGCGCCGGTGACCAGCGCCTTCTGGCCGTGCAGCAAGCGCGCCGGGATCACATCCTGCGGTGCCCCCACAGTGGAACCCATTCCCTGCCTCCTCGCTGCGGGGTCGCCCCGGGCCCGGCGCGGCCGGGCAGCTCACGCAATCACCCGATGAGGTGGCCGGCATCTCCTCCGCATCGCCTTTGGGCCGTTGAGCCGAGCGTCTTCGTCCGGACGGACCACTCACAGGCCGGGCAGCGCCGGTCTCAACCCAGCCGGGCCACGAGTGGTCACCGACCCGCAGGGCGTTGGCGATGGCGGTCAAGGACGGATTGACCGCCCCGATGATCGGGAAGAAGCTCGTGTCGACGACGTACAGGTTGCCGAGGTCGTGGTGCATGCCGAGGCTGCCCAGCCTCCCCTGCAGTCTGTGCCTCAGCGGCTTCAGGCCCTCGACGTTGTTCTTCTCGTCGAGAGCGCGGCGGATGCGGGCGTCGCCGTCGAGCGTGCCCCGGTTGTCGGAAGCAGGTGACGACGGCCCGCCGACCGGCGTCGGTCGCCCGGTCGAGCCACTCCCCGATCGCGTCGAGCCACGCCCCCCGGTCGCTGTCCGTGAGGGCATAGCCGGCGGCCATCGTGGCGCGGTTGCTGTCGGAGTGGAACGCGTCCGCGTCCCGGTACGTCCAGCACAGCCGCTCGGCGAGAAGACGCCCCGCCGTCGACTTGCCCGACCCCGCGGCGCCGACGACGAGAACCAGCCGCGGCGACTCATCTGTCGCTTCTTCGCGCGCCATGGCCTGACAGGCTCCTCCCTGTCGTCTGCCCGCCGAGGCGTTTCCGTCCGGCGGGTCGGACACACCTGCAATCTGACCCCCGTCGTCCCCCCCGCACGTCGGTACCCGCGACCTGCCACGTCTTTCCGCCCGGAATCGCGCGGTTCACGACTGACAAGCCTTTGCCATGGCGAGGACTTGCCGTCGCGAGGCCTTCACGACGGTGTTCACCGGTCGATAGACCCATGCCATGAACTCGCCTTCCCATCCCTCTGCCTTCCGGCGCGGCCGCTGGCGGCTGGCCGCGGCGGCCACTGTGGTGCCCCTGCTGGCCTCGGGGCTCGTCACTCTGCAGGCACCCGCGCAGGCGGCTCCGGTCAGGCCCGGCGTCCCCGCCAAGCCCGGCGTCCCCGCCAAGCCCTCGGCGACCCACAAGGTCACCCTCGTCACCGGCGACGTCGTCACCGTCACCACGATGGCCGACGGCAAGCAGACCGCCGAGGTCGACCGGCCTGACAGTGCCGTCGGCGGCGTCAAGATCCAGCAGATCAAGGGCGACCTGTTCGTCCTCCCGGACGAGGCCGCGCCGCTCGTGGGCGCGGACAAGCTGGACCGGCGGCTGTTCAACGTCACCGACCTGATCGAGATGGGGTACGACGACGCGAAGTCGGCCGCGGTACCGCTGATCGCGACGTACACCGAGCCGAAGTCCCGCGCGGTCGCCGAGCCGACGGCACCCCGCGGCAGCAAGCTGACCCGGAAGCTCAAGGGCATCCGCGGCGCGGTGCTCAGCACCGAGAAGCGCCAGGCCCGCACGTTCTGGACCTCCGTCGCGCCCGAGGGCCGCGACACGCTGGGCGCGGGAGTCGCGAAGCTGTGGCTCGACGGTCGCGTCAAGGCCAGCCTCAAGGAGAGCGTGCCGCTGATCGGCGCCCCCGAGGCGTGGGCGGCCGGTTACACCGGCAAGGGCGTCAAGGTGGCGGTCCTCGACACCGGCATCGACGCCGACCACCCCGACTTCGCCGGCCTCATCGACGGCACGGCCAGCTTCGTCCCGGGGGAGGGCATCACCGACGTCAACGGCCACGGCACGCACGTGGCCGGCACGATCGTCGGTTCGGGCGCCGCCTCCGGTGGCGACAACAAGGGCGTCGCGCCCGGCGCCGACCTGTACGTCGGCAAGGTGCTCGGCGGCGCGGAGGGCTACGGCCAGGACTCCTGGGTCATGGCCGGCATGCAGTGGGCCGCCGAGTCCGGTGCCGACGTCGTCAACATGAGCCTCGGCGACTCCTACCCGACGGACGGCAGCGACCCGATGTCGCAGACGGTCGACGCGCTCTCCGCGCAGTACGGCACGCTGTTCGTCATAGCCGCCGGAAACGCGGGACCGGAGAGCATCTCCGCCCCGGGTGCGGCTGCCGCGGCGCTGACCGTGGCCGCCACGGACAAGCAGGACCGGCTCGCGTCCTTCTCCAGCACCGGCCCGCTGGCGTACTCCGGTGGCATGAAGCCGGACATCGCGGCTCCCGGGGTGGACATCACCGCGGCCCGCTCGCAGGAGATGACCGACGGCGGGCAGGGCCTCTACCGCACCATCAGCGGCACCTCGATGGCCACCCCGCACGTGGTGGGCGCGGCGGCCATTCTGGCCCAGCAGCACCCGGACTGGGCCGGCGCGCAGCTCAAGGAACACCTGATGAGCACCGCGAAGGGGCTGGACAGCGGGTACTCGCCGTACGAGGTGGGCACCGGCCGTCTCGACGTGGCCGCCGCCGTGCGCACCACGGTCCGCGGCACCGGGTCGCTCTTCTTCGGCAACTACACCTGGCCGCACGAGCCGGGCGAGGTCGCCGTCACGAAGGACCTCACCTACACCAACACCGGTTCCGCTGACGTCACGCTGAACCTGGCGCCGACCGGCGACGGGGGACCGTTCACGCTGGGAGCCACCAGCGTGACCGTCCCGGCGGGCGGCACCGCCGCCGTCCCGGTGACCGGTGACCCGAAGGCCGCCTCGGCAGGCCGGCACGCCGGCTATGTGACGGCCACCGACGCGGCCACCGGGAAGCCGGTGACCCGCACGTCCGTGGCGCTGCTCAAGGAGGAAGAGCGCTACGACCTGACCGTCAAGCTGGTCGGACGCGACGGCAAGCCGGCCGCCGGCCAGGTCTCCGTCAATCTGGCCGGCGACTCCTGGCCGTGGTCGGTCTACGTCGACGGCTCGACGACCCTGCGCATGGCACCCGGCCTCTACACCGTCGCGGGCTACCTCGACGTGGCCGGCGAGAAGGGCGACCGCTCCGGTATGGCCGTGCTGGTCGACCCGGAGACCGTGCTCAAGGACGGCAGGGCCGAGGTGGTCCTGGACGCGAGCAAGGCGCGCCTGCTGCGGACCGAGGCGCCGCAGCGCACCGAGGACCGCCAGCGCAAGGTCGACTTCAACGTCCACTACAAGGGCCTCGACCCGTACATGGACTACCGCAGCGCCTACGTGCTGCCGCCGACGTACGACGACGTCTACGTCGCGCCGACGGAGCCGATGAAGCAGGGCGAGTTCATCCTGACCACCCGCTGGCGCAAGGGCGAGCCGCAGCTCGACCTGAGCGCGTCGGGCGGCCGTCTCCGGTTCGAGGCCCGGGCGCAGGCGGGCAGTGCGCTGAGCACCGCCACGGACCGATGGGACGCCGTCTACGCGGGCGACGGCGCGGCGGCCGCGTACGGCAAGGTCAAGGCCGAGGGGAAGGTCGTCGTCGTCGAGCGCAGCGACGAGGTCTCGCCGCAGGAGCGCACCGAGGCCGCGGTCGCGGCACGCGCCAAGGCCCTGATCGTCGTCAACGACGGCGCCGGTGCCCTGATGGAGTACGTGGGCGAGTCGGCCATCCCGGTCGCCACCGTCCACCGTGACGCGGGCAAGGGCCTCATCGCGATGGCCAAGGCCGGCGTCTTCAAGCTGACCGTGAAGCAGACCGAGTACACGCCCTACGTCTACGACCTGACCCGGGAGTACGCCGTCCAGGTGCCGGACCGGGCCCTGGTCTACAAGCCGACCCAGCGGGACCTCGCCCGGATCGACGCCCACTACTACTCGGCCACGGACGGCAAGCTGTCGGAGGGCTACCGGTCCGACTTCACCCTCAGCCCGTCGTTCAACTTCCCCGAGCTGGAGTGGCACCCCGGCACCCGCACCGAATGGGTGACCCCCGGCCAGGTGTGGCGGGAGTTCCACGCGCAGAGCGTCGACACCGACCTGCCCTGGGTGATGGTGTCGGGCGACAACACGTACGCCCAGGGCAGCACCACCCGTCTCAACTGGTTCGCTCCCCTGTCCCGGCCCGCCCAGGGCGAGTCCTTCGGCGTCTACAACTCGCGCTGGCAGAACCACATGACCTGGAACGTCCAGGCGTGGGCCTCGGCCAGCGACAACATGCGGCTGGGCGGCAACCTGCCGTGGGGCGAGACGCCGGAACACCTGCGGGTCTTCCAGGGCGACACACTGATCCACGACAACCCGGTCAGCGGGGACATGCAGTGGGTGGAGGTCCCGGCGGGCAACCTGCCCTACCGCGCCGTCCTCGACGCGGAGCGTCCCAGTGACGTCTTCCGGCTGTCGACGCGCACCCACACCGAGTGGACGTACATGTCCGACACCGTCGACTCGGACTTCTTCGAGCGGTTCTCGGTGCTGAACCTGGACTACACCCTGGACACGGACCTGCACGGGGACGTCAAGGCCGACGAGACCCAGCGGATCGCGCTCAAGCCGGTGTCGATGGACGGCGGCATCGTGCCGGGCAAGATCACCACGGTCAGGCTGGACGTGTCGTACGACGACGGCAAGACCTGGCGGAAGGTGACGCTGGCCAAGGGGTCCGGCGGCTCCTGGACGGGTTCGTTCAAGCCGTCCAGGAAGTCCGGCGGCTTCGTCTCGGTCCGCGCCGGCGCCGCGACGGACGGCGGCTTCAGCGTCAAGAACGAGATCATCCGGGCGTACGGCCTGCGATGAGCGGCACCGTCGGGCCCCGGGGCGGCGACTCCCCGGGGCCCTTCCCCTCACACCTGCTCCCAGCAGGGACTATTCAGGGTCTGCCGCCATGGCCCATACTCTCCCCGCTGCGGCAAGTGGAAGAGAGTCGGTCGCCGATGCTGGATGTCCTGGGCCTCGAACCCGATGACGAGTGCGTCTACCGGGCGCTGCTCGGACGGCCCGGCTCCCTCGCCACCCAGCTCGCCGAGCAGCTCGACATCGGGCACGCACCCGTCGACAAGGCCCTGTCCCGCCTGCTCTCGTGGGGACTCGTGACCCGGTCGGCGGCGGACGGCCGGTTCACCGCCGCGCCGCCGGCCATGGCGCTCGGCGCCCTCATCAGCCAGCGCCGGGACGGCCTGCGCATGGCCGAGCACGCCTTGGCGACCTTCGCCGAGGAACACCGGGCCGCGATGACCGGCAGCAGTATCAGCGACCTGATCGAGGTCGTCACAGGCGTCGACGCCATCCGGCATCGCTTCCTCCAGGTACAGCAGGCGGCCCGCACGCAGGTCCGCTCCTTCATCACCGCGCCGTTCGTCGCCCTGCCACCCGACGAGAACACGGCCGAACCCGTGGCCATCGGCCGCGGTGTGCACTTCCGCGCGGTACTGGACCGGGCCGTACTGGCGGAACCCGGCATCGTCGACGACGCCATCGATTCCCTGGGGAAGGGCGTGCATCTGCGGGTCGCCGACGAACTTCCGATGAAACTCGTCCTGGCCGACGCCGACCTCGGACTCGTCCCGCTCGCGGTCACGGCGGCGGGAGAACCCGGCGCCGTGCTGCTGCACCGCAGCGGCCTCCTGGACGCGCTGGACGCGCTCTTCGAGACGGTGTGGCGCACAGCCCGCCCCCTCGAACTGGGCACCGGCGGAGAGTCCGATCCCACCGTCGAGGTCGGTACGCCGGGTCCCACCGACCTCGACCGAAGGATCCTCGCCCTGCTCCTGGCCGGCCTGACGGACCTCACCGCCGCCGCGCAACTCGGTCTGTCACCGCGTACGCTGCACCGGCGCCTGCGTCACCTCATGGACCTGGCCGGAGTCAGGACCCGGATGCAGCTCGGAGCCCACGCCATGCGAAACGGCTGGGCAGAGGTTCCTTGAACGAGCTCCCCCGTACTGCGAAAGGCGAGCATCCCGGCGTCCTTTGCCGGACGGAGTACTTCGGCAGCATCGCCGGACGCAGGGCACGCCATTGCTTCGGCGACGCGGTGGCTTCCCGGCCAGAGCCGGTCCGTCCCGGGTGGGCACGCAGGCCGCCGCCCGGTGACCGAGGCCACCGAAGGCGACCACGACCACCGGGCGGATCCGCCCGGTTCCCGGACGGTGTCGACGCACGCCGCTCAGCAGTTCCGGATGGACCACACGGGCGTCCAGTCGTACGTGAAGGGCGTGGGCTCCGGCAGGACGACGTCCAGCACCTGGCCGTTCTGGCCGTAGAAGAACGCGGCGGCGCCGACCTGGTTGTTCACCACCTGGCCCACGCCGTTCCAGTGGGACAGGGAGTACTGCTGGCACCGATAGAGGAAGAAGACCTTGTACTTGCCCACCACCGGGTCCCAGACCCCGGTGCAGAGATTCCCCGACGCGCACGTGACGGGGCTGCCCGACGTCGTGTGCACGTAGTCCGCCCAGGGCGAGACCGTCGGCGACACGGCCGCCACGGCACGCGAGGACGGCCCCTCGCCCCGGGGTGCCGGGGGCATGACCATGGTGTGGCCGCCGCCCTCGCGAGGCCCGTCTGAGGCCGCCGCCTGGGCCGGGCCCGCCGCGAAGGCGGACACCAGCACCCACAGGAGGGCACCGACCACACCGAGGGTGGAACGCCAGGTACGTGACATCGTCACTCCTTCTCCGGGAATCCCCGGGTTCACTTCTGACTCGTGCACAGCGGTACGTCCGGCAACTGGTTGTCCGGATGGCTGATGTAGATGTTGGTGACGTAGCCCCCGTACTGCGGCAGATACGCCCACCAGTCGTTGGTGTACGGCGGGACGGAGACGAGCTGCCCCTTCTTCTGGCAGCCCACCAGCACCTCCACGCCGGCCGGGAGCCGGGTCACGACGTTGTCCCCTACGACCGGTTGCGTCCGGACGGCGACGTCCTCACCCCACGTCCCGTACCACTTCCCCTTCGGCGCCGTTCCACCGGGAACGTTCAGGGAACGGGTCAGCCGGCCGAGGTCGGTGTACGCCTTTCCGTACGACGTGCCCTCCGGGTGCAGAGTGAGGACGGCCACGATCGAACGGTCACCGGCCCCGACGGTGCCGGTCGTGTGCAGCGCCGGTCGGCTCAGGTCGACGCTCGCGTCACCCGCGCCGGCGGACGCGAGGGCCGAGGCGTCGATGCCACGAGCCGCAGTGGCGCCTACGGAGCCGCAGTTCCCCTTCGCGTACCTCCCCGACCAGCCCTGCTTCACGGCCCACGGGCGGTCGAACGCGGCGGCGATGCCGAAATGCTGGTCGAAGGAGTCCGACGCGCACCGGGTCGACTGGCGCAGACGCTCCATGACGAAGTCACGAACCTGCGCCGGAGCGGACTCCAGGATGTGTCGGTAGGTCTTCACGGTGTCGCGGGCCGACATGGCCGTGTAGCCCCAGTACCCCTCGTAGCCTGCCGGTGGGGGAGCGGTGTCGGCGAGCCCGAGCCGCGTGACCATGCGCTCGACGATCGCCGGCCCGCCGTAGGCCGACCAGTAGTGGTTGGCGGCGGCGTCCTGACTGCTGCGGAGCATGACGTCCAGCCGCGTGCGGTCGGCGGCCGGGATGGTGTCGGGGCTGCGGTTCCACAGGAAGTCGAGGGCGATCAGGAGCTTGACGACCGACGCGGACCGGAACGTGGCGGCCGGGGCGAGCTGTTCGGTGAACGTCCCGGTCTGCCGGTCGAACACGGCCACGCCCGCCGTGACCCCCGCGGGCACCTGGGGGCTCGCGGGCGTGACCGACACGGAGTCACCCGTCGGTTCCGTCGCGGCCGCGACGGAGTGCGGGAGCGCCGCGCCCGTGAAGGAGAGGGAGAGGAAGGCCGCGGTCGCGGCGAGCAGGCGCCGGGGCGTACGGAGAGCGGTGGTGTGGGAGTGCCTGGCGATGCGGAGCATGGCGTGAGGGGTCCTCGCTTGGTGTGAGAGCGGGCTGCCCGGGTCTCGGAAAGGGTCGGCGGACGAGGTCGGCGGGACCGCGGCGCGGAGCCCCTGGCCGGACGCGAGGGGCTCCACCGGAGCGGGCCGGGCCGGCGACTCCCGGCGGCCTACGGGATGTTGCACTCCGTCATGCCGGGCCAGGGATCGGTCGACGTCCACACGTCGACGGCGGGGACGAAGCCCCACCCGTGATTGCCGTCGCGACCGGGAGCGACGCGGTCACCCATGGTGTAGTACCAGATGTTGTTGCCGCCGCCGTGCGCGGCGCCGCGACCCCAGCACACGAACCAGCTCGTCGACGTGTCGATCCAGCCGATCACCCCGCAGGCGGCGATGAAGCTGGCGCAGCCGTACAGAGGGGCGCCGGCACGATTGCCGCACACCCAGTCACGCGTCCAGGTGCGCCCCGTGTACGCGTCGTAGTGGCTGACGTTGCGGGCGGTGCACGACGCCTGGGCCGCGAGGGGCGCGGCCTCGGCCGTCGGCGGCGCGCTCCACACCGCGCGGGTGGTCGTGCCGGCCTGGGGCGACGACGCCTGAACGGCGCCGGCGCTGAACAGCACGGCCAGGAGGGCGGCGAGCATCGCCACCGCTCGTCTCACAGACATGTTTCGGCCCCCGTTGTCGAGAAAGCAGTGGTCGGACGGCCCCGCGGAACCGAGGAGTTGTCACGGGGCGTCGCTTGAGAGCCGAGCCTTCCACTCGCACTCTGTTCATGTCATCGCTTGTGGCCATGCGACATGAAAGACGATCGATAAGGGATTCATCATGGTTACTGGCGGAACGGCCGCTGAAGGCGCCGCGCCGACGGGCCCCGACCCGCGGACGCCGAGCGCCCATCAACTCCGGCTGTTCGTCGCCCTCGCGGAGGAACTCCACTTCTCGCGCGCCGCCGCCCGGCTGTTCATCACGCAGTCGGCGCTGAGCCAGCAGATCAGAGACCTGGAAAGACGCCTCGGGGTGCGGCTGTTCGACCGTTCGAGCCGGGCCGTGACGCTCACCCCGCAGGGCCGGGTGCTGTTGGCTGACGCGCGCGGCGTGGTGGCGGCCATGGACCGGCTGAGCCGCAGCGCTTCGACCCAGGCGCGCAGGCTCTCCGGACGGCTCGTCGTCGGCACCATCGGCGCGGAAGCGGCGATGCCCTATACGCACGCCGTGCTGCGTCTGCTCCACGAACGGCACCCGCTGGTCCAGGTCGACGTGCGCAGCCTCCACTTCGCCGACCACTTCGACGCCCTGTTCCGCCATGACATCGATGTTGCCTTCCTCCGTCCACCGGTCCCGCCCGGCGTCGAGGTGCAACACCTGGCCACGGAGCCGCGGTTGGCCTGTCTCTCGGCGAGCGATCCGCTCGTCCACCGGGACCGGATCACCCTCGCCGAGCTGGCCCACCACCCGGTGATCGACGTCCCGCCGCAGGTGCCACGGCTCTGGTGGGACTTCTGGGCCGCCGACCCGCGACCCGACGGCACCCCGGTCCGCTACGGACCCGTCGCCTCGGACCTGGAGGGCCTCCTGCACCTCGTGGCCCAGGGCAAGGGCATGTGTTTCCTGCCGGCCGCCGCGCGCGACCTCTTCCCGCGCCCCGGCGTCCGCTACGTCGAGGTCACGGACCTGCCTCCGTCAACGGCGGGCCTCGCCTGGCTGAGGGAGAACCGCACGGAACCGCTCATCGAGGCCGTGGTGGCAGCTGCCGGACACGTGGCCTCGGCGCGGGACCGGGGGGCCGCCCGGGGCAGGAGCCAGGCCCAGGACTGACCCCACGTCACAGGTCGCGACTACTCCGGGTGCGGGTCCCGGCCGCCGTCCCCCCAGCGTCCGTCGGCGGACGGGAGGCACACGCCGACATCGACACCTTCCGCTCCGACGCCGACGACAAGATCGTCGAACACCAGGACGCCCTCCAGGTCACCCCCCCCGACGTCCGAGAACGACAACACCACGATCTGAGCGGGCTTCGGAGTCACCGACTCCAGGGGCGGAGTTTGTCGGGGTTGCGTACCGCCCAGATGCGCGCGATCCGGTCGTCCGCGATGTCGAACGCGTACACCGCCACGGTGACGCCTTCGTGCTCGATCACCAGCCCCGCCCGGCCGTTGACCGTGCGCTCCAGGACCGCCAGGCCGCCTGACGCCCGGCCGGTGAGATCGGTGAGGTAGCGCGCGATCCCCTCGCGGCCCTCGATCGGGTGGAGCGCGGCGGCGACCACGCCGCCGCCGTCCGCCGTGAACGTGGCGCCGGGCGCGAGGAGACTCATCAGGGCGTCGATGTCCTGGGCGTCCCACGCCCGCTTGAAGTCCCTGACGAGGCGTGCCTGGTGGGCGGTCGGAGCGGTCTCAGGGGGCAGGGAGGCGCGGACGCGGCGCCGGGCGGCGGAGGCCAGTTCGCGGCAGGCCGCCGGGGTGCGGCCGGTGATCCCGGCGATCTCGCCGAACGGGTAGCCGAAGACGTCGTGCAGGACGAGCGCGACGCGCTGGGCCGGGGTCATGGATTCGAGGACGACGAGAAAGGCCATGCTCACCGACTCGTCGAGGGTGACCCGGTCGGCCGGGTCCGCCGGGTCGTTCGCGGCGGTGCCCTGGCGCCCGCTGATCCAGTCGGTCCGCTCGGGCAGCGGCTCGGGGATCCATTCGCCCACGTAGCGCTCGCGCCGTACCCGTGCCGAGCCGAGGAGGTCAAGGCACACCCGGGTGGCGACCGTCGTCAGCCAGGCGCCGTGGGACTCGATGGCGTCCTGCTGCGGCCGGGACATGGCGTACCAGCGGGTGTAGGTCTCCTGGACCGCGTCCTCGGCCTCGGCCAGGGAACCGAGGAGCCGGTAGGCGAGAGCGATCAACCGCCGCCGCTCGCCGATGATCGCGTCCAGACCCGCGCCGGCCTCGTCGTGTCCTGACGTCGTGTGGTGGTAGGTCATGGTTCCGGTGGCTCCCTGATCTCGGATCGTGACTCACCGGTTCGACGAGACAACCCGTCCGATTGTCAGGTCCGCGGCTCTCCCTGACGTTCCGCGGTGCCGTCTCGTCGTATCAGGTGGAGACGCCATCGACCCGGAGAACCCGGGTGGAACACCTGAGGAGACAGCGATGACCAGGATCGGCATTCTCATCGGCAGCACCCGCCCCGGCCGCAAGGGCGACCAGGTCGCCCGCTGGGTCCACGAGCGGGCGGCTCGCCGCGGCGACGCCGCGTTCGAGGTGATCGACCTGCTCGACCACCCCCTGCCGCACCTCGACGAGCCGCTGCCCGCGCTCGCCGGGCGGTACCAGCACGGGCACACCCGGGCATGGGCGGACACCGTCGCCCGCTTCGACGGATTCGTCATGGTCACCCCCGAGTACAACGCCTCCATACCCGGCGTGCTCAAGAACGCGATCGACTACCTGTACGCGGAGTGGATCCACAAGGCCGTCGGGTTCGTCTCCTACGGCGCCGATGGCGGCACCCGTGCGGCCCGGCAGCTGCGGACCCTGTGCGAGCTCCTCCAGATGGGGGCCGTGACCCCACAGGTGTCACTGTCCCTGCACACCGACTTCGAAGACCGCGCGACACTCACGCCGGCCGCCGGCCGCGTCAGCGCCCTGGACACGCTGCTGGACCACGTCGTCGCCTGCAGCACGGAGGGCGGTGCGGCCACGCCCACACAGCGTGAGACGGACGAGGCCGCGATCCGCCGCCGCGTCGACGGGATCATCGACGCGATCAAGTCCAGGGACCTCGAGGGGCTGCGGCGGCTCTACTCGACGGACGTCGTGTCCTTCGACATCGATCCGCCGCTCCAGCACGTGGGGCTCGACGCCAAACTGAAGAACTGGGCGAACGTGTTCACGCTCTTCCAGGAGGTGACGTACGAGGTGCGCGACCTGACGCCCACGGTGGGCGAAGACGTGGCGTTCATCCACGGCTTCGGTCGCCTCAGCGGCACGCTGCGCGACGGGACGGCGGTGGGCGGCATGTGGGTCCGGGTCACCTTCTGTTTCCGGAAGATCGACGGCGAATGGCTGATCACGCACGACCAGGTCTCCGTGCCCCTGGACATCCTGGGCGGCAAGGGAGTCGTCGACCTCGAACCGTGACGCCGGCGGCCCGAGCGGGCGGCGCAGGCGCGTGGCTCCGCCGGCCGACCGTACACGCGCCGCCGAGAGGCGCCTGACCCGGGGAGAACCCCAGGTCAGGCGCCTTCTTTCCTGCCCCTAGAAGAATCCCAGCCTCTTCGGCGAGTAGCTCACCAGCAGGTTCTTCGTCTGCTGGTAGTGGTCCAGCATCATCCGGTGGGTCTCGCGGCCGATGCCCGACTGCTTGTAGCCGCCGAAGGCGGCATGGGCCGGGTACGCGTGGTAGCAGTTCGTCCAGACGCGGCCAGCCTGGATGGCGCGGCCCGCGCGGTAGGCCGTGTTCGTGTCGCGGGTCCAGACTCCGGCGCCCAGGCCGTACAGGGTGTCGTTCGCCGTGCTGATCGCGTCGTCGAAGTCCGTGAAGGACGTCACCGCCACCACCGGGCCGAAGATCTCCTCCTGGAAGACCCGCATGCGGTTGTCGCCCTCGAAGATCGTCGGCTGGACGTAGTAGCCGCCCGCGAGGTCGCCTCCGTGCTCGACGACCTGGCCGCCCGTCAGGATCCGCGCGCCTTCCTTCTGGCCGATCTCCAGGTAGGCGACGATCTTCCGCAGCTGCTCCGCCGACGCCTGCGCGCCGATCATCGTGTCGGTGTCCAGGGGGTGGCCCGGGACGATCTTCTCCGTGCGGGCGACGGCCGCCTCCAGGAACTCGCCGTAGTGGCCCCGCTGGACGAGCGCGCGTGAGGGGCAGGTGCAGACCTCGCCCTGGTTGAGGGCGAACATCGTGAAACCCTCGAGGGCCTTGTCGCGGAAGTCGTCGTCCGCCGCCCACACGTCGTCGAAGAAGATGTTCGGCGACTTGCCGCCGAGTTCCAGTGTCACCGGCTTCAGGTTCTCGGCGGCGTACCCCATGATCAGCCGGCCGGTCGAGGTCTCGCCGGTGAAGGCGATCTTGGCGACGCGCGGCGAGGACGCGAGCGGCTTCCCGGCCTCCTCGCCGAAGCCGTTGACGACGTTGAGGACGCCCGGCGGCAGCAGGTCCGCGACAAGGCTGAGCCAGAAGTGGATCGAGGCGGGGGTCTGTTCGGCCGGCTTGAGGATCACCGCGTTGCCCGCGGCGAGCGCCGGCGCCAGCTTCCATACCGCCATCAGGATCGGGAAGTTCCACGGGATGATCTGTGCGACCACCCCCAGCGGCTCGTGGAAGTGGTACGCGACGGTGTCGTCGTCGATCTCGCTCAGCGCGCCCTCCTGGGCCCGCAGCGCCCCCGCGAAGTAGCGGAAGTGGTCGATGGCGAGCGGGATGTCGGCGGCCAGCGTCTCCCGCACCGGTTTGCCGTTGTCCCAGCTCTCCGCGACCGCGAGCGCCTCCAGACCGCTCTCCATCCGGTCCGCGATGCGCAGCAGGACGGCCGCGCGCTCGGCCGGCGCCGTCCGCCCCCACGCCGGGGCCGCCGCGTGCGCCGCGTCGAGGGCGCGCTCCACGTCCTCGGCGGTGCCGCGCGCGACGTCCGTGAAGGGGCGGCCGTCGACCGGGCTGGGGTTCTCGAAGTAGCGGCCGAGCGCCGGAGCGACGTACGCGCCTCCGATCCAGTGGTCGTAGCGGGCCTCGTACGACATGAGCGCGCCCTCGGTGCCGGGTGCGGCGTAACGGGTCATGGCATGGCCTCCCTGGGACGCGCCGACCGTCCCTGGCCGGCGCTCACCGGCGAGTGTGCGGACCCGGACGTTGCAGGACCGTTGCACCGGCGGACAGTTCCGCCTCCAGGGAGTCGAGACGCGCGCGTACGGGCGGGAGCCGAGCCGCCGGAACCGCCGCGCACAACGCCCGCCAGACCACCACGTCGTCCTCGCCCCAGCTGCTGTACGCCCAGTCCGCGAGCAGCCCGGGATCGCCCCGGTCCACCAGCGCCGCCCGCAGCCGGCCCGCGAGCCGCTCCCGCAGCCGTACGACCCCGGGGGCTAGCGAGGCCGGAAGCAGCGGGCCCGCGTACTCGCCGGCCGCCGCCGCGACGGCCCCCGAGGCGAGCCGCCGGTCCACCGCCGCGAAGTCCGCCTCCACCCCACCTGCCAGCCGGTACGGGCGCGAGCGCAGCACGTCCGGACCCAGCAGCGTCCGGAGCCGCGACAGCTCCGCCCGCAGTGTCACCGGCGTGACGGACTCGTCCTCGTAGAGGAGCGTGAGGAGCTCGTCGCCGCCGACCCCTTCCGGGCGGTGCGCGAGCAGGACCAGGATCTCGCTGTGCCGGCGGCTCAGCCGGACCCGCCGACCGCCGAGCGACAGCGACGCCTCGTCGCGGCCGAGCGCCGCGAGGCGCGCCCTGTCCGCCGGCGGAGCAGGCCCGATCAGCGCGAGCTGCGACTCCGCCGCCCGCGCCACCGCCTGGACGAAGCCGAGACTGTGCGGATGCGCGAGCCGCCTCCCGCCCGTGATGTCGACCGCGCCGAGCACCCGCCCGCTGTGCGGGTCGTGCACGGGGGCGGCGGCGCAGGTCCACGCCCGGACCGGGTGCCGGAAGTGCTCGGCGGCGACCACCTGGACCGGGCGGTCGACCGCGAGGGCCGTGCCGGGCGCGTTCGTCCCGGCCGCCGCCTCCGACCAGCGGGCCCCGGCCACGAAGTTCATCCCCCGGGCCTTGCGCAGCGTGGCCGGGTGGCCCTCGACCCACAGCATCCGGCCGGCGGCGTCGCACACCGCGAGGAGGTGCTCCCCGTCCGTCGCGTACGCCCCCATCAGCTCGCGGATCACCGGCATCGCCGCCGCCAGCGGATGGCCGTCCCGGAGGTCGGCGAGCTCGTCCTCGTCCAGTTCCACCCGGGCCGCTCCGTCCGGGCTCACGCGCGCGCGTGCGGAACGGCGCCATGAAGCGGCGACCAGCGGCCGGACCTGCCCGGAGCCGGGGGCCTCGACGGGAAGGAGGTCGGGCGCCACCGGCCCGGCGGCGGTGCGGGGTGCCGAGGCCGACGAGGAGGACGACCGCGCCTTCCCCGCTTCCCTGCCGCCGCCGTCCGTCCCCGTCTCCCCGTCGCTTCGCGCCGTCCCCGTCTCCCCGCCGCCGCGGACCGTCCCGGCCGTCGCCTGCTTCGGTCGTCCGGCCACCCACGCGTCGCTCAACTCGGCCTCCTCGTCGAGGTCGTCCCGGCCCGTCGGCTCATCGTGATGCGCGGGGGCGCCGTCGACAAGCGCTCCGGCGCCCCGTCCCGCGCACCCTGTCCGGGACCCGCCCCCGACCGCTCACGTACAGTGGGGCTCGGGCCGTGACTGGCGCTTGAGGTGGATCACCACCGGGGAGCGGCCCGGCGGGGACGTGCTCGACCGGCGCGACCGTACCGATGCCGTGCGCCTGGGCGAATCACTGTCAGAGACGACGCCCAGGAGTTGCCATGTCCACCAGCACCGCCACCCTCATGGACGGAACGGCCCTCGCCCGCCGTACGGTCGAGGAGACCGCCGCCCGCGCCGCCGAGATCACCCGTCGCACCGGTGTCACGCCGTGTCTGGCGACCGTCCTGGTCGGTGCGGACCCGGCCTCGGTGACGTACGTGAAGATGAAGCAGAACCGCTGCGCGAAGGCCGGAATCCGCTCCAAGCACGTCGAACTGCCCGCCACCACGACGACCGAGGAACTCGTCGCCGCGATCACGGCCCTCTCCGAGGACCCCGAGGTCCACGGCATCCTCCTCCAGCACCCCGTCGGCCCGCACATCGACGAGCGCGCCGCCTTCGAGGCCATCGCCCCGGAGAAGGACGTCGACGGTGTCACCATGGCCTCCTTCGCCGCCATGGGCTTCGGCCTGCCCGGCTTCGTCTCCTGCACGCCCGGCGGCATCATCCGCCTCCTCGACGCGTACGACGTGGAACTCCGCGGCAAGCGCGCCGTCGTCGTCGGCCGCAGCGCGATCCTCGGCAAGCCGGCCGGACTTCTCCTCCTCGGCCGCGACGCCACGGTCACCTACTGCCACTCCCGCACCGAGGACCTCTCCTCCGTCGTCCGCGAGGCCGACGTCCTCGTGGCCGCCGTCGGCAAGCCGAACTTCATCAAGGGCGCCGACATCAAGCCCGGCGCCGTCGTCATCGACGCCGGCTACAACCCGGGCAACGTCGGCGACGTCGACTTCGCCTCGGCCGCCGAGCGCGCCTCGCTCATCACGCCCGTTCCGGGCGGCGTCGGCCCCATGACCATCGCGGTGCTCCTCGCCCAGACCGTCGAGGGCGCGGAGCGCCAGCTCGGGCTGTAGGACCGGTTCGTGACGGGGCGGCGGAAAGGGCGGCAGGCACGATCGCGGCCGGCAATGGTCACGTTTCTGTACAGGCCGCTCCCCGCACCCCTAAAAAGGTGGCCGCGGAGCCGCCGACCGGCGAACCTTGACCTTGTGCCCCACCCGTCCCCCGCCACCCCGTCGCCGGACCGCCGACCGGGCGAACCCGACCCGCTCGGTGAGCCCGACTCGTTCGATACGACTGATCGTGCCGACCGAGCCGATCGTGTCGATCTGTCCGAACCCTTTGATGTGCCTGATTCGCCGGATGTGCATGACGAGCCCGGGGCGGGTGACGTCTCCGGTACGAACCCGGTGACCCGCTCTGCCGCACTCGCGCGACCCGGTGCCGGTTCCGACTCCGGCTGGTCGCCCCGCATCGTGCGGCTCGGCGCGCCCCGGCCCGGGCCGGCCGCCCGAGGGGCCCGCCGGTTCGGCGTGCCGCTCGTCCCGCTGCTCGTCGCCGGGCTCGTCGCGACCGCGTTCGTCGCCTCGCGGGGCGGTACCGAGCAGAGCCTGTCCACGGGCGAACGACCCGGCGGCGACCAGGTCGGCGCGCCGTCACCCGTCGTGTCCGGCGACGGCCGCGCCGAGGCCACCCCGCCGGGTGGCGGGGGCCCGACCGACCGACGCACGGGCGACACCGGAGCGGCAGGCGTCCGTACCACCGACACGCCGTCGGGCGCCGTGACCTCGGACGCCACTCCGACCCGTACCGCCTCCCCGCACCGGACCGCCGACCCCGAGAAGGGCGCGTCCGCGACCCCCTCCTGGACCGGCGGTTCCACCGCCCCATCCCGGCCGACCCGCCCCGCGACGGGTGGCGCCGGCGCGCCCCGCCCGGTCTCCTTCGATGCGCTGAGTGTCGGGGACTGCTTCGACATCGACCGCGGCGCGCCGGGCACCGCACTCCGGCGCTCCTGCGACACGCCGCACCACGCCGAACTCGTCGCCCGTCTCCGGCTCACCGGTCTCCACGCCACGGACACGGCGATCCGCGAGGCGGCCACGCTGCTCTGCCGCGAACCGCTGCGCCGCAAGGCGGCACGGCAGCCGCTCGGCACGCGCTGGACCACCTTCGTCCAGTACCCGTACCGAACGAGCTACCTCCTCGGCTCGGACGCCATCGCCTGCAGCCTGGCCGCCACCACCAGCGGTGCCGGCACCCTCAGCCGTCGGCTCCAGTAGGGCCGGCGGCGAGGGCCGTCGCCAGAGCCGTCGCCGGATCCCGGTCCGCCGGTCCGGCGGGGGACCAGCGGGCACCCGACTTCAGGTAGGGCCACCAGCGCCCGTCCTCGCCGAGGCGCAGCTGCGCCTCTCCACCCACCACCGTCCACCGCGCACCACCGGGGCGCCGCAGCGCCGGGCGCTCGTCGTCCTCCCAGGCCTCCGTGAGCCGGGTTCCCGCCCACGCGAGCGCCTCGGCGTCCGGCGTCCAGTCCTCCTCCAGTACGGCGAGGGCGGCGGCTCCTCCGAAGTCCCACGCGCGCGTGGCGAGGTCCATCTCCGCCCGTGTCCGGCCCGAGCCGGAGGCGAGCCGCGCCGTGATCCGGGGCAGGGGGGCGCCCGCGGCGAGCCGAACCGCGTCCTGAGCGACCGTGAGCGCAACCGTCGGAGCCGCAGGCGCCGGGGACCCGCCCTGGACGGACGGACCGCCGGACCCCCCACCGCCGGACGCCCCACCGCCGGACGCCCCACCGTCGGACGCCCCGTCGGCGAGCGCCGCCACCAGCATCCGGTGCGCGCGGCCCGCCGCGTCCGCCGCGAGGAACTCCAGGGCAGTCGGGTCGACCCCGGGCCCCGGTTCCGTCTCCGCGTCCAGGGACAGCGACCGGCCCGGTGCGTCCTGAGCGACCGGAGGCGCGGGGAGCGGCGGCACGAGGAACCCCGCCGCGTAGGCCTCCTCGGCCGACACGCCCGGCATCCCACCCGCGCCCTCGGGCATGTCCGCGCCCGGTGTGTCGTCCGCTCCCCGCCCGCCGTGCGCGGCACGCGAGGCGCTGCGCGCCTGCAACTGGTCCAGGAGGGTCCGCTCGCCGCGGCCCCGCATGAGGAGCAGGACGAAGGGATCCTCGTCGAGCAGCCGGGCCACCTGGTAGCAGAGCGCAGACGTGTGCGGACAGTGGTCCCACGCCTCGCAGCCGCACTCCGGGTCGAGATCCCCGATTCCCGGCAGCAGATCGAGCCCTGCCGCCGCCGCGTCCTCGACCAGGTGCGGCGGCATCTCACGGTCGAGGAGCGCGGCGATGTGCCCCGCGCTGTCGACGGCGAGGTCCAGGAGCCGCTCCCACTCCTCCTCCGAGAACTCCCGCACCAGGACGTCGCTGCGGTACGCCGTTCCGTCCCGGTCCTTCACCACTGCCGTGATGCGGCCGGGCCGTACCGACACGGCACCCACCGCTCCCGCGCGCGCGTGCCGGCGTCCCGCCTTGAGCTGCCGGCCGTCGAGCGCGGTGTCCTCCAGCGCCTTCAGCCACGCCAGGCCCCACCAGGTCCTGGCGAAGGCCGCACCCCGCGCGGGAGGCAGCGCCGCGAACGTCCGCTCGTCGCCCTCGTGTCCGTACCCGCTCATCGTGCGTCACCCCGCAGTCGTACGAGCTCCGCCAGCTCGGCATCGGTCAGTTCGGTCAGCTCCGGCGGGGTGTCCCCGCCGGTCCCGAGGACGGTGTCCGCCAGCTCCCGCTTGCGGTCCAGCATGGTCGCGATCCGGTCCTCGATCGTCCCCTCGGCGATCAGCCGGTGCACCTGCACCGGGCGGTCCTGCCCGATCCGGTACGCGCGGTCGGTGGCCTGGGCCTCCACGGCCGGGTTCCACCAGCGGTCGTAGTGCACGACGTGCTCGGCGCGGGTGAGATTGAGACCGGTGCCGGCGGCCTTGAGGGAGAGCAGGAAGACCGGGACCTCGCCGCTCTGGAAACGGGCGACCATCGCCTCCCGCTCGGCGACCGGCGTCCCGCCGTGCAGGAACTGGGTCCGCACGCCCCGCGCCGCGAGGTGGGCCTCCAGCAGCCTGGCCATCCCCACGTACTGGGTGAAGACAAGGGTGCACGCGCCCTCGGCGAGGATCGTGTCGAGGAGCTCGTCGAGCAGCTCCAGCTTGCCCGAGCGGCCCTCGATCCTCGGCCGCTCCTCCTTGAGGTACTGGGCGGGGTGGTTGCAGATCTGCTTGAGACCGGTCAGCAGCTTGACGACCAGGCCGCGCCGCGCCATGCCGTCGGCCTCGGCGATCGCCGCCAGGGTCTCCCGTACCACCGCCTCGTAGAGACCGGCCTGTTCCGGTGTCAGGGAGACGGTCCGGTCGGTCTCCGTCTTCGGCGGCAGCTCGGGCGCGATGCCGGGGTCCGACTTGCGGCGGCGCAGCAGGAACGGGCGGACCAGCGCCGCGAGTCGCGCGGCCGCGGCCGGGTCCCGGCCGCCCTCCACGGCGGCGGCGAACCGGGTCCTGAAGGCGCCCAGGGTGCCGAGCAGCCCGGGCGTGGTCCAGTCGAGGATCGCCCACAGCTCGGAGAGGTTGTTCTCCACAGGCGTGCCGGACAGCGCCACGCGCGCGCGTGCCCCGATGGTCCGCAGCTGCCGGGCCGTCGCCGAGTACGGGTTCTTGACGTGCTGCGCCTCGTCCGCGACGACGAGTCCCCAGCTCCGCTCGGCGAGTCGCGCCGCGTCGAGCCGCATGGTGCCGTAGGTGGTGAGGACGAAGCCGCCGTCGGTGAGGTCCTCCAGGTCACGGGTCGCGCCGTGGAAGCGGCGCACGGGCGTGCCCGGCGCGAACTTCTCGACCTCGCGCTGCCAGTTGCCCATGAGAGAGGTCGGACAGACGACGAGGGTGGGTCCGGCGGAGTCCGGGTCGGACTGCCGGTGCAGATGCAGCGCGATGACCGTGATGGTCTTGCCCAGACCCATGTCGTCGGCGAGGCACCCACCGAGGCCGAGTGAGGTCATCCGGTGCAGCCAGTCGAGCCCGCGCAGCTGGTAGTCGCGCAGGGTCGCGGCGAGCGCCGGGGGCTGGGAGACCTGCGGACGGCCGCCCTCGGGGTCGGCGATCCGCTCCCGCAGCCGCTCCAGCCAGCCGGTCGCCGCCACCTCGACGGGCCGGCCGTCGACCTCCGTCGTTCCGGTGAGGACGGCCGAGAGGGCATCCACCGGAGTCACCGTACGGTCCTGCTGCGACCTGGCCCGGCGCACCTCGGCCGGGTCGACCAGCACCCAGCGGTCACGCAGGCGGACCAGCGGCCGCCCGGCCTCGGCGAGCCGGTCGAGCTCGGCGCGCGTCAGCTCCTGATCGCCGACGGCGAAGCGCCAGTTGAAGCCGAGCAGAGCGTCGGCGGAGAGGAAGGAGGGGAGAGTCGAGGAGGAACGTGCCTCCTCCGCCTTCTCGTCGGACCCGGGACCCTCGGCGCCGGAACCGAGCCTTTCGTCACGGGAACCGGAACCGGAACCGGAAACGGCACCGGAACCGGAACCGTAGCCGTCCCCGGGCCTGGACCCGGGCCCGTCGGCGGTGCTCCCTCCTTCCGCCAGTTCCCCGCCCACCGGCCCGATCACCGCACTCGCCGTCAGCCGGTCCGCGAGCTCGCGCGGCCAGTGCACCTGGACGCCCGCGTCCGCCAGGGCTCGGCCTGCCGTACCGAGCAGCTCCGCGACCTCCTCGTCGGCGAGTTCGACGGTGTCGGGGACCGCCGCCGTCAGAAGCGGGGCCAACGGGGGCCAGGCCCGTGCGGCGCGTCGGAGGGCGAGCAGGGCGTCCATACGGGCCCGGGGACCGAACGCGGCCGCCGTCCGGCCGGAGCCCGCCCACACCTCCGCCGCGTCCGCGACGAGGGTCGGATCGGCGACACCGTGCAGTTGCAGGACCGCCCGGAAGTCGGGCGCCTTCTCCGACTCGGCGGTGAAGCCCGGCAGTTCGAGCCGGAGCGACAGCCGGACGCCCGCGTCGTGAACAGCCGCCACATCGGCGGCCCACGCCCGCTGCTCGGGAATCGGCTGCGGCGCGTCGGCGGCGAAGGCGGGGCCACCGGCGGCGAGCGGAGCGGCCGGAGTACGGGGGAGGGCGTCCGCGACGGCGTCGGCGAACGCGCGCAGCAGCGCCTCGGGTTCGGGCAGGAGCGGCGGCTCGTCCGACGAGAGCGGTACGGCGTGGGCCTCGGGAGGCATCGACGCCGCGAGCGTCCGCAGTGCGGCGAGCTCGCCGGGCCCGAGCGGACCTACCCGCCACGCGTCGACGTCACCTGCGGTGAGGCCGGGAAGCAGCAGGCCGCGTGCGACGAGGTCGAGGGCGAGGAGCGAGGCGGCACCCCAGAAGGCGTTCGCGGGTGACGCGGTGTCGGCGAAGCGGGCGCGGGTGAGCAGCGGCAGGGCGTCCCGTACGGAGAGGAGACGCGCGGGGACGGTCACCGGCCGGAGGCTCTCTCCGTCGATGACCGTGATGTCGGCGACCGTGATCTCGGCGACCGGGGTGTCGACGTCCGTGATCTCGGCGGCCGAGGTGTCGGTGTCACCGGCACGAGCAGACCCGGCGTCGGTGCTCGGCCGCGCGTCGCCGTCCGCGGACCAGAAGGCGATCCGGCCCGCGCGGGGCGGATCGGCGGGGAGGAAGACGGCGTTGTGGCGGGTGAGTCCGGGGGATGTGCCCCGGGCGGGCTCCTCGGTGGATGCCGGAGCGGGCATCTGAGCGGGTTCGCGGGCGGAATCATCGGGTCCGTGCGACAGCGACAACGCATTCCTCAAATTTGACTACCTGACGTCCGAGCGGCCGAAGGTACCTCACCGCACCCACTCGACGAGGCACCCGCCGCACGTGATCCATGCCACACCTTCCACGGGGTGGGGCTCGCCCCACCCCCTGCCCCCGGCGCGCCCCCGACCGGGGACGGGTGGTGACGCCATGGCCCCGGACGATCACGGATCCGTAGGTTCTCGGTAGGCGCCCAACGACCGTCACCGCTACCGATGTCGACAGAAACCGGAGCCCGTCCATGTCCCAGGCCACCGTCCTGCCCCCGGCCGCCGCCGCACCCGCCGCGGCGCCCGCCCGCGCAAGAGGCGGCAGCGAGTTCACCCCGCTCCTGCGGACGGTCAGGTCGCAGGGCCTCCTCGAACACCGCCCCGGCTGGTACGCCCGCGGCATCGCCGTCAACCTCCTCGGCATCGCCGCCGTCGTGGCCGGCCTCGCCCTGACCGGTCCCTCCTGGTGGGCGCTCCTCCTCGCCGTACCCCTCGCGCTGCTCTCGGCCCGGGCCGCGTTCGTCGGCCACGACGCGGGCCACGCCCAGATCACCGCGAACCGCAAGGCCGGCCGGATCCTCCAGCTGGTCCATGCCAACCTCCTCCTCGGCATGAGCCGGGAGTGGTGGAACGACAAGCACAACCGCCACCACGCCCACCCCAACCACCTCGACAAGGACCCGGACGTCGCGGCGGACATCCTCGTCTTCGCCGAGCACCAGACGGCCGGCCGCTCGGGGCTGCGCGGATTCCTCACCCGCCACCAGGCGTGGCTGTTCTTCCCGCTGACGACCCTGGAGGGCATCGCACTCAAGGTGTACGGGGTCCAGGCGCTGCTCGCCAAGGACGGGCCCTGCCGCTCCCGCCGTGAGCGGCTCGTCGAAGGCGCGCTGCTCCTCACCCACTTCGCGGGATACACGGCCCTGCTGCTCACCCTGCTCACCCCGCTTCAGGCGCTCGCCTTCGCCCTCGTCCACCAGATGCTGCTCGGGGTGCACCTGGGCATGGCCTTCGCCCCCAACCACAAGGGAATGGAGCGGCCCGACGAGCACGCGGACGGCGACAGCTGGGGTCACCTGCGGCGCCAGGTGCTCACCTCGCGCAACATCCGGGGAGGCGCCCTGACCGACTGGTTCCTCGGCGGTCTCAACTACCAGGTCGAGCACCACCTCTTCCCGAGCATGCCGCGCCCGAACCTGCGTCTCGCGCAGCCGGCCGTCCGGGCCCACTGCGCCGCCCTGGGCGTCCCGTACACGGAGACCGGCTTCGTGGACTCGTACCGCCAGGCCCTCGGCCACCTGCACGACGTGGGCGCGCCGCTGCGGTCCGAGTGGGCCGAGTAAGGTCGAGAAAGGTCACATCTGATGTGATCATCGGTCCGACGGTCGGTGCTTCGGCCGTCGGAAAGCGGAGAAGGGGAGCTCCTCGACATGAGCGACGGCACGGTCACCACGGTCAGCAGCAACGGCACGTACACGTTCACCAAGCCCAACCGCGAGGGCATCACCCTCCTCGCCGGGCTCGGCGTGGAGGGTGACGTCCACGCGGGCGTGACGGTCAAGCACCGCTCGCGCGTCGCCCAGGACCCGACCCAGCCGAACCTGCGTCAGGTCCACCTCATCCACGCGGAGCTCTTCGACGACGTCGCCGGAGCCGGCTTCGAGGTCGCGCCCGGCGACCTCGGCGAGAACGTCACCACCCGGGGGATCGACCTCCTCGGCCTGCCCACCGGCACCCGACTGCACCTCGGCGCGGAGGCGGTCGTCGAGATCACCGGTCTCCGCAACCCGTGCGCCCAGATCGACACCTTCCGGCACGGACTGCTCAAGCAGGTGCTCGGCCGCGACGAGAACGGCGAGATCGTGCGCAAGGCCGGGATCATGGGCATCGTCCTGAACGGCGGCGAGGTGCGCCCCGGAGACCCGATCCGCACCGAGCTGCCGGAGGGCCCGCACCGCCCGCTGCAGAAGGTCTGAGTCACGGGGCCTCGCGCCTGCCCGCGGCGGACGAACCGGGCCCCGGAAGCTCACCCCTCCAGGGCGCAGGAGTTGACCACGTCACCGCTCGCGGGACGGGCGATCGTCCGGTCCGCCGGCGGAGCCGTACCCTCCTCGACCCACTTCGTCAGCGCGTCGAACGCCGACCGGTAGCACGGCAGGATCGGACGCAGACGGTCCGGATACGTGTCGTACAGGCCGTCGGTGTGCGTCCCGTCCTGCACCGTGTAGAACCGGTGCATCCCGCCCCGGCCCCGCGCGTCGATCATCCGCGTGTACACGTCGGAGTCGGTGGCGAGGGGCAGCAGCGTGTCGAGGTCGCCGTGGAGAGTGATGAGCGGCTTGCCGATGCGACCGGTGAGCGCGACCTTCGCCACCGCGCGGTGCACGGAGGCGGGCCGGGAGGCGTAGTCGTACGAGGCGTCCGAGGCGCAGGGCGCGAAGATCTGCTCCGCGGTCCCGCCGGCGGAGGAACCGGGGCAGGCGGGGTCGTACGAGGGGTCGAACTCGGCCCGGAAGATCTTCTGCGTCAGGCCCCAGTACGCCTTCTCGTGGTACGGCCACAGGAAACGCGACCCGGGCGCGAAGCCGGCCCCGATCAGATCCTCGTCGGAGGCCTGCCCGAGCGACCGGGCCACCGTCACCGGCAGGCTCGTCAGGAGGTTGGGGCCGCGCGAGGTCCACAGCACGCCCTCCCAGTCGACCCCGCCGTCGTACAGCTCGGGACGGTTCTCCAGCTGCCAGCGCGTCAGATAGCCGCCGTTGGAGATGCCCGTCATGTACGTGCGCTCCGGGGCACTGCCGTAACGCTGCCGAACGGCCTTCTTGGCGGCCCGTGCCAGCTCGGTCACCCGGCGGTTCCACTCGGCGACCGCGTCGCCGGGACCGCGTCCGTCGGTGAAGAAGTCCGGTCCCGTGTTGCCCTTGTCGGTGGCCGCGTAGGCGAACCCGCGGGCGAGGACCTGGTCGGAGATGAGCGCGTCCGTGGAGTACTGACGGCGGGTGCCGGGCGCGCCGGTCACGACGAGGCCGCCGTTCCAGCGGTCGGGCAGCCTGATGACGAACTGCGCGTCGTGCGCCCAGCCGTGGGTGGCGTTGAGCCGTGAGTCGTCGGGGAAGTAGCCGTCGATCTGGACGCCGGGCACGCCCGACGGGTTGCGGGTCCCCAGGGCGGCGAGCCCGGCCTGGTCCGCGGTGTCGGTGTACGGCGTCCCCGCGAGCCCCGCGGTCGTGAGATCCGCCAGGCAGGCGGACTGCTGGTGCTCGGCGCCGGGAACGTGGAGCCGGTCCTGGCGTGCGCAGTGGGCGGCGGCGCCCGCCGCTGCCCGCTCCTCCGCCCCGGCGGGCCCCGCGGGAGCCAGGACGGTGACGGCGGTCAGGAGCGCGGCGAGCAGCGGGACGCCTGGGAACAGGCGCATGAGGGCCTCCGGGGGCAGGGAAAGGGATGCGGCGCCACATCGTGCGACGCACCCTCATCACCGGGCCATGGTCCCGGACCACACCTCGGGCTGTCGGGCCGTGTGGATCGGCATGACACCCCTCGGCGGCCTCCTGCCGGCAGGAAGCGAGTACAGATCGATCGGGAGCGATCGGGGGTCGGAGCCGATCGGGAGTAGACCGGCAGCCGCTCAGGAGTGCCGGTCAGGAGGGCCGGCCAGGAGTCGACCGGGAGCCGGTCAGGAGGGCCGTACGGCCATCGCGTCGAGCCCCGCCAGGAGTGCGGGCAGTCGCGGACCGCGGGCCACCGGCAGGACCTCGCGCGGCAGCTCGTCGAGCAGGACGAAGGCCATGTCGTCCGGACGCGCCACCAGCGACCAGCCGGGTCCGTCCGCGCGCAACGTCCGCACGCCCCCGTCCGTACCGGTGTCGGAGGACCGCACCCGCCCGATCGGTGGCGGCTCCTCGAGGTAGCCGCGGAGCTCCTCGAGGGCCCGGCGGACTCCGGCGTACGGATCGGCGACGGCGTCTGCAGCCGCTGCCGGGGCGGTGGACACCGCGCCCTCACCCGATGTCTCCGCCTTCGCGGGCTGCGCTGCCTTCCGGGAGGAGGGCCTGTCGAACCACGTCGTGGGCCTGGGTGCGGCCTCGGCCTCGACCGGTGTCCCGGTCGAGGCGGCGGACGCGGACGACGACCGCGCGGTTGCGGACGGGACCGCGGTATCGGACGAGACCGCGGTATCGGACGGGCCAGTCGTATCGGCCGGGCCCGCCGTCCCCGCGTCGGACGACGCGTCGTCCGTCACCTGGCTACGCCAGGCGGACCACTGCAGTGCCACCTCGTCCGCGCCGAGGCGCCGCTGGGCAGGCCCCCACACGTCGCCGGACGGCGGGGCCAGCGGGGCCGGGTCGCCCTCCTCGGGCTCCGGGTCGTGCGGGGCCGGCACACCGGGCGCGCGCGTCGCCACCGCGAGCGGCCAGCCCGGCAGGCCGGCGACCACCGAGGCCTCGTCGGGGGAGAGGTCGTAGGCCATGCCGCAGTCCCAGGAGGAGATGGCCACCGCGACGAGCGACACGTCGTCGACGACGACCGTCCACCGCGCGCCGAGCCCGTCCTGGCCGAACACGAGCCCGTACCCCTCGGCGTACGGCTGGAGCCCGAGCGCCGCGCAGGCCGCCGGGTAGTCGTCGCCGAGCACGCTCGGGAAACGCGCGGGCGTCAGCAGTGCCGCGGTCAGCACGAACAGCGCGTCGGCAGCGCCGTCGGCCTCGGCCTCGGCGATCGGGTCCGTCCCAGCCACGCATGCCTCCCCATCTGGTCGTCGGCGCACCTTAACCAATGAGTAGGGAGCCCTGTCCATAGCCCGGCGCCGTGACCTGCGTCGCCGGACGGGCGCGGGTCGGGAAGCGGGCCGGGACGCCGTCGTGTCTCACGCGTCCGGGCCCGCCTCTCCCGCGCCCGGGCCCGCCCGGTTCCGCGAGCCCTACGCGTCGGCCGCCGGTCGTCGCGCCGGGTCCTCCCGCAGGCCCAGCAGCGAGCGGGCGACGGTCCTCGGCGACTCGTTCCTTTCCCGGGCGAGGGTGAGGAGGGCTCGACAGGCCAGTTCGTTGACCCCGAACGACAGCATGCCGGGGGAGACCCGGCTGGCCGCCTCCTCCGCCCGCGCCGGATCGTCCTCGGCGCATGCGGCCACGTACTCGGCGGCCGCCTCGAAGAGGTTGTGCCCCTGCCGGGGACGTGGTGGCGCCGGCGCGGCCGCCTCGCGTGCCCGCCGGGCGGACGGAAGGAGCCTGCGCAGTCTTTCGGGTACCCGTGCCACGCCGCACCGCCTTTCCCGGGCACGACTGCCCGGCACTTCCACGGTAGTCAGTGAAGTGCCGGGAAAGAAGGGTGCGTTGGGGTCTGCTAGGAAGCCCCGCCGCTGGTGGACCACTGCTGGACCGGCGGCGAGGCATTCCTCAGGAGCGGGAGGTTCCTCTCGACGGCCTTCTGCCAGGAGCCGTCGTCGATCATGTTCTGGAGCGCCCGCCGGACGGTGCCCTTCGCATCGCCGCCTTCCGGCACGCCGATGCCGTAGGGCTCGTCGCTGACGCTGAAGCCGGCGAGCCTGAACCGTCCCTCGTACGCGTCGTGCGCGGCGTACCCGGCGAGGAGCGTGTTGTCGGTGGTGACGGCGTCGACGGCGCCCGCAGCGAGGTCGTCGATGCAGCGGGCGTAGCTGTCGTGGGTCACGACCTGAGCCTGGGGGGCGAGCTTTGTCCGGATCAGGAGCGCGGTGCTGGAGCCGGTGGCCGTGCAGACCTTCCGGCCGTTGAGGTCCGTCGGGCGCTTGGTCGCGGTGTCGTTCGCGGGGAGCAGGACGTCCTGATGGGCCATGAAGTAGGGACCGACGAAGTCGACCTTCTTGTCCCGCAGGGAGTTGAACGTGTACGTGGCCACGACGAGGTCGACATCACCGTTGGTGAGGAGCGCCTCGCGGGTGGAGCTCCGGGCCTCCTTCCACACGATGTCGGCGGGATCGTGCCCGAGCGCGCGAGCGACGTAGGTCGCCACGTCCACGTCGAGACCCGCGTACGTGCCGTCCGGGTTCTTGAAGCCGAGTCCGGGCTGGTCGAACTTGATGCCGATGGTGATCTCGGGGCCGCCGCCGGTCGGGTTCGCCCCGGACGCGCTCGTGGAAGGGGCGGAGGGGGGCGACGACGACGTGGACCCCTGGCCGCTCGGCCTGCCCTCGATGCGGTCGCCGATTCCGTCGTCCTTCTCGCCGCCGAGCGGGAGGAGGTTCCAGACGAGCACGCCGCTGAGGACGACGGCCGCCCCTGCCGCCGCGTACACCCCGCCGCGCCGCTTGTGTGCCGTGGGCGGACTGGACGGTACCGGGGGTGCGAGGGGGAAGGCGGTCGCGGTGTCCGCGCCCGCGTCGACGGAGGGGCGTCCTGCGGCCACGGCCGCATGAGGCACCTGATCCTGGGGCTGATCGTGGGGCTGGGGCTGGGGCTCGGCCTCGGGCTGAGGCTGCTGTTGCGCCTCCGCCCCGGCTTCCGCCTCCACTGCGGCGAGCATCCGGTCGAACGTCTCGCCGTCGGGGCGCGCCGCCGGATCCCGTACGAGCACACTCGTCAGCACCCGTGTCAGCGGCCCGGCCCGCAGGGGCGGCGGCACCTCCTCGCCGAGGACGGCCGCGAGCGTGGCGAGCGTGTTCGCACGGCGCAGCGGATGGTGGCCCTCCACCGCGACGTACAGCGTCATGGCCAGCGACCAGAGGTCGGCGGCCGGCCCGCCCTCCTCGCCGCTGACGCGTTCGGGCGCCATGTAGTCGGGCGTGCCGATGATGGACCCGGCGGCGGTGAGGGCCGTGGCTCCGTGGATCGCCGCGATGCCGAAGTCGGTCAGGACCGGCTGCCCGTCGGGCCGCAGCAGGACGTTCGGCGGCTTGATGTCCCGGTGCTGGATGCCCACCGCGTGGGCCGCGCGCAACCCCGCGAGGATCCCGCGTCCCAGCGTCGCCGCCTCGCCGACGGCGAGTTCACCGCGGTCGAGACGGTCCTGGAGGGAACCACCGGGGACGAGTTCCATGACGAGCCAGGGGTACGTGCCCTCGCCGCCGTCCACGATGTGATGGATGGTCACCACGTGGGGGTGCGCCACGCGCGCGAGTGCCCGGGCCTCACGCAGCACCCGGATGCGGAGTTCACGGGCGGCCTCGGGGTCGTACTCGGCCAGCGCGGGGTCGGGCGGGCGGACCTCCTTGAGGGCCACCTCACGGTGGAGCGCCAGGTCCCGCGCGCGCCACACGGTGCCCATACCGCCCCCGCCGAGCCGTCCCACCAGCTCGAACCGATCGTCGACCACCCGCGCCACTCACAGCCCCCTCAGCCACGCCTCGCACCCCGCCCCGACTCTGCCACATCAGGGTGCGGGAACCGGCCGGATCCAGGACGGGGCCACCTGGGCCGCGGGGCCGGGCGGCCGCGCCGCCGGACGCCCGGACGTCCAGGGCGTGCGGAGCACCACGATCCGCGCCGCGCCCTCAGCCCTCCCGTACGGCCATGGCCAGGTAGCGCGCGTCCTCGTCCACGTAACCGACGAGCCGCCAGCCCGCCTCGGCGAGCACGGGGCGCAGCCGGGGTTCGGCGCGCAGGTCGTCCGGCGTGATCTGCCGGCCGTGGCGGGCCGCGAGGGCCGCCCGCCCGATCGGGTGGAAGAGCGCGAGCCGGCCGCCGGGCCGTACGACGCGGGCGAGTTCGCGCAGCCCGGCGACGGGGTCGGCGAGGTGCGAGATGAGTCCCGCCCCGAAGACCGCGTCGAGTGCCCCGTCCCGCACCGGCAGGCGTCCGACGTCGGTGAGGAGCAGCGTCGCCGTCCCGGCTGTGCCGCCGCGCCCGGCGGCGACGGCCCTCTCCAGCATCTCGGGGGTGAGGTCGGCGCCGAGTACGGTGCCGGACGGTCCGACGGAGGCGCGGAGCGGAGTGAGGGCGCGCCCGGTTCCGCAACCCGCGTCGAGCACCGCGTCGCCCGGGCGCAGGCCGAGCTCCGTCACGGCGGCGGCGTACGCGGGGCCGTCGTCGGGGAACCGGCTGTCCCAGTCGGCGGCGCGGGAGCCGAAGAACTCTCGGACGTGTGTGGGGTCATCGCTCATGCGCTCATGATTCCGTACCCGGAGGAGTGACCGTCGTGTGTGAACATTTTGTGCACATCGTCTGCGTGCACGTTCGAGCCCGGTGCGATCGTTCGGGATCATCTCTCTGTCATATTCCATCAGCTTTCGAAATGCGCCCCTGGTGCGCCCCCCGATGCGCACTAGCGTCCGGGAGCCATGGGACACCTGGACCACGCCACCTTCGGCTGGCTGACACCTGCACTGTCGTACGCGATGGCCTGCGTCGGCGCCGCCCTCGGGCTGCGCTGCACCGTGCGCGCCCTCGACGCCACCGGCCGCTCGCGGCGCAACTGGCTGCTCACGGCGGCCTCCGCGATCGGCACCGGCATCTGGACGATGCACTTCGTGGCGATGCTCGGCTTCGGCGTGACCGGTACCGACATCCGCTACAACGTTCCGCTCACCATCCTCAGCCTCGTCGTCGCGATGGCCGTCGTCGGCGTCGGGGTGTTCGCCGTCGGCTACGGACGCGACCGGGTCCGCTCGCTCCTGATCGGCGGACTCACCACGGGTGTCGGCGTGGCGAGCATGCACTACATGGGCATGGCCGCCCTCCGGCTCCACGGCGAGGTCCGCTTCGACCCCCTGCTCGTCGGCCTCTCGGTGATCATCGCCGTCGTGGCCGCCACCGCCGCCCTCTGGGCGGCCCTCAACATCCACTCACCCGCCGCCGTGGCCGTCGCATCGCTCGTGATGGGCGCGGCCGTCAGCAGCATGCACTACACCGGCATGTTCGCGGTGCGGGTGGACGTGGCCCCCTCGACCGTCACCCTCCCCGGCGCCACGGTCATGCAGTTCATCTTCCCGCTCGCCGTCGGCCTCGGCTCGTACCTCTTCATCACCTCCGCCTTCGTCGCCCTCTCGCCGACGGCCAAGGAACGCGCGGCGTACGCCTCCGCCGGCCGCCTCACCGACGAGCGCGCGGTGGACGTCGCGCCGCCCGGCTTCCGGGCAGCCGAATCCGCCCGCCCGCACGCGGGCTGAACCCGAACCCCCGTACGCCACGCACCAGAGACCGTCGCAGCCGGAACGAGGAGGCCATGCGAACTCCCCGCAGGACCAAGGACGCCAAGGCGTCGGCGCCGCCGTCGGCGGCCGCGCGCGGGCGGCGCGCACACGCCGGGCCCCCCGCCGACGAGCCGGGCGAGCCCACTCCCGAGGCCTTTCCCGGCACCGGACGCCCGGACCCTGCCGGACACCCGGCCGGCGCGGGACACGCGACCGGCACCGGTCGCACGGCCACCAGCAGTCGTACGGCCACCAGCGGTCGTACGGCCACCATCGGAGGCCGCGCCGCCGCCCACGCCGCCGCTCAAGGCCCGTCCGCGCCTCACGCCGTCATGTCGCACGGACTCGGCGCCCCGCGGCACGGCCTGCGCCCCCGTACCGTCCGCGCCAAGATCGTCTCGCTCCTGATGGTCCCGGTCGTGTCGCTCCTCGCGCTGTGGGGTTTCGCCACCGTCACCACCGCCCAGGACGTCGCCCGGCTCCGCCAGCTCCAGCGCGTGGACGCCGAGATCCGTGAGCCCGTGACAGCGGCCCTCGCCGCCCTCCAGGCCGAACGGCGCGCCGCCGTACGGCAGATCGCGGCCCCCGGCGCCACCCGGGCCGCCGAGCTCAAGGACCGGATACGCCGCACGGACGAGGCCGTCGACCGCCTCCGCCTGAACGACACGCACACGGTCGGCGACACCGGGGACCTCCCCGGCGACGTCGGGCGACGGGTCAGCGCCTTCGTCGGCAAGGTCGCCGGCCTCGCCCGGCTCCGTACCGCCGCCACCGACGGCCGCGCCGACGGGAACCAGGTGTACGAGGAGTACACCGCGGCGGTCTCCGCCGCCTTCGCCGTCGGCGGCGCCCTCACCGGCATCCAGGACACCCAGCAGGGCTCCGACGCGCGCGTACTCCTGGAATTCGGCCGGGCCTCCGAGATGCTGTCCCGCGAGGACGCGCTCCTCACCGTCGCCCATCTCACCGGCCGGTTCTCGCAGGAGGGTCTCCGGGCCTTCTCCGGAGCCGTCGAGACCCGACGCACCCTCACCGCCTCAGCCACCGCCGACCTGCCCGCCGCCGACCGCGCCGCGTGGGAACGGCTCGCCGCCGGCGGGGACCACACACGGCTCACCCGGGCCGAGGACCGCATCCGCGCCGAAACCCCGGGCCCCACCGCCGCCCAGGCGGTCCCCAGCGCCGACTGGGACGACACCCTCGCGGCCGTACGGAACGGACTCGCCACGATCGAGACCGACGCCCGCACCGCCGCCGCCGACCGGTCCGACCCCTTCGCCGGAGGAATCCTCACCGCGGGCGGCGCCGCGGTGACCTTCGGCCTCGCGGCCGTCGCCGCCTCCCTCGTCATCTCCGTCCGGATCGGCCGCGGCCTCGTCGTCGAACTCGTCAGCCTCCGCAACACCGCCCTCGGCATCGCACGCGGCAAACTCCCCGACGCCATGCGCCGGCTGCGCGCCGGGGAGGAGATCGACGTCCAGGCCGAGACCCCACCCGGTCCCGTCTCCCAGGACGAGATCGGCCAGGTCGGCGAGGCCCTCACCACCGTCCACCGCGCGGCGCTCTCCGCAGCCGTCGAACGGGCCGAACTCGCCAGCGGCATCTCCGGAGTCTTCGTCAACCTCGCCCGCCGCAGCCAGGTCCTCGTCCACCGCCAGCTCAACCTCCTGGACAGCATGGAGCGGCGCGCCGACGACCCCAACGAACTCGGCGACCTCTTCCGGCTCGACCACCTCACCACCCGGATGCGCCGTCACGCCGAGAGCCTCATCATCCTCTCCGGCGCCGCCCCCGGCCGCGCCTGGCGGATGCCCGTCCCCCTCACCAACGTCGTCCGCGCCGCCGTCTCCGAGATCGAGGACTACGCACGCGTGGAGGTGCGCCGGCTCCCCGAAACTGCCGTCGTCGGCGGAGCCGTCGCCGACCTCACCCACCTCCTGGCCGAACTCATCGAGAACGCGGCCCAGTTCTCCCCGCCCCACACCAAGGTCCGGGTCAGCGGCGAGCCCGTCGGCAACGGGTACGCCCTGGAGATCGAGGACCGGGGTCTCGGCATGGGCAAGGACACCCTCGCCGAGGCCAACGCCCGCATCGCCCAGTCCGAGGCCCTCGACCTCTTCGACAGCGACCGGCTCGGCCTCTTCGTGGTCAGCAGGCTCTCCTCCCGCCACGACATCAAGGTCCAGCTGCGAACCTCCCCGTACGGCGGCACCACGGCCGTCGTGCTGCTCCCGACCGATCTCCTCCAGGGCGCCCTGCCCCCGGGCCGAAGCGCGGGAGCGGCCGGCCACGCAACGGACACACCCCACGCCGGAACCCCGCGAGTACGCGATCCTCGTGCCTCCGCCCCCGGCCGGGGAGAACCGGGCGCGGACCACCGGCAGAGCGGCGACGAGCGGACGACGGGCGGCCGGTCCGGCGCCGACGGGATCGGCTCCCACCGCCTCCGCCCCGGCCCGCGCACGGACGACGCACGCGCCGCACGCGAACGCGAGGAGGCGCAGCGCGCGGAGGCACGCCGCTTCGGCCGTCCCCAGGTGCCCCGTCCGCCGGCGCAGGCCGGTCCGCCCGCTCCCGCTCTCGGCGGAAGCACCCCCGCCGGGCCCGTTCCGGCGCCTCGCGGGACCGCCCCGCAGCCACTCGGCGGGGCGCGGCCCGGGATCTCGCCCAACGGGACGAGCGGCTCCCGGCCGCCGGTGCCGCCGCAGGCTCCCGCGTCCCCGCGCCCGCAGTCCCTGCCACGCCCGACCGCCGTGCCCGCGCTCGCGGCGCCCGCGGAACCCGGGCCGCCGCCCGCCGGAGTCACCGAACTGCGACGCCGCGGGCCCTCCGTACCGCCGCCGACGCGGCAACAGCAGCCCGGCACGCCCGCGGGTGCCACGGGCTCCGCGGGTGCCGCCCGTCACGCCGGAGGCGGCGACGACGCGGAGGGCGAGCTGCCGCGCCGGGTGCGGCAGGCGAGCCTGGTCCCGCAGCTGCGCGAAGCACCCGCCTCGGCACCGGTGTTCGTACCGGCCGAGCCGGGCACGGACGCCCGCACCCCGGAAGCCGTACGGGACCGCATGGCGGCCTACCGCGACGGCTGGCAGCGGGGCGGCGGCGCGCCCCCGGGCAGCAGGCGCCCCCTCGGCACGGGCACCGGTCACGCACCCGGCCACGGCACGAACCCCCTCGACGACCCCCGCCCCGAAGGAGACCAGCCATGATCGACCACGAGAGGATCTCCCACCACCGGTCCGGCGAGCTCGACTGGCTCCTCGACGACCTCGTGATGCGGGTCAGGGAGGTCCGCCACACCGTGGTGCTCTCCAACGACGGACTCGCCGTCGGGGCCTCCAACGGTCTCAGCCGCGAGGACGCCGAGCACCTGGCCGCCATCGCCTCCGGCTTCAACAGCCTCGCCAAGGGGGCGGGCCGCCAGTTCCACACCGGCGGTGTCCGCCAGACCATGGTCGAGATGGACGACGGCTTCCTCTTCGTCGCCGCGGCGGGGGACGGCTCCTGCCTCGCCGTCCTCGCCTCGGTGAGCGCCGACATCGGCCTCATCGCGTACGAGATGGCCCGCCTCGTCAAGCGCGTCGGCGAGCACCTGCACACCCCGCCGCGGCTCACGGTGACCCCGCCGGCCGTCGGCTGACCCGGAGAAGGCCCATGAACGAGGACAGCACCGGCGGCGGCCCGTCCGTGCCGGGCAGTCAGTGGTACGACGCCGACGCCGGACCGCTCGTGCGCCCGTACGCGATGACCGGTGGCCGGACCAGACCCGGGCCGAGCAACGTACGGTTCGACCTCATCGCCCTCGTCGTCGTCGACGACGACCCGCCCGGCCCGGCGGAGGAGTCCCTCCTCGGCCCCGAGCACCGGTCCCTGCTCGCCCTGTGCCGGGCCGAGACCCAGTCGGTCGCGGAGCTCTCCGCCGACGCCGACCTGCCCGTCGGCGTCGTCCGGGTCCTCCTCGGCGACCTCCTCGAATCGGGCTTCGTACGGGTCAGCCGGCCCGTACCGCCCGCACAGCTCCCCGACGAAAGAATCCTGAGGGAAGTAATCGATGGCCTACGAGCGCTCTGAGAGCACCGGCGCGGACGACGGCAGGGACGACGGCGCGGACACCACCGCACTCGCCCTGAAGATCCTGGTCGCCGGCGGGTTCGGCGTGGGCAAGACCACCCTCGTCGGCGCGGTCAGCGAGATCCGGCCGCTCCGGACGGAGGAACAGCTCAGCCGTGCCGGAGAGTCGGTCGACGACACCGGGGGAGTCGACCAGAAGACGACCACGACCGTGGCCATGGACTTCGGCCGCATCACCATCCGCTCCGGGCTCTCCCTGTACCTCTTCGGGACACCCGGCCAGGACCGTTTCTGGTTCCTGTGGGACGAGCTGTCGCAGGGCGCACTCGGCGCCGTCGTCCTCGCCGACACCCGGCGACTCGAGGACTGCTTCCCGGCGGTCGACTACTTCGAGCACCGGAAGATCCCGTTCGTGGTCGCCGTCAACTGCTTCACGGGCGCGCGTACGTACGGCGCGGCCGACGTCTCCCGCGCACTCGACCTGGACCGGGGCACGCCCGTCGTGCTGTGCGACGCGCGCGACCGGGACTCCGGGAAGGAAGTACTCATCCGGCTCGTCGAGTACGCCGGGCGGATGCACACCGCCCGACTCCTCGACACCGTCGGCTGAGCCGCCGTACCGCGCCCCGGGCCGGTCAGTCGGCGACGCCGGCCTGGGCGATCACCTTCTGGATGCGTACCCGGACGAGGAGTTCGCCCGGGACCGCGTTGCGCTCCCCGAACTCGTCCGCCCGGTCCTCACCCATGTAGCGGGCGCCGATGCGGCCGGCCCAGCGCCGCAACTCCGCCGGGTCCTCCGTGAGTTCGGCGCGACCGCTGAGCGAGACGAAGGCGAACGGCGGGGTGTCGTCGTCGACGCACAGGGAGACCCGTCCGTCGCGCGCGAGGTTGCGGCCCTTCACCGTGTCCTTGCCCGTGTTGAACACGAACTCGTCCCCGTCCAGGAGGAACCAGATCGGTACGACGTGCGGACTGCCGTCGTCGCGCACGGTCGCCAGCTTGCCGGTACGGGTCCCCTCGGACACGAAGGTCCGCCACTGATCATCGGTCATCCTCGTCATGCCCCCATCCTGCGGCACGCGCGGGCGTGGTGCAGTGCTTGCCCTGTTCACGACAGTGCGTAAGGCTTGCGGCGATACGGCGGACCACTGCGGCACGAGGATCACGGGACAACCGGGTCACCGGGGCGCACCACCCAGGGGGAGGACCACTGATGGCGTTGGACAAGGGACTGGACTGGCTGCTCGACGACCTGACCCAGCGAGTCGGATTCATACGGCACGCGCTCGTGCTGTCGAACGACGGCCTGGTGACGGGCGCGAGCAGCGGACTCGCACGCGAGGACGCCGAGCACCTCGCGGCCGTCTCCTCGGGACTGCACAGCCTCGCCCGCGGCTCGGGCCGGCACTTCAGGGCGGGCAGGGCGCGCCAGACGATGGTCGAGTTCGACGAGGCGCTGCTCTTCGTGACGGCGGCCGGCGAAGGCAGCTGCCTCTGCGTTCTGAGCGCGGCGGAGGCGGACGTCGGCCAGGTGGCGTATGAGATGACGCTGCTGGTCAACCGCGTCGGCGAGCACCTCGGCGTGGCCGCCAGGCACCCGGGGCGCCCGGAGGGCGGCCTGATCTGACACCCACGGGCGCCGTCCTGAAGACGTTGTCCACAGGCGCTTATCCACAGGTAGTGCGAGTGTGGTCACTCTGCGTTACGTTCTCGGTGGTGGGTCGGAGCGATCCGCGACACGGAGAGAACACGGACGTACGGGGGAGGGCCACGCGATGACGGTGGACGAGAGGGCGCGCACGGCGACGGTGGCACCGGGGCGGGCCGCACAGGAACTGGAACTGGGGCGCGACGAGTTCCGGCTCGCGGTCCAGCTAGGCCTGGTGAGGACGGTGCCGGCGCGGGAGGGCGGACGACGGCGGGTCGAGCGGGGCGAGCTCGACCGGCTCAGGGCCGCGCCCGACTTTCCCGCCGGGCTGCGTGACCGGGTGCGCGCGGTCGGCACGGCAGAGGCCGCGGCGCTCCTGGGGATCACCCCGGAGCGCTTCACCAGGCTGGCCCGGACAGGCCACGTCAGCCCCGTGCGGTTCTCCCTGAACCGCTACCGGGCGGTGGTCTGGACGTATCTCGCGGAAGAGGTCGCCGAATTCGGCCTCGCCTGCCCGGCGCTGCTCACCGGGCGACTGCCCGGGGAGATGCGCGAACGGCTGGCCGCGCACCAGGATCTGCGCCCGAGGAACTGGCGGGCACGGCGGCTCGGCGCGCTCCTCCGCGCCACGGACGACCCGTGGGCACAGGCCGCGGCCATGGCATCGATGCTCGATCCGGTTCAGGTGGCCGAGGTCGTCGACGACCCGTACGAGCGCGCCCACCTCGACCGGCTGCGTCCGCCGGGGCCGCCCGGCATGCCGGTGCAGGCGCCGGGCCGCGACATCGCCGAGCGGCTCACGCGGGCCGACGACCCGGACGAGATCCTCTGGCACCGCCTGAGCCTGGCCCTGGCACTCGACGAGGCCCGGACAGCGCAACCCGCGCCGTATCCCGGTGATGCGGGCCGTTCGGATGAGCCCGGGGCACGGCCGGGGACCGGGTTGCCCGTACGGATGCGCCCGCGGCCGGCTGCGACCGCGGCACGACCCGCACTGCCCCCACCACTCGCATCGCCCACAGCCTCGGCTTCGGCTCCTGGTTCTGCTGCGGCGGGGTGGCCGACTGCGCCCGACCGTCCGCCGAGCCGTCCGGCCGCGCGCGCCAGGCTCCTCGACCGGCTGCGCCGCAGGAGGGCCGCGGACCGAGGGCGGGTCGGTGGCGGGAGGCGCCCGGCCTCGTGGCCCTGACGGCGACGCGCGGCGTGCGGTGCGGGCGCGGGGTGGGCAGGATGGGCTCATGCTGCTCGCCCGTGTTGCGGATGCGTCCCGCGAGGTCGCCGCCGTGTCGGCGCGCTCGCGCAAGATCCGGCTCCTCGCCGAGCTGTTCGCGGAGGCCGAGCCCGAGGAGAGCCCCCTCGTCATCGCGTACCTCTCCGGCAGGCTCCCGCAGGGGCGGATCGGGATCGGCTGGAGCGTGCTCAAGGAGGTGGTCCCACCCTCGGTCCCGCCCGCCGAACGGCCGGGCCTCACGCTCGGGCGGGTCGACGAGACGATGACGGAACTCGCGGGGGTCTCCGGACCGGGCTCCCGCGCCGAGCGGACCCGACTTGTCCACGCCCTGTTCGCCGCGGCCACCCACGACGAGCAACAGCTCTTGTTGCGGCTGCTGACCGGGGAGGTGCGCCAGGGGGCTCTCGATGCCGTCGCCCTGGAAGGCGTCGCCCAGGCCGCCGCCGTGCCCGCCGCCGAGCTGCGGCGTGCCGTGATGCTCGAAGGCTCGCTGCCCCCGGTCGCGCAGGCGGTGCTCGCCGAAGGTGCCACGGCGCTCGACCGGTTCACCCTCCGGGTCGGCAACCCCGTGCAGCCGATGCTCGCGCACACCGCGGCCTCCGTCACCGAGGCGATCGGATCGCTCGGACCCTGTGTCGTCGAGGAGAAGCTCGACGGTATCCGTGTCCAGGTCCACCGGCGCGGTGACGACGTCCGGGTCCACACCCGCTCGCTCGACGACATCACCGACCGGCTTCCCGAAGTGGTCGCGACCGCACGCGCCGTCCCGGCCGACGGCTTCATCCTGGACGGGGAGGTGATCGCGCTCGACCCCGGCACCGGACGCCCCGTGTCGTTCCAGTCCATCGCGTCCCGGGTCGGATCCCGCACCGACGTCGCCGGGGCGCACGCCGCCCTCCCCCTCACCGCGGTCTTCTTCGACGTCCTCGCGGCCGACGGCGAGGGGCTGATCGACCGGCCGGGCCGGGAGCGGCACGCGGTCCTCGCCCGGCTGCTCCCCGAATCCCAGCGGGTCCGCCGCCTCGTCGTGTCCGATCCCGCCGATCCCGCGCAGGTGGAGGCGGCCGAGCGGTTCTTCACGGACACGCTGGCCAGGGGGCACGAAGGCGTCCTGGTGAAGGCGCTGGACGCGCCCTACGTGGCCGGCCGCAGGGGACGCACCTGGTTGAAGGTGAAGCCCGTCCACACCGTCGACCTCGTCGTCCTCGCCGTCGAGCGGGGGCACGGGCGCAGGACCGGGCTGCTCTCCAACCTGCACCTCGGCGCGCGTGCGGCGGACGGCGGCTTCGTCATGCTGGGAAAGACCTTCAAAGGACTCTCCGACGACATGCTGCGCTGGCAGACCGAGCGGCTCGGTGAACTCGCCGTGGAGGACGACGGGTTCACCGTGCGGGTGCGGCCCGAACTCGTCGTCGAGATCGCCTACGACGGACTCCAGGCCTCGACGCGCTACCCGGGTGGCGTCACCCTCCGTTTCGCCCGCGTCCTGCGCCACCGCCCCGACAAGCGGGCGTCCGAGGCCGACACCGTCGAGGACGTCATCGGCCGCTCCTGAGCGGACGGAGGCGGCCCTCGCGGGACGACGCCCCGCGAGGGATGCTGGAGACGTGGCACGACGAGTGCCGGCACGACGAGCGCGGGGCGCGACGAGCGACCGGCGGCCGCGAGGAGATGAGCGACGTGTACGACTTGCACATCGACACCGACGTGACCGTGCAGCTCAGTGGCTGCAGCCGGGAGGACGCGCAGGCCGTCTTCGGCGTCCTCGACGGTGTCTACGAGCTGGAGGACATGACGGCCACGGGACCGCAGGCCGCCGCCGCGCTGGCCCCCACCGTCTGGACGGCCACCTTCGACACGGCCGGAGGACGCCACCAGGAGGTGCGTCCCACCCATCTGACCTCCCCGGTCGGCGCCACGCTCAGCGGTGGCTACCACGCCGTCCACGAGGTCGAGAAGGTGCTTGCCGCCGGCTTCGACATCCAGTCCCAGCAGTCCGTCTCCGGTGACCAGGAGACCGAGGCCCGACTGCTGCTCGCCTCCCGCTGAGACTGAGGCGCCGAGCCCGAGGCGCCGAATCGCAAACGCCCCGGACGGAGCGGACGGGCGCCGTCCGGGGTTGACGTGTGCCCGCGTACCTGAAGGACCCCCCTGCCTTCCTCGGTATACACCGTGTGTAGAGTTTTCCGTCTGCCGTGAGTGCCGCCCTGACCAGGCGGTTTCCGGCCGTACCGAAGACATCACCGGGGAAAGCGGGTTCCACCATGTTCCGATCCAGGCTGGGCCGACGCAGGGGGACGGCCACCGCCCTGATCGCCGCGGCGTCATTGATGCTGACGCTCGGCGGCTGCGGAGTCGACACCGTGACGCCGCAGGACGCCCGGGGAGAGGCGGGAACGGACGACAAGGCGGGCACCGCCGCCCGTCGCGTCGACTGCGCCAAGGTCAAGTGCATCGCGCTGACCTTCGACGCCGGGCCGGGCAAGGACACCCCCCGGCTCCTCGACATACTCAAGGAGAAGAAGGTCCCCGCGACCTTCTTCCTGCTCGGCAGCAAGCACGTCGACCGCTACCCGAAGGTGGTCAAGCGCATTGCCGACGAGGGCCACGAGGTCGCCAACCACACCTGGACCCATCGGATCCTCACCGATCTCGACGAGTCGGAGGTCCGCGACGAGCTGTCCCGCACCCAGGACGCCGTCGAGAAGATCACCGGCCGGAGGCCCACACTCATGCGCCCGCCGCAGGGTCGCACCGACGGAGCCGTGTCCGACGTCAGCCGGGAACTCGGTCTCGCCCAGATCCTGTGGAGCATCACGGCCAAGGACTACTCCACCACCGACTCCGCCCTCATACGGCAGCGTGTGCTCGAGCAGGCACACGGCGACGGGATCATCCTGCTCCACGACATCTACGACGGCACCGTCCCGGCCGTCCCCTCCATCATCGACGAGCTCAAGCGGCGGGGCTTCACGTTCGTGACCGTCCCCGAACTGCTGGCCCCGGGCAAGGGGGAACCGGGCGCCGTGTACCGCCCCGAGAGGGACTGACGAGAACACCCGAAACCGGGTGAGGCGGCTCACACCGCCCACAGAGGTACGCTCGGAACATTCGGGAAAGGTTCGTCGTTCCTACGTATGTGACGCCGAAGGGGCCCGGTCCCCGAGGCCCCCCCATGTGGTGACCGCTCTTCGCGTCACGGCAGATCGGCCCCGGTTGGAATCCCCCGTCCAACCGGGGCTCTGTCGTTCCCGGACCCCCTTCCGCACGGCACGACAGCGGCGCGTGAGCGGCGCGCACCCCGGCGCGTTCGACCCGTTCGAGTGAGCCCCGGCATGGTGGCTCCGCCCTCGGGCAGTGATCATCCCGGGCGTCGAGTCGATCACTCGCCGACCGCTCCGACCAGGGACGATCGAAGGGGGACCCCATGTTCCGCACCACCCCGCGCACCCGCCGTGCGCTCCTGACCGCGGCCGCCGCGCTCCTGCTGTCCGGCTGCACCGCCGTCGGGCCCGGAGCCCCCACGCCCCCTGGGATGCCCTTCGGCAAGACGGCTCAGGACGCGCTCCTCAGGGCCGCCGAGCACCGGCTCGTCGTGGACTGCCTGAGCGGCCGGGGGCTCTCGCTGACATCCAGGCCCCGGGCCCCGGACGAGGAGCGCAGGCTCCAAACGGCGCTGTTCGGCGACGGCCCCCGGGAGCTCTCCGTCACCCTCACCACAGGCGCCACCGTCACCGCGCACGAGGACGGCTGCGTCGCCGGTGCCCGGCAGCGGCTCTACGGCGACCAGCGCCGCTGGTTCCGGGCACAGGTCGTCGTGGACAACCTCCGCGCCGAGGCCCAGGCCCGGATGCGCGATGACCCCGCCCACCGGGCGGCGCTCGCCCGGTGGACCCGATGCGTCACGCCACCGGGCAGCCCCCGCCCCGACCGTCCCGATCCGTCCGTCGCCGCCCGCTGCTCCCGCGAGAGCGGACTCGACGAGGTCCGCGAGCGGCTGGAGGCCGCCGAACTGGCCACGGTGCGCTCACTGCGCCGGGACGAGCTCACCACATACCGGCAGCTGCGCGACCGCGCACTGCGGCGGGCAGTCGAACTGCCCGCGCCCACCCACCCGCAGAAAGGCACCACCCCCTCGTGAAGCGACTTCTCGTCACCACCGCAGCGGCCCTGTTCGCCGCCACCGCCGGTCTCGCCCTCGCGACCTCCGCCGGCGCGGCCGAATGCCCCAGCGGTGAGTTCTGCGTCTGGCAGAACTCCAACTTCGGTGGCCAGCGCGCCAACTGGAGCGGCGACGACGGCTGGTGGGAGAGCTGGATCTCCGACACCGATTCCTCCTGGGCCAACCACGGCATCTCCGGACCCGGCATCAAGGACCACGTCAAGGTCTACGAGAGCGCCTGGCAGGGCGGCAGCATGACCATCTGTCTCGCCCCCGGCCAGGAGGTCGGGTACAACGGCGCCGCCAACGACCGGGGTGACTCCCACACCTGGTCGATGGGCTGCTGACACCCGCTCCACACGCCCTCCCCGCGTCGTGGAACGGCCGCCCGTGACCCTCCCCGCCGCTCAGCCGGGCGGGGAGGGCCACGGCGGGGTCGGTCAGTTCTCGTTGCCGAGCCGCAGGCCGGGGCCGAAGCCTCGTAGGGGGTGCCGGCTGCCGCGAGGCCCCGGCCGACGAGATCGTCCGCCCTACGGCTCAAGGGTTCCGGTGTCCGTGGCGAGAACGTCGCCGGACGTGCCGCCACAGCCACCAGCCGCCGGAGACCAGGCAGCTGGTGGTGAGAACGATGCCCACGACCGGCCACCGCCCGCCCGCGATACGAATGTCCGTGACGACCACCAGGAAGAGGGCGACCGACGGCAGCACGACGGAACCGACGGCCTTCAGGCCCGCACGCGCCAGGACGGGGTCGAGTCGGACACCGCGCGAGGAACGCGGGTCGGGCGAGCCGGCGTAGAACACCGTGGCCCGATCTGTCAGGCGTGTGGTGCCTCGGTAGTACCCGACGGCCATGTACGGCAGCCAGACCAGCGGTGCCACCAGGCCGACCAGGAACACGGCGCCGAGGAGTGCCCACCTGCCGACGCGGACCCACCGGCCGGATCGGTCGTCCGGCGTGACGAGGCCGAGGAGCCTGGCCATCCGCACGATCAGATCCCGGAACGCCGCCAGGCGCCCCCGGCCGGCTTCGCTCCCCGGTCGGGTTCCGGCCGGGTCGAGCGCGGCCCGCGCGGTCTCGGTGTCCCCGTACACCCCTTGCAGGACGAGGAGTTCGGCACCGCGCTGCGGGTCCGCGGGGTCCCGCCCGTCGACGGCGGCGATCTCGAGGACGGTGCGCACCTGGGTGAGGAGCGCACCGCAGAAGGCCACGGGGATGAGCAGCAGGAAGGGTCCGCCGACCAACGCGCCCTCCGCCGTCACGGCCCGTCGCCCACGGGTCACGACCAGGGCGCGCAAGGCGGCCGCGTCGGCCTCGGGATGGGCTTCACGCAGCCGGGCGACGCTCGGGCCGGCGCCGGGGCCCAGATGGCGCAGAGCGAAGGACGCGAGCGACTCCGGAAGCCTGCCGGGCTCCGCCAGGACCTCCTTCAGCAGGGATCCGGCGAGCCCGGCGGCGGGAGCCGCCCGCGTCCTCCTCCGCACGTCCGCGTGCGCTCTCTTCCCAAGCTCCTCCTGGGCCTCAGGCCAGGACCTTGGCCTTCGCCTTCTCGAACTCCTCGGGCGTGATCGCGCCCTTGTCCCTCAGCTCCGCCAGCCGGGCGAGCTCGTGGGCGGCACCGCCGCCGCCCTCCTGGGGGCCGGCGGTCTTGCGGATGTAGTCCTGGAACGCGGCCTCGCTCTCCTTGGCCCGCTTGACGTCACGCTCGCCCATGCTCTTGCCCCGGGCGATGACGTAGACGAGCACGCCGAGGTACGGGAGCACGATGCAGAGGATCAGCCAGCCGGCCTTGGCCCAGCCGTTCAGGGAGTGGTCCCGGAAGATGTCGCCGATCACCTTGAACAGCAGGAACAGCCACATGATCCAGAGGAAGAACCACAGCATGGTCCAGAAGAGATTGAGGAGAGGGTAGTCGTCCATTCCGGCGCACTCCGTTCCCGCACCGGCCGGGAGGCCGGGCATGGAGCGAGTTTCACCCAGCCCGGCCGCCTCCGCATGTCGTGGCCGCTCGATGTGCGGGCCCCCGGCCGCCGTGTTCGGATGGAGGCCGCGTACCGCGCCCGGGCCGGACTCCTGGGCGTCTGCAGGCCGGACTCCGGGGCGTCCGAGGGGGTGGGGCCGCGGTTCAGGCGCCGCGCAGGGCGGCGAGCGCGCGGTCCGCGTGGGCGCTCATGCGCAGCTCGCTGCGTACGACCTCCCGCACCCGCCGGTCCTGGCCGATCACGAACGTCACCCGCTTCGTCGGCGCGAGCGAGAACCCGCGCTTCACGCCGAACCGGTCGCGCACGGCACCGTCCGGGTCCGACAGCAGGGGATAGCCGAGGGAGTGCCGCTCGGCGAACTCCTGCTGCCGCTCCACCGGGTCCGTGCTGATGCCGACGGGCAGCGCGCCCACGGCGCGGAACTCGGCCGCGAGATCCCGGAAGTGGCAGGCCTCGGCGGTGCAGCCGGGGGTGAGCGCGGCCGGGTAGAAGAAGAGGACGACCGGTCCTTCGGCCAGCAGGCCGCTCAGGGAGCGAGCGGCCCCCGTCTCGTCCGGCAGGCTGAAGTCCTCGACGAGGTCACCGACGTTCATAGAGGCCCGTCCCCGATCCGTACGTGCTCCGTCACCGGTGCGTCCGGTGGCCGGCCGGTGACGTTACCGCACGGTAGGACTCGCCGTCACCCTTTCGGGTGCCCGGTCAAGGCCCGCCCCGCCCCTTCCAAGTCCGGTCAGGATTGGTGCCCCCGCCGTCGCTGTAGCCGTCGCCGTCCGAGCCGCAGTCGCGTCCGCCGTCGCCCCGTCCCGGGCCGCGGCGCGTCGGTCGAGCACGGTGAGGGCGCGCTCGCCCCAGCGCAGGTTCTCCTCCTCGAAGAACCGGCCGCGCATCAGCGTGAGGTACGGGCCGACCCGCTCCGCCTCGTCGAGGTACGTCTCCTCGTCCCGACCGGCGAGCATCCACTCCCGCAGCCGGTCGTAGCGGGCCAGCTTGGCCCGCGAGGTCTCCATCCGCTGTGCCACGAACCCGCGGACGGCGGCCGTGTCGCCCCCGTCGCAGGCCTGGACCTGGACCAGCAGCTCGTCCCGTACGGCGCTGGGGCGCGGGGGTGCGGCCGTGTAGGCGGCCAGATCCCGCATCCCCGGCTCGGTGAGGCTGAACATCCGCTTGTTCGGACGCCGTTCCTGCTCCACCACGCGCGCCGTGATCAGGCCGGCCTCGGCGAGCTTGTCCAGCTCGCGGTAGAGCTGCTGCGGGGTGGCGGCCCAGAAGTTGGCGACGGACACGTCGAAGATCTTGGCAAGGTCGTATCCGGATGCCTCGCCCTCCAGGAGAGCTGCGAGGACGGCGTGCTTGAGCGACATTCCGACACGCTAGCAGCACGTTGAATAGTTTCCTCCGCACCTAATCAACCGGCGATCCCCAGGCCGGACGGGGGTCCTACGCTGGCACGTCCGTCCGGCGCCTGCCTAGGCTGGAGGGAGGGGACGGCAGATCCGAGGGGCAGCGCGATGGACAGCCACACGTTTGTCTATACCACCTATATCCGGACCACCCCTGACGAGCTCTGGAAGGCTCTCACGGACCCGGCGCTCACCCGCCGGTACTGGGGTGTGGCCTTCGAGAGCGAGTGGACCCCCGGCGCCCCGATGGTCTGGGACGAGGCCGGCCGCCGGACCGTCGACCCCGATCAGGTCGTCCTGGAGGCCGAGCCCGGCCGCCTCCTGTCCTACACCTGGCACACCTTCACGCCCGCGTGGGCGGAGGCCGTACGGCTCAGCCGGGACGTGTACGAGCGGCTCGCCCGGGAGCCCCGGTCCAAGGCGACCTTTCGGATCGAGCCCTCCGGCGACATGGTCAAGCTCACGGTCACCCACGGCGACCTGGACCCCGACGGGCTGATGAAGGGGATGGTCGGGGAGGGCTGGCCCGCGCTGATCTCCAGCCTCAAGTCCCTTCTGGAGACCGGCGAGGAGCTCCCGGAGCCACCCCGCTGAGCCGGTCGGCGTCAGCCCGCTCGCCCATTCGAGTCGTCTCGGCCGACACTCCGGCGCCACGCCCAGTCCCCTGATCATCCGTTCGTCCTTTCGTCCGATTTGATGCTGCGGTCGGCACCGTCCGCCGACGTCCTGGTCGTCGTCGGAAAGGGGAGGGTGTGTCGGACGCGTCGTCACGCAGACATGTACGGGGGTGGGGAGCGCTCTCCCTGGCCGTCGGAGCCGTTCTCGTCAGTACGGCGGCGCAGTCGCCGACCGATCACGACAGGCGTCCCTTCGCGGTCCCGGAACCCACCGCCCTCGTCTCGGTGGACGGCTGCTCCGCCGGCGGCGGTCTCTGCACCGCGCCCCGCCACACCGTCGAGCTCCGGGGCGGACGGGTTCTGACAGGGGAGGCGGTCACCCTCGGGAACCAGGTCTCCGGGCCCGTGGAACTCGCACTGCGCACCCCCGGCGTGCTCGCCGACGTCACCGTCACCGATCAGCGCGGCCGCCGCGTCGCAGGGGCGCCGAGCCCCGACGGCACCCGCTGGACCAGCGCCGCGCCGCTCCCCGCGGGCGTCCGGTACGCGGCCCGTCTCGTCGTCGAGCGGCCGCGCGCCCATGGACCCGACCGCCGCCTCGCCCGCCTGGACTTCCGTACGGTGGCAGCCCCCGTCGGGGAACGGCTCACCGTCGCCTTCGGCCCCGACGACGGCGGTACGTACGGCGTGGGCCAGCCGGTCACCGCCGAACTCAGCCACCCCGTACCGGCGGACGAATCCCAGGCCCGCCGCGTCGTCGAACGCGCCCTCCTCGTGCGGACCGAACCCCATGTCGAGGGGGCCTGGTACTGGGTCGACTCCGACTCCCTCCACTACCGGCCCCGCGCGTACTGGCCCGCCCGCACCACGGTCCGGGTGCGCAGCGGCCTCGACGGGACCAGGGTCATGGGCGGCCTGTACGGCGGCCGCTCACGACCCGTCACCTTCACCACCGGGGCCCGGATCGAAGCCGTCACCGATGTCGCCGCGCTCACGACGACCGTGTTCCGCGACGACGCGCCGATCCGCACCTTCCCGGTCACCACCGGCAAGGCCGGTTACCGGACGCGAGGCGGCAGCAAGGTCGTGCTCGGCAAGGAGCCGCTCGTCCGGATGCGCGGCGAATCCATCGGCATCACCCGCGGCAGCAGCGACTACTTCGACCTGAAGGTCCGCTGGGCCACCCGGGTGACCTGGAGCGGCGAGTACCTGCACGCCGCGCCCTGGTCGCTCGACGCGCAGGGCAGCGAGAACGTGAGCCACGGCTGCACCGGCATGAGCACCGAGGACGCCGCCTGGCTGTTCTCCACCGTGCGCGAGGGCGATCTCGTCCGCGTGGTCAACGGGTACGGCGAGCTCATGACCCCCTTCGACAACGGCTTCGGCGACTGGAACCTCAGCTGGCCCGAGTGGCGCCGGGGCAGCGCCTTCGCCTCCGGCGCCGCGGCCCCCCGTTCCGGAAGCGCCGGGTCCGCCCTCCGCCCGGCACTGTGACCCGACCCGACCCGACGCCCGGCCTCCGTGTCCCCCACCGGGCGTCCTACCGGTATGCGACCGTCAGCGTCACCGGCGTCGCCTGGTTCACGAAGAGGTACGCGGTCCCGGTCGGCGCGGACGAGAATCCGAGCCGGAACTGCGTGACCCCACCCCGGTTCAGCGCCGCGAGCGCCTCCGCCGACAGGTCCGTCGACACCGTGCTCCCCGAGGTGAACGCGTCGACGCGGGCCGCATCCGCCACCGTGGCCGCCGCCGACCAGTCCGCAGGCTCGACCGCGCAGCCGCCGAAGCACCCCGTACGCAGGTCCGCCTGCAACCGGTTGCCGGCGGGCGACGCCCACGGATCACCGGAGCCGCTCGACCTGGTGAGGGTCAGCCAGGCCCGGGTGACCTCCTTGCCTGCCGGGATCCGTGAGGTGTCGAAGGAGACCACCGACCGGTTCACCTTGCCGTCCGTACCCCGCCCCAGCGCGAACCCGTACACGTCCTCCAGGGTGCCGACCGCCGGGCCCGAACCGTCCGCCGCCGCCTTCACGTAGCCGTCCTCGGCGTCCGTGCTCGACAGGACCGTCCGGTCGCCCGTGGGCGGGGGAGTGCCGGTGCCGCGCAGCGCCCGCACCATGCCCATGATCGCCTCGATCTGCTTCCCGCCATGCCGTGCGTAGGCCGTGTCACCGAGGTAGCCCCACCAGTTCCAGCAGCCGTTCGGGTTCTCCAGGGTCGCGGTCGGTGCCGCCTGCGGGTACAGCACGATCATGTCGTTGGTGTCGGCGTACTCGTTGAGATACGCGTTCTCGACGAACCGGGTCCCGAAGCCCTGGTACGCGTACCCCTGCTTGCAGCCGTGCAGCGCCACGAGCAGCTTGCAGCGGGCCCCCTGCGCACACGGGGCCGGGACGTACGCGAAGCCCTCCGTGCCCATCGACAGGGCCGCCGCCGAGCCGCCCGGAGCGTACGCGTTCTGGTCGAAGCGGATCAGCGAGCCGCCGGTGCCGGAACCGGGCGCCGCGACCGAGCCGAAGAGATGCCCGAGCAGCGCCCTCTCCGCGTCGATCCCGCAGTTGTTGAGGAACGGAGTCTGCGTCACGGTGCAGGAGTTGGGGCCGAGCGGAGTGATCCAGGCGTGCCCCGCGGCCGTCGAGCGGTCGTACTGGACCCGGGCGCCGAAACGGCCGTAGTAGTCGGCGAGCGCGTCCGCCACCGGCCGCTTCACCGTGGTGTCGCCCGAGCCGCTGAACACGTACACCGGGTCACCGGCCAGATTCGCCACCGGGTCGACCTGACCCTGCGCCGACCGGTCGCGCGTGGCCTGTTCCAGGGCGGCGAGCTGAAGGTTCTGCGTGGTGTCCATACAGGCGTTGAGCGCCGTGGCGAGCTGGCCGCGCGCGCAGTCGTACGGCCCCGACGCGAACGCCGCGGAGCCCTCGAACGTACCCGAGTACGCGACGTGCAGCTGGGTGGCCATGTATCCGCCGGACGACACCCCGGCGCTGAACACGGAGCCGATGTCGTAGCCCTGGAGCGTGCCGGGCACGGGCGGTGGAGCGGCGGCCCCGGCGGGGGACGCGGTGGGGAGGAGCAGGGCCGCGGCGACGGACAGCAGCAGCGCCGCGAAGCGGCGTGGCCCGCGGCGGCGGGTGGGACGGGGTGAACGCATGGGATCTCCCGGGCGGCTCGTTCCTGACGGGGGGTCGGCCGGGAGGCTATGGGCGATCCGGAGCCCTCCTCCATGGGCGAGGACGACACAATCCGGCCACTCCGGTATGGCGGCCCGTCACCTGGCAGCCGCCGTGCGGCCGCCCGACGCCGGCTGCGAGGATGCGGTCATGGAACATCACGAGGACAGGGACGGCCGGCTGGCCGAGGCGGTCGCACTGCGAGGACAGGGCCGGCGGGAAGAGGCCCGCGAGCGGCTCGTCGCCCTCGCCGCGCGGCACCCGGAGGACGCGGAGATCGCCTACCAGACGGCCTGGGCGCACGACGTCCTCGGTCTGGAGAAGGAGGCCGTGCCGTACTACGAGCGCTCCCTCGCGGGAGGCGGCGCCGCGGGCCCCGGGCTCAGCCCCGAGGACCGGCGCGGGGCGCTCCTCGGCCTCGGCAGCACCTACCGCGTCCTGGGCCGCTACGACGATTCCGTCGCCCTCCTGGCCAGCGCCGTCGAGGAGTTCCCGGAGGACGGCTCCCTACGGACGTTCCTCGCCATGGCCCTCTACAACACCGGCAGGCACCACGAGTCGACCCGGCTGCTGCTCCGCCTGCTCGCCGCCACCAGCGAGGATCCTTCCGTACGGGCCTATCGTCCGGCCATCGAGCACTACGCGGAGGACCTCGACGCGATCGAGTGAGGTCAGGACGGTGCCGTGTGCGGGCGACCGTTCACGGCGTCGGCGGTTCACCGGGGTGGTGCGGTGCGGCGCCCGTCAGTCGTTCACCGCTGTCAGCAGCACCACCGCGTCGTCCACGGCGGTGATCCCGTGCCGTTCCCTCAGCATCCGCAGCGTGCCCGTCGACAGCTCCTCCGCCCGGCCCGCCATCGTCAGGTTCACCCGGCCCCGCAGCACCTGGAGGCTCGCCGCCGGCGGCGCGTTGTGCTCGTCCAGGGTGGTGCCCGCCGTCAGGGCGATGACGGACTGCCGGAGCACCCCGTCGTGCATGATCAGATGGGCGCTGCGCCCGTGCGGCGCGGTGCGGGCCGCGGCCATGTGCTCGTCGGCCAGGGCGATGAGGTCCAGCTTCATGACTCTCCCTGCGGGATGCGCGGGCGGATACCCCCAGCCTCTCGTGTGACGTCCGGGACGCAACTCGGGACCGACTGTCCGGAACGCGCCACCACGATCCCTCCGGCGGCGACGCACACCCCGGCGGCGAGCAGTGCCGCGGACCAGCCGTGCTCCGCGTACAGCCAGGACCCGGCGAGGGAGCCGAGCGCCCCGCCGCCGAAGGTGGCCAGCATGAAGACCGTGTTGACCCGCGCGGCCGTCTCCCGGCCGATCCCGAAGATCCTCGCCTGGTTGGCCACCTGACCGAAGCCGACCCCCGCCACCAGCAGGTTCGCTCCGACGGCCAGTCCCATGGGGGAGTACGGGAGCAGTCCGGCCACACCGAGCCCGAGCCCCGCGAGCCCCAGCCCTCCGACGCTCACCGGACCTGCCCCGCACCGGTCGGTGAGCGGCCCCGCCGTGGCCGAGAGCAGCGCGGCGGGCAGCGTCAGCACCCCGAAGAGCCCCGCCGCACCCGGGCCGTACCCCAGCGGCGGCGACGCCAGGTGGAAGGCGAGCACTGCCCAGAAGACGCTGAACGCGGCGAAGACACAGGCCCCGAGCAGCGCCGAGACCCGCAGCGCGCGATGGGACGCCAGGAGCCCGGGCAGCCCGGCGAGGAGCCCGGCGTACGAGGCGCGGCCGCGCGCACCCAGCCGCTCGGGCAGCCTGCGCGGCAGGACGCACAGCAGGGCAGCCGTCGCCACCGCGGCCACGAGGTAGGCCGTCCGCCAGCTGCCGCTCGCGTCCGTGACGGCACCCGAGACCGTACGCGACAGGGTCGAGCCCAGCGTGAGCCCGAGACCCACGAGCCCGACGGTCCGGCCCTGCCGCCCGGGGCCCGCGAGCACGGCCGCCACCGGGGTGAGGATCTGCGGGAGCACCGTGGTCGTGGACAGCGCGAGCGTCGCGAGCGCCAGGGTGACCACGCCGGGCGCCGCCGCCGCGACGAGCAGCGCCGCGGTGGTGAGGGCGAGCAGCACCGAGGTCAGGCGCCGGAGCCGCGCGGTGTCGGCCAGGGGGACGAGCAGCAGGATGCCGAGCGCGTACCCGATCTGCGCGGCCGAGGCGACGAGTCCCGCCGTCCGCTCCGTCACGTCGAGGCCCCGGGCGACAGCGGCGAGGAGCGGCTGCGGGAAGTAGATGTTGGCGACGGTGACGGCGCCGGCGACGGCGAAGAGCGGCACGTTCACCTTCACCGGCTGCTCGGCGGTGGCGCGAGGGTCCACGGACTCTCTTCCGTACGGGGGAGGGGGACGCCCCCAGGCTCCCCGCCGCCGCCCGGGCGGAACAAGCTGTCATCATGAAACCGGCGTTGAGCCACACTCAACGATCAGGTGATGGAGGAGGCGGGGGCCCGGTGCTCGAACGGTACGAACTGGAAACGTTCCTCACGCTCGCCGAGGAGCTCCACTTCGGCCGCACCGGCGAGCGTCTCGGCGTCTCCACCGGCCGCGTCAGCCAGACCGTGAAGAAACTGGAGCGCCGCGTCGGCACCCCGCTCTTCGCCCGCACCAGTCGCAGCGTCGCTCTCACCCCGGTCGGTCTGCGTCTGTACGAGGACCTCGTGCCCGCCCACCGGCAGCTTCGCGCGGCCCTGGACCGCGCCACCGAAGCCGGGCGCGGCGTCCACGGCAGACTGCGGGCCGGCTTCGGCACCCCGTGGGACGCCGAACTGCTCACGGCTGCCGCCGACGCCCTCCTCGGCCGCCATCCCGGCTGTGAGATCACCGTCCGCGAGGTCCCCCTCGACGGAGGGGTCCGGCCTCTCCAGGACGGCGAGCTCGACATCCAGCTCGCCGCCTTCCCCGTGCGCGAGCCGGAACTGACCACCGGTCCTGTCGCCGTCCGCGACGACCGGGTCCTGCTGGTGCCCGCGGCCCACCCGCTCGCCGGACGCCCGTCCCTCGGCCTGGAGGACCTCGCCGAGCTGCCGCTGATCACCACCGGCGGTGCCCACCCGCGGCACTGGCTCGACCACCACTACCCCCGGCACACCCCGTCAGGGGCGGCCGTCCCGCGGGGCCCGGTCGCGACCACCTGGCAGGAGGTCCTCTCCCATGTGACGGCGGGCCGGGGCGCCACGCCGGGCGCGGCCCGGGGCGCCCGCTACCACCCACGACCCGGCATCGCCTACGTCCCCCTGCGGGACGCCCCGCCCCTCGAGTACGGCCTGGTCTGGCCCACCGCGGCCGACTCCGCCCTGATCAGGGCGTTCGTTGCGGCGGTCGGCACCGTACGGGAGGCCTGACCCCGACCGTTCAGTCCCCGTCGCGGGGGACGAGCGCGCCCGTCAGATGGTCGTACGCCACGTGCGCGTGCAGCCGGACGGCGGTGACCAGGGTGCCGTCGTCCGCGTAGAAGTGGGGGTTGTGGTTGGTCACCAGGCCGCGACCGCCGGGCACCGGCACCGGCCGCCCGGACGCGTCCAGGGTGGCGTCCTGGACGCCGAGCATCACGTACAGGCCGCCGAAGCGGCTCACGAACTCGCTGACGTCGTCGTACCCGAGCGTCCCGCCCGTCTCCACCACACGCTCCTCGCCCACCACACGGCGGAAGGTCGGGAGGCCTGCCTCCACCCACGGCCCGCTGTTGTGCACGGGCGGCACGTACTGCAGGTACTCCACCGTGGCCGTCGCCCCGAACGCCGCCGCCGAGTGCTCCGCGAGCACCGTGAGGCGCTGCTCGACCCGGGCCATGTCGGACTCCACCGCACACCGGACCGTGCCCCACAGCGTCACCGTCTGCCCGACGATGTTGAAGCGGCCGACGTCCTCGACGTGCCCGATGGACACCGTGACCGGATCGAACGCCGACACCTGCCGGTACAACTGGCCGATGCCGGTCAGGACCGCCCCCACCGCAGGCATCGGATCGACGCCGTCCCAGGGCGTGGAACCGTGGGTCTGCTTCCCGGTGACGACGATGCGGACGAGGACCGAGGCCCCGTACTGGTTGCCGGTCCGGTAGCCCACGTACCCCTTCGGATGCGGAGTCACATGCAGTCCGAACGCCATCGTCGGCACCGGGTCGGCGAACGCGCCCGCCTCGACCATCGCCCGCGCCCCGCCCTCCTCGGTGACCGGCGGGCCCTCCTCGGCGGGCTGGAAGACGAAGAGCACGGTTCCCGGCAGCCGGTCGCGCACCCCCGCCAGCACCGTCGCCGCGCCGAGCAGCGCCGCCGTGTGGCAGTCGTGCCCACAGGCGTGCGAGACGGGGAAGGGGCCGCCCGGGTAGTCGGCGTCGACCACCTCGGAGGCGAAGTCCACCCCGCACAGGTCCCGGACCGGCAGCGCGTCCATGTCCGCCCGCAGCGCCACGACCCGCTCGCCCGCGGCCCCGCCGCGCAGAACGCCCACGACCCCGTGCCCGGCGATGCCGGTACGGACCTCGTCGAGGCCGAGGGAACGCAGGTGGTCCGCCACCAGGCGGGCCGTGTTCACCTCACGGTTGGACAGCTCCGGACAGCGGTGCAGGTGATGCCGCCAGGCCACCACCCGATCCGCCACCTCGGCCGCCCGCTCGTCCAGTTCGTCATGGATCGCCTCGCCGCCCAACGTGACTCCCTGTCGTTCCGGCCGATGCCCGTCGGCCGTGGTCATGGGGTACGTGCTCCACCAGGCTGCCATCCCGGGCGGAAGCCGGCACCGCCCCCGCGCGTACCCGCCGCACCCGACCGAATCGTCGCGGCGATCGCCGAGAGACGACGGCTAACCGATCGTCACCACGCGCGCCCAGTCGGGCGGGGTGTCCGGCTCGTAGTCGGGATCGCTCTCGATCCACGAACGGCCGCGCGACCCGTCACGGGGGAACAGCCCCACCACCGTCCGGCACGGCGGACGCTCGGACGGCCAGGGCGTCTGGCCGTCCGTCAGGACCACGATGACGTCCGGCCTCGGCACCGTCCGCAGCGCCCTGGGGAAGCCCGTACGGAGATCCGTACCGCCGCCGCCCACCAGCGGGATTCCCTCGGCACGGCACAACGGATGCACGGTGCGGGCCGCCGCGTCGCACGACATCACGGTCACCAGGTCGCGACGCCCGCCCACGGCCCGGGAGATCGCGGCCACCTCCAGGAGCGCGCCGCCCAGTTCCGCGTCGCTCACCGAGCCGGACGTGTCCACGATCACCGACACCCGGGGCGGTCTGCGCCGAAGACTCGGCAGCACGGCACCCGGCAGCCCCGCCGAGCGGCGCGACGGCCGGCCGTACGAGTAGTCCTCACCCGCGCCGGAGGCGGAGGCCGCCGAGCGGACCGCCGCCCCCAACAGGTCCCGCCACGGCTGCGGCGGGTGGAAGACCTCCTCGGCCCACCGCTTCCACCCCCTCGGCGCGCTCCCCGGGCGGCCCTTGACCGCCTGCGCCACGCGGAACCGGACGGCGTCCTGCTGCTGCCCGCTGAGGCCGTCCGCGCCGTCGGGCCCCAGCTCCCACTCCCGTTCCAGACCGTCGGCACCGCTGCCGCAGTCCAGCCAGGCCAGGTGCTGCATGCCGGATCCGAGGCCGATCCGGCGCAGGTAGTCCTCCATCAACTCGCCGGAGGTGAGCCCGAGGGAGTCCGGAGTGACCGCGCCCTCGGGCAGGACGAGGCCGTCCCCGAACACGTCGTCGTTGATCTCGCAGTCCGCCGCGATGTTCATCAGCAGCCTGGCACCCGGGCCGGTCAGACCGCGCTCCCGGGCGACCCGGTCACCCCGCCCGTGGTGGTCGCGCAGGAGGTGCGACACCTCGTGGACCCACACACCGGCGAGCTCCTCGACCGGTGTCCTGTTCACGAAGACCGGCGAGACGTAGCAGCGCCAGTGCCGGTCGACCGCCATCGTCGGCACCCGCCGGGACTCGACGACGTGCAGGGCGAACAACGCGGTCGCCAGATAGGGCCGGGCCCGGACGGCGTACAGCCGGGCGGCGAAGAGCTTGTCGAGGTCGAGGGCGTTCCCCGCACCGGACCCGGCGCCGGCACCCGGCTCCGCGCCCATGTCCGCCCCCGCCCCGGCACCCGGCCCGGTGATGTCCGCCCCCGCGCCGGCACCCGCACCCGTCTCCATGCCTGCATCCGTGCCCGCCCCCATGTCCGCGTCCGTGGCCGTGCTCATCGTGCGCCGCCCGCGGCGGGGGCCGTGCCGCTCGCGACCAGGGTCGCCGCCTCGTCCGCACGCCGGGACAGCGAGACCGCCCCCGCGAGCCGTTCGATGGTGGGTGGCACGTCCCACTCCGTACGGCGGAGCGCGGCGAGCGTGGTCGCGGGTACGACGACCAGATCAGGCGCACCGGTCTCCGCCGCCCTGGCGAGCAGGGCCCAGGCGGCGTCCCAGCGGGCCTTCTCGGGGCGCGCCCCGACCGCCGCCACGACACCGTCGAGCGCGGCCTGGCGCAGATCACCCCGTTCCGGCAGCTCCGCGCCGGACGGGTCGGCGAGCAGCGTCTCGGGGTCCGGGAGGTCCATCCGGTCCAGACTCGCGAGGAGTTCGAGCCCAGGGCCGTCCCCGACGGTGCCCCTGACCAGGAGCGAGATCACCTCGCGGGAGGATCCGGCGGCGGTGGCGAAGGCGATGAGGCGCAGGCTCATCTCCCAGCTGCGGGGCGAAGGCCAGGCGCCACCCCGCCGGGTCTCCCCGCCGGGGAGCCGGTGCACGAGTGCGGGGCGGGTGGCGAGGAGGCCGCACACGGCGCGCCGGGCGTGGTCCACGGCGTGCGGCAGACGCTCCGGGTCGAGCCGGGGCAGGGTCGCCCGCGGCCAGGTGCCGCCGAGGCCGCGGACGACGACCTCGTGGTCGTGGGTCCAATGGAGGTGCACGAAACGGTTGGCCAGCGGCGGACTCAGCTCCCAGCCGTCGGCGGCCGAGGCCCGCGGGTTGGCGGCGGCCACGATGCGCACCCCGGACGGCAGCCGCAGGGCGCCGACCCGCCGTTCCAGGACAAGACGGAGCAGGGCCGCCTGCACCGCCGGCGGGGCGGTGGACAGTTCGTCGAGGAACAGCAGCCCGCGGCCGGCCTTCACGAGCCGTACCGCCCAGTCCGGCGGAGCCATCGGGACGCCCTGCTCGGCGGGATCGTCGCCGATCACGGGGAGCCCCGAGAAGTCGGACGGCTCGTGCACGCTGGCGATCACCGTCGTCAGCGGGAGGTCCAGGGACTCGGCGAGCTGGGTCAGCGCGGCCGTCTTGCCGATCCCCGGCTCACCCCAGAGGAGTACGGGGAGATCGGCGGCGACCGCGAGGGTCAGCGCCTCCAGCTGATCGTCGGGGCGCGGCTCGGTCGTGGAGTCGCGCAGCAGGGCGAGGAGTTCGTCGGCGATGTCGAGCTGGGCGGAGGAAGGGGTGCTCAAGGACATGGGTGATCACCTGTGGGTTCGTCGTCAGTGGGCCGTAACCGGCGTGACCGTCGGTAACGGCTTGATGAGGGGATGCCTGCGGTACCGGTGTGCGGGCCGGCGCCGCTTCGGTCAGCGGGTGTGGCGGTGGCGAGGGCGGGCGCGACGGCCCCCGGGGCGGTCCTTCCCGGGCAGCGCACGTCCCGGTCCCGGGCCGTAGAGGTCCGCCCGGTAGAGCCCGTACGCGATCCGCCGCCTGGCGGCCGACTCCAGGGCGTCCCGCAGCGCACCGTTGCGCAGGGCGGCGCCGGGGCCGAGCAGGCCCTCGACGACGGCCAGCGCGCCGGCGGTGTCGCCGTGGTCCAGGCGCTCGCGGACACCCGTGAGGCAGTCAGGACGGCGGTGGGCGTCGTCGATGGCCTGGAGGCAGGGGAGGGGAGGCCCGCCCAACGCGACCAGGAGCTCCTCCCGCCGGATCTCGGCGGCGCTGTGGTCGAGCGGGGCGAGGACGCCGTCGGACAGGCCGATCCGGTGCCGGAGTCCCCGGCAGTCCACCAGGCGTGGCTGCCCGGGCGGATCCGCGACCGCGGCGGGCACGGCGGGCCGGTGGTCGGGTACCAGTGCCGAGGCGACCAGCGGATGCAGTCGACCGGCCTCGATCAGACCGGCGCGCAGCAGTTCCAGATCGGGCGGCACCCAGGTCGCGGCGTCGGGGAGCACGGGCAGCGCCCGTAGGTCCGACGGTGGCATCGCGGGGGCGGCCGATGCCGGCCCGCCGCCCGCCGGCACGTCGAGAACCAGCTGTCGGCGGCCCTCGAGCCGTACACGGACGCGCCCGGAGTCATGTCCTTCGGCCCTGAGCAGGATGCCGGCCTCCGCCACCCAGCGGTCGACGGCGCGGCCGGGTGCCTCGTCGTTCGGCGACGGCGGGTCGGCGCACGGCTCCGACGGCGGGTCGGCGCACGGACCCGCGTCGGCCCCGGAACGGACCCGCAGTTCGCCGCTGTGCCGCGCGTCCCAGAGGTGGCGGTGGAGGTCCAGGCGGTACCGCCGACTCGGGCGTGGATGCGGATGGCGGCGCTCACCGTCCGCGGAACGGGATCCGTCCCACAGCGCGAGGCTCATCCGCTGCCCGGCGTCCGCCCACGCGGGCGCGGTCCGCACCACGAGGTACACCGAGGGGGAGGCGGGGCCCACGCCGTCGTGCCCCGCCTCGTCCCCGGAGAGGGCGTAACGGGCCAGCGGGACGGTGAGTCCCGGGCGCAGGACTCCGTCGGGAGCGATCCGCGGCATGTGCCAGCGCAGCAGGTCGGGAGCGAGTGCCCGGAGGTCCGCCCTGACCAGGGCGGCGAGTTCCCGCCCGTACGCACGGGCGGCGGAGCGCAGGTCGAGATCGACGTCGACGCCCGCGGCGGCGCAGGCACCCGCCCAGTCACCGGCGGTGCGCCGGAGTCCGGCGGTCTCGATCATGGAGGGCGGCACGGCGAACTTGCGCACGCGCAGCCAGAGGGAAAGGCGGTGGTCGCCGTCCGCGGCAGGAGTGAGCATCAGCACTCACCTTGCGCGGACGGGACCCCCGATCTGATAGCAGAGGAGGTCGTCATCACGATGATCGTATCGAGGGCTGTGTGACGGGACCAGCGGTTTTTCTCCGAAGGGAGCCGGCACTGAGCCGCCCGCCGAGCGGCCCAGCGTGCGGCCGGTAGAGCGGCCCACCGTGCGGAGGCTTCGCCGGCCGGCCCGTGGGGAGGCCCGGGGCCGGCCGGCGGAGCACGTCCGGTGCCTCCTAGCCCGCGCTCACCGCGTCAGGACCGCTCCGCGCGATGATCGCCGCCGTGTCCACCCCCGCGGGCAGCGTGCCGAACGCGAGACCGCGGTCGCCGTCGAGCCGCGACGCGCAGAACGCGTCCGCCACCGCCGGACTCCCGTGCCGTACGAGCAGCGAGCCCTGCAGCACCAGGGCCAGGCGCTCGACGAGACGCCGCGCCCCGTACTCCGCGGCGTCCGGGTCGCCGAGCCCCACGAGGTCCTTGCGAAGGCCCGCGACGGCCGCGTCCAGACGCCGGTCGGCACCCGCGCCCAGATCGACCTCCGCGAAGAACGCCTCCACCGCCTGCGGCTGACGGGCCATCGCCCGCAGCACGTCCAGCGCTGCGACGTTCCCCGAGCCCTCCCAGATCGACGGCAGCGGTGACTCCCGGTAAAGCCGGGGGAGGCCCGAGTCCTCCACGTAGCCGTTGCCGCCCAGGCATTCGAGGGCCTCGGCCGCGTGGGCGGGCGCCCGCTTGCACACCCAGTACTTGGTGACCGCGAGCCCGAGCCGCCGCAACTGCTCCTCCTGCGCGTCGCCGCGCGCGGCCCGGTCGACCGCGCCGGCCAGGCGCAGCGCCGCGAGCGTGGCCGCCTCCGCCTCCACCGCGAGGTCGGCCAGTACGTTCTGCATCAGCGGCTGGTCGACGAGCCGCGCCCCGAACGCCTCGCGGTGCGTGGCGTGGTGCACCGCCTGGACGAGTCCGAGGCGCATCCCGGACGCCGAGCTGATGGCGCAGTCGAGCCGTGTCATGTTCACCATCCGGATGATGGTGGCCACCCCGCGCCCCTCCTCACCGACGAGCCGGCCCAGGGCACCCTCGTACTCGATCTCGGAGGAGGCGTTGGAGCGGTTGCCCAGCTTGTCCTTGAGTCGCTGGAGGTGGATCGCGTTGCGGCTGCCGTCCGGCAGGACACGCGGTACCAGGAAGCAGGAGATCCCGCCCGGCGCCTGCGCGAGCGTGAGGAAGACGTCGGACATCGGCGCCGAGGTGAACCACTTGTGGCCGGTCAACGCGTACAGGCCGGGCTCGTCCGTCGGCACGGCCCGGGTCGTGTTCGCCCGGACGTCCGAGCCGCCCTGCTTCTCGGTCATCGACATTCCGGCGATGATCCCGCGCTTCTCGGCCGGCACCCGGAGGCCGAAGTCGTACGACGAGGAGGCCAGCAGCGGCTCGTACACCTCGGCCAGCTCCGGCTGGGCGCGCAGCGCCGGCACCGCCGCGTACGTCATGGAGATCGGGCACAGGTGCCCCGCGTCGGCCTGCCCCCACACGAACACCTTCGCCGCGCGGGCGACGTGCGCGCCCGGCCGCTCGTCGCGCCAGGGCGCGCCGTGCAGCCCGTGCCGGACGGCCACGTCCATCAGGTCGTGCCAGTGCGGGTGGAACTCGACCTCGTCGATCCGGTGGCCGTGCCGGTCGTGGGTGTGGAGCACGGGGGAGTGGCGCTCGGCGAGCCGCCCCCATTCCTGGGCCTGTTGGCCGCCGGCCCGCGCGCCGAGCTCGCGGACCTCGGTCTCGGCCCAGCCCGCGCCCTCCCGGCGCAACGCCTCCAGGAGGGCGGGGTCGGCGGAGACGTCGTAGCCGGTCAGGGGCGGTACCTGGTTGGTGACCTCATGCGTGGTCGGCATCGGGGACTCCCAGTGCTCGCAGGGTGAAGGTGACGAGTGCGGGTACGGTGCCGGGCCCGACGGACCCTTCCGCCAGCGGGCCGATGAGCGCCTCCGCGCCCGCACCGACGAGCGCCGAGGCCGTCAGGACCGGGTCCTGGGGCGGCAGTTCGCCCGAGCGGACGCCCTCCTCGACGCGTGCGGCGAACACGTCCCGGAAGGCGCGCCGGAAGACCAGCCGCTCGGCGTCCACGGCCGGGTCGACCGGCTCGGCGAGCAGCGCGTAGGCGAGGCGCGGCGACTTGAGGGCACGCAGGGCGAAGGTCTCGATGACGGCGACCACCCGTTCGGCGGCGGAACGGTGCCCGGGGTGTCCGGCCGCCTCGGAGACGGCCGCGACCTCTCGGCTCACCACGGTCCGGAAGAGCTCCACGGAGAGCTCTGTCTTGCCGGGGAAGTGGCGGTACACGCTGCCCGTGGCGATTCCGGCGCGGGCGGCGACGGCCGCGACCGTGCATCCCGCGTATCCCTGCTCGGAGAGCAGGGCCCGGGCCGCGTCCACGACGGAGGCGCGCTGGGCGTCGAGTCGGGCCTGGACGGCGGGGGTGCGTCGGTAGGGCATGGAAGGAGTGAAGCAGTGATTCATTGCTTCATCAAGGGGCGCCACGCCACGACGACGCGCCGGGTGCGGGAAAGGGTGCGGGAACGGCGAACGCCCCCACCCTGCGGGGGTGGGGGCGTTCGCCGTGCGGTCGGGTGACCGTTCTCAGCCGGTGAAGACCTCGGTCAGGGACCAGATCGCGAGGCCCGCCATGCAGATGCCGCCGATGCGCTGCACGGTCTTGAGGGGAACACGCTTCGCGATGAAGCGGCCCGCGACCAGGGCGAGTGCGGAGACGCTCATCAGGGCGGCGAGGGAGCCGATCGCCGTCGACCAGGTGCCGTTCGTGGCGGCCAGGTTGGCGGTGGTGATCTGGGTGAGGTCGCCCCACTCGCTGATGAAGACGGCCATGAAGGCCGTCGAGAAGACGGGCAGGAAACCGGTGACGGTCTTGCCGCCCTCGTCGGCCTCGTCGTCGTCGCCCCCGCCGCGCAGTAGCATGAACGCGCCGAAACCGAACAGCAGGGCGGAGACGAGCTTCACGGACCAGCCCGGGAGCAGTCCGAGCAGACTGCCCGCGCAGACCGCGATGGCGACGTGCGCGAGGAAGGCGGTCGAGGTGCCGATCCAGACGTAGAGCGGACGCATCCGCGTGCCCATGGCGAGGGATGCGAACATCGTCTTGTCGGGAAGCTCGGCGAGGAAGATCAGCCCGAAGGCGGTGAGGATCGCCAAGGGGTCGAGGTGCATACCGGGGCTCTCTGCTCGGTCCGGGCCTGTGGACTCGGCACGGCACCTCGGTGGGCGACGGGAGGACCACTCGGCCCGGCATGACGGACCACGCCCACGGAAGCGCGGACGCGGTTGATGCCTGGCCGAAGGTCTCGCCCGTCCGCGTCGAACGCGGACCCGGTCACCGGGAACCCGGGGGTTCCAGTATGTCGACGACCGATTTGCAGGGCTACTCCCCTTCGCTGTCCCTCAGTGTAGCGGACGGGGGCGCGAGAGTGAGTAGACAGCGTCTACTCGATCTTGGTAGACAGTGTCTATGCATAACGAACCCGACGATCCCCAGGCCGGGGATCACCTGCCCGAAGACCACCGGGCCCAAGAGCACCGAGCCGAGGATCGCCGAGCCGAGGACCACCGGGCCGAAGACCACCGGGCGCCCGGGAGCATGGCCGGCGACCGGAGCGACGGCGGGCTGCGCGAGCGGCTCGTCCGCGTCGGCGTCGAGCTCGTGAACGCCGAAGGCGCCCAGGCCCTCTCGCTGCGCGAGATCGCCCGCCGTGCCGGCGTCTCCCACGGCGCCCCCCGCCGCCACTTCCCGACCCATCTCGAACTCCTGTCGGCCATCGCCCGTCAGGGCTTCACCGAGCTGGCCGCCCGCGTCGCCGCCCAGGACCGGGAGACCGCAGCGCCGCGCGAACGGATCGCGCTCCTCGCCGGCGTCTACCTCGACTACTCCGGCACCCGACGCGGCATGTACGAGCTGATGTTCCGGCACGACCTGCTGGAGAGCGGCAGCCTCGGACTGCGGGAGACGAGCCTGCCGCTCTTCGCCCGGCTCACCGGACTCGTCGCCCGCGTCCGCCCCGACGCCGCCGACCCCGCCGTGCTGGCCGGCGCGCTCTGGGCCAATCTCCACGGCATCGCCCAGCTCTGGCACTGGGGCAGCCTCCGGCTCGCGACCGGCGGCGGCGACCCCGCCCCGTTCCTCGAGGCCGCCCTCGACGCGCACCTCGGTCCCGCGGGGCAGTCCGCATGAGCCCGCACCGTGCCCGGGTCCTCGCGTGCAGCGTCGTCGGCGCGGCGGTCGTCGCCCTCGACGGCACCGTCCTCACCGTCGCCCAACCGGCCCTCCAGCGCGACCTGCACGCGAACGTCGGGCAGGTCCAGTGGACCAGCACCGGCTACCTCGTCGCCGTCGCGAGCCTCCTGGTCTTCGCCGGACGGCTCGGCGACCGCTACGGCCACCGCCGGGTCTTCGCCGTCGGCGCCCTCGGCTTCGCAGCCGCCTCCACCGGAATCGCCCTGGCCCCCGGCATCGGCACCGTGATCGTGCTCCGGGTGCTCCAGGGAGTGTGCGGCGCGCTCCTCCAGCCCGCCACGCTGGGCATGCTCCGGACCGCCTACCCACCGGATCGGCTCGGCACCCCCATCGCGGTGCGCACGGCCGCCATCGGCCTCGCCGCAACGGCCGGACCGCTCATCGGCGGCGCCCTGGTCTCCGCGTACGGCTGGCGCTCGGTCTTCCTCCTCGGTGTACCGCCGACCCTTGCCATCGGCCTGCTCGCGCTGGCCACCAGGGAACGCCCGACCGAACCGAGCAGGTCGTACGAGCTGAACCCACCGTACGAGCCGAACCCTCCGCACGAGCCGCACGAGCCGAACCGGTCGAGCGCACCGGGCCGGCGGTACGAAACCGCTCCCGGCGCCGGTCCCAGGGCCGCCGGCGGACCTTCCGCGCTCGACCCCGCCGGTGCCCTGCTGCTCGCCGTCACCCTGGGGCTGCTCGTCCACGGCCTCGTCGAGGCCGCCCGCCCCGGCGGCGCCCCCACCGGCCTGCTCGCCGTCGCGGGGGCCGTCGCCGCCGGCGTCCTCCTCGCCCGGCACGAGCGCCGTGCCGCACGTCCTCTGCTGCCCCCCGAGCTGCTCCGGAGCGTGCCCGTCGTCGCCGGCCTCGCCGTCCTGCTCGCCGCCTCGGCGGCCCTCACAGGCTCGCTCTTCGTGGCGACGTACTTCCTCCAGGACGTCCAGGGACTCGACCCCCTCGGCTGCGCGCTGCGGGTTCTCCCGCTCGCCGTCCTCATGGTTCTCGGCGCGCCCCTCTGCCCGCCGCTCCAGCGCCGCTTCGGCCCCCGGCGTACGGCGACCGCCGGCGCCGCCCTGCTCACCCTCGGGGTGCTGCTCCTCGCCCGGCTCGACACGACGGCCGGCGCCGCCGCCGTCGGGGTCAGCGCCGCACTGCTGGGCGCCGGGTTCGTCACCCTGATGGTCACCGCGACCTCGGTCGTCGTGCACCGCGCCCCGGAGGCCCACGCCGGAGTCGCCGGCGGGCTCCAGCAGACCGCGATGAACATCGGACCCGCGCTCGGCGTCGCCCTCGCGACCCTGCTGCTCGCCCTCGTCCCGGACGGCGGCTTCGTACCGTCGCGGGGCGCCGCCCTCCCCGCCCTCGTCCTGATCGCCGCCCTCGCGCTCCCCGCCGCCCTCGCCCTGCCCCGCGCCGCCGACCGGCGGCGGACACGCCCGGGGCCCCCGTCACCACGGGCAGGAGACCGGCCATGCGTACGATCATGAAATGCCAGCAGGTCAGCGGGCCCGCCCCGGCGCTCCGGCGCGCACCCAGTTCAACCTCGGTCGCGCGCTGCCCTTCCTGGTCCTGGCGCTGGCCTTCGTCGCCGATCTGCTGACCCCCGACCGGGACCGCTTCGACCGGCTGCTCGTCGCCGCACCCGCGCTCGCCGCCGTCACCTGGAGCGTGCCCTGGACGATCGCCATCGGGCTGCTCGCCGTAGTGGCCCGGCTGGTCCTCAGCCTCATCAGGGGCGAGTTCGCCGCGGCGCCCGAACTCGTCACGAACCTGGTCGTGATCGCCGGCGTCACAGCCGCCGCCGCCTGGGTCAGCCGGGTCCGTACGCGCTACGAGCAGGACATGCGCGAACTCACCGCCGTCGCCGAGGTCGTCCAGCGGGTCGTGCTGCGCCCGCTCCCCACCCACCTCGGCCGCTTCGACCTGCATCTGCTGTACGTGGCGGCCGCGGCCAAGGCCAGGATCGGCGGCGACTTCTACGAGGCCGTACGAGTCCCGGGCGCCGTACGGATCATGCTCGGCGACGTCCAGGGCAAGGGCCTCGGCGCCGTCGAGACGGCCTCCGTGCTCCTCGGCTCCTTCCGTGCCGCCGTCAACGAAGCCCCCGACCTGGCCGTCCTCGCCGACCGGCTCGACGAAGGCCTGGCCCGCTACGGAGCCTGGGATCCGGACTCCGACGCAGCCGAACGCTTCGCCACCGTCGTCCTCGTGGAACTCCCCGACGGCGAGGACGTCGCACGGCTCCTCAGTTGCGGCCATCCCGCCCCGCTGCTCCAGCGCGGCGGCGAGGTCGAGCCCGTGCGGTTCGCCGACCCCTCGCTGCCCGTGAACCTCGCGGGCCTCGCCGACTCCCACCACCGCATCGAGGAGGTGCCGTTCGGGCCGGGGGACCGGATGCTCCTCTACACCGACGGCGTCAGCGAGACCCGCGACCGGGCCGGCACGTTCTATCCGCTGGATCTGCGCCTGCGCGGCTGGGTGCGGGAACCGGCCGAGGAGGTCCCGGCCCTCCTCCACAAGGACCTCACCGACTACGGCGCCGGCGGCCTCGACGACGACGTCGCCGCCCTGCTCGTGGTGGTTCCACCCGAATCCCGCTGAGCCCGACCCGCCCCCGGCGTCCCCAAACATCGAGTTCGGGGCGGCTTGTGTCGTTCCCGACCGGTTGCGTGACACGTGCGCTGTTCGTGCGCTCTGGTCGCTCCGCCCCCGATAGGTGAGGCTTGCGACCGTCCGCAGTGCGGACAGTCACCAGTCCAGTCGAGAGGAACGGGTGCACGTGCCCAAGGAGAACCCCTTCACCACCGGCTCGTCCGAACACTTTCCCGGCTTCCCGGACGTCACGGCGGCCCTGACCGCCGCCGAGACCTCCCGGATCACCGCACGCGGCCTCTGGGCCGCCGACGGAACGGTGGACCCCGGCGCCGTCCGGCTCGGCCAGACCCTCGCCAACGCCCTCCTGGGCGACACGACCGACGGCACCGACACGGCCACGGCGCTGCTCCCCGCCGAACTCGCCGCGATCGTCGAGGAGGTGCGCGGCCTGGCGCTGCCCGCGTACCACCGCATCGAAGGGGCGGCCGAGAGCGAGGGAGCCGCGGAGAACGTCCGGCTCTCCGCGTTCAGCCTCCGGCAGCTCGGGCCGGGCCCGCACCCGCTCGTCGTCGTGCCCGCCGGCTGGACACCGTTCGGCTGGCCGCTCTTCCTCTGGTCGTACCTCGTCCTCGCCCGCAAGGGCTACCACGTCCTCGCCTACACCCCGCGCGGCCTCGGCATCCCCGGACTGCCCTCCACCTCCAGCGGCTTCGTCGACGTCGCGGGCCCCCACGACTGGGCCGACGGCTCCGCGGTCATCGACTTCGCCGTCGACCGCTTCGCCCCGAGCGTCATCGGCTTCATGGGCGAGTCGTACGGCTCCGGCATCAGCCAGCTCGTCGCCGCCCACGACGACCGGGTCGCCGCCGTCGTCGCCCTCAGCACCTGGGGCAACCTCGCGACCAGCCTCTACGACCACAACACCCGCCACCTCGCAGCGGTGAAGGCTCTGCTCGCCCTCACCGGCGGGCCGGTCGAGGACAAGTTCGACGAGGCCAACCGCGAGATCCTCGCCGACTTCCAGGCCGACCGGAACCTGGACGCCGTCGTCGAGTGGGGCCTCAAGCGCGCTCCCGAGTCGTACCTCCCCCTGACCAACGAGAAGGGCACGCCCACCTTCTTCTCCAACACGTGGCACGAGAGCCTCTTCCCGGTCAACCAGACCCTGGAGACCTTCAACGGCCTCGACGTCCCCAAGCGGCTCAACCTGTGGATCGGCGACCACGCCGCGCCCGAGGGCCCCGCGCTCATCGGCCCGCCCGCCGTCCGGGGCGAGGTCAACCTCCCCATGGCGGAGGCGTACGCCTGGCTCGACCACCACCTCAGGGGCGAGCGCAACGGCGTGGAGGAGTGGCCGCAGGTCTGCAACCAGGTGATGTTCTCGTACGTGACGGAACCCGTCCTGGACCCCGAGACCGGCGAACCCACCGGCGAGAACCGGATCGTCGTGCCCGCCCGCCGCGAGACGAGTCCAGGCTGGAGCGAGGTCACCGACACCACCGAGGTGTTCGGCCTCACCGGCGACGGCGGGGGCGGCACCGACGGCCGGCTCGTCCCGACGGGCGAGCCCGGGGCGGAGGAGACCGGCTGGCGGCGGGCGTTCCTCGCGGGCGTGGACACCGAGGCCACCGCCATGGATGCGATCATGAAGACCGGTCAGGCGGAGTGGCAGGGCAACCCCAAGATCTACGACACCCGCAAGATCGACCGCCGGCACGCGGTGGTGTGGACGACCGAACCGCTCGTCTCGCCCGACGGGCGGGAGGGCGTGGGCCGCCGCGTCCGGGGCATCCCGCGGCTGCGCCTCACCGTCCGCTCCACGGCCACGTCGGCGAGCCTCTACGCCCACCTCCTGGACGTGGCCGAGGACGGCACGGCCAGGATCATCAGCCATGAGCCGCTCAACGTGTACGGCCTGACGCCCGAACAGGACACCACCGTCACCTGGAGTCTCCAGGCGGCCGCGTACGACATTCCCTCGGGGAACCGACTGCTGCTGGTCGTCGACAGCAAGGACCCGCTGTACGGGGACGCCTCCGTCACCTGGACGCAGACCGTCATCGGTTCCCCGGAGGACGAACCGTCCCGCCTGGAACTGCCGCTCGGCTGACCCGGTCGGCTCCCGCCCGCCTCGTACGACGGACGGGCACGCGGCTCCCCGCGCGCGTGCCCGTCCGCCCCGGGTGTCACCCCACCCGGCCGGACCCGGCTGTCACACCACCGGGGCGAGCCCCAGATGCTCCCGGAGCGTCGTGCCCGTGTACGCGGACCGGTACACCCCCCGCTCCTGCAGTTCGGGCACGAGCAGCTCCACGATGTCGTCGAGACCGTCCGGCACCAGGTACGGCGAGATGTTGAAGCCGTCGAGGGCCCCGTGCCGGACGAACCGGGCGAACTTCTCGGCGAGCCCGGCCGGGGTCCCCACATGGCCGCGCTGCGGACCGAGCTCGATGACCGTCTCGCGCAGCGACCAGCCGTTGGCCTCGGCCTTCGCGCGCCACTCGGCCACCGTGTCCAGGGTCTCGCCCAGCTGACGGGTCCCGAACTTCCCGTCGTACGCGGCGACCACCGGGTCCTCGGCGGGCAGCGGCCCGTCGGCGTCCCGCCCCGACAGGTCGAACCCCCACAGCCGGCTCGCGATGCCGAGGGCCACCGCGGGAGTGACCTGTTCGAGGCGGACCCAGCGCTCCTTCTCCTCCGCCTCCTTCTCGGTGGCCCCGATGACGATCTCCGTACCCGGCAGGATCCTCAGCGCGTCCTCGGCCCGGCCCGCCGCCCGCAGCCTGCGCCGGATGTCCTCGGCGAAGGCGAGCGCGTCGTCGAAGTCCGTACCGTGCGCCGAGAACACCACATCCGCCTGCCGGGCCGCGAAGTCCCTTCCCTCGCCTGAGTCGCCCGCCTGGAAGATCACCGGATGCCCCTGCGTACTGCGCGGCAGCGTCGGGACCAGGTCGACGTCGAAGTGCGCGCCCTTCGACCGGACGCGTGCCACCCCGTCCGGCACCGACCAGGAGCGGGCGTCGACGGACCCGGCCACCGCACCCTCCGTCCAGCCGTCCCACACGGCCCGCGCCACCGACAGGAACTCCTCGGCGCGCCGGTAGCGGTCGGCGTGGTCGAGGAAGCCGCCGCGCCGGAAGTTCTCCCCGGTCCAGGCGTTGTGCGTGGTCACCACGTTCCAGCCGGCCCGGCCGCCCGACAGAAGGTCGAGGCCGGCGAGGCGCCGGGCGAGATCGCCCGGCTCGTTGAACGTCGTGTTGGACGTGGAGACGAGCCCGATCCGCTCGGTCGCGGCGGCGAGCGCCGCCAACTGGGTGATCGAGTCCGGGCGGCCCGCGACGTCCAGCTCGTGGATGCCGCCCTCCGACTCGCGCAGCCGCAGTCCGTCCCCGAGGAAGAAGGCGTCGAAGAGCCCGCGCTCGGCGGTCCGCGCGACGCGGAGGAAGGAGGCCGGATCGATCTGGGAGCCGCTTGCGGGATCCGACCAGATCGTCCAGTGGTTGACGCCCTGGAAGAACACCCCGAAGTGCAGCTGCGCGTCCGGACGGGGGACGTCGGCGGGATCGGTGCGGGTCATCGGGTCTCCTCCCGTACGGGCGTGGCGGCGGCACTGCCGGTCGTGGTGAAGCGGCTGAGGGGCCGGGGGAGGCCCAGGGAGGCACGCAGGGTGGTGCCGGGCAGCGGCCGGGTCGCGAGCCGCCGGACGAACAGCTCGGGCAGCACGAGCCGGGAGAGCACGGCGAGGTCCTCGTCGAGCACGAGCGGACGCAGCCGCACCCCGTCGACCCGCCCGTGCAACTCCGTGAGCAGGGAGACCAGACCGGCTGCGGGGCCGGTGTATCGCAGCCGGTCCGGCCGGCCGGTCCACGGGGCGTACCGCTCCAGGTCGGCGACCCGTTCCCCGGCCGACTCGTGCGGGGTGTCCAGAGCCACCTCGATCTCGGCGAAGGCGCGCGGCGACGCGCTGCCCTCCGCGGCCGCCGCCACGTCGGCGACGCCGCCACCGCCGACCAGGGCCACATCGGTCAGCTCGGCCGGAACGATCCCCGGGCGGGCGAGGACCACGGGCCGCCCCTGCGGCGGCCGCGGCACGATCGACGGCCCCTTCACGGAGTACGTCTCACCGGTGAAGTCGATGGCATGGAGCCGCGACCGGTCGAGATAGCGGCTGGTGGCCACCGACCGGATCACCGCGTCGTCCTCCCACGAGTCCCACAGATCCCGGACGACCCGGAGGCCGTCGCGGGCCTCGCGGGCCGTCGCCTCGGGTCCCTCGACCGGCGGCCGCCCCCAGGCACGCGCGGCGGCGGGGTCCGTCTCGACCCCCACCACCCAGCCGGCCCGGCCGGCCGAGACGTGGTCGAGCGAGGCGAGCTGCGAGGACACGTGGAACGGCTCGGCGTAGGTGGTCGCGAGGACCGGGGCCACCCCGAGGACGCTCGTCGACGCGGCCACGAACGCGGCCCGCTCGACGGCGCCGATCCGGCCCGCGGGACCGGCGCCGGAACCCGGCGGAAGAATCGAGTCGTCCAGGGTGACCAGGGTGAACCCGGCGTTCTCGGCGACGGCCGCGACCCGGGCGAGCCGACGCGGGGTCAGCAGCTCGCCGGGGGAATGCGCGGCACGGCGCCACGCGGCCGGATGGGCACCGTCACCGTCGATCTCGACGGCCAGGCGCAGGGCGGGGCGGGGCATGGGAAGTCCTTCCGGAAGACGGCGGCACGCGGCAGGACCCACGGGCGCGCGGAGGCGCGACGGCGCGGGGCCGGGGCGGCGGGATGTCAGCGGACGCGCGGACCCGCGGGGGCGGGGTCAGACGCGGAGGGAAGGACAGATGGCCGAGGAGGTACGGCAGAGGTCGACGTGCCGTCGGCAGACGAGCCGCGCACGCGGCCGGAGTCCGGGACGCGGGCCGTGCGGCTCCGCGCTCGCTGCGCGCACATCCGCCTCCCCGCAGGTCCGGGCCGAGATCCCGTCCGAGGTCGGGAAGGGAGTGCCTCAGCTTAGGCAGGCCGCCTTCCGCACTGTCAAGGCCGTTCCGGGAGCCGGGCGGGCGGACGGCCGCGGCCGGCAAGGGAGTTCGCCCGTGCCGTCGCCACGTGGCCCGGGCCCGCCTTCACGTCGCCCGGACCGGAGCGCGTACATCTCCGGGCTGACGGCACATGGGCCCGCAGCAGGACGCGACAGGGCGGCGGGGACTTCTAGCGTGGCCCCATGATCCGAATCACCAGAGCGGCCGTGGCCGCCCTCCTCGTCTGCTCCGTCGCCTTACCCGCCGGCGTGGCCACCGCGGCCGCTCCCGACACCCCGCCGCCGGCGGTCGCCCATACGGCGAGGGCCGCCACGCTGCCCGCGCCCACCGGTCCGTACTCCGTCGGAAGCACCGTCCTCCCGCTCGTCGACCGGTCCCGCACCGACCCGTGGGTTCCCACCGCCGACGGACGCGCGCTCATGGTCACCCTCCACTACCCGGCCGCGCGCGCCGACGGGGGCCGCCCCGCGCCGTACGCCACCAGGGAGGAGGCGCGCCTGCTCGCCGAGCAGCTCGGGCCCGGCGTCTCCGGCGACGTCCTCGCCCGTACGCGCACCCACAGCAGGACCGACGCGCGGCCCGCCCCGGGCCGTCGCCCCCTGGTGCTGCTCTCACCGGGCTTCAGCGTCTCCCGCTGGACCCTCACCCATCTCGCCGAGGACCTCGCCTCCCGCGGCTACGTCGTCGCCTCCGTCGACCACGCCTACGAGTCCTACGGGATCAGCCTCCCCGGCGGCCGTACCCTCACCTGCGTCGCCTGCACGGCCCTCGACGAAGGAGGCGTGCACGGCAGCGTCGTCACCTCGACCCGCGCCGCCGACATGCGCTACGTCCTGGACCGGCTCACCGGGCCCCGGCCCGTCTGGAAGCACGCCGACGTGATCGACGCCCGCCGGATCGGCATGGCGGGCCACTCCATCGGCGGGGCGAGCGCGGCCTCCGCGATGGTGGCCGATCCGCGCATCGACGCCGGGATCAACATGGACGGGTCCTTCTGGGAGGAGCTGCCGGCGGAGGGCCTGCGAGGCCGCCCGTTCATGATGCTCGGGACCCACGACGCCACGCATCTGCCCGGGGGGACGGACACCACCTGGGACCGGACGTGGAACGGCCTCTACGGGTGGAAACGCTGGGTCACCGTGGCCGGCTCCGAGCACTTCACCTTCTCGGACGGCCCCGTGATCTCAGGCCACTTCGGCCTGCCGCAGCCCGAGCTGCCCACCGACCGCGCCGTCGCCGTCACCCGGACGTACGTCGCCGCCTTCTTCGACCAGCACCTGCGCGGGCTCCCGCGCCCGCTGCTCGACGGCCCGTCGCCGGCGAACCCGGAGGTCCACTTCCAGCACCGCTGACCGGCCCTCAGCCCGGGCGGCCGCCACTCGGCGGCCGCCCGGGTGGTCCCCTCAGACGCGGTACGGGGTGTTCGCCGCCGCCCAGTCGGCGAGAACCCGCGCGCAGTCGGCGACCGACTCGCGCCAGGTGCGCGCCGCGCCCTCCCCGGCCTCGTCGCTGACGTGCTTCACGATCCGCAGCGGCACCCCGGCGGTCGCGGCGACGTGCGCCAGGGCGTACCCCTCCATGTCGACGAGAGCGGCCTGCTCGGCGAGCCGGGCGCGTGCGGCCTCGTCCGAGATGAACGTGTCCCCGGTCGCCAGGACCGTGTCACCGCCGTCCGGGAGCGTCAGCGGCGCGCCGTACGACTCGCCCGTCAGCGTGGCGAGCAGCCGGCCGTCGAAGTCGTGCTGCACCACGGTGCCGATCACATGCGTTCCCGTCATGCCTGTACGCAGCGCCCCCGCCGTACCCAGGTTCACGATCCCGGAGGGCCGCGGGCCGCGGCCCAGGGCGAGCGCGAGCGCGGTCGCCGCGTTCACCTTGCCCATGCCGGTCAGCAGCACCGGCAGGTCCGTGTCCAGGAACTGCGCCTCCTCCTTGACGGCGAGGACGAGCAGCGGACGGTCGGCGGTGATCTCTCCCAAGAGTTCCATGGTGGCCACGCTAGTTCGCGGCCCCTTCCGCCGTACAGCCGAGGTCCCGGTGGGCGCGACGGGCACTCACCGCAGCGAAAGGCCGCGCTCCGCGAGCTCCTCGCCGAGCACGCGCAGCGCCTTCGGGCCCACACCGTGCAGGGCCGCGAGTTCGGCGGCGGGAACACCGTCGAGCTGATCGAACCGGGTGTACCCGGCCCCGGCGAGCGCACGGGTGGCGGGCGCGCCGATGGCGCGGGGGAACTCGGTCTCGGGACGGTCGGATCCGGTGGCCATGGACCGATGGTGCCACGCGGGGGAGGGTTCCTGCCCGCTGCCCGCCGTCGTGCCGCGCGCGCTCACACGGGCAGCAGGCGACCGATCAGGGCGCCCAGCTGGCGGGCGTTCCGGCACGGGCGCATCTCGACGAGACCGGCGTAGGCCGGTGCCACCGAATCGCCCGTTCCCCACAGCGAGGGCTGCTCGGGGTTGAGCCAGTGGACCCGCCGGGCCCGGTCCGCGATCCGTTTCAGGGCCGCGAGGTTCGGGTCGGAGCCGTTTGTCCGGGCGTCCCCGAGGACGAAGACCACGGTGCGCGGGCCGAGGGCCTCGGCGTACCGGTCCGCGAACTCGCCCAGGGCCGTCCCGTAGTCGCTCTGCCCGTGCCATCCGGTCAGCTCCGCCTCCGTGAGGATGCGGTCGCCGAGACCGGCCGGATCCACGGAACCCCGGGCGATCAGCCCCGTCACCTCGTCCACCCGGTTGACGAAGGCGAAGACGCGTACCCGGCTGAACTGGTCGTGCAGCGCCTGCACCAGCAACATCGTGAACTGCGCGAAACCGGCCACCGACCCGGACACGTCGCAGAGCAGGACCAGCTCCGGCCGCCGGGGAGGGCGCCGGCGCAGCACCGGCCGCACCGGTACGCCGCCGGTGGACAGCGAGCGGCGCAGCGTCCGCCGGAGATCGATCTCCCCCCGCGACGCCCGGCGCCGACGGGCCGCGAGCCGGGTGGCGAGCTTCCGCGCCAGCGGCCGTACCGTCCGTCGCAGCTCGTCGAGCTGGGACCGCCCGGCGAGGAGGAAGTCGACGGTGTCCGCCGTGCCCGCGACCGCGCGGCGCGCGACCCGGTCGCGGCCCTGGCGCTCGGCCACGCGCCGCCGTGCCTCGGTCCGCACCCGCTCGCGGAAGGCCTCGATGCGGCGCCGGATCTCGTCGTCGAGCAGCCGCTCGGTGAACTCGGGCCCCTCCGTCCCCGGCCCGGCCCGGAGCCGCTCCCGCACGCGGGCGAGCAGCGTCTCGGGGCGAAGACGGGACAGGGTCTGGTACGAGGACCAGCCGTCGGACTCGGGCCCGGATCCGTAGCCGCCGAAACCGCCCACCGCCTCGGCGGCGAGCCGGTCGAGGGCGGCGCCGTCGGCGGTGCTGAGGGCCTCGGCCAGCCGTTCGCGCAGGGCCGCGAGATCGGCCGGACCCGGCGGGGCGTTCCGGTCCGCCTCCGGGGCCGGGGTGTGGCCGAGAGGGAAGTACAGGTCGAAGACACGGTCGAACACCGGACGCTGCGGCTCGCCGTGGAGCAGGGTCGCGGCCAGGGCCTCGCGGACCCGCTCCCGGTCGGTGAAGCCGACGGCCTCCAGGGCGTGCCCGGCGTCCACCGTCTCGCCGGTCCCGATCCCGAATCCATGGGCACGCAGCGCACCGACCAGACCGGTGAGGCGGGTCGCGGCCGCCGCCGACGCGGTGGCGGCCACGCCGTCGACGGGCCCGCTCACACCGCGTCCAGGTCGAGCTTGGCGGCGGCCCTCACGATGTCGTCCTGGTGCTTGAGCAGGACGCCCAGGGTCTCGCGTACGACGTGCTCGTCCAACCGGTCGGCGCCCAGTGCGAGGAGCGTACGGGCCCAGTCGATCGTCTCCGAGACGGACGGCACCTTCCGCAGGTCCATCGCCCGCAGCGCCCCCACGACCCGCACCACGGACGCGGCGAGGGCGTCGTCGAGGCCGGGGACCTTGAGGGCGACGATCCTGCGCTCCAGCTCCTCCTCGGGGAAACCGATGTGCAGGAAGAGGCAGCGGCGGCGCAGGGCCTCGGAGAGCTCCCGGCTCGCGTTGGAGGTGAGCACGGTGAAGGGGCGCCGGGTCGCCTTGATCGTCCCGAGCTCGGGGACGGTGATCTGGAAGTCGCTGAGGACCTCGAGGAGCAGGCCTTCCACCTCGACGTCGGCCTTGTCCGTCTCGTCGATGAGGAGCACGGTCGGCTGCTCGGAGCGGATCGCGGTGAGCAGGGGGCGGGGGAGCAGGAACTCCTCCCCGAAGATGTCCGTCCGCGTCTCGTCCCAGGACTCGCCACGCCCGGCCGTGATCCGCAGGAGCTGCTTGGCATGGTTCCACTCGTAGAGCGCGCGGGACTCGTCGACGCCCTCGTAGCACTGGAGCCGGACCAGACGCGCGCCGGTGACCTCGGTGACCGCCTTGGCGAGCTCCGTCTTGCCGACGCCGGCCGGGCCCTCGACGAGGAGCGGCTTGCCGAGGCGGTCGGCGAGGAAGACGGTCGTGGCGACGGCGGGCGAAGCGAGATAGCCGGTGGCGGCGAGCCGATCGGCGACGTCGTCGACGGAGCTGAAGAAACCGGTCGTCATTGGCTGTCCCCCCGGGGAGCGGAATCTCGTACTGGCCAGTAGCCTCTGCTGTACTCGATCAGATCAGGCACGGCCGCACAACCGTCCCGCGCAAGGTCCGTGCCGCGCTGGGGGCGCCACCCGCTGGTGCAATGGGGGACCGGGTACGCCACCCGGGGGCTCGCCGCCCGCATCCGCGCGCGTGCACCCCGGTGACGCAGGGTCACGCCCACCCCACGGAACGCCGTGACGCACGGTCACCCCACCCCTGCCTCCCGCTTGTTTCGGCCCTCAGCGGGATTCTTCCGGCCGGACGCTTGTGCGCGGCCCCGGAGCCCGGCACGCTCCTCGTATGAACACGGCCTGGCATGCCAGTGAACGCCTGATGAGCTGGCCCTCGCTGACCCCTGGCCGCGCCCATTGCGGCGCCGCGATCGGACTGGGTACGGCGACGCAGGAGATCGTGCATTTCCACGGCGAGCACGAGGCCGACGTCCATCTCACCCGCGCCATGGTCGCGAAACTGCGCCAGGCCCTCCTGGGGTCGAGCGCGGTCCGTCTGCGCGCCGGATCGGGGTGGGTGACGGTCCGTCTGGACATGGGGTCGGACATCGACCTGCTCGCCACCCTGGTGAGCGCCGCCCTCCAGGCCAACGGCGTCCCCGACGTCGCCCCGGACGGCTGCACCCGCACCCGCCCGGTCCCCGGACTTCGCTGAGCGAACCACGTGCGGGGGCCGGACGGAACCGGGTCCCGGTCCCGTCCGAGCCCCGCCCGGCCGGCGCTACGCGCGCGTGCCGCCCTGGCCCGCCGCCGGGACCGGGAACAGCATGCAGGTGCTGGTCGCGTGGGCGAGCAGCCGGTCCTCCGCGTCGTACAGGCCCGCCTCCGCGAGCGCGGTCCGGCGCCCGCGTGAGATCACCGTGCCGATCGCCCGCACCTTGCCGGTGTCGACCGTGATCGGCCGGAGGAACCGCGTCGACAGGTCGAGCGAGGTGTACGCGGTGCCCAGCGGGAGCGTCGAGTGGACCGCGCAGCCGGCCGCCGAGTCGAGCAGGGTCGCGTAGACCCCGCCGTGCACACTGCCGATCGGGTTGTAGTGCTCCTCGCCCGGCTCGAAGGTGAACACCGCGCGTCCGTCCTCGACCTCATCGAGGCCGAAGCCGAGGAGCGCCGCGATCGGAGGCCCCGGCAGGCGTCCCGCCACCATCTCCCGCAGGAAGTCGAGGCCCGCCATCGTCCCGGCGGCCCGTGCGGTGGCTCCGGCGTCCTCCCACTCGACCGTGCGCGACCGCCCCATGACCACTCTCCGCCCGACGTGGCCGGCTGATGCTCAGCTGGCTCTGTACTGCGAAGCTAGCTGTCCCGAAAGCTGACTGTCAACGACACAGTCAGGTGGCTACAGTGTGACGATGAAGTGGCTGGAGACGGACACGGAGAACTGCCCGGTCCGCCGCGCCCTGGACCTCGTGGGCGAGAAGTGGACCCTGCTGATCCTGCGCGACGCCTTCAACGGCGTCCGCCGCTACGACGAGTTCCGTCGGCACCTCGGGCTCTCCGAGGCCGTCCTCGCCGACCGACTCCGCAAGCTGGTCGCGGCCGGAGTGCTGCGGGCGGAGCCGTACCGGGAACCCGGTTCCCGTACCCGGTACGAGTACCGGCTCACCCGCAAGGGCGTCGACCTCTGGCCCGTACTCCTGGCCCTGAAGCAGTGGGGTGACACCCACGCGGGCGAACCCGAGGGTCCGGTCCTCGACATCCGGCACACCGACTGCGGAGCCCCGGTCCGCGTCGTCGTCCAGTGCGACGGCGAGGAACAGGCCGTCCTCGCCGCCCGCGACGTCACCGTCCGCCCCGGCCCCGGCGCCCGACCACTCACCCCCTGACGTCCGGCCGGGCAACTCCCCGGGCGAACCATCCCCGGCGCCGCCCGCCCCGGCACCCGTTCGGCCGCACCCTTGCGATGGCCCACCGCCCAGCCGGGTACCTCACGAGGCATGCCCTCCACACCCGGTCCGCCGCACGACGGTTCCCCCGCCGAGCGCGGCCCCGAGCACGGCCGTGTTCCTGACCGCGCACACGGTCAGGAACACGGCCACTGGTTCCAGCGCCTCCACACCCGCGTCCTCGTCTCACCCGTCGGGCTCGCCTGGAACCGCGGCCGCGCCATGGAACTCATGCACCGCGCCATGGGCTTCGCCGCGCTCAGCCTGCTCACCCTCGTGCCGCTCCTCATCGTCATCGCGGCGGCCGACCTCGCCAGCGGTCAGGGCTTCGCCCGCTGGCTCATCCAGGGCCTCGGCGTCTCCGAGGTCTCCGAGGAGGAGGTCGAGGAGCTCTTCGGGCAGCCGGGGCAGGCCCTGCAACGCACCACCGCCTTCGGCCTCGGCGCCCTCGCCGCCTTCGGCGTCACCTTCGGATCCGCCGTTCAGACCGGGTACGAGCGGGCCTGGGACCTCCCCACGGCCCGCTGGCACACCATGTGGCGGCACGTCGTCTGGCTGGCCGTCCTCGTCGCCTGCTTGCTCCTGTTCGTCGCCACTCCCGCACCGGCCGATTCCCCGGCGGGGGTCACCCTGCTCGTTGCTCTTGGCGACCTCGTCGGCACCTTCCTCTTCTTCTGGTGGTCGCAGCGCTTTCTGCTCTGCGGGCGCATCCGCTGGCGCGCCCTCGCCCCCGGAGCCGTGCTGACCGCGCTCGGCCTGCTCGGGCTGCGCGTCTTCTCCCAGCTCGTCTTCTCCCCGCTCATCGCCTCGAACGCGGTGACGTACGGTCAGTTCGGCACCGTCCTCGTCCTCCAGTCGTGGCTGGTCGGCGTCGGCTTCGTCGTGTACGGAAGCGCCCTCGTCGGCCGCCTGGTCCACGAGCGCCTGCTCGACCGGCGGCTGCGCCGCGACTCCCCGACCGGCGTCTGACTCCACGCGGGGGAGCGGCCCGACCACCCCGCCCGCCCGAGGGCTTCGGTTACGAGGCGGGGCCCGTCTCCGCTACCTGACACCCGGGATCCGACGGGGGCGACCTGACAAAGGACGGACCGGCGGGAAACCGATCACACGATCCGGTGATCCACCCCCGAGCGTCCCGGCGCCGTCCCCCGGACCGCTTGGATGAACGTGATCCCATCGGCCCGTCGAAGGAGAGCCGCCCATGGCGAACACCTGGCTGCCGCCCGCCGAGTACGTCGCGACCCTGCCGAGAGCGACGGCATACGCCTGCCTCTACTTCACCGACACCAGAGGCCGCCCGTTCCAGCTGCGTGCCAGCTACGACACCGAACTGTGGCAGTGGCCCGGCGGGAACATGGACCCGGGGGAGACCCCCTGGGAGACGGCGGTACGCGAGTGCCACGAGGAGACCGGGATCACCTTCACCGGCGAACCGCGGCTGCTCGGCACCCACTTCGTCACCGACCGGGGCGAGGACTGGCCCGCCAACCACATCGGTTTCGTCTTCGACGGCGGCGAGCTGACGGACGAGCAGATCGCCGGCGTCGTCCTCGACCCCGAGGAGCACAGCGCGTACCGCCTGAGCACGCTCGACGAGTGGGAGCGGGAGATGGAACCCCGCGAGTTCGCCCGCCTCGCGGGCACCGACCGGGCCCGCAGGACCGGCATCCCGTTCTACCTGGAGACCGGCCACGAAGGTGGCCGGCCGCAGGCGTGACGGGGGAGGAGTACGGAGGTGGCGCCGGCGCTCCGGACGGCCCCGCCTCCGGCCGGACCCTCAGGCCCGGCAGCCCACCGGGTGGGCGATGTCGACGACGAAGCGCTCCGGCGCGTGCAGCCGGTAGGTCTTGTAGACGGGTTTGGTGTCGAAGGCGGCTCCGATGGTGACCACACCCTCGAAGTCGCCGGTCAGGGCGACTCCCTTGAGCGCGGGCAGGTGGATCCTCAGCAACCGGGGTCCCTGGTAGACGGACCTTCCGGCGTCGTCGTGGGCGGCCGCGGGGGAGAGGCGGATCTCCAGGAACTGCTTGCCCGCGAGCGGGACCCGCCGGCCCGAGCCGTCGTGGTGCAGCGCGCCGACCTGGTGCACGGTGACCGGGGGCAGAGCACCCCGTACGTCGATCACGAGCCGGTCGAAGGCCGCGTGGCCGCCCCAGCGGGCGTTGACGACCAGGGCCGTGGCCGGCGTCGAGGAGCTCGCGGACGGGGTGCTCGTGGCGCCGGCCGGGATCGTGGCGCCGATTCCGGCGGTCAACAGGATTCCCGCGGCGACGGCCGCGAGGGTATGACGGTGATGCATGACGTCCCCCACCTTCTCCTGCTCCGGGGACAGTGGTGTCACTGACAGAGACATCCACCCACACCATACGGTTCCACCCGATCTGCGGTGAATTCTCCCTTTCTGGGGCAGAGTGCGTGCGGCGTGAGCGGGGGTGCGCCGGCGTCGGCCGGCGCGGTGGCCGACGGGCGGGTCGTTCGTGCGGATCCGGCGCAGCCCGTAACTCCTCGGCCGCTCAGCAGTTGACCAGGGCATGAAGAAGCGCAGCATGCTCGCCATCGCCTCCCTCGCCGCAGGCGTCGTCACCGCCCTCGTCACGCCTCCGCCGCAGGCCAACGCCGCCGAGAACCCCCTGGGCGGCGCGACCGGCCTCCTCCAGGAGGACCAGGGCGTCGACACCGTCCTCGACACCGTCCAGGGCGCCCAGAGCACCCTTCCCGCCCCCGGCGCCGGCGGGCTGCTCTGAACCCGTGCCACCCGCGACGACCGGTGCCCCGCGCCCCCGACGGGCCGCGGGGCACCGGCACGCCGTGACCCGCGAGGAGGCGGCCCGTGCGCGCGCCGTGCGTGACTAATGACAGGATGTCCCCATGAGCGACAACGTTTACTTCGACATCACCATCAACGACGAGCCCGCGGGCCGCATCACCTTCAAGCTGTTCGACGACGTCGTCCCGAAGACCGCGCAGAACTTCCGCGAGCTCGCCACCGGCGAGCACGGCTTCGGTTACGCCGGCTCCCCGTTCCACCGCGTCATCCCGCAGTTCATGCTGCAGGGCGGCGACTTCACCCGTGGCAACGGCACCGGCGGCAAGAGCATCTACGGCGAGAAGTTCGCCGACGAGAACTTCACGCTGAAGCACGACCGCCCGTTCCTGCTCTCGATGGCCAACGCCGGCCCGAACAGCAACGGCTCGCAGTTCTTCATCACCACGATCGTCACCGACTGGCTCGACGGCAAGCACGTCGTCTTCGGCGAGGTCGTCGAGGGCCAGGACCTGGTCAAGAAGATCGAGGGCCTCGGCTCCCGTTCCGGCGCCACCTCCGCGGTCATCAAGGTCGCCGAGTCCGGCATCGCGAAGGCCTGATCGCCTCTCCGAGCTGAGCCGAGGGCGCCCCGCGCGCCCTCGCTCGACCCACCCGGCCGGGGCGGGGGACGCCGCCCGAGCGACGCGCGTCCCCGCCCTCGCCGAGGTCTCCTTCGGCAGTCCGCGCACCCGACTGTGAAACCGCCTCGCCCTTGCGCGAGCCGCGTCCAGGCCCGTACGCGCGTCACGTCCGACCCGTACGCGAGCCGCCGTCCCCCACTCAGCTGAAGGCGGGCGCGTTGCGTTCCGCCCACACCGCGAACGGCCGCGGCGCCCGACCGAGGACTCGCTCCACATCGGGACTCACCCGCCGCTCCTCCGGGCTGGGCTCGCCCATCACCGACAGCATCCCGTCGACGGCCTCCTCCGGCAGGAACCGCACCAGCCGCGAGCGGGCCTCGCTCGCGCTCAGCGCCACGAGCGCGACCGGGTCGCCCACCACCCCGGCCAGGGCCCGCACCTGCTCCCGCGGTGACACCGCCACCGGCCCGGTCAGGACGTACGTCCGGCCCGCGTGCGCCGCCGGGTCGCGCAACACCTCCGCCGCGACGCCGGCGATGTCCAGCGGGTCCACCACCGGCAGCGCCACATCGGCGAACGGTGCCGCCACCGTACGCGCGGAGCGGACCTGGTCGGCCCAGAGGAAGGCGTTCGAGGCGAAGCCACCCGGCCGCAGCACGGTCCAGTTCAGCCCCGACTCCCGTACCGCCGTCTCGAACGCACGCAGGATGTCGTGCGACGCCGAATCGGTCCGCGTTCCCACCAGTTGCGAGGACTGGAGCACGATCCGCCGCACCCCGGCGGCCACCGCCGCCGCGACGATCCCACGCGGATCCAGCGCGTCCCCGAGACCCGCCACGAGCAGGTACACCGCGTCCGCACCCCCGAACAGCCCCTGGAGGCCGTCCACATCGGCCAGGTCCCCCTGCCGGTGCGTCACTCCCGCGGGCAGCCCGTCGGCCGGGCGACGGCTCACCGCCGTCACCTTCTCACCGGCGGCGGCCAGCAGCTCCACCAGCGGTCGTCCGACGTTTCCGGTCGCTCCGGTCACCACGATCACAGCTCTTCCCCTCCAGGGAGTCGTCGGCGGAGCGCGAGCGCTCCGCCGTCTTCGTGACCTCATCCTGGAAGGCGAACCGGTCACCTTCTGGCCAGTTCCACGAGGGAGGTGTCAGCTCTCCTCGCCGAAGCGCCGCTCGAACTTGGCGATCCGGCCCTCGGAGTCCACCGTCCGCGCCGTGCCCGTGTAGAAGGGGTGGCTCTCGGAGGAGATCTCGACGTCGATCACGGGGTACGTGTTGCCGTCGTCCCACTCGATGGTCCGGTCGCTGGTCGCCGTGGACCGGGTCAGAAAGGCGTACCCGGCCGAGCGGTCACGGAAGACCACCGGGCCGTACTCGGGCTGCTTGTCCTGCTGCACGTGTCCTCCTCGGGCTCACGCCCTGGCTCGTCCGGCCTGATCGGCACGGCACCCCCAGCCTCCCCGTGCCCACCCCGACCGACCAGCGCCACGGGCCCGACCGGGTGACCGTCAGCCGTGTTCCGGCCGGCGCGCCGCGAGCAGCAGCGCGATGTCGTCCGGGCGGGACGTGACCTGCCGGGCGTCCCGGATCACCCGGTCGGCCGCTTCCGCGAGCGGCATCGAAGCGGTCGCCGCGAGCGCCCGGCGCAGCAGCTCGATCCCGTCGTCGATGTCCTGGCCGGGCTTCTCCACCAGCCCGTCCGTGAACAGCGCGAGCACCCCACCCGGGTCCAGCTGCAGCCGCGTCACCGGATACGAGGCGCGGACGTCGATCCCCAGCACCATCCCGCCCGCCAGCTCGACCCGCTCCGTCACGCCGTTCGGGTGCATGAGCAACGGCGGCGGATGCCCGGCCCGAACCGCCCGCAGCTGCCCCGACTTCGGGTCGAGGAGTACGTAGCAACAGCTCGCGAACTGCCCCGGATCGAGGTCGATGAGCAGCCGGTTGGTCCCCCGCATCACGTCCTGCGGCCGGTGGCCGGCCAATGCGAAGGCCCGTACGGCGCTGCGCAGCTGCCCCATGGTGGCCGCGGCCGCCACCCCGTGCCCCTGGACGTCGCCGATGACGAGCGCGAGGCGTCCCCGCCCCGTCTCGATGACGTCGTACCAGTCCCCGCCGACGTCCATGCCCTGCGTGCCCGGCAGGTAGCGGCCCACCGTCTCCACGCCCTCCCGGACCGGAAGCCGGTGGGGGAGCAGCGCGTCCTGGAGGCCGCGCGCGACCGCCGACTCCGTGTCGTACCGCTGGGCCCGCTCCAGGGCCTGCGCGATGAGACCCGCGAGCGCCGTGAGGACGGTCCGCTCCTCCGAACTGAACCCGCGCGGCCGGTCGAAGCCGAGGATGCAGGAGCCGACCGGCCGGCCGGAGGCGATCAGCGGCAGGAACGCCCGCGCCCCCGAGTGCGCGTCCAGCGGCAGATCCGGATACCTGCGGCCCAGCTGCTTCATCGACTCGAAGAACAGCGGCCTGCCCGTCGTGAGCGTCTCCACGCCGGGCACGTGGGCGTCCAGGGCAACACCGTCGAAGGGTTCGAGGAAACCCGGCGGGAAGCCCGTCTCCCAGGCCAGATACAGCCGACGGTCGCTCAGCAGGTAGATGGCCAGCTGGCGCCCGCCGAACGCGGGAAGCAGCTCCTCCGTCACGACAGCCGACACCTGGCGGGCCGTCACCGCCTCGGACAGCGCGATCGCCAGGGCGACCGGCCGGTAGAGGGCCGAGACCTGGTCGTCGGGCAGGGACAGGGTGTCTTCCGTCGGGCCGACGGTCGCCGGCCCGACGGTCGTCGGACTGCCGGTCGTCGGACTGCCGGTCGTCGGGCGGGGCGCCGTGGGACGGCCCGGATCGTTCTCCGGCACCAGGACCATGGTCACGCCGTCCCGCCCGGGATGGAGGGAGACCGAGAGCCACTGACTCCGCTCGGGGCGGGCCAGGAAACGCACCGGGTCACCGGAGAGCATCGCGGCGCGCAGCTGCTCCTCGTGGAACGGGAGGGCGAACCAGGGCAGGGCCTCCCACAGCGGCCGCCCCGCCAGGGCCCCGCGGGGGCGGCCGAGCAGCCGCTCGGTGCGCTCGTTGACGTAGGTGACGCGTCCGAGGCGGTCGATCGCCAGGATCGCGCGCGGGAGCCGGTCCGTGGCGTCGGAGCCGATCAGACCGGTGCCGAGGTCGACGAGGGTGCAGGTGAGCCGCAGACCGGTGCTGACGCCGCCGATGCCGAGCCGCGGTGCCCCTTCCCCACCCGCGCCCGTGGGTGGTGCCGTGTCCGGGGAGGTCTTACGCGCCCGCGTGGAGACCTCTAGCAGGTGCAGACCTCCGTCCGGGCCCTTCAGCCGGATCCGGCGCACCACCGGCCGTCCGTCCGGACCCGTCGCCTGCCGGGCCGCCGCCCACAGCGCGTACCCGTCCTCCGGCTCCAGGAGCGAGATGAGGACGTCGATCGGGCACGGCGACGGCACGTCGGCGCCGAGGATCGCCAGGAGGCCGAGGTCCAGCGTGACCATGCCGGTGTCGAGGTCCCAGTCGAAGGAACCGAAGCGCACCGGCGGCGCGCCCGAGGTGGAGAGCTGGACGCACACCGGGTCGCCGGGCCATTCGATGGTCGTCCCCTGGCGGGCGAGCTCGGCGAGGGTCTCGCCGAGGCGCAGCGCGCCCCGCGTCATCCGGTTCCGGTCGCGGGTGTCCACCGGCACCCCGGGAGTCGGCGCCCGCAGGGCCACGAGGACCCCGAACCGCTCGCGACCCGCGACGACCGGCGTGTACAGCGAGGCGAAGGGGAACGGCAGGCTGGCCACCAGCTGCGGAAACCGCCGCATGGCCTCCTCGACGTCATGGAGGTGGACGGCTTGTCCGGAGCGGTGGACCTCGGCGATCGGGAAGGGCCGGTTCGTGTGCATGCGAAACCACGGGCGGAACAAGGGACCCGGCAGCCCCACCAGGGCCGCCATCCGCAACAGTCCCGGTGTCCCGGAGCGCAGGTACACCCCGCCGGCGTAGCCTCCGACCTCGTCGACAGCGCGGAGTGCCGCCTCCGCGAGCGTCCAGGTCAGGGCGCCGGAAACGGGCCCGTCGGCAGTTTCCTTCCCGGACAGACGCCCGCTACTGCCCGCCGGGCCGGGGGCGGTCGTGCCGTGCGAGGTCACACAGTCAGGATGCGCCTCACCGGAAAGGCATCGCATCCCGGACCCGTTCCCCAGCCCTGTCCGAGCACGGGGGTGTTGACCGCACGCGTCCGCACCGTCACACTCGGTCGTCGACCGGCGCCGCAGGGCGCACCACACCACCTCATGACCAGGGGGCAGGATGACGGGCCGGGTTCTTCCGTACGAGGTGCAGGGCGAGGGTCCGCGGCGGGCACTCGTGCTCCACAACTGGTTCGGCGACCGCACCAGCTTCGCTCCGCTGCGGGCCCATCTGAACGACGCCTCCGGCTCCTACGCCTTCGTCGACTGCCGCGGCTACGGCGAGGCGCTCGACCACGCGGGCGCTTACACGATGGAGGAGGTCGCGGCCGACGCGTTCGCGGTCGCGGACGACCTGGGCTGGGACTCGTTCTCCGTCGTCGGGCACTCGATGGGCGGCAAGGCCGCGCAGCTGATGCTCCTCGACGCCCCCGACCGCGTGCGTTCGATCATCGGGATCTCGCCCGTCTCGGCGGCCGGTTTCCCCATGGACGGGGAGACCTGGGAGCTCTTCGCAGGCGCCGCCGAGGAGGCGGCGAACCGGCGCGCGATCATCGACAACACCACCGGCGGCCGGTACGACGACGCCTGGCTGAGCACCCTCGTCGAGCGGTCCGTCCGGCGCTCCTCGGCCACGGCCTTCCGCGCCTACCTGGACTCCTGGTCGCGCACCGACTTCCACGAGCGCGTCCGCGACAACCCGGCCCCCGTGCTGCTCGTCGTCGGCGCCCACGACCCGGCGCTCGGCGCCGAGGCGATGGAGGCGACCTGGCTGCGCTGGTACCCCAACGCGCGTCTTGAGGTCCTCAAGGACGCCGGCCACTACGCGCCAGAGGAGACTCCGCAGGCGCTCGCCGAGGCCATCGAGGCCTTTCTCGCCGCCTGAGGGACTTTCCGGGCGTCACCGCGGTTTCCGGGCGTCACCGCGGACTTCGGTCCCGGTGACACCCCCGGGCCGCCGACCGGCGAGCCGCTCGCGGTCCTGGCCACCCGCTCGTAGTCCCTGGTCACCCGCTCGCGGTCCTGGCACCGCTCGCGGTCGGCCACGCTCGCCGTCGTCGGCGGCCGAGGCATGGGAGCGTTCACCGGGGTGCTGCTCGGCTCGGTCGCTGTCCTCGCGGCGTCCACGGCCCGCAGCGCGGACGCGGAGCCCTCGCCCTCGACCAGCGCGCGGCCCCGGCGCGGGTCGCACCGGGGCCTCTCACCCCGGGTCCGGGCACTGCCGGGCCCCGGCCGCGGTCCGTGCCCTGACCCTCTGCCTGAACGTGATCCTCACCCTGAACCTGACCGTGAGGGTTCGCGGCGGGTCCTCGACCAGGCGCCCGCGACGGCGGCCGGGGTCTCATCCGAACGTCGAAGAAGGCGACGACTTTCGAGGACAGCGGTGCGGCCCTCCGGCACCGGATCATCGTGCTCACGACCTCATGGGGCAGGTCCTCGACCGACCCGCCCGCGACCGGCAGGAGCACGTTCGATGGGCCTCGCGCAGACGCAGCACCGCTTCCTCGTCCGGCAGAAGGTGACGCCCATGGCCAACCGCTACCTCGTGCACACCGCGGGAGCGGACGGCGAGGAGGGCGAACTCGTCGCCTTCGCCCATCAGAAGAGAATGGCGCTCAAGGAGCACGTCACCTTCTACACCGACGAGTCCCGGCGCCAGGTCCTCTTCACCTTCAGGGCCCGCCAGGTCATCGACCTCGGCGCGACCTACGACGTGCACGGAGCGTCCGGCACCCGGCTGGGCAGCTTCCGCAAGAACTTCGGCGCCTCCCTGCTGCGCAGCACCTGGCACCTGAGCCGCGAGGGCGCCGAGGGGGAGACGACCGGGCAGGAGCGGAGCGAGGGCCTCGCGCTGCTGCGCCGTGCCTGGGAGTTCCTGCCCTACACCGACCTTCTCCCCTTCTTCGTGCCGTACCACTTCGACTTCACCGAGTCGGGCCGCTCGGTGATGTCCGTCGAGAAGCTCTTCGGTCTCCGCGACCGGTACGTGCTCGACATAGCGGATCCGGAGCTCGACCGGCGACTCGCGATAGCCCAGGCCGTGGCCCTGGACGCCCTCCAGTCCCGCTGACGCCCGGCTCACCCGCCGACCGGGGAAGGGGCGTCTTACCCTGGAGGGACGGGCAGGGGACGGAGCGCGGCGTTCCTCCCCGTGCCCGCAGCCGCGCAGGCGGAAGGACGACGGGCCATGTTCTTCAGTGATCGCATCGACGCCGGTCGGCAACTGGCCGCCCGGCTCGACCATCTCAAGGGCCATGACGTCGTGGTGCTCGGTCTGCCGCGCGGTGGGGTGCCGGTGGCGGCCGAGGTGGCCGACGCACTCGACGCCCCGCTCGACATCTGCCTCGTTCGGAAGCTGGGGGTGCCGCAGCAGCCGGAACTGGCGATGGGCGCGCTCGGCGAGGGCGGCGTACGGGTGGTGAACGAGCGCGTGCTCCACGAGGCCGGTGTCGGCGCGCGTGCTCTGGCCGCGGTCGAGGAGCGCGAGCACGCCGAGCTCGACCAGCGGGCCCGCCGCTATCGGGGCAGCAGACCTTCCGTGCCCCTGGAGGGCCGAACGGTCCTGGTCGTGGACGACGGTCTCGCCACCGGCGCCACGGCGCTGGCGGCCTGCCGGGTGGTGCGGGCCCGGGGCGCCGCCCGGATCATCCTCGCGGTGCCGGTGGCGCCCCACGGATGGACGGCCCGGCTCGGTGGCGAGGCCGACGAGACGGTGAGCGTCCACGCGCCGGAGATCTTCTACGCGATCGGGCAGTTCTACCAGGACTTCACGCAGACCCCGGACGCTGAGGTCGTCGCCTGTCTGGACCGCATCCGCGCCGTCCACGGACCGGTCGTCCAGGACGCGGACGTACGCATCCCCGTCGCCGACGGTGTCACGCTGGCCGGCCGGCTCGCGGTGCCCGAGGGCGCCACCGGGATCGTCCTGTTCGCCCACGGCAGCGGGAGCAGCCGGCACAGCCCCCGCAATCGGGCGGTGGCGGGGGCGCTCAACCGGGCGGGACTGGGAACGCTGCTGTTCGACCTGCTCACCGAGGCCGAGGCGGTCGACCGGGCGCATGTCTTCGACACCCCGCTGCTCGCCGGCAGGCTGGCCCGCGCCACGGAGTGGCTCGCCGGACGGCCGGAGAGCGACGGCCTTCCGCTGGGCTACTTCGGGGCCAGTACGGGAGCGGCCGCCGCGCTGTGGGCGGCGGGCGACGTCGAGTCCTCCGTGGCCGCCGTCGTCTCACGCGGTGGCCGGCCGGACCTCGCGGCCGACCACCTGGCGCGGGTCGAGGCCCCGACGCTTCTCGTGGTCGGCGGCAGGGACGCGCTGGTCCTGGACCTCAACCGGCGGGCCGAGTCGCTGCTGCGGTGCGAGAGCCGGCTGGAGGTCGTGGAGGGCGCCACACACCTCTTCGAGGAGCCTGGCGCCCTGGAGGAGGTGGCGGAGCTCGCCACCTCCTGGTTCACCGGGCACTTCCGGAATCAGTAGGCGCCGTTGACGTTGTCGATGGAGCCGTAGCGGTCGGCCGCGTAGTTGCAGGCGGCGGTGATGTTGGCGACCGGGTCGAACAGGTCCATCGACGTGCCGGGCACGTGGTAGGCCAGGAAGGTCGGCTCGATGACCTGGAGCAGACCCTTGGAGGGCGTGCCGGCCACGGCGTTGGAGTCCCAGAGGTTGATGGCCTGGGGGTTGCCGGAGGACTCCCGCATGATGTTGCGATGGATCCCCTCGTACGAGCCGGGGATGCCGCGCTGGGCCATGATGTCCAGCGACTGGCGGATCCAGCCGTCGAGGTTGTTCGCGTACTGGGTGGCGGCGACGGGCGCGGCCTTCACCGGAGCGGCGGCGGCAACGGGAGCGGCGGCCGATCCGCCGGTGGCGACGGCCGGGGTGGCGCTCCGGCGCTCGGAGCGGCTCGCCCGTTCGGTCGTGGCGGTCTTCTTCGCCTTCGCGGAAGCCGCGGCCTTCGCGGGAGCCGCGGCCTTCGCGGGAGCCGCGGCCTTCACGGAAGCCGGACGAAGCGTCAGTTCAAGGCCCGGGTGAATAAGTGACGGATTGTCACCCACGGCGCTCTTGTTGGTGCTGTAAAGGCCCTTCCAGCCGCCCTGAATTCCCTTCTTCTGGGCGATCAGGGAAAGGGAGTCGCCGCTGACGACCGTGTAGGTGCGCGCGGCGGCCGGAGCGGCCGGAGCCTTGGCGGCGACCGGAGCGGCGGGAGCGGTGATGGCCTGGGCGGCGAATTCCGGAGCTCCGGAGACGGGCGCGGCGCCGGCCACGGCCGGGGCGATCAGCGGGAGGGCGAGAGCGGCTCCGCCCGTGCCGACCAGCGCGAGTCCACGGGAGACGGGGCGGCGGCGGGGACGGCGGTGCTTACCGTGAGCAGGCATGACGGGATTCCTCTCCGGCGCCTTCGGGGTGAGCTGTCGGGTTCGGACTGGAGATGTCCGGCCGCGCGCACGCGGCTTCACCCCGAGCCGTTCCGGAATCCGGGCCGGCGTATTCGTGGGTCCCCCGCTCCTGCCATCGGGTGAAAGGGAGGTGTTTCGAGCGGTGGCAGGATTCGGCGATCCACTCGAATGGAGGTGACCGTAGGCCAGTAATGCGACGGAGAACAAGAGGATCTGTGTCCGGGTGTCGGCGAAAGGATCACCGAATTCATGGAATTCAAGATCGATGGTGACTCCTCGGCATCGAACTTCCTTGTCCCGTACGGCCTGCGCGGATTCCGGTCGCCGGCGCGTCGCGGGGAAAGTGAGTCGCGTCACCGGGTGCGTAATGTCCGAATGCGCACGCAAATTCGGTTAATGGGGAAGTGGGTGATAAGCGGCCTGTTCGGTCGCGAGGACACGCAAGGGCATACGTAGCAAAACCGACATTCCTCGTGAAAGATGGAGCCACCCGACCGAGGAGTCACCCGGATGCCGTCCTCCGCCTCCCTGCTCAACCCCGAGACCCTCGACCGCGAGGCCGCCGCCCTCTACGAGAGCGCCGCATGGCAGCGGATCGTCACGGACTGGACCGAGCCGTCGACGCCCGCACCCGCAGTCGAGGGCTGGCGTGACCTGCTCAGCGTGCCGGTGGAGCGGCTCGTCGCCGACGCGCTCGAAGCGCTGCCGCCGTCCCTCCCCGCCGAGCGCCGGCTTCCCGGCCGGATCGGAGCCGTCCTTCCCGACCGGCTGCACGCCTGGCGCCGCATCGGACGGGCCGAGCTGCGCCCCTCGGTCCACCTCGGCTACGCGCGCCTCGTGCTGACGGAGTGGGGCTGGCAGAACGCCCCGTACAAACTGCGCGACGCGCGCGGGGCCCGGTGTGTCTGCGGTGCGCTCCTCGCCGCGCACCGTCTCGGCTACGGCAGCGCGACCACGATGAACGAGGCGGCCGCCTGGATCATGGCCGAGCTCCGGTCGCGGGGGTGGCACGAGCTGATCGGGCCGTGGAACCGTGCTCCGGGCCGTACGGCCGCCGATGCGGTGGCCCTCCTCGACGCGACGATCCACCGCGCGGCGCACGCCGGACGCTGACGGCCCGACCGATGGAAGCCTGACGGCCCGTCCGCGGGCGCGGGGCGGCGGAGAAGCCGCCGCCCCGCTCTCGGAGGGTGGGATCACCCGGTGATGCTGGGCACTCCGGTCTCGATGTGACCGGTGTACCGGCGCGACCAGGTCCCGTCGATGTCGGCCAGGACGGTGAAGTCGTACCAGCCGTTGTGGTAGGCGACCGCGTTGAAGAAGTCCTCCCGCGTGGAGTCGGCCGGGACCGTGTAGGTCCAGGGGCCGTCCGTGCGGTACGCGTTCGAGCGGATCGTGAACGTCACCGGTCCGGCCGAGGTGTTGCTCAGCTTGAACCACAGGGCCGTCCGGCCCGTCCCCGCCTCGGTCGCGAACCGGGAGGTGACCTCGACGGCCTTGCCGGCCTTGGAGGCGTCCCCGATGAACCGGCGCAGGAAGCGGTTGGGGCCCATCATCGAGATGTCGTACTTGCCGGACCCCGAACCCAGTCCGATGTTGAAGTAGTCGGTGGCCGTGCCGCCCGGGTCGACGGTGTACTGCCAGGCGGCCGTGTCGCGGTGCTGGTGCGGATGGATCGAGAAGTGGGCCGCCCGCTTGGCCTCGGTGCCCTGGTTCGTCATCGAGAACCAGGCGAGGATCTTGCCCGCCGCCCCGAACTCGAAGCGGTCGAGGTTGCCGTTCACCTGGTACGGCAGGGCGCGGGCGGGCCGGGTACCGGCCTCCTGTGCGGGCTGGGCGTTGTTCTGGGGCACGGGGTTCGGCAGCGGGCCGCAGGTCGCCTGGCCGATGACCTTCGCCGTGGAGGGGAGGCCGGCCGGCACTCCGTACACCGGGTGGGCGAAGTCGAAGACGCCGGTCAGATCTCCCGTCACCTTCCGTCGCCAGGCGCTGATGTTGGGGCAGGCGGCCGGGGTGCCCAGGGCGGCCGTCCACGTTTCCATGAAGCGCAGGACCGAGGTGTGGTCGAAGACCTCCGAGCTCACCCAGCCGCCCCGGGTCCACGGGGACATGACAATCATGGGGACCCGGAAGCCCAGGCCGATCGGTACGCCGTCGAGGTACTCGCCCGGGGTGCCCGGGGGAGCGACCGGCGGCGGCACATGGTCGAAGAAGCCGTCGTTCTCGTCGTAGTTGAGGAACAGCACGGTCGAGTCGAACACGTCGGCGTCGGCGGCGAGCGCACGGTGGACGAGGTCGACGAAGTGCGCGCCGTCCCCGGGCGGTGCGTAGGGGTGCTCCGAGAACGCCTCGCTGGCGACCACCCACGACACCTGGGGCAGCGTGCCCGCGACGACGTCGGCGCGGATCGCGGCGGCGATGTCGTCCGGGGTCGAGCCGGTCACCTTGGGTACCGAGCCCATGCCGCGGTCGTACAGCGGGTCCCCGGGCCGCGCGTCGGTGAACCTCTTGAAGTAGGCGAGACCGTTGTCGCCGTAGTTGTCCTGGGCGTTCTGGTAGACCTTCCAGCTCACCCCGGCCCGCTGGAGCGCCTCGGCGTACGTCTCCCAGGTGAGGCCCGACTCGTCGCCGCCGTCCTTGCTGGAGCCGTCGATCCTCCCGCTCCACAGGAAGGTGCGGTTGGGGCCGGTGGCGCTGAGCGCCGAGCAGTAGTACGCGTCGCAGATCGTGTAGTGGTCGGCGAGCGCGTGGTGGAAGGGGATGTCCTCGCGGTCGAGGTGGCCGAGCGTCCGGGTGTTGCCCACCCCGGTGACCCAGTTGTCGAGTCGGCCCTTGTTCCACGCGGCGTGCTGCGAGGTCCAGCTGTGCGGCAGGTCGCCGTTGCACTGGGCGAGGGTCTCGCCGTCCACGCCTCCGGCGGGCGGGGTGTCGCTGAGCTTCCAGGGGTACTGGCGGCCGCCCCAGTTGGGCTGGTTGAACACGCCCCAGCCGCCGGGGATGTTGCCCGCGGCACGGTCGCCGAAGCCCCGTACGCCGCGCAGGGTGCCGAAGTAGTGGTCGAAGCTGCGGTTCTCCTGCATGAGGATCACCACGTGCCGGACGTCGGCGAGGGTGCCGGTGGCCGCCCTCGCGGCGGCGGAGGCCCGGGCCGTCGGCAGCGCCGCGCCCGCCACGAGCCCCGCGCCGATACCGACGAATCCTCTGCGGCTGATGGGAATCATGCTCCGCCTCTCCTGTCACGGTGTGCCCCGGCGGCACGTCGGAGACATGATGAGGGAGGGGAGCTTAAAGGTATACAGCCGTGCGGTAATTGGTGGATTAACAACTCGGGGCGCCCTGAAGCCTCGGGATTTGGGGCTGTGGATTGGTCCAACTGCATACCAATGGCGTTCGAAGGTTCAGACGGTGAGGACCTTCACCCCGGCCTCGGTGAGCTGGGCGACCATCTCCGCATCGATGCCCGTGTCGGTCACGAGCAGATCGATCCGGTCCAGACCACAGATCCGCGCGAAGGCCCGGCGGCCCATCTTCGAGGAGTCGGTCACCACCACGACCCTGCTCGCCCGCTCCGCGAAGAGCCGGCTGATGCTCGCCTCGTCCTCCTGGTGCGCCATCACCCCGAGCCCGGCGTCGACCCCGTCGACCCCGAGCACGACCACGTCGAGCACGACCTCGTTGAGCACCCCGACCGTCAGGGGGCCCACCAGCTCGTAGGTCTGGGGGCGTGCCACACCGCCGGTGGTGACGATCTTGATCTGCGGGCGCACCGCGAGCTCGCCCGCGATGTTGAGCGCGTTGGTGACCACGGTCAGCGCGGGTCCGGAGCTCGCCGTTCCCGCCGTCCCGGCCGTCCCCGCGGTATCGGCCCGACCGCTCGCGAACCGCAGGGCGAGGGCGCGGGCCACCTCCGTGGTCGTCGTACCGCCGTTGAGCCCGACGACCTCGCCTGGGGCGATCAGGTCGGCGGCCGCCTCGGCGATCCGCCGCTTCTCCGCGGCGTGCCGCGTCGACTTGTACCGCAGCGGCAGCTCGTACGAGACGCCGTGCGCGACCGCCCCGCCCCGTGTCCGTATCAACAGCTGCTGCTCCGCGAGCTCGTCGAGGTCCCGGCGGATCGTGGCGGCCGACACGTCGAGTGCGGTCGCCGCCTCCTCGACCTCCAGCTTCCCCGAGGCGGCGAGTAGTTCAAGGAGCGTGTTCCACCGCTCGTGCTTGGACATGGGTCCCTCCCTCGGGCTCGTGCGCGCGTCCGATTCTATCCGCCGACGGGCGCGGGACCTGGAAAGGGCATGCATGTTTCTGCTTGAATGGCATTGACTTCAAGCATCTTTCATCATTCCAGCGCACACTTCTTGCAAGGAGACCGGCATGAGCACCACTCGTACCGCCGTGGAGATCGCCTCCCAGCCGACGACCTGGCGTCAGGCTGCCCGCACACTGCCCCAGCACACCTCCGCGCTGCCCCGACGGGGTGAACGGGTCGCGGTGATCGGCTGCGGCACGTCCTGGTTCATGGCCCTGGCCTACGCCGAGCTGCGCGAGTCCGGCGGCCACGGGGAGACCGACGCCTTCGCCGCCTCCGAGTTCCCCTACGGGCGCCGCTACGACCGGGTCGTGGCCATCACCCGCTCCGGCACCACCAGCGAGGTGCTCGACGTCCTGTCCCGGCTGCGCGGCACGATCCCCACGGGCGCGGTCACGGCCGACCCCACGACCCCGGTCATGGACCTCGCCGACGCGGTCGCCGTCCTGGACTTCGCCGACGAGGAGTCGGTGGTCCAGACCCGCTTCGCGACCACGGCGCTCGCCCTCTTCCGCGCGCACCTGGAGGCCGAGGACGCCCTGCCCGAGGGAGTGGCCACCATCGAGGAGGCCGCACGCGACGCCGAACTGGCCCTCGCCTCCCCGCTCGCCGAGGACGTCCGCGCGGCGGAGCAGTTCACGTTCCTCGGCATGGGCTGGGCCTACGGTCTCGCCCTGGAGGCCGGTCTGAAGATGCGCGAGGCCGCGGGCGCGTGGACGGAGGCGTACCCGGCGATGGAGTACCGCCACGGCCCCATCAGCATCACCGGTCCCGGCCGGGTCACCTGGGGCTTCGGCGCCCTGCCGGCCGGACTCGCGGACGAGGTGCGCAAGGTCGGCGGCACCCTCGTCGAGAGCGACCTCGACCCGCTCGCCGACCTGATCCGCGCCCAGCGGCTGGCGGTGGCGGTCGCCGAGGCCCAGGGCCTGAACCCGGACACCCCGCGGAACCTGACCCGCTCGGTCGTCCTCGCCGACGCCCAGGCCTGAACCCCACCGCAGCCCTCGGTGCCGCCAGGACGTCCGTCTCCGCGGCTCCGACCCCTGCCCCTCCCGCGTCGCCCGCCCCGCACCCGTTCACACCCCCGGAGAAGGACCACCATGCCGTTGACGCCGACCGATGAGATCGTCCGCCGCGCCCGCGCGGCGGGTACCGGCGTGGGGGCGTTCAACGTCCTCCAGCTCGAACACGCCCAGGCCATCGTGGCCGGTTCCGAGAGCGCCGACCGCCCCGTCGTCCTGCAGATCAGCGAGAACACCGTCCGCTACCACGGCGCCCTGGAGCCGGTCGCCCTCGCGTCCCTCGCCATCGCCCGCGCCGCCAAGACCCCCGTCGCCGTCCACCTCGACCACGCCGAGAACCCCGACCTCGTCCGCGAGGCCGTCGGACTCGGCCTGGGCTCGGTCATGTTCGACGCGTCGAAGCTCCCCTACGCCGAGAACGTGGCCTCCACCCGCGAGGTCGTGGAGTCCTGCCACCAGCACGGCGTCTGGGTCGAGGCCGAGCTCGGCGAGGTCGGCGGCAAGGGCGGCGCCCACACCCCGGGCGTACGGACCGACCCCGACGAGGCCCGCGCCTTCGTCGCGGCCACCGGAGTCGACGCCCTCGCGGTCGCGGTCGGCAGTTCCCACCAGATGCTGACCCGCGACGCGGTCCTGGACTTCGACCTCATCTCGCGCCTGCGTGCCGCCGTCGACACACCGCTCGTCCTGCACGGCTCCTCGGGTGTGTCGGACGCGGACCTCACCGCGGCCATCGCGGCGGGCATGACCAAGGTGAACGTCTCCACCCATCTGAACAAGGCCTTCACCCAGGCCGTCCGCACCCATCTGACCGAGCACCCCACGGCGGTGGACCCCCGGCACTACCTGACGCCGGCGCGCACGGCCGTGACCCGCGAGGTCGCCCACCTCCTGACGGTCCTCTCGCCCGCCTGAGCCCGCCACGCCGGATGCCTCCTCGCGCCCGGTCACACGTCCTGGAGCGCCGCGAGGAGGCCGCGTACGGCGGGGAGGGACAGCGAGGACTTCCGTACCAGCGCGTGGATCGAACGGACCGGCTCGGGCCCGCGGACCTTGCGGACGACCACGTTCGGATGGCGGCTGCCCAGACCCATCAGCGGGACCAGGCTGACGCCGAGACCGGCCGCGACGAAACCCTGGGCGGTGGCGTACTCCTCGCACTCCACCGCGATGTCCGGGGCGAACCCGGCCGCCGCGCAGGCGTCGAGGACCGCGTCCAGACAGGGGCCGGGACGCTCGCTGCCCACCCATGGTTCGCCGGCGAGCTCGGCCAGGTCGACGGCGGTACGGCGGTCGGCGAGCGGATGACCCCTGGGCAGTACGGCGCGATAGGGGTCGTCGAGCAGATGGACCAGCCGGAGGCCGTCGCCGGCCGCGTCCGGGCCGCCGCCCCGGGGCCGTACGACGAGGGTGAGGTCCGCCTCCTCGTCGGCCGGAGCGCCTTCGGCGATCCTCAGATCGACGCGCACGCCCGGGTGCTCGGTGCGGAAGCGGGCCAGGGCGGGGGCCACGAGCTCCGCGCCCGCGGTGGCGAAGTAGCGGACCGAGATCCGTCCGGTGCGACCCGCCCGCAGATCGGCGAGAGCGGTCTCGGCCTCGGCGACCTGCCGGCCGATGACGGCGGCGTGCTCCGTGAGCAGCCGACCGGCGGCGGTCGGCCGCACGCCCCGGCCGAACCGTTCGAGCAGGGCGATGCCCGCCTCCTTCTCCAGGACACCGATCTGCTGACTCACGGCTGAGGGGGTGTAGCCGAGGTTCGCGGCGGCGGCGGTGACGGAGCCGCTGGTGACGACGGCCCGGAGCACCTGCATGCGTCTCACATCCAGCATGTAGCACAGCTTAACGCTGGATGCATGATTCATCGCTTGTCCTGTCGGATTGGTCGCGGGACGGTGAGGACATGACATCGGCGACACGAATGGGCGTACTGGCCCTGCTCTGGGGCTCGGGCTTCCTCTGGATCAAGATCTCCCTCAACGAGGGCCTCACCCCGGGCTGGATCACCTTCTCCCGGTGCGTGCTCGGCGCGGCGGTGCTGCTCGCGCTCGCGTACGGCGCGGGGCAGCGGCTGCCACGGGACCGGGCCACCTGGGGGCGGCTCGTCATCGCCGCCTTCTTCTGCAACGCACTGCCGTTCCTGCTCTTCTCGGTCGGAGAGCAGACCCTGGACAGCGGAGTGGCGGGCGTGCTCAACGCCACGACCCCGCTCTGGTCCCTCCTCATCGGCCTGCTTCTGGGCACCGAACGCCCGCTGCGCGCCACCCGGCTGGCCGGGTTCGCCCTCGGCTTCGCCGGAGTGCTGCTGATCTTCGCGCCCTGGAGCCACGGCTCCGGCCTGCTGAGCTGGGGCGCCCTCGCTCTCCTCGGCGCCTCCGCGAGCTATGCCGTGGCCTTCGCCTACATGGCCCGTCACCTGACGGGCCGGGGCACCGCGCCGCTGGCGCTCTCCGCCGCACAACTCCTCACCGCCACCGGCCTGAGCGTGCCCGCGCTCGCGGCCGGCGGAACGGCGACGGTGACCTGGGCGGGCGTCCTGGCGGTCGTCGTCCTCGGGGTCCTCGCCACCGGGCTCACCTTCCACCTGAACTACCGCATGATCGCGGAGGAGGGCCCGACCGCCGCCGCCACGGTCGGCTACCTGCTCCCGGTGGTGTCCGTGGCCCTGGGCGCGCTGATCCTCGACGAACCGCTGACAGTACGGGTGGTGGCGGGGATGGCGGTCGTCCTGGTGGGGGTGGGGCTGACGAGGTCAGGGACGCGAAGGCCGATGGCCGGGCCCGGGGCGGCGAAGCCGCCCGAGGTGACGGAGCCGCCCGAGGCGACGGACCTGTCCGAGGCGGCGGAGATGTCCGAGGCGGCGGAGCTGTCCGAGACGACGGACCTACCCAGATGACGGAGCTGTCCGAGGCGGACGGCTCGCCCCGGACGGCGGCCGCGCACCGGGCGGTCGGCACGTGCCGCCCGGAGCACCTGCCCGAGCGGCTAGCCGACCCGCTCGACCACGAAGACGGGAATCTCCCGCTCGGCCTTGAGCTGGTAGTCGGCGTAGTCGGGGAAGGCCGCTACCGCCCGCTCCCACCAGGCGGCGCGCTCCTCGCCGGTGACCAGACGGGCCTCCATGTCCCAGGCCCGGGTGCCGTCGCGCACCTCGACGAGGGGCGAGGCCACGAGGTTGTGGTACCAGACGGGGTGCTTGACGGCGCCGCCGTTCGACGCGACGAGCGCGTACGCCCCCTCGTGCTCGACCCGCATGAGCGGGGTCTTGCGGAGCTTCCCGCTCTTCACGCCGCGGTTCGTGACCAGGACGACCGGCATGCCCCGCATGGTGGTGCCCTTGGTGCCGCCGGACGACTCGTACAGCTCGACCTGATTGCGCACCCATGCCGTCGGGCTGGGCTCGTATTCACCTTCGAGTGGCATGGCGTCCCTTTCGTTGATCCGGTATCGCCGCGCGCTCGCCCCCGGCGTTGTCAGTGCCGGCTCCTAGGCTGGCCCCGACGTGAGGGACACGCGCGACACAGGGGAGAGCACACAGCATGCGGGAATTGTTCCTGGCGGGGCGGCGGGCGTACATCCGATGGATCGACCTGCCGGGCGCGGGGGACGGGCCGGTGCGCGTGTTCGTCCACGGTCTCGGGTGCACCTCGGCCTCGGACTTCGCCCATATCGCGGCCCACCCCGCGCTCGGCGGCGGCCGGGCGCTGCTCGTGGATCTGCTCGGGTACGGGCTGAGCGACCGGCCGGCGGACTTCGACTACCGCATGGAGTCCCAGGCGGAGGCGGTCGGCGCGATCCTCGACCACCTCGGTCTCGCGGGCGTGGACCTCGTCGGGCACTCCATGGGCGGGGCGGTGACGATCCATCTGGCGGCGGCGCGCCCGGAGCTGGTGGCGAGACTCGTGGTGGCGGAGCCGAACCTGTACGGGGGCGGGGGACCGTTCAGCTCCCCGGTGGCCGCCCAGGACGAGGACGAGTTCGTGGCGGAGGGATTCGCCCGGATGGTGGCAGGCGCCGACCGCGCCGACTACGCGGCCCGGCTGCGCCTCGCCGACCCGCGGGCCGTGCACCGCAGTGCGGTCGCGCTGGTCGAGGGCAGCACGCCCGCCCCCGGTGACCTCCTCGCCGGGCTCGCGATTCCCCGGACCTATCTGGTGGGGGAGTTGAGCCTCCCGGACGCCGACGCGGAGAAGGCCACCGGGTTCGGGCTACCGGTGGTCGAGATCCCCGGGGCGGGGCACAACCTGATGCTGGACAACCCCGACGGATTCGCCACGGCGCTCGCCCGCGCCCTGCCGGACTCCGCCACCTCGGGTCCCGGCCACGAAAGAGCCTGATCAGGCCACTTCGGAGGGGTTCGGCGGGGGTTCGATTGCAGGCGTATGGCAGATGCATGACAAGGCTCCAACTTCCTTGAGCCACGCCCGTAGAGCGGCCAGGCTGCTGATCACGCCGGGACCGGACACACCGGTCCCGACCGTGCACGTGGCCCCACGTGCGCCCCCCACAGTCGCGCAGTCCCACCCCACCGGGCGCGACGCCCATGAGGAGGAATCCCTCGTAATGGCACTCCCGCAGCACACCCGGACCCGCCTCGCCGTGACAGCCTCCGCCGCGAGCGTGGCCGCCATGCTCGGCACCTTCGCCACCGTCCCGGCCCATGCCGCCCCCGCGGAGGGCACCGTCCTCGCGGCGGGTTCGGCCGACGCGATACCCGGCAGCTACATCGTCACCCTCAAGCAGGGCGCGGGCTTCAAGGCCTCCTCCGCCAAGGGCCGCAGCCTGATCTCCGGTTACGGCGGCACGGTCCGCAAGACGTTCGGCTCCGCCGTCAACGGCTACACCGCCACCCTCGACGCGACGGAGGCCCGCCGGCTCGCCGCCGACCCCGCCGTCGCCTCCGTCGAGCAGAACCAGATCGTCCGCGCCGACGCGACGCAGACCAACGCCCCCTGGGGCCTGGACCGCATCGACCAGGCGAACCTGCCGCTGTCCGGCACGTACACCTACCCCGACTCGGCCGGCGGCGGTGTCACGGCGTACGTGATCGACACCGGTGTCCGGATCAGCCACTCCCAGCTCGCCGGGCGCGCGGTGAACGGGTACGACGCGGTCGACGGCGACACCGTCGCCCAGGACGGCAACGGTCACGGCACCCACGTCGCCACGACGATCGCCGGAACCACCTACGGCGTGGCCAAGTCGGCGAAGATCGTCGCCGTCCGCGTCCTCGACAACAACGGCTCCGGGACCACGGCCGGCGTCATCGCGGGCATCGACTGGGTGACCGCCCACCACACCGCCGGTGCCCCGGCCGTCGCCAACCTCTCCCTGGGCGGCGGCGCGTCCACCGCCCTCGACAACGCGGTGAAGAACTCCATCGCCGACGGCGTCACCTACGCGGTCGCCGCCGGCAACTCCGGCGTCAACGCCTCGTCCACGTCGCCCGCCCGGGTCCCGGCGGCGATCACGGTCGGCGCCACGAGCAACACCGACGCCAAGGCCAGCTGGTCCAACTACGGTGCGGTCCTCGACCTCTTCGCCCCCGGGGTGTCGATCACCGCCGGCTGGAACACGAGCGACACCGCCACCAGCACGATCTCGGGCACCTCGATGGCCACCCCGCACGTCGCCGGCGCCGCCGCGATCTATCTCGCCGGGCACCCCTCCGCGACCCCTGCCCAGGTGTCCACGGCCCTCGTCAACGGCGCCACGACCGGAAAGGTGACCAGCCCGGGCAGCGGCTCCCCGAACCGGCTCCTGAAGATCGTCCCGTAGTCCGGACAGGACAGTTCCGGGCAGGACGGCTCCGGACTGGACAGCTCCGAACGAGACAGTTCCGGACAGGGCACCGCCCCGGAGGCAGCCGGCGCCTCCGGGGCCGTGCCCTGCCCCGGCCCCACCGCGGCGGACCGCACTCCTGAGAGGATCGACGACAAGACAGCCCTCGGTACTCCGACCGCACCAGGAGCCCCCGTGCACACCCCCCTCACCTACGCCGACATCAAGACCGCCGCCGATCGGATCGCCGGACAGGTCCGTCCCGTCACGGTGGCCGACGCGGAGCCCGGCGCGGAGCCGTACACGCTCCACTTCGCCCTGGAGCACCTGCAGCACACCGGCTCCTTCAAGGCACGCGGAGCGCAGAACTTCCTGCTCGCCCACCGGGAGGACGGCACCCTTCCCGCCGCCGGAGTCACGATCGCCTCCGGCGGCAACGCCGGGCTCGCCTGCGCCTGGGCCGCCCTGCGGCAGGGAGTCCGGGCCACCGTCTTCCTGCCGACCACCGCCCCGAAGGTGAAGGCCGACAGGCTCGTCGGCTACGGCGCCGACGTCCGGCTCGTCGGCACGGAGTACGCCGAAGCGCTCGCGGCCTGCGAGGCCTTCGCGGCCGAGACCGGGGCGCTCGCCTCCCACGCGTACGACCATCCGCTGATCGCCGCAGGGGCCGGAACCCTGCTCGACGAGATCCACGACCGGATCCCGGACCTCGACACGGTCGTCGTCGCGGTCGGCGGGGGCGGCCTCTTCTCCGGCGTCGCCACCGCGGCCCGGCACCACGGCATCCGCACCGTCGCCGTCGAACCCGAGAACTGCCGAGCCCTCGACGCCGCGCTCCGGGCCGGACACCCCGTCGACGTGCCCGTCGACTCCGTAGCCGCCGACTCGCTCGGCGCCCGGCGAGCCTCCGCCACCGCCCTGGCCGCCGCCCGGCACGACGGAGTCCGTACGGTCCTCGTACCGGACGCCGGGATCATCCGTGCCCGCCGGGCCCTGTGGGACGACCGCCGGCTCGCCGTCGAGCACGCGGCCGCCACCGCCCTGGCCGCCCTCACGGCCCCGGACCGGCAGGACGACACGACGTACGGCTACCGCCCCGCCCCGGGCGAGAAGGTCTGCGTCGTCCTCTGCGGCGCCAACACGGACCCCACCGACCTCGCGCACCCCGCGGAAACCGCATAGCCCGGCCCACTGCGTACCGGTCCGCCACGAGTGGTCCGACGAAGGGGACGCGATCGGCCGGGTCCTCGTCGGCCACGAGCTCGTCTGCCACGTGGTGGGACCGCTCCCGGGCCGAGCGGCCGGGAGGGCCGGTGGCGTGGGGTGCCCGTCCCGTGCGTCAGGATGGGGGCATGACCGAGATTCGTACCCCCCGTCTCATCCTCCGGCGCTGGAGCGACGACGACCTTGTCCCGCTGGCCGAGATCAACGCCGATCCCGAGGTGATGCGCTGGATCGGGGACGGCTCGGTCCGGGACCTGGAGCGGACCGCCGAGGACATCGAGCGGTACGAGGAGGAGTGGGACGAGGAGGGCTTCGGGATCTTCGCCGTCGAGCTCATCGCCTCGGGCGAGCTGATCGGCTTCGCCGGTCTGTCCCTGCCGGAGTTCCTCCCGGAGGTGATGCCGGACGTGGAGATCGGCTGGCGTCTGGGCAGGCAGTTCTGGGGCCAGGGATACGCCTCCGAGGCCGCCCACGCGGTCCTGGAGTTCGCACTCCAGGACCGCGGGCTCGACCGGGTCGTCGCCATCACCCACATCAGCAACCAGGCCTCCGAGAACGTCATCGGCAAGCTCGGCATGGCCGAGGAGCGCGAGACGACCCATCCGGCCTTCGGCGTTCCCCTGCGGGTCTACGCGATCGACCTCACCGAGTACGAGGCCTGACGACCCCGGTCGCGACCGCCTCAGTGGCGCTCGGGCAGGTCCCGCTCCGCCGGCAGTGACGTGAGGTCACGGGCCGTGGGCGAGGCGGCGGCGCGCGAGGACGCGGCGGGTGCCGGCTTCTTGCCGCAGAACGCCGCCTCCAGCGTCCCGCCGAGCGCCGTGTTGGCGGCACCGTGGTTCGAGGTGTTCGCCATCGCCGACACGCTGCGGCGGCCGTCGCGGGTCGAGAAGGTGTAGGTGTAGAAGCCCTGCACCGTGCCCGTGTGCCCGTACACCTGCGTCCCGCACGACAGGTTGTAGCGGCGCAGACCGAGCCCGTAGAACCGGGTGTTGGCGGCGTCGGTCGGCGTGACCGTCGTCATGGCCTCCATCATCGCCGGGGACAGCAGACGGCCGCGCATGAGCGCGCTGGTGAAGGTGTTCAGGTCGGCGGGGCTGGAGATGACGGCGCCGGCGGACTGCGCCCAGGAGACCGTCTGCTCCGTGGAGTCCACCAGCGCACCGCCCTCCTCGTCCGGGTGCAGGTAGCCGCGCACGTGGGCGCCCTTGATCCGGGTGTCGGGGTGCACGTACGACGTCTTGGTGAGCTTCAGCGGCTTGAAGATGCGGCGCTCGTACGCGTCGGCCACGGGCCGGCCCGTGAGCTTCTCGATCAGCATGCCGACGACCACGAAGTTGGCGTTCGAGTACTGGTAGGAGACGCCGGGCTCGGTGGTCCGCGGCTCGCTCAGCGAGAGGTCGACGAGCTCCTGGTAGCTGAACACCCGGTTCCGCACGGCCTCGAAGCCCGGCACCGTGTGCTCGAACATCGCGTTCGTGTAGTCGGCGAGACCGCTGCGGTGGGTCAGCAGATGGCGGACCGTGATGCGGTCGTCGGGCAGCAGACCGGGCAGGTAGGTGTTGACCGGCGTGTCGAGCTGGAGCCTGCCCTCCTCCACCAGCTGGAGCAGGACGACGGTGGAGAACGTCTTGCTGACGCTGCCGATCCGGAAGCGCGAGTGGATGTCCATGGCCGCGCCCGAGACACGGTCCTGGACGCCGACGGTCCGGCTGCGGACCCCGTCGGGACCGACGAACCGGGCCATCGCGCCCGGCGCGCCGTTGGCCATGGCCGAGTTCAGCGCCGCGACCACGCCGTCCATGTCGGGCGCGGGGACCGCGGGAGTCTTGGCCGCGGTGACCGAGGTGGCCGCGGTGGGCGCGACGGGAGCGGCGAACGCGCTGGTGGCGGGGGCAACGCCCGCGGTGAGCGCGGCGAGCAGGGTGGCACTCACGGCCAGGCGTCGGTGCGACGACAGGGGCACGGTGATTCCTCGACTTCTTCCGGATCGTTCGGTACGGCGCACGGCGGACGTGCGCCGCAGGGCACCGGGAACACCCGACCGTGCGGCCTGGCCCGACACCCATGGATCATGAGTGCCAACGCCCGAGAACGGTTCCTGACACGGGGGCACGGGTTCTGGAACCCGCACGTCCGCGCCCACGCGCGGGGGCCCGGCCGGTCGAGGAGGTCGACCGGCCGGGCCACTGGGGATCACACGGGGTTCAGCCGTTCACAGCCGTTCCCGGCCGACGATCAGGCGATGTCGAACCGGTCCAGCTCCATGACCTTGGTCCACGCGGCGACGAAGTCCGTCACGAACTTCTCCTTCGCGTCGTCGCTCGCGTAGACCTCGGCCAGCGCGCGCAGCTCGGAGTTCGAGCCGAAGACCAGGTCGGCGCGGGTGCCCGTCCACTTGACCTCGCCGGTGGCGGAGTCGCGGCCCTCGAACGTGGTGGCGTCCTCGGACGTCGCCGTCCACGTCGTCCCCATGTCGAGCAGGTTGACGAAGAAGTCGTTCGTCAGGGAGCCCGGGGTCGTGGTGAGGACGCCGTGCGCGGACTGCTGGTGGTTCGCGCCCAGGACGCGGAGGCCGCCGACGAGGACCGTCAGCTCCGGCGCGCTCAGGGTCAGCAGGTTCGCGCGGTCGATCAGCAGGTACTCGGCCGGCAGGCGGTTGCCCTTGCCGAGGTAGTTGCGGAAGCCGTCGGCCTGCGGCTCCAGCGCGGCGAAGGACTCCACGTCCGTCTGGTCCTGCGAGGCGTCCACGCGACCCGGGGTGAACGGCACCTCGACGTCGAAGCCGCCGTCCTTGGCGGCCTTCTCGACCGCCGCGGAGCCCGCGAGCACGACCAGGTCGGCGATGGAGACCTTCTTGGCGCCCGCGGCGTCGAAGGAGGCCTTGACGCCCTCGAGCGTGCGCAGCACCTGGGCGAGCTCGTCCGGGTTGTTGACCTCCCAGTTGCGCTGCGGCTCCAGACGGATACGGCCGCCGTTGGCGCCGCCCCGCTTGTCGCTGCCGCGGAAGGAGGAGGCCGCGGCCCAGGCCGCGGAGACCAGCTGCGAGACGGTGAGGCCGGAACCGAGGATCTGCTCCTTGAGGGAGGCGATGTCCGCGGCGTCGAGCGTCTCGCCCTCGTGCGCCGGCAGCGGGTCCTGCCAGAGGAGGACCTCGGAGGGGACCTCCGGGCCGAGGTAGCGGACGGCCGGACCCATGTCACGGTGCGTCAGCTTGTACCAGGCGCGGGCGAAGGCGTCCGCGAACTGCTCCGGGTTCTCGTAGAAGCGGCGCGAGATCTGCTCGTAGGCCGGGTCGAAGCGCAGCGCGAGGTCGGTGGTGAGCATCGTCGGGAGGTGCTTCTTCGACGCGTCGTGGGCGTCGGGGATGATCGCCTCGGCGTTCTTCGCCACCCACTGGTTCGCACCGGCCGGGCTCTGGGTGAGCTCGTACTCGTACTCGAAGAGGTGCTTGAAGAAGTCGTTGCTCCACTGCGCGGGCGTGGTGGTCCAGGTGACCTCGAGACCACTGGTGATCGCGTCGGCGCCCTTGCCGGTGCCGTACGAGTTCGCCCAGCCGAAGCCCTGCGCCTCGAGCGGCGCGGCCTCGGGGTCGTCGCCGACGTTGTCCGCGGGGCCGGCGCCGTGGGTCTTGCCGAAGGTGTGGCCGCCGGCGATGAGGGCGACGGTCTCCTCGTCGTTCATCGCCATGCGGCGGAACGTCTCACGGATGTCGCGGGCCGCGGCGACCGGGTCCGGGTTGCCGTTGGGGCCCTCGGGGTTGACGTAGATGAGGCCCATCTGGACCGCGCCGAGCGGGTTCTCCAGCTCGCGGTCACCGGTGTAGCGCTCGTCGCCGAGCCAGGTGGTCTCGGGGCCCCAGTAGACGTCCTCGTCGGCCTCCCAGACGTCGGCGCGGCCACCGGCGAAGCCGAAGGTCTTGAAGCCCATGGTCTCCAGGGCGACGTTGCCCGTGAGGATCATGAGGTCGGCCCAGGAGATGTTCTGGCCGTACTTCTTCTTCACCGGCCACAGCAGACGGCGGGCCTTGTCCAGGTTGCCGTTGTCCGGCCAGCTGTTCAGCGGCGCGAAGCGCTGCTGACCGGCTCCGGCGCCGCCGCGGCCGTCGCTGATGCGGTACGTGCCCGCGCTGTGCCAGGCCATGCGGATCATGAGCGGGCCGTAGTTGCCGAAGTCGGCCGGCCACCAGTCCTGCGAGGTGGTGAGCACCTCGGCGATGTCCCGCTTGACGGCCGCGAGGTCGAGGGCGTTGAAGGCCTCGGCGTAGTCGAACTCCGCACCGAGCGGGTTCCCCACGACGGGGTTCGTGGCGAGGATCTTCAGGTTGAGCCGCTCCGGCCACCACTGGCGGTTGCCGCCGCCCTGGGTCGGGTGCGCGGCACGGCCGTGCGCGACCGGGCAGCCGCCCGTGCCCTCGGGGGCGGGGTCGGTGACGATTGCGTCGTGGTTCTCGGACATGCAAATCCTTCCGGACGGGGCGGATCGTGGTGCTCAGCCGGGGCGGGCACCAGCGGGGTGTCGTGTGCCCGACCGGAGCCGCGGTGTGCCTTGGCTATTGCCGGAACCGATCCTACGATGGACAGAGTCCAAGTCAAGAACCACGCCAATGATCCGAAGGGTGAGCCGAATGAGTGACCTGCTGGAGCGCCTGCGTGCGCGTGGCTGGCGCATGACGTCCCAGCGGCGTGTCGTCGCGGAGGTCCTCGCCGGCGAGCACGTCCACCTCACGGCCGACGAGGTGCACGCGCGCGCCGTGGCACGCCTCCGGGAGATCGCGCGGGCGACCGTCTACAACACCCTGGGCGAGCTGGTGGCCCTCGGTGAGGTCGTGGAGCTCTCCACGGACGGCCGGGCGAAGCGGTACGACCCGAACGCGCACCACGCGCACCAGCACCTGGTCTGCTCGAACTGCGGCATCATCCGCGACGTCCACCCGACGGGGGACCCGCTGACGGTCCTCCCGCCTGCGGAGCGGTTCGGCTTCACCGTGTCGAAGGCCGACGTCACGTACCGCGGGCTCTGCCCCGCCTGCGCCTGACCGCGAACGCCCGGAGCCCTTGCGCCTGACCGGGAACGCCCGGAGCCCCTGCGTCTGACCGGGAACGCCAGGAGCCCCTCCACCGTGGCGGTGGAGGGGCTCCCGTGCGTCGCCGAGAGGCGGCGGCGTCTCCTACTTGAGCGCGGCGAGCGCGTCCTCGTAGCTGGGCTCCTCGGCGATCTCGCCGACGAGCTGCGCGTGCAGGACGGTGTCGTTCTCGTCGAGGACGACGACCGCGCGGGCGGTCAGACCGGCCAGCGGGCCGTCCGCGATCTCCACGCCGTAGTTGGTGTGGAACTCACGGCCGCGGAGCGTCGAGAGGTTCTTGACGTTCTCGAGGCCCTCGGCGCCGCAGAAGCGGGCCTGCGCGAAGGGGAGGTCGGCGGAGATGCAGAGCACCACCGTGTTCTCCAGCGCGCCGACCTTCTCGTTGAAGGCGCGGACCGAGGACGCGCAGGTCGGCGTGTCGACGCTCGGGAAGATGTTGAGGACCTTGCGCTGACCGGCGTAGTCCTTCAGCGACTTGTCCGCCAGGCCCTCGGCGACGAGCGTGAAGTCAGGAGCCTGGCTTCCCGGGGTCGGCAGGGTGCCGTTGACCTGTACCGGGCTGCCCTTCAGCGTGACCTGGGCCATGGGGGATCTCCTTAGGACGATGTAAGTGACAACGAGGGGAATCGTACGGCGTGGTGACCCGCCGGCCGGACAGGTCCGTCAGGTCCAGACCGGCGTGATCAATCGCGGTCGGTTCAAGTATATGAACACTCTGGAGGCCATCGTCGATCGCGGCCGTCGACTGCTTGAACCGGCGGACGTGTGCAACAGGCATGCATTCCATTGCCTTGACGCCTTTGGTTCAGACCTTTAGGTTCCACCCTCGACAGCGATCGAGTGTTCATGTATGTGAAGAAGGAGCAACGACATGGCCATACGGCGCGATGCCTCCCCTGCGAAGCGCAGGGGAAGGAAGGTCCTGCTCACCGTTCCCCTGCTTGCCGCCGCTCTCCTCGCCACCCTCGTCGCCGGGCCCGGGGGAGGCCGCGCCGAGGCGGCCCCCACCACGTTCACGCACCCCGGCGTCCTGGTCTCCCGCGGCCAACTCGACTTCACGCGGGAGCGGGTCAACGCCGGCGCACAACCCTGGAAGGGCGCCTACGACCAGATGGCGGCGAGCAGGTACGCCTCGCTCTCCCGGGTCCCGAAGCCCCGTTCCGTCGTCGAGTGCGGCTCGTACTCGAACCCGAACAACGGCTGCACCGACGAGCGCGAGGACGCCCTCGCCGCGTACACGCTCTCCCTCGCCTGGTACATCACGCGGGACAGCCGGTACGCCCAGAAGGCCATCGAGATCATGGACGCCTGGTCCGGGGTGATCACCGACCACACCAACTCGAACGCGCCCCTGCAGACCGGCTGGGCCGGATCCTCCTGGCCGCGGGCCGCGGAGATCATCCGCTACACCTACACCGGCTGGCCGCAGGCCCGCGTCGACCGGTTCAGGACCATGCTGCGCAACGTCTACCTCCCCGAGGTCACCAACGGCTCCCACTCCAACGGCAACTGGGAGCTCAGCATGACCGAGGCGGCCATCGGCATCTCCGTCTTCCTGGAGGACCGCGCCGCGTACGACAAGGCCGTGGCCAAGTTCCGCGGCCGCGTCCCCGCGTACATCTACCTCGCGAGCGACGGCGCCCTGCCGAAGGCGGCGCCGGGCAGCGGCCTCGACACGCGCGACGAGATCGTCCGGTACTGGCAGGGGCAGACGACCTTCGTCGACGGCCTCACCCAGGAGACCTGCCGCGACCTCACCCACACCGGCTACGGCCTCTCCGCCATCTCGCACATCGCCGAGACGAGCCGCATCCAGGGCCAGGACCTCTATCCCGAGGTCGCCGACCGGCTGCGGCACGCGCTCGGTCTGCAGGCCAAGTACGAGCTCGGCGCGGCGGTGCCGAGCTGGCTCTGCGGCGGCACGCTCAAGGACCACCTCGGGCCGGTCACAGAGGTGGGCTTCAACGCGCTCCACCACCGCATGGGGTACGGGATGACGAACACCCAGAACCTCACCGAGTCCCGGCGTCCGGCGGGCACCGACAACCTCTTCGTCGCCTGGGAGACCCTCACCCACGCCGGCAACCCCGGCTGACCGTGACGCGCGGGGGAGTCCGCACCTCTTGACGCCCCCTTACTTCACTTCTTAAATCATGGAGGCGCCTAAGGCTCTCGCCGTGTCATGGACATGGCGAGAGCCTGCCGTTCCCCCACACCCGACGGAAGTGAGAACCATGCCCTCCGCCCGCTCAGCACGGCGGCCGCTGTTCACCGCAGTGACCGCACTCGCCCTGGCCCTGGCCACCGCGGCGCTCGGTCCCACCGGCCCCACCCGGCCCACCGGCCCCGCCGACGCGAACGCCGCCCTCCGGACCGCCGCCCTCCAGCCGGCGGCCGACGCGGCCGCCGTCACCTTCTCCGACACCTTCGACGGTGCCGCGGGACTCCCCGTGGACGGCGCGCGGTGGCAGATCGAGACCGGCGACAACGTCAACAACCACGAGCGGCAGTACTACACGGCCGGCAACCGCAACGCCGCCCTCGACGGCCAGGGCCACCTCGTGATCACCGCCCGCAGGGAGAACCCGGGCAACTACCAGTGCTGGTACGGCCGGTGCGAGTACACCTCGGCACGGCTCAACACCGCGGGGAAGTTCACCGCGCAGTACGGCCACGTCGAGGCCCGGATGAAGGTGCCGCGCGGCCAGGGCATGTGGCCCGCGTTCTGGATGCTCGGCAACGACCTCGGCCAGGTCGGCTGGCCCGCCTCCGGCGAGATCGACATCATGGAGAACGTCGGTTTCGAGCCGTCCACCGTGCACGGCACCCTGCACGGCCCCGGCTACTCCGGCTCCGGCGGGATCGGCGCCGGCTACACCCTGCCCGGCGGCCAGGCCTTCGCCGACGCCTTCCACACCTTCGCCGTCGACTGGTCGCCCGGGAAGATCACCTGGTCCGTGGACGGAACCGTCTACCAGACCCGAACGCCCGCCGACCTCGGCGGCCGCGCCTGGGTCTTCGACAAGCCGTTCTTCCTCATCCTCAACCTCGCGGTCGGCGGCTACTGGCCCGGCGACCCGGACGGCTCGACCGCCTTCCCGCAGCAGCTCGTCGTCGACCACGTCCGCGTCACCACCGCCGACACCCCGACCACCGGGGGACCGATCACCGGCATCGCCGGCAAGTGCGTCGACGTGGCCGGGGCGAACAGCGCCAACGGCACCCCCGTGCAGCTCTACGACTGCAACGGCACCGGCGCCCAGCGGTGGACCGTGGGGGCCGACGGCACGATCCGGGCGCTGGGCAAGTGCCTCGACGTCACCTCCGCGGGCACGGCCGACGGCACCCCCGTCCAGCTGTGGGACTGCAACGGCAGCGGCGCCCAGCAGTGGACCGCCAACGCCGCCCGGGACATCGTCAACCTCGGATCCGGCAAGTGCCTGGACGCCACCGGCAACAGCTCCGCCAACGGCACCAGGCTGCAGATCTGGTCGTGCGGCGGCGGCGCGAACCAGAAGTGGACGGTGACACGCTGACCGGCCGGCGCCGGCGCCGGCGACGCCCCGCCCCGCTGCCGTCGCCGTGCCGACAACCGGCCTCGCCGCGTCGGTGACGCCCTGACCTGCGGAGCCGTCGGCCGGTGACGCGGGCCGCCCGCCTAGGCTGTACCCGTGCCGCCCACTCCCCGCCTCCACCGCGTCGCCGTCCTCGTACTCGAAGGGGCGAAGCCGCTCGACGTCGGCATCCCCGCGCAGGTCTTCACGACCCGCGCGAGCATGCCGTACGAGGTGAGGGTGTGCGGCGCGGAACCCGGTCTGGTCGCCGGGGGCGACGGCCTCTCGTACGCCGTCGCCCACGGCCTCGACGCGCTCGCCTGGGCCGACATCGTCTTCGTCCCCGGCTACCGCTTCCCCGACCGCGAGGACCCGCCGCGCGGCGTGGTCGACGCGCTGATCGCGGCCCACGACCGGGGCGCCCGCCTCGCCGCCATCTCCACCGGAGCCTTCGCGCTCGCCGCGACCGGGCTGCTCGACGGCAAGCGGGCCACCACCCACTGGCACTACACCCAGGCCCTCGCCGCGAAGCGCCCCCTCGTCCACGTCGACGAGAACGTCCTCTTCGTCGACGAGGGGAGCGTGCTCACCTCCGCCGGCGCCGCCTCCGGCATCGACCTGTGCCTGCACATCCTGCGCGGCGACCTCGGAGTGGCCGCCGCGAACCACGCCGCCCGCCGCCTCGTCGCCGCCCCCTACCGCAGCGGCGGCCAGGCGCAGTACGTGCCGCGCAGCCTGCCCGAGCCGCTCGGCGAACGCTTCGCCGCCACGCGCGAATGGGCTCTGCACCGGCTCGGCGAGCCGCTCACCCTCGATGTCCTCGCCCACCACGCGGCGGTCTCGGCGCGCACCTTCTCCCGGCGCTTCGTCGAGGACACCGGGTACACGCCCATGCAGTGGGTGATGCGCGCCCGCGTCGACCTCGCTCGGGAACTCCTGGAGCGCTCGGAGCGGAGCGTCGAGCAGATCGCCGCCGACGTCGGCCTCGGCACCGGGGCCAATCTGCGCCTGCACTTCCAGCGCATCCTCGGCACGACGCCGAGCGACTACCGGCGCACCTTCACCAAGGGTGAGTAGCCCCTCCGGCCGGATCTTGGCGTGATCCTTGCGGACCGTGGCGATCTCGCCTCTGTCAGGACCGTTCCCGGCGAGCGAACCTGGTGGCGACGCAGAAGTTGAAGGGACACCATTCATGACTCGCATCGCCATCAACGGATTCGGCCGCATCGGACGCAACGTGCTCCGCGCACTGCTCGAGCGCGACACCGACCTCGAGGTCGTGGCCGTCAACGACCTGACGGAGCCGAAGGCCCTCGCGCGACTGCTCGCCTTCGACTCGACGTCGGGCCGCCTCGGCCGTCCCGTGAGCGTCGACGGCGACACCCTCGTCGTCGACGGCCGCCGCATCAAGGTCCTCGCCGAGCGCGAGCCGGCGCAGCTTCCCTGGGCCGAGCTCGGCGTCGAGATCGTCCTCGAGGCGACCGGCCGGTTCACCAACGCCAAGGCCGCCCGCGCCCACATCGACGCCGGTGCCAAGCGCGTCCTCGTCAGCGCGCCCGCCGACGGCGCCGACGTCACCCTCGCGTACGGCGTCAACACCGACGCGTACGACGCGGAGCTGCACACGATCGTCTCGAACGCCTCGTGCACCACGAACGCGCTCGCGCCGCTCGCCAAGGTCCTCGACGACCTGGCCGGCATCGAGCACGGCTTCATGACGACGGTCCACGCCTACACGCAGGAGCAGAACCTGCAGGACGGCCCGCACCGCGACCCGCGTCGCGCCCGTGCCGCCGGCGTCAACATCGTTCCGACCTCGACGGGCGCCGCCAAGGCGATCGGCCACGTGCTGCCGAACCTGGACGGCAAGCTGTCGGGCGACTCGATCCGCGTCCCGGTCCCGGTCGGCTCGATCGTCGAGCTCAACACGACCGTCGCCCGCGACGTGACCCGTGAGGACGTCCTGGAGGCGTACCGCGCCGCCGCGGCCGGCCCGCTCGCCGGGGTCCTGGAGTACTCGGAGGACGCGCTGGTCTCCTCCGACATCACGGGCAACCCGGCCTCGTCGATCTTCGACTCGGAGCTCACCCGCGTCGAGGGCCGCCACATCAAGGTCGTCGCCTGGTACGACAACGAGTGGGGCTTCTCGAACCGCGTGATCGACACGCTCCAGCTGCTGGCCCGCTGACCCCGGACGCCACCGCAGAGCACCACACCGCACGTCGCCCTCGCCGAACCACGGATTCGGCGGGGGCGACGTGCGTTCTGGGCAGCTGCACAGGGGGGTGGCGCCAGGTCTGGGCTCCTGCGGACAGACACCCGCCCCGGTGAGCTCGATCATGGCCTGGTCACGCTTGCGAGGACGCGCAAGGTGCCGGAGCCGTAAAGGAGTTCGTATGCCAGGGAGAACGAGTCGCGTGTTGGGCGGTCTTCTGCTCGCCGCCGTGATGGCCGTGTGCACCGCGCCGGGCACGGCCGGCGCGGCCGCCGGCGCGGGGACCGCGGGCACCGTTCCGTCCGTCGGTACCGACTGGGGCCGGACAGGGCCGTACGAGGTGGCCGTGGACATCGAGGCGGTGCACACCTTCTACTACCCCCGGAACATGGGGCGGTCGGGCGAGCGCCACCCGGTCGTGATCTGGGGCAACGGCACGGGCGCGGTCCCCGGCGTCTACAGCTCGCTGCTGCGGCACTGGGCGAGCCAGGGCTTCATCGTCGCCGCCGCGAACACCCCCACGTCGAACTTCGCCCTCAGCATGCGCGCGGGGATCGACGTCCTGGAGCACCGGAACGCCGACAGCTCCAGCGTGTTCCACGGCAAGGTGGACCTCGACCACATCGCTTCGGCGGGGCACTCACAGGGCGGCGCCGCCGCCGTCAACGCGGCCATCGACCCCCGGGTCGACACCGCCGTCCCGATCCAGCCGGGTCCGCTGACCGACCCGGACCTCATGGACCAGCCCGTCTTCTACCTGGCCGGCCAGCGCGACCTGACGGTGTGGCCGGCCCTGGTGAAGGCGCTGTACCGGGACACGGACCACGCCCCCGCCGTGTACGGCGAGGTCCGCGGCGCCGGGCACCTCAGCTCCATCGGCGACGGCGGTGACTTCCGCGCCCCGACCACCGCCTGGCTGCGCTACTGGCTGCTGGGCGACGAGAACGCGCGCGGCCTGTTCTTCGGCCCCGGGTGCGGCTACTGCGTCGACAGCGACCTGTGGTCCGGCTGGGACCGCAACGCCAAGGCGCTCCAGATCCCGGGAAGGTGATCACGACAAGCCCGGCCCCCGGAGGGGTCCTCCCCGGGGGCCGGGCCCCGCGTCCGCGTCCTCCGTCAGCCCGCGGCCCGGTACGCCTCCGTCAGCTTGCCGACCGCGCCCGCGAGATCGCCCGTGAGCAGCAGATGGTCCGCGTCGGCGAACGGCTTGGCCGCGGCCTCGGTGAGATGCCCGCCGATCCTCTTCTGGGCGATCTGCCGTGCCACCGCGACGAGCTTCCGGCCCTCGGCGGAGTCGCCCCGGCCGACCGCCTGGAGCGCCTTGGCGGCGATGCGCAGCGCCCGCAGCGCGGGTTCCCCGCCGGACGGTGCCGGAGTGAGGGTGGTCAGCCCCCAGCCGTACGGGAACTGCGGGTCGTAGCTGCTGTCACCCACGTTGAGGGGCAGCTGGGCCTCCGACTTCGGCCAGGTCACCGGGAGCTGCCCGGTGAACGGCCGCTTGCCGTAGAGGACGTCGGCGACGCCGTCGCCCTCCGTGCCCGGCAGCCAGGACGCGACCAGGGCGTCGATGTCCGGCAGCCGGTCGCCGATGAGCTGCGGCCGTCCCGACACGATCAGGACCGCGCACGGCATCGCCGCGCAGACCTTGTCGACCGCTGCCTTGTCGGCGGCCGTCAGTTCGAGGTCGTTGCCGTTGCCCACGTCGCCGAACCCCTCCGCGTACGGAGTCTCGCCGACCACCACCACACCGACGTCGTAGCCGTCGGTCGGCGCGGAGGCATCCTTCGACCAGCCGATCCGGGCGTCCGGCGCGGCCTTCCGCATCCCTTCGAGGATCGTCGTACCGGTCGTGGTGCGGCCGGAGGAGCCCTGCCAGCTGATGGTCCAGCCACCGGCCTGGTTGCCGAGGTCGTCGGCGTTCGACCCGGCCACGTACACCTTCTGGGCGGGCTTCAGGGGCAGGACGGAGCCCTCGTTCTTCAGGAGCACCTGCGACTTCGCCACGGCCTCCCGCGCCACCGCGCGGTGTTCGGCCGAGCCGATCGACGGCAGGTTCGCGGTGTCCGCGTACGGCTTCTCGAAGAGACCGAGGCGGAACTTCTGGGTCAGGATGCGGGCCACCGCGTCGTCGATCCGGGCGGTGGAGATCCGGCCGGACCCGACCTCGGCGGTGAGGGTCCGGGTGAACTCCTGGTAGTTCGTCGGCACCATGATCATGTCGAGACCGGCGTTGACCGAGGTGCGCACATCGCTGGGGTAGTCGCCGGGGATCTGGTCGATGGCCTGCCAGTCGCTGATGACGAAGCCCTCGAAGCCCATGCGGTCCTTGAGGACGCCGTTGATCATCTCGGCGTTGGCGTGCATCTTCACGGGTCCCTGCTCGTCCCCGAGGACGTCGAGCGAGGAGTACGAGGGCATGACCGTGCCCGTACCGCGCTTCACCGCCTCGGCGAACGGGGCCAGGTGCACCGCTTCGAGCTCCGCGCGGGTGACCTTGGTGACGCCCTGGTCGGTGGTGTACGAACCGGTGGTCGAGGAGCCGAAGGCGGTGCCGCCGTCGCCGACGAAGTGCTTGGCGCTGGTGAGGACCTTGTCGTTGCGGTCGAGGTCCTTGCCGTTCCGCGCGCCCTGCATGCCGGTGATGACGGTCTCCATCGCGGTGACCAGCGCCGGGTCCTCGCCGAAGGCCTCGTAGGAACGGCCCCAGCGCTCGTCGCGGGTCACGCAGAGGCACGGGGCGAAGTCCCAGGGCACGCCGGTGGCCCGCACCTCCTTCGCGGTGACGGCGCCGGTCCGCGCGGCGAGCTCCGGGTCACGGCCGGCTCCGATGCCGATGTTGTGCGGCATGATCGTCGCGCCGATGACGTTGTTGTGCCCGTGGACCGCGTCCACGCCGTAGATCAGCGGGATCTGGTAGCGGGTCGCCTGCGCGCGCAGCTGGTACGCGTCGACCATCGCCGCCCAGGCCGCGGGCGTGTTGGGCGTGGGGACCGAGCCGCCGCCGGAGAGCAGGGACCCGAGCGCGTAGCCGGCGATGTCGCCCTGGGCCCGCAGCGCGTTGCGCTCGGCCTGCGTCATCTGGCCGACCTTCTCCGCCAGGGACATCCGGGAGAGCAGATCGGCGACCCGCTTGCGTACCGGCAGCCTGGCGTCGAGGTACGGCAGTCCGTGCGCGTTCACCACGACCAGCGGGGTCTCGGCGGGCGCCTTGGCGCCGTCGACCGTGAGCCGCAGCGGAATCGTCTCGGCGGACTCGGCCGAACCGTCCTTCAGGGTCTGCACCGTGATCGAGCGGGTCGTGCCCGAGGGGGTCCCCGCGGGGAACACGACACTGCCCGTGACCGGCCGGTAGTCCTTCCCCGGCTCGGCCCCTCCCGGCTCGACGCCGCCGCTCTCCGTCGCGTAGGTCACGGTGACGGGCTCACCGGTCGGCCCGGAGCCGGTGGTGGCCACCGAGACGTCGATCCGGGCGCTGCCGCCCTCGTCGACGGGGTGCACCACGGACTTCGTGACCACCTTCGTGTTCAGGGCGGGCTCCGCCGTGCCGTACAGCTCGACGCCGTCCAGGGCGAAGGACCCCGGCCCGCCGGTCGGGAGCGTGACCGCGTACCCCCACATCCGGTGGAGGCCGAGGACCTGGTCGATGCCGCCGACGGGCTGGTAGTCGGTCCGGTACTGGAAGTCCGAGAACGGGACCTCGACGAGGTGCCAGCCCTCCCAGTCGTCGGTGAAGGAGGTCGTCCACAGTTCGGACGCCTCGCCGTTCGCGCCGCCGTCCTTGATCTCCAGGGCGATCCGCTTGCCCGAGCCGGGCGGCAGCGGCGCCGTGTTCTGGCCGTACCACCAGAACCGGATGCCCTTGTACGCCGTCCAGTCGTGCGCCGGCTGATCGAAGGCGAAGTCGTGGGTGAAGCCGCCCCAGCCGCTGATGTCGTAGCGGCCTTCGAGGACCTTGCCGCCCTCGGGGGCGTCGGCGCGCTCCCTCAGTTCGAGCCTCGGGTGCGATTCGGTGGCGTCTCCCCAGGTGAACAGACCCTCGGCGGGTGGTGACGCGAAGGGGACCTCACCCTCGAAGCGGTCGACCGCCCGGGGTGCGGGCTCCTGGGCGGCGGCGCTCGGCAGGCCGCCGGTGAGCAGGCCGGTGAGGACGGCCGTCGCGGCGACGACGGCCGCGCTCACCGTTCTGCGGGGACGTGCGGGTGGCATGCGGGCTCCTTGAAGGGCCTGTCTGTGGGCCCTGTGCGGGGGAGGGGGACGGAGGGAGCGGGAGGCGGCGGATCATGCCGCGTTGTGGGTCCACTTCTGGTTGGCCCCGCCGGTGCAGGTCCAGATCTGCGCCCGGGTCCCGTCGGCGGAGGAGTTGCCGGTGATGTCCAGGCACTTGTTCGCGCCGGTGTTGACCACGTCGTGCGTGGTGGCGTTGTACGTCCAGCGCTGCGCCGCGGTGCCGTTGCAGTTGTACAGCTGGACCTGGGCGCCGTCGGCCGTCGAACCGCCGGTGACGTCGAGGCATTTGCCGAGAGCCCGGACGCTGCCGTCGGCGGCGAGCGTCCAGCGCTGCGCCTCGGTGCCGTTGCAGCCGTACAGCTGGACCGGGGTGCCGTCGGCTGTGGCGCCGCCGGCCACGTCCAGGCACTTGCCGGCCAGACCGGTCAGCGTGCCGGTGCCGGTCCCGCCGCCGCCGGTCGTCCCCGACCAGGTGAAGGTCGCGGTGGTGCGGGCGGGCAGCGTGTACGTGAAGGACTGGTTGCCCCAGTCGACCCTGACGGACTGGGCGGAGGCGCCGCCGTTGTGGGCGATCAGCGCCTTGGAGCCGTCGGAGTTGCGCCAGGCCACGTTCTGGATCGTGCTGTTCGCGGTGGAGTCGATGCGGTACGCGCCGGGCCTCACGAACTTGGTGAGGTGGCCCGTCGTGTAGTACTCGACCGTGTAGTCGACCTGTCCTGCCCGGGCGCCGCCCTCCTGCACGGTGATGAGACCGGTGCAGGTGCCGCAGCCGCCGTTGTGCGGGCCCATGTTCTGGTTGAGCCCCAGGCTCCACTTGACCAGGCTGCCGCTCCAGTTGCGGGCGTAGTTGACGATGTCGCTCATGTCCTCGTTGTGCTGGTTACCGATCCAGGTGCCGCCGGAGTGCTCGGTGCTGAACTGCTTCACCGAGGGGTACTGGTTGTGGACCTGGGTGCCCACGGCGGGGTCGCCGAAGTAGCCGTGCCAGGCGATGCCGCCGAACAGCGGGTCGTTGCGCACGCCCGCGTCGTTCAGGATCCCGGCGCCGAAGGCGGCGTAGTCGCCGTAGTTCCAGTCGTGGACGAGGACCTTGGTCGTGATGCCCGCGGCGCGGAAGGCCGGGTAGACGTGGTTCTTGGTGAACTCGACGAGCCCGGCCGGGTTCCAGCTCATCCCCGGGTAGTTCATGGCGGTCGGGTTGCCGGCCTGACAGCAGTTCGGTTCGTTCTGCACGGAGAGGTAGTCGACCTTCACCCCGGCGGCCTGGTAGCTCTGCACGTACTTCACCAGGTACTGGGCGTACAGCGGGTAGTACTCCGCCTTCAGCCAGCCCATCTGGTCCATCCGGCCGTTGTCCTTCATCCAGCCCGGCGCGCTCCACGGCACGCCCTTGACCCGGAGGGCGGGGTTGAGCTGCTTGGCCTGCGCGGTCAGCAGGCGCACGTTGGTGTCGTAGCCGTTGGAGCCGAAGTCGTCGAGGTCGCAGCAGGTGTCGTCGAGGGAGACGTTGCCGGGCCGGGAGAGGTCCGAGGCGCCGATGGGGTTGCGGACGAAGGACAGACCGATGCCCTCGGTCGGGGAGAACAGCCTGCGCATCACGTCGTCACGGGTGGCGGCGCTGACGGCGCCGCCGCGCAGCAGGTGGGCGGTGGTGTCGGTGATCGACGCGCCTCCGCCCTCGAACTGCTGGTACGTGGTGTTCTCGTTGACCGTGATCGTGTGGTTCGCGGTGCCGCCGGCCGGGCCGAACGCGAGGGGGGCCTGCTGGGCGAGACCGCGGGTGACGGTACGGCCGCCGGAGTCGGAGGTCGTGGTGAGCCAGACGTCGACCCGCTCGCCCGCGGCCTGGGCGGTGCCGGGCCCGGTGAGGACCAGGCTGCCGGCGACGAGGGCGCCGGCGGTCAGCGCGGTGAGCGGCCGGAGCCGGCGGGTGCGGAGCCCGGCGACCGCTCGTCGCTCTCGTCTCTCCACTCCCCGCCGGAGGAACGTGCGTACGCGCATGCGTGTGTTATGCACCTGACAACCCCTTCGTCGTCTCGCACCCAACGGGTAACCACAGCAAGCCTTTTATCAAGGCCTGAAGTTATGAGGCGCCCTTCCGCCCGTCAACCCTTCAAGCGTTGTCCGCTCTCACGGGTTGCGTTCGTTCCCTGCAAGAGCTTGGCAGCGACGCAACTCGCTTGCGAAGTTTGCGATACTCTTGCGTTCATGACGCGACGACTTGCTCAAGTGGCCAAGAAGGTGGGAGTCAGCGAGGCGACGGTCAGCCGTGTCCTCAACGGAAAGCCCGGTGTCTCCGAGGCGACACGGCAGTCCGTCCTCACCGCGCTCGACGTGCTCGGATACGAGCGGCCCACGCAGCTGCGGGGCGAGCGCGCGCGCCTGGTCGGACTCGTCCTGCCGGAGCTGCAGAACCCCATCTTCCCCGCGTTCGCGGAGGTGATCGGCGGCGCGCTCGCGCAGCAGGGACTGACCCCGGTCCTGTGCACCCAGACCAAGGGCGGCGTCAGCGAGGCGGACTACGTCGACCTCCTGCTCCAGCAGCAGGTGTCCGGAGTCGTCTTCGCCGGAGGGTTGTTCGCGCAGGCCGACGCCCCGCACGACCACTACCACCAGCTCGCCGAGCGCAACATCCCGGTGGTCCTGATCAACGCCTCCATCAAGGGACTCAACTTCCCCTGCGTCTCCTGCGACGACGCCGTCGCCGTCGAGCAGGCCTGGCGCCACCTGGCCTCCCTCGGGCACGAGAGGATCGGCCTCGTCCTCGGCCCCAGTGACCACGTCCCCTCGCGCCGCAAGCTCGAAGCCGCCCGCGCCGTGGCCGAGGCCGCCGGCGGAGAACTGCCGGACGAGTACGTCGTACGGTCGATCTTCTCGCTCGAAGGCGGGCAGGCCGCCGCCACCCGCCTCCTGGAGCGGGGCGTCACCGGCATCGTGTGCGCCAGCGACCCCCTCGCCCTCGGCGCCATCAGGGCGGCCCGGCGCCGCGGACTCTCGGTCCCCTCTCAGGTGTCCGTCGTCGGCTTCGACGACTCCGCGTTCATGAACTGCACCGAGCCGCCGCTCTCCACCGTGCGCCAGCCCATCGAGGCCATGGGGCGCGCCGCCGTCGAGCTGCTCTGCGCCCAGATCCAGGGCACGCAGACGGACCCCGGTGAGCTCCTCTTCGAGCCCGAACTCGTGGTGCGCGGCTCGACGGCGCCGCCGCCGACCGTCTGACCCCTCCGCTCACCGTTCCCCGGCTCCGGCGCCGGGGAGGCCTCACCGCCTCCCCGGCGCCGGAGCCGTTTCTCGTTGACCTGCGCGGATGCGAGGGCCCAACCCCCGTTTCTGTCACGGCTGTTGACAAAGCGGTGACCTGCTAGAAACCTGACACCCCGGCGGCGCAAAAGATTAACTGAAACACTCAATAAGTCTGTCATTCGCCGTCATTCATTGTCAGAGTTCCGCTGGGTTCCTGGCGAGAGGCCGTGTGCCGGCTCCCAACCGGTGGCCCAGCAGACGGAGAGGCCCATATGAGAGGCAGAATCCTGAGCTGGCGGCTGACGATCGGCGTCCTGATAGCCGGACTGATCGCCGTCGGACTCCTTCCGGTCACCGCCTACGCGGCGGCCGCGACCAACCTCGCCCTCGGCAGAACGGCCACGGCATCCGGCGCCCACGCCGCCTACCCGGCCGGCAACGTCACCGACGGCGGCCAGCAGTCCTACTGGGAAGGCCCCGCAGGATCGTTCCCGCAGTGGGTGCAGGTCGACCTCGGCGCCGGAACCCGCGTCGACAGCGTCGTCCTGAAGCTCCCCACCACCTGGGAGGCCCGCTCCCAGACCGTCGCCGTGCTCGGCAGCACCGACGGCAGCACCTTCACCACCCTCGCCGCGCCCCAGCCACGGGCGTTCGACCCCTCCGCGTCGAACACCGTCACCGTCGGCACCACCTCCACGACGACCCGGTACGTCCGCGTGCAGGTGACGGCCAACACCGGCTGGAACGCGGCCCAGCTCTCCGAGGTCGAGGTCTACGGCGAGAGCGGCGGCGGCCCGGTCGACCCGCCGCCCACCGGCACGAACCTCGCGCGCAACAAGCCCATCGAGGCGAGCTCCACGACCCAGACGTACGTCGCGGCCAACGCCAACGACGACAGCACCACCAGCTACTGGGAATCCGCCGGCTTCCCGGCCGACCTGACCGTGAAGCTCGGCGCCGACGCCGATGTCACGGCCGTGGTCGTCAAGCTCAACCCGGCTCAGGTCTGGGGCCCGCGCACCCAGGCCATCCAGGTCCTCGGGCGCAAGCAGGCCGCCTCCGGCTTCACCTCGCTCAAGGCACGCGCCGACTACGCGTTCAACCCCTCCACCGGGCAGAACACCGTCACCATCCCGGTCACGGGCCGCTACGCCGACCTGCGGCTGACCTTCTTCTCCAACACCGGCGCCCCCGGCGCCCAGGTCGCGGAGTTCCAGGTCGTGGGCGCGGCGGCACCCGGCCCCGACCTCACCGTCACCGATCTGACCTGGTCTCCGTCCACCCCCTCCGAGACGGACACCGTGACCGTCAACGCCACCGTGCGCAACGCCGGCACCGCGGCGGCCGCCGCCACGACCGTCGAGGTCAGTGTCGAAGGTGCCGTGGCCGGTTCCGCCCAGGTCGGCGCACTCGCCGCCGGCGCCTCGGCGACCGTCCCGGTCACCGTGGGCAAGCGGCCCATGGGCTCGTACACCGTCTCGGCGGTGGTCGATCCGACCGACACCGTCCCCGAGCAGGACAACGGGAACAACAGCCGGACCGCCGCCACGAAACTGGTCGTCGGCCAGAGCCCCGGCCCCGACCTGCGGGTCACCGGGATCACCAGCAACCCGACCAGCCCCGCCGTCGGCTCCGCCGTCACCTTCACCGTCGCCGTCCAGAACCGCGGCACGACCACCGCCGCCGGAACGGTCACCCGGCTGACCGCGGGCACCACCACCCTCAGCGGCACCACGGGCACCATCGCCGCGGGCCAGACGGTCACCGTGCCGATCACCGGCAGCTGGACCGCCACCACCGGCGGCGCCACACTCACCGCGACCGCCGACGCCACGGGCACCCTCACCGAGACCGACGAGACGAACAACGTCTTCTCGCGCTCCCTCGTCGTGGGCCGGGGCGCCGCGGTTCCGTACACCGAGTACGAGGCGGAGGACGCCCGCTACCAGGGCACCCTGCTCACCGCCGACCAGAAGCGGACCTTCGGGCACACCAACTTCGCCACCGAGTCCTCCGGCCGCAAGTCGGTCCGACTCAACGCCACCGGTGAGTTCGTCGAGTTCACCTCCACCAACCCGGCCAACTCCGTCGTCGTCCGCAACTCCGTGCCCGACGCCGCCGCGGGCGGCGGCGCCGACGCCACGATCAGCCTCTACGCCAACGACGTCTTCGTCCGCAAGCTGACCCTGTCGTCCAAGCACAGCTGGCTCTACGGCAGCACCGACGACCCCGAAGGACTCACCAACCGCCCCGGCGGCGACGCCCGGCGCCTCTTCGACGAGTCCCACGCCCTGCTGGCCCAGTCGTACCCGGTGGGAACGAAGTTCCGCCTCCAGCGCGACGCCGGGGACTCGGCGTCCTTCTACATCATCGACCTGATCGACCTGGAGCAGGTCGCACCCCCGGCCGCCAAGCCGGCGAACTGCGTCTCCATCACCGAGTACGGCGCCGTCCCCAACGACGGCATCGACGACACCGACGCCCTCCAGCGCGCGGTGACCGCCGACCAGAACGGCCAGATCCCCTGCGTCTGGATCCCCGCCGGCCAGTGGCGCCAGGAGCAGAAGATCCTCACCGACGACCCGCTCAACCGCGGCCAGTTCAACCAGGTCGGCATCCGCGACGTCACCATCCGAGGCGCGGGCATGTGGCACTCCCAGCTCTACACCCTCACCCCGCCGCACGAGGCCGGCGGCATCAACCACCCCCACGAGGGCAACTTCGGCTTCGACATCGACCACAACACCCAGATCTCCGACATCGCCATCTTCGGCTCCGGCGCGATCCGCGGCGGTGACGGCAACGCCGAGGGCGGCGTCGGCCTCAACGGACGCTTCGGCAAGGACACCAAGATCAGCAACGTCTGGATCGAGCACGCCAACGTCGGCGTCTGGGCCGGCCGCGACTACTCCAACATCCCCGAACTGTGGGGCCCAGGAGACGGTCTCGAGTTCACCGGCATGCGGATCCGCAACACCTACGCCGACGGCATCAACTTCGCCAACGGCACCCGCAACTCGACCGTCTTCAACTCGTCCTTCCGCAACACCGGCGACGACGCCCTGGCCGTCTGGGCCAGCAAGTACGTCAAGGACACCTCGGTCGACGTCGGCCACGACAACCACTTCCGCAACAACACCATCCAGCTGCCCTGGCGCGCCAACGGCATCGCGGTATACGGCGGTTACGGCAACACCATCGAGAACAACATCATCTCGGACACCATGAACTACCCCGGGATCATGCTCGCGACCGACCACGACCCGCTGCCCTTCTCCGGCCAGACCCTCATCTCCAACAACGCACTGCACCGCACCGGCGGCGCGTTCTGGAACGAGGACCAGGAGTTCGGCGCCATCACCCTCTTCGCCCAGGGCCAGCCCATCCCCGGCGTCACCATCCGGGACACCGAGATCCTCGACTCGACCTACGACGGCATCCAGTTCAAGACCGGTGGCGGCGAGATGCCGGACGTGAAGATCACCAACGTCCGCATCGACAAGTCGGTCAACGGCTCCGGGATCCTCGCGATGAGCGGCGCCCGCGGCAGCGCGACGCTGACCGGCGTCACCATCACCAACTCGGCCGAGGGCGACGTCCTCGTCGAGCCCGGTTCCCAGTTCGTCGTCAACCGGACCGGCTGACCCCGTGCACATGAATCGAGAGCGAGGACGGATGAGTTTCCACCACTGGAGATCACGGGGCCTGAGCGCCGTGATCGCGACCAGCCTCCTGGCCCTGGGAGGACCCCTCATGTCCGCCCAGGCGGCGGGCGGCCCCAACATCGCCCTGGGCGACGCCGCCGCGGCGTCCGGATCCCACGCCGAGTACGGCGCCGCGAACATCACCGACGGCAACCAGGGGACGTACTGGCAGAGCGCCGGCAGCACCCTGCCCCAGTGGGTCCAGGTCGACCTCGGCGCCACCACCCGCGTGGACGAGGTGGTCCTGAAACTGCCCGCCGGCTGGGAGAGCCGCAACCAGACGCTGTCCGTCCAGGGCAGCGCCGACGGCACGAGCTTCGCCACCCTCAGGAACTCCGCCTCCTACACCTTCGCCCCGGGCGCGGCCAACACCGTGACGGTCTCCTTCCCGGCCACCCAGGCCCGGTTCGTACGGGTCCACATCACCGCCAACACCGGCTGGCAGGCCGCGCAGCTCTCCGAACTGGAGGTCCACGCGGCCGACGGATCCTCGGCCAACCTGGCGAGCGGCCGCACCCTGACCGCGAGCAGCCACACCGAGGTGTACACGGCGGGCAACGCCAACGACGGCAACCGGGCCACCTACTGGGAGAGCGCCAACAACGCCCTCCCGCAGTGGATCCAGGCCGACCTCGGCTCGTCCGTCCGCGTCGACCGGGTCGTCCTCCGGCTTCCCGACGGCTGGGGCGCGCGCAGCCAGACCCTCAAGATCCAGGGCAGTGCGAACGGCACCGCCTTCACCGATCTGACCGCCTCCCAGGCGTACACCTTCGACGCCGCCGGGGGACGGGCCGCGACGATCACCTTCGACGCGACCACCACCCGGTACGTCCGGGTCCTCGTCACGGCGAACTCCGTCCAGCCCGCCGCCCAGCTCTCCGAGCTGGAGATCTACGGGCCGACCTCGGGAGACACCCAGGCGCCGTCCGCACCCGCGAACCTCGCCCTCACCCAGCCGGCCACCGATCAGATCCGGCTCACCTGGAACGCCGCCACCGACGACACCGGCGTCACCGGCTACGACATCTACGCCAACGGCACCCTGCTGACCAGCGTCGCCGGGAGCGTCACCACCTTCACCGACACCCGGCCGGCGAACCAGACGGTCACCTACCGCGTCCGCGCGAAGGACGCGGCGGGCAACCAGTCCGCCGACAGCAACGCCGTCACCCGCACCGGTGACACCGGCGACACCCAGGCACCGACGGCGCCCGCGAACCTCGCGTTCACCGAGCCCACCGCCGGCCAGATCAAGCTGACCTGGAACGCCTCCACGGACAACACCGGAGTCACCGGCTACGACGTCTACGCCGACAACGTCCTCCGGGGCAGCGTCGCCGGGAACGTCACCACCTACACCGACACCCAGCCGCCCTCCGCGACCGTCACCTACCGCGTCCGCGCGAAGGACGCGGCGGGCAACCGGTCGACCGAGAGCAACGCCGTCACCCGCACCGGCAGCGGCGGCGGCGGCTCCAACCTCGCCGTCGGCAAGGAGATCAGCGCCTCCTCCGTCGTGCACACCTTCGTCGCGGCCAACGCCAACGACAACAACGTCAGCACCTACTGGGAAGGCTCCGGCGGCAGCTACCCGAACACCCTGACCGTCAAGCTGGGCTCCAACGCGGACGTCAACAGCCTCGTCCTCAAGCTCAACCCGGACACGGCCTGGTCGACCCGCAGCCAGACCGTCGAGGTCCTCGGCCGCGAGCAGAGCGCCACCGGCTTCAGCGGCGTCACGGCCGCCAAGAGCTACACCTTCGACCCGGCGAGCGGCAACACCGTCACCATCCCCGTCTCCGCCCGCGTCGCCGACGTCCAGCTGAGGTTCACCGCCAACACCGGCTCCGCGGCGGGCCAGCTCGCCGAGTTCCAGGTCATCGGCGTCCCCGCCCCCAACCCCGACCTCGAGGTCACCGGCCTCACCACCACGCCCGCCTCGCCCGTCGAGTCGGACCCGATCACCGTCAGCGCCACCGTCCGCAACAGCGGCCCGGCCGCCGCACCGGCCAGCGCCGTCGCGCTGCGCCTCGGCGGCACCAAGGTCGCCACCGCGCAGGTCGGCGCCCTGGCCGCCGGCGCCCAGACCACGGTCAGCGCCTCCATCGGAGCTCGCGACGCCGGCAGCTACCAGCTCAGCGCCGTCGCCGACGAGGCGAACGCCGTCATCGAGCAGAACGAGTCCAACAACACCTACACCCGCCCCGCCGCCCTGGTGGTCGCGCCGGTGTCCAGCTCCGACCTCGTCGCCGCCTCGGTGACGACGTCACCGTCCAGCCCGGCCGCCGGCGACACGGTCACCTTCAAGGTGGCCCTGAAGAACCAGGGCACCGCGGCGAGCGCCGCGGGCACCCACGGCGTGACCCTCACCCTGACGGACTCGACGGGCGCCACCGTCAAGACCCTGACGGGCACCCACAACGGCACCCTCGCGGCCGGTGCGGGCGCCGAGGTGAACCTGGGTCCGTGGACGGCTGCCAACGGCTCCTACACGGTGAAGACGGTCGTCGCCGACGACGCCAACGAACTCCCGGTCAAGCGCGCCAACAACACCTCCACGCAGCCCCTCTTCGTCGGGCGCGGCGCCAACATGCCGTACGACATGTACGAGGCGGAGGACGGCACCGTCGGCGGCGGAGCCACCGTCGCGGGGCCGAACCGCACCATCGGCGACATCGCGGGCGAGGCCTCAGGCCGCAAGGCCGTCAGCCTGGACGCGACGGGGGAGTACGTCGAGTTCACCACCCGGCGCTCGACCAACACCCTGGTGACCCGCTTCTCCATCCCGGACTCCGCGGGCGGCGGCGGCATCGACTCCACCATCAACGTGTACGTCGACGGGGTGTTCAAGAAGTCGCTCCCGCTGACGTCGAAGTACGCCTGGCTGTACGGCGCCGAGGCCGGACCCGGCAACTCCCCGAGCGCGGGCGCACCGCGCCACATCTACGACGAGGCGCACCTGCTCCTCGGTGAGACCGTCCCGGCCGGCAGCAGGATCCGGCTCCAGAAGGACGCCGCGAACACCTCCACGTACGCGATCGACTTCGTGAACCTGGAGCAGGTCGCCCCGGTCGGGAACCCGGACCCGGCCACGTACACCGTGCCGGCCGGATTCGGGCACCAGGACGTGCAGAACGCCCTGGACAAGGTCCGGATGGACACCACCGGCACGCTCGTGGGTGTCTATCTGCCGCCGGGCGACTACCAGACGGCGAGCAAGTTCCAGGTGTACGGGAAGCCGGTCAAGGTGGTCGGCGCCGGACCGTGGTTCACGACGTTCCACGCGCCGTCGGCCCAGGACAACACCGACGTCGGCTTCCGTGCCGAGGCGGCGGCCAAGGGCTCGCTGTTCAAGGGCTTCGCCTACTTCGGGAACTACACCTCGCGCATCGACGGACCGGGCAAGGTCTTCGACTTCGCGAACGTCACCGACATCGTCATCGACGACATCTGGAACGAGCACATGGTGTGCCTCTACTGGGGCGCCAACACCGACCGGATCACCATCAGGAACTCCCGAATCCGCAACATGTTCGCCGACGGCATCAACATGACCAACGGCTCGACGGACAACCACGTCGTCAACAACGACGCGCGGGCGACGGGTGACGACAGCTTCGCCCTGTTCTCCGCGATCGACGCCGGCGGCGCCGACATGAAGAACAACGTCTACGAGAACCTCACCACGACCCTGACGTGGCGGGCGGCGGGCGTGGCCGTCTACGGCGGCTACAACAACACCTTCCGCAACATCCATATCGCCGACACGCTCGTCTACGCGGGCATCACCATCTCGTCCCTGGACTTCGGCTATCCCATGAACGGCTTCGGGACCGAACCCACGACCTTCGAGAACATCTCCATCGTCCGGGCGGGCGGTCACTTCTGGGGCTCCCAGACCTTCCCCGGCATCTGGGTGTTCTCCGCGTCGAAGGTCTTCCAGGGCATCAGGGTGAGCCATGTGGACATCGTCGACCCCACGTACAGCGGGGTGATGTTCCAGACGAACTACGTGGGCGGTCAGCCACAGTTCCCCATCAAGGACACCGTGTTCACGGACGTCTCCATCACGGGCGCGCGCAAGAGCGGTGACGCCTTCGACGCCAGGTCCGGGTTCGGCCTGTGGGCCAACGAGATGCCCGAGTCGGGGCAGGGGCCCGCCGTGGGGGAGGTGACCTTCAACGGCCTGCGGCTGAGCGGCAACGCGGTGGACATCCGTAACACCACCTCCACCTTCAAGATCAACGTCAACCCGTAGTCCGGGCGGCGGGACATCCCGCCCTCACCCTCGCGAGGCCGATGCAGGTGGCTTGCAGCCACTTGCATCGGTCTTGCGTGCGTTCTGTCGTCCGCCTTCCGTGAGGAGCCCTGTGGCCCCGGCCTCGTGCCCCTGAACTGTCGGTTTCCTGAGCGCCCAATCCGGCGCATCGGCCCCTGACTGTCAGGCAATTACGAAACCAGCGCGATATCTTGCGTTCACTTGTTGATGGTGGTTGAGTGTGCGACGCCCCACAAACGCACAGGCGGTGGGGCGACCTCCACGTTCAGGCCCGAAGGGGACCACCCATGAGAAGTGCCCGGTTCCGCCGTACGCGCCGCGCCAGCGCGGTCACCCTCGTCTCCGCGCTCACGCTGACCGCGCTCGCCGCCTGCGGCACGAGCAGCAGCAACAACAACGGCAGCGGCGGTTCCGAGGGCGGTGGGTCCTCCGACCCCACCGCCCCGCTGGACCCGAAGACCAAGGTCACGCTCACGATCGACTGCATGCCCCCCGCGGCGAAGGCGGCCGAGCTCAAGGAGTGGAAGGAGGACGTCGCCGAGTTCAACAAGACGTACCCCAACGTCACCATCGAGGGCCGCTCCACCCCGGGCCAGTGTCTGGAGCCGCCGCGGTTCACCGCGATGCTCAAGGCCAAGTCCCAGCCGGACGTGTTCTACACCTACTTCACCGACCTGCCGCAGGTGCTCTCCGAGAACGGCGCGGCGGACATCACCGCGTACGTCAACGACAAGAGCGTCCCGCTCCTCAAGGACATCGACCCGAACGTCCTCGGCTCCCTCAAGCAGGACGGCAAGCTGTACGGCCTGCCCACCAGCAACTACACGATGGGTCTGCTGGTCAACCGCAAGCTCTTCACCCAGGCCGGGCTGGACCCCGACGCCCCGCCGCGCACCTGGGAAGAGGTCCGGGCCGCCGCCAAGAAGATCGCCGGACTCGGCAACGGCGTCGCCGGCTTCGGCGAGTACAGCGCCGGCAACACCGGCGGCTGGCACTTCACCGCCCAGATGTACAGCATCGGCGGCGAGGTCGTCGACGCGAGCGGCAAGAAGGCCGCCTTCAACAACGAGCTCGGCAGGCAGGTCGCCGAGAACCTCCACGCCATGCGCTGGGAGGACGACAGCATGGGCAAGACCCAGCTGCTCAAGTGGGGCGACCTCCAGAAGCAGATAGCCACCGACAAGCTCGGCATGTTCCTCGCCGCCCCCGACGACATCGCGTACATGGTCCAGCAACTCGGGGCCACGTACGAGAACTTCGGCATGGGCCCCATCCCCGGCGAGAAGAACACCCTGGCCGGCGGCAACAACTACATGATCAAGCAGGGCATCTCCGGCGACAAGATCAAGGCCGCCGTCGCCTGGCTCAACTTCAAGAACCTCACCGTCGGCAAGGGCCAGTTCGACTGGGCCCGCACCAAGCGGGACGCCCTCCCCGTCGGCGTCCCGCAGCCCAACTTCTGGCTGAACGACTCCAAGGCCAAGGACGACGCCGCACGCGTCGCCAACGCCACCATGCCGGTCCAGAACTTCAAGTCCTTCATGGACAACCCCGTCGCCGGCAAGGCCGAGCCGCCGAAGGCCCAAGAGGTCTACAAGGTCCTCGACAACGTGATGTCCGGCCTCCTCACCAACAAGGACGCCGACATCGACAAGCTCCTCGCCACCGCCGAGGCACAGGTCAACCAGGTCCTCGCCACCCAGTGACGGCCACCGGTGGGGGCGGACCGACCGCCCGCCCCCACCGGCCCTCCACCCCTCCCAGGACCACCCCGGCAGACCAGTACCAAGGAGCGACGATGTCGGCCCCCAGCCTGACCCCGAGCACGACGGGCAGCGCCCGCCACTCCCCGCCGGCCGCGGCGGGACCCGTACCCCCCGGTGGCCGTGCCCGCTTCGCGAAGAGCCTGCGGCGCAACCTCACCGCCCACGGCTTCCTCATCGGCGCCGTGCTCTGCTTCGCCTTCTTCTCCTGGTACCCGATGGTCAGGGAGTTCCTCCTGGCCTTCCAGAAGACCGAGAGCGGACAGTCGACCTGGGTCGGCTTCGACAACCTCGTCACCGTCGTCAACGACCCCGCCTTCTGGCAGGCCTGGCGCAACACGCTCCTGTTCACCGTGCTCGCCCTCCTCTTCGGCTTCGTCGTCCCCTTCGTCGTCGCCCTCGTCATCAACGAGTTCCACCACGGCCAGGGCTACCTGCGCCTGCTCGTCTACCTGCCCGTGATGCTCCCGCCGGTCGCCTCGGTACTCCTCTTCAAGTACCTGTACGACCCCGGCTACGGCCTCCTCAACGAGCTCCTCCGCTTCCTCCACCTCCCCGAGCAGCAATGGCTCCAGGACCCCGACCTCTCCATGCTCTCCGTCGTCATCGCCTCCACCTGGATGAACATGGGCGGCGCGGCCCTGATCTACCTCGCCGCGCTCCAGAGCATCCCCGGCGAGCTGTACGAGGCGGCCGAGCTCGACGGCGCCGGGCTGTTCCGCAAGATCTGGCACGTCACCATCCCGCAGACGCGCCTGATCCTCTCCCTGATGCTGCTCATGCAGGTCATCGCCACCATGCAGGTCTTCGTCGAACCGTTCCTGCTCACCGGCGGCGCCGGCCCCGAGGGATCGACCACGACCGTCGTCTACCTCATCTACCAATACGCCTTCAACTTCAACAACTACGGTGCCGCGGCGGCGCTCGGCCTGCTCCTCCTCGTACTCCTGGCCGGATTCTCGGCGGCGTACGTGAAGCTCAGCCGCGCCGAGGACGAGTAGGACCGGGGAGACCAGCATGTCCACACGCACACTCATCTCGCCGGCGCAGCTCGCCCGCCCCCGGGGCAGAGCCCTCTACTGGGTGGTCTTCGCCGTCGTCGTCGGCGGTTTCACCCTGGCGTTCCTCGGCCCCCTCTACTGGATGGTGTCCAGCGGCTTCAAGGACACCCAGGAGGTCATCCAGACACCGCCGACCCTCGTACCGGAGACCTTCGCGCCGGAGAACTACTCACGGGCCTGGGAGGTCATGGACCTCTCGACGCTGCTCCTCAACACCCTCTACTACGCGTTCGGCGCCCTCGCCTTCCAGCTCGTCCTCGACGTGGCCGCCGCCTACTCCCTCTCCAAGCTCCGGCCGATCTTCGGCAAGGCCGTGCTCGGCATGATGCTCGCCACCCTGATGATCCCGGCGACCGTCCTCGTCGTACCCCAGTACCTGACCGTCCTGGACCTGCCGATCTTCGAACGCAACCTGCTCAACTCGCCCTGGGTGATCTGGCTGCCCTCGGTGACCAACGCGTTCAACATCTTCCTGCTCAAGCGCTTCTTCGACTCGATCCCCAAGGAACTCCTGGACGCCGCGTCCATCGACGGAGCGTCCCCGATGCGAATCCTGTGGTCCATCGTGCTGCCCATCTCACGGCCGATCCTCGGAGTCGTCTCCATCTTCGCCGTCGTGGGGGTCTGGAAGGACTTCCTCTGGCCGATGCTCACCCTGCCCGACCCGGCCGGCCAGACCCTCAACGTCGGCATCTACTCCCTCTCCAACGGCGTCCCGGTCAACGTCCTGATCGCCGCGCTCACCATCGCCTCCGTGCCCACCCTCCTCATCTTCCTGGTCTTCCAGCGCAACATCATGAGCGGCCTCACGGCGGGCGGCCTCAAGGGCTGACCGGCCCTCCGCGTCACCGGCGCCACCCCGGCCTCCCCGCCGGCCCGACCGCCCACGTTCCGCGCCCTCCGCACCACCCCATGCCTTCGTCGCCGGCCCGCCGTCCATGCCCCGCAGCAACCGGGCCGGCGACGAAGAACCCCGACCTGCCCGAAAGGACCGTCACGTGGCAGCCCCTCACTCGCCTCGCACCGACGACTGGTGGCGCGACGCCGTCATCTACCAGGTGTATCCGCGCAGTTTCGCCGACGGCGACGGCGACGGCACCGGGGACCTCGCGGGCGTCCGGGCGAGACTGCCCTACCTCGCCGAACTCGGCGTCGACGCCGTCTGGTTCACGCCCTGGTACCTCTCGCCCCTGGTCGACGGCGGCTACGACGTCGCCGACTACCGCACCATCGACCCCGCCTTCGGCACCCTCGCCGAGGCCGAGAAGCTCATCGCCGAGGCCCGCGAACTCGGCATCCGGGTGATCGTCGACATCGTCCCGAACCACGTCTCCGACCAGCACGCCTGGTTCCGCGCCGCCCTCGCGGCCGGCCCCGGAAGCCCGGAACGCGAGCTCTTCCACTTCCGGCCCGGCCACGGCGAGAACGGAGACATCCCGCCCAACACCTGGCCCTCCCAGTTCTCCGGACCGACCTGGACCCGGGTCGAGGACGGCGAGTGGTACCTCCACCTCTTCACCCCCGAACAGCCCGACCTCAACTGGGCCCACCCGGCCGTCCGCCGCGAACACGAGGACGTCCTCCGCTTCTGGTTCGAACGAGGAGTCGCCGGCGTACGCATCGACTCCGCCGCGCTGCTCGCCAAGGACCCGGCCCTCGCCGACTTCGTCGAGGGCGTCGACCCCCACCCGTACATCGACCAGGACGAACTCCACGACATCTACCGGTCGTGGCGGGCGATAGCCGACGAGTACGGCGCCGTCTTCGTCGGCGAGGTCTGGCTCCCCGACTCCGAACGCTTCGCCCGCTACCTCCGCCCCGACGAACTCCACACCGCGTTCAACTTCAACTTCCTCTCCTGCCCCTGGGAGGCGGACCGGCTGCGCCGCACCATCGACGACACCCTCGCCGAACACGCCCCCGTCGGGGCCCCCGCCACCTGGGTCCTCTGCAACCACGACGTCACCCGCACGGTCACCCGCTACGGGCGAACCGACACCGGCTTCGACTTCGCCACGAAGGCCTTCGGCACACCCACGGACCTCGTCCTCGGGACCCGACGGGCCCGCGCGGCGGCGCTGCTGACCCTGGCCCTCCCGGGCTCGGTGTACGTGTACCAGGGAGAGGAGCTGGGCCTGCCCGAGGCGGAGGTGCCGCTGGACCGGATCGAGGACCCCATGCACGCCCGCTCCGGCGGCACCGACCCCGGGCGCGACGGCTGTCGCGTACCGCTGCCGTGGACCGCCGGAGCACCCTGGTACGGGTTCGGCTCCGACGCCGGCTCCGAGCCGTGGCTTCCCCAGCCCCGGGACTGGGACGACTACGCGGTGGACCGGCAGGAGGCGGACGGGGACTCGATGCTCGCGCTGTACCGCGAGGCGCTGAGGCTGCGGGGCTCGGTCGCGGGCTTCGGCGACGGCCCCCTGACCTGGCTGCCCGCGGCGGAGGGAGTACTCGCCTTCGGCCGCGGCGAGGGCCTGCTGTGCCTGGTCAACCTCTCCGCGACCCCGGCCGGGCTGCCCACGCACGAGGAACTGCTCCTGGCGAGCGGTCCCCTGGACGCCGACGGCCGACTGCCGGCGGACACGGCGGTGTGGCTGAGGACCTGACGCCGCTCGTACGGCCGCGGAGCACGCCCGGAGCCGGTCCCCGCACGGGGCACGCGGGAGTGCGTCGCCGCCAGGAACGGGCTCAGACCGCGTCGCCGTACCGGCGGAGGAGCTGGGGCAGATAGTCCGCGCCCGGACCGAGGCGGTCCGCCTCTGAGGGCGAGGTCACGAAGGCGACCTCGTCCAGCTCGGGCCCGGCGCCGTGCCCGGTCTCCGCCGCCACGAGCTCGCCGTGCCGACGGAGCACGAGGTCGCGCGTCACCGGCGGGGCGAGGAAGTGGAAGCCGAGGCTGCCGAACCGACGTCCCCGGGTGACCGCGAACAACCGCGCCTCCCCGTCGGCGACCCGGACCCCGAGCTCCTCGTCGAGCTCGCGCACGGCGTCCCGCCGCAGGGCCGCCCCGTCGAGCGGCCGACCGTCGCCGGGCGGCTCCACCGAGCCGCCCGGGAGCGTCCAACGGCCGGGCGCGGCCGTGGTGGAAGCCCCGCGGCCGACGACGAGCCCCTGCTCGGTGGGCAGCAGCACGGTGACGAACACCGACCCCGGCACGTCTCCGGGGGGCCGGAGGACCCGCAGGGCCCTGTGCCGGTAGGAGAGCCGCGCCCACCGCGCCACCAGCACCCCGGGTGAGGGCAGGTCGATCCCCAGACTCGCGACCAGCGGTCCGTCGAAGGTGGTGGGACTGCGGGCCTGCGTGACGGCCCACAGCCGGTCCACCTCACCCTGCTCCCACGGTGTCAGGACGGGCGGAGGACGCTCGACGAAGCTGACCCGGCGGACGTCGAGGAACTCCACGGGCCGCGCCCGGCGGTGGTCGCTACCCGAGGTGGTCACGGAGCACCTCCTCCGCCTCGTCGAGCCGCTCTCGCAGGACGACCGCCGCCCGGACACGGTTCCGGGCGTACGCCTCCAGGGACGGCGTGACCGGTCCCAGCCCGTCGACGACGGTGTTCAAGGGGTAGACCGTGCAGCCGAGGTACGCCGCCGTCAGCCGCACCACGCTCACCAGCTCCTCCACCGAGGGCGTCGGGTGGAGTTCGCGGTAGGCGGCGACGAGCCGGGCGAGGCCTTCAGGCCAGTCCGCGTGGGTCAGCACGGTGCGGGGGTCGAGCGCGAGGCGCCCCAGCTCCCACACCGGGTCGCGCCGGCCGGGCGGGTGGAAGTCGATCACGGCGGCGACGCGATCACCGCGCAGCAGCACGTTCGGCCCTGACAGATCCCCGTGCACGATCTGCGAGGTCGTCTCCGACGGCGCCGTCTCGAGCAGCCGTTCCACGTGGTGCAGCGCGGCCAGCCGGTCCCTCGCGGCTCTCGCCGCCCACTGCTCGAAACCGCCGCGCGGCGGCTCCGCCTCGTACCGGCGCACCAGGTCCGTGAGCCGCACGCGGGCGCGCGCCGGATCGAACGACCGGTCCCTCGGTCCGCGCGTGGGCCGGCCGAGCGGGTGCCGGGCCAGGCCCCGGTGCAGGCGCCCGACCGCCGTCCCGACCGCCTCCCACCTCGGGCCCGTGAGCCGTCCGGCGGCCGTGACCGCTCCGGCGACGTACGCCGTCACGGAGAGGGCCGTCCCCCGGTACGAGGCGACCAGCCGCTCCCCGTCGACGACGGGACGGGCCCGCGCGACGGGCACACCGCAGAGCCGCGCGTACTCGCTGAGCCCGGCCGCGGCCTCGGCCCGGTCCAGATCCGTCCCGGCCGGGTACGTCTTCACGAACCACCGTTCGCCCGCGGCCGTCTCCGCCACGAAGTTGCGGGTCGCCGTACCAGCAGGCCCTTCGGCGAGGGAGGCCGGAACGATGCCGAACTCGCCCGCGAGCAGGAGCGTCACGCGGTCGAGCAGAGCTTGGGAGCGGATGGCCACGACCGAGCCTTCCCGCGGGGCGGCGCGATAACCCGGCCACGCACAGGACTCGGTACGCCCGTCACGCTCGATGGCCACGACCCTCACGTTCGGCTTCGCCGCTCTCGCCCTGCTGCTGGCGTTCGGCCCGCTCCCGGCCCTGCGCCGACGGGCCGCCTAGAGCCGCACCCCGTCCACCTTCACCGCCGCACCCCGGACCAGGTCCAGCACCGCGTCCGACACGGCGTGCATCCGGGGCTCGCGGAGGTCGAGGACCTGCGTCGGGTTCGAGACGCCGTGGGCGACCAGCAGGTTCATGAGGGGCCAGAGGGCCTCGGAGCGCCGCGGCAGCGGGATGCCGAGACCGTCCGGCGCGATGACCTGGGCCGTCGTGACTCCGGCGAGCAGATTGGTGCGGGCCCAGTCGACCACCTGCGACCTGCCGCCCGGGCCGACCCGGAGAACGACGTCCCTCGTGTGGTGCAGGACCGCCAGATAGTTCATCGGGACGGTGAGACGCCGGGCCACGTCGTACGCGGGAGAGCCGTCCGCCGGACGGACGCGGAGCAGCGTGTCCAGGACCGGACCGTGGTCCTGGAACGTGGTCCGGCCGCGCAGCGACAGGAACCGGGCGAGCACCAGGTGCCCACCGCGGCGCGACCAGCGGCGGGGGACGGAGCCGAACGCTCCCTCCTCGCCCGGGAGGAACTCCGCGAGCCGACGGGCCTCCTCGCCCGGCTCGGACACCGGCGCCCGCTCCTCGATGACGTCGCGGGCCACGGCCGCGTACCGGGCCGCCGTCGTCGCGTCGAGGCGCCGGAGGTCGATGAGGTCGCCGTCCATCACGACACCGCCGACCGACCGCGAGATCCGCATCTGCTCCAGTTGCCGGCGGGCGCACCGGGTCACGTCGGTCACGCGCCCGTCGAGGTCGATCACCCGGCAGGTCCTCGTCCCCGCCAGGAGGAGGCTGCGCGGCCAGAGGACCGTGACCCTCCCCGGCGTCGGCGCGTCCGGGGGATCGACGAGGACGGCCAGCCGGCCCGCCGTGACCGCCGAGAGACAGAGGGACGGCACCTGCACCTCCTCGGTGACCTCGCGTCCCCCCGAACCCCGGCCGGCCGAACCCTCACCGGTGTCCTCCCCGTCGTGGACCCACAGTCGCAGTCCGACCGTCGCCTTGAACTCCGCCGGATCGTGATCACCCCCGTACGTCGTGAACGAGGCGCCCCCTTCGGGGCTGTACCGCACCAGCGACGCCTCGCGGACGTCCGCCCGCACCAGGCGCGCGCCCGGCGCACCCCCAGGGGAGCGAGGCGCCCACACCACCGTGGTCTCGTCCCCGTACGCGGGCCCCGCGTCCTCCACACGGTTCCGCCGGGTGATCCGGGGAAACTCCTGCCGCGCGCTCCGGACGGCAGCGAACGGGATCATCGCCGTCCCCACCGCCCCGACGCCCGACGCGCCGGCCACCCAGAACCATTCGGCGCCCTCGGCCCAGGCGACGTACGCCACGACGAGGAACACCGGTCCGGCCAGCCCGGCGAACGCGGCGAGGATCAGATTGCCGACGAGTACGCCGGTGTAGCTGCGCACGGACCCCTCCTTCCGTCAGGTACCCCGGGATCATCGTTCTCGCTCGTCCCGTGCCTGGGTAGGGGTCGCCGCGCGATTTCCGGCCTTTCCCGCTCGCACGGGGTCAGGACACGGACCTGCCGAAGAACTCCAGCTCCGCGACGGCCACCTGCTTCGTGGGGTCGGCCCGCCACGCCGTGCGCAGCACCAGCTGCACCGTCAGCGCGTCCCGTACCCGCACGTCGACCCGCTGGGTGCCGCCGTCGTCGATGCGGTGCTGCGACACGTGGGTCTCGCCGGAGGAGTCCTTGACCACCAGGTCGAAGGTGCGCGGGGTCGCCTGGCCGTCGGCCTGCGTGGTGTTCTTCGAGCTGCCGGGGGTGATCAGGACGCTCAGCAGATCGGTCGGCTCGGCGAACCGGGCCTCCATGTACTGACCCGCCGAATCGCCCGCGTACCCCGTGCCCCACCAGGTGTTGGAGTACCCGTCACCCGCCAGCTTCGCCTGCTGCCTCGGCGCGGAGTGGGAGGCCGCCCAGGCCACCGGGTGGACCGGGACCCGCTTGGCGAAGTGGTCCTGGACCGCGCGGACGGCCGGGGGACCGCCGACGACGCCGCCGACCACCACGGTGACCACCCCCGCCGCGACCAGGGCGCGGACGATCCAGCGGCTCCGGTCGCGGGTGAGCCCCGGACGCCGGCCCGCGTACGGGCCCTCGGCCGTCGAGAGCTGCTCGGGGACCATCGGAGTCGCGCAGAAGCGGCAGAAGTGACGGCCCGGGGTGTTGGCGAGCGCGCAGGCCGGACACGGCGTGCCGCCCTGGACGGGGGCGGGCGCCTCGGCGGCCCGGACCGTCGGCCGTGCCGCCTCCGGGCGCGCGGGGAGCACGGGCGCCGCGACGGCGGGCTCCACGGGACGGTTCCCGGGGACCGGGACGAGGAGGGACCGTACGAGCGTGTCCGACGGCCCGTCGGACGCCGACTCCGGTACGGGGGCGGGCGCGGGACCCGATGCGGGCTCGGGCGCGGCGGCCACGGCGGGCAGCGGGGCGGTCACTTCCTCCGGACCGGCGGAGGACCGGCTGTCCGTCGCCTCGGCGGGGGACCCGGCCGAACCCTCCGCGGCCCCCCGCGGCGCGTCGTCCGCCGGCGTGGGCTCCGGATCGTCGCGGACCGTCCCCCCGGATTCCGAAGAGACCGAAGAGGTCGAAGAGGACGACCCGGACGCGGCGGACCGGGCGGACGACGGGGCGGTGGAAGAGCCTTCCGGGCTCGCCGCGCCGGGCGGGCTGTCCCAGCGCAGGAACGCCCCGCAGCTGTCACAGAACGACTGGTCCGCCGCCCGCACCGGGCTCGCGCAGTCCGGGCAGGGGCGGGACAGAGGCGCGTCACTCATCAGGGTCAGGCTCCTTCGGATGTACGGGAAGTGGTCGCCGAGGACGGCGGGGAGTTCGTCACCGAGACCGTGAACGGCAGGTGCGCGGGACGGGCGGCGGCCACGACCGCGCGCAGCCGGTGCGGATCCACGGCGGCCGGGTCGGCGACCCGGAGCACCACGTGCAGTCCGGCGACGGGCGCCCCCGGGAACGGCCCGAGCGGAGCGGAAGACCAGCTCGCACCCCCGCTCTCGGTGATCTCCGGGGGCACGCCGAAGGCGAGCCGGACCGCCGCCGCGAGCCCCTGCCGGGTGCCGCGCACCCGGTGCAGCGCCACGGCCGAGGCGACCGCGTGGCGACGGAGCGGAAGCGGCTCGTCGCCGTCCAGCTCCGCGCCGACCCAGGTCGCAAGGTAGTCCACGAAGTCGGCCGGGGCGAGCGCCGGAGAGAAGTACGCCTCCAGGGAGTCGAGGACGTTGAAGAGCGGAGCGAGGACGACGTCGAGGCCGGACACGAACCGCTGCCCGAAGTCGTCCTCCGCGTAGACGGCGGGCAGCGCCGCACCCAGCGGGTACGGGGTCGCCAGGCCCGGAACCGTACCCCGCGCGGACCCGCTCACCGCGCCTCGATCACACGGACGCGATGGTCGAACGGGAAGAGCAGCGCGGACGGCGCCAGCTCGATCCGGTCCGTCGTGTCACCCCTGCGGCCGGTCAGCGGATCGGCAGGATGCAGCAGGACCTCGTCCACCAGCTCCACGCCCGGCACCCGTTGGAGCGCCGCGAAGACCTCACCGGCCCGCAGCGGCCGCCCGAACGGCCATCCCTCGCTGTGCGCCCCTCCGGTCAGCGGGTCCAGGTACGCGTACAGCGCGTCCAGCGCCTCCGCCCGTACGCGCTCCGCCTCGGCGGCCCGGAAGGAGTGCAGCGTCGCCACCACCGTCACGCCCTGGTAGAACGGCGGCCCGACGGCCAGCCTCGTGCCCAGGGGCCGCCGCTCGTCGAGGAAGCCCGTCACCCGGGACAGCAGCTCCTCGCCCGGCACGAGCTGCTCGAACCGCAGCCGGCCGCCCCGGTCCGCCACGGCCTGCGGCACGACCAGGACCCGGACCGCGTTGTCGCCCGCCTCGGCGGCGTCCGCCGCCAGGCACGAGATCCGCGCCGCCTCGGGCGCCGCACGGCGCGCCAGCTCCTCGTAGTCCCGGGCCGTGACGGCCCGTTCCTGCGCGCGGAGGCTGATCGGTGCCCGGGACTTGGCCTCCTCGACGGTCTCCCCATCCACCCCGCCGCGCGCCGCCTCGCGGTTCTCCACGCGCGCGATGTACGGGATGGAGCTGCGCAGCACGGTGATCGTGGAGCGGGCCACGTTCCCCGCCCGGCCGCCCCCGGTGCCGTACCGGACCGCCCGGATCGCCGCCCCCTTCGGCGGCACGGCACCGAACTGCCGCAGTGTGCCGTCCGGTTGGCGTACGCACGGCCCGAAGGCGATCTCGCCCGTGGTCGCGTCCAGGGTGACGTGCCGGTCATCGGGGCGCGAGGAGGCGAAGTCGCGGACGACGGTCCACTCCTGCCAGCCGGCCTCGGGGTCCTCCTCGTCGACACCGCTGTCCGCCCGCTCGGCGACCTGGAGCAGCAGCGGCGGCCTGTCCACGACCGGCGCGTGCGCCAGCCGCAACCGCTGCGCCGGCACGCCCTCGGACTCGCCGAGCTGCTCGTTCCGCACCGCCTCCGCGTGCGCCGCGCGGACCGTCCCGCCGATGGTGAACGCCTCCGCGGCCCGTACCGTCGGCGACTCGCTGTACGACGGCAGACCCGCGGCGGCCTCGACGACCCGACAGCGCACCCAGCCCGCCTCGTGCCCACCGAGGCGCGACACCGCGTGCCCGGACGGCATGTGCAGCACCACCTCGCCCGGCCGGTTGAGGCCGCCCGTACTGTCCTCGTCGACCTCGCACACGACCCAGCCCTCGGCCCCGGTCCACGCCTCCCACACCAGCGGCGGCCTGCGCGGATCCACTCCGACACCGTCCACCCGGCTGTCCAGGTCGAGGACGAGCACGCAGTCCGGCACCGCCGCCGAGAGACCGAGCAGCAGCAGATCGCCGACGCGCGGCAGAGGAGAGAAGGCGGGCACGTCCGCACCGCCGCGGAGATCCTGCGAGCGGTCCTCGGGCGCCCCACCCGCCTCCTGGCGCAGGAGATGCGTCAACGAGCAGGGCACGACGGTCAGATCGGCGGCCGTCGCGAAGACGACCGCCTCCTCCGTCTCCGTCCGCCCGGTGGAGACCTCCGTACCCGTGGGCAAAACCACGGGCTCCGGCTGCGGCGCCGAGAGCCGGAAGGTGATGTCGGCGCGGGCGGCCGCGGGCGGGAACAGCGTCACCCCGAGCAGGTCGAGGAAGGCCAGGTGGTTCTTCTCCGGGACCCGGTTCAGACGGTAGACGAGCTGGTCCGCCATGTGCGCGACCGCCTCGACCAGGGTGACGCCGGGGTCCGAGACGTTGTGGTCGGTCCACTCGGGGCACGCCTGCTGGATGTAGCGCTTGGCGTCGTCGACGAACTGCTGGAAGCGGCGGTCGTCGAGATGGGGTGCGGGCAGGGCCATGGTGGCTCTTTCAGTCCTCGGAGGGGATGACGTAGAAGGGGAAGACGAGGTTGCGCGGGTTGTTGGCACCGCGCACCCGGTAGCGGATGTCGATGAAGAGGGTGGTCGGCTCCCCGGGGGCGGGAGAGACCGTGACCTCCTCCACGTCGATGCGCGGCTCCCAGCGGTCGAGCGAGGACATCACCTCGTACCGGACCCGGCCCATCGTCGAGTCGTTGACCGGGGCGAACACCAACTCGTGCACCGCGCAACCGAACTCGGGCCGCATCGGCCGCTCGCCCGGCGCGGTGGCGAGGACGAGCCGCATCGACTCCTCGATCTCCCGGTCGCGCCGGACGAGCGCGATGGAGCCGCTCGGGCCGGTGCGCAGCGGGAAGGCCCAGCCCGCGCCGACGAAGTGCTCACTCAAGGGAAGGTCCTCCTCTGGATTCCATGGGCCGGTGCGGCGGGAGCGTCGTCAGAACGGCAGACTCGCCTTGAGGGGGTTGGGCAACGGCGGTGTCATCGTGATGAGGGCCGGCGCGTTGACCACGGCCTCCGTGAGAGCCGCGACCTTGAACTTCGTCCCGGCCTTGATGTTCACGCCGAGCCCCGCGTCGAGCGTGATCCGCCCCGTCGCCGAGAGCGTCAGATCAGCCCCCGACTCGACCGTCACCCCCCGCGCCCCCGAGATGGTCACCGTGCCGTCGCTGTCGATGGTCAGGGTGGTGCGGGCCTCGTTCAGCTCGACGCTCAGCCCGCCCTTCGCGGTGCGCAGCCGGATGCCGTGCGAGGCGCGCGTCCGGCCTCCCTCCTCGCGCAGCTCCACGGTGTGCCCGGTCCGGGAGGTCAGGGCGCGCCACTGGACGCGGCCGCTGGTCGGATCGACGGGCGGCACCCGGTCGGTGGCCGGGGTGTGCTTGTCGACGCCGTTGTACAACCCCGCCAGGACGTAGGGGTGTTCCAGGGAGCCCCGGTCGAAGGCGCACAGCACCTCGTCGTCCACCTCGGGGAGCATCAGACCGCCGCCCCCGCGTCCGCCGAGCTGGGCGACCCGGCACCAGCCGCTCTCGTACGTCGCCGACAGCCAGGGGAACCGCAGTCTGACCCGGCCGAGGGAGAGCGGGTCCTTGGTGTTCGTGACCAGCGCGACCGCGACACCGGGCATCGGAGGCGCCGCCTCACCGCCGCCGGAGGCCGTCCCGTACAGCGAACGGAACTGCCGCCCGGACACGGTCAGCCAGGTGGCGAACTGCCGCCCGGAGGCGAAGACATGACGCACCCCGGTCGCGGTGTACCGCCCCTCGAAGGGGAAACCGGCACCCTTCACGGCCACCGGCTGCCCGGGCTTCAGCGCCGGATTGCCGGTGACGGCGACCTCCAGCTCCGCGAACGACCCGGTGACGTCGTCGGCGAGCGCCGTCGCCGCCTGCGTCACCTCCGACTGCGTGGTGAACGGCGTGGCAGTCGCCGCCAGTTCGGCCGGACCGAACGGCGCGGACAGCTGAGCCGGGGTGATGTCCGAGACGATCTCCTTGCTCGCGACGGCGGGCGTCGGCGAGGACAGCGCCTGCTTGGTGCGGGGATCCCAGCCCCGCACGTCGACCTTCCCGACCTGCCCGGCGGCGGTCACCGACACCCTGCTCTGCAGCGTGTTGCTGCCGAAGTCCAGGACGTACGGGCTGGCCGCCGCAGGCGTGGTGTCGGCCGGCGCCGAGGAGGCAGGGGGCAGCGCGGCGAACACCAGCCGCCCCGCCGGGTCGAGCGACAGCCGGACGTCGTTCTCGCGCGCGAGCCGGGAGAGGAAGTCCCAGTCGGTGATGTTGGGCTGGGTGGCCAGCTCGTACACCGTCGGCGTCGCGTCGACCCTGCCCAGCGGAATCCGGTTGAGGCCCGCGAGCTTCCGGACGATGTCGGACGCCGTCATGTTCGGATAGCCCTCGACGCGCCGGCTGCGCAGCAGACGGTGGCCGGGGTCGTAACCGCGCACGATCAGGTACCGGCCGTGGCCGGGGGCCGCGTCCACCTCGACGGCCGTGACCTCGCCGGTGAGCATCGGCTCACCGAGCCTGCCGTCGGTGAACGGGGAGAGCACCGCCATCGCGCCGACCTTGAGGAACGGGAACTTCGTGGTGAGGGTGCCGTCCTTGTCGCTGAACGTCAGCTGGAACGCGGACGGTACGTTGACGCTCGCGTCCACCCAGCCCTCGGTGAGGCGGACCGCGAGCGGGTCCGGCAGCGGCGTGCCGTCGAGCTGCACGTGGAGGACGGTGGTGAAGGTCTTCTCGCTCATGAGGCGCCCTCGGTCTCCGGCGTTTCGGTGGTGGACGGGAGCAGCAGTTCGGTGCCGGGGCGCAGCCGCATCGGGTCGTCGATGCGGTTCGCCTCCGCGATGACCCGCCAGCGGGTCGCGTCGCCGTACTCGCGCCAGGCGAGGGAGGCGAGGGAGTCACCGGCGACCGTGCGATGCACCCGGCGGGCCGACAGCGCGCCGGACGTCGGGTTCTGCTTCTTGGTCGCGCTGGAGACCTCGGTGAGGGAGAGCGAGCACGTCGCGCGGATCGGGATCCCGCTGGGGCTGAAGAGGGTGTACGTCGCCGACACCGACGTCACGTACGCGACGAACTGCACCGTCGAGAACGACCCCCAGGAGAACCGCACCCACGGCGGCGAAGGCGCCTTCGCGGCGATGCTCTGCTGGGTCACCTCGCAACAGGACAGCAGCAGCTCCACCTGCTGCTGCACGTCGTTCGACGACGGGTCGCCCGAGCGGTCGAGGAAGACCTCCAGCTGGAGCTGGGCCGGCTCGCTGCCGGTGAACTTGGGCGGCGCACCCCGGTCGTACGCGACGGCCTGCTCGGTGAACCAGTGCGCGGACCGGCTCAGTTGGAGCTGATCCGGGTTGAACTCGAACTTCACCTCGCCGAGCTTCCCGCCGTACGAGCTGGACAGGTCGGTCGGCGGCTGGTGGATGGCGAGCGCCGCGCGGGAGAGGCCGCTGGCCGTCAACCCGCCGAAGAACGGGGCCATCTCAGGCGCCTCCCGCGTCGGTGAACCCGTGGTGCGCGATCTCCAGGGTCTCCGTCGCCACGGCCGGACTGGCCGGGTCGAGGGTCGGCCCCGTCCAGCGCACCGGCAGCACCTCCACCAGACCCCACTGCGCCACGATCGACCCGTCGGCGCGCAGCGCCGCGATCTGCGCGGTCGGACGGGTGATCCCGGTGGCGAGCGACGAGATCCAGGCGGCGACGTTCGCGGTCTCGGGCGTGAGCGGGCGGGTGAGGCGGATGGTGGAGAACGTGACACGAGTGGGCAACTGCCAGACGAACCCGTTGTTGCCCCCCTCCCTGCGCTGCTCCACCTCGACCTCGGAGGAGAGACCGTCACAGCTGTTGAACACGCCGAGGTCCTCGCCGTCGATGGTGAGCTTGAAGAAGACGGTGGATGCGGGGTCCGGCTGCTGGGGCATGGTGGCGGGTCTCTCGGATCGGTGCGGTCAGGGGTGGGCGGGGTGGTGGTGAGGCCTGGGGTCCGTCAGCGGCCGTGGTCGCGGAGGCGGCCCACGCGCTCGCGGTCGGCGCGGAGCTCGGCGCGGAGGAGCCGCGAGAGCGGGGTGACGAGACGACGCGCCAACTCGTCGAGCTGGGTGGGTGAATCGGGCTCGGCGGAGCCCGGGGCGGCGGTGCGCCGCACGGACGCGGAGGGCGCGTCCGGGGCGGCCCGGCTGACGGTCGTGGCGGCGCGCGGCGCGTGCGCGGCGGAAGCGGGGGCCTGGGCGGCCGAGGTCCGCTGGAGCGGGGTGGGGGTGACCACGGGGATCGTCGCCGTGGGCACGGGCGCCGTCGACGGGGGCGCTCCGGTGGCGGACTGACGCTGGACCACCGGCCGGGCGACGGGCCGCGCGGCGGACGGCCGGGCGAGGGGGACGACGGGACGGGGAGAACCCTGGGGTGCGACGGTGCCGCTGCGGGGCGGAGCGGCGGCCGTGCGCTGAACGGTGGCGGCGGGGGCGACAGTGGGGGCGGGGGCGGCGGTCGGTGTGAAGAGGGGAACGGCGGACGGTGCCACCGGCACGGGCGTGGGCTGCCGGGGACCGGGCGCGGCCGAGGGAGCCGGGGCGCTGGAGGAGGTACTCGCGCTGTCCGGCAGGCCCGGGGTGAGCGGCCGGGCGGTGGCCAGCGGCCGGACGGCCCGCCGCTGCACGGCCGGCGCGGTGGCGCGGGGGAGGTCGGTGACGGTGACGACGGGCCGTGGTGCGGGGGTGGTGACGGGGGCGTGCTGGGCGGTGGGCACCGCGGACGCGGGGAAGTCGGCGGGGGGCTGAGGCCGCGGTGCGGCTGCGGCGCGCTGGACGGGGGGCGGAGTCGACGGCCCGGTGGGTACGTTCGCGAGGGGGCTCGCGGGGGTTGCGGGGACGATCGGCGCCGGATGCTGGTGCGCGGCCGACCGCTGTACGGGCGCGGACTCGGCCGGCCTCGGGACGGGGGAGGCCGCCCGGGTCGGGGTGGCGGGGACGCTCGGGGCGGGTGAGGGTGCCGTGGCCGGAGCAGACGTCGGCGGTGCCGCGGACGGGCGTGCGATCGGCGCGCCGATCGGAGACCTCCGCGGCGCGGGGTTCGCACGCGATGTCCGCGCGTCGGCGGTGGCGCGCTGCACGGGAGCGCCGAGTCCTGGCCTGGTCGGGGGCGGCGGGGTGGCCGGCGATACGGGGGCGGGGGCGGGGGTGGACGCCGGTGCGACCAGGGGCGCCGGAGGGGTCGGGCCGGCCTGGGACTTCGGCGAGGTGGTGCGTGCGGGTGCGGATCGGGCCACGGGCACGGAGGCATCCGGGGATGCCGGCGAGGCCGTCGTGGGACGTACCGGCGCGGGCGAAGGCGAGGGCGCGGCGACGGGTGCCGAAGTCGACGGGCGTGCAGTCGAGGCCGAGCCGGGCGTGGCTGCCGCGCCGGTCGCGGGGACGGACGGGACGGATGTCCGGGCCCCTGGGACCGAAGGAGTCACGGGGCCGGCCGGGGAGGCGGCCTTGGCGACAGCCCGGGCCACCGGAGGCGCTGGGGTTTCCGAGGTCGGTGTGGTCGACCGGGTCGCCGACGCAGCGGCGGGCGCGGGGGAGGCGGACCGGGCGACGGTGGGGGCCACCGGGGTGGCCGGAGTCGACGGGCGCGCCGACCGGGCGGGTCCGTGCTGGGGTCCTTGTGCCCCCGGCCTCGCGGGTGCGACGGAACCGGCCCTCTGCACCGGTGCCGCAGGACCGGCGGGCGCCGACGCCCGCCGTGTCGAAGGACCCGCCTGAGGCGCCGGCACTGCCGGACCCGCCGGCCCCGCCGGGGCGGCTTGGGCCGCCGGAGTCACGGGCGGCGTCGACGCCGTCGTGCTCCAGTCGCCGCCCGGTGCGCGCCGCGAACGGCGTACGGGAGGGCGGCGCTGCACGGGGGTGCCGGGCGTCAGGCCGGGAGTCCCGGGCCCGCCGGGGGATGCGGGACCCGGGACGTTCTGGGGCCGACCGGCAGCCGAAGGCTCCGGTGCGGCGGTGTCGGGCGCATCCGTGGGACGCGCCTCGTTCTCCGGTGTACGGACAGGTGTCGCTATCCGCTGGACCGGCGTTGTGCCGGGCCCGACCGCGCCCGTGGGGCGCGCGGCACCTGCCGGAGCAAGTCGCCGTGGCGGCTGCACGGGCCGTGCGGAGACCAGCGGTGACCGCCGAACGGGCGCGGGTCGTACAGGGCTCGGCCGCGTGGCGCCGTCGGACGACGGTTGCGCGCTACCGGCCGCGCCGACCCCGGGCGCGGACGCCGGAGCGATCCGGTCGTCCGTCCCCCGACCGGCCACCCGCTGGACGGCGGGCGGCGCCGAGCGGGGCGCACCCGAGGCCGCGCCCGCGTTCCCGGCCTCGCGCGCCGCGCCGCCACCCCGTACCGGAGCGGCCGCGGCCTCCCCCCGTACGGGACGAGGGAGTGGCCCGGGTCGACCGGCCGGCGACGTAGCGGGCGCACGCTGTACGGACGGAGCCGTCTCCTGGCCCGACCCCGCCGGACCCGCCGATCCCGCCACCGGCAACCTCAGCCCCGGCAGCTCCGCCGCCTGGGACCGCCCGGCCGACTCGCGCTCCCCGGGGGAGGGCACGGGGACCGCCCGCACCGCGTCGAGCAGGACGCCGCCCGGTGCGTCCGGCACCGCGCCGTGGCCGAGGTCGCTCTGGAAGGAGGGGTTCCAATGGGTCGCGAGCGACGCGGAGAAGCCGTACTCCGCGACGGTCCGCGGACCGTCCGCCAGGACCCGCTGCACGGGCGGCAACGCCCGCCACGCGTCCCCGGACGCCGCCGTCGGCGCGGCGGACGCCGCGCTCTCCTCGCGTACACCGGATTGCGCGCCCCGCGCGGTCCGCCACTTCCCGAACATGCCCACAGTTCCCTCCACCCTCCCTTCCCTGTTCTGTCGTCACGCCTGCGACCGCTCCACCAGCGACGCCACCTGGGCCACGTACCTCCGCCGGTCCGCGTGTTCCAGATCGAGGATGTCGTCCATGCCCCAGTGGAAGTGGAAGGCGAGGTACGCGGTCTCCTCCTCGATCCGGTCGGCCGCGTACGTCACGATTCCCCCAGGCGGCTCCCGGCCAGCTCGACCTCGAAGGACTCCTCGCAGTGCGGGCACGCCACGGCGGCCCGGGTGTGGCCCTCCGCGTTGATCTGCCGGTAGAAGTCCTGGAGGAACGCCAGGTCGGAGGCGAACATGTTCTCCACCGTCCCGTCGTGGACCGACGGGAGCGTGCCGAGCCGGGTGATGACCCGGCCCAGCAGCACCACGGACAGGTACGCGGGGTTCTCGCGGACCCGGATGTCGCGCAGCGGGAGCAGCTCGTCCCGGGCCGTGGCGAGCCGCATCGCCCCGTTGCGGTGCACGGTGCCCGCCTCGTCGACGAACCCGCGCGGCAGCTCGAACTCGAACTCCGTACGGAGCGGCTCCTGTGGGCGGCCCTGCTGCGTGCCCGCCGATCCCTCGCGTCGCATCAGCCGAGCGTCAGCTCTTCGAAGGTGATGGTGACCTGCTCGGTGAGGGCCGCGGCGTCGCCGGCCTTCGTGGCGCTCAACTCCACCTTGGTGCACCAGGCGTTGCGCAGGTTGTACCGCTTGACCTCGGTGAGCTGGTAGTCCAGGAAGATGATGGACGCGTCCTTGCGGGCCGCGCCCATGTCGCCGGCGATGGACGACGTGATCCACTCGGTGAACGCGGCGGACTGGGTCGCGCCACGGGTCACCGTGCACTCACCGGCCTTCTTCACGCCGGGCAGCTTCTTGATGATCGGCTTGCCGTCCGCGGAGACCTGCTGGAACTCGATGACGTCCTGCTCCATCGAGAGGCCGCTGATCTCCTGCAGGGTCTCGACCATGACGCCGTCGATCTGCAGGCCGAAATTGTGGGTGGTGAGGGCGTCACCGGTGTCGAGGGACATGGGGGTTCACTCCTGTTCGAGGGGCGGGACCGGGCGCGGCAGGCGCTCCGACCCGGGCCGGAAGGGGGGACGAGTGGTACGGGGGGCGAGGAGGGAGGACTACTCCTCCAGCTCGCCCCCGCCGCCCTGGATCTGCGCGAGCCGGAAGACCACGAACTCGGCCGGCTTCACCGGGGCGATGCCGATCTCGCAGACCACGCGGCCGAGGTCGACCGACTCCGGCGGGTTGGTCTCCGCGTCGCACTTCACGTAGAAGGCGTCCTCGGCGCGCTGGCCGAACAGCGCGCCCTGGCGCCACTCGTTGACGAGGAAGGCCGAGATGTTGCGGCGGATACGGGCCCACAGCGACGGGTCGTTGGGCTCGAAGACGACCCACTGCGTCCCGACGAGGATCGACTCCTCGAGGTAGTTGAAGTAGCGGCGGACGTTCAGGTAGCGCCACGCCGGGTCGGAGGCCAGCGTCCGCGCGCCCCACACCCGGATGCCGCGGCCCGGGAAGGCGCGGATGCAGTTCACGCCGATCGGGTTGAGCAGGTCCTGCTCACCGCGCGTGATCTGCAGCTCCAGGTCCACGGCGCCGCGGACGATCTCGTTGGCGGGGGCCTTGTGGACACCGCGCTCGGCGTCGTTGCGCGCCCAGACGCCGGCCATGTGGCCGGACGGCGGAACCACCCGGGTCTGGCCGCTCGCCGGATCGAAGGCCTTGATCCACGGGTAGTAGAGGGCCGCGTACGGGGAGTCGTAACCGGCGATCTCCTGGCGCCACTTGCGGATGTCGCGGGCGTTCAGCGACGGCGGCGGGTCGAGGATCGCCATCCGGTCGCCCATCAGCTCGCAGTGCGCGATGAGACCGATCTGGACGGCCTTGACCTGCTCCAGGTCGATGAGACCCTGCTGGTAGGCGGCCATCAGGTCGGGCACGGCGACCATGTTGATCTCGTCGTACGCCTCCAGGCCGCCGAAGCCGGTGCGGTCGGCGGAGTCGCCGATGAACTGCCCGGACTCCAGTGCGGCGGCGACATCGGCGCCCGCGTCGACCTGAGCCGGTGTCCGCACGGGCGGGGCGAGCGTCACGGACTGCGCGTCGGGCCTGGCGAGCTGCCCGCCGGCCGCCGCCTCCTCCAGGACGATCGTCTTGGAACGCTGCTTGACCTGCGCGACCACGTAGTTGCGGGCGCTCTTCTTGGCGGAGGCGTCGAAGCTCTCCACGACCTTCTCGCCGTCCTTGACGACCAGCTTGAAGCGCTCGGCCTCGCCCTCGACGTCCTGCACGTCGACGGTGAGCGCCCCGCCGGCCTCGGATCCGGCCGTGATCGCGGCGACCCTGAAGGTGCCGAGTGCGACGGCCTCACCGGCGACGAGCTGCGGCGCGGCCGCGGCCACCGACGCGGCGGCCGATCCGACGGCACGCGTGGCGCCCTGCGCGTCGCCACCGCCGACGCGCACGACGTACGCGGCGGTGCCGCCGTTGTTGAAGAACCCGTACACGGAGTGGGCGAGGTAGTACCCGTCCGTGAAGTCACCGAACGACGCCACGTACTGGGACCAGTTGGTGACGAGCACGGGCTCGTTGAGCGGCCCGACGGGCGCCAGCCCGACGAACGCGGCGACAGAGGTTCCGAGGCCCTCGATGGGACGGGAGCCGCTGGCGACTTCCTCGACGTAGACGCCGGGGGACAGGTACGTGGGCATGGTGCGGGTTCTCCTCGGAGGGCGTGGTTCTGCGGAATGCGGTGGCTCTGCGGTGTCACAGCGTGGGGCGTGCGGTTGCCCGCGTCCGGCGTGCTGCGGTGCTTCGACCTCGTCCCGCTCGCCCTCCCCCCGACCGTGGACAGCGGTCGTACGCCTCCGACTCTCGCCGAACCGCGCCGCGCCGAGCAGGGGAGAACGGGCGCTCACGAGGGCAGGGCGGACTGCCCTCGCGGACATCCGACACCCGACGTCCGACCGGCGGTTCGCGCTCCCCGGCCCCCGGACCCGGGCGCTGTGTCGCTCCCGCCGCCGCCGACGGGCTGCCGGGGCACGTCACGCTGCCCCCGAGCAGGGACTTTCGGGCAGCCGGACACCCCACCCGCGCCCTTAGCGTTCGCCCATGACCATGTGGACCTCTCTGGACCCGGCCGAGGTGACCGTCGAGCCCGGAGCACGGGCCGGCGCCCGACTGCGGGTGCGGAACACCGGCGACACCGTCGAGGAATACCGCCTCTCGCTCGTCGGCAAACCCTCGGGCTGGTCCCGGATCGAGCCGGACGTGCTCCGCCTCTACCCGGGCAGCGAGGGCACCGCCGAGATCTCCTTCGCCCCGCCCCGCTCCTCGGACGTGGAGGCCGGGCCCCTCGCGTACGGCATCCGTGTCGACCCCCGGGAGAACTCCGGCGCCCGCGACGTGGTGGAGGGGCGGCTGACCATCACGCCCTTCACCGAGACGCGCGCCGAACTGCTGCCGCCCGCCCTGATCGGCCGCCTCCGCGGGCGGGCCCGTATCGCCGTGGACAACCTCGGCAACACCCCGCTGACCGCGTCCCTGGTGGCGCGGGACGAGGCGAACCGGCTCACCTTCGACGTACGGCCGAACGCCGTGCAGATCGCCCCCGGCCGCGCCGCATTCGGTGAACTGGTCGTGCGGCCGCAGGCCGTGCGATGGACCGGCGGCGAGGAGTCGCACCGGTTCACCGTGGCCGTCCGGCGGGCCGGCGACGACACCGCCCTCGACCTCGACGCCACCTTCGACCAGCGTCCCGTCTTCGGGAACTGGCTCGTCGTCGCGGGCGGACTCCTGCTGACGGCCGTGATCGCGTTCGTCGTGCTCTGGATCAACTTCTCTCCGAAGGTCGTCAGCGCGGCGAAGGACCTCCGGGCGACCAACGCGCCCCGGCCCGTGCCGCAGGGCACCGGCGACACGCTCCCCGACGCGCCGCCCCCGCTCGACGGGAGCGGCGGACCCACCCCGGGCGAGAAGCCGCCCGGCGACCTGCCGCCCCTGACGGACGGCGGGTCGCCGGGCGGCGGCGACGGGACGGGTGAGGACCCGGGCGACGGCGGCGACGGCGGCGGACCGACCGAGGGCGGCGCGCCCGGCGGTGGCGGTGGAGGCGACGGCGGCGGTGGCGGCGAACCGACCGAGGGCGGTTCGCAGCCCGGTGACGGCGGGAACGAGCCGCCTCCGGTCTCGCCCGCCGCTCCGGTGAGCGTGCCGCCCTGGCGCCTCGGCTACCCGAAGGACGACGTCGTGGAGTTCGCCCAGGAGCGCCTCGCGTCGCTCGGCAACGCGTGCACGCTCAAGCCGGGCTGGAACCCGGGCGTGATCGACACGGCGACACGCAACTCGCTCATCTGCTACCAGCGACTCGTCTACAAGGACGGCGTCGAGAAGCAGAAGAACTCCGCCGAGATCTTCCTGACGGACACCGAGGGCGAGCTCGGCCGCGCGACCCTCGTGTCCCTGTGGGCCCAGCGCATCACTCCCGACACGGTGAAGCCCGGCTCGACCACGATGCAGACCACCCAGCTGACGGCGGCCTTCTGGTGGGCGTACAACCGGGAGTCCAGCCCCACGGACCTCGCCAGGGAGCGCACGTTCGCGCGGCAGGGCATCGCGTACCTCCGTACGGACAAGGAGTCGCCCAGCACGTACAGCAAGCAGGTCGCGGACAAGATCCGCGCCTACCAGACGGCCGTCGGTCTGCCCGCGACCGGCACGACCGACTGGGCCACGCTCCGCAAGATGATCGGCGGCAGCGTCATGTGACCTGAGGCCGGGGCAGTCGACGACGGAAAAGAGGGGCCACCCGACGGGTGACCCCTCTCCTCCGTGCCGTTCCCGCCGTCAGGGGGCCCAGGGCGCCCGGCCCTCCAGGACCAGCCGCCCCGCCTTGCGGTACTCGCGCCGTGCCCCCGCCCGTACGTCCTCGCCCGTGACCGCCGAGCCACGGGCCGCGGCCAGATAGCCGGCCGTCACCGCGGCCGACCGGATCGCACCGCCCGCCAGCTCGAACTCCTTGGCGCAGCGCGTGATCTCCTCGGCCACGTCCGCCGCCTTCGGGGTGCCCGACAGACAGGAGTTCCACAGCGACACGCGCTCTTCGGGGCCGGGGAACGGAAAGTCCACGACCACGTCGAGCCTGCGCGTGAACGCGTCGTCGATGTTGGCCCGGAGGTTGGTGGTGAGCACCGCGATCCCGTCGAACGACTCAAGACGCTGCAGCAGATACGCGCTCTCCAGGTTGGCGTACCGGTCGTGCGAGCTCTTCACCTCGGACCGCTTGCCGAACACCGCGTCCGCCTCGTCGAAGAGCAGCACACAGTCCGTGCGGTCCACCTCGACGAAGATGCGCTCCAGGTTCTTCTCGGTCTCTCCGACGTACTTGTCGACCACCGAGGACAGGTCCACCACATAGAGGTCCAGGCCCAGTTCGCCCGCCACCACCTCGGCGCCCAGCGTCTTGCCGGTGCCCGACTCCCCGGCGAACAGCGCCACGACACCTCGCCCGCGCCCGCCACCGGTGCGCAGCCGCCACTCCCCGAGCACCCGGTCCCTGTGACGGGCGCGTGCGGTCAGCTCGTGCAGCAGACCCAACGGCTCCTCGGGCAGCACGAGATCGGCGAAACCGACCGCCGGCCGGATCCGACGGGCATGGCTGTCGAGCAGCGGCGCGGAGACCAGTCGGGCACTGTGCTGCACGTGCGCAAGGGTCGGCGCGGTGCCCTCGAAGGCGGCGAGCGCCCGCGCCGTACGAGCCGCGCGACGGATCTGATCGCCGCCGAGCCGGCACGCCGCAGTGGCCTCCGCCAGATCGAAGTCACCCTCCAGGGGCCCGAGTTCGCGCTGCCACAGCTCGCCGGTGCCGACCGCGCCGCCCGGCGCTTCCAGGGCCAGCAGCTCCGCGTCCGGCGCCCAGCCGGGGTCGGGCGCGTCGGCGCCGGCGAGGACCACCGTCGTACCGGACGAGGCGAGCGCACGCACCAGCGGCCCGGGCCGCTGCGGCAGCGGCTCGACGACCACGGCGGCACCGCGCAGCCGCGCCTCACGCAGCACCGCCCGGGCCACCGTCGCGTCGACGCACTCCGGCCGGTAGCGCAGGACGGGCCGCCCGGCCCCGCGCAGCGCCGCGACGACCGCGTCCGTGGCGGCTCCCGGCACGCGTTCCCGCAGATGTACGGTGACCGGTCCGGCGACCGCGACCCGTTCACCGAGCGGCGTGGTCGCCACGCCCGACTCCGTACCGGCCACGGTAGGCGTCAACAACTCCAGTCCGACCTCCATCAGTTGGGCGTCCAGTCGCGTGTCGTCGCCCAACAGGTGTGCCACCACCCGCTCAGGTACGCGCAGGGCACGTCCCGGCAGCGGCCGGTCCTCGTCCTCGACGTCGAGCAGGCCCCCGGAGCGCAGCGGCGCGGCCGGATGGAAACGGTCACGTGCGGCGGGGTCGTGAGGGCCGCTGCCCGCGAGGTCGAGGGCGAGCGCCATCGTGGCGCGGCGCCGCCCGACATCGTCGTTGAGGTACCCGTACAGCGCCTCGAAGCCCCGGTCCACATCGGGCGCGAGCGCGACGAGCAGGATGTGCGCGTCGAGCGGGGACAGCCCGAAGGTCCGCGCGAGCGCACCGAGGCGATCGTCCCGGCCCAGGTCAGGCAGCGGGAAAGGACCGTCGTGGGCGTCGTGGGTGTGGCGGGCGTCGTGGGTGTGGTGCGTGTCGTGGGTGTGGTGCGTGTCGTGAGTGTCGTCTTCCGCCTGTTGATCCTCGCGAGCCTCATGCGCCCCCTGGCCGGCCGTGACCGGTCCGGCGGCTGTCCGGCGTGCTGCCTCCGCGGACACGTACAGCCCGCGCAGGGGATCACCGGCCGTGGGGTCGACCGCACTCCGTACGTCGACGAGCGCGCCGACCCGCGCACGCAGGACGGCGAGGTGGGCGAGCAGCGGGGAACCGGGGACGGCCCGGAGGTCGCTCATGCGCCGGCCCCGTCCTGCGAGCCGCCGCCGGTGCCGCTCTCCAGGGTTTCCAAGCCTTCCAGGGCATCGAACGCCGCCGAGCTCTCGGCGGCGTCCATCGCCCCCCTGGCCTCCTCGGGCGTGCGGGCCTGACGGGTCACCCGCGCCGACCCCGCGCGCCGTATCGTCCGGGGCCTCGATGCGGCGGGCACACCCGCGACGCCCCCTACCACGATCTCCCCCTCGGTGACCGGCGGAGCCACCTCGTACACCGGCGTCACCGGGAACGGCGTGGTGATCACGACGTCGAGCGAGGGCTTCAGCTCACCGCCGAGCGCCGACCAGATGTCGGCGAGCGAGCGCGACTCGGCGGGCGGCACCGCGACGGAGATCGGCAGCTGGGTGGTGATCGAGCGCACCGACTCGGGCACCGCCTCGCCGGGCAGCACCTCGTGCGGGAGCAGCAGCGCCATCGCCCCCGACAGCAGCCGGTGCTCGTCCTCGGGCCGGGAGGTCCAGGCGGTCACCAGGTACGAGAGCCGGAACCAGCGTGGCGGTCGACGCTTGCGCGTGACGACGCCCTGGGAGTCCCATTCGGCGTAGGCACCGCGCTCGCGCCGGGCCACGTCCTCCCGGATGTCGTACAGGTAGGCGTTCAGGGTCGGGGCGTTGCGGCGCGCCGCCCAGTCGCGGGTCGGCGCGTCGAAGGCGACATCGCCCTCGACGGCGGGCGTGAGCAGCCGGCGCAGTGCCTCGTCGATCTCATGGAGCATCAGATGTAGCCTTCACGGAGCGCGTACGCGACGGCATGCGCCCGGTTGGTGAGCTGCAGACGCGTCATCAGCGCGTGCAGGATGTTCTTGACGGTGCGCTCGGAGTAGGCGAGCTTCTCGCTGATCTGCCGTGTGTCGAGCCCCTCGGCGAGCAGCCTCAGGACGTCCACCTCGCGCGGCGCCATCCCGAAGAGCGGCGCCGCCCCTCCGGCGGCCGCGCCCGCCGTCGTCGCCCGCTGCAGGCGACCCACCTGGTTCAGGAGCCGGCTGACGAGGTCGGGCGGGAGCTCGCCCTCGCCGCGCGCCGCGGTGTGCACGGCGCTCAGCAGTCTCTGCTCGGTGGCCTGGTGACGCCAGATGATGGCCCGTACCCCGTACTCGACGACGGCCAGCAGGTCGGGCTCGCGCAGCTCGCGCGCGACGAGCACGACACGCTGGTCCCTGCCGCGCAACAGGCGCCGCAGTTCGGCCGTGGTGGGTTCGTCGATCCGCTCGGCGAGCATCACCGCGACCGCCGGGGAGTCCCGGCAGAGGTCGTCCTGGTCAGGGACGACGTCGACGGTCGGTTGATGCCTCAAGTGGCTGATGAGCCCGGCCCGACTGAGTGGATCGGACGCGTGGACGGTCACCGTCACCCGCTTGGTGAGCACTTCCGCTACCTGCACTTTCTCACTCGCCTCGACCGTCCGTGCCTGGCCGCATGGTGAGGTCCCCGTGGTCTGCCGATGACTGGTTCTGCCGATGACCGGTCTGCTGTGGTGCTGTCCGTGGCCGGCGTGCCGGCCACGGTGGTCCCCTCCAGGTTCCCGTGCGCCACTCACGTCCCGCTGCCGCCGTGCTAACGCATCGCTGTCGTCCTCCAGAACCCCAGGGCACGGGCCCTGCACAGCCAATTCCTCTGTGGCACAGCTCACTTGTGATGGCCTGCGAGCCGCTCCATGTCCGTCATCAGCGAATCCAGCCACTCCACGGCCGCGTAGTACCGCCGAGGGGCCCCCGGCGGCTCGACGTCGAAATCGGCGAAGTCCCGTGCTCCGGCGGCGACCGGCGTGCCCGGCGTGTCGCCGATGGGGTCCAGACGGGCGGAGACCAGCAGCATGCCCGCCGCCACCCGGTCTCCGATCCTCGTCACCGCCTCGGCCGACTCCTGGGGCAGGGGCGGGACGACGGTCGGCTCGGGTGGCACGAGCAGCCGGTCCGCGCCCCACAGCGTGTGGTGACCGGACAACAGGGCGGCCTGCCAGTCCTGTGTGTCGCCCGCCGTGTCCAGCGCCTTCGGCTCGCTCCGGTACTGCGCGTACGCCGATTCCGCCATGATCAGAGCGTGCTGCAACGACCGGTTGCCCGGCGAGGTGGCCACGGGGGCGCGCGCCCCGCCCGTGGCGAGCTGCGAGATCGTCGCCACCACCGCCTCCGCGGCGCTCCGGAGCATCGTCGCCACCGACCGCCGCAGTTCGTCGTGGGCGCCCTTGGGCCAGGCGAGCAGCCCGAACACGGCGCCGACCGCGCTGCCCGCGACCACGTCGAGGAGCCGGAACTCGGCGAGCTGCCAGGTCGCGGGGGCCAGCTGGGCGAAGACCAGGGCGACGACCATCGTGAACATCGCCTGGGCCCAGCCCACTCCCTTCACCGGACCCAGCGTGAAGGCGACCAGCATCAGCGGTGGCAGCGCGGCGGCGTACACCGTCGTGTCCGTCCCGACCAGAGCGAGCAGGGCGGCCACGACGACCGCCCCCACCAGGGTTCCGGTGAGTGCCACCCGCACCGTGCTCCGCGTCTCCCGTGCCGTCGTACGGGTCAGGGTGAGCGTCGCGAGAAGCATCCAGAACCCGTGCGGCAGCGTGTCGAGGCCGGCGATCGTCCGTGCCGCCGCGAGCGCCAACGCGATGCGCACCGCGTTCTGGAAGAACACCGATCGCTGCCCCGCGTGGCCCGAGAGCCGCCGCCACCACAGCTGGGGTGCCCGCATCCGCGCGTACCAGAACCGGCCCGGTGCCGCCGCCGGGGCGGCCCTGCCCCGGACGGCGATCTCCGCCGCCGTGGACATCGCGAGCGCGGCGTCGGCCACCTCCAGGACCGCCGCGTGGCGGCGCAGCCCGGCGGGTGTGGCACCGGGCTCGGCGCCCTCGGCGAGGGCCTGTCGGACCTCCTGGAGCCGGGAGCGGGCGTCTCCGGGACTCTCACGGCCGCGCAGCAGGGACGCGGTCTCCCGGCACGCGTCACGCACCGCGCGCAGCACATCGGGCCACGTCCGGGCCTCCGCCGGGCCGCCGGGCGGCGGCGGAAGCGACACCAGCCGCCCGAGCAGCGTGCGGGCGGCCAGACCGGTGTGCGCCAGGGCGCGGGCCCTGACCCCGGGGCCCGCGGGGCGTTCCGCCTCCGGCACCCGTGAGGACCGCAGGCCGCCGCTGAGTTCCCGGGCCGCCCCGAGTGCCGTGTCGCCGAGCGCGTACGGGGCGGACGCCAGGTCGTCGGCGCAGCGCCCCGCGTGGTCGGCGGCCCGGGCGGCGAGCTCGCGGTACGGCACGCCCGGCGCGCGATCCGGCAGCAGGAACGCCTCGGCGAGGATCAGCAGCGCCAGGCCGACCGTGGCTCCGACCAGCCGTTCGCCGAGGGACTCGGGGACGTAGGGCGGGAAGGACGGCAGGATGTACATCAGTTGCAGCCCCGGAGCGGCGCCGGCCGGCCGCGGTCCTCCCACGGCCATGAAGGCCAGGACGAATCCGATGACCAGCATGCCGAGGACCGCACTCCACGTCCGCACGGACAGGTAGGTGCCGACCGTGATGAGCACCCAGCAGGCGGGCACCACGGGCAGCAGGGTCGCGGCGCGCTGCCGTCCGGTGCCGGGGATGTGCGAGAGGCCCGCCATCGCGACCGCGGCGAAGAGCGCGTAGGTGGCGGCGACGGCCGAGTCGAAGCCGTACAGGAAGAGGTAGAAGCCGGCGGCGGCGGCGACCGTGACGCGCACCGACCGCCGTACGGCCGCCGCGTAGGCGGGCGGGAGCCGCGCCTTCGTCAGCCGCCGCTCCCCGGGAGTACCACCCATACCTCCCAGCATCCCCCGACGACGCCCGACCGGCATGCGGCGACCCCCGCCCCTGCGCCGATCGGTGCCCCCGGGCGGTCCGGCGCCCCATGGAGCGGCCCGGCCTCCACACGGCGTGCCGCGCCCGCTCAGCCCCCGGCCAGCAGGGAGGCGCCGAGCGGGGTGAGGCTGTGGAGCACCGACGTGCCCGTCCGCACGGTGGTGATGAGACCCGCCCCGCGCAGGACCCCCGCGTGCTGGCTCGCGGCCGCGAGCGAGAGCGCCGCGCGTTCGGCGAGCGCCGTCGTGGTGGCGGGAGACCGCAGCAGCGCGAGCACCTGCGCACGATTGCGCCCGAGCAGCGCCGCCAGCGCCTCCGGCCGTTCACCGGACCCGTCCGCGTGGCCCGCGCCGCCGCCGTCGTCGTACAGGGGATAGACGAGCACGGTCGCCGCCTCGGGGCGGTACATCACCATCGGGCCGGTCGCGAACCACGACGGAACGAGGAGCAGGCCGCGCCCGCACAACGGGATGTCGTAGGTCGACGCGGACGGCAGGTGCAGCGTCGGCGGCTGCCAGTTCCAGGTGGTGCCCAGCGTGGTGAGGAGGGCGTCGACACCTCCGCGCAGCAGCATCTCCGCCCGGAGCGCCCGGTCGGTCAGGGCGTCGCTGCGGATCCGTGGCCAGAGCGGCTCGATCACCGTACGGAAGTAGCCGCGCGTGTCGGCGACCAGGGCCGCGCAGGCGGCCGGTGCGCCCTGGACCAGGTCGTGGGCCCACCGGCCGGGGCGGCCCAGGCCGCCGTTCCAGCCGGAGACCTCCGGTATCCCGAGATCAAGCGCCAGCCGCTCCCGCGGCGTCGACGCGGCCGCCTCCAGGGCTTCGGAGAAATCGTGCGCCGACGGCTGGAGCAGGAAGTCCGGGACGAACCCGTGCTCGGTGAGCAGCTCGGCGAGAACACCCGCCCCGGCGCTCCCGCCACCCGGCAGGGACTCGTGGAACCGCCGGGCCGCGGCCCGCACCCGCGCACCTCGGCGCGGACCCGGACACAGGCCCAGACGGATGCTCAGAACGGTCTCCGACAGCGCGTTCGCCGTCGGAGCGAGCGTGATCCGACGCAGATCGGCGGCCGTGAAGTGAAGGCGGATCATGCCGACCGATTATCGGGCCCGCGGCCGTTCTCCCCCAGAGGGGACGGCGGACCGTTCACAAGGCGTGACAAGGGGCCTCTTCGCGACGGGGTGGCGAACCCTTTCGCCTGCACGTGAAAGGCGATGCGTCGCCGAAGGCGAGGGAGCACGCTTCCCGTGTCCACCTCACCGACCCGCTCGCCGAGCTCCCCCGACGCATCCCACCCGGAGGAACACCCATGCGCCGCGCCCCCACCCGAACCGCCTGCCTTCTCGCCGCAGTCCTGCTGGCCGCCCTCGCCGGCGCGCCCGGTCCCGCCGTCGCCCGGGACCTGCCCGACACCTATGTCGTCTCCCGGGCCCCCGGCGTACTCCCCGAGGGGATCGCGGTCACCCCCGACGGGACCCTGTACGTGTCCTCGGACGGCACGGGCGCGCTGTACCGCGGCCACATCGGCCGCCCGGACCTGCGGCCGTTCCCCGCGCGGGGGCTGAAGGGCCGTACCAGCACCCTGGGGGTCCACACCGACCGGCGCGGCCGTGTCCTCTCCGTCGGCGGAGCGACCCTGACCGTCCACGACCGGCACGGACGCCTGCTCGCCACCCGCACGGCCGCCGGCGGACCGCTCGGCGCACCCGACCTCAACGACCTGACCGTCACGAAGGACGCGGTGTACGTCACCGACTGGGCCAACCCCGTGGTGTACCGGGCGGAGACGCGGGGCGGCACCCTCGGGCCCCTCGAACCGTGGCTCGACATCCGCGAGGCGTTCCCGCAGTTCCCGGCGCAGTACTGGCTGTTGAACGGCATCGTGGCGAACGAGTCGGGCACCACCCTGCTGGTCGCCTCCAACGGCACCGAGGCGGTCTGGCGCGTCGACATCGCCGGCCGGACCGTCACCCGGCTCTCCCTCGGCGAGGAGTCCTTCGGACCCGACGGCATGGTGCTGCGCGGCCGGACGCTCTACGCCGTGCTCAACTACGGGGCCCCGCACGGCGTGTACATCGCCCGCCTCGACGAGGATCTGCGTACGGGAACGGTGACCCATCGCCTCACGGGCGAACCCTTCGACCTGCCCACCACCCTCGCCCGGCACGGCTGCCGCCTCTACGTGGTGAACAGCCAGCTGGACGAGCCGCCGGGCCGGCCCCCGTACACGGTGAGCGCCGTCGACGACCCCACCTGCCGCACCACCTGACCCCTGCCGGTGGGCCGCCGTCCCCCGCGGGACGGCGGCCCACCGGGACGGCCTCCTACGGGGCCGGCACGGTGTCCTGGAAGGTCGTGCCCGCCGTCCGGTACGCCCCCACCTTCGCGGCCACCTGCGCCGGGGTCAGGACCTGGTCCTTGACGTGCAGGACGTAGTCGACCTTCTGGTCGTAGGACCGCGGTGTCGTCGAGGTCTGGCCGGCGAGGTCGATCAGCCACTGGTTGAAGTTGATCGACATCGGTCGCTCGGGCAGGTACCGGGCGTCGTGCCGGCCGAACTCCTGGCCGTCGACGTAGTAGACGATCGCGTTGTCGTCGATGGTCAGCACCAGGTCGTGCCAGCCGGCGTAGCTCGTCCGGGCCTCGGAGTGCTGGTTGACGGCCTCCCAGGGGTCGGGCCGGTAGGTCTCCCACGACGTCGTGTAGAGGATGTTGGCCGGCTCGCCCCAGCCTCCGTTGGGCAGGTACTCGAAGTCGTACTCGGCGTAGTCGTCGGCCATCGGCGCCTTGAGGTCGTTGATGGTGAAGAAGGTCTGCACGACACGGTCGCCGTCCGGACCCGACACCGGCGCGTCGGAGAAGCGCACCCGCGCCGCGTACGTGCCGTTCCTGAACTTCGAGGCCCGCGTGAGGATCTCGGTGTGCCGGGTGGACTCGCCGGTCCCGGCGGTCGAACTCCGCAGGTTCATGATCGAGTTCGTGCCCTCCTTGGCGAAGGTGACGTTCTCGGGCGCCCACGTGGCGCCCGGCACCCCGGGGCCGCCGGAGTTGGAGCGGACGCTCCAGCCGTGGGCGCCGATCGCCGGGTCGCTGTGCCCGCTGTAGTCGAAGTCGTCGAAGAGAGCGGCCCCGTTGGGCGGCGGGGTGGTCGGGGGAGTGGTCGGGTCGGTGGGCGTCGGGGTGGGCTCGTTGCCCGCCGGGGCGGTGCCCCAGACCGGCACGCCGCCCACGGTCGCCGTGACCTTGGACCAGTTGGCGTACGTCGTCTGGGCGGGCCCGAAGGAGTAGTCGTCGCTCTGGTTCAGCGACTGCCAGTTGGACCGGTGGAAGCGCAGCTGCATGTCGCCGGTGTCCGCGCCCGGCGCGAGGGAGCCGGCGCCGGCGGTGAAGCCGATCTCCAGGTAGCGGTCGGCGGTCGCGGTGGGGTTGGCGAGGGTGCCGAAGGTGCCGGTGAGGTTCGCGCAGCCCTTCACGGCCCAGGAGCAGGCGTAGGTGTACGAGGCTCCCGCGTCGGCCTTGAAGTAGTAGCGCACCTTGACCTGGCTCAGCGGAACGCTCGACGGGCCGGTGTTGACCACCTTGAGCCAGGGCTCGACCTGGTCGCCGCCGGTCGAACTCTGCCGGTACTGGACGGTGACGGCCTCGCCGGCGGCCGCCGCCGGCAGGGCGGTGAGGGCGGTGGCACCGAGTCCGGTCACCGCGGCGACGGCGAGCGCGGCACGGATCCGCAGGCTCCTGCTCCTTGTGGGGTCGTTCATGGTGGTTCCTCTCCTTGGGTGGGGTGCTGCCGAGGGGTGCTTCCGGTCGGCGGGCGGGGTCACGGGGCGGGGGTGAGGAGGGGCGCGGGCGCGGGGGGCAGACGGCGCGGCACACCGAGGGTGTCGAGCCGGGCCCGGTGGTGGCGAAGGCGCTCCTGGAAGCCCGGCCAGTCGTGGCGACCGGTCCAGACGACCTCGGCGAGTGCGCAGAGCCGTGGAAACGTGAGGTACTCGGCGTGCGCGGTGGTGGGCACGTACTCGGTCCACAACTGCACCTGTGAGCCGAGGACCTGGGCGGCCTCCGCCGGGGTCCAGTCCGCCGGAGCGGGCTCGTTGCCGTGCACCGTGCGCAGGTCGACGACCTCCCCGGCCTGGCCCGGCGGCTCGGCGGGGCTGGTCGACTGGGGGTAGTCGAGGTAGGTGGTGCGGTGGGGCGCCATGACGACGCGGTGCCCGCGGCGGACGGCCGTACGACCGTGGTCGGCGTCGCGCCAGGGCATGACGGTGAAGTACGGCGGGAGGTCGGCGCCGTTCTCGGTCCAGCTCAGCGGCAGCCGCCCCGCGTCGAGGAGGTGCCGGCCGATCTGTTCCATGAACCAGCCGTGCAGCCCCGCGGGTCCGGGCAGTCCCTCCTCGGCCGCCCGTCGGCGCGCGGCGGGCGAGTCGTGCCACTCGGTCGTGGGGCACTCCTCGCCGCCGATGTGCACGTACGAGGAGGGGAAGACGTCCATCACCTCGTCCAGGACGGTGCGGCAGAAGTCGAGCGCTCCGTCGTGCACGCCGAGGATCGTGTCGCACACGCCCCACCGGTCCCAGACGTCATATGTACGGCCTGGATGGTTGCCGAGCTCGGGGTAGGCGGCGAGCGCGGCCCGGACATGCCCCGGCATCTCGATCTCGGGCACGACGGTGACGCCGCGCTCCGCCGCGTACGCCACCAGACCGGCGAGTTCCGTACGGGTGTAGGCACCGCCGTGCGGCACTCCGCCGACCTCGGTGAGCCGGGGGAGCGCGGCGACCGGCATGCGCCAGCCCTGGTCGTCGGTGAGGTGGAGATGGAGGACGTTGAGCTTGTGGAGCGCGAGGAGGTCCACGTACCGCCGGAGGTAGGAGACCGGCCGGAAGCGGCGGGCGACGTCGAGCATGGAGCCGCGCCAGGGGAAGCGCGGGGTGTCGGTGATCTGCGCGCAGGGAACGGACCACGCGACGCCTGCCACGGGTTCGGCGCGAAGGGCCTCGACGGGCAGCAGCTGGCGGAGGGTCTGGACGCCGGCGAGGAGCCCCTGCGGGCGGGCGGCCCGCAGCAGCACCCCCTCGGCGCCGACGGTGAGGCCGTACCCCTCCTCGCCGAGCCCGGTGAGGGCGCGGTCGAGCGCCAGGACGACAGAGCCGTCCGCGCGGGCGGGCAGCGGCAGACCGGTCGCCGGGCCGAGCAGGGTGCGCAGCAGTCCCGCCGCGCCTTCGGCGCCCGGTGAGACCTTGAGCGCGGTCGAGTCGGTGAAGGTGAACGTGCCGGGCAGGAGCTGGAGGTGGGTGGGTTCGGGGACGAGTCGGGGCTGGGGCATCGCGGTGCGTTATCCCTTCACGGCTCCGCCGGTCATTCCGGCGGCGACCCGGCCCTGCAGGACCAGGAAGAGGACGAGGACGGGCAGGGCGAAGAGGGTGGAGGCGGCCATGGTGGCGCCCCAGTCGGTGCCGAAGACATTGGAGAAGGACGACAGCCAGACGGGCAGGGTCCGGTCGTCCTGGTTCTTGATGATGAGCATGTTGGCGAAGGCGAACTCGTTCCAGGCGGTGATGAACCCGAAGAGCGAGGTCGCGAGCAGTCCGGGAGCCAGCAGGGGGAGCGTCACCCGGCGGAACGCGGCGGTGCGGGTGCATCCGTCGACCTGCGCGGCCTCCTCCAGCTCGGCGGGGACCGCCGCCAGGAACGAGCGGAGGGTCACGATGGTGAAGGGCAGGGTGACCATGAAGTAGACGAGGCTGAGGGTCGCGAGCCGGTCGAGCAGGTCGGCGTCCCGGGCGATCACGTACATCGGGATCAACAGCGCTTCCCACGGTGCCACTTGGGCGATGAAGACCATGAGGATGAAGCCCCGCCGGCCGCGCCAGTTCATCCGGGCGACGGCGAACGCCGCGGCCAGTGCCACCACGAGGGCGAGCAGGACGCAACCGGCGGTCACGAGCAGGCTGTTGCGCCAGAAGATCCAGAACCCGTCGGCGGCCACGGCGTTCCGGAAGTGCTCCAGGGTGACGGAGACGGGCAGGAACCTCGGTGTCTCGGACTGGATGTCGCGGGTCGGCCGGAAGGCCGTGAGGACCATCCAGTACACCGGGAAGACGGCCAGGACGAAGACGAGCGCCGCCGCGGTGTTCAGGGGGAGTCGGCGCAGGGCGCGTGGTGTCACCGGTGGGCCTCCTGTCGGAGCATCTGGCGGAAGTAGGCGATCAGCACGGCCACGAGGAGGAGCACGGTGAGCGTGGACACGGCCGCCCCGAGGTCGTAGCGGTGCAGTGACTGGGCCACCCGGTAGGCGTACACGGGCAGGGTGGTCGTCGCCTCGCCCGGTCCGCCCTTGGTCACCGCCCAGATCTGCGCGAAGCAGCGGAACACCCAGATGACCTCAAGGCAGAGGACGAGGCCGAAGATCGGGCGCAGCAGGGGGAACGTGACCGAGCGGAAGATCCGCCGGGCCCCCGCCCCGTCGAGCCGGGCCGACTCGTACAGCTCGGCGGGGACGGTCAGCAGCGCCGAGTGCAGCGTGATCGCGGCGAACGGCACCGACTGCCAGACCACCAGCAGCACCAGGACGGTGAACGCGGCGGGGCCGTCCGCCAGCCACGAGTACCCCTCGAAGGACTCGAACCCGAGCCGTACGAGCACCCAGTTGACGACCCCGAGCCGGGAGGCGAAGAGCCACTGGAAGACGGTCGTGGTGGCGATGACCGGGCTGGCCCAGGCGAGGACCAGACCCGTCGTCACCAGGATCCGCATCCGCCGGCCGAGCCGCTGCATCATCAGGGCGACCAGCGTGCCGATCACCATGATCAGGACGACGTTGACCAGGGTCCACCAGAAGGTGCGCCGGACGACCTCCCAGAACTCCGGGTCGGCGAGCACGGTCCGGTAGTTGCGGAACCCCACGAACGCGGCGTCGCCGCGGATGAGTTCGCCCATGCCGTACTCCTGGAAGGAGATCAGCAGATTGCGGACGAAGGGATACCCGAGGAGGAGCAGACCGCCGAGGACGGTGGGGGCGACCAGGAGGTAGGGCCAGAAGGCCGCTCGGCGCGACCGGTCGGGGAGCCGTACGGCGGGGCCGCTCACGGGCCGAGGGTCTTGGTGATGCTCTGCGAGGCGGTCGCGGCAGCCTGTGCGGGATCGGTACCGGTGAGCACGGCGGTCATGTACTGCTTGATCGGGTTGGTGGCCTCGACGGCCGCCCACTGCGGGGAGTTCGGTGTCGCCCGGCCCTGCGCCGCGCCCGCGGCCATGGCCGCCGTCCCCTCGTCGTCCTGGATCACCCGGGCGAGCGACGTGCGGTTGGGCACGTAGCTCATGGTTCTGGCCATGTCCGTCTGCCACTTCTCGCCCGCGAGCGCCTTGACCACCTCGTACGCGGCCTCCGGGTGGGTCGACGCCTCCGGCACGATGAGGTCGGAGCCGCCGGTGAAGACCGCGCCGGGCTTCCCCGCGGTCTTGCCGGGGATCGGGAAGAAGCCGAGCTTGCCCTTGAGCGCGGGGTTGATCTCCTCGACGATCTTCGCGCCGCCGGGTACGGCGATGATCTGGGCGACGGCGCCCTTGGCGAAGACCTCGGCCTGCGGAGGCCTGGCCTCGTCGGAGTCCTTGGGGCCCTTGCCGAGGGCCTGGAGCCGCCGGTAGAAGTCCATGCCGGCACGCGCCTGGGTCGTGTCGAGAGCGCCCTTCCACGCGGACCCGTCCTTGACCGCGAGGTCTCCGCCCTCCTCCCAGATGAAGCCCGAGAGGGTGTACCAGTTCTGGCCGGGCAGGTAGATGCCCTGGGTCCTGCCGCGGTTGAGCTTCGCGGTGACGGCGAGCCACTCGGCCTGTGTCTTCGGCGGCGTGGTGACGCCCGCGCGGGCGAACAGGTCCTTGTGGTAGATCACGACCCGGTTGGCCGCGTACCAGGGGATGCCGTACTGCTTGCCGTCGATCTTCCCCGGCTCGGCGAGACCGGGCAGCCAGTCCGCGCCGTTCAGCTCGGCCGTCCTGTCGCTGAGGTCGCGGACGCCGCCGCTCGCCGCGTACTGCGCGATCTGGGTGTTGCCGACCTCGATGACGTCCGGGGCGTCCTTGCTGGCGAGGGCGGCCGTGACCTTCTCCCCTATGCCGTCCCACTCCTGGATCTGGATGTCCAGGTCGATGTCCTTGTGCTCCGCCTCGAAGCCGGTGCGGAAGCGGTCGAGGAAGGCGTCGGTGACGCTGTCCTTCATGATCCATACGGTGACCTTCTCCGGTCCGCCGGAGGCCTTCGGGTCGTCCGGTCCGCCACAGGCCGTGGCGGTGAGGGCGACGGTCGCCGCGAGGGCGACGGAGCCGGCGAGGGGACGAGTCTTCACGGGCACCTCGATGAATGGTTGACCAATTGGTCAAGTGGTCAGGTGTGTGACCAGAAGGTGGCACGGCCGAGTGAAGTCGTCAATCCCTTGAAAAACATGGGTTGTTCACGGGGTCCGGGCTCAACAGCTCCGGCTAGTATCGGACTTACCAGTTGACCAGTCGGGATGAGGGTGGGCGGCATGAAAGACGGCTCCTCCAACGGGGTGCTGAAAAGGGAGCGGGTACGGGAGCACCTGCTGGGCCTGATCGAGGCGGGCGGCCCCGGCGACCCGATCCCCTCCGAACGCACCCTCTGCGCCGCCCTCGGCGTCTCCCGGCCCACCCTGCGCGCGGCCGTCGACGAACTCGTCGCCACCGGCGCGCTGGTACGGGAGCACGGCCGCGGCATGTTCGTCGCCCCCGCCAAGATCACCCAGCGGCTCGCCCCGGACGACGCGGCCTTCACCGTCCCCCCGGCGTCGGGCAGCTGGTCCAGCACCGTCCTGGAATCCGCCACGGTCCGGGCCGGCGCCCGCATCGGCCGCAGGCTCCGCCTCTCGCCCGCCGCCGAACTGCTCTACGTCGCCCGCCTCCGCCTGGTCGACGGCTCGCCCATGGCCATCGAGCACCTGCACATCCCGGCCGACCTGGTGGGCGCCGCGCTCACCCCGGAGGAGCTCGAGGCGGGCGACCTCTACGACCATCTGCGGGAGCACCACCGCGTCCACGTCCAGGAGGCCACCCAGTCGATCGAACCGACCGTCGTCAGCGAGGACGAGGCCGCGCTCCTCGACGTCCCCGTCCTCTCGCCCGCCCTGCTGATCGAACGCCTCACCCTCGACACCGCGGGCCGCCCCGTCGAGTACGTCCACTCGGTCTACCGCGGCGACCGCTACCGCATCGTCTCCCGCCTCGACTTCACCCGCGACGGCCTCGTGACCTCCTCGACGGAGGGGGATGCATACTGACCCGCAGCGGAACGGCGCACGGGGGAGTGGACGGCATGGAGCTGAAGCGGGAGCGCGTACGGGAGCATCTGCTGACCGTGATCGAGAGCCGCCGTCCCGGCGACGCCATCCCGTCCGAGCGCACCCTCTGCGCCGCCCTCGGCGTCTCCCGGCCCACCCTGCGGGCGGCCGTCGACGAACTCGTCGCCACCGGCCTGCTGGTACGGGAGCACGGCCGCGGCATGTTCGTCGCACCGGACAAGATCACCCAGGAGCTGGTCGCCGAGCGCCGGGCGGCGGGCGCGCCCCGGAGCCGCGGCGACTGGACGAGCACCGTGCTCGCCCTCCGCACCGTACGGGCCGGCGCCCGCATCGGCCGCAGACTTGCGATGTCCCCCGCGGCGGAACTCGTCCACGTGACGCGCCTCCGGCACGTGGACGGCGCCCCGATCGCCCTGGAACACCTCCACGTCCCGGCCGACCTGGTCCCCGGTCTCACCGCGGCCCACATGGAGGGCGGCTTCTACGCCCATCTGCGGGAGCGGCGCGGGATCCGGCCGGCCCACGCCGTCCAGTCGATCGAGCCGACCGTGCTGAGCGAGGAGGAAGCGGCCCTGCTCGACGTCCCGGTCCTGTCACCCGCCCTCCTCTTCGACCGGATCACCTCCGACGCGGACGGCAGACCCGTCGAGTACGTCCGCTCCCTCTACCGGGGCGACCGCTACCGGATCGTCTCCCGCCTCGCCCTCGGCGACGGCACGCCAGGCGACCCGGCGACGGACGCGGCTCGGGGCGGGACGTGGTGGGGGACGGTGGAGTGACGAGCGATCATCCGGTGCGCCGGGTGAGCACGTCACGGGTGAGGGCGAGGTGGGACTGCTCGGGGTGCGTGGTCAACGAGACGGCGACGCCCATGAATTCACCCAGAACGGGCTAAGGGCGGGCGCGTTCCGTGGTACGCCGTGCGGGCGGGGGGCCGGGCCGGTAAGCGGGGCGGATGCAGCACCGCCAGTACCAGTCGCCGACGAGATCGTGCCGTACCCCGCCGTCCCGCAGGACGACGAGCACGCCGTCCTCGAACCGCAGCCGGTCGCCCGCGGCGAGGAGGAGCGGAGACGCCGGCTCGAAGGTGTATCCGTCGTCGTGCTCGAACGCGTCCACGAGGACCGCCCGCGAGAGCGGCGTACTGCCGTCGGCGATGAGGCGCATACCGGGAGTATCACACCGGCCGACCCGCCGGCGGGGCGGAGTTTCCGAGCGGACCGGACAGCAGTGCGGGGGCGAGCTCACGCCACTCCCGCCCCGGCAGCGCGGCCTGCCGTGTCCAGGGGCCTCACCTCGCGCGGCACCGGGGGACAGGACCCGCCGTCACGGGATGTCCGACGGCAGCGGTTCACGAGCCGCGTGCCAGGCCGGCGGGAGGGCGGCGACCCCCGTCCGGGCGGCGATCACGCCGCCCGCGATGGCGCAGGTGGTGTCGATGTCACCGCGCCCGCCGACCGTGACCCACAGGCCCTCATGCAGGTCGTCGAGGTGCCCCGCCGCACACCACAGCGCGTAGGGAACGGTGTCGGGCCCGGACATCCGGTAACCGGAACCGAGCACCTCCGCGGCGTGCCGTACCGAGGTGCGCTCCGGCATCCGGGCCGCGATGCGCAGACCCGACCGGACGTCGCTGTCGGGGAGGCGGGCGGCGACGTCCCGCAGGAACTCCGGCCGCGCCGGAGCGGGTCCGCCCCGGCTGCGCGTCGCCAGCGCGGCGGCGACCGCGACCGCCACCGCCCCGGCGACCGCCTCCGGATGGTGGTGCGAGACCGTGCTCTGGCAGGCGGCCTGCTCGACGACGACGTCGAGATCGGCGGCGTGCCAGGCACCGAGCGGGGCGACGCGCATGGCCGCGCCGTTGCCCCAGGAGCCCTGACCGCCGAACTGCCCGGCGACGACCTCCCGCCAGGGCTCGCCCGCTCCGATCCGACGCAGCACGTCGTGCATCGAGGCCCCGTACCCGCGGTGGGTGTCATCGGCGTAGGCCGCCGCGAGGCCCCGAGCGAGACGGTCCTGGTCGACGACGCCGCCACCGTCGGCGAGCTCCCGGACGAGCACGAGCGCCTGCGCGGTGTCGTCACTCCACTGCCACAGCGGCTCCGGGGGCGGGGTCCGTGTCTCCAGGGCCGCAGGGCCCTCCCGGCGCAGGATGCCGAACCATCGGTCACCGAAGGCGTCGCCGAAGGCGAGGCCGTGCAGGGAGTCGAGGGCGGCGGCAGGCACGTTGATCATCGGAGGAGTATCACAGCGGGCCGGCGTCCCCGGCACCGTGTTTGTGTCCCACGGTGCGCCCGACCGCCTCACCGCCGGTGCGCGACCGCCAGTTCGATGAGATACCGCTTGGTCACGCGGCCGTCGTACCGCCCGTCGATCAGGCCCGCCACGCAGGCCAGCAGTCCGTTCCTGGCAGCTTCCGGAAGAGCGCGGTGGCCGGAGTAGGTCTGGAGCAACTCCAGGTACTCCGCCGTGGTGTAGGTGAGGTCCTGCTCGTAGCGGCGGAAGGCCGTGGGTCCGAACGCACCGCACCGCGCGACCTCCCCGGCGTGGTCCGAGCCGTCGACGTCGGCGGCCTCCGGAGGTCGTGTCCCGGGTGTGGTGTCCGGATCGAAGCGCTCGTAGCAGCGCTGGACCTCGACGAAGAACTCCTCGGTACCACCGTTCACGTGCTGGGTCCGCACCACGGCGAGCGCCCCGCCGGGACGGAGTGCCTCGGCGGCCTTCGTCATCCGCACCGCCGGGTCGATCCAGTGGAAGGCGGTCGCTGCGAAGACCACGTCGAACGAGTCGTCCGGCAGGGGCCAGCTCTCGAAGTCCGCCGTGACGACCTCCACCTCCGGGACCCCGTCCAGGTTGCGGCGGGCGACCGCGGCCATGCTCGGTCCCGCTTCGACGGCGGTGATCCGGAAGCCTCGCCCGGCCAGCGGCAGGGTGGCTTGGCCGGTTCCGCAGCCGATCTCCAGTACGCGGCTGCCGGGGCCGGCGCCGCCGAGCTCCGCGAGGTCGTCGTACAGGTCCGGCGGGTAGCCCGGCCTGGCCCGGTCGTACAACTCCGCGTCCTCGTCGAACGTCCGGCTCAGCCGCACGCGCCGGGACGCATCAGGTCGGTCGTCACGCCGGGCGCCGTGCGCGGTGTCGTCGGGCATGCAGAGCAGGCTAGAGGATGCCCGTGGCATGCAGGGCAGGCTAGGGGATGCCCGTCCGTTCTGAGCCGCGGGCCGCCCGCCCGCTCTGACGCCCCGGGCCGACCGGCCCGCTGACGCCCGGCCGCGCTTACGCCCCGGCCGCCCGGCGGTGAGCCGGGCGGCCGGGGGCGTGCGGAGGAGCGCGGGCGTGCGGAGGAGCCGGACGGCCCGGGGACATGCCGAGCAACCGCGTGTCGGTGCCCCGGCGTTCCTATGCCGTCGCGAGCGCCAGCGTCGGAGACAGGCGTGACGCCCTGACCGCCGGGTACAGGCCCGCGACCGTGCCGATCGCGAGCGTCGCCGCGAAGCCGCCGCCCACCGCCCACAGCGGTACGACCCATGGCAGACCGCCCGTCGACGCGTACACCCCCGTCGCCGCCCCGCCGAGCGCCACACCCGCGAGGCCGCCGAGGCCGGACAGCATCAGGGACTCCGTCACGAACTGGATCCTGATCTGGCCCCTGGTCGCGCCCAGGGACCGGCGGAGACCGATCTCGTGGCGGCGTTCGAGGACCGAGATGATCATCGTGTTGGCGACGCCGACCCCGCCGACCAGGAGCGCGATCCCCCCGAGCCCCAGGAGCAGCGTGGAGAACGCGCCCTCCGTCGCCGCCTTGGCCTTGAGCGCCGACGACGGATCGCCGACCGACACGTTCTGCGGGTTCTGCGGATCGATCGTCGGAGCGAGCAGTCGCTGCACGTCCTCCACGGACGCGTCGGTGGACCGCTCGTACACCGTCGTCGGATGTCCGTCGAAGCCCAGCAGTCGCTCCGCGCCCGCCCAGCCGACCAGCGCCGACCGCTCGATCTCGGGCGCGAGCGGCAGCGGGTCGAGGATGCCGATGACCGTGAAGTACCGGTCGTCGATCCAGACCTGCCGGCCCGGCTCGGTGATCCCGAGCCGCTCGGCGGCGACATGGCCGAGGACCACGGACGGGTAGCGGCCCGTGGCCGCGTTCAGCCAGGTGCCGGACGCGAGCTCGCCCCTGAGGACGTCGAGGAGTCCCTCCGTCGCCGCCTTCACCGCGATCCCGCCGGTCTCGGCCTCCGGGATCTTCTCGGAACGGCGCACCGAGCTCCTGAGGTCACCGGTCCCGGCGGCCTCCTCCACTCCCTCGATCCGGCCGACCATCCCCACCGCGTCCTTCGGCAGCTTGACCTCCTGCCCACTGAACATGCCCTCGCCCGGCTTGGCGACCAGCATGTTCGTGCCGAGCGCGTCGAGCTGGCGCAGCAGTTGGGCCTGGCTGGAGGCGGAGATACCGACGACCGCGATCATCGTGGCGATCCCGATGGCGATGCCGAGTGCCGAGAGCACCACGCGTACGGGTCTGCTCCGCAGCCCGGCCGAGCCGACGTGAAGGACGTCCCGCGGACCGAGCCGAGCGGCCGTGAGTTTCCTCGTGCGGGACATCAGGCCGCGACCTTTCCGTCACCCGAGCCATCCGCCGCACCGGGTGTACCGGGCGCACCCGGCGCACCGGGGACGCCGGCCGCATCAGCCGCATCAGCCGCATCAGCCGCACCAGCCGCATCAGAGACGCCGGCCCCGCCGGACGCGAGCGACGTGTCCTCCACCACCCGCCCGTCCCGAATCCGCACCTGCCGCGGCAACCGCCCCGCGATCTCCGTGTCGTGCGTGATGACCGCGATCGTCGCGCCCTCCGCGTTGAGTTCGTGCAGGAGCGTCATCACCGCCTCCCCGGACGCCGAGTCCAGCGCGCCCGTCGGTTCGTCGGCGAGCAGCAGAGCCGGTTCGCCGACCACCGCGCGCGCGATGGCGACACGCTGCTTCTGCCCGCCCGACAGCTCGTGCGGCCGGTGCTTCATCCGGTCGGCGAGGCCCACCCGGGCCAGCGCGTCGGCGGCCATCCTGCGCCGTCGCGCACGGGGAAGCCCGGAGTACAGCAGCCCCTCGGCCACGTTCTCCAGCGCGCCCACGCCGGGCACCAGATGGAAGGCCTGGAAGACGAAGCCGATGCGGCGGGCGCGGAGCGCCGACAGCCTGCGGTCCGACAGGGAGGCGATGTCGTGCCCGGCGATCTCCACCGTGCCGGCGCTCGGCCGGTCCAGGGTGCCGACGATGTGCAGCAGCGTCGACTTGCCGGATCCGGACGGCCCGACGATGCCGAGCAGCTCCCGTTCCCCGATGGTGAGATCGACGCCGTCGAGGGCACGGACCCCGCCCGCGTACTCCTTGGTGACTCCGCGGAGGCGTACGACCGGTGTCGGCGTCCCTCCGGGCGTCGGGGTCGAGCTCGTGGCCATGGCCGAGGTCGTCGTCATGCGGACGGCACCCCGACCTTCATGCCCTCGCGCAGCCCCTCGCCCCTGACCTCGACCCGGCCCTGCCCGAACATGCCGAGCTCGACCTCCAGGTCCCGGGCCGTTCCGTTCTCGACGACCTGGACGCCGAAGCCGCCGCCGGGCAGGGCGAGCAGCGCGTTCACGGGTACGGTCAGGACATCCCGGCGCGTCTCGCCCGTGAGGTCGACGGTGACCGGGGACTGGTCGATGCCCTTGACCTTCTCCGGCTGGTCGAAGGAGACCGTGACGGAGATCTTCGGCGTCCGGTCCTGCGGATCGTCGCCCGCCGACGCGGTCTTCCCGACGGCCGACACCTTCCCCGGAAGCTCCGTACCGTCCGGCAGCCGGACCTTCACCCGCGTCCCGGTCTTCGCCGACTCCGCCTCCGCCACGGGGATGTCGAAGCGTACGACCCGCTCGGAGCCGGTCACGGTGAGCACAGGACTGCCCGGCGCGGTCCGGTCGCCGGGCGCGCCGCCCGCCTCCTTCACCCGTACCGCGCTGCCCGCGAACGCGATCTGGTCCGGGCCGACGGTGCCGGTCTGCTTCAGGTCGTGGGACTTCTGCCACCGCTTCACGGCGGCGGCGGTCTTCGCCGTGTACTCCTCGTCGACGTCGAATCCGACGTACCCGAGGGCGGCGAGGTTCTCCTCCAGCTGACGCACGTCCCTGCCCTTGTCACCGGTCTTGAGCGTCCGGTACATGGGCTCGGCGCCGTACATCAGACGGACCGGGCCGCCCTCGACCTCGTACAGCCGCTCGTCCCGCCCGACGACCGAGCCGGCCGCCGCGACCCAGGTGAGGACCCCGGCCGGACCCGCGTTGATCTTGCGCTCGCCGAGGTGGCCGAGGGTGCCGTCCTGCTGGGAGCTGTTGCTCAGGTCGCCCCGGGTGACAGGAGCGGTCGCGGCCGGGAGGCCTTTCGCGTCGGTGGCACCACCGGATCCGTCCGCCGCCCTGTCGGGCGCGGACACGGCGGTGACCGCCGCGCCGCCGCCCGCGACGGCGACGATGGCCGCGAGGGCGAGCACCAGCCGGCGCCGGGCCATCGGCCGCTCGCCGCCGCTCATCGGGCCACGCTCTCGCACGCCTTGGCGGCCTTGTCGAACTTCTGCTTCTCCGCGCCCTGCGGTATCGGCATGGCCGCCTGCGCCCCGCCGTCGAACTTGGGGTCGGGCATGTTGAAGCCGTTCTCCCGCATGCACTTCGCGTATGCGAGCGCCTTGTCCTTGTCGGCCTGCGTCGGCTCCTTGCCGAAGCCGGCGCCGCCGGCCTTGCCCTGGCAGGCCTTGAACGCCTTCTCCATCTTCTCCTTCGACATGCCGTCACCACCGATGGTGAGCCCGACGCCCTGCTCGCCGGGCTTCGGCTCGGGCACGTCGAGACCCTGCTCGCGCAGGCACTTGCGGTGCTCGAAGGCCTGGTCGGCCTTCTTTCCCTCGTCGCTCACGCTCCCGTCCTTCCCGCTCCCGGAGCTGCCCGTGTCCGAGCCCGGTCCCGAGCAGGCGGTGGCGAGCAGGGTGAGGGCGGCGGCCAGGGAGGTGGCGGCGGCGGCCCGGGTGATCCGTCGAATCGTCATGGCGTGGAGCGTGCCGCGAAGGGGTGTTTCGTTTCTCTCAGCGGTTTCGTTTACACCGGCGAAAGGTCGCTTTCGGATACACAGGGGGCATGCGCGTACTGGTGGTGGAGGACGAGGCGTTTCTCGCCGAGATGATCGCCGAGGGGCTGCGCCGCGACGCGCTCGCCGTGGACGTCGCGGCCGACGGCCTCGAAGCTCTGCGGAAGATGCAGTTGGGGGAGTATGACGTGCTCGTCCTGGACCGGGACCTGCCCGGGGTGCACGGCGACGACGTCTGCCGCCGCGTGGTCGAACAGCGGCTGATGACCCGGGTGCTGATGCTGACGGCGGCGGGCACCGTACGGGACCGGGTCGAGGGCCTCGGCCTCGGTGCCGACGACTACCTGGCCAAGCCCTTCGCGTACGACGAGCTGCTCGCCCGTGTCCTGGCACTGGGCCGGCGTGCCCGGCCCGCCCTGCCGCCCGTACTGGAGCGGGCCGGGATCGTCCTGGACACCGCCCGCCGCCAGGCCAGCCGGGACGGCCGCCATCTGCAGCTGTCACGGAAGGAGTTCGCCGTCCTGGAGGCCCTGCTGCGGGCCGAGGGCGCGGTGGTCAGCGGCGAGGACCTGATCGAGCAGGTCTGGGAGGAGCACACCAGCTACCGCACGAACGCGGTCCGGGTCACGCTCAGCAAACTCCGCGCGAAGCTCGGCGAGCCGCCGGTCGTGGAGACGGTCCCGGGCTCGGGCTACCGGATCGGGTCAGGAAGCAGGTCGTGAGCCAGGTCGTGAAGCGGGTCAGGAAGCAGGTCATGCATCAGTTCATGACGGGGGAGCGGGCGCGGCTGACCGCCCTGTACGGGGGACTTCTGCTGCTCGCGGGCGCCCTGCTGACGGGGGTCGTGTACTTCCTCGTCAAGGAGGGCCTGTACTCGTCGATCAGCCTGGCCGTCACCGGGACCGTACCGGCGCAACGGCTGGAGGAGCTGCCGAGCCCGTATCCGTCCGCGCTCACCAGCGCAGTTCCGGCCAGTCCGTTCCCGGCCAGTATCCAACCGGTGAGCCCGCTCCCCGCGAGCCCGGCCCCGAGCGGCGCCACCCGGCTCCCCAGCGAGGTGCTCGCGATCACGCGGTCGGTGAGCGGCGCGGCGGAGTCGGCGGCGCTGGAACGCCTTCTGACCGTGTCGCTGATCGTGCTCCTCGTGTACGCGGTGCTCTCCGTCGTGCTCGCGTGGTGGATGGCCGGCCGGGTGCTCCGGCCGGTGGCCGTGATCACGGAGACGGCCCGCCGGCTGTCGGGCGAGAACCTGCACGAGAGGATCGCGCTCGACGGGCCGCCGGGCGAGCTGAAGCGACTCGCCGACACCTTCGACGGGATGCTCGGCCGCATGGAGGGGCTGGTCTCCGCCCAGCAGCGGTTCGCCGCGAACGCCGCCCACGAGCTGCGCACGCCGGTGGCCGTGCAGCGCGCGGCAGCCGAGATCGGGCTCGCGGGGGAACCCTCTCCGGAGCGCGTCGCCCGCATCCGGGCGAAGCTGATCGAGGTCGCGGACGACAGCGAACGGATCATCGAGGGCCTCCTGCTGCTCGCCGCGTCCGACCAGGGGCTCCGGGAGCGACGTCCGGTGGCCTTGCACGAGGTGGCCCGGCAGGCGGCGGACGCGCTGGCGGCGGAGGCCGCGGACCACGAGGTGACGGTGTCGGTACGGGCCCTGCCCCTGACGGTCGACGGCGACGCCGTGCTCCTCGACCGCCTGGTGCACAACCTGGTCGTGAACGGTGTACGCCACAACGCCCCCGGCGGCCGGGTCGAGGTCCGTACGGGTCCGGGAGGTGTCGAGGTGTCGAACACCGGACCCGAGGTCCCGCCCGAGACGGTCCCGCTGCTCTTCGAGCCCTTCCGCCGCCTGACGGAACGCACCCACGGCCCTGGTGAGGGCGCGGGTCTCGGCCTCTCGATCGTCGAGTCGATCGCCCGGGCCCACGGCGCGACGGCGGAGGCGTTCCCGAACCCGGAGGGCGGCGGGCTGACGGTGCGGGTGCGGTTCGGCGGGGCGAGGTGAGGAGGGCTTGGCGACGGCTGACCGACGGAGCGACGGCTGAGCTGCGGGGCGACTGCTGAGCGACGCGGTGAGGCCTGGCCGACGCGGCCACGCTTGACGCCGACAAAGTGTGAGTGGTTAAGTACTCACATGAAGCCAGAACGCCCCCGCCAGTTGTCCACCGCCGAGGAGCGCCGCGCGACGGTGCTGCGTACCGCCATCGGCGCCTTCGCCGCCCGCGGTTACTTCGGCACCACGACGACCGAGGTGGCCAAGGCCGCGGGCATCTCCCAGGCCTACGTCTACCGGCTCTTCCCGAACAAGGAATCGCTGTTCGTCGCCGTCGTGGAGCACAGCTTCGTCCAGGTGCGCGCCAGCCTGGAGCGGGCTGCGGCCGAGGCGCAGGGCAGTACTCCGGAGGTCGTCCTGTCGGCCATGGGGGACTCGTACGCCAGGTTGATCAGCGGCAGCGAGGGCGACAGCGACCTGATGCTCGTGCAGCTCCAGGCGCAGGCGGCCGCGACGTCCGAGCCGGCCGTACGCGAGGCCGTGCGGCAGGGCTACGCCCGTCTCGTGGAGTACGTGCGCGGCGCCTCGGGCGGCAGTGAGCGGCAGGTCCAGGAGTTCTTCGCGCTGGGGACGCTGTGCCATCTGATCGTGTCGATGGGGGCGGGCGAGGTGGACGCCCCCTGGAGCCGGACGCTCGCGGCGGGCATCAGGCACTACTGACCCCGGGCCCGCTTCGGCGGGCCCGTGAGTGACCGGTGCGCGGGGAGCGATCGGCGGGGCGTTGCGGCCCCGCCCGCTTTTCGGGCATGCATGTGAGTGGTTGACCACACAATGAGCTCGCGAGAGCTCGACGAGGCGGGAGTTTGTCGTGCAGAAGCCACCCGGAACCATCACCCCGCGCCCCTGGGCCGCGCTCGTGGCACTGGCGGGCGCGCAGTTCACCGTCATGCTCGCGACGTCGATCGTGAACGTGGCCCTGCCTCAGATCCGGGCCGGAGTCGGCCTGTCGGACAGCGGGACGACCTGGGTCGTCAACGCCTACGGTCTCGCCTTCGGCGCGCTGCTCCTGGCCGGCGGCCGCGCCGCCGACCTCCTCGGCGGCCGGCGGGTCCTGCTCGCGGGACTCGGCCTCTTCGGGGCGGCGTCACTCACGGCCGGACTCGCGAACACGCCGGAGGTGCTGATCGCCGCTCGCGCCGTGCAGGGCCTCGGGGCGGCGGCCGTCGCCCCCGCGGCGCTCGCGCTCCTGACGGGGCTGTTCCCGCCCGGTCCGGAACGGGGGAGGGCGCTGGGGGTCTGGGGTGCGGTCTCCGGAGCCGGAGGCGCGGCCGGTGTCCTCCTGGGCGGCGCTCTGACGCAGGCGTGGGGCTGGCCGTGGATCTTCCACGCGGTGGCCGGGGGATCGCTGCTGGTACTGGGCGCCGTCGCCGTGACCGTCACACCCCCGTCCGACGGTGAGCCGACGGCCCTGTCCGGCGACGAGCAGCCGAAGCGGGGCCGGTTCGATCTGCCCGGCACCGCGAGCGTGACGCTCGCGCTCACCGCCCTGGTCTGGGGGCTGACAGACGCCCGCCGCTTCGGCTGGGCGGACGCCCAGGTGCTCGGAACCCTTGCAATCGCCGCCGTACTCCTCGTCGTCTTCGCCCTGATCGAGCGACGGCATCCCCACCCCCTCCTGCCGCCGCGGCTGTTCGCCGACGCCAGGGTGGGAACCGGAAACGCGCTCATGGCGCTCCTCGGGTCGGTGTGGATCGCCCTGTTCTTCTTCCTGCCGCTCTATCAGCAGCACGTGCTCGGCTCCAGCCCCTTGGCGACGGGTCTGGGTCAGCTGCCGCTGGCCGGAGCGATCATGCTCGGTTCGGCCTCGGCCCCGCGTGTCGCCCGACGGATCGGACCGTCGGCGACCGTGACGGCGGCCCTGCTCACCGAGGCGGGCGGGCTGCTGTGGCTCGCACGGATCGGCGCCGACGGCAGCTACGCCGTCGACGTCCTGGGCCCGAGCCTGCTGATCGGGCTCGGTCTGAGCATCGCCTTCGTCCAGCTCACCGCCCTGTCCGTCGAGGGCGTCCCACGCACCGACGCGGGCCTGGCCGGGGGCCTGGTGAACACCACACGCCAGATGGGCGGAGCCATCGGCCTCGCCGCGCTGGCCACCGTGGCCGGCTCCGTCACCGCCCATGCGGAGAACGGCGGCCGACCGCACCTGGAGGCGCTCACCGCCGGCTACCGCACCGCATTCGCCGTCTCGGCCGCCGTCCTCACGGTCACAGCGGTCCTGGCCCTGATCCTCGCCCGCCGAGCGAGCCGCCGCCCGATGCCCGTCCCTCTGACGCCCACGTCCTGACCGCGACAGCAGCCCCGTTCCCCACGCACGACCCCTCACGAGAGAAGGAAGACCCACCATGCACACCATCGACGAGAACGCGCCCGTCATCGTCCGTCTGTCCACCGTGATCGACGCTCCGGTCGAGAGGGTGTGGCAGCTCCACACCGACATCGACGCCTGGGCGACCTGGAACGCGGACGTCGACCAGGCCACTCTCAACGGCCCTCTGCGAAGCGGCACTTCCTTCACCTGGAGGACCCACGGCCTGGACATCACCTCCACGGTCACCGAACTCGTCCCCGGCGAGCGGATCGTGTGGGGCGGCCCCGCCGACGGCATCACCGGCATCCACGTGTGGACCTTCGAGCGGACCGGCGACCGGGTCACCGTCCGCACCGAGGAGTCGTGGAGCGGCGCACCCGTCGACGCCGCGACCGAGGAGCTCGGCCATGCCCTCGACCACTCCCTGCGGAGCTGGCTGAACGCCCTGAAGGCCCGTGCGGAACGCGGCCTGTAAGGCCGTACGGCCCCGCTCGACCCCGCACCCCCACTCATCGCACCGCATCTCATCGCACCGCCCCGCACCGCACGTCGAGACACGACCTGACACACCGAGAAGCGAGGTTCCAGCCATGACCAGCAAGCCCTACCTGACCGGCCACTACACGCCCGCCGTCGACGAGATCACCGCGACCGGGCTGACCGTCGAAGGCAGCCTGCCCCCGGAGCTGTCCGGCCGGCTGATCCGCAACAGCCACAACCCGAAGCCCGGCGTCACACCCACCCACTGGTTCAAGGGCAGCGGCATGGTCCACGGCATCCGGCTCCAGGACGGCCGGGCGGAGTGGTACCGCAACCGCTGGGTGCACACTCCCGCGCTGGAAGGCGCCCCGTACATGACCGAGACGGGTCCCGACCTGACCGCGAGCACCGCAGGCACACACGTCATCGAGCACGGCGGACGGCTCCTCGCCCTGTGCGAGGCCAACGTCCCGTTCGAGCTGACCCGTGATCTGGACACCGTCGGCGCCTACGACTTCGGGGGCAGGCTGCGCAGCGCTATGACCGCGCACCCCAAGACCGACCCGGTCACGGGGGAACTGCACTTCTTCGGCTCCTCGCCCTTCCCTCCGTACCTCATGTACTACGTCGCCGACCCGAAGGGCACGATCACCCGGAGCGTCGAGGTCCCCGGCGCCACGGCCGCACTCAAGCACGACTTCGCACTCACCCGTCACCACGTCGTCTTCGTCGAGGGCACGGTGTCCTTCGACCCGAGCGAGCACTCCGGCATCCCCTACGCGTGGAACGACGCCCAGCCCGCCCGGATCGGCGTCATGCCCAAGGGCGCGGACGGCGCGGCGCGCATCCGCTGGTTCCCCGTCGAGCCCGGCAGCATGCTGCACGCCGCCAACGCCTACGAGGACGACAGGGGCCGCATCGTCCTCGAGGGTCCCACCGTCGACCGCGAGGGATTCCGACTCTCCTGGAACTGGTGGGTCGGCGCCCCGGGGCGCGGAACGGAGCCCAACACCCGCTCCTCCACACGGCGATGGGTGATCGACCTGACGACCGGAAGCGTCGACGAGCAGATCATCGACGACCTGGCGGTGGAGTTCCCCACCCTCAACGAGGACTTCCTCGGTACGGAGCACCGCTACCAGTACGCGGTGTCCTTCCCCGACCAGAACGGCCTCGGCGGCTACGGGATCGTCAAGTACGACCGTACGACCGGTACGCGGAGCATCCATGAGGTCGGCGACGCGCGACTGCCGAGCGAGGCGGTCTTCGTGCAGGCCGCAGGGGGCACCCGGGAGGACGACGGCTACCTGCTCACGGTGGTCTCCGACCTCAAGCAGGACGCCTCGCAACTCCTGGTCCTGGACGCCTCGGGCCTTGACCGGATCGCGACGGTCCAGCTGCCCCGTCGTGTCACCGCGGGCATCCACGGCTCATGGATCCCCGACACCGCCTTCGCGGACGACGAGAACTGACGAGCCGCGCGGGGGGAGGGCGCCGGACGACCGGGACCTGCCGGCGCCCTCATGATCAACTTACCGGTGGGCGGGGGACTTGTGGCAAGGCCGGGGGCATGCCGCAGAATCACCGACCGAACGCCAGGGCGTTCTGACCGAGAGACGGAACAGGGAGCTGCGGGATGCGTGTGGTGCTGTCGACCTACGGAGGGCGCGGGAGCGTCGAGCCCATGGTGGGACTCGCGGTGCGGCTGAGGGAACTCGGTGCGGAGGTCCGGGTGTGCGCACCGCCGGACGAGGAGTTCGTCGACCTCTTCGCCGGCATCGGTGTGTCGCCGGTCCCGGTGGGCCGGCCTGTGCGTCCCATGGTGGCCTCGGTGGAACCGGGGTCCACGGTGGGCCTGGCGCAGCGGGCGGCGGAGCTGATCGCCGCCCAGTTCGGCACGGTCGCCGCGACGGCCGAGGGATGCGACGCGCTGGTGGCGACGGGTCCGCTGCCGGTGACGGCCGGCGCGCGGTCGGTCGCGGAGAAGCTGGGCATCCGCTACGTACACGCGAGCCATCAGCCGGTCATCCTGCCCTCGCCGCACCAGCCGCCGCCCGCAAGGCGGGGCCGGCCGTTGCCGCCGGGAGTGAAGGACAACCGCGAGCTCTGGGAACTGGACGCCAGGAACGCGAACGAGATGTTCGGCGCGGAGATCAACACCCACCGGGCGGCCATCGGCCTGCCGCCGGTGCACCATGTCCGCGACTACGCCTTCACCGCCCGGCCGTGGCTGGCGACGGACCCGGTCCTGAGCCCCTGGCCGGATTCGTCGGGTCTCGATGTGGTGCAGACGGGCGCGTGGACACGACCGGACGACCGCCCGCTCCCGCCCGGCCTCGTGAAGTTCCTGGACGCCGGCGCCCCGCCGGTGTACGTGGGCTTCGGCAGTACGCCGATGGGCGCCGACATCGCGAAGAACACGGCCCGGGTGGCGGTCGAGGCGATCCGCGCACAGAACCGCCGCGTGATCCTCGCCCACGGCTGGGCCGGCCTGGACCTGATCGACGACGGGGACGACTGCTTCGCCGTCGGCGAGGTCAACCAGCAGGCGCTGTTCGCCGGAGTGGCGGCCGTCGTCCACCACGGCAGTGCGGGCACCACGACGATGGCCGCGCGGACGGGCGTGCCTCAGGTGGTGGTGCCCCAGGGCGCGGACCAGCCGTACTGGGCGGGTCGGGTGGTCGGCCTCGGCATCGGCGTGGCGCACGACGGCCCGACCCCGACCGTCGCCTCCCTCCTGGCGTGCCTCGAAACGGCCCTGACCGCGGAGACCCGCGCACGGGCCCGGGCGGTGGCGGCGACGATCGACACGGACGGCGCGACGACGGCGGCGCGGCGGCTGCTCGCGGAGATCGACCCGAACGGGCGGTCGCTGCCTGCCTGAACCGTGGCCGGCTGCCCGGCACACCGCGTCGGCCTCACCCTCGTCCTCCCGCCCGCCTCCTCCCCGACCGCCGCTGCGGATCGGCCGGGAGGCGGGCGGCTGCCTTCTCCCGCCGCGGCGCGGCGATCCGCGCGCGGCCGAACCCGACGTGCTCGTCGCAGGGACGGCGTGTCAGGTGACGGCGAGTCGGTCCACCAGGAGTTCCACCCTCCCTTCGGTGTGCTCCGGCGGCAGGCGTCCCGCCCTTGTCAGGGTGGCCAGCCCGTGCAGCGCCGCCCAGAACACCTCGGTGAACAGCCCCGGGTGGACGCCGTCCCCGGCGACCTCGCCGAGGCTTTCCAGAAGGGCGGCGAAGGCGTCCTTGAGTGGCTCCGGGGTGTCCTCGTGCGCGAACGCCAGGCCGCCGTCGAGGTGGAACATGGCGTCGTAGACCGCCGGGTTGCGCTGGGCGAAGTCGAGGTAGGCGTGGGCGAGTGCGGCGACCCGGCCGCGGGGCCCGTCCGCGGCGGCGGCCGCGGTCCGCACCGCGAGGGCCATCTCGGTGGCGCCCTCGAGGGCGACGGCGCCGATGATCTCGCGCTTGCCGCGGAAGTGGCTGTAGAGGACGGGCTGGCTGTACTCGATCCGCTCGGCGAGGCGGCGGGTGGTGACCGCGTCCCAGCCCTGCTGCTCGGCGAGTTCGCGGGCCGTCGCCACGATGAGACGTTCGCGCTCGGCCCGTTCGCGTTCCTTGCGTTGTTGTACCGACATGGGAAAATTCTAGCACTGCTAGACAACCGAGCGGCAGTAGTACTAGCGTTGCCTCATCAGCTAGCGGCGCTAGATCCCAGGAGGGTCATCATGCTCAACGCACTCGAGGTCTTCACCACCGTGGTCGTCGGACTGATGGTGGGAGTGGAGTTCTCCGTCGCCTTCATCATGAACCGGATCCTGGACGCGCTTCCCGAGGACAGTGGTCAGCTCGGCCACGCCCACGGCGGCCGGATGCTCGGCGCCCTGATGCCGGTCTGGTACATAGGCTCGCTCGTCCTCGTCGCGATCTGGGCCGTCGCCGGACGGCATCACCACGGCGTTGGGATCGTCGTCACCGCCGGCGGGCTGCTGATCCTCAGCGTGGTCATGTCGATCCTGCTGCTCGTCCCGATCAACAACCGAAACAAGACCTGGACCCCCGACAACCGGCCCGCCGACTGGAAGGAGCAGCTGCAGCGCTGGAACCGCTACCACTACGTCCGCGTCGCCGTCATCATCGCCGCCTTCACTCTGCTGGTCACCGCCCTCGCCTGAGCCCGGCCGACATCGCGCCAAGACGCCCCCGTGAGGGGGCGTCGGCGTCGTTCGTGTGCGTCCTGTCCGAGACTCCCGGGTCGGCCGGCCGGTCGCCGGTCAGTCGGTCCGCGCCTCCGTCGGGGCCGTACGCGCGAAGTGGCGGGCCGTGGGCACGAGTGCAGCGGCCGCCGGTACGAGGAAGCACGCGGCGGCGCACAGGGCGAGGACCGGGGTGACGCCGAAGTGGTCGATGGCGGGCGCGATCAGGGCGAGGCCGAGGGGTGCGAGCCCGTAGGACACCAGGAAGTCCAGTGACGAGACGCGGGCCAGTTTGTCCGGCGCGACCTCGCGCTGGGTGGCGGTGAACCAGGGCACGTTGAACAGCTCGATGCCGATCCCGGCGACGGCGTACGCCGCGACGACCACGGCCGGGTGTACCGGCAGCATCAGACTCAGCGGCGCGACACCGTACGCGCCGAGCCCGGCGAACGCCGCCCAGCCCTGGGAGCGGGGCCGCAGGCGGGCGATGACGAGAGCCCCTCCGAGGGCGCCCACGGTGTACGCGGTCATCGCCGCGGCGAGAACCCACTCGGTGTCGTAGCGGTCCCGGCTGATCAGCGGCAGCGCGACGCTGGTGGCCGAGTAGCCGAGCGCGATGACGGCGACCAAGGCGGCGAGTCCGGCGAGGAACCACGGGTGGCGGCGTGCCTCCCGTATGCCCTCCATGAATTCCGCGCGGAACCCGGTACGCGGGGACGGACCCGTGACGGATTCCGTGGTCGTCTCCGTACCTGCACCAGCCTCCGTACCTGAACCAGCCTCCGTGGCCGGACCCGAATCCGCGGCCGGACCCGCCTCGACGACCGGGCCCGTCTCCGTCGCCGCCACGACGCCACCCTTGCCCGGTGCCAGCGCGGCGACCAGCCACAGCGCCCCGATGCCGAGCAGCAGCGTACGGACGTCGAGGAAGGCCGCGAGCAGCGCGGTCAGGGTGGGTCCCGCGAGCGTGGAGCCGCGTACGGCCATGGTCATGGCGGCGTTGGCCTGCTGGCGTCGCGCGGGTTCGACGGTCTCGGCCGTGAGCGCCTGGAACGCCGGCCGGCAGGCGCCCTGCCCGGCGCCGGCGAGGGCCGCGGCGAACGTCATCAGCGCGAGCGACCGGCCGAGGCCCGCGGCGAGCAGGGGCGCGGCGGCCGCCGCCGCGAGGGCCGACCAGAGGACGACGGCGCGGCGGGAGTGCCGGTCGGCCAGTACGCCCCCGACGGCGACGGCGGCGAGGAATCCGGCGGTGCGGGCGGCGAGGACGAGACCGAGTCCCGCGGCGCCGAGGTCGCGGTGCAGTACGGCGAGCCCGAGGACGAAGGGCAGGGCCCAGGTCGCGAGGCCGGACGCGGTGGTGCCCGCCCACAGGCGCAGGAACGCGGCGTCCAGCAGGACGGAACGCGGGGGCGGGGCGGGGGACTTGGCCGCTGCGGGCGCGGGTGTGGTGGCCACGGTGTGGTGCTCCTCGAAGGCGGGGGAGCGGGTCGGTGAACCGCCCCCGGGTTCCTTAATGAAAATGATTGCCATTACAGTACCCTTCGAACGCGGCACTCCTGCCCGGTGCACGACCACACCCATGCCCGTCCCTCCCAGACCGGAGAACCCATGCGCCACCCCGTCCGTCTCGGTATCGCCCTGACCCTCGCCCTCGCCACCGCCGGCTGCTCCGCCGCAGGCGGCGGCGGGTCGGCGGCGGACGCCGAGCCCGCCGCACGTCCCACCTCGAAGGCCGGCACCGGCGTCACCGTCACCAGCTGCGGCCGCCAGATGTCGCTCGCCGGGCCGCCGCGGCGGGCCGTCGCCCTGGACCAGAGCTCGACCGAGACCCTGCTCGAACTCGGGCTCCAGGACCGGATGGCCGGCACGGCCAACCTCAAGACCAAGATCCCCGCCCCGTACGCGGAGGCGTACGCGAAGATCCCGGTCATCGCCCCGAAGATCGCCACCGGCGAGCAACTGCGCGCCGCCACTCCCGACTTCGTCGTCGCCGGCTCCGCCGACCTCTACACCAAGGACCGCGCAGGCACCCGCGAGGAGCTGGACGCCCTGAAGGTCCCCACCTTCGTCAGCGCCGTGGACTGCCCGCAGCACAACCCGCCCGGCCGTACCCCCTTCGAGCTGCTCTTCTCCGACTACGAGAACCTGGGCAGGCTCTTCGGTGCCGAGGAGCGCGCCGGCAAGCTCGCGGCGGACCAGCGCGCCGCGGTCGCCAGGGCGGGCGCGAACGCCTCGAAGGAGCCGCGGGGCGCGGACCGGCCGACCGTCGTCTACCTCTACTCCGTCTTCAACGGCATGCCGTACGTGGCGGGCAGGACCGGCCTGCCCAGCGAGATGAGCCGGATCGTCGGCGCCAAGAACGCCTTCGACGACGTCCAGGAGGACTGGCCCGAGGTCTCCTGGGAGGAAGTCGCCCGGCGCGACCCGGACTTCATCGTGATCGGCGACCTCTCCGAGCGGGGCCGCCCCGGCGACAGCGCCGCCGAGAAGCGGGCCACGATGACGGCGCACCCGGTGATCTCGCGGCTGGCCGCCGTCCGCGACGACAGGATCCTCGAAGTGCCGGGCATCGAACTCGACCCGTCGGTCCGCTCCGTACACGCCCTCGGACTGCTCGCCCAGGGCATGAAGGACCTCGGACATGCCCGCTGACCCGCCCCCCGGAACGAGCCCGGCCGACCTCCTGCTCCCGACGGCCCGCGAGAGCGGCCGTACGGCGGAGGCCGCCACCCCCGGGCACCTGACGCCGGGTCCGCCGACGCCGGGCGGCCGAACCGGCAGGCCCCGCAAGGTCACAGCACCCCACCCCACGGCACCCCGCCCTGGAGGCCCTGTCCCCGTGGGCTCGCGGACCGAACGCCCCCGCCCCGCAGGTTCTCGCTCCGAAGGTTCTCGCCCCGGAGTCCCCCGCTCCCTCCTCCTGTTCCTCTCCACGGCCACCCTCGTGGCCTCCATCGCCGCGGCCGTCCGCGTCGGCACCGCCGACACCGGTTGGGCCGACCTGGCCCGCGCCCTCGCCACCCACATCGGCCTGGACGTCGAGCCGCTGCCCCCGCTGGTGGACTCGCTCATCTGGGACCTGCGCCTGCCGCGCGTCCTGATGGCCGCGCTCGTCGGCGCCTCGCTCGCCGTGTGCGGCACGGTGCTCCAGGCGGTCACCCGTAACGCGCTCGCCGACCCCTACCTGCTCGGCGTCTCCTCCGGCGCGTCGGCCGGAGCCGTCGCCGTCGTCGTCCTCGGGATCGGCGCGAGCACACTCGGGGTCACCGGGGGCGCGCTCGTCGGCGCGTTGCTCTCCTTCGCACTGCTGCTCCTGCTGTTGAGACGTACCGGCCTCGACTCCGTCCGCATCGTCCTCACCGGCGTGGTCGTCGGCCAGCTCCTCACCGCGCTGACCTCGCTGATCCTGATGGCGTCGGCGGACGCGGACACGACGCGGGCCGTCACGCACTGGCTGCTGGGCTCGATGGCCCCGGCCCGCTGGAGCACCGTCGTGGTCTGCGCGATCGTCACCCCGCTGGGCCTGGCCGTGGCGTGGCTGTGTTCGAGTGCCCTCGACGGGCTCGCCTTCGGCACCGACACCGCCGCCTCCCTCGGGATCGGCGTTCGGCACACCAGGATGCTGCTGCTCGTGGTGACGGCCGCGCTCACCGCGGTCGCCGTGGCCACCGTCGGCGCCATCGGGTTCGTCGGGCTGATCGTGCCCCACGGGGTGCGGTTTCTCGTCGGACCGCTGCACCGGGTGCTGTTGCCGTACGCGGCGCTCGCCGGCGCGGTGTTCCTCGTCTGGACGGACGCGCTCGCACGGATCGCCTTCGCACCCCGCGAGGTCCCCGTCGGCGTCATCACCGCACTCCTCGGCGTACCGCTCTTCCTGCTCGTCCTGCGCAGGAGGGGCGAACTGTGAGGATCGCCGCCGAGAACCTGAGCTGGTCGGTGGCGGGCACACCGGTGGTACGTGAGGTCAGCGCGAGCATCGCCTCCGGCGAGACCGTCGGTCTCCTCGGCCCGAACGGCTCCGGCAAGTCCTCCCTCCTGCGCTGCCTGGCCGGGCTCCGAGCCCCGGACGCGGGCTCGGTCCGGTACGACGGCACATCGGTGGGGGAGTGGAGCGCGCGCAGGATCGCCCGCCATGTCGCCTTCGTCGCGCAGGACTCGGGCGCCGACAGCGATCTGCGGGTCGCCGACGTCGTCAGCCTCGGCCGCACCCCGTTCCGGGACCGCTGGCGCGGAGCGGACGACACCGACCGGGCGGTGATCGCCGCCGCCCTGGAGGTCGTCGGCCTGACCGCGCTCGCCGGACGCTCCTGGAAGGCCCTGTCGGGCGGCGAACGCCAGCGCGCCCACATCGCCCGCGCGCTGGCCCAGCAGCCGTACGCACTGCTGCTCGACGAACCCACCAACCACCTCGACGTGAAACACCGGCTCGAACTGATGGAGCTCCTGACCGGCACCGACCGGACCGTCCTGGTCGCGCTGCACGACCTGTCCCTCGCCGCCCGCTACTGCGACCGGCTCCTGCTGCTGCACCACGGCCGACTCGTCGCGGCCGGCCCTCCCGAGACCGTCCTGACGGCCGACCGGCTCGCCGAGGTGTTCGAAGTCGACGCCGAACTCACCACCGACGCCCTGGGGCACCCGACCGTCAGTTACCGCCGTCCTCTCGGCGCACCCGTGCCGACGCCCCCACCCACCTCTGAAAGGACCCGACCTTGACCACGTCCACTGCCCCTTCCCCGCACACCGAGCCCGAGCCCGGCGTCCCCCTGCCCGCCCGCGTCCTGCCGTCGCCCGCCGTCGACGAACTCATCGCGGCCGCCCTGGCCGGCGAACACGGGCCGCTCCCCGCCGAACTCATCGCGACCAGCGTGTTCTGGATCCACCACGGAACCCGCCTGGCCGGCGGCGACACCACCTACCTCAACCAGTACGTGCTGGTCCGTGTCGGCGGTACCTTCGGCGGCTGCGCGTTCGAGGCCGGCGAACTCACCCCGGCGATCTGCCGCGACCACTCCGGCGCACCGCTCGACGTCCTGCTGCGCGACGCCCCGCGCCCCCTGCGGATCGCCGCCCTCGACGCCTACCTCGCCCACACACGACCGCACAGGGTCGCCGCCGAAGCAGGGGACGCCGAGCCGGTGGGTCTCCCGAGCGGCACGCCGGAGACCCGCGCGACGGCCCGCGACGCGGCCATCGCCGGCCTGCTCGACATCGAGGAGGGCGCGAAGGTGGGCCTCATCGGCGTGGTCAACCCGCTGGTCGCGGCGATCCGCGAGCGTGGCGGCGAGCCCCTGCCCTGCGACTTCAACCTCAAGGCGACCCAGTGGGGCGACCCCGTCACCGACGACATGCACGAGGTGCTCGACCGCGCCGACGCGGTCGTCGCCACGGGAATGACCCTGAGCAACGGCTCGTTCGACACGATCCTGGAGCGATGCCGCCACCGTGGCATCCCGCTGATCGTGTACGCGCAGAGCGGCAGCGCCGTCGCCCGTGCCTTCCTCGGGTCGGGGGTGACCGCCCTGTCGGCGGAGCCGTTCCCCTTCTCCCAGTTCAGCGCCGAGGAGACCGTCCTGTACCGCTACCGCACGGTGGCCGCCGCATGACCCCCGCCACGCGCCGGGCCCGTGCTCCACGGACGAGTCACGCGGCCGGGCTCCACGCCGAGACCGGTGCCGGTGCCGTCCCGGCCACCGGCACCGGCCACCCCACCGGTTCCGGCCCCGCCACCGGCACCGGCCACGCCCCCTGCCATCACGGCGAACTCCTCCAGGGCGTCTTCCTCGACGCCGAAGGTCGCAGGTGCGCGGGCCTCGTCACGCTCCCGCTGGCCGGCCCCGGCAGCCGGGCCGAGTTCGTCCTTCGGCCGGGTACGCCGCCCGAGGCGCTCACGGTCGTCCCCGCCGACCGGGGGAAAGCCGCGCGCGCCGCGGGCCTCGCGGTGACGGAGTGCGCGCGCCGGGCCGGACTGCCGCCCAGCGGAGGTCAGTTGAGGCTCACCGGCGACGTACCGGTGGGCCTGGGCATGGGCAGCTCCACCAGCGACGTGATCGCGACGGTCCGCGCGGTCGCCGACTCGTACGGGCTGCGCCTCACCCCCGACGCCGTCGCCCGCCTCGCCGTCCGCGCGGAACGGGCCAGCGACCCGCTGATGCTCGACGCCCGCCCGGTCCTCTTCGCCCATCGGGAGGGCCGGGTCCTGGAAGTCCTGGGTCCGGCCCTCCCGCCCCTGGCCGTCGTGGGCTGCGTCCTCGGTGGGGGAGCGCCCGTCGACACCCTCGCCCTGCCCGTACGGGAGGCCACCGACGCCGACGTCCGGGAGTACGAGCGGCTGCGTGCCCTCCTGCGCCGGGCGATCGCCACGGGGGACGGACGACTCCTGGGGCAGGTCGCCACGGCCAGTGCTCGACGCGCCCAACAGGTCCTGAATCACCCGGAGTTCGATGCGCTGACCGCGATCGCCCGACGATTCGGAGCAGCGGGCGTGCAGATCGCGCACAGCGGGGCCGTGGCAGGCGTCCTGTTCGACCCGGCCGGACCCGGGGACCTGCGTCATCGCGTACGCGCCTGCCGCCACGCCCTGAACACCCACGGCATCCCCACCACCCGCACGTTCACCACCAAGGAGTCGCTCGATGGACCAGCACGTCGCCGAGGCGATCGGCCGGCCCGACCTGATACGTCTCGACGACCGTCTCGTCTGCCTGCGCTTTGAGACGATGAAGGTGGTCTCCGCGCTCGCCGCCGTACGCCACCTCCTCGACACCGGAGTCGTACGCCGCGGGGACACGCTGCTCGACAGCTCCAGCGGGATCTACGCGTACGCCCTCGCCCTGGCCTGTCACCGGCACGGCATGCACTGCCACGTCGTCGGCTCCACGACCGTCGACAGGACGCTGCGTACCCAACTCGCCGTACTCGGCGCCACGCTGGAACAGATGGAACCCTGCGACGACCTCAAACTCGACCAGAAGCGACGCGTCGAACGGATCCACGAGATCCTCGCCGCACACCCCGAGTACCACTGGATGCGGCAGTACCACGACGACATCCACTACCTCGGCTACCGTGCCATCGCCGACCGCATCCGCGAGGAGACGGGAACGGAGCGGCTCACCGTCGTCGGCGGAGTGGGCTCGGGCGCCTCCACAGGCGCCCTCACCCGCTACCTGCGCGACGCCCCGGGCGACCTGCCAGGGCATGCTTCAGGCCACGCCCCGACCACCAACCCGGCCCCGAGCACCGCCGCGAGCACCGCCCCGACCGGCGGCCCGTCCGGGGTCCGGACCGGCGCCGCCCCGGCCGACGTCGAACTCGTCGGCGTCCAGCCCTACGGCAGCCTCACCTTCGGAGCCCAGCACACCTCCGACCCCGAGATCATCATCGCCGGCATCGGAAGCTCCATCCCCTTCGGCAACGTGTCCCACGAGCTGTACGACACCCTCCACTGGATCTCGTTCGACGCCGCCCTGTCAGGCGCCGTCGACCTCCTGCGCCGCCACGCCGTCTTCGCGGGCCTGTCCACCGGCGCGGCCTACCTCGCCGCCCGCCACGAACACGACCGGGCGCCCGAACGCACCGTCCTCTTCATCGCCCCCGACACCGGCCACCGGTACACCGACACCGTCTACACGCGCCACCGCGAAGCGACACCCCTCGCCCACCTCGCCCCCCGGGACATCGCCGACCAGACCGAACTCGCCCTCCCCTGGTCCCGCATGCTCTGGAACCGGACCCCGACCCCACGATTCGCCGCGTGACACCCCGGCCCCGACCCAGGCCTGGGAACCCGTCTCCGTACGCCACGACGAAGCGCCGCCACGTCCGGCCGGGGGCGGTCGTGGCGGCGTCTGGAGGGCGCTGGTCCTGCTCGCTCCGTGCCTCGGCTGGGGCGCGGTCCCGCTCTTCTTCATCGGACCCGCACCGGCCAACTCGGCGGCACGCTCACCATCGAATACCTCCCGGGCGAGGGTACGGTCCTCTCCGCGGCGATCCCCGTCGGCGCGGCGACGACCTGACCGAGGCGTGCCGTCGCGTCGTCAGATGCCGCAGCTGGACGCCGACCAGAAGCGGCCGGCCCGGTGGTCGAGGTGGGTGTGGTCGCCGTGTCCGGGGTAGCCCGGGCCGAGGATCCCGTTGAAGCCGTGGTGACGGGCCTGCTGGGCCAGGAGGCACAGCGAGTGGGGTCCGGCGCCGAGGTCGGCCGCGTCTCCGTAGAGATGGCGGCTCGATGCGGCGCCGCCGACCGCGTCGTTGCATGCCTGGCTGCGGAAGCCGCTGGTGACGCGGATGCTCTGGTCGCCGAGGGCGTGCCGTAGTGCTTCCAGTTTCCACATCGTGCGCAGGGCGTTGGACTTGGCGGTGGCCGCGCTCACGGCGCCGCCGGCCCAGGTGGTGTTGCAGTCGTTGAGTTCGGCGTACGAGAAGTGGACGGGGGTGCAGTCGTCGTCCTGGAGTGCGTAGATCTTGCTGAACGTCGCGGGGCCCGCGACACCGTCGGCGGCCAACCCATAGGCGGCCTGGAAGCGCTTGACCGCGGCCGCCGTCCCGGGGCCGTAGGCGCCGTCGATCGCCAGCACCCCGCCGTAGCCGGGATACCCGGCCACCCGGATCTGCAGCGCTGTGACGTCGGCGCCGGAGGCGCCCTGGGAGAGGGTGCGCGACCAGGTGTAGCAGCCGTCCGCCTGGGCGGTGCCGGCGGTGGCGACCACACCGCCCAACGAGACAGTCATGATCATGACAAACGAGAGGAGTAGGCGGAGCGGCAGGGAACGCAGGGGGCGTCGGGACATCGAACCTCCAAGGCCTCACGAATCCGAGGTGACCCAGGGCTGAGAGTCCCCCCGAGACTGACGGCCCGGTCGACGCGCGTCAACCACGCCGGAGCAGGCGTCATTTGTCGAGCCAATGGCGCTCGGATGAACGGGACGACGCCCTTCCCGCCCGCCGCCACCGGAGGCGCTGCCGGCGGGCGTCAGGACATGAGCCCCCGGAGCGTCGCCTGCCACCTCTCGCACCACAGCACGCCCTGCACCACCCCCAGGGCGTGCGACCGACAGGAGTCGTCCGTGATCCCCGGCAGCGCCTTCCCGACGCCGGGCAGAAGGTCCTGCGCGAACGCGCTCCCCGGCCGGAAGTCCAGGTACCTGCTCCTGCGCGTGGCGGGCTCCACGCCGAACATCTCCGCGTGGCGGTCCCTGACGGCCTCGTCCGTCGTCTCGAGGAGTTCCCGCGCGTGGTCGGCGGTCACCGCCCGAAGCCCGCAGGACGTCACCCGCTCGTCACCCTCGTGTGCGGGGGTGAGGCAGCCGGCGCGCAGGGTCTCCGCGAGCAGGGCGGCCGGGTCGACGGCCAGCGCCTCCCGCACGTACCCGTCGAAGTGCTTCACCGCCCCGGCGACGACGAACGGCTCCACATGGAGCAGCAGGTCCTGGAGCGCGAACAGGCCGCCCGCACCGCCCGCCCGCACGCGCCGGGCCCGCTCGTCCAGGACCCCGGCCATCAGCTCCCGTAACGGCTCCGAACCGGCCACCTGCCGGGTCACCTTCGGAAACGGCGTCAGGCAGTGCCGTGTCACGGTGTAGCCCAGGCTTCCCCGTACGGCTCCGGTCAGCTCGCCGCGGATCGGCTCCCGGAAGCCGGGGTCGGCCAGCACGCACTCGACACCGGCAGTCCCCCGCCGCTGTATCCACTGCAGGGCGTGGGGCCCGTGCTCGCCCTCCGGCTCACCGAGGGGCATCCCGACCCGCTTCATCAGGGCGAGCAGCGCGAGGTCGAACCCGACGCCCCAGAAGTCACCTCCCAGCGACCGGGCCCTCAGCCCGGCCAGCGGCTCGCGGGTCTCGCCCGCCGCGCGTGTCAGGGCGGCAACCGATGCCACGACCGGCTCCAGTCCTTCGACCGGCTGCCGCAGGCCCGCGTACCGCGCGAAGAACTGCGTCAGCCAGGCGTTCGCCCGCTTCGCCGACTCGACGGAGACGGGCTCGGCCGCCCCGGTGAACCGCTCCAGCAGTCCGACTCGCGTCATCAGCGCGAGCCATGCTTCCGCGGCCGCCCTCTTCGCCACGGCGGAGGACCCCACAGGCTCCGGGAAGTGGGTCCTCAGCTGGTCGGCGGTGTCGGCGTGCTCCGCGAGGTCCCGCTCCAGCGGCCCGGCCCACGCCTCCCAGACGGGCGTCGTCGCTCTCTCGAAGCCGCCGCCGCGCAACAGCAGATGAAAGATCTCCGTCTGCGTGTCGTCGACGGGCGGCGGGCCGCCCACCCCCTGCGCGAGCTCGACGGCGAACGAGGACGGGACGTCCCGCTGCCGATGGTGCGTGACCCCGTCCCGGACGACCGAGACCGGGATCGTGCTCTCGGCCCGGCACCACTCCAGGACGAGCCGACGAAAGCTCTCGTACGCGGCGCCCTCCGACGAGCGCGCGGCGAGGTCCGTGCGGTACTGCCCGAGCAGCTTCTCGTCGACGACACCGAGCGCGCGGAACTCCGAGACGAGCTCCCGCAGAGCGTCCTCGTCGATGCCACCCAGCCGCTGCTCGGCCGTCCGCGCCTCGACGTACAGCGGTCTGGCCATGGCGACACTGCCCTCCGCGGCCACGATCCGCGCCCCTTCGTCCAGGGCGTACGGCAGAAGCTCAGGGTGAGGTGCGGTCAGCTTCTCCAGACTGGCCCGAAGTTGTGTCGCGGCCCGGCCCGGCTTCGTACCCGCGGTCCTCGCGCAGGTACGCAACGGGGCCAGCAATCCCATCGCCTCCCGTGCGAGCCCGGGGTGCGCACGGCAGATCCTGGTCAGGAGGTCCAGAGGCCGGAGCGGCGCCCTGCCCACCGGCGTGGCCCCACCCGCGTCCGGCTCCAGACCCAGCGCCCGCGCCACGGCGTCCTGCGCCCCGACGGCCCGTGCCACGACAAGGCGGACGAGACAGTCGTCGCCCTCCAGGAACGGTGAGCCGTAGCGTCGCGCGGTCAACGACTCCTCGCCCGGACCCCCGGGAGGACCCGCGAGGACAGCGCCCGCGTCGAGCAACCGCGACGCGTGGGCGGGCTGCCGAGGCTCAGGGCCACCGGCCTCCGGTGCGCCGGCCGTGGCGTACTCGGCGCACGCCACCAGAAAGGCCCGATAGGCGGAGCCGGAGTCGGCGCCGGTCGCCGTCCTCTCGGACGAACCTCCCGCAGCGGCATCCCGCTCGTCGTAGAGGACCGCCATCGCTCTGATCCCCTCGGACCAGACGGGCCGGGGCACCGCGTCGTACGCCCCCGCCCCCTGCCGCCCCCGCGCCTCGGCGAACCGGAAGTCGTACAGGTTCACCGGCGCGGCGGGGCCCTGGTGGCGCAGGTCGGCCACCATGCCGTACGTGCGTCCGCCATGCCCGAACGAGAAGCCCGCACGCTCCCCGCCGATCCGTCCGCCGAAGGACCGCGCCACCCGCTCGAAGTGCGCACCGGACGCGTACACGGCGCCGTGGAAGGCGGAGATCCCCTCCCGCGAGCCCCGAGTTCCGGGCGCGGGAGAGCAGTCCGGTCGTACGTACACCGCACGGTCCAGCTGCTCGATCCCCTGCTCTCCGCCCAGCGTGACGAGCAGGTGTCGCCACCGTCCGAGGACGCCGGTGTCGTGCGGATCGAGCAGCACCGGATGCGGGATCACGACGACCGCGTCGTGGAGCTCGCGCTCGTCCCCGTCGAGACCCGCCACGACGAGTGCACCGGCAGGCTGCGACACCACGCCCGTGAGCACCCCGGCCGGCTCCACGTCCGCCTCCACCCCGTCGTACGGCGCGACCACCGCGTACCGCAACGCGCGCCGCCAGTACGGGTCGGGCCACACCTCCCGTATCAACGCGGCGGGCACCGGCAGGGATTGCGTCATCCACCGCCCGACGCTCGCGAACACCCCGGCGGCATGGTCACCGATCCACTCCGCCAGCGCGGTCAGCTCCCGCACCACCGGCTCGGCGCCGAGCGCCGCAGGCACCTTCCTCAGCTCGCGCCCCGCCCCCGTCCGGCAGCGCAGCACCGGCTCGGTCCCGGTCGAGTGATCGAGTGTCACCTCGTGCTCCCCGACCGCCCTCCACACACCGTTCGAACTCATCGTCTGTACCCCCGTCGTGCAGCGCCGCCCAGGAGTTCGAGCAGCTGACCACAACGTACCGGGAGCCACTGACAACACCCTCCGCCGAGGCGCGCCGACCCTCGGACGCGGGTGACCGGCAACCACGCACGGCAGCCCCCGGGCGCCCCGCGCAGCCTGGCAGCTGCCTGGCCCCCGCCGGGCTCAGCGGCCGTTGTCAGACCCCCGCGAGAGGATCTCCCCATGACGACGATTCCCGCCGATGAGGCGCTGTCCGGCCTGCCCGGCCTGCCCACCGTGTCCGACCGTGCCGCGTACGAGGCCGCTCTCCAGCACCTCCGTGAGGCCTCGCGGTCCTACTACGGGGACGGCGACAGCACGATGGACGACACCTCGTACGACCGGCTGCGCCTCGCCGTGCTGGCCTGGGAGGAGGCGAACCCGGCCGACGTCTCCCCGGACACCCCCACCGGCCTGGTGGCGGACGGCGCCGCCCCGGCCGGCGACGTCGCGCACACCACTCGACTGCTGAGTCTGGACAACGTCTTCGACGCCGAGGGACTGCTGGCCTGGGGCGCCTCCGTCGAGCGTCGCCTCGGCCGCGCCCCGGCCGGTGGTTTCACCGTCGAACCGAAGATCGACGGAGCGGCCGTGGCCGCCCGCTACCGCGACGGCCGCCTGGTACAGGTCGTCACCCGCGGCGACGGCAGGCACGGCGAGGACGTCAGCCATGTGATCGGTCAGATCGACGGTCTGCCCGAGCAGCTCGCCGAGCCGGTCACCGTCGAGGTCCGGGGCGAGGTCGCCTTCACCCAGGCGCAGTTCGAGACGGCGAACGAGGTCCGCGCGGCGCATGGCGCGCAGGTCTTCGTCAATCCCCGCAACGGCACGGCGGGCACGGTGAGGGCGAAGGGCCGCCCGTACCGGCTCCGGATGACGTTCTGGGCGTACGGGGTGGTGGAGCTGGACGGCGTGCCGTTCCTGCCCGCGGGAGCGACCCACGCCGAGGCGCTGGCAGCGGTGGCCGACGCGGGGGTGCAGACGACCGCCGCCTCACCGGCGGGCCTGCTCGTCGTCTCCGACCTGGTCGCCGCCCAGGCACAGGCCGACGCCGTCGCCGCGATACGTACGGAGCTGCCCGTCGGAATCGACGGCCTGGTCATCAAGCTGAACGACACGGCCGAGCAGGAGGCGGCCGGACTCGGCTCCCGCTTCCCGCACTGGGCCATCGCGGTCAAGCTGCCCGCGATCGAGCGGCAGACGGTGCTCGAGGACGTCGTGTGGGAGGTCGGCCGCACCGGCGTGCTGGCCCCCACCGCCATCCTCGCCGCGGTGGAGATCGACGGATCGACGGTCACCCGGGCGACCCTGCACAACCCGGCGGACATCCGCCGTCGCGACCTCCACATCGGCGACACGGTGACCGTGTACAAGGCGGGCGACATCATCCCGCGCGTCCAGGCGGCGGTCGTCCCGCTCCGCCCTTCCGGAGCGACGCCGGTGCCCCTGCCCGAGGCGTGCCCCCGCTGCGGTGGCGAGATCAACACGGCACAGGAGCGGTGGCGCTGCGCGAAAGGCACGGCGTGCGCGCTCCCGGCCCTGATCGAGTACGCCGCCGGGCGCGAGATGCTCGACATCGACGGCCTCGGCAAGACGTACGTGGCGGCTCTGGTGGAGTCGGGCGACGTCCGCGACGTCGCGGACCTCTTCACGCTGACCGTCGAGCAGCTGACGGCCGCGTCCGGCAGTGCGAAGCGGGGGACCAAGCTCGCCGAGCAGATCACGGCGGCGAAGGACCGCCCCCTCAACCGTGTCTTCTGCGCCCTGGGAGTGCTCGGCACCGGGCGCAGCATGTCCCGCCGCATCGCCCGGCACTTCGGCACCATGGAGGCGATCCGGCAGGCCGACGCCACCGAGATGCAGGACGTCGAGGGGATCGGCCCGGAGAAGGCCCCGGTCATCGTCGAGCAGGTGGCAGCGCTGGCCTCCGTCATCGACAAGCTGGCGGCGGCAGGCGTCAACATGACGGAGCCCGAGGACCCGTCCGCGGCCCAGGGCGGCGGACCGCTGGACGGCAAGGTCGTCGTGGTCACCGGAAAGATGGCGGGCCCGCTGGACGGCTTCGGCCGCTCCGAGATGAACGCACTGATCGAGAAGGCCGGCGGTCGCGCCGGAAGCAGCGTCAGCGCCAGGACGTCCATACTCGTGGCCGCCCCGTCCGCGAACGGCAAGCCGAGCTCGAAGGCGGTCAAGGCCGCCGAACTCGGCGTCGAGGTCCTCTCCCCGGAGGCCTTCGCGGAGCGGGTCGCCGACTACCTGGCCTGATGGGCCGATGAGCTGATGAGGGCGGGGCGCGGCGGTTCGCCGCGCCCCCCGGGCCGCCGCAGGGCGACGATGAAACCCCATGCCGAAATTGAGCAGCCCGCGAACCGGGGCGCCACCGTCTGCCGTCGCGCGCGGGACTGCTCCGTGGCCATGGTCTCGATCGGGAGCACAACCACCGATGAGTTCGCGTGCCGCGCCCGGTCTACCCCACACACCCCACACACCCCACACGCCCAAGGAGCGGCAGATGACCCGATCGACGACTTTCGACCTCGGGCCGCAGACCCGCGTCGTGGCCCGTCTCGCGGCGGCGGTCCCCGACGAGCGGCTCGCCGACCCGACCCCCTGTCCCGACTACGCGGTCCGGCACCTCCTGGGCCACCTCACCGGACTTGCCACGGCCTTCCGCGACGCGGCCCGCAAGGACCTGGGGCCCACGACGGACACGGCCCCCGACACGGCTGCGCCCTCTCTCCCCGCCGACTGGCGAGAGGTGCTGCCGCAGGTGCTGGACGAACTGGCCGAGGCCTGGAGGGATCCGTCCGCCTGGACGGGCATGACCCGGGCGGGCAGCGTGGACCTGCCCGGCGAGATCGCGGCGGCGGTCGCCGTCGACGAACTGGTGATCCACGGCTGGGACCTGGCCCGGGCCACCGGCCAGGAGTACACCCCCGATGTCACCGCGCTGGGAGCCGCGCACGCGTTCCTGCTGGCGGCCGCGGAGGACGAGACCCGAGGCGGAGGCATCTTCGGACCCGTGGTGCCCGTCCCGGACGACGCACCGCTCCTGGACCGGGCGGTAGGCCTGAGCGGCCGCGACCCGAGCTGGACGCCGGCGGCGACCCGCCTCCGGTGACGGAGACGGCCGGCGGGGACACGGCGACCGCGCCGCAACCGCACGACGTCACGCAGATGCGCGGCCCGGCGGCGCGACGGAAGAGGGCGCGGTGCAGCGGTGCAGCGGCGCGTGTCGCGGCGCGCGGCGCGAGATCTCCTGGCGTACGAGGGCTGTTCTTCCAGGCCCCGAGGCCCCACCATGCTCCTGACTACTCGTGCGTAACACGTCGTAGGGGGAAGTGTGTTGAAGCCCGGTTCCCGGATCGCCGCCAGGATCGCCGTACCGACGCTCGCCGCCGTCGTGTCCTTGCTCGTGCCGACCGCCACGGTCCGAGCCCAGGCACCGGTCCCGAGCGCGGCCGCCCGCACGCCGGTCGTGTTCGTCCACGGCTACAACGCCGACCCCGGCGTATGGGGCGGCCTGCGTGAGGACTTCAAGGCCGACGGATACACGGACGGCGAGCTGTTCTCCTTCGGCTACGACACGCACCGGTCAGTGAACGAGGTGCTGTCCGGCGAACTCGCCGCGTACGTCGAGGGCGTGAAGCGGCAGACCGGTGCGAGCCGGGTCGACCTCGTCGCGCACTCCTTCGGCAGCCTCGTCACCCGCTGGTACACGAAGCACGACCCCGCCGGTCAGGCCTCGGTCGCCCACTGGGTGTCCCTCGCAGGCCCCAACCACGGCACGAGCACCGCGTGGGCCTGCGCGCTGTGGGACCAGGCGTGTCGCGACATGACTCCCGGCTCGTACGTCCAGAAGGGCCTCGCGTCGGGCGACGAGACGCCCGGGACCGTGCGCTACGCCACCTGGTGGTCCAACTGCGACGAGGTCATCAACCCCGACAGCAGCGTCCCCCTGACCGGGGCGACCAACAACGCCGCGGGCTGCCTGGCCCACAACGACCTCCTCGGCGACGACACCGTCTCCCAGGGAGTCCGCGCGTTCCTCCGCTCCTGAGGAGCGTCCTGCCCGTAGCCGGGCCCGAGGCTGAAACAGCCGCGGCCCCGGCCCACGGGCGCACGAGGACGAACACCTCAGCGGTCACCGCGCATCGCGCTCAGTCCTGGAGAATCCTGCGCTTCTGTTCCTCGAACTCGCTGTCGCTGAGCACGCCCTGATCCCTGAGCTCGCCGAGCTGCTTCAGCTGATCGATCTTGCTCGACATGTCGGAGGCCGCCGGAGCGGGCGCGGGCGGCGCGGCCGGAGGGGGCGGGGGCGGCGGCGGGGCCGCGTACTGCGGTTCCTGCTGTGCCGCCCACCGCCCCTGCTGGCGGCGGCTCACCCGGTTCGATACGGCGGTGGCGGTTCCGGCGACGACGGCCGTGCGCGCGACACCGCGGAGGAGGCCTGGCATGGAGGTTCCCTTCTTTCCCCGACTGGCGTCAGCCGACGCTCAGCGGGCATCGTCCGTGCTGTCGAGCGCGGCCAGGAGGGCGGGTACCGGGATCCGTCCGGAGGCGACCACCTGGGCACCACCGCGGGCCAGGGCCGCCGCGAAGGGCGCCGCCCAGCGGTTCTCGTAGACGAGGACGCCGGCGGAACTGCCCGGCTGCAGGGCGCTCGCGGCCTCTTCGAGGTCGTCCTGACCGAGGAGTCCTGAGGACGCGCCCTCGAAGACGGCCAGGTCGAGCTCGCCGTCACCGGTGAGGTCGGCGATCTCCAGGCCGCTCACGGAGCCGTCCTCCTCCTTCCTGACGAACGTCAGGTCGAGGATGCGGATCAGGCCACGGTCCACGAGGTCGACCAGGAGGGGCAGGCCCTCGCCGGTCATTCGACTGCCTGGGAACTCCACGATCAGATAGTCGATCGGTCCCAGTTCTTCCGCTTCGTCGTTCACGGCGCAACCCCTGGTGTCGTGGCTCTCTCAGTGGACCCATTCCACCACCGGGCGGGTCCCCGCGCATGTCGGTACGAAGGGTCCTCGCCCCGACCGGGACCCGACCGGCACCGACCTCCGAGGCCGCCGCGGAAACCCGTTGGCGGACCACGGCGACCGTTGCTAGCCTCGCGGAGGCCGTGCGAGAGAACGAGGAGGTGGTACCCGTGAACGCAGTATCGACATGGGTGCTCCCCTCCGGGGTCACGGTCGGGCGATAGGTCGTCCGGGAGCGCCGTTCACGAGCCCTCCCGAAAGGCACGACCGTGCACTTCACTTCTGAACAACGCCTCGACGACGGCGTCCTCGAGCGCGAGTTCACCCTCGGCGAGATTCCCGGCACCCTGTGGACACCCGGGTCCGAACCCGCCCCGCTGGTCCTGATGTCCCACAACAACGGCCTGCCCAAGGCCGACCCCCGGCTGGTGGCCCGGGCCCGGTACACCGCGTCGCGCGGCTACGCGGTGGCCACCATCGACGCCGCCGGGTGCGGCGACCGTCCCCGCTCCGCCGCCGACGAGCAGGTCCGCGCCGAGCTCCGGCGGGCGATGCGGGCCGGTGAGCCGGTCGACGAGATCTTCGAGTCCTTCATCGGCCCGCTGGTCGAGAACGCGGTCCCGGAGTGGCGGACCACCCTGGACGCCGTCCTGGACCTGCCCGAGGTCGGCGGCCGGGTCGGGTACTCCGGGGGATGGACCGCCCTCGGCATCCGGCTGGCCGTGGCCGAGCCGCGCATCGCGGCCGCAGGCTTCTTCGCCGGGGGCTTCGTCCCCCGTGCCCAGCGCGAGGAGGCCCGGGAGGTCACCGTTCCGTTGCTGTTCCTGCTGCAGTGGGACGACGAGGGAAACCCCCGGCAACGGGCCCTGGAGCTCTTCGACGCCTTCGGCAGCAAGGAGAAGACGCTGCACGCCAACCTCGGAGGGCACACCGGTACCCCGTGGTTCGAGCTGGAGGACGGGTGCCGCTTCCTGGACAGGCACCTGAAGTGACACCACGCCGTCCACCGGGCACCAGACGGTAGGCGGCAGCCCACTCCGTACCTCCTGCTCCCACCCGTGGGGCTCGGCAGCCCACTCCGTACCTCCTGAGCCCCACCCGTGGGGCTCAGGAGGTACGGGACGCGCGCCGCTCTTCGGCCCGGTCAGTCGCAGTCGTACGTGAACGTCGCCGCCGCCGAGTGAGTGCTGGGCGAGGTGATCACGAGCCGTGCCACGGCCCGGTGGGTTCCGGGCCCGTGGAAGGTCCACAGGAGATGGAGACGCGCCTCCTTCTGCCCTCGGGCCAGCTTCTCGCTCAGCGTCCCGGACCGGGTTCCGTCGCTGCGCTCCCAGCGGTACGTGAGAGTGCCGGGCCGCCCGTCCGTGCGGACCAGGCCCACCACGTCCGCCGTGCCGTCGCAGTCGAGCCCGGGCCCGGGGACGCCGACCGTGACGTCCCGCACCGCGACGCCGGGCCCGTACTGCCGCCAGGCGAGGAAGAGCAGGACGGCGACCAGCACGACGGCGGCGACCGCGTAACGCCACGGCCGCCGGGAGCGGGCGGGCCGTGGCGCGGGGACGCCGGGGAGCGTGCCGTGCCAGATCTCGACCACCGTGGGGCTGTCCCCGGCCCTTCGGAGGGCCGCCGCGGTCACGCCCGGCCCGAACCGCAGCACCTCGCCTTCCACCCGGTCGGGTGTCGCTTCCGGTGCCGGACGCTCGAACCAGTGGCTGCCGAGTTCGGTGGCGCTGTAGTCGTCGTCGTTCATGAGATCGTGCACCGCCGGATGAAGATCTGCTGCAGGGAACCGCCGTTCGAGGCGGCGGGGTACGTGGTCGCGCGCAGGCCCCAGTAGCACCCGGCGCCCCGGACGTCGTGGGCGAGCGTGAGGGTGTACTGAGTGGCGCCCTCGCGCTGGTAGGTCTCGGAGCCGTCGGGCGCGCCCGACGCTCCCTTCTCGTCCCCGGTGAACCACTCGATGTGGATCGTCACCGGCCCCGTTCCGTCCGTCGTGACCTCGACGGTGCCCGCGGCCGTGGTCGACCCCGTCTGGCGCAGGCTCGTGACCGAGACCGCGGTCACGGTGACGGGAGGAGGAGTGGGAGTCGTGGTCGTGGGCGTGACGGTCGGAGTGGTAGGGGCCGAGGGCGTCGGCGCGGTGGGCGACGTCGAGCCGGACGGGGGAGTCGGGGGAGAGGTCGTGGTCGGCGCCGTCGTCGTGTCGTCGGTGAGCGGCCCGTCGGATGTGGCGCTCGGCTCGACGCTCCCGGACGAGGAGGGCGACGGTGTCGTGGCCGACGGAAAGAGCTCAGGGCCCGAGGCCGACGGCGACGCCGAAGGCGACGGTGGTGATGTGTCGGGCCCGGGCGCGGACGAGCCCGGCCCGGTGCTGGTGGTCGCGAAGGCCTCGGCGGCCTTGTCACCGTCCGCCGCTTCCACACCGGCCCGCGCGGCGAGGGCGAGCAGCAGCGCCAGGACGAGCGCGGCCGCGCCCGCCGGCACTCCGCGAGGGAGGCGCCACCGAGTGCGCGGCGGCGGCGTCGGCAGCGTGGTGGTGGCGAACACGGTCGTGCCCTCCGACACTCCGCCCCCTGAGGAGGGGAACAGCAGAGGCAGAAGAGCCGCCAGCGCCGCCAGCCGTCCCCGGCCGCGCTCTTCCCAGTCCGGCCCGTAGGCGGCCGCGGCGACCGCTTCCAGCTCGGTCACGAACGCGGCCGCGTTCTCCGGCCGCTCGTCCGGGGACTTGGCCAGACCCCGACGGATCAACGGGCGCAGCGGCTCCGGCGCCTGACCGTCGGGCACGGGCGAGTCGATGTGGTGCAGGGCGAGCTCCGCGAAGTTGTCGCCGGAGAACGGCTTGCGGCCGGTCAGGCACTCGAAGAACGTCGCGGTCGCCGCGTAGACGTCCGCCGCGGGTGAGGCGGGGGCGCCGTTCCACTGCTCGGGCGCCATGTAGGCGGGCGTTCCGGCGACACCCGGGGTGGCGCCCCGGCCGGCCGCGATCCCGAAGTCGACGAGCTTGGACGACCCGTCGGCGGCGACCAGGACGTTCTCGGGCTTGTAGTCGCGGTGCACGACACCCGCACGGTGTGCGGCGGCGAGGCCCAGGAGCGAGCCCTTGAGCACGACGAGTGCGGCCTCGGGGCCCGTCGACCCCTCCCGCGCGATGAGGGCACGCAACGCGACGCCGTCGACGAGTTCCATCACGATGGCCGCGCCCCGCGGCGCCTCGACGTACTCGTAGAGCCCGACGACATACGGACTGTCCAGGGCCCCGAGCAGCCGTGCCTCGGACCGGAACCCCCGCACGAACGACTCGTCCGAACGGAAGCGCTCACTCAGGTACTTCACGGCGACCGGCAGACCGGTCTCCTCGTGCGTGGCGAGCACCACCCGCCCGCTGCCACCGGCACCGAGCTCCCGGGCCTCGGTGTACCCCGGCACCACCCATGCGCCCATGACCGTCCCCCTGACGCTGTGGCCGACTTTCCCCCTCACAGGGACAGATTCTCGCCACGGCCGGTTCCCCGGGGAAGGGGGCAACCGGCCGCGCTCCTGAACCCGGCCCACGGGAGGGACCCCTGGGGAGCCGGAGGCCCGGGGGGCCGACCGGAGGCCTCGCGGGCAGCCGACGGCGCGGGCCGGGCCCGCGACGGAGGTCCGGACCCGGCGGGGGACCGGGCCCGTGGCGGGTGTCCGGGGGCCGTCCTCGCGACGTGATCCCTCCTCGTACGGCGAACGTCTGCTCCGAGTGGACTCCTCGAGTGGTGGGCCTCCCACAGCCGCCGCAAGCTGGCGTGCGCCGACCTCGCCGGACCACGCGGCGGTCGGCCACGCCCACGCGCCCCGGCCCCAGAGCGGCAGGGGACGCCCGAGAAATGGGATCACATGGCGGAACAGAACATCGGTCAGGACGACCTGCCCTCCGTACACGGGACCGTCGAGAGCGGACGGCGCCGGACGGCCCGGCGGACCCCCCTGGTGGGGAGCTCCCACCGTGCGCGTACCAGGACGGCGCTCGTCGCGGCCGGCCTGGCCGTGCTCGGCGCACTCGGCCCCACCCCCGGCAACGCCCTGTCGCCCCCCGCCGAGGGGCCCCGGCCGGGACATCCGGCGCGGTTCGTGCCCGGTCCGTGTCCCGAGACGCCGGAGCCGATCCCCGGGCGCTGCGGGTTCCTCGAGGTGCCGGAGAACCGCACCCGCAAGAAGACCCGCACCATCCGGACGACCGTCGCTATCATCCCGGCCGCCTCGGCGAAGGCCGCCGCGGACCCGGTGGTGTTCATGGAAGGCGGTCCCGGTGGCGACGCGATCGGAGCCATCCCCTTCCTGATCGCCTCCCAGGTGAACCGGGACCGCGATCTGATCGTCATGACCCAGCGCGGCGCCCTCCACTCGCAGCCGAACCTCGCCTGCCCCGAGATGGACCGGTTCAACGCGACCGCCGTCGGGCTGCCCTACGACGCCCCGTCCACCGGGCGCGGGCTGGTGCGCGCGGCGAAGGAGTGCCGGGACCGTCTGACGGCCGAGGGCAACGATCTCTCGGCGTACAACACCACCGAGAACGCGGCGGACTTCGCCGCCCTCCGCACGGCCCTCGGCATCAGGAAGTGGAACGTCTACGGCTACTCGTACGGCACCGACCTGGGCCTCACCTACCTGCGCAGACACCCCCAGGGCATCCGCACGCTGGCGATCGACTCGGTCGTGCCGCCGCAGACCGTGAGCCTGCCGTGGGCCTGGGACAGCGCCCAGGAGGGGATCAACGCGATCTTCGCGGCATGCGAGGCCCAGCCCGCCTGCGAGTCCCGCTACCCCGACCTCTCCCGCACGCTCACGGAGCAGGTCCGGCGGCTGGAGGCGAACCCCCTCACGCTGACCGTGCCGCCGCCCGGCGGCGGAACCCCGGTCAAGGTCGTCCTCGACGGGGGCACGCTGGTGAACCTGCTGGTCGCCAACGGCCGGCTGGTTCCGTCCGCCGACGTCCCCGCCGCACTGTACGAGCTCGCCGCCGGCAATCCGGAACGCCTCGCGCGGGCCCAGGCCGCCGGCGCGACGCCCGCCATCGGCGAGTTCGCCCACGGCCTCACGCACTCGGTGGCCTGCGCCGAGTGGGCGCCGGGCTACTCGAAGCGCGACCTCCTGGAGGCCGGCCGGCGGGCCTTCCCCGGCTTCCCGGACTCCGTGCTCGCCCACGCGCCGCAGCTGCCCTTCGAGCACGACCTGTGCCGCGCCTGGAACGTTCCGGACCGCACCGCGGTCCAGCGGGTCGCCACCCACAGCAAGGTGCCCGCGCTCATCATCACCGGCACCTTCGACGCGAAGACCGGCGCCGCCTGGGGGCCGTTCGCCGGCCGCACACTGCCCCGCTCCACCGCCGTGGTGGTCCCCGGGATCACCCACTGGGTGATGCCGCAGGAGCCCTGCGCCGCCTCGATCCTCGTCTCGTTCCTGGCCCGGCCGACCGCGCCCGACACGGGCTGCGTGGCGGGTGTCGAGCCCAAACCGTTCACCATCATCCCCTGACCCGGAATCCGGAGGACGCAAGATGTCCCCTCGCACGACCCCTCGTCGGCGCCCCGCCCGACGGCTCCCGGCGACGCTGGCAGGAGCCACGGCAGGCGCCCTCGTCGTCGGCCTCGTCGCGATGCCCGCACACGCCGACTCCGGCGCCGAAGGCCCGAGCGGCCCGAACGGTCCGATCGGCACAGTCGCCCGTACGGTCGGCGACGCCCGCTTCCAACCGGGCCCCTGCCCCAGGACCGCGGACCCGACCCCGGATCTCGCGCGGGCCCGCTGCGGCACCCTCACCGTGCCCGAGAACCGCTCCCGGCCCCAGGGCGCCCACAAGCCCGACGGGCCCAGGGCCCACGAGGGTCGCAGGATCACCCTCGCCGTCGCGATCATGCCCGCCGAGTCCCGCACCCCGGCACCCGACCCGATCGTCTGGTTCGCCGGCGGACCCGGCGACGACGCGGTCTCCGAGATCCCGATGGCGCTCGCGGGCGACCTGAACCGCGACCGCGACGTGATCTTCATGTCCCAGCGCGGCACCTACTCGGCCGACCCGGTGCTCACCTGCCCGAACATCGACGAGTTCAACGCCCGCGCCCTCGCCCTCGTCTCCAACGCGCCCTCCACCGGCCGGCTGCACGTCGAGGCGACCCGGGCCTGTCGCGACCGGGTGGACGGCCTGGGCGCCGACCGCAGCGCCTACAACGACATCGAGAGCTCGGCCGACTACGACGCCCTGCGCAGGACGCTGGGCGTCAAGAAGTGGAACGTCTTCGGCATCTCCTACGGGACCCACCTGGCGCTCAACTACATGCGCCTGCACCCGAAGGGCATCCGGTCGGTCGGCATCGACGGCGTCCTGCCGCCGTCCCTGGCCGGCGGGGCCGTCACCTGGAAGGCCGCGCGAGAGGGCTTCGACGGCCTGTTCAAGGCCTGCGAGGAGCAGCCCGCCTGCAACACCCGCTACCCGAACCTGAAGGCCACCTTCCTCCGCCTCGTCAGCGAGCTGGAGGCCGACCCGATCACCACCACCGTCACCGTCCCGGTCCACCCCGAACCGGTGAAGGTCGTGCTCGACGGGGGCAATCTGGTCGCCTGGCTGACCTCGGCCACCCACGTGGCGGCCGGCGTGCCCCGCTCCCTCGACGAACTCGCCCACGGCGACCCGCAGCGGATCGCCGAGCAGCTCGCGGGCGGCAAGTACAGCCCGCAGGCCGTCGGAAGGGTCGCCCACGGACTGGTCTACGGCGTCTTCTGCAGCCAGTGGACCCCGTACGAGAGCCGGGCCGACATCATCCGGGGCGGACGCCGCGCGTTCCCGTCGTTCCCCCGATCGATGCTGGCCAACGCCCCGCAGCTCGCCTGGCTCCACGACGACTGCCGTGCGTGGGACGTCCCCCCGGCGCCTTCCTGGATCCGGGACGTGACCCGCAGCGACATCCCGACCCTCGCCCTGTCCGGTGGCTTCGACGCCCAGACCGCACCCAGCAACGGGGCCTACGTGGCCCGTACGCTGAGCCGGTCCCACGCCGTCACGGTCCCCTACGTGGCCCATGTGGTCTTCGCCGACTCGCCGTGCGCCCAGACGATCACCAACTCGTTCTTCGCCGACCCCGCCGCGCCGGACACCCGCTGCCTGGCCGGCCTCCAGCCGCCGCAGTTCGAGATCGCGCCCTAGGCCCTGTCGTCAAACTCCCGTCTGCCCCGCGACGCCACGCACGCGCTCTCGCCGCACCGGGCACAAGCCCGAGTACGTCCAGTACGAGGACTTGCGCCCGGCACGCCGAGAGCACGCACCTGACGCCGCGGGGCCGCCCTTCGGGCGACGACGGGAGTTTGACGACAGGGCCTAGGCACGACCGGCACCGCACCCAGGACACACCCCGCCGCCCGGCCCGCCGCTCGTATCGGAGCGAGGGCCGGGCGCGTCGGTGCGAGAGCGGGATTGGCCCGACCGGGTCCTCCGTACGGGCGCCCGCCGGTGTCGCCCCGCGGCAGGCCGCCGCCCCGGTGAGGATCGGACCATGGGCGTCGTCCTGCCGGTTCTCTTCTCGCTGTTCGCCGCGTTCAGCAACGCGCTGGCCACGGTGCTCCAGCGGCGCGCGGCGCTCACCGTCCCGCAGTCCGACTCCTTCCGGCCGGGACTGATCCTCGACCTGCTGCACCGCCCCCTGTGGCTGGCCGGCATCCTCGCCGTCATCGCCGCGGGTGTCGGGCAGGCGGCGGCCCTCGCGACCGGGCCGCTGGCCCTCGTGCAGCCGCTCTTCGTTCTCGAACTTCCCCTCGCCCTGCTGATCGCCACCCTTCTGACGCGCGAACGACTGCCCGCCCGGCTCTGGGTCGCCGTGGCGGGGGTCGTGCTCGGCCTCGGCGTGGCGCTCGCGGCGGCCTCGCCCACCGGCAACCGCACCCACGTCGCTCTGGACCGCTGGGTGCCGGTCCTGGTGGCCTGCGCCGTGGCCGTGGTCGCCCTCGCCGCCGTCGGACTGCGCAGACCGCCCGGGCGCGCGCGGGCCGGCTGTCTCGGCGCCGCGACGGCGATCTGCTACGCACTCACCGCCGCCCTCATGAAGACGTCCATGCACATCCTCGGCGACGGCGGCATCGGCGCCTTCCTGACGGCCTGGCAGACCTACGCCTTCGGCGCGGCGGGGATCGCGGCCCTTCTGCTGCTCGAACACGCCATGCAGGGCGGTCCGCTCGTCGCCTCGCAGCCCGCCCTCACCCTGGGCGACGCGACCGTGAGCCTGGCCCTCGGCGTCCTGCTGTACGAGGAGCACGTACGGGCGGGCTGGTGGCTGCTGCCCCAGCTCGCGGGGGTCGCCCTGATCGTCCTCGGGGTGTTCGCGCTGGCCCGCAGCGGCGTCGGCACGTCCTGACCACGCACGCCGGCGGTGTGTCACGCAGGACGGTTGCGCCCTGCCGGACGCCGGTCTCACTCCGGACGGTTGAAGCGGCGCGCGGCCCAGAGCAGTGCGAGGAGGCCCGTGGTGAGGAGGAGGCCGGCTTCGAGGGGGAGGGGCGGCTGACGGCCCGCCCACGCGATGCCGGTGGCGGCCTGCTGGTCGGGTACGAGGTGGGTGATGCAGCGGCGGAGCAGGTCCACCGCGTAGGCGAGCGGGTTGGCGGCGGCGAGGGTGTGGGCCCAGCCCGGCAGGGTGTGCAGGGGGAAGAAGCCGCCGGAGAGGAACAGCAACGGCATCATGATCAGGCCGAGGAGCGTGTGGAACGTCTCCGCCCTTCGGAGGGTGACGGCCAGGGCCAGCGCCAGGGCGGTGATGGTGAACGAGGCCAGGACCATCCCGGCGAGCAGCAGGACGAGGAGCAGCGGGTCGTACGGCAGGCCGACCGTGCCGGCGAGGCCGAGCAGTACGGCGCCCTGCGCCGCGGCGGTCATGGTGCCGCCGACGCAGTGCCCCAGGAGGAGGGTGGCGCGGCTGACGGGGGCCATGAGGAGCTCCCGCAGGTAGCCGCTCTGCCGGTCGGTGATCAGACGGATCCCGACCATGATGGCCGGTGTCTGCACCGTCATCATCAGCATGCCGGGGAAGAGATAGGTCTGGTAGCCGACCCCCAGGGAGGAACGGGGGATGAGGGCGGCCAGGCCGCCTCCCAGGATGAGGAGGTAGAGCATCGGGTGGAGCAGCATCAGCGCGGTGTGGGTGCGCTGGCCCGCCAGGCGCAGCAGGTCGCGGTAGACCAGGGCGTGGATCGCGCGCAGCTCGTGCCGGAGCCTGCCCGGCCACCCGCCGCCGTGGCTGCCCGGTCCGCCGAAGACGCCGGGGGCCCCCGAGGCGCCGGGGACCACTCGGCCGTCCGGAGTGTGCGGAGTCTCCGGGGACTTCACCGTGAGGTCCGTCATCGGCCGCCACCGGCTTCCGGCGTGCCTGCGCTCGACGTGGTCGCGCCCGGCACGACGGGGACGGCCGGCGTGTGGCGGGGCTTGGCGGTGTCGAGGCTGCGGCCGGTGTGGTGGAAGAAGACGTCGTCAAGCGTGGGCGGGGCCGCGGAAGCGGCGTGCACGGCGATGCCGTGGCGTTGCAGGGCCGCGCACAGGCGCGGGATCCAGGTGCTGCCGTCCGGAACCCGCAGGGAGACTCCGTCGCCGTCCGCGGTGATGGCCCGCTCCGGCGGCACGATGTCGCGCACGGCCCGTCGTGCCGCGGCGTCGTCACCGGTACGCAGCACGACCAGGTCGTCCCCGATCGCGGCCTTCAGCGCGAGCGGGGTGCCCTGGGCCACCACGCGGCCGTGGTCGATGATGGCGAGGCGATCGCAGTTCTCCGCCTCCTCCAGGTAGTGGGTCGTGACGAAGAGCGTGCTGCCGTGCCGGTCGCGCAGCGCGCGCAGATGCTCCCAGACCAGGGCGCGGGCGTGCGGGTCGAGGCCGGTGGTCGGTTCGTCCAGGAACAGCACACGGGGGGAGTGCAGCAGGGCCCGCGCGATCTCCAGGCGGCGTCGCATGCCTCCCGACAGGGTGCGTACGGGGGAGCGCCGCCGGTCGGTCAGCCCGGCCGTCTCCAGTACCCCCGCGGCGCGCGAGCGGGCGTGGCGGCGGGGCAGACCGTAGAGCCGTGCGTGGATGTGGAGGTTCTGCTCGGCCGTCAGGTCCGCGTCCAGGGCGCTGTGCTGGAAGAGCATGCCGACACGCCGCCGTACCTCGTGGGGCCGACTGACCACGTCGGCCCCGGCGACCGTGGCGTGACCGGCGGTGGGGCGGGCCAGGGCACACAGCACGGCGATGGTGGTGGACTTCCCCGCGCCGTTGGGCCCGAGGAAGGCGAAGGTCTCGCCCTGCGCCACGTCCAGGTCCACGCCGCGTACCGCGTGGGTGGTCGTGCCCTGCGGGCCCGGGTAGCTCTTGACCAGGCCGCGCATGCTGATGGCGTGCCCGGGGTCGGCTTCGTGGCCGGCGGCGGGCGGGCCGGCGACGGCGGCCGTCATGAGGGCTGCGGGGGCGAGGCCCTCGACACCGGCGGTTCGTTGCATGGGGTCGGGTCGGTCCTCGTCACCGGCGGGTGGCTGCATGCTGTCGCGTCCTCGTCTACGGGTTCGCCGTCCGTGGCCGTCCGTGGCCACCGCGGGCGCGTGGAAGGGGGGACATCCGGCCGGCGGCTTCCCGGGTGGGCCGCCGGCCGGATGGTGGGGGCCTGTGCTACGCGCAGCTGATGCCGATACAGACCGTGTTGAGCAGGGTCAGCAGGCCGACGCACTCACACGTCGCGGCGAACGGCGCTCCGTCGACACCGACGGGGTCGGTCTCCGGAAGGGCGTGGAGGTGGGCGAGCAGTTCGATGTCGTGGTTCTCCATGGGGCTCTCCTTCGTTTGTTGAACTGGCGGCAGACTCCCTGCCGCTCAGGCCGGCAGCTGGACCATCCAGTGCCGGGGATCGGCGTGACGGATCCGCAGGAGGAAGGCGAGGATTCCGGCAGATCCGTCGCTCCAGCTGGTCGAGACGTCCCCGTACTCGTTGGGGAAGACCACCTGGGCATGGCGTTGGGCCCTCTCGCTGACGATGAGGCGGGCCAGGTCCTCGGCCATGGTCCGGTGGACGGGGTCACCCGTCGCGTCCGCCATGTCGAGGAGGAAGTCACCGTTGCCCGCAAGCCCGTGGCACTGGGCGAGGGCGGCGCGGGAGGCGCGCTCGGTGACGGCGTACGTACTGCGGTGGGCGAGGTCGCCGAACCTGTCGTCCCCGGTGGCCTGCCACAGCCGGACGAGGAACGTACCGATGCCCGCCGCGCCATGGCACCAGTACGGTGCCGTGGGCAGGTCCCCGGCCTGGGCGGGCCATTGGGCCGCCTCGCCGGTCAGCACGGCATCCGCCAGCAGCTGTTCGCCGACCTCCACCGCGAGGTCCCTGTGCTCCGTGCGCCCGGAGACGGTCGCGGCGGCGAGGAGGAAGCATCCGATGCCGGCGCTTCCGTGGGCGAAGCCGAGGTAGCGTTTGCCGCCCTCCGGCGAGGCGGCCTCGGCGGGAACCGGCCAGCTCACTCCGGACGGGTCACGCCGCGCGGCGGCGACCAGCCGGTCGGCCGCGTCGACGACCAGTTCGGCGAAGCGCGGATCACCGGTGCGCCGCCACAGGTGGACCGCGGCCAGCCCGCTGCCCGCGCTGCCGTGGGTGATGTCGTGATGGGGCGTCGCCTGCTGCGGGGCCAGTGCCAGAGCCGACGCGTGGCCCATGAGTCCGGGGTCGTCCACGGCCCGCCCGGCGTCGTACAGCGCCCAGGCGGTGCCGCGTCCGCCGAAGTGCAGGCCGGGGCGCGGGGAACGGAGATCGGCGCGGTCCGCGATCCAGCGGCCCGCGGTGGAGATCAGCTCGGGCAGACGGTCGTCACCGGTGAGTTCCCAGTACCGCGTCAGCACGGCCAGGACACCGGCCGCGCCCTGCTGCACGGTGCAGGGGTCGGACTCCCCGGCCAGGGTGGACACGGGCCACAGCCGGTGCTCGTCCGCGGGAGTCATCGAATCGATGAGATGCTCCACCATGCCGGTCACGGCACGGTCCACGGTCCCGGTCATCGCGTCATGCGGAGCGTCACCCGGGCTGCCCGCGGAGCTGCCCGCGTGGCCGCCCGTGGCACTGTCCGCATGGCCGTCATCGCGGCGGTGGTCACGCCGGTCGTCGCGGCGAGCGCTCCGCGGCGGGCGGGGGACGGAGCGGCTTCGTGGCCGCCAGGGCTCCGCCTTCAGGAGGGCCTCGCGCGCCCGGGCAGGCTCCCACCGCTCGGCGGGGTCGTCCTTCATCAGCCCGAGGACCATCTCGGCGAGGTCGTCCGGCAGTCGGAGCGGCCCCCGGCAGGCGGTCAGCCATGCGGCGAGCCGCTGCTCCGCCGCCCTGGTCGCAGGCTCCTCGGGCAACAGGTTCGGCACCTTCCCGGCAAGGACGAAGCATGCGGTGGCACCGAGGCTGTAGTAGTCGCCCGTCGGGCTGACGGGCGCGTCGGCCAGCCGTTCGGGGGCGCTGAAGCCGGGGGTTCCCACGCGGGTCGGCAGGGCCGCCTCGTCGTCGAGGACGGCGAGTTCGAGGTCGATGAGGCGCAGTTCGCCGTCCGGACGGACCATGACGTTGCCGGGTGTGAAGTCCCGCAGGACGCAGCCTCGCGCGTGCGCCGCCGCGACCAGGTCCACCAGCCGCCCGACCTGCGCCGGCGCCTCGTCGCGGTAGCGGTCCGCTCCGGCGTCGCGGAAGTGCTCGGCGACCCAGGTCCGCAGGGTCACCCCCGGCACCTCCTCCTGGGCCAGGAAGAGGTGCCCGCCGTGCTCGAACAGCGCCAGCGGCTCCGGAGCGAGCCCCGTGCCCTTGAGCTTCTCCAACGTCCGGGCCTCGGCGCGCAGCCAGTCGCGGACGTCGCATCCGGAGGCGTCGGCCTCCACATGGGGGCGGGCCTCCTTGATCACCACGAGGGCGCCCGTGCCGACGTCGGTGCCCCGGTAGACCCCGCCCTTGTTGGTGTGCCGGATCGCCTCCCGTACCGCGAACCGACCACCAAGCAGCACCGGAGTCCTGGCCGTGGCCGCCGCGTCCGTCCCGTCGGCTCCCTCGGCCGCGCGCGGTACGACGGGAACCGTGGCGGGGAAGGGGCAGACCGCCCAAGAGGGCGGAGCGTACTGGCCGGTGCGCTTGTCCTCCACGGGATTGCCGTCGGGGTCCTCGATGAACCACACCAGCAGACCGTCGTCCGAGAGCCGCCTCCGGCCGACGAACGAGCCGTATCGGTAGTGCACGAGCGAGTCCACGGCGTACGGCTGGTCGGACAGGATCCGGGGACCGGCCAGCCCCGCCGTGGCCCCGTGCAACGCGTGGGCGAGCCGGGCCGCCTCGGCGTCCGAGCGAGGGTAGACGGTGATGAACTTGCCCGAGCTTCCCCGGGGCGTGGCACGGGAGTTGAGCGCGCTCACCTGGTCCAGCGACCGCGCGAACTTGAACGCCGACTCCTCCCGCAGCAGCACCTCAAGGGAGTTCTCCAGGACAGCCGGAGCGGAGGCGGCCGTCGCCGACACGTGCAGCTTCCATCCCTGCGCGCGCCGTGTCCCCGACCCGGGCGTGACCCGGCACCACATCTCGTCCGAGTCGGCCGCCCACCGTGCGCCCGTACCCGTGGCCTGCAGCGCCTTGCGCAGAAGGCCTTCCAGTTCGACTTCGGCAACCTGGCTCATCGGTGTCCTTCTCGACGGTGAGGTCCACTGACCGGAAGGTGCCCGATGACATCACCGGACCAACACGCCCGCGCCCGTATTCACTTGATCCAGCGAGCGCTCAGCGCGATGGCGCCGCCGACGGGTGCGCCCAGCGCAGAAGGAGGCTCACGAGCCGCGACGGATACGCCCCACCCCGGAAGCGACCGGTGTCTCCGCTACGGCAGGATGGAGTCGACGTACCCGCCGTCCACGCGCAGCGCGCCGCCGGTCGTGGCGGACGCGTGCTCGGAGGCGAGGTACACCACCATGTTGGCGATCTCCGCGGGTTCGATGAGCCGCTGCAGCAGGGACTGCGGACGGTACTCGCGCATGAAGACGCGCTGCGCCTCGTCCCACGGCATAGCAGGGTCCACCAGCTCGTACACGAACTGCTCCACGCCGCCCGTGTGCGTGGGGCCTGCGATGACGGAGTTGACCGTGACACCGGTCCCCGCCGCCTGCTTGGCGAAGCCGCGCGTGACCGCCAGAAGGGCCGTCTTGGACATGCCGTAGTGGATCATCTCGGCGGGGATCACCACCGCCGAGTCGCTCGCGATGTTCTGGATCCGCCCCCAGCCCCGCTCGCTCATGCCGGGAAGGTACTGACGGATGAGCCTCACCGCGGCGAGGACGTTCACCTCGAAGTAGCGCCGCCACTCGTCGTCGCTGATCTTCAGCGGGTCGGCCTCGCCGAAGATGCCGAGGCTGTTCACCAGGATGTCCACGTGCGGCAGCGCCTCGGCGGCCAGCCGTGCTCCCCGCTCGGTGGCGATGTCGGCGACCACCGGGACCAGGTCCGCATCGGGGGCCTCGGCGCGCATGCTCGCGATGGCCTGCTCGACGCGCTCCTCGGTCCGCCCGTTGACACCGACGCGCGCTCCGGCCCGAGCCAGACCCGTGGCGATCGCGGCGCCGATCCCCTGGGTGGAGCCGGTGACCAGCGCGGTACGTCGTGTCAGATCGATGAGCATGGGGGACGGGCTCCTTACAGAACGCGATGGATGCGTCGGTCAGCAGTACCCGTCCCCCTTACCCGGCGGGTGGCACGGAGCATCGGAAAACCCCGCACCACCCTTCGTACGGCCCACTCGACGCGGTGCGGCGCCGACGGGCCGCTGCCGCCGCCGGGCCGGCAGGGCTCAGTAGCGGAGCAGCCCCGCGTCGATCCGCTCCCAGGCCGCCCGCAGCTCGGCGAGTCGCGCCGGTTCGAGAGGTGCCCGGTCCGCCTGCTCGCGGGAGTCCTCGGACAGATCGAAGAGCTGGTCGCGACCGGACTTGCCCCGGTAGTACTTCCAGTCGCCGCGGCGCAGCGCCCGCTCGCCCCGCACCCGCCAGAAGAGGTCCCGCTCGGGCACGTCGGCGCCGCGGAGCAGGTGTCCGGCGAGGCTGGTGCCGTCGAGGGGGTACGCGGCGTGGGGGCGGGCCCCGGCCAGGTCGAGCAGGGTCGCCGTCCAGTCGGGCGTGAACACCGGCAGGTCGCTGACCTGGCCACCGTCGATCCGGGCGGGCCAGCGCAGGATCGAGGGGACGCGGATGCCGCCCTCCTGCAGCGAGCCCTTGTTGCCGGCGAGCGGCCAGTTGTACGAGAAGCGCTCGCCACCGTTGTCGCTGGCGAAGAAGACGAGCGTGTCCTGCTCCTGCCCGGAGCGCTTCAGCGCCTTGAGGACCTGCCCGATCGAGCGGTCGAGGTCCTCGACCATCTCCTTGTACTTCTCGACGGAGCCGCCGTCCTGGTGCCACAGGGCGGAGCGGTCGCCGGCCTTGATCCGGCGGACGATCTCGTCGCTCGCCTCCTTGTCGCCGTCGGCGATCCAAGGCCAGTGCGGGGTGGTGAAGTTCAGATTGAGCAGCCAGGGCTTGTCGTGGTCGCGGCTGACGTACTCGCCGGCCCGCTCGGTGAGGATCCGGGTGTAGTAGCGCAGGTCCTTGTACTCGGCGTCCCCCTCGTAGAGGTCGTACTCGCCACCGAGACCGAGCTTCGAGTAGTACTCCAGCGCCCCGCCGAAGTTGCCGAAGAACTCGTCCCAGCCGGAGCGGGTGGGGGAGTAGTCGGGAAGGTAGCCGCAATGCCACTTGCCGATGAGGGCGGTGGCGTAGCCGGAGTCCCGGAGGAGCGAGGCGAGCGTCGGATGCGTGGGCTCCAGGCCGACGGACCTGTCGGCGATCGGTTCGGCGAGTCCGCCCTTCGTACGGCCCGGGTAGCGGCCGGTGTAGAGGCTGAAACGGGTGGGGGAGCAGGTCGCGGAGCCGGAGTAGGCGTCGGTGAAGCGGACGCCCTCGCGGGCGAGACGGTCCAGGTGGGGGGTGCGGATGTGCGGGGATCCGTACGAGGAGAGGTCGGCCCAGCCGAGGTCGTCGCCCAGGATGAAGAGGATGTTGGGTCGTCGGGAGTGGCGGCGGGGGTGTGCGGCTCGGAAAGGCCGCTCCCGCGGGTCGCCCTCGGGAGCCGCTTGGGCGGCGGACGCGGTGGCTCCGAGGGCGGCGGCAGCTGCGGCACCGGCGGCGACCCCGCCGAGGGCGCGGCGGGACAGGGGCGTGGACATACGGGTCTCCAGAGGGCGTGCGGGCATGCCTCCGGGGCTCGGTGGACGGGGTGAGCGGAGGAAGCGTGGGTGCGGGGTGAGCGGGAGGGCGCGACCGGTCAGGGGCAGCGACAGACAGCGCTCGCGACACGGGCGAGGTCCACGTGTCGGCGCTGGACGCGGGTGACCGAGCGGTCACGCAAGGGCTGCATGGGTCAGGAGTCTTGTCGAGGCGGAAGGGGCCGTCAACGGCGTAAGGGCAGGTTGACGCGCGTAGTTCGCATGATCGAAACGCCCGCGAACCCCGGGACACGCGGGTCGGGACCAGCGCCGGGGCACGGCTGTCGGGTGGGGCGGACGACGAAGCGTCGGGCCGGAGCGGTCGTACCGCTCCGGCCCGACGCTTCGCCGTCCGGTGGGCGCGTGCCGTACGGGGTCAGCCGACGGGCGCAGCCGCGTCGTCGGCCTCGGTCACGGCCGGGTGGATCGTCTCGGCCGGCGGGTCGGCTGTGCGCCGCACCCACAGCCAGTACAGGGCCGCGGTGACCACGAGCCCGACGATCCACGAGATGTCGGCGCCGTCGAGCCTCTCGGTGATCGCGCCGGTGTACAGCTTGGTGGCCAGGAACGGGATCTGGACGGCGACGCCCACGAGGTAGCAGGTCAGGGCGGTGACGTTCCAGCGGCCGTAGCGGCCGTTCGGGTCGTACAGGGCGGGGATGTCGACGCGTTCGCGGGAGACCAGGTAGTAGTCGACGAGGTTGATCGCGCTCCACGGGGTGAACACCATCAGGATCAGGAGCACGAAGTTCTTGAAGTTGTTGAGGAAGTCGTCGCTGGCGGCCAGCGCGATGACCATCGACACCGCGGTGAAGCCGACGATGTAGGCGGCGCGGGCGGCGGCCGAGATCCGCGAGCGGCCGTCGAAGGCGGTGACGGTGGTCAGGATCGACATGAAGCCGCCGTACGCGTTCAGACAGTTGACCGTCAGCTTGCCGACCACGATCACCAGGTAGATGAGGACGGCGAGGACCGCGGGCCCGGCGAGGTCGCCGAGGAAGCCCACCTGATCGCTGAGGAAGGTCTTGCCGGCGACGGCGGCGGTGAGCGCTCCGAGCGTCATGGCCCACTGGGAGCCGATGACGGAGCCGGCGAACGTGGACCAGAACGTCGCGCGCGTGCTGGTGTCGCGCGGCAGGTAGCGCGAGTAGTCGGCGACGTACGGGCCGAAGGTCAGCTGCCATCCGGCGCCGAGCCCCACGGCGAGGAGGAAGGTCGCCGTCTCGAAGCCCTTGTTCCCGACGTGCGCGCCGACGTCGTACTGCGTGAACAGCCGCACCAGCAGGTAGCCGAGGCCGAGTACGCCGACGACGGTGGCGATGCGCCCCGCGATGTGGATGAGCCGGTAGCCGGTGACCGCGACCACGGCGGTCAGGGCGCCGAAGACGAGGATGCCGGCGTTCGTGTTGTCGATGTGCAGCATCTCGGACAGTGCCTGGCCGGCCAGGACACTGCCGGTCGCGGCGAAGCCGAGGTACATCAGGATCACCAACAGCAGGGGCAGCACCGCCCCGTGGACGCCGAACTGCGCCCGGCTGGAGATCATCTGCGGGACGCCGAGCCGCGGTCCCTGCGCGGAGTGCAGCGCCATCACGATGCCGCCGAGCACGTTGCCGATCAGGAGCGCGGGTATCGCCCACAGCGCGTCGGCGCCGAAGACGACGGCGAGCGCGCCGTCGACGATCGCGGTGATCTGCATGTTGGCGCCGAACCACAGAGTGAACTGGCTACGCGGCGTGCCGTGCCGCTCGGCGTCGGGAATGACCTCGATGGTGCGCGTCTCCATCGAGAGTCGCTCCCCGGGGGTGTGCTGGACCGGCATGGTGAAGACCTCTCCCGCAGCGATTCCGGTGTGTCCGGACGAAGCGCAGCCGCCGGGGCGTGCTGCGTGCGCCGAATCTCGCATGGGGGTGAACAGGTATCAAGATCCTGAATGGAGAATTTCAGAAAAGTCCGCCGCCGAGTCGACACCCTGTGCAACCCGGAGAGCCGCGCGTGCACACGACGTCCAGTACGGCCGGGCCCGGTCCCCGCGATCCCGCCCCGGCTTTTGCCGGACCGGCAAGAATCGCCGCATGGGAGCGGCTGGATGGGCATGGTGGGTTCGTGACCGAAAACATCGCAGCGGGATCGCCCGCGCCCGACGCTCCCACGTCCACCGTCGACGGATACCTCGGAGACCCCGCAGTACGGGCGGAATGGGACGACCGGTACCGCGACCGGCAACAACTCTGGAGCGGCCGGCCGAACGGCGCGCTCGTGGCGGAGGTCGCCGGACTCACCCCCGGGCGTGTCCTCGACGTCGGCTGCGGCGAGGGCGCGGACGCCGTATGGCTCGCGCACCGCGGCTGGGACGTGACCGGGATCGAGGTGTCGGGCGTGGCCCTGGAGCGGGCGGCCGGGCACGCACGCGACGCAGGCGTCGCCGTTCGCTGGGTCCACGCCGCACTGACGGACGCGGCGCTCCCGCCGGCCTCCTTCGACCTGGTCTCCGCGCAGTACCCGGCGCTGCTGCGCCCCCCCGACGCCGCCGCCGAGCGGGCGTTGATCGCGGCCGTCGCGGTCGGCGGTGTGCTGCTGCTCGTCCACCACGCCGGAATGGACACCCGGCCGCCGGACGACAGCGGCTTCGACCCCGCCGACTACGTCTGGCCCTCGATGGTCGCGGCACTCCTCGGCGACGACTGGGTGGTGGAAGTGGACGAACAGCGCGCCCGCGTGGCACCCGACGGCGGAGCCGGCGCGCACCACACGGACGACCTGGTGCTGCGCGCCCGCCGACTGCGCTGAGCGCGATCCCCTTCGCCGAGAGGGCCAAGATCACCCCGGTCCGTGCCGGGTGGCGAGGTCGAACTAGTCTTCGCCTCATGGCCTTGCGACCTGACGAGTTCTACGACCACGCGCTCGCCGCCGCCGATGCCGAGCGTCGGCTCCCTCTCGCGCGCATGACAGGCTGGAGCATCAGCCCGTTCGAGGCGGACGGACTGCGCGTCTCGCCCCTGCGCCCTCCAGTTCTGCCCGAGCCTCCGCGACACGGTGAGGACCCGGCGGACTGCGAGTCGTGCCGTGACCGCGGCGAGGGGATCTGGTTCAACGACCGCTGGCGACTCACGCGGATCGAGGGAGTCGGTGTGCCCCTCGTTCTCATGCTGCATCCGCTCGAACACCACGACATGGCGGACCTGCCCGACGAGTTGGCGGCCGAGTTGGGAGTCCTGTCCACCCACATCGTCCGCCATGTGCAGGCCCTGCCCCACATCTCGCGAGCCCACGTCTACCGCATCGGGGACGGCGGCGCGCACCTTCACATCTGGTTCTTCGCGCGGCCCGAGGGGCAGACCCAGCTGTACGGGTCATGGATGCCGGTCTGGGACGACCTGCTGCCGGAATACCCGGCAGACGTCGCGGAGGCGGACGCGGCGGTCGTGGCGGACGCGCTGGCTGCCTCCGTCGGCGGGAGTCGCTCGGCCGCCGGCGCACCGACGCACGACTGATCCACCGGCAGAGCGGAGCGCCGGGCAGGCGGGGGAGTCCCGCCGGCCCGGCGCTCCGATGCGATGGACGTCAGCAGGCGGAGACCCACAGGTGCGACCCGACCCGGTCGTTCACGAGTTCGCCCTGGCCGTGACCGGGGCTGAAGAACCTCAGGCCGGACGCGCCGAGGTCGGGAAGGGAATGCCCCTGGTGGAGGCAGACCCACGAGCCGTTCCAGTCGGTGTCACGGTAGAGCTTCACGTCCTCGGCGACGCCGGGGTAGCCGTTGTTCCAGACGTCCGAGACCTTGTCACGGCAGCCGGCCCAGTTGGCGTTCTCCCTGTTCCAACGGCAGTGGAAGCCGCCCGCGTGAGGGTGCTCCCAGGCGTAGAGGAAGCCGTCCGGTCCGGGAGCCGCCGCAGGGGCGACGGCCTCGGGCACGATGCCGCGGGCGTCGGCGACAGGGGCGGACAGCAGGGTGAGGGCTCCGACGGTGAGTGCCGTCGCGAGGGCGCGGAAGATGCGCATGGTGTTTCTCCTTCTCGGATGGATGCGGTGCGATCCGATGCGGTGATTCGGCGGATCGGTCGGTGGATCGGTGGGTGGGCGGGGTGCTGCCGGCCGCTGTTCGTGCCGCGGTCGGCGGGCCGCCGCGTGCGTGCGGCGCGCGGCGGAGCAGAAGGGGCAGGCGGCTCAGGCCTGCGGGACGCCGCTGAGGATCCGGCGGGCGCGGGGCAGCGCGGCGGCCCTCAGCCGGTCCCGCGTCTCGACGTCCGCGCGGTGCTCCTCGGCGAGGAGCCTGTCGTGGTGAGCGTCGAGACGCCGGGCCGTCCGGGACAGTCCCGACTCCACGGCGCACCGCACCTCCGCCAGTGCGAGGCGGATCTCGCGGTCCCTGGGAAGGGGGCGTACGGGGGAGAGCGCGGCGGCACGGGCGGCCGCCGGTGTGGTGAAGGCGTACCCGATACGCCCCATGCACCGCCGCCACGCACCCAGGCTCCTCTGGTAGCCGGCGTCGGCCACGACCCGGCTCCGGAGGATCTGTCGCAGGGTGCCCACGCGGATCGATGACCGGAACCAGGCGCCGAGGTCTCCGTACAGCTGCTGCTGGGCCTCCGCGACACAGCCGCGATCGCTGCGGCGCATGGTTCCGCCGCCCGGTAGGCGTACGGTCAGCCCGTCCGGGGAGGGGCCGTTGGCGGTGACCAGCGCCGCCGCCTTGCGGTCCGCCGGGAGTGCGGCGAAGTAGGCGCGGTTCGGATCGCTCTTCGCGAGGGACTCCCGCTGCCGACGCAGCCCGGCACCGTAGCCGTGCCGCCTGGCCCAGCCCGCGTCGTCGACGACGTACGGGAAGAGCGTGGACTCCGGCTCGTCGCCGAGCGGGAACACGCGGTACGTGAATCCCTGCCGGCCCATGCAGTCGCGCAGCAGCCGTTGTTCGGCGTCGTGGAGCCGCCGATCGTCCGCGGTGGTCACCGTCGTGCCGATGGAGCGCGGTGGGGGCGGCCGTTCGCCCGCCGGCGGCCTGTCGGGGCCCGACAGCACGGTGACGGAGAGCGCGATCGTGGCGCAGGTGACCGCCACGGCGGCGGCGAGCGGGGAGCGGCGGGCATGGCTGTTCCGGGGCATGGGGTCTCCTGCGGTGGGTGGGGGTGCGGTCCCGTGAGGGTCCATCGGTGCTGGTGGTCGCTGCGGGTGCCGGTGTCGCTGCCGGTTGCGTGTGGGTTCCGGTGCCGGTGTGCACCGTGGTGCCGCGTTCCGCGGATGCGCCGTAGTGACGCGGGGAGCACCAGGGACGCGGAGGCACAGGTGGTCGGAACGTCCGGTCGGTGCGCTGCCGTCGAGTGGTGCGGCGGCCGGACAACCGAAGTCTGTGCCGTTCGGCGAGCGGGCCGCAAGCGTGTCCCGGGTGCTGCGGCGAAGTCGGGATGGCGCGGGATCTCCACCTCTCCGACCTGCGGGGACGTCCCTGTCCCGGGACACGGGCGAGCCCGGGACGGGGACAGCGGGCGGACGCTTCGGCCATCGGGTGCAGGCAGCGGCCGCGAACCTCCCCCGTTGTCCCGCCGGCCGCGCAACGTGACGACCGCCGCGTCGTTCTCGTGGTGTGCTCCGCGCCTCCAGGGCGTGGGGAGGAGAACGTCGTCGACCGCGTCGTCCGCGAGGGCGCGTTCGACCCGGAGCGGAAGGAGCCGATCCGTGCACGACCGGACCACAACAGGAGGCGGACCGAGCCGCCGGGCGGGTGCGGGGCGGCCCGGAGGCCTCGGGGCGACCGGCCGGGGACCCGTTCTTCGTCGCCGGGCCTTCGCCGCGGCCATGGCGGCCCTGGGCGCGGCCGCCTGGCTCACCGCGTTCCCCACCGGGGTTACGACACCCGATCCGATCCGGGCCCCGGCGGCCGTACCGGACGCGGTCCGGGGCCGGACGGCGGCGGCACCCCGGTTCCTCCCGGTCGGTGCCGCCGCTCCGTCCCCGGCCGCACCCGTCCTCGACCGGGAGTTCGCCGACCCGGACGTCGTGGAGGTCGGCGGGGTGTTCCACGCCTACGCGACCAACGTCGCCGGCCGGAACGTCCAGCACGCCACCTCCACCGACCTGGTCCATTGGACGGTCGACGAGAAGGACGTCCTGCCGGTGCCGGGCGCCTGGGTCAGGCCCGAGGCCCCGCACGACGTCTGGGCCCCGGAGGTCTTCGACAACGGCGACGGGTTCACCCTCCAGTACACGGCACGCGACCGCGTCGGCGGGCGCCAGTGCATCGGCGCCGCCCTGGCCTCCACGCCCGACGGCCCGTTCCGGCCGGCCGGGGACGAGGCCCTGGTCTGTCCGACGGAGGAGGGCGGCGCGATCGACGCGTCGAGCTACACCGAGAACGGCACCCGCCACCTGCTCTGGAAGAGCGACGGGAACTGCTGCCGACTGGACACCTGGCTCCACATCCAGACCGTCTCGTGGGACGGCACCCGCGTCACCGGGGAACCGGTCCGGCTCCTCAGGCAGGACCGCGGGTGGGAGGGCGGCCTCGTCGAGGCGCCCACCCTCGTCAAACGGGACGGCCGCTACGTCCTCCTGTACTCGGCCGGCGACTACCGCACCGCCGCGTACGCGACGGGCTGGGCGATCGCCGACACCCTCACCGGTCCCTACGTGAAGGGGGACGAGCCGCTCCTGACCACGACGTCCTTCTCGGGAGCGATCGGCGGGCCGGGTGGCCAGGACGTCGTGACCGGGCCCGGCGGCGGGGACCGGATCCTCTTCCACGGCCGGGGCGCCGACCCCTCACGACGCGCGCTGTACGTGGCGGACCTCGGCTTCGCGGACGGCCGCCCGGTCGTCCGGGGCAGCAAGACGCTCTACGAGGCGGAACTCGCGCGGGTGAACCGGGCGACGATCCGCGAGGCGAAGGACGCCTGGGGCGACCGGGCCGTCGGACACATCGACGAATCCGGCAGCTTCGTGGAGTTCCGGATCTACGCGGCCTCCTCGGGACCGCACACCCTGACCGTCCGCTACGGCAACGGCTCGCTGGACGCGGCGGGTGCGCCGGCCGCCGCGACGCACGGCCTGACGGTCAACGGCGCGGCCGCGGGCGTCGTCGACTACCCGTACACGGGCTGGGACGCGTGGCAGCCGCGTGAGGTGCCGGTGGAGCTGCGCGAGGGGTGGAACACCCTCCGCCTGTCGAAGGGGGAGCGCTACACGGAGCTGGACGCCGTGCAGGTGGCGTAGAGCCGCCACCGCGTCGTCGCTCGGACCCGCGCCTCTCGCCCGGACCCGCTTCTCCCGCCCAGGCCTGCCACTCCCGCTCAGGCCCACTTCTGTCGGACGGTCCGGTCGCAGGACAGCACGCGCAGGCCCTCCGGACTGTCGTCAAGACAGCGTCGGGTCGCGGTGCTGCGGACCTCGAACGACGAGTCGCTCCCCGCGCTGACGGACCAGCGCTGGGAGGCGGCCGGCCCGCAGGGTCCGGTGCGCAGGCCGTCGGCGCCGTGGTCCAGGCACTCGCCGGTCGCATGGTTCCGGAGCTGCGTGCCGCCGTCCCCCGAGGTGCGGACCGTCCAGCGCTGGTACGACATGCCGTTGCACGGGAAGGAACGCGTGCCCTTGTCGAGACTGTCGTCGAGACAGGCTCCCGTAGCGCGGCTCACGAAGATCCTGTCGTGCTCCCTCGCGTCCGACGTGCCGTGCGTCGCCGCGGGCGGAGCGTCGTCACCGGGCGCCGGTGCCGGCGGCCGTACGAGCACGACGCTCCCGGCGCCGAGCACCAGCCCGAGTACGGTCCCGGCCAGCGCCCAGGCGGTACGCCCGCTCCGGAAGGAGGGACGACCTTCCGGGGCACGCTCGGAGGGAGAGCCCCCCGCCGGACCGCCGTCGGCCACGGGCGGCGGAGGTGCCGCGTCCCGCTGACCGGACCGGTCGGTCTGCACCGGTCTGCGCTGGCTCCGGTCTGCCGCCTCCCACAGGTGCCGGAACTCGGCCGGATCGCCGTCCAGCGCCCTGCACAGGTCGTGGACGGTGGACCATGGGGGCACCGTGCTGCCGCAGAAGTACCGGGACAGTGACGAATCGCTGATGCGCACGGTCTCTTCGAGGGCGCGGAGCGTGCGACCGGAACGCCGCTGGAGGTCGCGCAGCGCCCGGCCCAGCACCAGGGCCGGTTCCATGTCGTCAGACCGGTCCGCAGCCATGAGGGCGTCCTTCTGTTCGGGCCGCACGCGAGGATGCGGTCAACCGGCCGCGCAGGCGGGAACACGCTGTTTCAGCAGTTCAGAACCGTAGAATGCGGCCGATCTTGGTGGCAACCGGATCCACTCTCCCGAAGGAATCCGCGCGCTGCGGTTGACGGAGCTCCACGGGTTCCGTGGGCCCCGGCCCCCGCCGCCTCGGCGTTCCGTGCGTCCCCGCGCGACGATGGAAGCGTGAACCTGTCCGACAAGTCGGGTCCGGGCCTGCGTGAGCGGGTCGGCACCAGCCTGTTCAGTCACGTCGCCGGGCCCGCGGGAGCACAGAACCGGGCCCGCATCCACGGCACCCCCGGTCCGCGCTGGTTCGGCCCCGAGCGGCCCATCCGCACCGTCCACGGGGACGCGTCCATGTTCATCGGCGGCCTGAGCGCACTCCTCCTGCAGTCCTTGCACCCGCGCGCGATGGCCGCGGTCGCTGGGCACTCCGGCTTCCGGAGCGACCCCTGGGGGCGCCTCCAGCGCACCAGCACCTTCCTCGCCTTCACGACCTACGGCACCGCCGAGGACGCCCAGCGTGCCGTGGACCACGTCCGTGAGGTGCACGAGCGGATCAGGGGCGCCACCCCCGCCGGCGAGCCCTACCACGCGGCCGACCCGCACCTGCTGTGCTGGGTGCACGTGGCGGAGGTGGACAGCTTCCTGCGCGCACACCAGCGCTTCGGGGCCGACCCGCTGGACGGCGCCGGCTGTGACGCGTACATCGCCGACGCGGCTCGGGTGGCCCACGCCCTCGGCGTCCCCGATCCGCCCCGCGACCGCACCGCCCTCGCGGCCCGGCTGGCGGCCTACCGTCCCGAACTCCGGGCCACCTCGCAGGCCCGGGACGCGGCCCGCTTCGTACTCCACGAACCCCCGCTGCCGTGGGCCGCCCGCGGCCCCTACGCCGTACTCGCGTCGAACGCGGTCCGGCTGCTGCCGCCGTGGGCCCGCACGCTGCTGGACCTCCGCCCGGCGCCGTACCTGCCGGAAGACCTCGTGCGACTGTCCGGACGGGCGCTGACGGGGACGATCCGGTGGGCGATGGCGGCTCTCCCACCCCGCGAGGAGCCCGCCGCGCCACGCTGACGGATCTCCCCGACCATGCCGCTCGTGCGGTCGCCCGGTCGGCCTGCCGGGGGTGCCGGAGTCCCGAGACGGCACCACAGTGGCCCCATGAAGCAGATCCACTCCGCTCCGCACGGCGCTCTCGGCGGCCGTGGCGAAAGGAAGATCTGACGTGACCACACCCCCCGGCCCCGGCGGGTCCGTCGGCCCCGACGACCACGTCATCGTCATCTCCGGCGCCACCGGCGACCTCGCCCGGCGCAAACTCCTGCCGGGCCTGTACCACCTGGCCCGAGCAGGACTGCTCCCCGACCGCTACCGCATCATCGGATCAGCCCCCGCCGCGGTCGCCCTCGGCGACGACGCGTTCCGCGTACACGCGCGCGAGGCGGTCGCCGAGTTCGGCCGGACCAAGCCCGAGGGCGGGGAATGGCGGGACTTCGAGAGTCGGCTGGCCTTCGGCGCCGCCGACCCGGAGGATCCCGGGCCGCTCGTCACCGCCGTACGGGAGGCCCAGCGGGAGATCGGCGGCAGTCCACGACTCCTCCACCACCTCGCCGTACCCCCGCAGGCATGCGCCTCGGTCGTGCAGATGCTCGGGGCCTGCGGGCTCGCCCAGGACGCCCGGGTGATCGTCGAGAAGCCCTTCGGTACGGATCTCGCCTCCGCCCGTGCCCTCAACCGGGCCATCCACACCGTCTTCGACGAATCCCGCGTCTTCCGCATCGACCACTTCCTGGGCAAGGAGTCCGTCGACAACATCCTCGCCCTGCGCTTCGCCAACGGACTCCTCGAACCGGTCTGGAACCGCGACCACATCAGCCACGTGCAGATCGACGTCCCCGAACACATCGACATCCAGGGCCGCGCGCAGTTCTTCGAAGGCACCGGCACCTTCCGCGACATGATCGTCACGCACCTGTTCCAGCTCCTCGGGTTCGTCGCCATGGAGCCGCCGGCCACCCTGGACGCGAACTCCCTGCGCGCGGAGAAGGACAAGGTCTTCCAGAGCCTGCGTCCCCTCGACCCGGCCCGGGTGGTTCGCGGACAGTACGACGGCTACCGCGACGAACCCGGAGTCGACCCGGCCTCCGACACCGAGACCCTCGCGGCGCTGTGCCTCGAGATCGACAACTGGCGCTGGGCCGGCGTCCCCTTCTACCTCCGCTCCGGCAAAGCTCTCGCCGAGAGCCGCCACGTCATCACCCTGGGATTCCGCGAACCGCCCCTGCGGATGTTCCCGCTGGGCGCCCGGGAATCCGCCGAGGGCCGCCACAACGAACTGGTCATCGACTTCGACGACCCCGGAACCATCACCGCACGCTTCCTCGCCAAGCGGCCCGGCCCCGACATGCGCCTGGCCCAGGCCGAGATGGTCTTCGACTACGCCGGTTCCTTCACCCAGGACCATGCGCTGGAGGGCTACGAGCGCCTCATCCTGGACGCGATGCTCGGAGACCAGTCCCTCTTCACCGACGCCGCAGGCATCGAACGCCTCTGGGAGGTGGCCGCTCCCCTCCTGCAGTCCCCACCGCCGGTCGAGCCGTACGCCCCGGGATCCTGGGGACCGGACAGCCTGCGCCGGCTCATCAGCCCCCACCGCTGGTATCTGCCGGAAGGCGGCTGACGCCGCGACACCACCCCCGTACGAACACGCCTCTCGGGTTCACAGCATGCGGGCGAGGAGGTGGTCCCGGTTGATCAGCTGGTGCTTGAGCACCAGCCCGACATGCGCCGCGACGGCGACGTGGAGGAGCACCTGGGCGGCGATGTGGAGGGCGAGCAGGTCTTCACCGGACAGCAGCAGGGCGAGACCGGTGGCGGGGGCGGCGAACGTGGCCGCGTACAGGACGACCTCCGTGGCGTGGGCGAGGCGACGCTCCCTGACGGTGAGGGTCGGTGCCCACGGCGGAAGGGGCGTGGCCAGCCGCCAGACGAGCCGGGTGATGCCGAGCAGCAGCACGGTGCCGCCGAGGACGACGTGCACGGTGAGCAGCGTGTCGTCCCCGAAGGGTGCGTACGCGTCGTGGTCTCCGCCACGGCCCCGCCCCCTGCCGGAGTCCTCGCCCCGTCCCCTGCCCCGGCCGCTGTCGTCCGCGTCCAGGAGGTAGCCCACGGCGAACTGCGCGGCGATGGCCGCGAACAGCGTCCAGTGCAGGGTCTTGGTCACGATCCCGTAGCCGTGCGGACCGTTGCGTAGCTGGGAGCCCATGGCTCCAACGTGCCTCATCCGAGGGCCTGACGGCGTCGCGACACGGTGTCCTGATCGGGTTCGGGATCACGCTCGCCGCCTCCCGGCCCTGGCCTCCGCGGTCACACCTTGCGGTACTGCTGGGCCTTGCCGCGATCCCTCACGCTGATGCCCCGTGTCCGCAACTCCTCACGGGCCTCGTCGGCGGCGCCCGTGCGGTCGTCGGCGAGCGCCCGTCGGCGCTGCCGCAGCAGCGCGTGCGTGCGCTCGTCGAGGTCCGGCGTGTTGTCGACCCAGACCGTGTAGGCGGACTCGTGCGGGTCGACGGTGCCGCGCCAGGGATAGCCGTGCTGCTCGAAAGCGGACCGCAGGCGCTCCGCGAGGCCGCTGTCGACCCTCGTCCGGACATGCTCCCCACCGTCGGCACCGCGCAGCACCAGATCGCGGCCGTCGGTGAACACCTCGGCGAGCTGCGCCCGTTCGACGTGGTGGCCGCCGCCGTCGGCACGGACGACGACGCGGTCGGCGCCCACCTCGACCACGGGGTTCTCCGCGCGCCAGACGCCCGCCACCCACGCCCCGGCCAACGCGCCGACGAGCGTCAGCGCCGGCACGGCCCAGACGAGGGGCAGTGCGGCCGCCAGCCTGAGCGGGCCCGGCGCACCGTCGAAGAGGCGGATCGTCCAGTCGGCGACCGGGCCCACGGCGAACGCCGCACCGACGCCGAGCCCGGCCCCGATCAGGATGACGGCCCACAGCCATGCCTCGGGCAGTCGCACGGTGACCGGGGGTTCCTGCTTGACCATCGTCGCTCTCACTCTCTCGGTCTCCGGCCCCTCACGAAGGGCCCGGCCCGGTAGCTCTCCTGGCCAGCTTCACAGGCCGGTACCGGGCCGGACATCGGCCGAGAGTCTCCGAGTCGGCGGGAGGAGTGCGACTTAGGTCTCGATCTTCAGCCCACTCCCGGAGAGCGGTGACCACCCCTGGCGGTCTCGCCGCCTCACTCCTCGACGAACGCGAGGAGGTCGGGGTTCACGGTGTCGGGGTGCGTGGTCAGCATGCCGTGGGGGAGGCCCTCGTAGCTCTTCAGCCTGCCGTTGCGCAGCAGCTTCGCCGACAGGGGTGCCGAGTCGTCGTAGGGGACGATCTGGTCGTCGGTGCCGTGGGCGACCAGGACGGGCACGGTGATCTGCTTCAGGTCCTCGGTGAAGTCCGTCTCGGAGAACGCCTTGATGCAGTGGTAGTGGGCGTTGGCCGCGCCGCTCATGCCCTGTCGCCACCAGTTGTCGATCACGCCCTGGGACACCTCGGCGCCCGGGCGGTTGAAGCCGTAGAAGGGCCCCGCCGGAACGTCGACGTAGAACTGGGCTCGGTTGGCGACGAGCGAGGCCCGGAAGCCGTCGAAGACCTCGATCGGCAGGCCGCCCGGGTTGGAGTCGGACTTGACCATGATGGGTGGGATCGCCCCGACGAGCACGGCCTTCGCCACCCGTCCCTGCTTGGCGCGGGCGACGTACCTGGCGACTTCGCCGCCCCCGGTCGAATGGCCGATGTGGACGGCGTCGCGCAGGTCCAGCGCGTCGGTCACCGCTGCCACGTCGGCCGCGTAGGTGTCCATCTCGTGGCCGGTCGAGCTCTGGCCGGAACGGCCGTGACCGCGCCTGTCGTGGGCGATGACCCGGTAGCCGTGCTCCAGGAAGAAGAGCATCTGGTTGTCCCAGTCGTCGCCGCTCAGAGGCCAGCCGTGATGGAACACGATCGGTTGTGCGTCGCGTGGCCCCCAGTCCTTGTAGAAGATGCTGGTGCCGTCTTGTGTCGTGACCGTTCCCACGGATTTCCTCCGCCCAGACGTACCGATGAGATGACCCCTGCAGGTCTGTCCACAGGCCTCGGTGCAAGAACATACCCGCATGCGGCATATCTCTCATTTGGGGCAATAGGAGGGATGCGCTCCGCGCGGGGCCCGGGTGAGCGTCGCTTATCGGTCGTACTGAACGACCGGTCGGTAAACCTCGGGCGTCCTTTCGCAGGCCGGCGACCGCCCGGGGCCTGGAGTGGGCGGGGGCGGGGCGCCGGCGGAGCCGTGCGGGGCGGGCCCTGACCTGCTGAACGTTCATTCGATCAACGGCATGCGGGCGCGCGTGTCCGGATACCGACCACGAAGATGCGATCGCTCTGCGTGTCAGACACACTCCGAAGCGCAAGTGAGGCGGTGATCGAAAGGTAGATGACGCCTCAACCCTTCGAATTGAAAGTGAATCCCTGTCATGCTTCGTCGTTTCGCTGCGGTCTCCGCGTCCGCTCTCCTCTGTCTCGCCGGCACCGCCGGTCTCGCGGAGGCCCGGGGCGAGAGCCTGTACACCCCCTCCGCCGTCGTGCTGAGCATCAGCAAGGGCGCCGACGCGAGTGAGTCCACCGTCCTGCGCGCGGTCACCCTCAGCTGCGCGCCGACCGCCCACGGAACGCATCCGGCCCCCGAGGCCGCCTGCGCCGAGCTCAAGGCCGGCTCCCAGGACGGCGCCTTCGAGGGGCTGCTCGCCTTACCGGCCCCGGACCGGATGTGCCCGCAGCACTTCGACCCGGTCACCGTCACCGTGGACGGCGTGTGGGAGGGGTCCCGCACCTCGTGGCAGTACACGTTCGGCAACGCCTGCGCCATGGGTGTCAGTCTGAACGGAGGGGCGGCCTTCGCGTTCTGACGACCGGCGGCGGCGTCGCCGTCCTGGGGCGATCGCCGGATCCGGTCGGACGACGGGGGCACGGCTCCGCCCCGCACGCCGGCCGGAGAGGGCGGCGTACGGGGCGGGGCGGCGGCGTACGGGGCGGAGCCGCTCGCGGGCGGGTCGCGCCGTGGGGCTACGGCTTCTGCTCCGCGTGGAGGGCGGCCACCTCCTCGGAGCTCAGCGCCTTGTCGAAGGCGCGGACCTGGTCGACCGAGCCCTTCCAGAAGTCGACGTTCCCACCGCTCCACTTGGCTCGGCCCACGGACAGCGGCCCGGTGCCGACGTCCGCCGGTCCGGGGGCGGCCGTCGCCACGAGGGCACCGTCGACGTACAGCCTGAGCTCGTTCTTCGCGGCGTCACGGACCCCGACGAGGTGGTACCAGCGGCCCGTCTCGGGGGTGGTGACATAGCGGGCGCGGTTGCCGCCGGGCGTGCTGAAGGCGAAGGCGCCCTGCCCGTACTGCAGGTAGAAGGGGTTCTCCTGGCGCCGGCCGTCCTGGCTGACCACGGTCGCGTAGTTGCCGGGCAGGGAGTCGAGCGTCGCCCACGCCGACACCGAGTAGCTGGTGGTGGTGTCCACCACGGGGCCCTCGGTCTCGGCGTACTGGCTCTCGCCGTCGAACTTCAGGGCGCTGCCGTGCACTCCGGGGGCCCAGGTGGTGCCCCCGGAGAGCTTCAGGTCCTGGGCGTTCGGGCCCGCGTCCCGGGCGGTCGTCCCGGTGCCCTCGTCGAGGGCCCAGGACCCGCCGCCCTTGAGCTGATCGCGCTCGCCCGCCGCGGCGCCGGCCGCGATGACCTTCCGGTTGATCTCACGGACGCGCACCGGGTCGACCTTGATCTCCCTGCGGTCGTACGTGTAGAGGCCGTTGAGCTCGTTCTCCAGGTCGGAGATCTGGGTGTAGATGGAGCCGGAGAGCTCGGCGCCGGCGGCCTCCAGGTAGTACTTCTCCGTGTTCTCCACGTACTTGCGGGTGAGCGCCTCCTTGTCGGCGACGCCGCTGTAGATCACGGTCGGCGCGCCGGGCCACATGTGGCCGGGGGCGCGGAGGGTGAAGCCGCCGTGCTCGCCGTCCATGGCCGCGCGCTCGGCGTCGGGGAAGGCCGGGTCGGTGTTGTTGTAGTCGTGGTGGTCGATGATGTCGCCCTTGCCCGAATCCCCCTTGGAGTTGCAGCAGTTGACGCCGCTGTGGGCGTTGACGACACGGGACGGGTCAGCCGCCTTGACGGACTCGGCGATGCGTCCGGTCTCCTCGCGGTTCCACTCGCCCCAGCCCTCGTTGAAGACGATCCAGCCGATGACGGAAGGGGAGTTGTGGTGCTGGCGCATCATCTCGCGGCCCTGGTCGACGAAGGCCTTGTGGCCCGTCCCGTCGGTGAGGTCACCCGAGACGAAGTCCTGCCAGACCAGCAGACCGAGCCGGTCCGCGTGGTAGAACCAGCGCGGCGATTCCACCTTGATGTGCTTGCGCACGGCGTTGAAACCGAGCTTCTTGTGCGCTTCCAGGTCGAAGGCGAGGGCCTTGTCGCTGGGCTGGGTGTAGAGGCCGTCGGGCCAGAATCCCTGGTCGAGGGTGGCGAGGGAGTAGACCGGCTTGCCGTTGAGCACCAGCTTCTGGAAGCCGCCGACCTTCTCGATCGCGATCTTCCGCATGCCGAAGTAGCTCCGGACGGTGTCGGTCGACCGTCCCTGGACCAGCTTCACGTCGAGGTCGTAGAGGTACGGGTCGTCCGGGCTCCAGAGCCGCTGGTTCGCCACGGGCAGGCGAAGCGGCGTGTTGGCCGGTCCGCCGACCCGGCCGACGACCTTGCCGCGGGCGTCCCGGGCGACGGCTTCGACACGTGCGCCGGACGTGGCGTCGTCGGACGCGACGGTCACCGCCAGGCTGCCGGTGTCGATGTCGGGAGTGGTGACGACGTCGTCGATGGAGACGGGGGCGACCGGTTCCATCCAGACGGTCTGCCAGATACCCGACGACTGGGTGTAGAAGATGCCGCCGGGGTTGGTGGACTGCTTGCCGGTGGGCTGGTTCCGGCCACCGGTGTCGGTGACCGCGACGACGACCTCCTGCGGTCCCGTCCCCTTGATCGCGTCGGTGACGTCGGCGCTGAAGGCGGTGTAGCCGCCGGTGTGCTCGGCGACCTGCTCGCCGTTGACCCAGACCCGGGCCTGGTAGTCGACGGCGCCGAAGTTGAGCTTCAGGCGGTTGTCCCTGCCGCCGGTGCCGACCTTCCAGTCCTTCGGCACGTTCACGAGCCTGCGGTAGAACATGTGGTCCTCGTGCCGCTCGACGCCGGAGAGCTGCGACTCGACCGGGAACGGCACGATGATCTTCTCGTCGAGGTCCTTGCCGAAGGCCGGCTGCTCGCCGGCGTCGGCCCCGGAGAACTGCCAGGGGCCGTTGAGGTTCTTCCACTTGCCGCGCACCTGCTGCGGGCGCGGGTACTCGGGCAGCGGGTTCTTCTCGTCCAGTCGGTCGCCCCACGCGGTGGTCAGCCGGTGGGCGGAGAGGTTCTTCGCGGAGCGGAGGATCGGCGGAACCGTCTCCCCGCCGTTCTTCAGCCCGCCCTTCCCGTCGTAGTCGACCCTGACCCGCTGGTTCTTCTGGATCGGCTCGGAGAGGGTGACGAGGACGGAGTCGCGGTCGTCCGGAGCGACCGTGACCGAGCGGATCGGCATGGGCGTGGTGTCGGCCTCGACCGTGAGGTGGTCCTTCACGGCGGCGAGATCGGAGACCCTGCCGTCGAACCGCGCACGCAGCCGGCGACCGCTCTCGTCCACGGTCAGCTCGACGGGATAGACCTCGAAGTCGGCGGGCGGGGTGAACGCCGACTCCGGCACGAGCTGCTTGGCCATCGTCGGAGTCGACCAGCGCAGGAACATGTTGGCGCCGCCGACGTCCTGGAACATCTCCAGGCGGAAGTCGTGCTTCTCACCGGCTGTGAGCCGGATCGAGGCGCTGGTCTGTTCCTTGTCCCAGTCGGGGATCCAGTGGTCGATGACCGGCTTCCCGTCGATGAAGAGGCGGAAGCCGTTGTCGCCGATGCCGTAGAACGTGTAGTCGCCGGTGGCCGGCGCCTCGATCCGGCCCGTCCAGCGGGCCGTGGTGTGCTCGGTCCGGCCGGTGAGGCTCTGGAAGGTGCCCGTGAGACCGGAGAAGTCGACCTGCGGGTCGAGGGACGTGCCGCCGAGCGTGGCGAAGTCCCGCGCGCCCGGTGCGGACATGCTGAAGTACTCGCCCTTCAGGCCGTGCACCTCGATGGCGGGCTTCTCGGCGTTCGCGTTCTCGGCGGGGACGGCGCTCGCACCGCGGGGCGGTGCCGCGGCCGACGCGGTGGACAGCAGGGTGCTCGTGGGCAGCACCAGGACCGCCGCCGTGAGGAGGGCCCAGATTCTGGTGCGGGGGCGGGTGTGTCGTGTCATCGAATCTTTCCTCGGGGGAGAGGGGAGTCGGAGCCGGACCGGGGGAGGGCGTGACGGCTGCACCGCTGTGCGGGGTTCGCGGGTGGGCGGGTTGGCAAGGGGACGTGGTGCCGTGGTGACGAGCCGCTGGTACGACGTCTGGGCGGCCGGGGTGCCGCCCGCACGGCCGTCGCCGTCAGCACGACCGTCGCCGTGAGGCGGTCGTACGGGTCGCGCGGAGGCTGTACGGGCGTCATGCGGCCGGTCACACGGTGGCCGTACGGCGGTCGTACGTCCGGCGCGCGGCCACTCGCTCGACCGCTCGACCGCTCGACCGCTCAAGCGGCGTCGGGCAGACGGCGGCCGAGTCCGGCACAGTGCGGAACGGACGGCCGACGGCGGTGGCCGGCCACCATTCCAACGTTGGAAATCGGCGTGCAGCGGAATGACAGCACGCCGCCCGGCGCCTGTCCAGACCCCTTGCACGGTTCTGCTGACCACGCCTCACCACCCGTGTGGCGCGACGGCGTCGCCGCGTGAGAGCGCGTTCAAGAAACGTCGTGCCGAACCCTTGCCGTGTGCTCCGCGGCCCAGTTATAACGTTGTAAAGCCGCCGACGCCGCCCGGCTACCCGTCGGGCGTCAAGGGCGGGTCTTCGCAGTTCAGGCGCATGTCGGCCAAGAGGGCGCAGCCTTCCCTGACGCGCCGACAACGTTTCCCATCCCCGCGCGACCGCACGCCACTCGGCGGTGCTGTCCCCCGCCAAGGAGTGTCTTGACGTGACCCTTCCGAAGAGATCCCGCGCGCTGTCCGTCGCCTGTCTCGTGGTCGCCAGCACCACCCTGGCACTGAGCGGCTGCGCCAAGTCCGAGACCTCCGACCAGGCCGGCGGCGACAGCAGTCAGGGCGCCCAGGTCGTCCAGACCCCCACGGCGTCGGCGGCCACCGGCTCCGGCTGCTCCCTGACCACGTACGGCGCTCCGAAGTTGGACCTCAAGAACGCGGTCGTCGGCTTCTCCCAGTCGGAGAAGGAGGCCAATCCGTTCCGCATCGCCGAGACGCAGTCCATCAAGGACGAGGCCGCGAAGATCGGGGTGAAGAGGCTGCTCACCACGAACGCGCAGTCGCAGCTCTCCAAGCAGATCAGCGACATCCAGGACATGCTGGCGCAGGGCGCGCAGTTCCTGATCGTCGCGCCGCTCAACTCCGACGGCCTGGAACCGGCCCTCCAGGCGGCGGCCGCGAAGAAGGTCCCGGTCCTCACGATCGACCGCAAGGTCAACGCGACGGCCTGCAAGGACTACCTGGCCTTCCTCGGCTCGGACTTCGTCGAGCAGGGCAAGCGCGCCGCCGACGCGATGATCAAGGCAACGGGTGGCAAGGGCAAGGTCGCCATCCTCCTCGGCTCCTCCGGCAACAGCGTCACGACCGACCGCACCAAGGGCTTCGTCGACCAGGTCGGGGCCCAGGCCCCGGGCATCGAGATCGTCGCCCAGCAGACCGGCGAGTTCGCCCGCGACAAGGGCCAGCAGGTCATGGAGCAGCTCATCCAGTCGAAGCCCGACATCACGGCGGTCTACGCGGAGAACGACGAGATGGCGCTGGGCGCCGTGACCGCGCTCAAGGCCGCGGGCAAGGCCCCCGGCAAGGACGTCAAGGTCGTCTCCATCGACGGCACGCGCAACGCCGTCCAGGCCCTCGCCAACGGCGAACTCAACGCCGTCATCGAGTCCAACCCGCGCTTCGGACCCCTCGCCTTCGCCACCGCCCAGAAGTTCTACGCCGGCGAGGGCATCCCCGAGGACGTCATCATCGCGGACCGCGCCTACGACGCCGCCAACGCCAAGGCGTCCCTCGGCGGAGCGTACTGACGCCGGGACTCCGCCACCTCCCGTCGCCCGGTCGTCCGGTCACCACGGACCTCCCCGCCCGTGGTGACCGGCCCGTCCCGCATGACCCCCTCCTACCACGCACCCGCACGAACCATCTCCGGAAGGCCACGCTCATGGCACCCCCCGAAGCGGCCCCGTCCGTGCTGGACGGCACCGAGCCGTCCGTCGCGCCGACGGTGCTGGAGGCGCGCGGCGTCGGGAAGCGATTCCCCGGCGTCGTGGCCCTCGACGACGTGTCGTTCACGCTCCGCGCCGGTGAGACGCATGCGCTCGTCGGCGAGAACGGCGCGGGCAAGTCCACCCTGATCAAGGTGCTGACGGGCGTGCACCGGCCGGACAGCGGCGAGTTGCTGCTCTCCGACCGGCCCGTCCACTTCTCGCGCCCGTTCGAGGCGCAGCAGGCGGGCATCTCCACGATCTACCAGGAGGTGAACCTGGTTCCGCTGATGAGCGTGGCGCGCAACATCTTCCTCGGCCGCGAGCCCCGGACCCGCCTCCGCCTGATCGACTTCTCGCGGATGCACGCCGAGGCCGGGGCCCTCCTCGACGGGTTCGGCGTCCGCGTCGACCCCCGCCGGCCGCTGCACACCCTGGGCATCGGCGCGCAGCAGATGGTGGCGCTCGCCCGCGCCGTGTCGGTCCGGGCCCATGTGGTCGTCATGGACGAGCCCACCTCCTCCCTTGAGCCGCGCGAGGTCGAGACGCTGTTCCGGGTGATCGGCGACCTGCGCCGGCAGAACATCGCCGTCGTCTACGTGAGCCACCGCATGGACGAGCTCTACCGGATCTGCGACCGCGTCACGGTGCTCCGCGACGGACGGCACATCCACACCGGCGACCTGGCAGCCCTCGACCGGATGCAGCTGGTCTCCATGATGCTGGGCCGGGAACTGTCCGAGGTCCGCCGGCACGGCACGACGAGCTTCGCGGGCGAGGGACACGACATCGCGCGCAAGCCCGTCCTCACGGCGACCGGAATGGTCAGGAGGCACCAACTGGACGACATCTCGCTGGAACTCCACCCGGGGGAGGTGCTGGGCCTCGGAGGTCTGCTGGGCTCAGGCCGCAGCGAGACCGCGAAGGCGCTCGCCGGAGCCCTGCCGCTGGACACCGGGCGGATCACCGTCGACGGCGCGCCGCTCGACCGGATGTCCTCGGCGAGTGCCATCCGCGCCGGGATCAGCCTCCTGCCGGAGGACCGCAAGGCCGAGGGCATCGTGCCCGGCCTCTCCGTGCGCGAGAACATCGTGCTCGCGGCGCTGCCACGCCTCTCCCGCGCGGGCATCGTCTCCCGCGCGCAGCAGGACCGTGTCGTCGACATCTTCGTGAAGCGGCTGCGGATCAAGGCGTCGAGCCCCGAGCAGAAGGTCGGCGAACTGTCCGGCGGGAACCAGCAGAAGGTGCTCCTGGCCCGGTGGCTGTGCCTCGAACCCAAGGTGCTGCTGCTCGACGAACCCACCCGTGGCATCGACGTCGGTGCCAAGGCCGAGGTGCAGGCCCTCATCGACGAGCTGGCCCAGGAGGGCCTCGCCGTCCTCCTGATCTCGTCCGACATCGAGGAGCTGGTCGAGGGCTCCGACCGGATCGTCGTCCTGAGGAACGGGGCCACGGCGGGTGAACTGACCGGGGACCAGGTGTCGGAGAGCGAACTGCTCGCCGTACTGGCGGACCACTCCCCGGCGGCGGCGACGGCGACCGAGAAGGCAGCAAGGACAGCGGACGGGGCCGCGGCCGCAGGCCGGACCGAGGACGCCGAGGAGGACCTCCGATGACCACTCAGGTGACCGCGGCGCCGCCGGTCGGCGTCCCCGGACGACGCAGCGCCCCGGCCTGGTTCCAGGAGTACGGCGTGTACGCGGCGGTGGCAGCGCTCCTGCTGTTCAACGCCCTCTTCACCGAGCACTTCCTCACCGTCGACAACCTCCGCACCCAGCTGATCCAGGTCGCCCCGATCGTCATCGTGGCCCTCGGCATGGCCCTGGTGATCGGGACCGAGGGAGTCGACCTGTCCGTGGGGTCGGCCATGGCGCTGGCAGCGGCACTCCTGCCGCTGTACCTGGGCTACGGCCTCGTGCCCGCCCTGCTGATCGCGCTGCTCGCCGGCGCCGTCGTCGGGGCGGTGAACGGCGCCCTCGTGTCCGTCGTCGGACTCCAGCCCATCGTCGCCACCCTGGCCCTGTTCGTCGGCGGACGCGGCATCGCGCTCGTGATGGCGGACGGTCAGCTCAAGCAGATCGTCAACCCCGACCTGCTGTCGCTGGGCACCGGCAGCCTCCTCGGCATCCCGCTGGTCGTCCTGATCGCGGCCGTACTGGCGCTCGCGGTGGCCTTCCTCGTGCACCGGACCACGTTCGGACGCCAGGTCGTCGCGATCGGCGGCAACCGGTCCGCGGCCGCCCTCTCCGGACTCCCCGTCAAGCGGGTGCTGACCGGGGTGTACATCCTGTGCGGGGTGCTCGCCGCCCTCGCGGGCATCCTGGCCACCGCCCGCCTCACCGCGAGCGACCCGTCGTCCCTCGGCACCCTCATGGAGCTGTCCGCGATCACCGCGGTGGTCGTCGGCGGAACCCCGCTGAGCGGCGGGTCCATCCGGGTGCTCGGCACCGTCGCGGGTGCGCTGCTGATGCAGTTGCTGCGCGCCACACTCGTCAAGCACGACCTGCCCGACTCCACCGCCCAGATAGCCCAGGCCGCCATCATCATCGCCGCCGTCTACGTCGCACGGGAGCGCCGATCCCGATGAACCCCACCTCCTCGCTCGCCGCACCGGGGAAGGGCACCACGCCCTCCGTGCCCACCGGGAGCGGTGCCGCCGCCGACCGCCGGCGGGCCGACGTCTCCGGCCGGCAACGGCTCGCCGCGCTCGTGCAGCGCCAGGGCGTCCTCGCCGTCCTGCTCCTCGTCGTCCTGATCGCCTCCTCCGTCTACCCCACGTTCGCCACCCTCGACAACGCGCGGGGAGTGACGGTGCAGGCGTCGTTCCTGGCCGTCGTCGCGCTCGGCATGACCCTGGTGATCATCACCGGTGGCATCGACCTGTCCGTCGGCTCGGTCTTCGCGCTGGGCGGGGTGCTCGCCGCCTGGGCCTCCCAGTGGGGCATCCTGCCCGCCCTCCTCGTACCGCTCGCGGTCTGCGGGGCGATCGGCCTGGTCAACGGTCTGCTGATCGCCCGGGCCGGCATGGCACCCTTCATCGTCACGCTCGCCTCCCTCCTCGGCGCGCGCGGGCTGCTGCTCGCCCTCACCGACGAGGGCGCCACCACGTACCTGGTGCCCAAGGGCTCGGCGTTCGCGGAACTCGGCCAGGGCAGCATCGGGGGCTTCGGCTACCCGATCCTCATCGCCCTCGCCCTCTTCGCGGCCGGGGGGCTGGTCCTCCAGCGCACGTCGTTCGGCCAGACACTGTTCGCCGTCGGCGGCAGCAGCGACGCGGCCACCCTGATGGGCCTGCCGGTGGCGCGGGCGAAGGTGACGGTGTACCTGCTGAGCGGTCTCCTCGCGGGACTCGCGGGGGCCGTCAACGCGGCCCGGCTCTCCTCCGGTGTCACGATCATCGGCGCGGGCATGGAGCTCGACGCGATCGCCGCCGTCGTCATCGGCGGAACGCTGCTGGTCGGCGGCGCCGGGTCGGTGAGCGGCACCCTCTGGGGGGTGCTGCTGCTCGCCGTCATCCAGAACCTCATCAACCAGATCGGCACGCTCAACTCCTCGTACCAGTCGGTGGTGAGCGGTGGGTTCCTCATCCTCGTCGTGGTCGCCCAGCGCTACCTGTCGCGGAGCCGAAGTACCGTCTGACGGAGACGGATCATGCTCGGACTAGAGCCGTTCCAGACCAGTTCCAGAGCCGTTCCAGAACCGGCCCAGAACCGACCCAGAGCCGAATCAGAGGAGTGCCGTGGGCGTCAGCCTCAAGGACGTCGCGCAGCGGGCAGGCGTGTCGATCAAGACCGTGTCCAACGTCGTGAACAACTACCCCCACGTCACGCCCCAGATGCGCGCCAAGGTGCAGCAGGCCATCGACGAACTCGGGTACCGGCCGAACCTCACCGCCCGGCATCTGCGCAAGGGGCGCACCGGCATCATCGCCTTCGCCGTGCCCGAGCTCGGCAACCCGTACTTCGCGGAGCTGGCCGGCGCCATCATCGACGCCGCCGCCCAGCACGACTACACCGTCCTCGTCGACCACACGGCGGGGCTCCGCGAGCGGGAACTGCTGGTCTGCCAGGAGTTCCGCTCCCACGTCATCGACGGCCTGATCCTGAGCCCGATCCATCTGGAGACGGCCGATCTGGTCGCCCGGCAGGAGACCTCGCCCCTGGTGCTGCTCGGCGAGCGCGAGTACGAGGCGCCGTACGACCAGATCGCCATCGACAACGTGGCGGCGGCGCGCGAGGCGGTCCGCCACCTGGTGGGCCTGGGCCGCCGCCGCATCGCGTTCCTCGGCTCCCGCACGGACCGCGAACGCCGACCCGCGCACCTGCGGCTGCGCGGCTGGCGGGAGGAGCTCGTCGCCTCGGGCCTCGAGCCCGCCGAGACACTGGTCGTCGCCACGGACGGCTACGGCCGCTCCGACGGCGCGGCGGCGATGTCGGCGCTCCTGGACCGGGGGGAGCGGCCCGACGCGGTCTTCGCGTACAACGACCTCATCGCCCTCGGCGCCCTGCGGACCCTCACCGAACGCGGCCTCCGTGTCCCCGACGACATCGCCGTGGTCGGCTTCGACGACATCGAGGAAAGCCGCTTCGGCGCGATCAGCCTCACCACCGTCGCCCCCGACAAGCACGCCATCGCCCGCCTGGCCGTGGACCGCCTCGTCGAGCGGCTCAGCGGGCGGTCGGACTCCGAGCCGCGCAGGATCAGCCCCGGGTACGAGCTCGTCGTACGGGAGTCCACCGGAGGCGGCGCCGTACGGGCTCCGACCCCTACCCCGTAGCCGTACCCGAAGCCGCCCCCGCTACCGGCTCCGGCGACGACAGCCGGTCCGAGCCGGCCTCCTGACCGTCCGACCATCCGCTCGCCCTGAGGACTCGCCATGCTCCGACCCACCGTCCGCCACCGGCCGTTCGGCACCGCCCCGAGCGGAGGGGAGGTCGGCCTCTGGCGGCTGGAATCCGCCTCCGGCGTGTACGCCGAGATCCTCACGTACGGGGGCGTCCTGCACTCCCTGGGCGTGCCCGACACCGAAGGCCGGACGGCCGACGTGGTCCTCTCCCTGCCCTCGGTGGACCAGTACGCCGAGAAGGGCCCGTACCTCGGTGCGCTGATCGGCCGGTACGCCAACCGCATCGCCCACGGCACCTTCACCCTCGACGGCACCACGCACCACATCCCCCTCAACGACCGCGGTCACGCCCTGCACGGCGGTCCCCAGGGGTTCGACACCCGGGTGTGGGACGCGCGCCCCCTCACGGACGGCGACACGGCCGCGCTCCGGCTGTCGCTGCACAGCCCCGACGGCGACATGGGCTTCCCCGGAGCTCTCGACGTCGCCGTCACGTACTCCCTCGACGGCGCCGGCACGCTGTCCGTCGACTGCACCGCGACCACCGACCGCCCGACCGTGGTCAGCCTCACCCACCACGCCTACTTCAACCTCGCGGGTGCCGGGGACGTCCTGGGCCACACGCTCCAGATCGACTCCGAGGCCTATCTGCCGGTCGACGACGACGGCATCCCGCTCGGCCCCCTCCGGGACGTGACGGGTACGCCCTTCGACCTGACGTCCCCCCGGCTTCTCGGCGACTGCGTCCGCGCGGCCGACGACCAGATCGGCCGTGCCGGCGGGTACGACCACTGCTGGGCGCTGCCGGGAGGGGAGCCGGGCCCGCTGCGGTACGCGGCCCGGCTGACGGCTCCCGCGGAGACCCGTGTCATGGAGGTGTGGACGACGGCACCGGGCATGCAGGTCTACACCGCCAACCACCTGGACGGATCCCTCATCGACGGGACGGGGCGCGCCCACGAGCGCCACAGCGCGGTCTGCCTGGAGACGCAGCACTACCCCGACGCCCCCAACCGGCCAGAGTACCCCAGCGCGGTGCTGCGCCCCGGCGCCGCCGCACACCGGCGTACGGAGTTCCGCTTCCCGCACCTCGACGGCGGGGCGGAGCGGCGGCCACAGCGGTCGAGCTGAGGAGGCCGGCCGGAGCGCGCGCCTCGGTGGTCCAAGGGGACCGGGGGATTGATTCCGATCTCGGGGGGTAGCCGCCGAACTCAGACGGTTCGATCCGTTCCCGACAGGAAGGGTCCCCATGATTTTCTCGACAGTCACCGCCTCCGAACTGGCCGCCTCCGGCTCACCCGCCCTGCTGCTGATCCTGGTCGGGGTGCTGATCGCCGTCCTGCTGATCGCCGCCTTCTGGTGGGGCTCCCGGCGCGCGGCCCGCAGACGGGCCTCCGCCCCCGTCGCCCAGCCGCCGGCGGCCGAGGCGAGGCGGGACTCCTGGACCGCGCCGGACGAGCGGCCGGACCGATGAGGACGCCCCGAGGCCGGACCGACGAGGATTGCCGAAGGAGGACCCCGTGAAGGAACGAGCGAACGAGGACGAGCGGCGCCGCCGCACCACCCCCACCACTCCGGCGGGCGCCGAGGGCGAGAGCGGCGACAAGGAGGCGCGCGAGGAGGCCGAGGAGGCCGTGGCGCACCGCGCCGGTGACACCGACCGGGAGGGCGCCGACGGCCACCGGGCCAAGCGGCAGCGCCCTGGCCTCGGCCGGGAGGAGCAGACCCGGGACCAGGAGGAATGACGCCCGGCCTCCCCGAGTCACCCCGGGAATGTCACCCCGGTGCGCCGCCGCGGACGCGCCGGGCCGTGTCGCGCAGCCACAGGGCGCTGCGCTTGGGCGTACGGGCCTGGGTGGCGTAGTCGACGCGGACGAGACCGAAGCGCTTGTCGTAGCCGTACGCCCACTCGAAGTTGTCCAGGAGCGACCAGGCGAAGTAGCCGCGGACGTCGGCGCCCCGGACGCGGGCCTCGGCGACGGCGGCGAGGTGGGACGCGAGGTAGGCGGTGCGGTCGGCGTCCTCGACGAAGCCGTGGGAGTCGGGAACGTCCTCGTAGGCGGCACCGTTCTCGGTGACCACCATCGGCGTGCCGGGATAGTCGCGGGAGATGCGCAGCAGGAGGTCGGTGAGGTCGTGCGGCATCACCTCCCAGCCGAGGCCGGTGACCGGCAGGCCGCCGTGCGGCAGGTTCCGGGTGACGGGGACGCCGCGGGCGTCGGCGGAGGCGCCGTCCTCGTCGACCCCCGACGTGCGCATCGAGCGGTAGTAGTTGACGCCCAGGGTGTCGACGGGGCTGCTGATGACCTCCAGGTCGCCGTCCCTGACGGGGATCGTCACGGAGCGCGCCGCCAGGTCGTCCACGAGGTCCTGCGGATACCGGCCGCGCAGGATCGGGTCGAGGTAGAAGCGGAACCCGAGGGCGTCCGCCCGGCGCGCGGCCTCGCGGTCGGCCGCCGAGTCGGTGGCGGGCCGGCTGGTGCCGAGGAGGTGGGTGACCGCCAGGTCGAGGGGGCGGCGGGCGGCGGAGCGCAGGCGCTGGACCGCGAGTCCGTGGGCGAGGTGCAGATGGTGCACGGCGCGCACCCCGTCGGCGAAGGAGCGGCCGCCGGGCGCGTGGACGCCTTCGACATGGCCGAGGACGGCCGAGCAGAACGGCTCGTTGAGGGTCGTCCAGTGGGCGACGCGGTCGCCGAGGCGCTCGTGGACGAGTTCCGCGTAGTCGGCGAAGCGGTGGGCGGTGTCGCGGGCGGGCCAGCCGCCGGCGTCCTGGAGCTCCTGGGGCAGGTCCCAGTGGTACAGGGTGAGCCAGGGGGTGACGCCGTGCGCGAGGAGTTCGTCGACGAGGCGGTCGTAGAAACCGATCCCCGCCGGATTGGCCGGGCCCCGCCCGTGCGGCTGGACGCGGGACCAGGAGACGGAGAAGCGGTACGTGTCGAGGCCCAGGGCGGCGAGCAGGGCCACGTCCTCCGGCATGCGGTGGTAGTGGTCGCAGGCCACGTCTCCCGTGTCGCCGTTGTTGACGGCCCCCGGGACGCGGCAGAAGGTGTCCCAGATGGACGGGGTGCGGCCGTCCTCGGCGGTGGCCCCCTCGATCTGGAAGGCGGAGGTGGCGGCGCCGAACCGGAAGCGCGGGGGGAGGAGGTCGATGAGCGCGTCGTGGTGGGCGGTGGCGGACGGGGCGGGGGCGGTCACGGGATCCTCCTGGTGCCGAGAGGCGGACGGGAAAGCGGCCCGGGCGCCCTCGCGGGCGTCCGGGCCGGGTACGGGAGACGGATCAGGGCAGGCGGTGGTCCTCGTTCAGCACGACACCGCGTTCGGGGCGGTACAGGTCGAAGCCCCGTGTGTCGCACTGCAGGCCGCCGACGATGCAGTGGTCGACGAGGGCCTTGAGGGTGCGCTCCTCCCACGCGTTGAAGAAGTCGTAGTGGAAGGAGTAGCCGCGACCACTGGCCAGGCGGACCTGGCTCATGTCGCCGTTGACCGGCCACGCCATCTTGAACTCGATCATCGGCAGGGCGACCGGGTGGGAGGCCGGGCACATGTTGTCGTTGGTGCCGGGCTTGACCACCGGGTACGCCATGTGGCTCTTGTGGTCGGGGGTGTCGAGGTACAGGCCGTTCCAGCAGCTGGGGGCCTGCATGCGCAGGTTGAGCTGGACGTCGGGCCGGCTCGGACAGCTCGCCGGGAAGTCGGTGTTGAAGAAGCTGTCACCGCACTCCCAGCCCTCGACGAAGCCCTTGTGGCCGCGGAACTCCTGGGCGGTCTGCGTCGGGTTGCCGACGACGAACCGCAGACCCTTGGGGAAGGGCCGCACGCTCCGGTAGTCGGTGACGCCCGCCTTGTAGTAGATGACCTGAGGGCCGACGGGCAGGATCTTCTGGTCGCCCTTGTACAGCGAGGGCATCCAGTACGCGGAGGCGTCCGCGGGAGCCTTGCAGGTGGTGCTGCCTCCGTAGAGCGAGCCGGTGGTGCTGGCCGCGTTCGTGGAGGTGTTGCCCATGAACGTGTGGTCGTGGGACTTGCCGAACTGGCCCGGGTAGACGATCGGGTCGTCCGGCGCGGTGTGGGTGACGGAGCAGCCGGCCTGGAACTCGTGGTGGTAGGCCGGCGGCGGGGTGGCCGTGGACGGGATCACCCCGGTGACCTGGGGTACGGCCGGGATGTAGCCGTCGCCGTCGGCGTCGTCCCCCGAGGGGAGCGCGGAGGCCGCCATGACATGGCCCTGGGCGGCGCCCGCCGCGTGCGCCCCGTGGGCGCCGGCGGCCGGGGCGGTGGTCTCCCCGCGGGCGGTGGCCGCGGTGTAGGTGTTCACCGTCAGGGCGGAGACGCCCAGGGCTGCGCTGAGCAGTAAGGCGGACAGGGTCCGGCCGCGGATTCTCATCGTGATCTCCTCGTTCTCCTCAGGGGGTCAGCTGTAGATGCCGAACTCGTGGAGCGAGTAGCCCCAGCCGGTGCCGCGTGCGGTGAGCTGGAGCCGGACGTACCGTGCGGTGGCACCGGTCTCGATGGTGTCGATGTCGCCGTTTCCTGTGGTGGTGGCGTGGATGGTCCGCCAGGTGCCGCCGTCGTCGGAGACCTGGACCTCGTAGGCGCGGGCGTAGGCCGGGTCCCAGACCAGCTGGAGCCGGTTGAAGGAGCGGACCGAACCGAGGTCGACCTGGATCCACTGCGGGTCGCTCCAGTCGCTGGCCCAGCGGGTGGCGGTGTTCCCGTCGGTCGCGTGGGTCGCCGGGCAGGGGCAGTCGCCGTAGGACGCCTGCGCGGAGGAGGCGGTGGTGGGCCGGTTCAGGGCGATGTTGGTGCCGGCCACCGGCGGGGCGACGACCTTGACGGACTTCGTCTCGATGCCGGCGTTGCCGCGGCCGTCCTCGGCCTGCACGTACACCTTCCACACGCCGAGCTTCTCGGGCGCGGTGACGGCGAAGGTGCCGTTGCCGAGGGAGCGGTACCGCGCGTCGATCAGGCGCTTGTCGCCGTTGGCGTAGTTGCCGCTCAGGAGGATCTTGGTGGTGACGGCGTCGCCGTCGGGGTCGCGGACGTCGGCGCGGACCGTGAACTCGCCGCCGGCCGGGGCGGATCCGGCGGGCGTGACCGTCATGTTGCTGATCACCGGCGGGGTGTTGTCGCCGGCGACGGAGCCCGTGTACGCCTTCTTGAGGGCGTAGTAGGAAAGGCGCTTCAGGCCGTCGGGGAGCAGGTTGAACCAGACGCCGCCGAAGTCGTGCTCCGTGCCGTAGTGGAAGACGGTCGCGCCGAGGGCGACGCCCTGGTGGCCGGTGACGCAGTTCCACGCCTTGGTGTACCCGTCGGCCTTCTGGACGTCGGTGGGCTCGTCGGGGACGCCGTTGGCGTCGTCGGGCACCTCCCACTCGCCGGCGGGACCGGTCTCGGTGATGATGTAGGGCTTGGTGTAGCCGCCCTCCACCCAGTCCTCGCGGACCCCGCAGATGTCGCCGTAGGCGTTCATCGAGTAGAGGTCCAGGTCGGGCGCGTTCCGCTTGTAGTAGGGCCAGGCGCCGGTCCACGCGTCCGTCGAGGTCACGGGGTGGTCGGGATCGATGGAGTGGATCTTCTTGGCGACGTCGTTGACGAAGGCCGTGTACGCGTTGCGCTGCGCCTCGAGCGCGGTGCCGCTGTAGCAGTTCTGCAGACCGAGGACGGACTCGTTGCCGACGTTCCACATGAGGGTGGCGGGGTGGGACTTGTAGGTGTCGACCCACTTCGCGAACTCGGTGAGCATGGTGCTCTTGTACGCGCCGTCCGCCACGTAGTCGACGCAGCCGCCGGAGCCCGGGCCGCCGCCCGGCTGGAGCCAGTAGCCGTTGATCACCTTGACGCCGTTGGCGGCGGCCGAGTCGAGCAGCGGCTTGGTGCCGGCGTCCGTCCCCCAGGTACGGACGGTGTTGACGCCCATGGACTTCACGTCCGGCATGTAGCGGGGGGCGTCGGCCATCGCGGGGCCCCAGGTGACGCCCTTGACGGTGTACGGCTGCCCCCCGACCGTCAGTTGCCAGTTGCCCTGCGTGCCGCTCACGCGGACGGCGCCGCCGGGCTCGGGCTGCGTGGATCCGCCGCCGTACACCCGGAACTCCCACAGGGAGTAGCCGTAGCCGGTGCCCCGGGTGATCCCCTGGAGGCGGACGTAGCGGCCGGTGCCGGTGACCGCGAGCTCGTCGGTGCCGCCGTCGCCCGCCGTCACGGACTTGACGGTGCGCCAGTCGCTTCCGTTGTCGGAGAGCTGGATGTCGTACGCCTTGCCGTAGGCGCCCTCCCAGTTCAGGACGACGCGGCTGATGTTCGCGCTGGTGCCCAGGTCGACCTGGATCCACTGGGCGTCGCTCCACTGGCTGGCCCAGCGGGTTCCGGTGAGGTCGCCGTCGACCGCGGCGGAGGCGGCCCAGGCGGCGCCCTCGCTGGAGGAGGCGGTGGCGGTCTTCCCCTGGGAGAGGAGGGTCTCCGCGGCGCCGGCCGGTGCCGCGGTCAGCAACGTGGCGGAGGAGAGGGCGGTGGCGAGCAGGGCCCCGACGGAGACGAGCGAGGCCGTCGTGCGGGTGCGGGTGCGCCTTCGTGTCGTGGGGGTGTCGGCCGTGGTCATGGCGGCTCCTGGACGGAGGGGGAGGGGGATCGCCTTCCGGGCGGCGCGGCGGGGACTGGGCGCCGCCCGGAAGGGGTGAGGGGCCGGGACGCACCGCATGGGGCGCGTCCCGGCGGGGCTGTCAGGGGAAGGAGACGACGGTGGACGGCACGGTCGAGGTGCCGGCGGGGACCGTGGACGCCCCGGTGTCGTTGATGACGTGGTTGTAGTGGCCCATGCCGCCGAGGGACACGACCAGGAGGCTGTGGAACTTCACGCCCGGCTTGACGGGTGCCTTGAAGCCGTGGTCCTGCCGGATGTTCGGGTCCACGTTGTAGTTGCAGTAGCTGCCGAGGCCCCAGGCCTCGTGGGTGTTCACGGAGTCGTCGACCCGGTAGGCCGCGTACCCCTTCGTCGCGCCGTTCTGGATGGCGGCCTGGTTCGGGGCGTCGTACGCCTTCTCGTTCTGGTAGAAGATCGTGCGGCCGCGCTCGCCGTACCACTCGACGTCGTACTTGTTGAAGTGCTCGACGAACAGACCCGTGGCGAGCACGTCGTCGCCGTTGACGCGGACGCCGTAGTCGGCCCGGTTGGTCTCCCAGCCGACGCCCTCGCCGTGGTCGGCGCGCCACACCCAGGTGTGGTCGATGATGGCGTCGTCGCTGTTCACGACCACGCTGGTGGTGGCCTTGCCCGCGCCGGCGCCGCCGATGCGGACGTACACGTCCTGCACGCTGGTGGGGTTGGCGGCGTGGTCGGCGGCGGAGTTCTGCGGCCCGAGCTCCAGCAGGGTCGGGGAGTTGACCGGGCCGGCGTCGATCAGGAAGCCGGCGAGGCGGACGCCGTCGACGTCGGCGACCTTCATCGCGGTGACGCCGTTGTCCGGGATGATCGTGGCGAGGCCGAGGCCGAGCACGATGGTGTTCGCCCGGTTCACGTTGATCGTCTGGTCGACGTGGTAGACGCCGGGCGTGAACAGCAGGTGCAGGCCCTGGGCCAGTGCCTGGTTGATCGTGGCGGCGGTGGCGCCCGGCTTGACCACGTAGAACCGGCTCAGCGGGATCGACTCGCCCTGCGGCGCGCCGTTGGCCCAGCTGGTGCCGCGGGCGTTGACGCGCTTGGCGGGGGCGAAGACCTTGTACTCGTTGCCGTCGAGGTAGAGGTACGGCTTCTCGCGGGAGACCGGCGTGGTGTCGAGCGTGGTGTAGCGGGGCTCCGGGAAGGAGGTGGCCGGGGCGCCCTCGACGCCGGAGAAGGTCTGGTTCCAGACGCTGTTGGACCAGCCGCCGATGGTGCTCTCGCGGGTGTACCACTGCTGCTGGGAGTAGTTGCCGATCTGGCCGTCGATCTTGGAGTCGGCGATGTAGCCGCCGCTGGCCCAGCCGTAGCCGTTCGGCGCCAGGTTGAGGCCGCCCTTGACGTGCATACGGCGGAACGAGGACGCCTGCGAGACGGCCCACCGGTCGGTGCCGTTGACCGGGTTCAGGGTCAGGCCCTCGGCACCGCGCCAGAAGTTCTGGGTGGCGTTGCCGTTGAACCAGCCGGCGTCGACGGTCACGTCACCGTTGATGGTGGTGTCGCCGGGGCGCAGACCGAGACCGGCGATCTGGGTGTAGAAGCCGATCTGGGCGTTGAGGCCGTTGTAGGTGCCGGGCTTGAAGAGGAAGGCGTGCCGGCCGCTGCCGAACTGCGCCGACTCCTGCTCCTGGAAGACCTGGTCCAGCTTGGTCTGGATGCCGGGGGTGGCCGGGTCGAAGACGTGCACGTTGGGGCCGAGGTCACCGCCGCCGGGGAGCGTCGGGCCGGTGCCGCCTGTGGTGCCGAAGACCTGGAACTCCCAGAGGGAGAAGCCGTATCCGGTGGCCCGGGTGAGGCCGTTCATGCGGATGTAGCGGCCGGTGCCGGAGAGCGTGACGTTGTCGGTGCCTCCGTCGCCCGCGCTGACGGTGGTGACGGTCCGCCAGTCGGTGCCGTTCTCGGAGGCCTGGATGTCGTAGCTCTTGCCGTAGGCCGCTTCCCAGGTGAGGACGGCGTGGCTGAGCGTGGCGCTGCTGCCGAGGTCGACCTGGATCCACTGGGCGTCCTGCCAGGCGCTGGCCCAGCGGGTGCCGGTGAGGTCGCCGTCGACGGCGGCGGAGGCGGAGAAGGCGCCGCCCTCGGTGGAGGAGGCGGTCGCGGTCTTCCCCTGGGAGAGCAGGGTGGGGGCCGCTTGCGCCGTCGTGGCGGGGGCGAGGGCGAGCAGGCTGCCGGCCAGTGAGGTGACAAGTGCGCCGACGGTGGCCCGGCGGACGCGTGAGGCGGGTCGCCGGAAGACCGGCGGGGACCCGACGGAAGACATGGGGTCTCCTCTGGATACATGGGGGAAACGTGGGAGAGCGCTCTCCCGAAACCTTGCCCGCAGGGCGAGTTGACGGTCAAGGCGTATGACACGACTTTTCTTTTGGCTTTCATTAAGTGTCGACGCCAACCGTTTCCGGCCAGGAGCGGACCGTCCTCCCACCGGACACACGACACCGTTAAGGTGCGCGGGTGGGGAATCGAGGACCGACTCTGGAAGACGTCGCACGCGAGGCGGGGGTGTCGCGCGCGACGGTGTCCCGCGTCGTCAACGGCGTGCGCAACGTGGCCCCCGACATCCAGCGGAGCGTGCGCGAGGCCATCGCCCGCATCGGCTACGCACCCAACCAGGCGGCCCGTTCCCTGGTCACACGGCGCACCGGGACCGTGGCCCTGGTGCTCTCCGCCACGGGCAGGTCGTTCACCGCCCGGGTGTTCTCCGACCCGTTCTTCGGACGCGTGGTGGACGGGGTCCTGCCGGTCCTGCGCCGCCGCGCGATCCAGCCCGTGCTGCTCGTCGCCGAGTCCGAGCAGGCCAGGGCCCAACTCGTCGAGTACCTGCGGCAGGGCGGCGCGGACGGAGCCCTGGTCGTGCCGCTGGACGAGAACGACCCGCTCCCGTCGATGCTGGTGGCGGCGGGCCTGCCCACGGTGCTGTTCGGCCGCCCCCGCGACGGGGAGCGGTGCGGCTACGTCGACCTCGACAACCCGGCCGGCGCGCGACTGGCGGCGGAGCACCTGTGGGCCATCGGGCGGCGGCGCCCGGCCACCATCGCCGCCCCGGTCACCGCCCCCACGGCCGACGAACGCCTCGACGGCTTCCGGGAGGCCTTCGCGGCGCACGGGGTGACGTCGGTCCCCGTCGTACGGGGCAGGTTCACAGTGGAGAGCGGCAGGCGCGCCATGGCCGCACTCCTGAAGGACCACCCGGAGATCGACGCCGTGTTCGCCGCCAACGACCTGATGGCCCAGGGCGCCTGCCAGTATCTGCGTGAGCAGGGGGTCTCCGTCCCCGGCGAGGTGGCCGTGGTGGGCTTCGACGACTCGGTGGCGGCCCGGAAGGCCCGCCCTCAGCTGACCACCGTGCGCCAGCCCGTGGAGCGCATGGCGTCCGCGATGGCCACGCTGCTCGTCGAGCAGCTCGACGGCGCCCCGTCCGAGACTGCCTCGAAGGTGTTCGAGCCGGTGCTGGTCGTACGCGAGTCCACCTGACCGTCCACGTCAGAAGAGACGGGGACACCGGAAGGCCGCCCCGTGACACCGGGGCGGCCTTCCGGAGGACTGCGACGGGGCGTACGGTCAGCCCGCGTTCGCCTCGCGGTGGGCGCGGACGATGTCCGCGTACCGGCGTCCGCTCGTCTTCACGGTCCTGCGCTGGGTGGCGTAGTCGACGTGGACGAGACCGAAGCGCTTGTCGTAGCCGTAGGCCCACTCGAAGTTGTCCAGGAGGGACCAGGCGTAGTACCCGGCGAGCGGGGCGCCCTTGCGCAGCGCGCTCGCACAGGCCGCGAGGTGCTGCTCCAGGTAGCGGGTGCGCTCGGGGTCGTGGACCTCGCCGTCGGGGCCGACGGCGTCGGGGAAGGCCGAGCCGTTCTCGGTGACGTACAGCTTCCGTACGCCGTAGTCCTCGGTGAGCCGCAGCAGGAACGCCTCGAGGCCGCCGGCGTCGATCTGCCAGTCCATGCCGGTGCGCGGCACGTCGGGGAGGCGCACCTCGCGGGCGTACGGGGCGGGTCCCGTCGGGTCGTCGGCGACGGTGACCGGGAAGTAGTAGTTGAGTCCGTGCCAGTCGAGCGGGGCGGCGATGGTCTCCAGGTCTCCGGGCTTCTCCGGCAGCTCGACTCCGTACAGCTCGCGCATGTCGGCGGGGAAGCCGCGGCCGTACACCGGGTCGAGCCACCAGCGGTTGGTGTGGCCGTCCGCGCGGGCGGCGGCGGCGATGTCCTCGGGCCGGGTGGATGCGGGCGCCACGGTCGAGTGGTTGGTGACCAGGCCGACCTGGGCGCCGGGTGCGGCGGCGCGGATGGCCTGGGTGGCGAGACCGTGGGCGAGGAGGAGGTGGTACGAGGCGCGGACGGCGGCGGTGAGGTCGGTGAGGCCCGGGGCCATCCGCCCCTCCAGGTGGCCGATCCAGCCGGAGCAGAGCGGTTCGTTGAGGGTGGCCCACTGGGTGACGCGGTCGCCGAGCCGCTCGGCGACGACGGAGGCGTAGGCGGCGAGGTGCTCGGCCGTGGCCCGCTCGGTCCAGCCGCCGCGGCTGTCCGTCACCCGGTCCTGGAGGGCCTGCGGCAGGTCCCAGTGGTAGAGGGTGACGGAGGGCGTGATGCCGGCGTCGAGGAGCCCGTCGACGAGCCGGTCGTAGAAGTCGAGTCCGGGCGCGTTGACGGGTCCGTCGCCGCCGGGGAGGACACGCGGCCAGGCGACGGAGAGCCGGTAGGCGTCGGTGCCGAGGCCCTTCATCAGGGCGACGTCCTCGGGCCAGCGGTGGTAGTGGTCGCAGGCGGTGTCGCCGTGGTCGCCGTTGTCGATCGCACCGGGGACGCGGGAGAAGGTGTCCCAGATGGACGGCGCCCTGCCGTCCTCGGCGACGGCGCCCTCGATCTGGTAGGCGGAGGTCGCGGTGCCCCAGGAGAAGTCCGGCGGGAAGGCCTCCAGGTCGAGCGTGGTGCGGGAGTCGGTGGATTCGGACACGGGGAACCTCTTCGTGATGGGTGTGGAGAGGGACGTCACTTGACCGCGCCTGCGGTGATGCCGGCGACGAGATAGCGCTGGAGGAGCAGGAAGCCGACGACGACGGGGACGCTGACCACGAGGGAGGCGGCCATCACCTGGTTCCAGTAGACGTCGTTCTGGGTGGCGTACCCCTGGAGACCGACGGCGAGGGTGCGGGTGGTGTCGTTGGTCATGACGGAGGCGAAGAGGACCTCGCCCCAGGCGGTCATGAAGGCGTAGACGGCGACGGCGATGATGCCGGGGGACGCGGCGGGGACGATGACGCGGAACAGCGCGCTGATCGGCCCGCAGCCGTCGACCTTCGCGGCCTCGTCGAGCTCGCGCGGGATCGAGTCGAAGTAGCCGGTCAGCATCCAGATGGAGAACGGCAGCGAGAAGGTCAGATAGGTGAGGATCAGGCCTTCCCGGGAGCCGAAGAGGGCGATGCCGGTGGCGTTGCCGATGTTCACGTAGATGAGGAAGAGCGGCAGCAGGAAGAGGATGCCGGGGAACATCTGCGTGGACAGCACCGTCACCGTGAAGACCCGCTTGCCGCGGAAGGTGTAGCGGCTGACGGCGTACGCGGCGAAGATCGCGACCATCACCGAGAACACCGTGGCCGCGCCCGCGACGACGATCGAGTTCATGAAGTAGTCGGCGAGCGGGACGGTCTCCCAGATGTCGACGTACGGGCGGAGCGTGAGCCCGGAGGGGAACCACTCGAACTTCCCCGAGACGTCCTCCAGCGGCTTCAGGGAGCTGGAGACCATGACGTACACCGGCAGCACCACGAAAGCGGTGAGCAGGGTGAGGAAGATCCGCCGCGCCCAGAGGAACGAGCGGGGCGCCGCCATGGGGGAGCGCGGAGCCGCGCGCCGGGATGCGTGCTCAGACATCAGAGGTCTTCCTTCCGCGGGTGGTGAGCAGGAGGTAGACGCCCGTGACGACGAGGAGGAAGAGCAGCAGGAGCACGGACATGGCAGAGCCGGTGCCGAAGTTCCAGGTCTGGAAGGACGACTGGTAGATGTGGAGCGAGATCAGGTCCGCGGATTCGGGCGCCGCCTTGCCGAAGAGCACGAACGGCGTGTTGAAGTCGTTGAACGTCCAGAGGAACAGGACGAGCACGAGGACCTGGTTGACCGAGCGAAGCGACGGCAGGGTGATGTGCCGGATCTGCTTCCAGACGCCGGCGCCGTCGAGCGCCGCCGCCTCGTACATGTCCCGGGGGATGTTCTGCAGTCCGGCCATGACGGTGAGGAAGGCGAAGGGCCAGCCCTTCCACACCGAGACGACGAGCAGTGTGTAGAAGGCGTTGTCGCCGATGAGCCAGAAGGCGGGGCTGTCGCCGATGCCTAGCTGGTCGTGGAGGACGTGGTTGATGAGGCCGTTGTCCCGCTGGAACATGAACGCCCAGGTGATCACGGCGGCGTAGACGGGCAGGGCGTACGGGACGAGGAACAGGGTCCGCAGGAAGCCGCGGCCCCGGAAGTTCTCCTGGAGGAAGATCGCGGCGGCCGTCCCGAGGAACCAGCACAGCCCCACGGAGAGGAGGGTGAACAGACACGTCGTCAGGAAGGACTTCAGGAGCGCCTGTCCGACGGGGGCGTCGAAGTCGATCGCGACGGTGTAGTTGTCCAGGCCCGACCAGGGAGCCTCGCCCCAGTTCCGGATGTAGAACTGGGTCAGCTCCTTGAAGCTCATGGTGATGCCCATGAGCATCGGCACGAGGTGGACGAGGAGTTCGAGGAGCAGGGCGGGCAGGAGCAGCAGGTAGGGCAGTGCGATGCGGCGACGCCCGGAGCGGCGTGGTGCGCGTGCCTCTCCGGGTGTGGCCTTGCGCACCGCCGGCTCGGTCGGGTGAGCGACGGCGGTCTCGGTCATGGTGGGGCGGCCTACTTCTTGGGCATCTGCTGCTGGGCCTTTTCGAGCTTGGCCTTCACGGACTCCGTGGTGACCGGGCGGCCGGCCGCGGCGTCGGCAAACAGCTCCTTGACCGCGGTGCCCACGACCGTCTCGAACTGCGACTCCTCGGGCACCTGCGGCAGGGCCGCGGCGCTGGTGGCGAGGGTGTCACGGATGACGGTGAGCGAAGGGTCGGCGAAGGCGGGGTCCTTCTGGGCGCTCTTGACCGGCGGGACGGAGCCGTACGACTTGTTGAGTACGACCTGCTCCTCGTCGCTCGTCATGTACTTCACGAACTTCAGCGCGCCGTCGAGGTTCTTGGTGTTCTTGAAGACGGCCAGGTTGATACCGGCGACCATCGAGTTGGTCTGGGCGCCCTGGCCGGGCTTGCCCGACGGGACGGGGGCGGGGGCCACGCCCCACTCCTCCGGGCCCATGCCCTGGGCGGAGAAGGTCTGCGACGGGGTCTGCCACAGGACCATGCCGGTCTTGTTCTTGGCGAAGTCGCTGAGGGACTGGTTCTGCGCGTACTCGGCGTTGCCGGGAGCGACGATCTTCTGCGCGGCCATCAGGTCGATGTACTGCTTGACGGCGGCGACGGCACCGTCGGAGGTGAAGTCGGGCTTGCCGTCGGCGGTGAAGAAGTCGGCGCCGTGCTGCTTGCCGAGGACGAAGACCTGGTGGATGTTGTTGGAGAGGTTGGAGCCCTCGACCCCGATGCCGGCCTTGCCGTCCTTGCTGAGCTTCTTGCCGGCCGCGATCACCTCGTCCCAGGTGGCCGGCGGCTTGGCTATGCCCGCCTCCTTGAACATCTTCTTGTTGTAGTAGAGCGCGTAGGCCATGGAGTACAGCGGCACGGCGGCCGGGTCCTTGCCGGCGACGCCGGTGGAGCCGAGTGCGGAGTCGACGAAGCGGTCCTTGCCGCCGATGGCCTCCAGGTTCTTCGCGTCCCACGGCAGGAGGGCGCCGGTGGACTGGAGCGAGGCGCTCCAGGTGTTGCCGATGTTGAGGATGTCGGGGCCCTGGCCGGAGGTGGTCGCGGTGAGGATCCGGTTGAGGAGGTCGGACCACGGGATCACCTCCAGCTTGACCTTGATCCCGGTCTCCTTCTCGAACTGGTCGAGCTCGGGCTGCAGGACCTTCTTGTCGACCTCCAGGCTAGCGCCCTGGTTGGAGGCCCAGTAGGTGAGGGTCTTCGGCGACGACTCGCTTCCCTCACCCCCGCCGCAGGCGGTGGCGGTGAAGGCGAGGGAGAGGGTGACGACACCGGTGACAGCGGCTCTGACTCTGCGCATGGCTCCTGGGCCCTTTCGGGGACGAGGGGATCGCCGATGTGGTGGGCGGCTGGAGGCCTCGCCGTAACATCGGCTTAATTTAGGATGTGAGTTAAACCCCATGAGAAGGTCGCGTCAAGGCTTGTACTGCGGGTATGTTGCAACGAACGACTTCAGAGACGGGGACCAAAGTGCACGCGAGAACTGGCCGCACGGTGCGTGACCTGCGGCGCGAGAACCGCACCGCCGTTCTGCGCCGGCTGTACTTCGACGGCCCGATGAGCCGCCTCACGCTCGGCCCGGCGACCGGCCTCAGCTCCGGCTCCGTCAGCAACGTGGTCGCCGAACTCGTCGCCGACGGCCTCGTGGAGGAGGCGGGCAGCGTCGACTCGGCCGGCGGGCGCCCCCGCACTCTCGTCAGGATCACTCCCGCCAGCGGCTTCATGATCGGCGTCGACATCGGCGAAACCCGGGTCAGGATCGAGCTGTTCGACCTCACCCTCACCGAACTCGCCCGCACCGAACGCCCGTTGGCCCCCTCTGGACCCCGCACGGCCCGCTACGACGTCGACCTCGTCGTCGGGCACCTCCGCGAGGGCATCGCCGAGGTGCTGCGCATCGCGGACGTGCCCGCCGACCGCCTGATCGGTGTCGGCGTCGGCGTCCCCGGCATCGTGGCCCGCACCCCCGAGGACGGCGCGGTCGTGCACGGCCAGACCATCGGCTGGGACGCGGTCCCCTTCGAGCGCCTCCTCCGCGCCGCCGTCGACCTGCCCGAGACCGTCCCGTACTGGATCGACAACGGCGCCAAGACCCTGGGCCAGGCCGAGATGTGGTTCGGTGCCGGCCGGGGCGCGCGCAGCGCGGTCGTCGTCCTGTTCGGTTCGGGTGTCGGCGCGTGTGTGGTCACGGACCCGATGGGGCCGGGCCGGGCGATCGAGTGGGGTCATCTGACGGTACGGGTGCGGGGGCGCCGCTGCCGTTGCGGGGCCCAGGGCTGCCTGGAGGCGTACGCCGGAGCCGAAGCCCTCCTGGAGCGGTGGCGGGAGGCCGGCGGGGTGCCCCCGGCCGGCGCGGACGAGGAGACGGCGCTGACCGCGATGCTGGCGGCGGCCTACCCGGCCGAGCCCGGCACGGAGCCCGACGCCACGGCGCTCGCCGTCCTGGCGGAGACCGCCGAGTACCTGGGCGCCGGATTCGCCGACCTCATCAACCTCTTCCAGCCCGAACGCATCCTCGTCGGCGGCTGGGCCGGCCTCCAGCTCGGCACCCGCTTCCTCGCCACCGTGTCCGGCTACGCGAAGGAGTACGCGCTCACCTACCCGGCCAGCCGGACCGGCATCGGGCTCGGCACCCTCGGCCCGGAGGCCGTCACGGTCGGCGCGGCCCTGCTGCCGCTGGTCGACTTCTTCGCCCAAGGAGGCCGCCGCCCCGAGAGCAAGCCCACCATCCCCGCCCCCGCCTGGCAGTCGGCCCTCCAGGACCGCGTCTCTCCCTGAGGCGCCTCGTTCCTCGACAGGGAACCGGGCGGCGCGTGTGCCGCCCGGGGGTCGCGTCAGGTGGGCACCGGGAAGACGGCCCTCCGCACGGACGGGTCCCCGCGCGGGCGAGGAACGACCACCGCACCCAGGACTTCGAAGAGATCCTCCGGGGCGCCGGGGTCGGCGTCGTCCTGGATGCCCTCGCTGTCGTCCCGCCACCGGCTCCCCGGGCGGAGCACGACAGGGAAGGCTCAGAGACCCTTCGGCAGTGTGGCTTCAAGAGTTGTCAAAGACGCTCTGAGCGTTGGGCAAGGGAAGACCGGGCGGCCTCACGCGGTCGTACGTTTCCTCGTGTGACTCCTTCTTCCTCTGAACCACACATATCCCAGGGCCCTTCCGCGGCCACTTCCTCCTCGCGCCGCACACTGCTGCGCACCGCCCTCACCGGAGCGGCGCTGACCGCAGGGGCATGGGCATGGGACCTTCCGGCGGCATCGGCGACACCCCGGGCGAACGGCAAGCCCCGGCCCACCACACCCTCGGCGGCCTTACGCGAGCTGAACGCGGGCAACCGGCGCTGGCGCACCCACCACGAGCGCCACCCTCACGAGTCGCTCGCCGTCCGGAGGGAGATGGTCTCCGGGCAGCATCCGTTCGCCGTCATCCTCGGGTGCATCGACTCCCGCGTCGCGCCCGAGCTCGTCTTCGACCAAGGTCTGGGCGATCTGCTCACCGTACGTTCCGCCGGAGAGGTCCTCGACGAGGCGGTGCTCGGCAGCGTCGCCTACGGCGTGCTGGAGCTGGGCATCCCGCTCGTCGTGGTGCTCGGACACCAGTCGTGCGGCGCCGTGTCCGCAGCCGTCCACGCGGAGCAGACGGGGGAGCGGCTTCCCGCGCACATCCAGTACATCGCCGACCAGATCAGACCCGCGATCGACCACACGCAGGAGGGCGCCGCCCGCGTCGACGCGACCGTCTCGGCGCAGGTGAGGCGTGTGCGGGCGCAGCTCGCGGCGGAGCCCGACCTCGCTTCGCGGATCAGCGAGGGACGGCTGGCGATCGTCGGTGCGCGCTACGAACTGACCAGTCAACTGGTCCACCCGGTCGACTGATCGCTCCCTCCGCTCACCCGTCGGCCGGTCCACGTGCCGTCCGACGGGTGGGCGGCACGGCCCGGGGTCGTCGCCCTGCTCCATGAGGGTCAAGAGACGTCATGCGCGCTTCCACGCCAAAAACGGGGTGCTCCGAGGTGCGGTTAATGGCCGGGCGCCACCCTGTCTCGACGTGCTCGGGCACCTAGCATTCGACCATCCCCGCTCACAACTGCGGTGTGGTCGGACAGAGTTCATACGCATGATAGTTCAACCATTGCCGGTTGGACTACCCCACTGCGTACTTCCGGCCTTCTCGATTTCCCGCACCTGGCACCAGGTCTCCACCGCAGTAGGTCCGTGACGGCCGCCGCCCCCGAACGCGGCGTGCCGCATCCCCGCCCGTGGCTCGGACGCACCCGTGCGTCCGGCCCCCGGGAACCGAAGCACCGGATGGGAGAAACATGAGAGGTCCCCTGCTCGTGAGCGCGGCGGCCGCCGCACTGTTCGCCTCGGCCCTGCCCGCCCAGGCCGGCCCCGGGTCGATCGTCGACCCGCCGCCGGACAGGATCGTCATCGACATCGCCACGGTGAACGGATCCGGCTGTCCCCTGGGCACCGCCGCCATCGCCGTGTCCGAGGACAACACCGCCTTCACCGTCACCTACAGCGAGTACCTCGCGCAGGTGGGCGGCGGCTCGTCGCCCACGGCGGCCCGCAGGAACTGCCAGCTGAACCTTCTGGTGCACGTGCCGCAGGGCTTCACGTACGCGATCGCCAGCGCCGACTACCGCGGCTACGCCTCGCTCCAACGCGGCGCGAGCAGCACGGAGAAGGCCTCGTACTACTTCCAGGGCTCACCCAACACGGCCTCCCGCACGCACACCTTCCGCGGCCCGTACGAGGACAACTGGCAGGCGACCGACGACACCGACTGGGCCCAACTGGTGTGGGCGCCCTGCGGTGTCCAGCGCAACTTCAACATCAACACCGAACTCCGGGTGAACGCCGGCACGTCGAGCCCGAGCAGCACCAGCTACATGACCATGGACTCCACGGACGGTGACATCAGCACCGTCTACCACCTGGCGTGGAAGGAGTGCCCGGCCGACTGACGCGCGCACGGCGGCCGCGGCGCGCCACCGCGCCCGGCCGCCGCAGCCCGGCCCTCACACGCGGCCGTCCGCTCCGACGTCCTTCTCGCTGAGGATCTCCCCCCACCGCGTAGTACTTGAGGATGATCCACAGCCCCCTACGGAGACGGACATTGCCACCGAGGGGGAACCCGGGCCCGGGACAACCGTCTTGATCCTCGTGTCGGCTTGATCGTCGAGCCGACCCGAGGAGGTTCTGATGGCAGGTCAGGTGACGGAGAGGCCGGCGAGGGCATCGGCTCCGGAGTACCAAGGGGCGCTGGGGTCGCTTTCGGTGAACGCCTCCCTGCCCGAGGTGCTCGCCCGGGGCGTCCGGGAACTCAAGGCGGCCGAGGAGACCGGGGACCTGCGGGAGGCGGCGCGCTGCGGTCTCGCCGTGGCAGAGGCATGCCGCAGGCTCGGCCGGATCGAGGAGGCCGACCGGGCGTGGAAGGCGAGCTACCGGGCGGCCCGTTCGGCCGGTCACGAGGGGGCCATGGCGTGGGCGCTGTGGAGCGGCGGCACGCTGGCCCGCCAGCGCGGCGCGCTCAGGCTGGCGTACCGGCTGCTCGGGCTCGCCGCCGAGGCGGGCGAGCGGGGCGGGGACGTCGTCGTGCGGGGCTACTCGCTGGCGGGGCTCGCCGAGACCGGGCGCATCCAGGGCGACTACGAGGCGGTGGGGCGGCTGCACGAGCAGCTGCTGGCCGAGGCGCGCCGCCGGGGCGAGGCCCGCCACACGGTCTGGGCCCTGGAGGGCATCGCGCAGATGCACCGCAACACCGGCTCCTACGACAAGGCCCTCGCCCTCTTCGAGGAGGCGGCCGAGACGGCGTCGCGCGCCGAGGACCGGCGCGGGTGGGCCTGGGCCCTGCGGGGCATCGCCGACGTGGTGTCCGTACGGGACGGGGACGTGGAGCGCGCCCTGTCGCTGCTGTCGCGGGCGGAGGAGGCATGCCGGGAGATACGCCTGGCCAGCGCGCTCGCCTACAACCACAAGATGCGTGGCAACGTGCTGTACCGGGCGGGCCGCTACGAGCAGGCGCGTGAGCTGTACGCGCAGGCCCTGGAGGAGTTCCGCGACATGGAGGAGCCCCGGGGCACCGCCCTGTCGAGGCTGGGACTGGTCAAGGCCGACGCCCGCCTGGGCCGCGACGCCGCGCACACCGCCGCGGAACTGGCCGCACTCCGCACGACGCTGAACCGCATCGGGCTGCGGCACGCCCGGGACATGGTGGACAAGGCCGCGGCCGAGCTGGGGGTCGGCCCGCTGCCGGACCCCCACGGAGACGGTGCGGGCGAAGCCGGCCCGGTACTGCCGGAAGTCGGGGCGGAAGCCCTGCGGAAGGTCGACGTGGAGGGGCTGCGATGAACGCCCTCCCGGCATCCGCCCGGCCGGTCCGCTGCACCCGCACCGGCGCGCCGGGCGCCACGGCCGTGACCGTGGCGAGCGCCTCCCGTGGTCACGAGGCCTCGGCGACCGCGCTCCTGGACCGGTGCCGCGACCGGGTCCGGCCCGCGCTGGTGGAGGCGGTGGGCCGGCTGCACCCCTGGACGGGTGAGATGGCGGCGTACGCGCTGGGCTGGGCCGATACGGCCGGAACCCCGGACCCCGGCGGCTCCGAGGGCAAGGGGGTCCGGCAGGCGCTCGCCCTGCTCGGGGCCGAGGCGGTGGGCGCGGACGGCGCCGACGGGATCCCGGGCGCCGTCGCCGTGGAACTCGTGCACACCTTCTCCCTGCTTCACGACGACATCATGGACGCCGACGCGCTGCGCCGGCAGCGCCCCGCGGTGTGGAAGTCCTACGGGACCGGCCCGGCCGTCCTGGCCGGCGACGCGCTCCTCGCCCAGGCCGTGACCAGCCTGGCGGAGACCCCAGGACCCCGCACGGCGGCCGCTGTCCGGCATCTCTGCCGGACCCTGACCACCCTCGTGTCCGGCCAGGCGGAGGACCTGCGCTTCGAGGAGCGTCCGTGGTCCGGGCCCGGCGCGGTCGCGCCGGAACAGTACCGGTCCATGGCCGAGGACAAGACAGGCGCCCTGCTGGGCTGCGCGCTCGCGCTCGGGGCGATCCTAGGCGGCGCCCCCGACAGGACCGTCACCGCGCTCGACCGCGCCGGGCGCCATCTCGGCCTCGCGTTCCAGGCGGTGGACGACATCCTCGGTATCTGGGGGGACCCGAGAGCGACCGGGAAACCCGTCCACGCCGACCTCCGGCAGGGCAAGAAGACCTACCCGGTCCTCATCGCACTGGCCGCCGGAGGCAAGGCCGCACACGAGGTCGAGGCGCTGCTGGCCTCCGGCCGGCGGATCGACGGCGAGACCGCCGAACACGTCGCGGCGCTCGTGGAGCAGGCCGGCGGGCGGACCGAGACGCGCGAGGAAGCACGCCGACAGCTGGACGCCGCCCGCCACGCACTGCGGGAGGCACCGCTGAAGCATGCGGCAGCACAGGAACTGGACGTGCTGTTCACCCACTTGCTCGACCGCACCTGGTGACCTGACGGTGGAAGCGCGGTGGGGACGGCAGCCGACACCACCGCTCAGGAGGAGCCGCGGACCCCGCGAGGAATCGCCAGGTCCGTCAGGAGCGCAGCACCCGGGCGCAGATCGGTCCAGGTGCCGGCCCAGGTCAGGACGGCGACCGCGGACGTCGGGAACTTGGTCCGTACACGATCCAGGAGGTCCTCGTCCGTGCCCGCCGCACCGGACGCGAGCAGCAGGATCAGGTCCTCCAGGCCCGGGTTGTGCCCGACGAGGAGCAACGTCGCGACCTCGTCGGACACGCCGTGGAGCACATCGAGCAGTTCCGGGCCGTCCGCCCCGTACAGCCGCGGGTCGTGACGGGTCGGCACGGGGCGGTCCAGCTCCGCGGCCGCCAGCTTCCAGGTGTCGTGGGCGCGCCGGGCCGGCGAGCACAGGACCAGATCGGGCAGCCCGCCGGCCCCGGCCAGGAAGCTCCCGACGGCCGGGGCGTCACGCAGCCCGCGCGGACCGAGGGGGCGGTCCTGGTCGGCAACCCCCTTCGGCCAGGCGCTCTTGGCGTGTCGCAGGACCAGCAGTCGGCGGGGTCGGCCGTGGGCGGAGCGGACGTGCTCAGAGGGCTCGGTCGAGGGCTGCACGTCCTTGAGCGTACGGGGTGGGTCGCCGGACGGCCACGGACGCCACATGCCCGGCCGCCCGCCGTGACGTTGGTTGCGGCCTCTCAGCGATCGAGCACGGCGGCCACGGCCTCGATCTCGACGAGCTGGTCGTTGTAGCCGAGTACGGTGACACCCATCAGTGTGCTGGGGACGTCGTGGTCACCGAACGCGTCCCGGACGACCTCCCAGGCAGCCACCAGATCCTCCCGGCGGGCCGATGCGACGAGGACGCGGGTACTGATGACGTCCTGCAGCGACGCCCCCGAGGCGGCGAGAGCGGTCCGCATGTTCTCGACGGCTTTGGCCGCCTGGCCCGCGTAGTCCCCGATCGCCGCCGTCGAGCCGTCGTCGTTCAGGGGACAGGCCCCGGCGAGGAAGATCAGGCGGGACTCGGCGGGCGCCGTGGCGGCATAGGCGTACTCGGCGACGTCGGACAGTGCGGCGGAGCGGATCAGAGTGATGGCACGAGCCACGGTCGGTGGTTCCCTTCCCAGCGGATGCAGAGCGCGGACATCCTGCCAACGACGCCCCGCCGCCGCCTCTCCTTTTCCCGCTGCCCCCGTACGAGGCACGCAGCGACGGTCGGCCACCGTCGAACGGTCGCCGGGCACCGGCCTCGAGGCGGGCGAGGCGCACCGCATCCAGCTCTCCCGGCGGCAGGGGCGTACGGCGACTGCATCCTTCGGCCTAGTCCGTTCTCGGCCCCGTGGAGGATGATCTCGCGACTCCGCCGGGGGAGGCTTGATCCGTGCGAACAACCATCGGATACACCCTCGAAAGCATCGGCTACGTCGTAGGAGCCCAGGGGCTCGTCAGCTTCGCTTCGCAGACCTTCTTCGGTACGGAGTGGGGCTGGATCCACAAGATCGTGGACCTCCCGTCCGCCGCCTACCTCGGCATCCTCATCGGCGGGCTGGCACTCGTCCTCGGCGGCGTGAGGACACGGAAGGCGGCCGAGCGTCAGGCGGGCGTCTGACGATCCGTCCGGGCGAGGGCCGGGCGGTGCCGGCCTTGACGCGCGGGAGGGCGGGGCAGTCCGTGTAGCCCTGCGCGCCTCCCGCGCCTCCCGCGTACATCAGGCCTTCCTCGTGGACGAGGCGGACGGGGGCGCGCCGGTCCGCAGACCCGAGGGGCCCCGAGCCGCGCGCTTCACCACGGCGCCGCGGGGCCCCCGAGCCGGCCTCGTCCAGCAGGTCCGTGCAGTCAGCTCAGACGGGGGCCGTCGGAGTCGCCGGGCGGCATCGGCCAGGCCTCCTGGCTTCCCGAGGACGTACTCGTCGGGCCGGCCGCGCCCATCGACCCCGGAGCCTCCCGGAGCGCCGCGTCGGACGGCGTCGGCGTGCCGGTGGGGGCCGGGCCGCCGGCGCTGTCCGAGGGCTGGACGCGACCGCGCCAGCCACCGGTCTCGTGACCGCGGTCCTCGATGAAGCCCTTGAACCGCTTCAGGTCCCCCTTGACCCGCCGATCCAGGATGCCCAGCGCGTCGGCAGCCTTCTCGGCCATGCCGTCGGGCTCCACGTCCATGGCGAGGCTGACGCGTGTGTGTCCCTCGTCGAGGTCCTGGAAGGTGACGACGCCCTTCTGCTTCACGTCGCCGCCCACGGTGCGCCACGAAATCCGCTCGTCGGCCAGCTGGTCGACGATCTCCGTGTCGAACTCGCGCCGTACGCCCGCGATCCGGGTCTGCCAGTGGCAGTGCCGATCGTCGACCTGGGTGACGTTCTCGACGCCCTCCATGAAGCTCGGGAACTCCTCGAACTGCGTCCACTGGTTGTAGGCGTTCCGCACGGGAACGTCCACGTCGATCGTCTGCTTCACCATGCTCATGGTGCATCCTCCTGCCTGTAGCGAACGATTCGGGGTCATTCCGCGCGTACCCGGCGAACCCGGGTTCAAGCGCGGGCGTCCGATTCAGTGGAGACGTGTCCGGGGCGCGTCGTCCTCGGAAACCTCGTCCGCTCCTTGGGAGAGTCGGTGGACGAGCGTGAAGCGATGCTCCACCCGGGCGTGTTCGGTCCCGGCGGCGTCGCTCATGCGCGCCGTCACGTCATAGGTGCCGCGGTGCGCCCGCCCGAGAGGCAGCCGCTCGGGCGGGAGGCGGATCTCGTAGGGTCCGCCGGCCCGGAAGCTGCCCAAGGCGATGCGCCGGGCCACCGGTTCCTCGCCCTCCCCGACCCTGACGGTTTCGAAGAGCAGTCCGTCCGTGTCCGCTGCCAGCCGGAACGTGAGGGCGACACTGACCACCGCGCCCTCCGGCAGTTCGTATGGGATGTCGGCACCGGCGCCTTCGAGGGGGACGGTGAACGTCCCCAGCTCGTCGGAGACGAGCGCCAACTCCAGCAACTCGACGGCCGTCGTGACGGGCCCGCTGTCGTCCCCGCGTGAGGAGTGCGGCACGGAGGAACGGGAGGCACGGGTGGCGGGCGCCATGGGAATCAACTCCGCGAGGTGGGTGCGAGTGCTGCCGATGACCGCTGACGCCGGGCATCCCGCCTCAGGCGAACCCGAGGCGCGCACCCTCCGGCACGACGGTGAAGGCCCGAGGAGTGCCCGTCCGCGGGAACAGACGGCGCAACCGGCGGGGGACCCGCCCGATCAGGGGCGGGTCGTGGCGGGAGTGGTGAGCGGACAGCGGCACGGGGAGGAAGGCCGAGCCTCCGAAGGCGACCCGGAGCGAGATCGACCACGGTGAGGTCACGTGCGGTGGTCATGGCGGGTCACCCTCGTACACGTCGCGGTGGTGCTTCTCACCGGCGCATGCCCGCTGCTCGATTCCACAAGCGTCCGAAGCGCGGTTCTTTGCGCACCCGCTCGCCGCCGGACGCATGACACCGTGCAGAACGGGCAGCGGCTGGGCAACGGAGGCCACGCGTCGAAGAGGGCCGGCGGCCTCCGGCGGCATTCGGAGGTGGCGTCATGGTTCCCCTGCTTCTCGTCCTGCTGGTGATACTCATCCTCTTCGGCGCGGGCTTCGCGCTCGACGTCCTGTGGTGGGTGGCCATCGCCGTACTCGTGGTGTGGCTGCTGGGTTTCCTGATGCGGAGCGGAAACGGTCGCTGGTACCGGTGGTGACCCGGCGCCGCCGTTCGGCCTAGAACCGCCGACCGGGGGAGAAGCCCGGCGTCGATCGCGTCGACGCCGGGCCGCGGCGCGTCCCGGAACGGTCCCCCCGCACCTCTCACGCGTAGAATGCGAAACGAGTACACGCGTGTGCCCGGACGTCCACCTGCTGGTGGAACGGAGGTCGTCGTGACCGGCTCCGCGAAGTCCACAGGGCCTCCGTACGGCGCTCTGGTGGATCCCGGATTCGCCGCCCTGGTCGCCGAGAACAGGTGGCTGCGCGCCCAGCTGGCGCACCGCCGCCTCCTGGATCTCGCCGCCGGAGTCCTCGCCGCCCAGATGCGGATGTCCGCCTCCGACGCGGCCGAGCACCTGACAGCCCTCGCACAGGCCACCGGTCTGTCGGTCGGGGACATCGCGGCCGACGTGGTGGACGCCGTCGCCGAAGGCGGGCGGCCCGCTGACGCCGTCCCGACGCGACACGGACGCGCTGCCGCCGACCAGCGCACCGCCCGGCGCCGCGCCAGGCGCGCCGTCGTGGCGGCGGAAACCGCGTCGACCGCTTCCGAGGCGGCACGCACACTGCTGCGGGAGGGACTCTCCCCGTACGGCGCGGACAGCCTCTGGCTCTGGCAGCGGGTCGACCACGGCTGTCTTCGGCTCGCCGGGTACGCGGGGGTCGGCGCCGCCGAAGCCGCGGCGTGGCAGTGGATCCCGCCCGCGGCCCCGGAGCCGTTCCGAGCCGTTCTGACGGAGGGCACGCCCCTCTGGCTGGAGGAGGGGCCGGCCCCCGGAGAGATCCTGCCGGGACCCTCGGCGTACGCGGCGCGCGCTCTGCTCCCGCTGCTCCGCCGCGGCAAGCAGGTCGGTCTCGCTCTGGTCGGCTGGCCGTGCCCCACGGCCCTCGACGAAACCACGCGGCGGGCCCTCACCGGCCTCCTGGAGGTGGGGGGCACCGTTCTGGACACCGTGGGCTCGACACGGCACGCCGTCTCCGTGCCCGTACTCGTCGACGTCCTCGACGCCCTCACGCATCCGGCGGCGCTGCTGCACGTCCCCGGCACAGCGGGAGCGCCCACGGTCGACCATCTGAACGACGGGGCGGCCGCCGCGCTGGGGGCCCCGCAGCGCGAGGACGACGCCGCCCTCGTCACGTGCTTCCCTCTGGTCCACACGGAGCTCGCGAGGATGGCACGGCGGGCCGTCGGCACCCGGCGCGCCCAGCGGGCCGCGCGGCTGCCGACACCCGCCCGGGCAGGGGAGTACGCGCCGCTGCTCGACGTGCGCGCGCTGCCGGTGGGCGAGGAGCGTGTCGTCGTCCTGTGGCACAACCTGACGGACCCCGGCCTCGCCGCCGCACGCGCGACGGCCGGGCTGCAGAGCGTGGCCACCTTCCAGGACAGCCTCGCCGACGGCGCGAGCGCGTGGTCCGAGCAGGCCTACGGAGTGTTCGGCCTCGACCGCGACGAACCGCCGGTCCCCCTCGCGGCCCTCCGGGCGCGGCTCCACAGGGACGACGGCGCCGCACTCACCGCCCTGCTGAAGACCCTGACCGAGGAGCAGACGGGTGCGCAGGCCGTCCTGAGGATCGCCCTCCCCAGTGGCGCCGTACGCCACGTACGCGTCGTGGCGGAGCCGCTGATCAGCGGGGGGACGGTCACCGGGATCGCCGGGGTGTACCAGGACGTGTCGGACAGCCGCCGTACCGAGGCGGCGCTGACGGCGACCTTCGACCAGCTCACCGCGTTGCACGAACGGGCGGCGACGCGCCATCAGCTGGCGCTCCAGCTCCAGCGGGCGATCGTGCCCGAGGTCCCCGCATCCCTGGAACTTCCCGGTGACCTCACCGTGGCCGTACGGTACCGGCCCGCCACGGAGGAGTACCGGGTCGGCGGTGACTGGTACGACGTGTTGGCGCTGCCGAGCGGCAAGGTCCTGGTGGCCGTGGGCGACATCGCGGGGCACGGGATCGACTCCGTCACCGGCATGGTGGCGCTGCGCAACGCCCAACGGGCCCTCGCGTTCACCGGCGACTCGCCCCGGCGCCTGATGGGGTGGCTGAACGAGGTGACCCTGAGGACCGGGGGCGGCACGACGGCGACGGCGGTGTGTGCCCTGTACGACCCGCAGGACGGCGGCCTGCTCTGGTCGAGCGCGGGTCACCTGCCCATGCTGCTGCTGCGGGACGGCCGGGCGCGGCTGCTCGACCCGCCGCACGACATTCTGCTGGGTGCGGCGCCCTCGTTCTCCTACCGGGAGCAGCGGATCGGCCTGCGCCCCGGCGACACACTGCTGCTGTACACGGACGGGCTGATCGAGCGCCGCCACGCCGGACTGGACGAGGGCCTCGCGCGGCTCGCCGGGGAGGCGGCGCGGCTCGCGGACCTCGAACCCGGCCGTCTCGTGGACGAACTGCTCAGCACGGCGACCGGGGACACCGACGACGACACGAGCCTCGTGGCCGTCCGCGTGGGAGCGTCTGCGGAGGCCGGGGCCGAGTCCTGACGAGTCCCGCCGGGTCCGTGACCGAACCTGTCAGCTCTTGAGCCAGGAACGGATCTTGGCGGCCAGTTCCTCCTCGTCGACGGGTTTGGACACGTAGTCGTCGGCGCCGGCCGCCATGGCGTCGGCGCGGTCGCCCGCCATGGCCTTCGCGGTGACCACGATGACGGGGAGGCTCTCGCGTCCCGGCAGTCTTCGGATCGCCTCGATGGCGGTGTAGCCGTCCATTCCGGCCATCATGACGTCCATCAGCACCAGCCGGACCTCGTCGTGGGCGGCGAGTGCGTCGAGACCGGTGCGTCCGCCGTCCGCCGTCAGGACGCGCAGGCCACGCCCTTCGAGGGCCTCCGTCAGGGCGAACACATTGCGTGAGTCGTCGTCGACGATCAGCACGGTCTCGCCGTCCGCCGCCTCCCCCACGCCCGTCACGCTCGCGTCGATATGCACGACGGGGGAGGGGGAGGCCAGGGCCGTGCGGGTGCCGCGGTCGGAAGCCGTACCCGGTGCCGCGTGGTGTGTCGAACGGGCCACGGGCAGGTACAGCGTGAAGGCGCTGCCACGGTCGGGGGCGCTCTCCACCTCGATGGTCCCGCCGAGGAGCCCTGCCATCTCCCGGCTGATCGAAAGCCCGAGGCCGGTGCCCCCGTAACGCCGGGCGGCCGTGCCGTCGCCCTGCTGGAAGGCCTCGAAGACGAGGCTCAGTTGCTCGGTGGGAATGCCGACGCCTGTGTCGGACACCCGGAAGGCGAGGACGAGCCGGCCGTCGCGCAGGCCGGGCGGCGTCTGCTCGGCGGTCGCGCGCGCGACGGTCAGCGCCACCCGGCCCTCGTCGGTGAACTTCAGCGCGTTGGAGAGCAGGTTGCGGAGGATCTGGCGGAGCCGGGCCTCGTCGCTGTCCAGTTCGTCGGGAACGTCGTCCGCGACGCCGACGGTGAACTCCAACTGACGCTCGTCGGCCACCGGACCGAACGTCGTCTCCAAGTACTCCGTGAGCACCCGCAGGGGGAACGGCTCGCGTCTGATGTCCATCTTGCCGGCCTCGACCTTCGACAGGTCGAGGATGTCGTTGATCAGCTGCAGCAGGTCGGAGCCGGCGGAGTGGATGACCTCCGCGTATTCCATCTGCTTCTCGGTCAGGTTCCCCTGGGGGTTCTGGGCGAGCAGTCGGGCCAGGATCAGCAGACTGTTCAGCGGTGTGCGCAGCTCGTGGCTCATGTTGGCGAGGAACTCGGACTTGTACATGGAGTTCCGGGACAGCTGCTGGGCCCTCGCCTCCAGCTCCTGACGCGCCTGTTCGATGACCAGGTTCTTGGATTCGATGTCCTTGTTCCGCTGGGCCAGGAGAGCGGCCTTCTCCTGCAACTCCGCGTTGGAGCGCTGGAGTTCCTGCTGGCGTGTCTGCAGTTCCTTCGACCGGGAGCGGAGCTCGTCGGCGAGCTGGCGGTACTGGCCGAGGAGTTCGTCGGTGCGGAGATTGGCGACGAGGGAGTTGAGGACCGCCCCGGCGCTGTCCACGAAGCGGTCGAGAAACTCCCGTCTCAGGCCGGTGAAGGGGCGGAGCGAAGCGAACTCGACCGCTCCCAGGACCTGTTCCTCGACGACGATCGGCAGGATGATCAGCGCGCTCGGCTCGCCGGATCCCGATCCGGAGGCGACGGTGGCGTAACCGGCGGGCACGTTCTCGACGAGGAGGGCGCGGCGGTCGTGCACGGCCTGCCCGACCAGTGACTGGCCGAGGTGGAAGCGGCGCGGCTCGGTCCCGGGCGCGTCCGGGGACCCGTAGGCGGCGGTCATGGCGAGCACGACACCCTCCTCCTCCTCGGCGGCGAGGAAGAAGGCGCCGTACTGGGCGTCGACCAGCGGCGGCACCTCGGCCATGATGAGTTCGGCGATCTGGGGCAGGCTCCGGGTGCCCTGCAGGAGTCCGGTGATCCGGGCCAGGTTGGTCTGGAGCCAGTCCTGTTCCTCGTTGGACCGCGTGGTGGCGCGCAGTGACTCGACCATCGCGTTGATGTTGTCGCGCAGGTCCCCGACCTCGCCGGGCGCGTCGGCGGTGATCGAACGCGTCAGGTCTCCCTCGGCGACGGCGCTGGTGACCTCGGCGATGGCGCGGACCTGGCGGGTCAGGTTCCCGGCGAGTTCGTTGACGTTCTCCGTGAGGCGTTTCCATGTGCCCGAGACGCCTTCGACCTCGGCCTGACCTCCCAGTCTGCCCTGGGTGCCGACCTCGCGGGCGACCCGCGTCACTTCGGCGGCGAAGGACGACAACTGGTCGACCATCGTGTTGATCGTGGTCTTGAGTTCGAGGATCTCACCACGGGCCGAGACGTCGATCCGGCTGGTCAGATCGCCCTGGGCGACGGCGGTCGTGACCTGGGCGATGTTGCGCACCTGGTTGGTGAGGTTGTCGGCCATGAAGTTGACGTTGTCGGTGAGGTCCTTCCAGGTGCCGGACACGCCGTGCACGGTGGCCTGCCCGCCGAGCTTGCCTTCGGTGCCCACCTCCCGGGCCACCCGGGTGACCTCCTCGGCGAACGAGGAGAGCCGGTCGACCATGGTGTTGATGGTCTCCTTCAGCTCCAGGATCTCGCCGCGCGCGTCCACCCTGATCTTCCGCGTGAGGTCTCCGCCGGCCACGGCGGTGGCGACCTGGGCGATGGAACGCACCTGCGAGGTCAGGTTGTCGGCCATCGTGTTGACTCCGGACGTCAGCTCCTGCCAGACCCCCCGCGCCCGGGGCTCCCGGATCCGGCCGCCGAGCAGCCCCCGCCCGCCGACCTCGCCGGCGACGCGGGTGACCTCGGAGGTGACGAGCGAGAGCCGGCCGACCATGTCGTTGTAGACCGTGCCGATCTCGGCGAGGATGCCGACGCCGCTGTCGGGCAGCCGGACGGAGAGGTCTCCGTCCCGCACGGCTGTGAGTCCCGCGAGTAGTTGCCGTAGGCCGTCCTCGCCCAGTTCCGCGTGGGTCGGCGACGGCTCGGGGGGCGGTCTGCGGTTTGTCATGGGGACCTCGTACAGGACGACGATCGTGGTGCGGACGCGGCTGCGGACTGCACCGTGGACCTCCCCGGCCACTTCTCCACTGTAGGGCGATCACGGACCCGGGGCGCCTCGCGATCACACCGCCGCGTCGCGAGAGAAGAACGTATGACCAATACGGCGCAAACAGGGTATAAGCCACTGGGAGGCTGATGAGCTCATGAGGCACGAAGCGCCGGTGACAGGAGAGGGAGTGTCCCCGCCCGGCCGGTTCACGGTCGAGGCCTGGACCGTACCGGGCACGGACACCGATGTCGTGTCGGTCGCGGGGGAACTCGACCGGGACACGATGGCCCCGCTGAGCACGGCCCTGGAGGAACACGTCGGAGCCGGGAGGGTCGTCGTCGACTGCTCGGAACTGGCCTTCTGCGACTCGTCCGGGCTCAACGCCCTTCTGGGGGCACGGCTGCGGGCGCTGGAGAACGGAGGGAGCGTGGAGCTCTCGGGATTGCGCCGACCGGTGGACCGGATGTTCGAGATCACCGGCGTCCGTGCGGTGTTCCAGGTGTACGAGACGCTGGACGAGGCGCTCGCCGAGACCACCCTCTGAGGCGGCGGGAACCATGGCGGAGGCCCTTGACGGTCACCCGGGTGACGTCCGGCGGCTCGAGCTGCACGGCACCCTCGGGATGGTGTCCCGCAGCCGGGACTTCACCGCCGAGGCGCTGGCCCACTGGGGCTGGGTCCCCTCGGAGACGGACGAGGTGGGTGAGCGGGTGCAGGACGTCCTCCTGCTCGTGTCCGAGGTGGTCGGCAACGCGTGCCTCCACGCGGGCGGAGCCGAGGAACTCGTTCTGCGGCACGACCGCGGGCGGCTCCGGGTGGAGGTCGTCGACGCGAGCCCCGAACACCCCCGGGCGCGGGTGGACCGGACGCCCGCGCAGCCCGGCGGGCACGGGCTGATGCTGCTGGACCGGCTGGCCGGCGACTGGGGCAGCCGGGACAGGGAATCAGGTGTCATGGGCAAGGTCGTATGGCTGGAGGTCGGCCTGACGTCCCGCCCGCCGTGGAACGGTCGCCGAGCGGCCCCTTCCTGAGCCCCGTGGCCGGCGGCCCGATCAGCACGCGGAGGAACTCGCCGACCGCCCGGCTCAGGGCCGCCCGCGTCCCGGGCCACCGGAAGAGGGCCACCGAAGAAGACCGGAAACCTGACAAGGAGAGACCGTGTCACTCGAAGGCAAGAACGTACTGATCCTCACGACGAACTACGGCACGGAGCAGGACGAGCTGACGAAGCCCGCCGCGGACCTGCGGAAGGCCGGCGCTCGCGTCACCGTTGCCGCGCAGAAGGACGAGGAGGTCCACACCGTCGTCTCGGACCGCCGGCCGGGCACCGTCGTCCCGGCCGACACGACCCTGGCGAAGGCGACGGCGGACGGGTTCGCCGCTGTGGTCGTGCCCGGCGGCACGGTCAACGCCGACCGGCTGCGGACCGACGCGGACGCGCGCCGTCTGGTGTCGGCCTTCGCCCAGGCCGGCAAACCGGTGGCAGTCATCTGCCATGGACCCTGGCTCCTCGTGGACAGCGGGCTGGCCGACGGCCGTGAACTCACCTCGTACCCCTCACTGCGCCCCGACCTCGAGAACGCGGGCGCCACCTGGCTCGACCGGGAGGTCGTCGTGGACACCGCAGGAGGCCATCCCCTCATCACCTCACGCAATCCCGGGGACCTCGACGCCTTCACTTCGGCGATCGTCGACGCCCTCGACCCGGGCGGGGACCGGACCCGGCACTGACCCCCGCAGCGGCACGGTCGACGCCCCGGCAGCCGGGCGCGGTTCGCGCCCGGCCTCTCCGGCCACCCGGCGGTGGTCGCCGCCGGCGGTCGCTTGGTCAGGGTGTGAGGACCTGCGCGGCCCGTTCCCCGCGCAGTGTCTCGAGGACGTGGATCTGCTGCTCCGCACGTCGCAGCAGCTCGTGAAGGCGCGCGACGTCGATCCGCGCGTCGCTGCCGGACAGGGCTTCGAGCGAGCGCCAGGCGCAGGCCTTGCCCTCGACGCCCAGGCGCATGGCCTCCAGTTCGAGAACGTCACTCAGCGGTGAGCGCGCGAGGAGACGGCCGTTGAGCTTGAGCCGGCCGGCCCTCTCCGCGAGCCGGCCCAGCAGCATGCGGTGGCGCATCGCGGGGATGCCGAGGTCGGCCATGATGCGTCGCAGGCTCTCGTGGTCCTGCTCGACCTCCCGGGCGAGCGATGCCACGGGCGGGCCGAGGGCCGTCCCTCGGTGGACCCGGGCCGCGCGGCGAAAGAGTTCCACACCGGCGGCGGAGCCGGTCAGATGGTCGTTGAGGTAGATGCCGAGGAACTGCGGGCGGCCGGTCATGACGGCGGTGCCTCCGTGAGTGAGGGGGGTTCATGGCGGAGCGCTTCTCATCCCCGCCGCGTCGCGGGCGCGGAGCGTCAGGGCGGCGTGTCGAGCGGGCGGACCTCGCGCAGCCGGTCCAGGTGACGGATCGCCGGTGTCGCGCTGACGCCGTGCAGGAGTACGGACAGGGCCACCGTGGCTGCCGTGAGCGCCCACAGGTCTCGGGCCTGCCCGTCGAATCCGTGATGACCGAGCGCGTAGGAGAGGTAGAAGAGGGACCCGATGCCACGTAGCCCGAAGACCGCGGTGACCACCCGTTCCCGGGGGCCGGTGACGAATCCGTGCTGCGCGATCCACCCGGTGACGGGGCGGACGACCACGATGAGTGCGAGGGCGAGCAGGACCATCTGCCAGGTCAGTGCCGCCAGCCCGTCGGTGATCAGGTAGTGGCCGAGCAGGAAGAGCAGCCCGGCGGTCAGGAGCCGTTCGATCTGCTCGGTGAAGCCGTGCAGGACCTTGTGGTAGCCGTGGCCGCGTTCCGCTGCCCGTACGGCGCAGGCGGTGACGAAGACGGCGACGAAGCCGTAGCCGCGGGCGAGTTCGGCCAGGCCGTAGGAGAGGAAGGTCGCCGCGAGGGCGACGAACCCCTCCATGTGCTCGGACAGCCTGAGCGACGACGCGCCGGCCCGGAAGAACATCCGTCCCAGCAGCCGGCCGAGGACGAGACCGACCGCGACGCCGATCGCCGCCTTCGCGAGAAGGTCGACGCCGAACCATCGCGCCCAGTCCACCGCCGCCCATGACCCGCCGGCGGCGGCGAGTGCGAGTGCGGCGAGGACGAAGGGGAAGGCGAGTCCGTCGTTGAGGCCCGCCTCGGCGGTGAGTGTGAAGCGGACCTCGTCCTCGTCGTCCTCGTCGTCCGTCGGTTCCCCCACGCGCACCTCCGCCGCCAGGACGGGGTCGGTGGGGGCCAGCAGGGCGCCGATCAGCAGCGCGCAGGCCCAGGGCCAGTCCAGGAGCAGCCAGGCGAGGACGGCCGTCGTGGCGACCGTGAGGGGCAGGGTGACGCCGATCAGCCGCCACGGCCCGGCCCACGCCCGCCACCCGAAGGGACGGTTCAGGGCGAGGCCGGCGCCCATGAGGGAGACGATCACGCAGATCTCGGTGACGTGCTCGACCCAGACCCCGTTCGCCACCGGGTCCACGTCCGGCAGGGGCAGCGGCAGCAGCCCGCACAGCGCACCGGCCGCCAGGAACACCATGGGCATCGACAGGGGCTTGCGGCGTACGAGGCGGGGCAGAACGGCCGCGGCGAGTGCCCCGAGGCCCAGGACCGCGTAGAGAGTCCTGGAGACGTCGCTGGCCGCGAGGACGGTGCCGGTGGCGGACAAGTTCTGCGCCCTTTCAGTCACGGAGACGATCGCGCCGCCCGCCCCCCCCGAGCGTGGCCGGACGAGAACCGGCGGACTCCCGTCCGGCCTGACGAGGTGTCAACGGCCGGGGGTCAGCGGCCGGTCGAGGTGACGCGGACGATCACATCCGTGGGACCTGGATGCCGCGTCTCAGGTACGCCCTTCCGGGGCGCGAGGACAAGGACCGCACCGCCGAATGGCCCGGCACCTCACCTGTTCGAGCGCGGGGACCGGGCCGAAGGGCGGGTACGCGCGAAGGCCCGCGGCCCCCACCAGGGGCGGCCACGGGCCGGAACACGCGAACCGCTCGCTGCGTACCAGGTGCCGAGGCGGGGCCGCCTCCTTGACGGCGAGCCCCTGGCGCCGCCGGTCGGATGACACCCCGGCGGTGGGACACCTGCTGCTACCAGCGGTACCAGCGGCTGCCGCCGCCCCTGGGCCGAGCGACGAAGCCGATCAGCCACAGGACCAGCACGGCGATCGCGATCCACCACAGGGCCTTCAGTGCGAATCCCGCGCCGAAGAGAAGCAGGATCAGGAGCAGAACGAGAAGCAGGGGAACCATGAGTATCAACCTCCGAGACTCCGGGTGCCCCCACTTTCGTCGTGCACACGCAGAGAACGCACGGATTCTCCGACGGCGACCTCCGCGGGCCGTCCGGGCGGGATGACACCGATCGGCGCGATGGGAACGCGATGGGCGGGTAGGCGATGCCCCATGAACACCACTGAGAACACCCCTCTGCGCGCCGTCGCCCTCGTCTGCACGCTCTCTCCTTCTCCGGCCCCCTCCAGCTCGCAGTTGCTGGCCGAGCAGACCATGGCCGCCCTGAGCGAGCACGGCGTGAGCGGGAAGGTGATCCGCGTCGCCGACCACGACGTGCGCCCCGGCGTGGCGACCGACATGGGCGACGGGGACGCCTGGCCGGAGATCCGGGACACGATCCTCGGCTGCGACATCCTCGTCCTCTCGACCCCGATCTGGCTCGGTCACCCGGCCAGCACCGCCCAACGGGTGATGGAACGTCTGAACGCGGAAATGGCCGAGACCGACGAGGAGGGCCGGATGCTGACCTACGGCAAGGCCGCCGCGGTCTGCGTCGTCGGCAACGAGGACGGGGCGCACAAGGTGAGCGCCGACCTCTTCCAGGGGCTCAACGACGTCGGCTTCTCCCTCGCCCCCAACGCGGTCACCTACTGGGTCGGCGAGGCCATGCACAAGACGGACTACCAGGACCTCGACGAGACGCCGAAGGCCACCGCGGACGCCACCGCCACCCTCGCCGCCAACACCGCCCACCTCGCCCGGCGCCTCAAGGCCGCGCCCTATCCGCCCACGTCCTGACGGCTCAGTCCACCCGGATCCCCAGGACACAGGCGTCGTCCTCGTGGCCCGCGATCTCGGGGTCGGCCAACAGCGCCTCGATCACCCCGTGCGGATCCCGCGGGGCGGCGGCCGCCACGGCCCGGGCCAGCCTCGCGATACCCTCGGTCACGTCCTCGCCCCGGCGCTCGACCATGCCGTCGGTGTAGAGCACCAGCAGATCGCCCGCCCGCAGCCGCGTCGACGAGGTCTCGTACGCGTACCCGGGCAGCGCACCCAGGAGCGGGCCGCGCTGCTCGGCCCCCATCGGCTCGGCGCGGCCCTCGCGCAGCAACAGCGGTGCGGGATGCCCGGCGTCGGCCCAGTGCAGGACCTTGTCCTCGTCGAGGTGACCGACGACGACCGTGGCCGTCTGTCCGGACGGATCGCTGCACACCAGTTCGTTCAGCCAGGTCGTGATCTCGCCGGCGGAGGCACCCGTCTGCGCCAGCCCCGCAAGAGCGTGCCGCTGCTGCGCCATCCGGGCCACGGCGTCCAGACCGTGACCCGACGCGTCGCCGATGGCGACGAGCACCCGGCCGTCCGGCAGCAGCCGGCACTTGTACCAGTCACCGCCCACCGCGGCGTCGGGCTCGGCCGGCCGGTACGAGGCGGCCACCGTCAGCCCGACCGCGGCGAGCGCCTCGGAGTGCGTGGGAAGGATCGCCTCGCGCAGCGCGTCCGCGATCCTCCGCTCCGCCGCCGTCTGCCGCCTCAGCCAGTCGGACTCACGCTCCGTCTCGGCCAGCCGCCGCCGGCTGCGGATCTGCGGAGTCAGGTCGCGGGCCACCAGGTTGACCGCCCACGCCCTGCCGTCCGTCCCGGTGACCGGCCGGCCCAGCAGGTCGAGCGTCCGCACCTCGCCGAGCACCACGAACCGGATCCGGGTCCAGGCCGGCTCCTCACCGGCCAGCACCGAACTCAGGAACTCCGAGAGCGCCGTCACGTCGTCCGGCAGCAACGCGTCGCACAGTTGCTCCAGCGTCCACGGCATGCGGATGTCGGCGTGGAAGATCCGACTGAGCCCCTCGGACCAGGTGATCTGCCCGGAGAGCAGATCCCAGTGCCCCCACCCCATCGACGCCAGGAACTGCGCGTCGATCGTCAGCAGCTCCGCCTGGGTCTGCACGGGCTGCCACGTCGCGAGCACCTGCTCACCGCAGCGGGCGGCGGAGTACAGCAGCGGCGCCCGGTGGATCCGGCCGAGCCGCTGCTCCGTGTAGTCCACGACCAGCCCGTCCAGCGGCTTTCCCGTGGTCACGACGTCCGCCAGCGCGGTCAGCAGTCCCGAGGCCGCCGCACCCGGCCGTGCCTCCAGGAACCGCTGGCCGACCTGGTGATCGGGCGCCTCCAGCCAGTCCGCCGAGCGGACGCGGTTGCCGGCCACGATGCGGAAGTCCAGAACGGTGCCCGTCTCGTCCTGGACGGCTTCGAGCAGCACGGCGGACGCCGGGATCGCGGCGAGCACCGAGCACACGCCGCTGCCGTCCGGCTCATGGGCGCCGCACAGGCAGGGGGAGGCCCCGTCCGCCTGCGCGGACGGGGGAAGCACGGCAAGCGACTGCACGGGCGAGGACAGCCCCGTACCCGCTGATCCGCTGAGCGGGTGCTCGGTGTTGCGGCGTACCGCCGAGCGCAAGGCGGAGATCTCGCGGCCGATCATTCCCTTGAGAGTGTCGACGCTGTCGGGCAGGGGGAAGGTCATCGCTCGCCTCCGCGAACTTCGTGCCACGCCGTGTGCCACCAGCGCTGCGGGTTTCCACCAGACGGGCGCCCACCGGGCCCTCGCCTCATGTGGGGGGAGGGGGCGTCAGCGGCCCAGCGACTTCTTGAGCTCCGACTTGTTCATCGAGGAGCGCCCGTGGATGTCGCGGCGCTTCGCCTCCTCGTACAGCTGGTCGTACGTGGGGCCCTCCGAACCGCTCGACGAGCGCTGCCCGCCCCGCTTCGACGACGACATGTCCTGCGTGGAGGACTTGCTCGCGGTCTTCGACTCCCCGGAACGCGCCCGTTCCTTGTTCACCGTGCGGGCGGCGATCTCCTTCGCACGCTCGGTACTCGCCCCACGGTCCTCCGCGCTCTCCTTGATGTGCTCGTACTGTCGCTCCCGCTTCGGGCTCGATCCACGAGGCATGACTGGCTCCCTTCGTACTCCACGGGTCGCGTGCCGCGGACCCGTGACGCGTACGCGGACGCGTACACGGTCGATTCCCGCCTGCCCTGCCGCTGCCCGCGCGGACGGGAACCAATCACCCGACCCTGGCATCGAGTGCGCCGCACAGCAGGCGGGGATGCGCGAACAGGTGACCCGTGGGGCCATTCGGTCCGACCGGGCGGCGGCGGAGAACCGGCGCCTCCGCCGGTCACCCCGGCCCCGCGGCGTCCCCCTCGTCCCGTACCGGCATGATCGCGATGCACTCGACGTCTATCTGGTCCGCCAGGTCGCTGAGAGACCGGGCCAGTGTCCGCGCGGTCCTGAGGTCGAGGTCCGCCTCACCGGTCGCCGACGCGCCGAGCCACCCGGCGGCGACGCCTCGCAGAAGGCCGGTGACCTTCTCGGCCGGGATCAGCAACCGGTCGCCCGATGCGGGCACCAGCGGTAGCGACGTGCTCATGGAGAACCATCCCGGTGTCAGGCGGGGGGCCGGCCGACCGGAGGAACGGGGCCCATTGCGAACAGATCGACCATGTGGGTGATCTCGATGAGGCGCAGCAGCTGATGGGAGGGCGCCCCGAGCCGGAGCGTGTGACCGCAGTCCACGGCCCGCTGCCTCGCGAACAGGAGTGCTTCGAGACCGAAGGAGTCGCAGAACGACGAGTACGTGAGGTCGACGAGCACCTCGGCCCCCTGCGGCGCGTCGGCGATCGCGTCCACGAGCGTGGACCGCACCTCCCGCGCATGATGGATGTCCAGGTCCCCGGACACATCCACCACGTGCGGCCGGGGAGTTGCTCCGGCAGGGCGGGTCTCCCTCGCTTGCTCTTCCAGGTTCGTCATCACGACTGTTCACCTCACACCCCAGGCGATTGCCCGTCATCGCCCGCCGTATGCGACCCGCGGCGAGGTCCTCGGTTCGGTTCAGGTCCCCGTTCTGTTCAGGACCTCGGTCAGGAGGTCCATGAGCAGCCCGTCGTGCCAGGTGCCGTCGGCACCGGAGGGAAAGGGGCTGCCGAAGCCACCGGGTCGTCGGTGGCGGAGACCGGAGCGGTCCTTGCGGACGTGGGACCATGGAGGAGCCGCCCGTTCGCCGAACGGATCCCGGCCACCCGCTCACGCGGCAAGGAGACGGTCATGTCCCCCAATCCCGGGCCCCGGACGGTGGCGTCGCCCTCCGGTGGGGCGGCCGCCTGCCGGCTGCTGCTGGTGCGGCACGGCAAGGCCGTTTCGAAGAACCGCCCCATCGCCGACTTCGAGCGTCCTCTGGGTAAGCGAGGAAAGGCCGACGCACCCCGGACGGGCCGATGGCTCGCCGACTCCGGCCTCGGGTGCGACCTGGTGCTGTGTTCCCCGTCCCGCCGGACGAGGGAGACCTGGCAGCTCGCGGCCCGCGCGCTGGAGGACCCTCCGCCCGTCGTGTACGACGAGCGGCTCTACAACGCGGCACCGAGTGCGCTGGTGGCCGTCATGGCGGAGAAGGGACCGGGGCTCGGCTGCCTGGTTCTCGTTGGGCACAACCCGGGCATCCACCAGCTTGCCGCAGCCCTGTGCGGGAGCGGCCCCCAGGACCTCCTGGAGCGCGTGCGGGCGGGATTCCCGACCTCCGGCGTGGTGGCCGTGGACCTGCCCGGCGGTTGGGGGCGGCTGTCCCCGGGCAGCGGGACTCTGACGGCCTTCTGGTCCCCCGCCGACTGAGCCCGGGACGCGTGCGACGGGCACGGGCGGAGTGGACGGACGATCAACCTCCGCCGCTTCTGGTCGTCAGGAGCCGGTCGAGCGACCAGGTCGTGATGAGCCTGTCCGCTCCCAGGCCGGTCCGTGCCGCGCGGGCGTAGCCCGAAATCTGCCAGTGCAGTTGCTCGGGGGCGTGGGCGTCGGTGTCCACGGCGAATCTGCAGCCCGCGGCGGCGGCCTGTTCGAGCAGGTCGTCCGGCGGGTCGCGCCGCTCGGGCCGACAGTTGATCTCCACGGCGGTACCCGCCTCCGCGCACGCGGCGAACACGGCCCCGGCGTCGAAGCGGGACTGCGGACGCCCCCGTCCGGTGATGATCCGGCCCGTGCAGTGCCCCAGGACGTCGACGCGCGGGTTGCGCACCGCGGTCAGCAGGCGATCGGTCATCGGCCCGGGTTCGGAGCGGAGCTTGGAGTGCACGGAGGCCACGACGAGGTCGAGACGGCTGAGCAGGTCGTCCTGCTGGTCCAGCGAGCCGTCCTCCAGGATGTCGCACTCGATGCCCGTCAGCAGCCGAAATCCCGGGCCCGCCGCGGAATTCACGGCGGCCACGGCCTCCAGTTGGCTTCTGAGCCGGTCCGGGCTCAGCCCGTGCGCGATCGTCAGCCGCGGCGAGTGGTCCGTCAGAACCGCCCAGCGGTGTCCCAGAGCACGGGCCGCTTCGGCCATGGTCTCGAGAGGACTGCCGCCGTCCGACCAGTCGGAGTGCAGGTGGCAGTCACCGGTGCTCGCGCCCGCCAGGTCCCAGCCGGCGCGGGCACCGGGGTCGGTCTCCGACTGCAGGTGGGCGAGGTAGCTCGGGACCGCCCCTGTCGAGGCCTGGGCGATCACCTCGGCGGTGACGGGTCCGACGCCGCGAAGTCGGCGGGCCCGGGCAGCGTCCACCGGCCCCGGGTCCAGACCGCGCACGGCGTCGGCGGCCGTGAGGAAGGCCCGTACCCGGTACGGGGAAGCCCCGCGCCATTCGAGCAGGAAGGCGATCTGGCGCAGGGCTTCGGCGGGGGTCATGGCAGGGGGGTTCCGCCGGTGGCGTTGACGATCTCGCCCGTGATGTACGAGGCGTGGGAGGAGGCGAGGAAGACGTAGGCGGGTGCCATCTCCGCGGGTTGTGCGGGCCGCCCCAGGGGCGACTGCTCGCCGAACGTCGTCGGGTCGGGCATCGTCGCGGGGATCAGCGGGGTCCAGACGGGTCCGGGGGCGACGGCGTTGGCCCGGATGCCTCGCTCGGCGAGCATCTGGGCAAGGCTGTGGGTGAAGGAGATGATCGCGGACTTGGTCATGGCGTAGTCGAGGAGGTGCGGGCTGGGCTGGTATCCCTGCACCGAAGCGGTGTTGATCACGGATCCGCCGCGCGGCATGTGGGGCAGGGCCGCGCGCGTGAGCCAGAACATCCCGTACAGGTTGGTCTTCATCACCCGGTCGAACTGCTCGGTGGTGATCGCCTCGATGCCGTCGGGCTGGGCCATCTGGTAGGCGGCGTTGTTGACGAGCAGGTCGATGCCGCCCAGCTCGCCGACCGTTCGGTCGACGAGGGCGGTGCACTGGTCCTCGTACCTGAGGTCGCAGGGGACCGGTACCGCCGTGCGGTCGGCCTGGCGGATCAGGCGGGTGGTCTCCTCGGCCTCGGCCGCTTCCTCGGGCAGGTGGGTGAACACGACGTCGGCGCCCTCCCGCGCGAAGGCGACGCAGACGGCGCGACCGATTCCGGAGTCCCCTCCGGTGACGAGTGCCTTGCGGCCCCGCAGCAGGTCGTGGCCTCGATAGGTGTTCTCACCGTGGTCGGGGCGGGGCCTCATCGCCTCGGTCGACCCGGGGTGGTCCTGTTCCTGCTCGGGGAACGGGGGGCGGGGGTGGAGCGAGACGGGATCGATCAGAGTGGCCGGGTCGGGGGAGGGCGCATCGGGCTTGGTCCTGTTGTCCATGTGATCCGGCTACCCGAACCGTCGCCGGCTATCGCATCTTCTGCTCTGATATCAGCAGATTCGCGGCATGTGCTCGGGTCTCCTCCGCCTCAGGCCGGGACGGAGCCGGGACGCGACCGTCCGCGCAGCACCCTCCACCGCATGGCGACATCGACCAGGTCGCCCTCCGCCGACCCGCGGGTCCCGTAGGGGGTGCGGCGGCCCCGCGGGGGCGGCGGTCCTGTCGCCGGACGCACTCGCCGGATTCCGGCCGCACAGCCGCCCCCCGCCCCGTGCGCGCCGTCGCGGGGCCCCCGCACCGGCTGCCGGGAGCGCGCCGTGTGACATGGTCGCGAGACGGATCGAGCACGTCACCCCGGCTGGTCCTCGGACGGCGCCGGCCGCTCGCCGCTCTCGTCGACCGCCGTGTCGACATGCATCGCGGCCTCCTCGGCGGGGGCGGTTCCGTCGTCCAGACCCACGTCCCGTGCGACGGCGTGGTCATCGCGACCGCCTGGCGTGTCGACCGGCGCGAGCCGCCCCGCCCGGGTGGCACCCGCCTGTTCGTCGACCGGTTCTCCGGTGCCTCCCGGAAGGTCTCCGATACCGTCGTCCTCCTGCGGCTCTTCCAGGGCGTCCGGGATCTCCTGCGCCAGACGCTCGTCGAGCGACTCACCCTCCCGCTGTTCCTGCTGAGTGGTGCCGTGCCGGGTGACGCCCCGCGGACGCTCGGGCGGGGAGTAGCCGGGTGTCGCCATGTCGTCGACGGGATCCGTCTGGAGCGCGTTGTCGGGGTCGAGGTCGTCGGAGGGATCGTGCGGGTCGGAGCGCTCGGGCTGGTACACGTCGTCCCCGCGCGCCTCGTTCGGTTCGGGCCGGTCGCCCTCTGTGGTGGGCTGGGACTCGTCGCGGGCCATGGTCTTTCCTTTCGCTGTGGTGTCACCGAGGTCGGGCGAGGCGCTGCCTTCTCCGTTTCGCGCGGCCCCCGTGGCGGATGCGGAGCACCGCTCAGCCGCCCAGTGCCGGCAGCACCTTCTCGCGGTAGGCGGTGAAGAACTCCTCCTGCCTCTGTCCGATCTGACCGACGTACACCTCGTCGAATCCGGCGTCCACGTACGCGCGGACGGCAGCCACGTGCTCCTCGACGTCCGGGCCGCACGGTACGGAGTCGGCCACCTGCTGTCGTGTGACGAGCTCGGCCGCCTGCTCGAAGTGCGCGGGAGTGGGGAGGATCTGGTTCAGTTCGCCGGGCAGCTGCTCGGTCGGCCACATCCGGTGTGCGGTGTCGACGGCCACGTCCCGGTCCTGGTCCCAGCAGACCTTCAGGCCGCCGATGACGGGCTTGCCGCCCCCGCCCGCCTCACGGAACCTCGCGAGGGCCTCCTCGTCCGGGCCCATGGTGACGAAGCCGTCCCCGATGCGCCCCGCGAGCGCGGCGGCCTTGGGGCCGAAGCCCGAGACGACAATCGCCGGCGGCGCCTCGGGAACGGTGTAGAGACGGGCGTTGTCGACCGTGTAGTGCCGCCCCCGATGACTGACGTCGCGGCCGGTGAACAGCTCCCGCATCACCTCCACGGCCTCTTCCAGCATGGCCGCCCGCTCGTCGAACGCGGGCCACCGGTCGCCGAGCACATGCTCGTTGAGGGCCTCACCCGTGCCCACGCCCACAGTGAGCCGACCGCCCAGCAGCACGCTGGAGGTCGCGGCCGCCTGCGCGGTCACCGCCGGGTGCAGGCGCACGGTGGGACAGGTCACGAGGGTGGTGACGGGCAGTTCCACGGTCTGCGACAGGGCGCCGATCATCGACCAGACGAAGGGGCTGCTGCCCTGAGTGCTGGTCCACGGATGGTAGTGGTCGGAGATGGCCAGACGGGTGAAACCCGCGTCCGCCGCCAGGCGGGCCTGCCGCAGCAGCTGATCCGGGGTGAACTCCTCGCAGGACAGGAAGTAGCCGAAGGACGTCATGCCGTGTTCCCTTCATGTCGGCCCCCGCGTCGCCCCCCTTGATCCGCCTACCCGGGCAGCGTGTCCCGAAGCACCGCCCCGCCGCCGACGTGTCGCGGTTGGGCACCGGCCTGGTGGAGCCGGGGCGCCGGACGAGAGCTCCCACCGGACCGCGACCGTCCGCCGCGCGGACGAGACCGCCCGCGAGGCACCGAAGCGGGACCGCCCCGGGCGGGGAGGGTCCCGCTCGGCGGCAGGGCCGCCGTTCGACCGACTCCGTCGGCGCCGCCCCGCCGACCCCCGGCGTGTGAACGCGGGAGCGGGCCAGGAGTGTGTAGCGTCCGAGGCGAGCGGGCCTCCTGCCACGCGGTGACGGTGCCGTGGCCCGGGGCGGCCGCGATAACGGGAGGCTGACGTGGCGGGCGAGCGGATCGGACTGGCCGAGGTCCTGGCAGTGGCGGAGAGCGCCGCGCCCGCGGACTCGCTCGACGTCGTGACGCGCGATCTGCGAGACCGGTTCGGTGCCCGGTACGTGTCCTTCCTGTGCGTCGACCTCGTCGGCCGACGTCTGCTGCGCGTCCACGACACCGCGGCAAACCACCACGAGGACCGAGCGGGGCAGGTCCCGCTCTCCGGCACCGGCGTCTACGAGGAGGTCCTGCGGGGGCAGCGACTGGTGCTGGCCCCGGCGGGCGAGCAGGGGCAACGGGTACTCGCCCCCGTGACGAACCGCGGTGACATCGTCGGGGTCCTCGAACTGTCACTCGACCACGCCCCCCTGGACGTACTGGAGCAGGTCGAGGCGGCCGCGCGTGCGCTGGCCTACGTCATCGTCACCGACCGCAGGTTCACCGACCTCTACCACTGGGGCAACCGCACGGCGACCGTCAGCCTCTCCGCCGAGATCCAGCGCCAGCTCCTTCCCTCGGCATCCTGTTGCGAAGCACTCCAGTTCACCCTCGCCGGCGCGCTGGTCCCCGCCTCCGACATCGCAGGCGACACCTACGACTACAGCGTCGACGACCGCACCCTCCACCTGTCCGTCACCGACGCCATGGGCCACGACGTGAGCGCCTCTCTCATGGCCACCCTCCTCGTCAACGCCTGCCGTGGCGCCCGCCGCGCCGGGGAGGACCTCGCGGAGCAGGCCAGGCAGACCCACCACGCCCTCCTCGCCCACGGCAGCCGCTCGCTCGCCACCGGACAACTGCTGCGCATCGCCCTGGATGGCTCCAGCGCCCAGCTCGTCAACGCCGGGCACCCCTGGCCGCTGCGACTGCGTGACGGTGTCGTCGAGGAGCTGCAGCTCCGGGTCGACCTGCCGTTCGGCATCGCCGGGCAGGGCCCCTACCAGGTGCAGGACGTGGACCTGCGCCCCGGTGACCGCCTGCTGCTCCACACCGACGGCATGCAGGAACGCGACGCACGGACGGTCGACCTCCCCGGCCTCCTGCGCGGGTCCGCGAGCGAGCATCCACGTGAGGTCGTACGCACCCTCGTCGCGGCGGTCTCCGACGCCTACGGCGGGCGGCCTCCGAAGGACGACGCCACCGTCCTGTGCCTGGACTGGCACGGACCCTGGGGCGACCGGTAGCCATGGACCGGCGGCGCGGAACCGCGGCCCGTGACCCGTACGGGCGCGACCGACGTCCGCGGCCGACGACGGCCTCTCTCGCCCTCGGTTCCTCCCCCGCGTCACGGGTAGGCGGTAGACGTGCACGTTGCGAGGAGGAACCGTCATGAGCGCCAAGGAGAAGGTCAAAGCCAAGGCCGAGCAGATCGTGGGGAAAGCCGTTCAGAAGGCGGCTCACGTGTGGGGAAAGAGGACCACGGAGGGTAAAGGCGCTGCTCTGCGGCTGCGCGGAAAGGCCCGGGAGGAGAAGGAGAAGGCGAAGGACTTCTTCAGGAGGTGACCGGACCGGGCCGGACATGCATGGATTCCGCCGCGCAGGGAAGCTGCCACCATGCGTTTCGCTCCCGAGACGCGGGGAGCGCGGGAAGGTGACAGAGATGGCCGGAGGCAAGAAAGCCAAGAACGTGGCGAAGACCGCCAAGGGCAAGGTGAAGGAGACCACGGGCAAGGCCGTCGGCAATGAGAGCCTGGAGATGAAGGGCCGTGCCGAGCAGGCCGAGGGCGACGCGAAGCAGGCGGGGGAAAAGGTCAAGGACGCCTTCAAGCGCTGATCCGCCCGTCGGGGCGGATACGGCGCCGACATGCCGGACCGCTCCACCACTCATGGAAGAAGCGGCCTCCGCGGGCCGCTTCTTCCATGTGCCGCGAGCGGCTCAGCGTCGTCCGCGGCGGCGCTGGCCCGTGGTCTCGGTCTCGTCCTCGTCCGGCTCGTCCTCCTCCGGCTCGTCCTCCGCCTCGTCGGCGTACCCGTCCTCGTCGTCCGCTTCGTACTCCTCGGCCGGCTCGTCCTCGCCGTACTCCTCGTCGTCCTCCTCCTCGGGCTCGTACTCCTCCTCGGCGCCTTCGTCCTCCTCGTCGCTCCCGTCCTCCTCCTCGGGACGGTCCTCCTCGTCGGGACGGTCCTCGTCCTCCTCCTCGCCCTCGTAGCCTTCGTTCTCCTCCTCCTCGAGCGCCTCCTCGTGCGAGCGGACCACCTCGCCGTCGCGGATCTCACCGCGCCAGCCCTCGGGCTCGTCGTCGGTGAGGGTGACGTGGCGCCGGAAATGCTTGACGTCCAGCCGGAGTCGGCGCCCCTGGGCACGCCAGACGTTGCCCGTCTTCTCGAAGAGGCCGGAGGGGTAGTACTCGACGGTGACCAGGATCCTGGTGAGCGAAGGGCCGAGTTCGTGGAAGCTGACGCAACCTCGCGTGGAACCCTTGGCGCCGTCCGAGGTCCAGATGATGTGGTCGTCGGGGACCTGCTCCTGCACCGTGGCCTTCCAGCTCCGGGTCGAAGGGCCCACCTTCACCTTCCAGTCGCTGCTCGTCTCGTCTCCCTGCGAGACGTTACGGACGCCCTTGGTGAATCCGCTGAAATCCTCGTACTGGGTCCAGTGGTTGTAGACCCGGCGGACCGGTGCACCCACATCGATGGTCTCGACGATGCTGGTGATCTTCTGGGTGCCGCTCTTGCGCTTTCCCTTTCCCGAGCCGAAGAGGTTCGACGCCGTCTCGGTGACCTTGTCCTTCAGTCCTCCCAGTGACTGGCCCACGACGGCCTTGATGGGGGAGTCGCCCTTCAGCAGTCGCCCGCCTATGTCGGTGAGCTTGCCGCCGTTGTCCGCCACGTCGTAGAGCTGGTCGGTGACGTCCCCCAGTTTGTCCGTGGCTTTCTCGGCCAGTTGGCCGGTCTGCGCGCTGAGGAAGCCGCCCAGCTCGCTGAAGAGCCGGTCCAGCCCCGATTCGGACGTCTTGGAGCTGGCGCGGTCGCGGTCTTCGGTTGCCATGACCTACCTCCGCGACGCGGGCTTGCGCGCCGTCGTCTTCTTGGCGGCCGACTTGCGCGCCGCTGTCTTCTTGGCCGCGGGCTTGCGTGCCGTCGTCTTCTTGGCGGCCGGCTTGCCCGCTGCCGTCTTCTTGGCAGCCGGCTTGCGTGCTGCGGCTGTCTTCTTGGCGGGTCCGGAGGAGGTCTTCTTCGCGGCCGCGGTCTTCTTGGCGGGGGCCGCCTTCTTCGCGGGAGCGCTCTTCTTCGCCGGGGTGGCCTTCCGCGCCGTGCTCCGGCTCGACGTCTCCCGCTTACCGGGCGTGTCCTTCGACGCCGTCGACGAGGGAGTCTTCCTGGCAGGGCTTGACCTGGCAGAAGGCGACTTGCCGCCTCCCGAGGACGACTTGGGTGTGCGAGATCCGGCGGTTCCCGATCGTGAACGGGACGTTGTGCCGCCTGACGAACGGGAAGGGGACGAGGTGCTGGAGGACCGGCGCCGCCGCGGCGGCTCAGGCTCGGCCTCGGGCTCCTCTTCCTCGGGTTCCTCGGGTTCTTCTTCCTCGGGTTCCTCGGGTTCCTCCTCCTCGGGTTCCTCGGCCTCGTCCTCGGGCTCCTCCTCCCACTCCTCGTCCTCCCCGCCCTCGTCCTCGTCGTACTCGTCCTCGGGTTCCTCCTCGGACTCCCACGCGTCGTCCGCGTCGTACCGCTCGTCCTCGTCCTCACCCTCCTCCTCGTCCTCCTTGCCGCCGCCGCTGCCGAGGGAGAGCGTCCGCTCGTGGAGGGAGTCGGCGAAGTCGGCGAGCTTCCGGTTGGCCGCCGCGGTGAGGGCCTGACGGCCGGCATCCAGTGCCTCACCCCGCAACTGCTGGCCCATCTCGGCGACTTGGGGGACTTCCTTGAGCTTGGCGAGTCCCTGCGTCATGAGCTGTCCCGGCTCGAGCCCGAAGCGCCGGCCGGCGAGGTACGTCGCCACGGTGAAGGCGAGGCGAGCCTTCTTCGTCCGTCCCAGTACGTAGCCGCCTGCCACCGCGGTAGCCAGGGCGATCTTGGTCGTGTCCTCCATGACCCCTGTCCCTTCACCGGAGGCGCGACCGTTCCGCTGCTCGCGCGGAACGTCCTGTGTCGACGTCACGCGTCTGCTAGAGCCGCGCGCGGGGACGCCCCGCTGGGGCGGTGGGGAACCAGCCTGCCCTCCGGGCATGGCGTATATCCCTATAAGATGAAATTCTAGCGTTAAGCAGCTTTATGTCTCGTGGAAGTGTCATGGGCCCAGTGGATCCGGATCGTCCTCGGCGGGGAGCTTCACGCCCCGCGGATGAGCGACGCCCGACCACTCGGCGTACATCGGCGCCCGGCAGACCGAAGACCGTGGACGCGGGCTCGGCCATGGCCGCGGCCATCGAACAACTCGCGAAGCTGCTCGGCAGACTTCCCGAGTCCGTCTCCTCGCTCAAGCCCACCGATTCGGGGTGGGAGGCACAGGTGGAAGTGGTGGAACTGGAGCGAATCCCCGACACGACGAGCGTGTTGGCCAGCTACAAGGTCTCCCTGGACGAGGAAGGCACGCTGATCTCCTTTGAACGAACCCGCCGCTACAACCGAGGAATGATCGATCGGCCGTTCTGAGACCGGTTCGGCCGCGGAAGGAGGCACCATGACCATGGTGCCGCAGGGCGGCAGCGTCCCCGGCAGGGCCGGTGGCGGCTCCACAGGCAGCCTCTACGACGTCCTGGAGCTCATCCTGGATCGCGGTCTGGTGATCGACGTCTTCGTGCGTGTGTCACTGGTCGGGATCGAGATCCTCAAGATCGACGCCCGGATCGTGGTGGCCAGCGTGGACACCTACCTCCGTTTCGCCGAGGCCTGCAACAGGCTCGACCTCGAAGCCGGCCGCAAGGCTCCGGCGCAGCTGCCCGAAGTCGTCGGCGGCATGATGGAGGGCGGGGCCCACGGCAAGTCCAAGGGCGCGCTCACCGGTGCGGTCGAGGCCGTGACGGACTCCCTCACCGGGAAGTCCCGTGACGACGAGGAACCGGACGAGGAGGAGGAAGAGGAGGAACCCGCGCCCCGACGTCGACGGCCGGCCGCCCGACGCCCGGCACGACGGGAGAAGGAGTGACCGATGGCCCTGTACGTCTATGCGATCACCGCGGAGAACCACCCCCTCGACCTCGACGGCCTGTCCGGCGTCGGCTCCGAGCCGGCCTCCGTACGCGGCATCGCCTCCGGGCCGCTGCGTGCCGTGGTCAGCGACATCTCGGAGGAGATCCGGCCCAAGCGGCGTGACCTGTCGATCCACCAGGAGGTGCAGGAACACCTCATGGGCGGCGGCTCCGTCCTGCCTCTTCAGTTCGGTTACACGGCCGCGGACGAGTCGACCGTCGAACAGGTGCTCCTGGCGAACGCCGACGGCTATCTCGCCAATCTGGAGCGGGTCGCCGGGTGCGCCGAGTACCACGTGAGAGCGTCCCAGGCCGAGGAGGAGCTCCTGCGGCGGATCCTGGACGAGACACCCGAAGTCCGCGAGCTCAACGAGCGCATCCGTGGCGGTGACCGGGACCCACAGCTTCCGCTGGCCCTCGGACAATTGATCGCCGCGCAGGTGCGGGAACGACAGGACGCCCTGGCGTCAGGAATCGTCGACGCGCTCGTACCGTTCGCCCGGGAGCACACCGTCCGGCAGGCGTCCGGAGAGGACTTCCTCAACTTCTCCCTCCTGGTTCCGGACGACGGGCAAGAGGCGTTCCGGACCGCGGCGGCCGGCCTCGCCGGCCGGCTCGGGGACGGTGTGGAGATCCGGCTCAGCGGCCCGCTGCCGCCGTACAGCTTCGTGGAGTGACGGGGGGAGGCGAGAACCGATGGGACTGCTGACATCCCTGCTCACCCTTCCCCTCGCGCCGGTGCGCGGAGTGACCTGGGTCGCCCAGAGAGTGCTGGACAAGGCCGAGGAGGAGTACTACGACCCGGCGCCCGTCTGGCGGGAACTCTCGGAACTGGAGGACCGGCTGGTACGCGGGGAGATCTCCCAGGAGACCTTCGACGAACGCGAGGACGAACTCCTCGACCGCCTCGACGAGATCTCCGCCCACCGCACGCACACACCATGACCGGGAACGAGGAACGTCGCCGTGTCTGACCCCCTGCCCGACCGCTTCGGGTCCGTACCCTCCAGGGCATCCCCGGTGCCGTACGGGCCGAGTTCCTCCGCGAACCTCGCGGACATCCTCGAACGTGTTCTGGACAAGGGCATCGTCATCGCGGGAGACATCCGCATCAACCTGCTCGACATCGAGTTGTTGACGATCAAACTGCGGATCCTGGTCGCCTCCGTGGACAAGGCGAAGGAGATGGGCATCGACTGGTGGGAGCACGATCCCTCACTCTCCTCGAAGCACAGCGGGGGGCCGTTGGCGGAGGAGAACCGCCGGCTCCGCGCCGAGGTGGAGGCGCTGAAGCGCGAGGCGATGACCGGCGACGAACGCCGGCACCCCGAGCCCCTCCCGCACGCCGCGGGGGCAGGTGAACCGGAGGCGGACGAACTCGCGGCGGACGAGCCGGAACCGGAACCGGACGCGGACGTGGACGACGGGCCGAGACCGCGACGAGGGACGGCACGACGAAGGCGCAGCACATGAGCGACCCCGCGCACCCGACGAAGGCGCAGCACATGAGCGACCCCGCGCACCTCACCTACGTCTACGCCGTGGTCCCGGACACGGGGCGGGCACGGACGGCCGTCGAGGACCTCCGCGGGGTGTCGGGCGCCGCGGTGACCCTCCTCGGTGAAGACGCGCCCCCCGAGGGTGAAGACGCCACGCCCCCCGTCGCGTTCGTCATCAGCCGGGTGTCGTCGGACGAGTTCGACGAGCGGACGCTGAAGACCCGGTTCGAGGATCTGGAATGGCTGGAGGACATCGCCCGCGCCCACCACGAGGTGGTGCAGGCGATCGCCCGTCAGGACACCGTCCTCCCCCTGCGGCTCGCGACCCTCTACCAGGACGACGAACGCGCCCACGAGGCACTGACCGCTCAGCGGCACGTCTTCGCGGAACGGATCGGCCTGCTCCGCGACCGGAGCGAGTGGGGCGTCAAGCTGTACATCGGCGAGGCCGGGATCCCGGAGCACAGCGCGGCCGACGGCCCTGGGAGCACCGGCACGCTCAGTCCGGGCAAGGCCTACCTCCAGCGCCGCCGGGCCCAGCACAGCACCCGGGAGGACCACTACCGCCATGCCCAGGAGGCCGCCCAGCGCATCGACGCAGTCGCCTCCCGGTTCCGCACGCACCGGGTACGCCATCCCGCCCAGCGCGGCGAACTGGCGGGACCGGAGGAGAACGTCCTCAACGACGCCTACCTCGTCCCGGACGATATGACCGAGAGCTTCCGCGCCGCGCTCGACGCCGTGGCGGCGGACCTCGACGGCGTACGCGTCGAAGTGACCGGCCCGTGGGCCCCGTACTCCTTCGCGATGCCGCCGCCGTCGCCGTCCGAGGCTCCCCGGACGGGTGTCGCACCGAACGGACCGGCGCCATGAGCGTCGCCCACCCCGACGAGCCGCTCCCCGGCCGACAAGTCGCCCTCATCGACCTGCTCGACAGACTGCTGAGCGGTGGTGTGGTCCTCTCCGGAGACATCGTGCTCTCGATCGCCGACATCGACCTCGTCCGCATCTCGCTCCGCGCCCTGATCGTGTCCGTCGGCTCCGAGGCCGATCCGCTCGGGCCGTCCGTCCCGAGGCAGTCGTGACCGGGACCGGTCCGGCGCCCGGAGAGCGGGACGGAGCTCCGGACGCGCCTGCGCACCTGGAAGGCATCGGCGCCGCCCTGGGAGACGCGTTCCGCCTCGTGCAGGCACCACCGACGCCCGCCGACACACCCAGCCGCCCCGCGCGCAGGATCCGCACCGACCACGAGTCGGTCGAGGAGGACCTCCTCAAACTCGTGCTCACCGTCGTGGAACTCCTTCGCCAGCTCATCGAGAGACAGGCGCTGCGGCGCGTCGACACCGGTGACCTCAGCGACGAACAGGAGGAAGAACTGGGCGCCACCCTGATGGCGCTGCACGAAGCGCTGAGTGACCTCTGCGCCGAGCACGGCTACACACTCCAGGACCTCAACCTCGACCTCGGCCCGCTGGGCCCCCTCCTCCCACCGCCCGACTGAGAGCCCCCGGGGGCACGGCTCACGGCCGGAGCCCCTGCCGCGCGAGGGCGACGGCACTGAGGTCGGCGACGGCCCGGCGGTCCCCCTGACGCCAGGCGTCGGCCCATCCACCCGGCGGGACCGGCAGTTGGGCGAGCGGTCCGGGAGGACCCGTGAGCGCGCGCAGGGCGAGCAGGTCGTCACCTCCGGGAGCCTCGGCGAGGCGCCGCAGAGTGCTGCTGCGCCGGATCCAGACGAGGCGTGGCGGGAGCCACAGCAGCAGGACGAACAGCACCGGAACGACGATGAGGGCCGCCGTGACCACGTCGGCGACCTGGGCGACGGTCTCCTGGAGCGACACTCCCGCGTCGGCGAATCCGGAGCCGGCGTCCGCCGCGGCCTCGAGCGGCTTCTTCAGGACGCCGCCGATGAGCGGCACACCCGACGCCGCGTCTCCCGCGTTGCCGAGTTCCTCGGCGAGCCGGTCGCCGGAACTCTCCACCCTGCGCCCCGGTTCGGCCAGCAGCATGATCGTCTCGCGGACGGCGAGGGCCGCCCACACCGCGACGGCGATCAGCGCCACGGCGATCAGGTCCACGAGCACCTGGAGGTTCCGGCGTGCGGGTGTCTGGGCGTAGAGGCGCAAGGGTGACTCCCGTTCGAGGCGCGGCGTCGAGGTCCGGCCGACCGGCACCGCGACGCGGCCGGCCGGTCGTCGGATTCAACTCTTCCACGGCGCCTGTCGGGCAAACATGCGACACACGAGCCACGCCGGCGTGCCCGCGCGGGCGCCGGTCGCGCGGGACACGAGCCCCCGACGTGCTCGATGTCCAGCGGCGTGGCCGCCCTCACCGGCCCGCGCCATGCCGGTGCGGCGAGGGTGCCGAGCGGCGGTCGAACCTCCCTCGCACCCGACCACCCGAACCTCCTTCGCACCGCGCTGTGCGGCCCATTCACGCGCCGTTGATCGGATGTCGATCGGCGTTCGGCATGGTGTCGGAGAGCGGACCGTCGTCCCGGCCGAGCCCCGTGACCGGTATCCCGGTGGCGGTTCCGTGCCGAAGGAACACCGCACCTTCCTGGACCCGGTCGTCACCCTGGCCCACGTCATCGGCCGGATCAGGCAGATCGCGGAGGCGAACGGACGTGACTCCGAGACCCTGCGTACCGTCGTCCGGGTGAACCGCACGGTGACCTCCGATGCGGCCCCCGGCGACGCCGTTCCGCACCGGGGAACGGTGGCGCAAGTGGCGGACTACCTGCTCGCCGCTCATGCGGCCGGGGCGGACGAGGTCCTCGTCGACCTCCAGCTGACGGCGCGGAACGCGGAGGAGCTGACGGACCTCGCAGACCGCTTTCACGACCGACTGAGCGAGGGCTAGGAGGGCCGGGCCTGAGGCGGGCCGCGACGGGATGCGCAGGAGGGGGCCCGGCGCCGGCCGGTGCCCACCTGCCCGCGCCGTGGGTGAGTCGACGGCACACTCGGTGACCGCTACCCCACCCGTCGCTCGTCGGGTGGCCCGGTGCACCGTATCCGCCGTACAGGCATTAGGTTAGGGTGACCTTGCCTGGCGTATGGACCGGGTGTGCGGGCTCGGGTTCCGGTGCCGCAGGTGGGACCCGGTGGACGGATCGGACAGAGGCGGGGCGCAGGTGAGAAGCGGTGACCGGGCTTGTGTGCGTCGTGCGCCAGGCGAGGCGGCACGCCCCGTGCGAGTGACGTGGGCCGCGGGTTCCGGCTCGCTGCCCGGAAAGAGGCGTCGTGCATAAGATCGCGCTCACGGCCGGAGCCCTCTACGTCATCGTCCTGCTGCGTGCCGGGGGGACGTTCGCCGTCGGGTGGCTCGCCGGCGCCGGTGCCCGGCGCAGCAGGTTCGCCGAGCGGATCTCTTCGGCGAAGTTCGCTCGCGCGGAGCGGGCGATCCAGCGGTGGGGCGCACCGGTGGTCGCCGTCTCCTTCCTCACCGTGGGTTTCCAGACCGCCGCGAACTTCCTCGCCGGCAGCATGCGGATGCCGTTGCCCCGCTACCTCCCCGCCCTGTTCGTGGGCGGAGCGGCGTGGGCGCTGGTCTACGCGACTGCCGGGCTCGGGGTGCTCGAAGTGCTGGGCAGGCTCTTCGCCGAGCGAACGGCCCTCGGGGTGTCCGTCGTGGCAGCACTCCTCCTCGCGGTGTGCGGGGTGGTGGTGTACCGCAGAAGGAGGCCGGTCCCGTCCGCCGCCGCCGTGCCCGAGGAGTCGTAAGGCTGTCCACCGGTGCCCTGCTCGGTGCCGGACCCCGGAACGGGCGCATGGACGGCGGCCACGCCCAGGAAGCAAAGGGGATACAGCCGCCGTGCGGCGCCGCGAACTGTACGGAGCACGCGAACCCGCGAGCATGGTAACCGGCCAGGTGGCAAGGGGAGTTCGCGGCCTCCCGGGTCGCCGCACCGCCGAGGCGGCTTCCCGACCGGAGTCTCGCGACCGAGGCCAGGACGGCAGCCGGGAGCGCTGGATCCCGCGCGAACAGCGGCAGGAATCCGACGATGCCGGGTACGGGTGTGGGGGAGGGGCGAGGGGTAGTGGGTCGTCTCAGGCTGTGACGGTGAGCAGGTCGACGACGAAGACGAGAGTGGAGCCGGCCGGGATGAGTGGCGAGGGCGACTCCTTGCCGTAGCCGAGGCGCGGGGGAATGATGATCTCGCGCCGCCCGCCCGCCTTCATTCCCCTGATCCCTCGGTCCCAGCCCTTGATGACCCTGCCGCCACCCACGGCGAACTTGAACGGTTGGCCGCGGTCCCAGGAGGAGTCGAACTCCTTTCCGGACGCGAAGGTGACTCCGACGTAGTGAACCTGGACGACCCTGCCGGGCTTCGCCTCGGCCCCGTCCCCGATGACGAGGTCCCGGAGGGTCAGCTCGGCGGGAGGGTCACCCTCGGGAAGGTCGATCTCGGGCTTCGTCGGTTCACTCATCGGGGCCTCACTGTTCTCGCCGGACGCCCGGGCAGGGGCCGGCCGGGCGCGTGGTCGCTCCACGCGGCGGACGGCCACGTTACCCAGAATGCCGATCCCGTGGAGCGCGGCGCGTTCACGGCTGCCCGGTGGGCCTGGCAGGCTGCCGACGCCGACATCCGGTGGGCCGTCGACGGCGTCGGCCGACGGGCGGGCCGTCCGGCTGTCACCCGATCGGGGTGAGATCCGCCCACAGGGCCACGGCATCGGGCGAGAGCGGTGTGACCCCTTCCCCCGGTGCGCTGTCGTCGATCTCCCACCACGCGCCCTGGTCGGACGCCAGGACATCCCCGTCCTTGTCCGTCCGCCAACGGCCGCGCAGGACGTAGAACACCCCGGCGTGTCCCGAAGGCGGCACGACCCGGTCGGCGACCCGCTCCACCCGGCCGGTCCACTGCCCGCGCCGCACCATGATGTTCAGCACCCGGCAGCCGCCACTGGGGAGTTCGGCGGAGACCGCGAGGTCGCCGGCGAACGCGACCGGCTCGCCGGCGCGTGCCGGCAGCCGCTCGAACACCCCGGGACTGGTCAGCAGGACGCCATCGCCCACCAGCAGGGTGAGCGTCCGGTCGACCCCGCCGAACGCCGAGAACGGCCCGGGCCGGTCGATGTCGGCGACACTCGCCCGCCAGCCGAAATCCTCGGCGCCTACGGGCTGGGAGGCGATCTCCCTGGTCGCGCCGCCGCCGTTGCGCCACCGGCCCGGCGTCAGGGTCGCGACATCGAAGTGGTGCATGGGTGGGCTCCTGGGCTGCGTGCGGTACGGGTACGGATGCTCCTCGGTGGCGACACGGACCCGCCGACGCAGTCTATGCGGCCCGCTGTGGGGCGACGGGGACCGTGGGGTGCTCACACGGGAGGTCTGGGTGCCGGGTGTCAGATGTGGCTGTCGAGGAGTTCTCGGAGCTCGGAGGTGGTCGAGGGCCCCGCGCCCTGCGCCACCGGCTCGCCGTCCTTCAGCAGGACGTAGGCCGCGGCGCCGGTGATTCCGTACCGCTCGGTCGCCGCCGGACAGCGTGTGATGTCGGTCCGGACGGCGGTGAGCCGGCCCGCGTACTCGTCGGCGACGGCGCCCACGACGAGGTCCATCGCCCGGCAGGGCTCGATGGCCTTGGGCCATGTCCCGGTGAAGTACGCGAGGACCGGGAGCGTGCTCATTCTGAGGACGAAGTCGAACTCCGCGTCCTCACGGGGCTGGTGAACCCGCTTCGCCATGGAAGCTCCTGACCTCGTGTTCCGTCTTGCCGCTCCCATCATCCCCCGTGAGACGCGTCGGGCCGACCAGGGCCCCGGACCCCTCCGTGCCGTGCCACCCCCTCCGTGTCGGCGCCGCCCCCGCCCCCTGTGGGCCTTACCGGAGCCCGGTTTGTGCCCGCGTCTCCTGCGCTTCGGTGACCGTGAGGTGGACGGCCTGCCTCACGGTTTCGGCGTCGATGGTCACCGCTGCGACGCTTGCCCTGCCGCATCGGGCGGACAGCCGCTACCGTTGTCCTCATGGCGCGGGAAATCAGGATCGAGATCAGCGACGAGGCGTACGAGGCGCTGGAGCGGGTCGCCGCCGAGCAGCACGTGCCCGCCGAGGACTACGCGGGCCGGGTACTGGACGCCGACCTGACCCGTGCGCGGTTCGTCGAGGGCGCCCGGTCCTTCGTCGCCCAGCACGGCCAGGCCTTCGCGAAGCGCTTCGGCCGCCCCGCCGGCGCCGACGCGGCCTGAGCCCGGCCGGCCTCCGCGTGTTTCTCACAGTCGATCTCTCCTGGCTGCTCGAAATCGCCCAGCAGGAGATCCCCGGGGATCCGGAGATCTCCGACTGGGGCTCACTCGAAGCCGCCCGCGCCCGGCACGCCTTCCGCGTGATGGACGTCCCCGTGTACGAGCGCCCGCACCATCGCGCGGCCGCGCTGCTGGAGCAGCTCGTCCGCGTCCCGGCCCTGGAGCACTCCAACGAGCTGTACGGCGTGGTCGTCGCGGCTGCCTACCTGAACGCCTGCGGGTACCCGGTCGACGTCACGGCGGAAGAGGCGATCGACCTCGTTGAACGCGTGGCCGAAAGCCGGATCGACGTCCGGCAGGTCGCCGCCGTCCTCAAGGAATGGGTTCGCTGAGCCGGTGGCGTCGGTGGCTCCTCGCGAGCCACGCCGCACGTCACGGACCGCCGGAGTCCGGCTCCGTCTCTCCCCAGCCCCGCAGTTCGCCCGAGCCGGCCACCGTACCCGTCAGCCGTACCTGGCCGTCCGCCTTCGTGCGGACGGCCAGGGCCTGTCCTCGTACGGTGGCGGAGACGGGGCCACGGGCGGTGATCGCGGTCACGGCGCGGCTGCCGGCGGCGAGGTAGTAGCGTGCCCCGGACGGTGCGGTCCAGTACGTCCCCGCCAACAGGTGCTGGCCGAAGCGGCTGCACGCCGCGGTGTCCTCGGGCGTCGGGCCCGGCACCCGTACCGGGCGGCTGCCCGGGTCCGGCCCCTCCCACGCCACCGCCACGCGGCCGCGCCCGTCCCAGGTCTCCGCGCGCGTGCACGTCCAGATGGCGCGTCCGGCCCGTTCGGGCAGGGCCTGATGGGCGAACTCCCAGCGGTTGAGGGCGCGTACACCCGTTCCCCGCAACCCCGGCAGCTCGCAGGCCGAACGGGCCCAGGCGGCGAGGCCCGCCGACGACGTCGCCTCCCGCGGCTGGCGGGCCGGGACTCCGGTCCCCGGTGACGGGGTCCACGTCAGGTGCGCGGGGCTGAGCTCCCCGAGGTCCGCCAGGAGGAAGGAATGGTCCTCGACGATCCGCGTGGAGGAGCGCACCTGCAGAGCGGGAACACGGCGGCAGTCGTCCGACGCCTGCGCTACGGGGTCGGTGACGCCGTCTTCGGAGACGGCCAGCCGCCGGGCGGGCACGTCGGGCCGCAGGAGGTCGCGCACCGCGCTCTCGTCGATCCAGGGGGCGAGCAGGAAACGTGCTCCCTGTCCAGTCCTGCTCACCGCCACGGCCGCGCCGGCGGTCACGTCTGCGTCGTCGGCCCGGGCCAGTTCGAGGACCGCGTCGCCCTGGCCGGTGAGCGGCTCGGCGTACCGGACGATCCGCTCGCCGTCGTGCAGGAGGACGACGGCGGAGCCGTCGACCGTACCGGCGAAGAGCAGTCGGGCCGGTGCGGAGGGCGGGGATGTCGGTGTGTCCGGCGTGACGGTCAGCCGGACGCCGGTGCGGTCGCCGGTGCCCCGCGCCCAGGCGTCGAGGGCACGGGACAGCAGGGCCGTGTCACCGGTCCGGGCCCCGCGGGCGGGCCACCGGGTCAGGTCGACGCGCGCGGTGTCGGCCCATCGGTCGGCGGGGGCGCGGAGAAGGAGCCTCGGGTCGGCCGCGAGGGCGGATGCGGCGGCGAGGGCGGTGACCGGTGGCGATGGCGCGGGCGGTGCGGGCGGCGCGGGCCGCAGGGCGAGTACGGCGGTCGTGGACGCGACGACCAGCAGCGCGGCGACGAACGCGCCGAGTCGTGTGCGATGCCGGCGGCGCAGCAGGTCCGTCGGTCGTGCCTGCACGGTGCAAGGGTCGAACTGCGCGCCGTGCAGGAGCGATTCGGCATCGGGGCCGACGGCGGTGCGGAGACGTTCGGCCGAGCGGAGGGCCTCGTCCGGGGCCGGTACGCCCGCGGCTGCGAGATGGAGGACGGCGGACTGGGGGCTGAGTCCTTCGAGGACGCGCAGGGCGAAGGCGGCCCGTACCTCCGGGGCCACCGTTGCCAGTGTGGATTCCAGCGCCAGCTCGTCGTCGCCACCGGCCCGGGGGAAGAGCCTCAGTCCCAGGACGGTGGGGAGCGGGGTCCGCCCGAGGGACCACCGGGGGTGGGCGGCCGCCCGCAGGGCCGCGGCCACGACGCCGTGCCGCAGCCAGGCGAGGACCTGCCCCGGCTCGCCGCGCTGCGCGGGAACCGTCGGGCCGGCTGCCCGGCCGGGCCGTGACGGGGCCGCCGCCGCGAGGGACTTCTGCACGAGCGCGTGCGCGGCGAGCACCCGTCGGTGTCTGCCGAGAGCCGGCGGGAGGATCAGATGGGCGAGCCGGACGAACCGTGGGTAGTGCTCGACGAGCGCCGCCTCGGCGTCGTTCCGGCCGGGGCGAGGGGGCGCGGCGTGCGGTATGTCAGTGCTGGGGAAGGTGTCGTGGGACTGCATGCCTGTGCAAACGAGGGGCGCATGCAGCGGTCACCTCGGACGCGTGCTCTGGTCGTCCCCCGGGTCGCGCGCCTCGCTCGCATCGTTTGTGCATCATACGGCGGCGCGGGCGGGGGTGGCTGCGCGGGCGCACAGGCGGACACGTGCGACTCCGCCTGTGCGTCGACTTCCCCGGCGCGTCGGTCCGCCCGGGCATCGGTCCCGCGCGCATCGGTCCGCCCGTGCGTCGGCCACGTCCCGCACGAGTCATCCGCCCGGCTCCACCCGGGCCAGCAACGCCGCGGTGAGTTCGGCGGTGAGGCGGTGCCAGTGGGCGGCGCCGCGGAGCATCGCGTGGCCTCCGGTGGGCATCGGGATTCCGGTCGCCTCGGCGCCCGCCGCCCTGGCCCGGCGGACGAGGTCCCAGGACTCCCGGGCGGAGGTGGTCCGGTCCGCCTCGTCGTGCAGCAGGTGGACCGTGCGGCCGGCGAGGTGCTCGACGGGTTCCCCCGGTGGACACCAGGGCGCCAGAGCCACCACACCGCGCACCATCGGGTCGCCCGCGACGCGCAGCGCGGCACGGCCGCCCATCGAGTGGCCGACGAGGACGACGGGGATCTGCCCGGCCCGCTCCCGCAGCCGCGCGAGCGCCGCCGCCGCGTCCACGGCCGCGTCACGACGTGCGCCGTTCCAGCCCCGGTGCCGGTAGCGGACCTCCGCGACGAGCACGTCCCGGTCGGCGAGCGCACGGGCGACGGCGCTCGCGAACGGACGCATGCGCAGAGCGGGCAGGGTTGACGAGGGGCGGTGGCCCGAGCCCCTCGGAACGGCCGCCGTGCAGCAGGAGCACGGCCGCCGCGGGGACGGTCGGCGTGCTGCGCACGACGAGGCAGCCTGCCGCGCCGCGCCGGACCGCCCGGGCGGCGTCGTACGTCATCGCGCCTCGGCCCGGGGTGCGGGACGGCGGGGCGGGCGGGGCAGGAAGCCGCTCGTACGGGCGGCGTAGGCCGCGTATCCGGGACGGTGTGCCATGTGGGCCTCCAGGAGCCGTTTGCCGCTTCCCCAGATCAACAGGCCACTCATCACCAGGGGTGACACCAGGACGAGGAGAGCGGTCGGCCAGTTCGCGCAGGCGGTCAGATAGAGCCCCCACCACACCAGGAAGTCACCGAAGTAGTTGGGGTGCCGGGTCCAGCTCCAGAGTCCCCGGTCCATGATCCGGCCGCGGTTCGCCGGATCGGACTTGAAGCGGGCGAGCTGGTGGTCCCCGACCGCCTCGAAGGTGAGGCCCGCCGCCCAGAGGACGAGCCCGAGCACGAGCAGCGGGTCCGGCCCGTCGGGGAGGTAGGCCGCCACCTGGACGGGCAGGGAGACGAGCCAGACGAGGGCGCCCTGGAGGAGGTAGACGGTGCGCAGCGCGTAGAGCGCCGGGTGGCCGGGGGCCCGGGCGAGCATCTTCGCGTAGCGGGGGTCCTCGCCGTGGCCGCGGCCTCGGCGGGCGATGTGGACGGCGAGTCGCAACCCCCACAGACAGGTCGCGAGGGTCACGGCGAGCCTCCGGCCGTCGTCCCCGTACCCGGCGGAGAGCGCCCAGGTGACGACGGCGACGGCGGCGAACGCGAGCCCCCAGGCGATGTCGACGATCCGGTGGACGCCCTTCACCGTGCCGATCGCGAAGGTCACCAGCATGACGGCGAGCGCCGCTCCGGCCGACACGGCCAGGTTGATCCCCAGTGCGGATGCGTTCATCGGCGCGATCCAGTGGTGTCTGTGGTGTCTGTGGTGTCTGTGGCGACCAGGCGGAGCTGACGGACGTCCAGGTAGTGCGCGCGGAAGCCCGCCTCCGAATAGGCCAGGTACAGCTCCCACATGCGCTGGAAGACCCGGTCGAAGCCGAGTGCGCCGACTGCCGCCGACTCCTGGACGAACGTCTCCCGCCAGAGTCGGAGTGTCTCGGCGTAATGCTCCCCGTACCCGGTGTCGTGGGTGATGCTCAGGCCGGCCCCGGCGCTCTCGCGTACGAGGGCGTCCGGCGAGGGGATGAGGCCGCCGGGGAACACGTACTTGCTGATCCAGGTGTGGGTACGGGCGGTGTGGAGCATCCGCTCGTGCGGCATCGTGATGGTCTGGAGGGCGACGGCCCCGCCGGGCGCGAGGAGGCGGCGCAGGGCGGCGAAGTACGTGGGCCAGTACTCGGCGCCGACGGCTTCGATCATCTCGACGCTGACGACGGCGTCGTACCGGCCGTCGACCTGCCGGTAGTCGCGCAGTTCGACGCGCACCCGGTGCGACAGGCCTGCCTCGGCGATCCGGCGCAGGGCGAGCGCGCGCTGTTCCTCGGAGAGCGTGACGGTCAGGACGTCGGCGCCTCGGGAAGCGGCGCGTATCGCGAGTTCGCCCCAGCCGGTGCCGATCTCCAGGAGCCGGGTCCCCCGGCCGACGCCGGCCAGGTCGAGCAGGCGGTCGATCTTGCGGTGCTGCGCCGCCGTGAACGCGCCCGGCGTGGCGGGGAGGGCGTCGAACACGGCTGATGAGTAGGTCATGCCCGGGTCGAGGAACAGGGCGAACAGGTCGTTCGACAGGTCGTAGTGCCGGTGGATGTTGTCGCGTGCGCCTTCGAGGGTGTTGCGGTCGTGGGCCGGGCGGCGGCGGACCCAGGCGCCCCGGAGCCTGCGCAGCGGTGCCGGTACGAGGTCGTCCACGTGGGTGGCGAGCACGGTGAGGAGGCCCACGAGGTCGTCGCTGTCCCACTCGCCGGCCATGTACGACTCGCCGAAGCCGATCAGTCCGTCGGCGCCGATCCGCCGGTGGAAGGCAGCCGGGTCGTGCAGCGTCAGGGTGGGCGGGCCGACCCTTTCGGTGCCGGCGCCTTCGGTGCCTGTCCCTCCGGTGCCGGCCTCGCCGGTCGCGGGGCGGGGTACGGCGCCGGACGGGCCACCGTGGTGATGCGTTCGCAGCGGCAGCCGTGCGAAGGCGCGGGCGAGGATCCGCCTGGCGATGGCCGTGCGCAGGGCCGAGGCGCGCGGGAGGCGCGCGACGTCGGGCCAGCGCTCCGGGTCGACGGACGGGTGGCCGAGGGCCGTGGCGCTGGGGGCGGCCGGCGGGACGGAGACGGTCACAGCATGCCTTCTCGGGTGGGCGGTACGGGACGGGGACGGACGGGAAGTCCCTTGAGATACAGGCGGATTCCATGCCACCGGATGCCGGCGCTGACGGCGGCGGTGGACCACGGGTGGCGCAGCGCCGCGGTGAGCAGCCCGCGCGTGTCGGCCGGGCGGCGGCTGCCGCGGACGGTGGCGGTCAGCGGCCGGCTCCCGTCGCCGTGCCGCAGCTGGACGGTGAGGTCGAGACGCTCGCCGGGCAGCGGCAGGCGCATCCGGTAGGAGCCCTCGACGTCGAAGAACGGGGAGACGTAGAAGTCCTTGGCGACGTCGGCGCGTCCGGCGCCGTCGGGCCGCAGGAGGTAGCAGTGCCGACCGCCGTACGTGTTGTGGACCTCGGCGACGACGCAGACGAGGCCGCCGGTCCGGTCGTGGCACCAGTACAGGGTGAGCGGGTTGAAGACATGCCCGAGCACGCGCGCGTGGGCGAGCATCAGCACCCGGCCGTCGGCGTTCCGTACGCCCTGGGACGCGAGGTAGGCGTCGAGGCCCGCCCGCAGGGTGGGGGCCCGGCCGCCGAAGTGGTCGCGGGCGTCGAAGCGGGCGAGCAGGCGCAGGGGGCGGGGCAGCCGGGGCAGGGCGTCGAGATCGACCAGCCACAGGTACGTACGATGCCGCAGGCTGTGGCGCACGGGCTGGACGCGCGCGTGGGCGACCTCGCAGGGATAGAGCGCCGGCACCACAGGTGACGTGGGTGCGGCCGCTGTGGCGGGTGTGTCGCGGGTGGTGGTCACCAGGTCACCCCCAGAGCGCGGGCCGCCTCGACTCCCGAGCGGCAGCCGTCCTCGTGGAACCCCCAGCCGTGGTACGCGCCGGCGAATGCGGTCACGGACGTGGTGAGGCCGGGCAGTTCGCGCTGGGCGGCGACCGAGCGGGGCGTGTAGACGGGGTGCTCGTACACCATGCGGGCGAGCACGGTGCTCTCGTCGACGCGGCCGTCCGCGTTGAGGGTCACGAGGTGCGGCTCGTCCACCGGGAGGCGCTGGAGACGGTTCATGTCGTAGCTGACCTTGACTGCTTCCGGCCGCGCGTCGCAGGAGGGGAGCCAGTAGTTCCACGAGGCCCGCGCATGCGGTCCGGCCGGCAGCACGCTGGTGTCCCGGTGCAGCACGGTGGGGTTGCGGGAGTACGTGAACGCCCCGAGGACCCGGCGCTCGTCGGGGGTGGCATCGCTGAGCAGCCGCAGGGCCTGGTCGGGGTGGACGGCGACGACGACGGCCGCGTGGGTCTCGGTCTCGCCGTCCTCGGTGGTGACGCGGACCTGGTCCGTGCCACGTTCGATCGCACGGACCGGGGTGGCGGTGCGGACGGCGGCAAGCTGCTTGGCCACCTTCTCGACGTACACGCCGGACCCTCCCGTGACGGTCCGCCACTGCGGTGAGCCGGTGGTGGAGAGGAGCCCGTGGTGGTCGAGGAACCGGAAGAGGTAGGCCGCCGGGTACAGGAGCGCGGTGTCGGGGGCGCAGGACCACACGGCGGAGACGAGCGGGACGGCGAAATGGCCGACGAAGTACGGCGAGAACCTGCCGCGTGCCAGGAACGCGCCGAAGGTCTGACGGTCGTCCGCGGTGGCGAGCAGGCGCCGCGCCGCCCGGTGGAAGCGCGGTACGTCGGCGAGCATCCTCAGATGGCGGCCGCGGCGCAGGTTGCCGCCGCCGAGCAGGCCGCGGGCGCCACGGGCGCCGGCGTAGGCGAGGCCGCAGCCGTCGCAGCGGACGGACATGCTCATCTCGGCGTCCTGGGTGGCGACGCCGAGCTCGCGGAAGAGCCGGAGCAGCTGCGGGTAGGTGCGTTCGTTGTGCACGATGAAGCCGGTGTCCACGCGCACGGTCCCGCCTTCCCGGGTCGGCAGCTCGTGGGTGTGGGCGTGCCCGCCGAGCCGGGCGTCGGCCTCGTAGAGCACCACGTCGTAGGTCCGCGACAGCACGTGAGCGGCTGTCAGGCCGGCCACGCCGGCCCCGACGACCGCGACGGTTCGCCGGTTCATTCGTTCCCCCTCGCGTCACGGTGCCCCTGCACACGGGTTGTGCGGAGCGTTCCCATGGGTGGTTCGGTGCCATGGCCCGTTCGGACGGGTGCGGATGTCGTGTCCGCGTGCCGTCCGTGTGCCGTCCATGTGCCTGCTCAGGCTCCGGCGAAGGACGGCGGCAGCTCAAGACGCAACGTTTGTGCGTCGTTGTCGAGGGGGAGAGACACCCGTGGCGATCCGGGGTGGGAGGAGAGGCCCCCTCGCCGGCTCGGGAGCCGCAGACGAGAGAACGCCCTGGCGCGAAGCACCAGGGCGTTCTCCGTCCGGGGAGGGAACCCGGCTGCCGGGTTCCCTCCCCTCCGCGCGGCTGTCAGGCCGTCAGGCCAGCACGACCGGGAGGTCGAACAGGTCGTTCTGCGTGACCACCGGCTTGTTGCGCAGCTCCTCGGGCGCGACGGCGAGACGCAGCCCCGGGAAGCGCGCGTACAGGGCGGGCAGGGCGACCGACGCCTCCAGGCGGGAGAGGGCGGCACCCGGGCAGACGTGCGGGCCGTGACCGAAGGAGATGTGGCGGTTCGGCGTACGGGTCACGTCGAACGAGCCCGCCGTCGGGCCGTGCTGCTCCTCGTCCCGACCGATCGCGCCGAACGAGACGATCAGGGCATCGCCCTTGGGCAGGACACGGTCGCCCACCTCGATGTCCTCGGTGGCGAAGCGGATCAGCACGTGCGAGGTCGGTGTCGACCAGCGCAGCGTCTCCTCGATCACGTTCGCCCACGGCACCTCTCCGGAGAGGACCAGGGCACGCTGCTCGGGGTGGGTCTCCAGGGCCACGACGGCGTTCACGATGAGGCTGATCGTCGTCTCGTGCCCGGCCGCCACCATCAGCTGGAGGGTGTTGGTGATCTCCTCCGTGGTGAGCCGGTCGCCGTCCTCCGACGCCTCGATCAGCGCGCTCGTCAGGTCGTCACCGGGCTTCTCGACCTTGGCCGCCACGATCCCCGCGAACAGCGTGCCCAGGTCCGCCATCATCTGCGGCACCTCCTCGGGCGGCGTCTGCGTCGAGAAGAACTTCTCGAACAGGGCCTTCATCCGCGGGTGGTCCACCGCGTCGACGCCCATGAGGTCGCTGACCACGTTCATCGGCAGCGGGTAGGCGAACTCCGCCTTCAGGTCGACGGTCTCACCCGCCGGACGCTCCGCCAGCCGGTCCAGCATGTCCGTCGTCAGGGCCTCGATGCCCTCCCGCAGCCGCTCCACCCGGCGCGCGGTCAGCGCCTGCGCGACCAGCGTACGCAGCCGCCGGTGCTCGTCGCCGTCGACCGTCAGCATCGACTTGCCGGGGTTCGCGAGGCCGATCAGCGGCCAGTCCATGGGTATCTCCCCGCGCTGCCAGGCACCCCAGACGCCGATGTCCTTGACCAGGCGGGCGTCGGTGAGCAGCCGCCGCGCCTCCGCGTGGCGGGTGACGGCCCAGCAGGCCACCCCACCGGGCAGGACGACACGGGCCAGCGGGCCCGCGGCCCGCAGCCGGGCGCTCTCGCCGTCGAGGTCGGCGACGAACGGGTCCAGGGCGATGGCGTCGGTGGCGGACGCGGCGTGGGCGTGCGGGCAGGTCATCCGAGGGCTCCAAGGGCGGGGGTCGGGGTGTAGGTCACAGGGAGCGCGGAGAGACCGCGCAGCCAGGGCGAGGGCCGACGGGCGAGCTCGGCCGCGGGCACCGCGAGATCGACGTCCGGCAGCCGGTCGAGCAGCACCTCGATGCCTGTACGGGCGATGGTCTCGGCGACCTCCTGCGCGGGGAACGGGCAGCGGTGCTCGCCGTGGCCGAAGGAGAGGTAGGCGTTGTTGCCGCCGGTGAGCCGGCCCGCGTCGGCGCGCACGTGCGGATCGGAGTTGGCGGCGGCCAGTCCGAGGAGCAGCAGGTCGCCGCGGCCGATCCGGCGCCCGCCGAGGTGGGTGTCCCGGGAGGCCCAGCGGCCGGCGACGTTCTGGGTGGGGGTGTCCTCCCACAGGACCTCGTTCATCGCCTCGCCGACGCTGTGCCGGCCGCCGGACAACGAGGCGGCGAACCGGTCGTCGGTGAGCATCAGCCGCAGCGAGTTGCCGATCCAGTCGGCGGTGGGCTGGTGGCCGGCGGCCAGCATCACCATGAGGTCCTGGGCGATCTCCTCGACCGTGAACCCGGCGGTGTTGCCCAGCATCCGGGAGGCCACGTCGTCGCTCGGCTCCGCCGCCTTCGCGGCGAGCAGTGCGAACATGGACTCCGCCAGGTGGCGCTGGCCCTCGAGCGCGCCCTCCTGGCCGTTGATCATGTCGTTGAGGGCGGTGACGAGGCCCGGCCCCTGCTCCTCGGAGAAGCCGTAGACGCTGGCGAGGACGCGTACCGGCAACAGCATCGCGTACTCGGCGATGATGTCGCAGGCCCCCTTGCCGCACAGCGCGTCGATCAGCTCGTCGGCGAAGCGCTCGGCCCGCTCCTTCAGCACGAACGGGTCGATGCCCTCAAGGGCCGAGGAGATGACGTTCGCGCGCTCGCGGTGCCGCTCGCCGACGGTGTAGAGGATGGACGGCTGCTTGCGGCCGATCATCGGCAGCAGCGGCCAGTCCGCCGGGATGGCGTCCCACTGGTTCCACAGGTCGGAGTCGCGGGAGAAGAGGACCGGGTCGCTGGTGACCTGGTGGAGCTCGCGGTAGCCGAGGACCAGCCAGGCCGGTATGCCGCCGTCCAGCACGACGGGGGCGACGGCCCCGTGCTCGCGCCGGATCTGCCGGTACAGCTCGGTCGGGTCGGTCTGGAAGCGCGGCCCGCTCAGGGGGACGGGCGGGTGCTCGGGGAGGGTCACGGGGTGGGCTCCGGGATCGGCTGCGGGACCGGCGGCGTGGCCGGGGCGACGACGGTCCGCAGGTGCTCGACGAGCGAGATGAGGACCTGCTTGCTGGACTCGCGCGACCGGGCGTCGCAGAAGACCAGTGGAACCTCGTCGGCGAGGTCGAGGGCCCCGCGGATCTGGGCGGGGGTGTGGGCGGGACCGCCGAAGTCGTTGCACGCGACGACGAACGGCGTCCCGTGGTGCTCCAGACGGTCGATGGCGTACCAGGAGTCGGCGAGCCGGCGGGTGTCGACGAGCACCACCGCGCCGAGCGTCCCGGAGAACAGCCGGTCCCACAGGAACCAGAACCGCTCCTGCCCGGGCGCCCCGAACAGGTACAGGACGTTGTGGCTGTCGAGCGAGATCCGGCCGAAGTCGAAGGCCACCGTGGTGGCCGACTTGGCGGCGACCCCGGCGGTGTCGTCGACGCCCTCGCCCGCCTGCGTCATCGTCTCCTCGGTGTTCAGCGGACGGATCTCGCTGACCGAGCGGACGAGGGTGGTCTTGCCGACTCCGAATCCGCCGACGACGACGATCTTGAGTCCGTTGTCGGCGGTGCTGTGCAGGGTCTGGCGCTGTTCAGAGGTTACGGAGTCCAACGAGCACCTGCTCCAGGATGTCGTGATCGGGAAGGCGGTACGACGCACGGGGATGCCGGGCGCTGATCCGGCCGGTGTCGTGCAGGTCGGCCAGGAGGATCCGGGTGATCGACACCGGTAGCCCGAGCCCGGCCGCGACCTCCACAACCGCGGTGGGGTACCGGCACATGCGCAGGATCGCGGTGTGCTCGGACTGCATACCGGGGACCGGGTCGCTCTCGGCGACCACCAGGGTCACCAGGTCGAAGGCGTCCGACCCCGCGCGGCTGCGGCCGCCTGTCAGGGTGTAGAGCCGGTCGGGGGAGTCGTCCCGGCCCGGCCTGCCGCGGCTCATCCCCGGGGCCTCGCGACCAGGTGCTCGCTCAACTGCTCGACCAGCTCGGACATGTTGTGGCCCACGAGGCCGGCGTCGGCGTCCTCGTCGGCGACGACCGCGAGGTGGGCGCCCTCGCCGGCCTCCACGATGAAGAGGATGCCGCCGTAGAACTCGGCGATCGCGGAGCGCACCCCGCCGGTGCCGTCGCCGAACTCCACGGAGGCACCGTGCGACAGGCTCTGGATGCCGGCGGCGATCGCGGCGAGCTGGTCGGCCTGGTCGACGGAGAGCTCGGGGGTGCGGCAGAGCTTGAGGCCGTCACGGGAGAGCACCAGGGCGTGCCGGGTGCCCGGGGTGCGTTCCAGCAGGCCCTCGAGGAGCCAGCTGAGCTTCTCGTCGGTGGTGGAGCCGGTCATTACGAGGTGCCTTCCGGGTACGGGGGGTTCGAGGTCGGCGACGGCGTCCGCGGAGCGGGCACCGGGCCGGCCGGATCGGTGGGTACGGAGGGAGAGCCGGGACGGTCGTCGGCGGAAGCGCCGGGGGAGCCGGGACGGTCGTCGCCGGCGGTCGGGTGGGGGACGCCGGACGCGGTCTCCGGCACGGGGCTGTTCTCGGGCTCGCCGTCCGGCCGTGCGGTGGTGCCGCGGACCGCGCGACGGAACGTGCCGAACCGGTTCGCCGCGCCGGCGGCCGCGCCGGTGCGCGGTCCTTCGGCGGGCGTCTTCTCGGCGGCCTGCGGCCCCTCCGGGTGCGCGGCGGCCATGGCCCGGCCGCGGCGGCGCTGGGGCAGGCCGCTCTCGCCGAACCGCGGGTGCTCGCCGGTGCTCTCCGCCGGGCTGTCGTGGACGGTCTCGGGCTCGGGGGCCGCGGCCGGAGTGTCGGTCGTGGCGGGTGCGGAAAGACCCCGGCCGGCGACCGGCGGCAGCGTGGCGGCGGGCGCGGCCGTCGGCTCCGCGGGCGCGTGGCTGATCAGCTCCTGAGGCAGCATCAGCAGGGCGCCGGTGCCGCCGCGGGCGGAGGGCCGGAACGACACGGTGAGGCCGTGCTTGCGCGCCAGCCGGCCGACGACCGCGAGGCCGAGGCGCGTGCCGGAGAGGCCGGCCAGGTCCTGCGGTGCGGAGCCGACGGCGGCCTCCGCGCGGCGCTGCTGCACGTCGCTCATCACGAGGCCGCTGTCCTCGACGGCGATGATGACGCCGGCCGGGACCTCCTCGACGTAGACGTGCACCTCGGCGGTGGGCGGCGAGAAGTTCGCCGCGTTGTCCATGAGTTCGGCCAGGGCGTGCATGACGCCCTCGGCGGCGTGCCCGGCGACGGCCGCGTCGCTGCTGGAGTGCAGCCGCACCCGCTGGTAGCCGCTGATCCGGCCCATGGCGCCGCGGAGTATCGACTCCATGACGATGGGGCGGGCCCAGCGCCGGCCGGACCTGGCCCCGCTGAGCACGGCGACGGAGTCGGCGAGCCGGCCCGCCTGCGCGGTGCGGTGGTCGAGGTGGAGCAGGTCGGTCAGGACGTCCTCGTCGGCGTGCCGGTGCTCCATCTCCCGGAGGTCGGCGAGCATGCTCGTCGCGAGGGCCTGCATGCGGCCGGCGGCGTTGGCCGCGGCGGCCATGGCGGCGGACCGGCCGGACTCGGCGCGGCGCAGCCGGGTTTCGAGCCGCGCCGTCTCGGCGGCGTGCTCCCTGACCAGTACGGCGATCTCGGCCGCGTGGGACCGGGCGATCTCCTCGGCCTGGGCCGCGTGGGCCGCCCTGGCGGCGGCGGTCTCCGTCACGTGGCGGTCCTCGGCGGTGGCCTTCTCGCGCTCGGCGGTGGCCGTGAAAGCGCTGACGTACGCGTCCTTGGAGGCGACTTCGGCGGCGAGGGTCTCGGCCCGCCGGGCGAGGAGGCGCGAGGTCCGCCCGTACCAGGTCACGGCGAAGGCGGAGGCGGAGAGCAGCAGGACGCCGCAGACGGCGAACCAGCCGAGCGGGGCGCGGACTCCGCCCGGCGCCGCGGCGACGGATGCCACGGCGAGCGCACCGCCTGCGGCGGCGGTCAGCAGCGAGGCGGTCAGGGCAGGACGGAAGGGGGAGGGTGACGCCGACATCAACCAGACTCTCGGGAGCGGGCACGCGGGGAAGGGAGTCGCAACGACGGCACTATAGATGTGTTGTTGATCAGTTCGGAACTCGCGTGATCGGATCGGCATCCAACATTGAGCATAATCTTCCGGCGCTGCGTCCAAGGAGGTCCGAACTTGCTGGTCCCGCAGGAAGTGCCGGGGGGCAAGCGCTTCCTGACCTTCCCTCGGTTCTGCTCCCTGCCCTACTGGCCCCGGTGCGGCGGAGGTTGGCCCTCAAGCGGGCGGTGCGCGTGCAGCTGATCGCCCGAAGGTCGTCACAGTGAGTGATCCGTCAGCCCATCAGCCGGGGCGAAGCGCCAGGGGCGGACGGGTCGGTTCGAAGGGCCGTTCAGTCGTCTCGTTCATCTCCCCCGCCCGCGGGGGAGATGAACGAGACGAGGGAGGCGGGAGGCGGGGGAGGAAGAGAGCACCGCGGCATGCGCGCCGTGCACGATCCGGTACGGCACCCCACCCCCTCGACCGTCACTGAGCGTAAGGGAACGCGCTGCTCCCTTCCCCCACCTGGACCCGCTCACTGCGCCGCCCCGAGGCCGTCGCCCTACGCTCGACTGCATGCGACGCCGCCAGATGCACATGTCCCGCGAGGCCCAGGACGCCCTGCTCAAGGCACTGCAGCAGCTCCGGGCGGAGCTCAAGGCTCCTACGGAGTTTCCCGTCCATGTGCTCCAGGCGGCGGAGGCCGCCAAAGCCGAGGTCCGGCTGCCCGACAAGGACGCCACCCACCTGCCGCTGTTCACGATCGACCCGCCGACCTCGAAGGACCTCGACCAGGCCATGTTCCTGGAACGGCGGCCCGGCGGCGGGTACCGCGTGCACTACGCCATCGCCGACGTGGCCGCCTTCGTCAAGGCGGGCAGCCCACTGGACGCCGAGGCGCACGACCGGATCGAGACCCTGTACCTCCCCGACCTCAAGGTGCCCCTGCACCCGCCCTCGATCTCCGAGGGACCGGCCAGTCTGCTTCCGGACCAGATCGTCCCCGCCCTGCTGTGGCGACACGACCTCGACGCCGACGGCAACGTGATCGACTCGACCGTGAGCCGGGCCAAGGTCCGCAGCAGGGCCAAGCTCAACTACCAGGGGGTCCAACAGGACATCGAAGCGGGCACCGCCGAGGAGTCCGTCGCCCTGCTGCGCGAGATCGGCACGCTGCGGGAAGCCGTCGAGGCCGCGCGCGGCGGGGTCGCGGTGAACCTGCCGGACCAGGAGGTCACCCTGAAGGACGGATCGTTCCAGGTGAACTACGTGGCGGCACTGCCCGTGGAGGGCTGGAACGAGCAGATCTCCCTCATGACCGGCATGGCCGCGGCCCGGATCATGCTGGACAGCGGTACCGGGATTCTCCGGACCCAGAAGGAGCAGACCGACCCGCAGGTGGTCCAGCGCGTCCACGCCATCGCGAAGTGCCTGGACATCGACTGGAAGCCCGGAGTCCCGTACGCCGCGCTGGTCAACTCCCTCGACCCGGCGGACCACAGGCACATGGCCTTCCTCAGCGAGGCCATCGCCATGCTGCTCAAAGCGGAGTACACCGTGTTCCGCGACCACCACATTCCGAAGCACACGGCCCACGCGGCGATCGCGGCCCCGTACACCTACTGCACGGCCCCGTTGCGGCGCCTGATCGACCGGTACACCGGCGAACTCTGTGTGGCCGCGTGCGCCGGCCAGGCACCGCCGAACTGGGTGCTCGACGCCCTGAACTGCCTGCCCTGCGACATGGCTCGGGGGAAGGGGAAGGTGGCGGACCGGCGCGCGGTGGACCTCGTGGAGGCCGCCGTGCTGAAGAACAGGGTGGGGGAGGTCTTCGGGGGCGTGGTCATCAACACCGACGCCGAGGACGGCAGACCGAAGGAGGGCACGGTGCACCTGGCGGAGCCCGCCGTGATGGGCAGGATCACGTCCGGAGCCGAACTGGATCTCGGCGCGAGCGTCCAGGCCGAACTCACGCGGGCCGACCCCCTCTTCGCCGGCAGGAACAAGCTCCTCTTCAGGTCGGTCTAGCTCTTCCGCCGGTACGTGCCGGGTGCCGTTCCGTGGGGGCCCCGGCCTCGCCCTCGCCGCCCCGCACCCTTGCGCTTCTAGGCGTTGGCACCGATGGGGATGATGCCGAGGGGCTCCGTCGTCGGTTGGTCGGAGCCGCCCGCGGGTTCGACGGTGATGCCGACGGCGACCGCGTTGCCCAGAGGGCCGTCGAGGACGCGCGTGGCTCGGTCGCCGGTGTCGTCCAGGAGGCCCGCCGGGCGCAGGTCGCCGGCCTCACCGGCGTACCAGAGTTCGTACACCGTGCCGCTCGGCAGCGCCGGGAGGCCGCGGGCGGTGAAGGCGGCCTTGGCCTGCGCGCGGGAGACGACGACGGCCGCATCGGCTCCGTCGGAGAGCTCACCGGTGTGCACGGTGGCGTCGGGGGCGGTGAGGACGTCCGCGAAGGCTCCGCCCGCGGTGCGGGCCTGCTCCAGGGCCTGAGCCGCCTGGGCGCGTGCCTCGTCGGCCTCCTCGTGCTCCCGGACGGCGACAGCACCGAGCGCGGCGGCCGCCACGATGCTCGCGGCGAGCGCGAGACGCAACCCGTTCCGGCGGAGTCCGCCACGGGGACCGGTGGTGCGCTGCCGACGGTCCTGCGGAGTACGGGAGACCTGCTCCATGACACGGACACGCAGACCCTCGGGTACCGGAGCCGTCTCGACGGAGGCGAGCCGGGCAGCGGTCCTCTCGAACACGCTGACGTCCCGGCGGCAGACCTCGCAGCCGGCGAGATGATTCTCGAAGGCGGCTTCCTCCGCCGGCGACAGAGCGTGCAGAACGTACGCCGCGGCACTGAGGTGCGGATCCTCTGACGTTGTCATGATCCGGCCTCCAGACAGGCACGCAGCTGATCGAGGCCTTTCCGCATGCGGGACTTCACCGTTCCCTCGGGGGTGGACAACGAGCGTGCCACCTCCAGGCAGGTCATCCCCTGGTAGTAGGCGAGCACCAGCGGCACTCGCTGGAGACGGGCCAGGGCCGCCAGGCAGCGGTGGACACGGCGCCGCTCATCGAGGCCTTCGACGGTCTCGGCGACCTGGTCGAAGTCCCGGTCCGGCGACAGCATCCCGGCACGCACCTCGCGGTCCTTGCTCGCCTGGACGGAACGCACCCGGTCCACGGCGCGCCGGTGGGCGAGGGTGAGCACCCACGCCTTGGCGGTTCCGAGGTCGGGCCGGAACCGGTCCGCTGTCCGCCACACCTCGATCATGACGTCCTGCGTCACCTCCTCGGCCTGACCGGCGTCCCGCAGGATCCGGCAGGCCAGCCCCATCACCGGCCGGGCCAGCGCGTCGTAGACGCCGGCGAACGCGTCCCGGTCACCGTTCGCCGCCCGGAGCAGGAGCGTGTCGAGTTCGGCGTTCGGTTCGCGTGCGTGGGGCAAGGGTCTTCCCCCATCGTGCCTCTGGTGGTCGGTCGCCCGGGCGTGTGCCGCCGGGTCGCCCTGCTGGGAGCGGCCCGACGTGTCCGACTCTGCCGCCTGAGGCGGGGTCGTGCCGCGTGGCCGCGCCAGCCGGGTGAGTCCGGCACGGGGCCGGGGGCCCCTCACGGCGGCCTCCGGCGGTCGTGTGCCGGGGTGTGGACCCGCAGTGCGACATGCACGGTCTTTCCGCCGAGGCGGGGGACCACCCTGACGGAGTCGCCGAGGTGGCGCATGATCTCCAGGCCGAAGCCGCCTCGCTGGTCGCCGCCGAGGGGCCGGTGGACCTCGGGCATCTCCTCGCTGTGGTCGGTGACAGCGATGTCCAAGGACTCGCCGTCCTCGGTGAGCGTCAGGAGACACGGGCCGCGGGTGTGGCGGACGGCGTTGGTGACAAGCTCGGACACGACCAGGACGGCGTCAGCCGTTCGGGCGCATTCGGCCGTTTCCAGCCATCGTGCCGCGACGCGACGGGCCACGGCCGGACTCCGCAGACCCCAGGGAAGGGCCACGACAAGGCGCGTCGTGCTGGACGCTGAGGGTGATGCGGTGATGGTCATGACCGCTCCCTGGGGACGGGGATTTCCTGTGTGAGGGATTCGTAGCCGTCGACGGCGCGGATGACGGGTCCACGGCCGGCGGCCTCCCGGACCGCGGCCCGGGGACTCCACGGGCGTGGGTGCCGGGCCTTCGGCCGTTCGACCCGGATGTGCACGTTTTCCGGCGCTCCTTCATCTGCCGGTGGACCGGCTCCGAATCCCTGATGACCCCGCACAGCGAGTCAGCCGTTCGAACTCCACGGCCACTCGACGTGCTCACGGAAGTCGATCAATCGAGGGAGGTGTGTCTGATGACCGCGTCCATACGCGCCCGTCGTCTGGTGGCAAGCGCCGCGGCGGCGGGACTGCTGGCCGGCGGAGCCGCGCTCGGCATGTCCGGCACGGCAACCGCGGCACCCGCGCCCGCATCCGTCGCGACGGTGGTGGCCGCTGACGGTCACGACCACCACGACCGGTGCGAGTGGAAGAAGGGGCACTGGGAGAAGAAGTGGGTGAAGGGCCACTGGGAGAAGAAGTGGACCCACCACAAGACGTGGCACCCCGGCCATCACGACAAGCACGGTGACTGGCACAAGGGCTATTGGAGCCACGACCGCCAGTACAAGTGGGTCTACGTCGCCGCCCACTGGGATCACCACTGGGTGAAGGGTCACTGGGACTGCCACCACCGGTGACCACCGGTGAACCGCTGTTCCCGTACTCCTGCCGCTGAGGGTCAGGCCTCGTGCCTGGCCCTCAGCGCGGTCCGCGAGCGGAACGAGGCCTGCCACCGCTGTGGCGCAGCGGATCCAGGGGGCGCGGACGTCCCTGAGTCAACCACTCGGCGGCACTCCATTGTGTAGTGCCGACGGACATGGTGGAGCGGTCTACGCGCGTCGTGATTCGTTTCGGACTATGAGAAGGCACCAGGCCTCAAAGGTGTTGTTGGAGAAGTTTCCACAATCTTCGATCAGGGGGCGCCATGAGACCCGGGCCGGGAGAGAATCCGGACGCACTGTCCGAATGAATTAAAAGGAACGATCCGTGCGACCAAGACTCTCCGGCGCGACCGCCTCCGCGGCCGCACTCGGACTACTCGGCCCCCTCGTCACCGCCTGCGGCTCGTCCGGGGGCGGTGACGGGACGACATTGCGTCTGGTGGCGGCCGAGTACGGCAACAGCCCGGAGACCAGTTCCAAGGTGTACTGGGACAGACTGACCGCCGAATTCGCCGCCGCCCACCCCGGTAGGAAGGTTGAGGTCACGCTCTACCCGTGGGCCGACGTCGACCGCGAGGTCACCCGCCTCGTCGAGGAAGGAAATGCCCCGGACGTGGCGCTGATGGGCGCGTACTCCGACTTCGCGGCGCAAGGCCGGCTCTACGCCGCGGACGAGTTGCTGCCGGTGAGGGTGGAATCGAACTTCCTGCCGCCGCTCGTAGAGGCGGGTTCGGTCGACAACACGCTCTACGGCTTGCCCTTCGTGGCGAGCAGCCGACTTCTTTTCTACAACGAGGAGCTCTTCGAGAAGGCCGGAGCGAAGCCGCCGAAGACATGGTCCGATCTGGAAGAGGCGGCCAAGGCGCTGAAGAAGGAGAGCGTGCCCTACCCGTACGCTCTGCCACTCGGCCCCGAGGAGGCCCATGCCGAGGCCCTGATCTGGGAACTGAGCAACGGTGGAGGGTACGCCGGCGAGACCGGTGGATACGACATCGCGTCCGATCAGAACACACAGACGTTCCGTTGGCTCAAGAAGAACCTCGTCGAGCCCGGCTTGACAGGCCCGGTCCCGCCGGCCGAACTCAACCGGAAAGACGCCTTCACCGCCTTTCTGCGAGGTGAGGTCGGCATGCTCAACGGCTACCCCTCACTTCTCCATGAGGCAAGGGATAAGGGCATGAAGGTCGGCACACTGAGAATGCCGGTGTCGGACACTCTGAAAGACGGGCAACCCATGGCGTCGGCTGGTGTCGCCGACTGGATGATGGCTTTCAAGCGCGACGGCAATCGTGAACTGGTGGGGAACTTTCTGGAATTCGTCTACGAGGACAAGAACCTCAGCGCGTTCGCCGGTCGCTATCACCTGCTGCCCTCGACGGTGACCGCGAGCCTCGCGTCCAAGGACGCGGCGGACCCCAGCAACGAGCAGTTCCTGGACGCCCTGAGCGTCGCCGAGCTCTACCCGGTCAACGAACCGTCCTGGCTGCAGGTGAGCAACACCATCAAGCGGAACATCGGCCGAGCCGTCGCGCCGTCCGCCGATCCGAAAGCCGTTCTGGACGGCATCGCCGAAGAGGTTCGGAACATGTCGGACCAGTCGTAGGCCGGACACGCCCTGCGAAACCGATTCGCCTGGTGGCTCGTCTCGGGAGACGGAGCCGAGTGGAGGGGAAGCCGGGTGGAGCGGGTGGACAGCGGAGTGACATCGATGCCGAAGGCAGCGGTGTCATGGAGGGTGCGGCGATGGCCCCGGCGGTGGGTTCCCGGTGCGGATGCGGGTGCGGGCGGGGGAGGGGCGGCAAGGGGCCGGTCGGTCCGGGCGCGGGGGCGGGTCTGCGCGGCCTGCGCTGTGCTGACGGCCGGACTGCTGGTGTTTCACGGGGCGGTGCCCAACTCCGTGGGCCGTCTGGGCAGTTTGCTGGAAGTGTTCCTGCCTTGGCTCGGCCTGGCCGTCGTGGCGCTGTTCGGCGTGGCGCTGCTGCGCCGTTCGGCCACCGCACTGGTGGCCCTCCTGCTGCCGACGGCAGTCTGGACGTACCTCTTCGGCGGGCTGTTCCTGCCTGGTGGGAAGCCCGGCGAGCACGATCTGGTGGTGGTTCAGCACAATGTCAGCGACGAGAACCCCGACCCTGCGGGGACGGCCCTCACCCTGGCCGACGCGGAGCCCGATCTGATCGCGCTGCAGGAAGTGGTGCCCCCGGCGCTGTCGGTCTACGAGAGGACCCTCGCCGCGGCCTACCCGTACCACGCGGTACGGGGCACCGTCGGGCTGTGGTCGAAGCATCCGCTGACCGGTGTCCGGCTGCTGGATGTCAGACCGCAGGGGGTTGCCGGGCCCTGGAGTCGCGGGATGAGAGCCGTGGTCCACACGCCGCAGGGGGAGATCGCGGCGTACGTCGCCCACCTGCCCTCGGTCCGCGTGGGGGCGAGCGGCCTCGCGTCTTCTCGGCGTGACGAGAGCGCCGGCCTGCTGGGCAAGGCGGTCGCGGCTGAGGAGGTCGGCGCGGTGGTGCTGTTGGGCGACCTCAACGGCACGGTCGATGACCGCGGGCTGGCCCCGCTGACCTCACGCATGAACGTGGCGGAGCGGGGCTTCGCCTTCAGCTTCCCCGCCGCGTTCCCGCTGGCACGGATCGACCAGGTGATGGCCCGTTCGGCGACCGTCGGCCACATCCGTACGTTGCCCGCCACCGGCAGCGACCACCTGCCGGTCGCCGCGAGGATCACACTGCACTCCCGTACATGAGCCGCCGCGACCGCTCCGGCCGTGGCAGGCCCCCTGGAGGACGTACGGCCCGGAGGTCGGCCGGAGCACGGTCGTCGAGGGGTGGCGACGCGAGCGGGCCGGGCCTCGGCCGTGACACCGCCCGCTTCGACCGGACGGACCAACCATCGACCGGGCGGGCCGGATTCCGCCGCGTCGATGGATCAGTGGCCGGCCGGCACGGGCTATCTCTTGACGGAGACAACACACGCATCGGGAGTAAGCCATGGGCCTCATCACCATCGAGCTGTTCGCGACCCTCGACCTCGTCGGGCAGGCGCCCGGCGGTCCTGACGAGGACCCGGTGGGATTCCCGTTCGGCGGCTGGCAGGCGCCCCTGCTGGACGAGGTCGCCGGAGCGCAGATCGGCGCCGCGTACGATGGCACGGACGCCCTCCTGCTCGGCCGGCGGACGTACGACATCTTCGCCGCCTACTGGCCTCACCAGAGCGGCGGCGAGGACGGCGAGATCGCCACGCTCTTCAACAGCGTCCCGAAGTACGTGGCGTCGCACGGCAGGCCCGACCTCTCGTGGGCGGGGTCCACGCAGCTCGGGCCGAACCTCGCCGACGCCGTGCGGGAGATCCGTGACCGGCATGAGGACGTGAAGGTCGTCGGGAGTCTGAACCTCGTGCAGAGCCTGCTGCGCGAGAAGCTCTTCGACCGTATCGACCTCTGGCTGCACCCGGTGGTGCTGGGCGTCGGGAAGAAGGTGTTCGAGGACGGCGCGGTGCCCACCAACGTCACACTCCTCGCGCCGCCGGCGGCCGGCCCTACGGGGACCGTGTTCCTGCGCTACGGGATCGCCGACGGCACTCCCGTGACCGGGGACATGAGCCTGCCCGACCGTGGTCTCGGAGACAACGGCTGAGACCGCGCCCCAGGGCGGGGATCAGCGCCCGGTGGTGATCGGCGCTCGGCGGGGATGTCAGGCCAGCCCGAGACCCCGGCCGTGAGGCCAGGGCGATCAGCGGGCCGTTCCCCGCTCCAGAAGGGCCATGAGCGCGCGGGCCGCCGGGCTGGTCGCCTGCGGCGGTGGCAGCAGGGCCACCGTCTCGTAGACGGCCTCCCCGGTGCCGGCGAGAGGGACGGCGTGCAGGGAGTCCCGCTTGTGCCGGAAATGCCGCGGTACGGCAGCGACACCGAGGTCCTCCTCCACCAGGTCCAGGAGGCTGTGCACGTCGTTCACCTCCAGGGTCACGGTGCGCGGCACGCCGGCGGAGGCGAAGGTGGCGTCGGTGGCCCGTCGGGGTCCCCAGCCGGGGTGGAAGTCGACGAAGTCCTCCTCCGCGAGGTCTCGAAGCGCGAGGACCGGCCCAGCCGCGGTGAGCGGGTGCTCGGGGTGGCACAGAAGCGTCATGGGTTCGGCTGCCAGGGGCACCGAGCGCAGTTGGTCGGAGTCCGCCCGGGTGCGGTAGGCGAAGGCCAGGTCGAGGCGGCCTGCGGCGACGTCCTCGGCCAGTGCGAGCCCACCCTCCTGCCGTAGCCGTATCTCCACCTCGGGGTGCCGCCGCCTGAACGCCGCCAGGAGCCCCGCCACGTGCACGCCCGCGACGCACTGCTCGGCCCCGAGGCGGAGCGTGCCGCGTACGACGCCCTGCACGGCCGCCACCGCCTCGTGAGCGGCCCGTACCTGCGCCAGGACGCGCTCCGCCTCGACCAGCAGTGCCCGCCCGGCCTCCGTCAGCGTCACCCGGCGGGTGCTCCGTACGAACAACGGAGCCCTCAGATCCCGCTCCAGGGCCCGGATCGACGCGGAGAGGCCGGACTGGGAGACCATGAGCCGCTCCGCGGCCCGCGTGAAGTGCCGGTCCTCGGCGACGGCGACGAAGTGCTGGAGATGCCGCAGTTCCATGATTCAGAAGCCTACGCGCTGAATCCCATCGGACTCTCCTGTTGGATTCATGCCCGGGGGACAGGGGAGATTGGTGGCGGCACGTCCGCCTCCCCGCCGTCCCCGCCCACCGGGGGCGCCCCACGTCAGCCATGGAGCCGCGTTGTACACCGCACATGCCGATCGCTATGCCGACATGCCCTACCGCCGCACCGGGCGCAGCGGCCTGAAGCTCCCCGCCCTCTCCCTGGGGCTGTGGCACAACTTCGGCCCCGACCGCCCGGCGGAGACCCAGCGCGCCATCCTGCGCCGCGCCTTCGACCTCGGGATCACCCACTTCGACCTGGCGAACAACTACGGCCCCCCGCCCGGCGCGGCGGAGTCAGCCCTCGGTGACTTCCTGCGGACGGACTTCGCGCCCTACCGCGACGAACTGGTCGTCTCCACGAAGGCCGGCTACCTGATGTGGCCCGGACCGTACGGCGAGTGGGGCTCCCGCAAGTACCTGCTGTCGTCGCTCGACCAGAGCCTGCGCCGGCTCGGTCTCGACCACGTCGACATCTTCTACTCGCACCGCTTCGACCCGGAGACGCCCCTGGAGGAGACCATGGGCGCCCTGCACTCCGCGGTCCAGCAGGGCAAGGCACTGTACGTCGGCGTCTCCAACTACTCCGCCGAACAGACCCGCGAGGCCGCCCGCATCCTCGCCGAGCTCGGTACGCCACTCTCGATCCACCAGCCCCGCTACTCGATGCTCGACCGACGCCCGGAGGACGAGGGCCTGCTCGACGCCCTCGACGACCTGCGGATCGGGTCCATCGCCTACTCGCCGCTGGAACAGGGCCTGCTCACCGGCCGCTACCTGAACGGCATCCCCGAGGACTCCCGGGCCGCGAGCGACAGCCCCTTCCTGAACCGTGACGCCGTCACCGAGGACCTGGTATCCCGCTTGCGCGCGCTCAACGACATCGCGGCGTCGCGTGGCCAGACTCTGGCCCAGCTCGCCCTCGCCTGGGTGCTGCGCGGCGGCCGCGTCACCTCCGCCCTGGTGGGAGCGAGCAGCGCAGGACAGCTGGAGGACAGCGTCGCCGCCCTCCGCAACCTCGACTTCGACAGCGAGGAACTGGCCCTGGTCGACGAGCTGGCCCGTCCCTGAGGCGCGAGAGCCGTCCCCGAACCACGTCGAGACCCCCGCTCGCTGCCGACACCGCTCCGCGGCGCGAACGGGGGGCGGCCAGGTCAGCGCCTGGGTGAGCGCATGCCCGCGTCCGTACGGCCGCCGAGCCGACGGCGGCTTCTAGGATCTCGGGCATGGCAACAAGACTCGTGCAGGTCAACATGAAGGCCCATGACGATGCCGCGCTCGGCCGGTTCTGGGCGGAGGCGCTCGGTTGGGGTGTCGACAGCGAGGGGCCGGGCGTGACCAACCTCGAACCGGTGGGTTTCGCCTACCCCGACCCCGTGGCCGTCTGCATCGACATCGTCGCCCGCCCGGAACCCAAGACGGTGAAGAACCGGGTGCACCTCGACCTGGCCACCACCTCGGCCGCCCATCAGGCGGAGATGGTCGAGCGCCTCGAGGATCTCGGTGCGACGCTCGCCGACGTGGGCCAGGGCGACGTCCCCTGGACGGTCATGGCCGACCCGGAGGGCAACGAGTTCTGCGTCCTGGAGCCCCGTCCGATCTACCAGGACACCGGGCCGGTCGCCGCGGTGGTGGTCGACTGCGCCGATCCCCGGGGGATGGCCCGGTTCTGGGACGCGGCGATGGACTGGACGCTGCACGAGGTCGCCGACGACCACGCGTCCCTGCGATCCGCCCAGGGCGTCGGCCCTTACCTGGAGTTCCTCCGTACCCCTGATGCCAAGAGCGGGTGGAACCGCGTCCACCTCGACGTCTGCCCCTACCCCGGTGAGGACCTGGCGGCGGAGGAAGCCCGGCTGCGCGCCTTGGGCGCCACCGATCCCGGTATCGATCAGTCCGCGATCTCCTGGACGGTCCTGACCGATCCGGAAGGCAACGAGTTCTGCCTGCTCACCCCTCGCTGACGTCACGCGCCGCCCGGCAGCCGGCCGGGGTGCCTGCGGGGAACCCCCGCTCCCGCTGTCGAACCGCCGTATCCGGCCACCGTACGCCGCTGCCGTCGGCACCGATGTGACCCTCATGCCATGGGAGGGTAAAACCAGACCGTCACACCCCACGATCGAACGGACACACGACTTGAACAGCCTTCCCGGATCACGCCTGCCGGGCAGAACCTGGACCGTCCGGCTCACCGGACACCCGGACCACTCCGCCACCGTGGCCTGCAGCACCACGGCGTGCCGAATGCCCCCTCGCTCCAAGGACGTCAACGCCCTGCGCCGCTTCGCGCAGCAGCACGTCCAGGCCCACGCACGCTCCGCCACCCCACGCCCCCACGCCACCTGCGCCTGTGGTGCGGCCGACTGTCGCCACCACACCACCAGAACAACGTGCACAGGCCGAACCCTGCTGGTCCTCATCCACAACCGGGTCGTGGGTGATGTGTGGACCCTGACCGAGGTCTGCCAGGCCTGCGCTCCGCACATCGTCAACGCCACACTCCTGCCGGGCGCCGCCGCGCCGCCCGGAATCCCGGTCCCCGCAGCCACCAAGCCCGCGCCGCCGGCGCCCGTTCAGGCCACTTTCTCCTCCCCGCAGGCGACCGACGCGGACGACGTCTCCGCCGCGCGCCGCAGCCAGCGCCCCCCACGCGCCCGGCGAGGCCGAGGCGCGGAGCACCGCGGCGGCCGGTGACCCCACCGTCCCACTCGGCGGCCCTCCCACGTCCGACAGAATTAACTGTCGGAACTCGCATGTGACAGTTACGCTTGTCGCATGAGTGATGTGAGTGCGGTTCCGACTCCCGACAGGAACGACGAGAACTTCTGGACTGCCGCCTCGGCCCTGGTGGAGCCCCCCTGGAGCGAGCCCGGTCAGGACGACGCGTTCACCATGGACGAGAGAGTCCACGAGGCCGTGCGCGCCCTGGTCGAACGGATCTCGACCCGCGTACGGGCCTACCGGGCCGCCGGCAAGCCCCTCGACCCCGTGCTCATGGCATCGCCCGATGTGCAGCTGGCGCTGCTGCGCGCGCTGCACGAAGCCAAGCAGTCCGTCGAGCGGCTGGCGGAGAGCGCCGCCACCGTCGCCGGCCGCAGCGGAGCGAACTACGCCCAGCTCGGTGCCGCCTGGGGCGGCATCAAGCGTCAGTCCGCCCGTCTCAAGTGGCCCCACGCAGTGGTCAGGAAGGCCGCGTGCGAGTCCATCCCGTTCCGCCACGCGGGTGGTACCGCCGTGGTGCACCACGATGCCGACGCCGACGCCTGGTGGTACACCGCCACCGGCGCGGACCAGCAGGACACGGAGTCGGAGCCCGTCCACCGCACGTATGCCGAGGCCATCGCCGGAGCGACCGAGTACCTCCTCGCACACGCGCTGCCCGTCCGGCAGCCACCCGCATGACACTCACCGGTGTGGGTCCCACGTGGTGTGCGGTCATCCGTCGGCGCGAGTGGGGCGGCGTGCGCCCCGCCGGTGACGGAGGGCGAGCCGCTGTCGGCGGTCGGTCCTCTCGCGGACCCGTCGGTCGAGCTCTTCCATCAGCCGTTGGCCGCGGTGTTCGGGGTCGAGTTCGTCGAGGATCCGGTCGACCTCGGTGAGCAGTGCCCCGTACAGCTGCCAACGGCCGGGGTTGGCGAGGGCCAGGGCGAGGAGCCGGTCGGCGGCGTGGTCTCTGCACGCCCTGGCCGCGCGCAGCTCGCCCGCGAGCCGGGTCTCCGCGGCTTCGGCGTCCTCACTGCCCTGTGCGGTGACCAGGACGGCGAAGCTGACGAGCGCGTCGGCGGTGTACTGGGCGGTCTCACGGATCGCCAGCGCGGCCGCCTCGGGCAGCAGCTGGTGCCCGTTACGGTGCTTCGCCAGATCGGTGAGGGTGCGGGCGAGGACCCGCAGGACGACTGCGCAGATCTCCAGGGTGTCGAGGCCGGTGCGCAGCACCACCCGGTGCAGCAGGCCCTCCTTGACACGCGGGTTCAGCCGCAGGCTGTCCTCTGCGGTGCGCAGGGCCCCGTCGACGTCGGCGACGTCGTTGTCGAGGCGGCGGGCCTCGTGGAGCCGGGTGGCGGCCTGCTCGACGAGGGGCGCGCCGGTGAACTCGTCCGCCACGTCCAGGAGCAGCAGCCGCATCCGCCGGGCGAGGTCCTCGATGGAGTCGCCCGCGGTGTCGACCCAGACGGGCGGGGCCAGGAGCAGGTTGAAGAGCATGCCGACGACGGCGCCGATGAGCGTCTCCAGGACGCGGTCCCAGGCGGTGTCCGACACCTGGGTGACGCCGAGGACGAGCATGGCGCTGATGGCGACCTCGGGGATGAACTCCTCGACCCTGACGAGCCTGCCGACGAGAAGCGAGGCGAGGATCACGAGGGCGAGACTCCACCAGGAGAGGCCGACGACGGCGCTGAACGCGATGGCGATCAGGACGCCGACGACGACCGAGTTCACCCGGCGCAGGCTGGTGGTCACGGTGGAGTAGAGCGTGACCTGGACGACGAGGAGGGCGGTGAGGGGCGCCGTGAGGGGGGCCGGTTCGCTGCTGAGGTGGAGGGCGACGACGTAGCTGAGCGTGGCTGCCGCCGCGGACCGTACGGTCTGGACGGCGAAAGGGTCCCGCCGGAGGCGCGCGAACTTCCCGTCGCCCCGGTCCTGCCGTCCTGTGCCGCGTGCCACGCCCCACCTCGTCCCGTCGCCGCCCCGCAAGGCCCTCTGGACACTCCGCCTGCCCGGACGGCCCCGGGCTCAAGCACGGGTACGCCCGGGCGGACGACGGATCACCACCGCTTCGGGGACAGGCGGCCCCGGCAGGCACGGAGTGCGCGCGGCGTAGGTGGCGTACGTGGCGTACCTGGCGTACGAGGGACGAGGTACGTGGCGGGGGTGGAGACGGCCCGGCGGCCGAGCTCAGGTCGGCTTGCGCCACACGGAGATGTGCTTCGCGGAGTCCTGGGTGAACGGCGCCCCGTCCCAGTCCGCGAGGCGACGTTCCCTCTCGAGGCCGGCGATGCGTGCCATCAGGTCGAGCTCCGCCGGCCAGGCGTAGCGGTGCCGGGAGTCGTCGCGGCGGTAGCGGCCGTCGTCGCCGTCGCGGGTGAGGTGGTGCGAGACGAGGATCTGCTCGACGGGGTCGAAGGTGTCGAAGCCGAGATGCTGCTCGGAGACGTCGAACGGCACCGCTACCTGGCCGGGCGGCAGGAACCGCAGCGGCGGCACGCCCAGCTCGATGACGAATCGGCCGCCGGGCGCCAGATGACGTGCGGCGTTGCGGAAGCACTCGACCTGCTCGTCCTGCGTGAGCAGGTTCGTGATGGTGTTGTAGACGAGATAGACCAGGGTGAACTCGCCGGGAACGGCGGTGGTGGCCATGTCCCCGATGACGACCGGGAGCGTGTCCTCGTCGACCTTGCGCCGCAGCACCGCTGCCATGTGCTCGGACAGTTCGATGCCCACGACCGGCACGCCGCGTTCCCGGAGCGGGACGCCCACCCGGCCGGTCCCGATGGCGAACTCCAGTGCCCGGCCGTCTCCGGCGAGCTCGGCGAGGAACGCGAGAGTCGGTCCGAGAGCGGCGGCCGAGGACATCTCGGCCTCCTCGGCGTCGTAGCGGTCGGCGGTCGCACGGGTCCACAGCTCACTGCTCGTCACGGGCGGCCACTCTGCCGGGTACCGAGGAGCGCTGTCGACGCATTTACGCGCGCGTTGCGGATCTGCCGACCGAGCGCCTTCGCCCGCCGATGTCGATCAGGACCGCATGACAGCGCGCGGCCCGGGGCCGGGCGACCTTCACCACTGGTACATGTACTGACGCCACGTGCCGTGCCATCCGGTGCCGTAGTAGCTGCAGGTGTCGGAGTCGAAGAGCACCACGTGACCGCCCCAGTACACGCTCTCGTCGAGTTGGAAGACAGCCCACCATCCGGTGTCCGGCGTCGGCGTGCTGCTCGTGCGAACCGCTTTGGACTTGAACCAGGACCACATGTTCCGTGCGCGGATGGGCCTGCGGGCGTAGGTGTAGCACCGGGCCGCTATGTGCGGGTTGGAGTCGGAGAGTTCCGTGTACCCGGCCCGGATGAACGCGTCCGAGAGGAAGTGGGCACAGTTGTTGGCGAAGGCGTCGCCGGCGATGCACTTGTTCGTCCAGTGGCTTCCGACGGTGGAGAGGGCCGGGGCGAGCACCTGGGGCCGGGCCGTCTGCGCCGGCTCTCCGCCCGCTGCCGCGTAGCGCGGCGCGCCAGGTACGTACACGGCGGGTGGGGGAGCGAGGTGCTCCATCGCCTCGGCGTCCGCGAGCCCGGCCGGCCCGTTCGCCGGTGTCGGCTCTCCGGGCACTCGGGGGCTCGTCGGCGGTGCGATGTTCTCCATGGCGACCATGAAGGCGTCCTGCGGTTCACCGGCGCGCATCCGGCCGAGGCGGAATGCCGTGGCCCCCGCCCGCACATGCACCCTGATCCGGTCCTCGCCGAGGGCCTCGCGGTCCATGATGTCGGACTTGGCGAAGGAGTAGACGCAGTCGCCGGACTCGACGATCAGGATGTTTCCCGGGATGTTTCCGTCGTCCCGGCTGTAGCCCTCGAAGGGGACGGTGGAATCACGTTTCGACGCCCGCTCCATGAGCGAACTGAGGTCGTTCTGTTGACCTTTCATGATGTTCTCGGCCATGTCGTTCGCCTCCAGTGCGCGGGCGTGCGGCCGTCGACATCCCCTCCTTCAGCGTGCACCTCGGGCGTCGGCCTGCGCCACTCGTGGCGGTGTGCGTCCGCGCCGCATGTGCTTGCCGGACATACGGTTGAACCGGTTCCTCAGGCGAGCACGTTGACCGCTCGGGCGACCACGAGGCCGAGGATGAGCAGGGAGACGAGCGACTGAACCCCCATGGCGATCTTGGCCCAGGGGGCGAGTGGCATGACGTCGGTGGGGCTGAAGGCGGTGGCGTTGGTGAGCCCGAGGTAGAGGTAGTCGATGAAGCGGGGCCGCCAGTCGGCGCTGCTCAGCCGAGGCTCGAGGTGCTGGGGGAAGGCGAGTGCGGGCACGGAGGGCATGCGGTGAGCGCGGGCGGCAGGCCCACCGCTGTCGAGTTCGAAGTACAGCAGGGAGAAGGCGAGGACGGTGCAGGCCCACACCGTGCCGCCGGTCTGCAGCAGGCTGGTGGCGGAACTGGTCTCCTTCCCGGCATGGAGGATGTCGTCGACCAGTTGAACGGTCGACCAGACGGCGCTGAGAGCGAGGACCGCCACCAGGGCGATCGACAAGCTCCGCAGGGCGGCCGAGCGCCGGTCGATACGGCCCGGGTCGCCGGCGATGAGCGCCAGCAGCAGCAGCCCTTCGACGGCGGGGATGAACCAGCGAGGCGCGAGACGGAGGTCGTCGGGGAGCACGATGGTCAACGTCATGGCGGCGACGACGGCCGCAGCCATCGGCCATCGGGGCTCGCCGACAGGCTCCGGCCGTCTCGGGCTCACGGTTGGCTCGGGGGTGCGTCCGGTCACGATGGGGGCCCTCACGGTCGAGTACGGGGGCAGGGCGCTGTCCTGCCCTCGGAAGGTACAGCCGGCCGAACGGCACCCGTCGGATCTCACACGCGGAGCGCGACAGTGCCTGACCCGACGGCGAGAACAGCCGACCGCCCGGCCTACGTGTGAAGGGCGAGGCGGTCACGTCGGCGCTGTTCCTGCCGCGGCGGCTCGCGGAGGGCTGCGCTCGGCGTCCTTCCGGACGGATTCCACCCGCAGCCGGTGTGCCCCGCCGGAACGGCCGGGTGGCGGCCGTGGAGTGCGCGCCGCACTCCGGCATAGGAGCCTGGTGGTGTGGTGAAGCCAAGGAAGACGGCGACCGGCGCGCACCGGCAGAGCTGGCTCCGCGGGGCCCCGCCGCCCCGCTGGGTGCGGGTCCTGCCCGTGCTGCTGCTCGTCGGGGTCGGAGTGGCCTCCCTCACCGACTCCGCTCCGCTGGACATCGGCTTCCTGCTCGGCGCGGTGCCTCCGCTGGCCGTCCTGGCCTACGGGCCGTTGGCCACGGCCTTCCTCGGCGCCGCGACGATCGGGCTGCTGACCCTTCCCGTCTTCCACCTGAACCGGCCCGGCAACACCGACCTCGTCACCCTCGGCTGCGTCGCCGCCCTGAGCGTCTTCGTCTCGTTCGTCCGCGGGCGCCGGGACGAGCAGCTCGACCTGGAACGTACCGTCGCCGAGACGGCCCAGCGGGCCATCGTCCCCAACGTACGGGGGCAGGTCGGGCCCGTGCGCTGCGCGAGCCTCTACCGTGCCGCCGAGCGCGGCACGCTGGTGGGAGGCGACTTCTTCGACGTCCGGCCCGGTCCCCACGGGGTGCGGGCGGTCCTCGGCGACGTACAGGGGCACGGCCTGTCGGCCGTCGCGACGGTCGCCTCCGTCCTGGGGGCTTTCCGCGAGGCCGTGCTGGACGACGTGGACGCGGAGTCGATCGCGGCGCGCCTCGACCGCAGGCTCGTGGTCGACTCGGCGCGGACGGAGCACGCGGAACTCTTCGCCACGGCCGTCCTTCTCGACTTCGCGCCGCGCGGGCGGGAGGTCCGTGTCCTGGCCTGCGGCCACCCGCCGCCGGTCCTGCTGCGCGGCGGAGCCGTGACCACCCTGGAACTCGACGCCGGTCCACCCCTGGGACTGGGCCTCGCGGGCGTCATGCCCGGAACCGCCGCGACGGTGTCGCTGCTGCCCGGGGACCGGCTGCTCCTGGCGTCGGACGGTGTCCTGGAGACACGGGACGCCTCCGGCGCCTTCTACCCCTTCGCCGGCCGTCTGGCGCACATGACCGGTGTCGGCCTCGACGAGCTGCCCGACGAGATCTGGGCCGACCTGAGCCGCTTCGCCCCCAAGATCCAGGACGACGTCACCCTCCTGATCCTGACCTTGGAAAGCTCGGGGCCGGACTGACATCTCCGGACCGGGCCGGCCCGAGGAGATACGCGTCGACGCCGGGCGTCCCCAGCGCGGGTGGGTCCGGGAGCAGCGCGAGCAACCCCGGGCCGCACCGCTCACTCGATCGGTCCGTCCCCCGTCGCCGCGGCCCTCCCGGCCGATGAGAGTGGACACGGGGGCCCGACCGAGCCATCGGAGAGGACCGGATCCCGTGGTGAGCATCGCCGTCGACCTGAACCGCTGCCAGGGGTACGCGCAGTGCGCGTTCCTCGCCCCCGAGATCTTCACCATGCACGGCGACGAGGCGCTCCTCTACGACCCGGATCCCGACGAGGCACACCGCGAGAAGCTGGCCCAGGCCGCCGCGGCCTGCCCGGTGCAGGCCATCCTCGTCGATGCCGTGGACGAGCCCGCCCGGGCGGTGTCCGATGCTCGGTGACGGAGCCCTGGATCAGCTCAAGCGCGAGGGCCGCATCGTCGTCGTCGGCGCCTCGCTGGCGGGCCTGCGGGCAGCCGAGACCCTGCGAGCCAAGGGCTTCGCGGGGTCTCTGACCATGATCGGCGACGAGCCCTGCGAACCGTACGACCGGCCCCCGCTGTCCAAGGGGGTGCTGCTGGGCAGGGCGCGCGCCGACCGCACCGCGCTGCCCCGGCTCCGGTCCGTCGACGCGACCTGGCGGCTCGGCGTTGCCGCCACCGGCCTGGACATGGCCGAGAGGAGGGTGCGGTTGGCCGACGGCGACGAGGTGCCGTACGACCGGCTGCTGATCGCCACCGGAGTCCGGGCGCGGCCGTGGCCGCGTGAGGAGGAGGCGGAACTCGACGGCGTCTTCGTGCTGCGGACCCGCGACGAGGGCGCCGCCCTCGCCCGGCGGCTCGACGAGGGACCCGAACGGGTCCTCGTCATCGGGGGAGGGTTCGCCGGCTCGGAGGTCGCCTCCGCCTGCCGCGAACGCGGCCTGCCCGTCACCGTCGCCGAACGAGGCGCCGCGCCCCTGGTCGGCGCACTCGGCGGGGTGGTCGCCGCGGTGGCCGCCGACCTCCAACGCGCACACGGGGTGGACCTGCGGTGCGGGGTCATGGTCACCGCTCTGGAGGGCGACGCGTCGGGGCGGGTGCGCGCCGCCCATCTGTCCGACGGCTCCACCGTGGAGACCGACGTGGTGGTCGTCTCGCTCGGCGCCCTCCGCAACACCGAATGGCTGCACGGCTCCGGGCTCGGCGCCGGGCCCCGCGGCATCGCCTGCGACGCCGGCTGCCGCGCCTTCAACATCCGCGGCATCGTCACCGACGACATCTACGCCGCGGGCGACGTCGCCCGCTGCCCCCACCCCCTGTTCGGGTACCAGTTCCTGTCACTGGAGCACTGGGGCAACGCCGTGGCCCAGGCCGGGATCGCCGCCCACAACATGCTCAGCGAGAGCGTCGACCGACTGCCGCACATGGACGTACCCGCCTTCTGGTCCTCCCAGTTCGGCGTCAACGTCAAGTCGGTCGGAGTGCCGTCGATGGCGACGGAGATCCTGATCGCGCAGGGCTCGCTCGACAGCCGCCGGTTCGTCGGCGTGTACGGATACCAGGGGCGCGTCATCGCCGCCGTCTCCTTCGACCACGGCCGGTGGCTGCCGTTCTACCAGGAACTCATCGAGCGGACCGCGCCGTTCCCGCCGCAGTTCCCCACGGTCGACCGGCACGCGGACGGACAACGGCCGATGGACGCGGACTTCCCCGACCCTTCCGTCCCCAGCCACGGTCCCACCGTGACCCTCAGCGGATACTCGCCGGCCGACCGCCGGCTGACCTTCACCCCCGCGCACTGACCCGCACGGCCACAAGGACCTGCCATGACGCGAACCCTGCTCCACCAGATCCTGGACTACGCCAACCGGGCCGACCCGTACCCGATCTACGAGGAGCTGCGGAAGACACCGGTCCACCACGAGGCCGACGGTCCGTACGTGATCAGCACCTACTACGAGATCCGCAGCCTGCTGCACGATCCCCGGATCAGCTCCGACGCCCGCAACCAGGCGTCCGGCAGCGCTGACCCGCTGGCGGAGGCGTCACCCGAGGAGAGCGCCCTGCCGCCGAGCTTCCTACGGCTCGACCCGCCGGAGCACGACCGGATGCGACGCATGACGAACCGGCACTTCGGCCCGCCGCACTCCCCCCACCGGGTCGACGGAATGCGTCCGGAGCTCCACGACATCGTCGCCGGCCTCATCGACGGCCTCGGCGACCCGGGCCGGATCGACCTGGTGGAGGAGTTCTCCTACCCGTTCCCGGTGACGGTGATCTGCAGACTGCTCGGAGTACCGCGCGAGGACGAGGCACGCTTCCACACGTGGGCGGACACCCTCGCCGCCAGCCTGGACCCCGACCCGGACGCCGATCCCGCCGAGCGCGGCAAGGGCGCGGCGCACGAGGCCCGGATGCAGCTGGGCATGTACCTCGCCGGCCTGATCGAGGAGCGCCGCAAGAACCCCGGGGACGACATGCTCTCCCAACTGGCCACGGCGAAGGGCCCGGACGGCCCGATGGCCACCATGGAACTGCTGAGCACCGCGGCGCTGCTCCTGATCGCGGGGCACGAGACCACGGTCAACCTCATCACCAACGGCATGCTGACCCTGCTGCGCCGTCCCGACGTGCTCCAGCGGCTGCGCACCGAACCGCGACTGGCCGTGCCCATCGTCGAGGAGCTGCTCCGCTTCGAGCCGCCGGTGCAACTGCTCCCGGGGCGCACCACCCTCGCCGACATCGAGGTCCGGGGCGTCACCATCCCCAGGGGCTCCACCCTCTGGCTGGTCCTGGCGTCCGGCAACCGCGACCCGCAGCGGTTCGAGGACCCGGACCGCTTCGACCCGGACCGCCGGGACATCCAGCACCTCGGCCTGGGCAGCGGCATCCACAGCTGCTTCGGCGCACCGCTCGCCCGACTCGAGGCCCAACTCGCCCTGGCGGAGCTGGCCCGGAGACTGGAGAACCCCCGCCTGCTCGACGACCCGCCCCCGTACCGCCGGAACGCCGTACTGCGCGGGCCGCGCCATCTGCGGATCGCCTGCGACGGCATCCGACCGTAGTACGAGGCGCGAGGTCCCGCCCCGCCGCGCATCGTCTCGCCCCGCGCCGCCGCGCCCCGCCCGCCCCTGATGCCCTGGGCCCGCCCCTGACGCCCTGGCGCACCGGCTCGTGACTGGCGCTTTCGGGCCACCTCGGATCTTCCCGACGCGCTCCCGAAACCGGACCCCTTTCCCATGGTGAGGTGCCGCTTCGGCAGCCGTGCCGGGCGTTCGGCGCGGGAGCGTCTTCCGGCCAACATCGTGCTGTTGTGGCTCTCCGGACAACCGGATGTCCGATGTCCTCCTCTCATAGCTCGGGGCGCACCGAGCGACCCGCACCGCGTGAGCCCCGGGCCGGAGACGTCCCGCCGGGCCGCGGCCGATCTGCTTCCGCACAGCACCCGGAGGACGAGAGAACGATGAGTACGACGCGCACCAACCGGCTTCGACGGCCGCTGCTCGTGGGGACCACGGCTGTCGCCGCCGTGGCGGTGACAGCCGGTTTCATGGCAGCCGCGCCGGACCAGGCGACGGCCGCGACGGGGCCCAAGCTGAGCCTCGTCGCGGCGACCGGCTCGGTCACGCTCACCTCGTGGAAGGAGGAGCCGGGCGTCTACCTGGACCTGGGCACGTACCTCACCGCCGAGGGCAGGCCGCTGGAGCTGAAGGTGACCCGGAAGTCCTACAAGGACCCGGTGACGGTCACTCAGGCCGTGTTCGAGGGCGGCAGGACCAAGGCGAAGACGCTGCCCCTGGGCACCGTGAAGGACTTCTCCGGACTGCCGGGCTTCGCCGAGATCACCATCACCGACAAGAACGGCAAGGTGGTCGCCACCCGCGCGGAGAGCTTCTGCCCGAACAACGCCAGCGGACGGATCCGGCCCGACGCGCCCGCCACCTCGAAGTATCCGGAGAGCTGCCCCACCAACCCCTTCACCCTCGGCTCGGTATGGGGCGTCGAGAAGGGGTGGGCCGCCAACACCTACGGCGGTTCCTACACCACGCCCGTGAAGCTCGCCGCGGGCTCGTACACGGCCAAGGTCAGGGTCGCCAAGAAGTACCGGGACCTCTTCGGCATCGCCGACAAGCCCGCCTCGGTGAAGCTCACCGTGGAGGAGCGCAGTTGGGAGAACGGCCGTGCGGCCGCCGCCGGGGAGCACGCCGGGCACGGCGCCGCCCACCAGGCCCCCTCCGCCCACGCCGGGCACGGAGCAGGACACGCTCCGTCCCCCGCTCAGGCCGGCGCACCGCAGACCAGCGGCGCGGGCCCCTCGTACAACGTGGGCCACGGTCCGCTGAAGGCCGCGCCCCCGGCCCTGCCGTGGGCGCTGAAGGTGCAGCAGGCCGGCCGCGCCGGCTTCCGGGCCGCCGGTGACACCCCCGGGCAGACCGACGGTTCGCGCAAGGCCCCCGCCCTCACGCCGCGGTCCGCGCGCCCCACCGGAACCCCGTCCGTCCCGAACGTCCCCAAGCCCGACCTGCGGTCCCTGCCGGCCTACGGCATCACCATCAGTGACGGCGGCATCCAGGACGTCCCCGGAAAGGACTACCTCGCCTTCAGCGCGAACGTCTGGAACGCCGGCCCGGCCCAGCTCGTCGTGGACGGCTTCCGCTCGCCCGGCAAGGCCAAGATGGACGCCTTCCAGTACTTCTACGACGCCCAGGGCAAGCAGGTCGGCTACACGCCCACCGGCACCATGGAGTGGGACCCGCGCCCGGGTCACGTGCACTGGCACTTCACCGACTTCGCCAGCTACCGGCTGCTGAAGGCCGACAAGAAGGAAGCGGTCCGCAGCGGCAAGGAGGCGTTCTGCCTCGCGAACACCGACGCCGTCGACTACACGGTGAAGAACGCCAACTGGCACCCGAACAACACCGACCTGTCCACCGCCTGCGGTCAGGAGAACTCCATCTCCGTCCGCGAGGTGCTGGACGTCGGCTCCGGTGACACCTACACCCAGGACCTGCCGGGCCAGTCCTTCGACATCACGGACCTGCCCAACGGCACCTACTACATCCAGGTCCTCGCCAACCCGGCCAAGCGGCTGAAGGAGACCAACCTCGACAACAACAGCGCCCTGCGCAAGGTCGTCCTCGGCGGCACCCCCGGCCGGCGGACCGTCACCGTCCCCGCGCACGACCTCGTGAACGCGAACTGACCGCAGGTCGATCCCCGCAGCATCCGCCGAGCCGGCCCGAGAGGGCCGGCTCGGTCGTCATCCGTCCTACCCCCGCAGGACGTACCCCGCAGGACGTCAGGTGCACGGATCCGACGCACCCTTTGATGATCAGCCGGTGGTCACGGCGTCCTCGGCCGGCGGGGCCTCCGCCTCGACGGGCCACTTCGTACGGCGAGGAGGTCGTCGTCTCCGGCTCCTCGCCGCCCGTCGCGGGAACGGAGGAAGGGGTTCGCGGCCGCCTGGCCGGCAACCTCCTGAGCCGGTGTCGGGTGGTTCTCGGCCTTCTGACCTCGCCCTATCGTTGGCCTGAGCTATTGTGGAGAGTGATCGATTCGGGGATGATTCCCCGCCGTGACCATCTCCGGCGCCGTTGTACTCGGCGTGCTCCTCATCGTGCTCTACCGCGTCGTCAGCACCCCCCGAAACGCCGACGGGTGGGTCGGAGACGACCGCTTCGTGGCATCCTCCTACGGCCTTCCACCCCGTGCGCAGCTCGACTCGCGACGCGCGGGTCCGCCCCCGCCCGCCCACCGGGCGGACGAGAGGCAGGCCGTGGCAGAGGCTGCCTGGGAGGGGGACTGGAAGTCCGCCGAGCGGTACGTCAGTGCGGCGGGGGAGGACTGGGACGAGCGCTGGGCCCGGCTGGAGCTCCTGCAGCATGTCGCCGGGGAGGACGACGCCTGGCTCGAAGCCTGGCGCGCTGCCGAGCCGGGCAACTGCGACGCGGCCACCCTCCACGCGAGCATCATGGTGCACCGTGCCTGGGAGATCCGGGGCAGCGGCTACGCCCACGAGGTCATGTCCTCGGACATGGACCGCTTCCGCGCGATGCTCCCGGCCGCGATCCAGGAGGCGGAGCGGGCCGCCCTGCTCGACCCCGCGAACCCGGGCCCCTGGGTCGTCATGATCACGGCGGCGCGCGGAGCCCAGTACAGGCGGGCGCGTTTCAAGCCGCTCTGGGAGGGGTCGCCCGCGCGCCCCACCACTACGAGGGGCACTGGCAGGCCCTCCAGTACTGGTGCGCCAAGTGGTTCGGCAGCGACCGTCGCATGATGCGTTTCGCCCGCCAGGCGGTCCGCAAGGCACCGCCGGGCAGCCCCCTCGCCGGGATCTACCTGCACGCGCTGAACGAGCTCACCGAACGGCACAGCGCTGTCGCGATGTCCGCCACGCTTCTGACGAGGAAGACGCTGAAGCAGGTCGCCACATCCTTCGAACAGGTCGCGCCCGACGACGAGCGCCTGCCGGGCCTGCGCCACCTGCTGGCGTACCACATGCTCCGGTCGATGCTGTACAAGGCCGCCCTGGAGCAGTTCCGTCTGATCGGGCCGTGGTGCGGTGCCCAACCCTGGCGCAGGAACGGGAACGCGGTCGCGGCCTTCGATGCGGCACGCGGCACCGCCGCGAAGCGCTCCCGGACCCGCCCCGTCCCGACCCCGCCGGTCTACGGGATGGGCCGTTAAGGCCTTTCGGGTGACCTGACGGCGTTTCGCGCGGCTCTGACCCCACGGTGGAGGAGCCCGCGCCCGCGTGCGGCCTCCGGCGCCGCACACACCTGGACCGGCGCGGCCCTGGGGAGGGGCGGACGGGGACCACCACTCAGGCTGCTCTTGCCCCGTCGACGTGGGTGACGGGGAGGCCGGTGAGCGCCTCAGGCTCCGCCTTCTCCTTCGGCCGCGGCGTTCTGAGGTCGGTGTCCGGGGCGTTGGGGTGGCCTCGGGGCGGACGGGCGGCGTGGTTCCCGCATCGGTCGGTGCCGCTTCCTATGGTCGGGACAGGTGCGGCAGCGGGCCGGCCGCTCAGACCTGATGGGGAGCCATGGCACGTACGACGGCAGGGTCCGGAACGGTGACGTCGGTGCCTCTCAAGGGGCGCGTCTCGCGGCGATGGGCCCGTCGGCTCGCCGCCGCGGTGGGTCTCGTGGCACTGTGCACGCTGCCCACGACGACGGCGGACGCGACCCCGTCGCCAGAGGGCCGCCCCTCCGCGCACGCGCCCCTGTACGTGTCCGACTACGGCAACAACCGGGTCGTCACCCTGCCCGTGGGAGACGGCGATCAGACGACCGTGCCCTTCGAGGGCCTCCTCCGGCCGACAGGCATGGTCGGGGACGAGGCGGGCCGCCTCTACGTGTCGGACACCGGCAACAACCGTGTGGTCGTGATGGCGGCGGACAGCAGCGGTCAGTCCACCGTCCCCACCGACGGCCTGTCGCGCCCCCTGGGACTCGCCCTGGACCGGGCGGGGAACCTCTATGTCGCCGACAGCTTCAACGACCGCGTCGTGAAGGTGTCCTTGACCGACGGCACCCAGACGACCGTACCGACCACGGGCCTGCTGCACCCCTGGGGGCTGGCGCTCGACGCCGCCGGGAACCTGTACGTCTCCGACTTCGTCAACGACCGCGTCGTCAAGGTGGCCGGTGACGGAAGCGGCCAGTCCACGATCCCCACCGCCGGCCTCTCCCAGCCGACCGGACTGGCACTCAGCGCCGCGGGGGACCTCTACATCGCCGACAGCGGCAACAACCGCGTGGTGAAGATCGCGGAGGGCGGCGGCCAGACCACCGTACCCACCAGCGGTCTCAGCGACCCGCTCGGTCTGGCACTCGACGGCTGCGGCGGCCTGTACATCGCCGACGGCTTCCACAACCGAGTGGTCCGCGTCCAGGAGACCGGCGGTGGCCAGACCACCCTCCCGTCCACCGGCCTGAACACGCCGACGGGCCTCGCCTTCCTGTCGACGGGCTCCCGCCCCTGAGGCACCGTCGGAGTGCTCAGGCGGGTACGGATGAGTCCTCCTGCGGCCCGGCGCGCACGTGACTCGCACAAGAGCGGCCCCGCGATCGGTCCTCGCGGCCCGTCACCCGACAGCCAGGGTGTGCCGTCGGCGTTCCTGGAGGGCCCGCCCGGCTCCTACGGAGCGCGCGGCCTCGAAGTCGTCGTGTCAGGCGAGTGTCTGCGAGGCGAGGGGCAGGTAGGGGGTGATGTTGCGCCTGGCGTGCTCGACGTACAGCTCCTTCTCGCCCACCGGGGCGACGTAGTGCAGCGCACTCTCGGCGGCATCGCGGCCCTGGAGGCGGGTGATGATCCAGGCGGCGAGGTACGGCGAGGCCAGGCAGCCGCCGGCGGTGGCGACGTTGTCCTTGGCGTAGAAGGGCTGGTTGAGCACCTCGACGCCGGCGGCGACGACCCAGGGCCTGGTGGTCAGGTCGGTGCAGGCGGGAACGCCGTCGAGCAGACCGAGCTTGGCCAGCACGAGCGCGCCGGAGCACTGCGCCGCGATGAGCTGGCGGGACGGATCCAAGCCCCGGAGGACCCGCATGATCGCGGGATTCTCGACGACCTCGCGGGTGGCGATGCCGCTGCCGACGATGACGGCGTCCGCGGCGCACGCCTCCTCAAGCGTGGACATCTGCTCGATGACGACCCCGTTCATCGACGTCACCTTGGGGCTGGGCGTGGCGATGGTGACGCGCAAGCCGTCGGTCCTGATCCGATTGAGGACCCCGAGCGCGATCAGGGAGTCGAGCTCGTTGTAGCCGTCGAAAGTGAGGATGGCGATGTGCACGGCGGATGTCCTTCCGGCTGGGCGGGGTCTGACGGTAAGGACCCGCGAACAGGACAGTCAAAGAATTGTCATGCATACAATGCGGCTCATGGCAGCTCCGCGCTACAAACAACTGGTCGACGCGTTCGCATCCGACATCCGGTCGGGGCGACTGACCGCAGGCGCGCGGTTGCCGACACACCGTGCTCTCGCCGCCCGCGAGGGCATCGCCCTGGTGACCGCGACGCGGGTGTACGCGGAACTGGAGTCGAGGGGCTTGGTGAGCCGGGAACAGGGACGCGGCACTTTCGTGCGTGACGTCACGGTTCCCGCCGGCCACGGCATCGATCAGCAGGCCGTCGCCACGGATGCGGTCGACCTCAGCTTCAACTACCCGTCGCTGCCCGGCCAGGCCGACCTCCTTCGGCAGGCCCTGCGGGAGGTGGCCGCCTCCGGTGACCTCGACGCGCTGCTGCGCTACCAGCCGCATCGAGGGCGCCCCCAGGACAGGGCCTCGATCGCACGGCACCTGAGCCGCCGGGGCATCACCACGGACGCGGACCGGATCGTCATCGCAAGCGGTGCTCAGCACGGCCTGGCCATCACGGTCATGGCCACTCTGAAGGCCGGCGACGTCGTCGCGGTCGACGCACTGACCTATCCGGGATTCAAGGTGCTCGCGCATGCCTTCCAGCTCGACCTGGAGCCCATCCCCGTAACCCCTGGAGGGCCGGATCTCGATGTCCTGGAGAAGCTGTGCGCGACGCGGCCCGTGCGCGCGATCTACGCCATGCCCACGTTGCACAACCCTCTGGGCTGGGTCGTGCCGGCGGCCGACCGCACCCGCCTGATCAAGATCGCCCGGCAGCACGGTTCCCTCATCATCGAGGACGCCTCGTACGCCTACCTGGCCGAGGACCCGCCACCGCCCCTGACCGCGTCCGCGCCGGACATCACCCTCTACGTCTCGGGGCTCTCCAAGAGCATCGCCACCGGTCTGCGGGTCGGCTTCGTCGTCGCTCCACCGCCTCTGCTGCCGTCGCTGGAACGCGCGATCCGGGCGACCACGTGGAACACCCCGGCCCTCACCACCGCCATCGCCTGCCGCTGGCTCGACGACGGCACGGCGGACCACCTGGAAACGCGGAAGCGCGACGATGCCAAGGCCCGCCAAGCACTCGCCGGCCAAGAACTGGCGGGCCTCCCTCTCGTCAGCCACCCCTCCTCCTACTTCACCTGGCTCCCGCTGCCCGACGACGCCCGCGCCGACCGTCTCACCGCCACCCTCGCGCGGCAGCGCATCTCCGTCTCCACAGCGGAGCCGTACACCACCTCGACCCACACACCACAGGCACTCCGGCTCGCCCTGGGCTCCGCCGACCCGGACCGTCTCCGCGCGACGCTGCGCACGGTGCGACAGGTCGTCCTGGAGGACGCCTGTACGTGAACTCCTCCCGACCGACCCCGGGCCCCCACCGAAGGCCCGGCCGGCGCCGGGACGGCAGGAAGGTTGGTCGGCGGGGCCGACTGGACCGGGTAACGTCTTTGTCATGTTCTTCCAGACGCCGATCTACGAGTGAGGGCGTGACGGGCCCGGCCGACGCCGTACTCCGAGGCAGCGCTACCCGTCCCCGCACCGATCAATCCGCAGATCACCTCACACCACCAACGGGAGAACCCGTGACCGACAGCAAGAACATCAACAACCCCGTGGGCCAGGGCGGCGGCCAGCGCAAGAAGCTGTCCCGTGCCGAACGGCAGAACAACGGTCCGCACCGCAACCTCGACCGCCAGAGTGCAGCCGACAAGAAGGCGGAGCTGGTGCGCAAGATGCGCGAGAAGACACACGGAGCCACGGGCGCCGCGCAGACGAGCGACGACGCCGCACAGAGCTGACGCATCGCCGCCGCAGGACGGCAACACACGGGGCAGCTCCCGGACCACCATGCGCGGTCCGGGACCTGCCGCCGTACCCGGGGAGCCGGTGGCCACGCCAGGGGCACCTGACCAGCTGGTCCGTGGGCTGGGGTATCTTCCTGGCGCGGCACGTCGAGACTCTTCTCCGCGCCGCCCAAGGGAGGAATCCATGCGCAACACTCTGCTTCAGCGCGCGGTCGCGTTGGCCGCGACGCTGGGGCTCACGTCGCTCGGGCTGCTCGGGGCCGGCGCGGCGCCCGCGCGGGCGGCGACCGGTGACTGCCCCAAGGGCTACCTCTGCGGCTGGGCGGACGGCAACGGCGCCGGCTCGATGTTCAGGACGAAGACGAGCATGCCCACGCTGGGAAGCTGGGACAACAAGATCCGGATGCGATACAACCGCACGGACGTGAACGTCTGCCTCTTCGACGAGAAGAACTACGCAGGCGGGTACACATGGGACACCCCCGACCAGTCCTATCCGACCAACGGCGGCAGCCCCGAGATCAGCTCCGTCAAGATCGTACCCACGCTGCGCGAGTGTGAGTCGGACCCGTATCCCTCCTGGGAGACGGCGGCCTCGCCGAAGGTGGGCGGGTTCGGCGACCTGAACGGCGACCGCCGGGCGGACGCCGTCCTGCGTGACGAGGCCGGGCGTCTGTGGTTCCTGCCCGGCAACGGCACCGGGCGCCTGATCGGCTCCGGCGGCTGGAAGGCGTTCGACGCCCTCGCGCGGCACGGTGACTTCAGCCGCGACGGTCGCGAGGACGTGATCGCCCGCGAGAAGGCCACCGGCAGACTGTGGCTGTACCCGGGCACCGGTAGCGGGGGCCTCGGCGCGCGCAAGCTCGTCGGCAGCGGCGGCTGGAACTCCATGGGGCGGCTCGCCGCGTTCGGCGACCTGTCCGGCGACGGCCGCTCCGACCTCCTCGGCGTGGAGAAGACCACCGGCAAACTGTGGCTCTACCCGGGCACCGCCGGCGGGGGCCTCGGTGCGCGCAGGCTCATCGGCAACGCCGGCTGGAACGGCATGAACGCACTCCTCGGCGCCGGAGACATGACCGGCGACGGCCGGGCCGACCTCGTCGCCCGGGAGAAGGCCACCGGGAAGCTGTGGCTCTACCCCGGCACCTCGACCCGGACTCTCGGCGCCCGCAAGCTCGTCGGCAGCGGCGGCTGGAACTCGATGGACCACATCCTGGCCGTCGGTGACACCTCCGGCGACGGACGACCCGACCTGGAGGCGTCCGACGGGTCCTGGCTCTACCAGTACCAGGGGCTCGCCGCCGGGGGCCTGCGCAAGGTCGACAACCTCAACGGTTCCTGGTGGGCGCTGGAAGGTGCCACCGCCTTCTGATCCGCCCGTGAACGGCCGTGCCGCCCGCCCGCGGAGGCGGGCGGCACGGTTGCTGCTCGCTGAGCGGGAGCCGCAGGCCGGAGCACGTACGGCGGCTCGGTTCGCTGGAGCGACTTCTGCAACACGGCGACGGCACGACACCGGCCCCCCCGGCGGGCCGGCTGCTGTGCGTGACCTCCGAGTACGGGCCCTGGCCCCGGCCAGGGCTTGCCCCTGCCCCACGGGTCAAGGTTTAGCGTCCGGCCATGGACACGACTCATCAGCTTGTACGCCTGCTCCGTCGCCCCGCTGCACTGCCGACCCCGGACGACTTCACCCTCGTACAGGCCCCCGTTCCCAAACCCGAGGACGGCCAGGTACTCGTCCGCAACACCCATTTCCTCGTCTTTCCTGGCTTGCGCACCCTCATCGGAGGCGAGACCCGTGATGTGCCGCTGCCGCCGCTGCACCCCGGCGACACCCTGTTCGGGCCCGCGATCGGCGAGGTGGTCGACGGCCCGCTGAAGAAGGGCCGGCTGGTTCTGCACCTCCAGGGCTGGCGGGAGTACGCGACGCCCGGCGTCGACGAGTGCAGGCCGTTGGACGGCAGCCTGCCCGACCCGGTGGCCCACCTGGCCCAGGGATCCGCAGCCTACGGCGCGCTGACCCGCCTGGCCGAAGTACGAGAGGGGGACACCGTGTTCGTGACGGGCGCCGCCGGCGCCGTGGGCACCCTGGCAGGCCAGATCGCCCGTCTGCTGGGAGCCGCCCGAGTGATCGGCAGCACCGGCTCACCGGACAAGGCCCGGCGACTGGAGCGGGAACTCGGTTACGACGCCGTCGTGCTGCGCGAAGGGGCCCCGTTCGGCGAACAGCTCGCCGAGGCTGCGCCGGACGGCATCGACATCGTCCTCGACACCGTGGGCGGGGAGCAGTTGACGGCCGCCGTCCATGCGGCGAACCGGGGCGCCCGGTTCGCCCTCGTGGGCGCGCTGGCCGGTCAGCTCTCCCCGGATCGGGCGGGCGGGAGTGCGCCCGCTGTGCTCGACACGTACCGGTTGCTGACCAGAGGCATCAGGATCTCCGGCTACAACGGCATGGATCACCCGGATGTCGAAGGAGAGTGGGAGGCCCGCTTCGGGGACTGGCTGCGGGCAGGCGACATCCGGTTCCCGTACACCGCGGTCCAGGGAATGCGGCACGCCCCGGAGGCGTTGCCGCGACTGATCGCCGGCCGCTCCTTCGGTGCGGCGATCGTGGAGCTGTAGACACGAGGAGCGGGCATGCGGATCGGTGAAGCAGCGGCAGCGGCCGGCACCACCCCACGCGCTCTGCGCCTGTACGAGGCCCGCGGCCTGCTCCGACCCCCGCCACGTACTGGGTCCGGCCAACGCGAGTACGCCCCCGCCGATGTGGCACGCGTGCGCGTCATCCGGAATCTGCTGGCTCTGGGCCTCACGCTGGAGGACGTGCGCCGCCGCGCCCACCGACTGGACCTCCTTGTCCAGGACCCGGCGGGGTCCTGCGACAGCCGCCCTGGCGAGTTCAACGGTGTCGTGGCCGATCGCCTGGCAACCCTGGACGCCGAGATCGCCCGCCTCACACACCTACGGCGGAGCCTCGCGGCGGCGGCAGGTGGGCAGGACGTGACGGAACACCGAACGGCCGGGCCTTGTCCCGCTCCGGGCGGGCGGTGATCATGATCGCGTGCAACACCGACAGGAACTCCACGGACTGCTCCAAGGCGCCGGACTCACGGTCGTCGAGGACGTGCGCCCGGGCACTCTGTTCCCGCCGGAGGCCGGCTGGAGGATCGCGCGGGGGATCGCGGCGCCGGACGGCGCGGTGCGGGAAGCGCTCGACACCGTGTGGTGGCGCCGCCTCGCAGATGCCGAAGGCGAGTTCCTGGTGGCCGTCCTCGGACACCGGGTAGGCGGCAACGACACCTGGTGGACCCGGGTCCGTTGTGGCGGCGTCGACGCTGCCACCGCCACCATCGACGCCGACGCCGGTGTGCCTGGTCTCACCGGGGGCCCCGGGTTCGTGGCGCTCTCCCTCGACGGCCAGGTGCTCCTCGCGGAGGTGCCCGACGCCGACGGAACTCGGGTGACGGCCCTCGACCGACTGCCGGAGCGGCTGGAGGAGGTGGCCGCGGCCTCCGCAGGCGAGACGGAGGCCGAACGCGCCGACGTCTGGGCGGCGGTGCCTGGCCGGCCGGCATGGCCTTTGCACTGGGCGGAGGGGATCGGGTCCAACCCGGCCGCGCCGGACGACCTGCTGATCCGGCTGCTGGACGTGGAGTGGGGGTTCCTGCACGGCTGCGGCCGGCCCGCCGTACTCGAAGCAGCCGTGGCGCATCCCGATCCGCAGGTGCGCTCGCGCCCCGCGGACACCTTCCGGCCCAAGCTCACGCCCGACCAGTGGGTACGCCTGGTCCGCGCCGAACCGTCGCCGAGCCGGCGCGTGCTCTGGGCCGGGCGTGCCCACGTCTGGGGCGTCGAACTCCCCGGGGACCTGTACGACGACCTCCTCGCCGGCCCGTCCCGCGCTCAGGCCGCCGAACTCCCGGGGCTCCCCGCGCAGCACCTCCCCAGCCTCGTGGCCGACGCCGATCCCCGGGTGCGGGCGACTGTCTGCGCCCGGTGGGAGGACCTCGCCGCGCCGCTGCGGGCGCGCCTGCTGGCCGACACCGACGACGCAGTGCGTACGGCGGCGTTGCTCGCCCACCACACGGCCGTCCCCATGCCCCGCGAGGTCTTCGCCGCGCTGCCCCAGCCCGGGCGCGCGCTCGAACAGTGCCGTCTCTCGCCCGCCCTTGAGGCGGAGCTGGTCCGGGACGAGGACGCGGAGGTACGTCGAGCGCTGGCCGCCAACCCGGCGCTCAGCGCCCACGGCGTCGCCGTCCTGGCGGAGGACCCGTACGACGACGTCCGCTCGGCGGTGGCACTGCGGCCCGACCTCGACGAGGAGCAGCGTGCCGCGGTGCGCCACGACGTCGACCCGACGTCGATGTCGCACACTCTGCCCTGGGTAGCGGGCCTGCACGGTGACGCCGACGCGATGCGACGCCTCGCCGCATCCTCCCATCCACTCGTCCGCCGAAGTGTGGCCCGTGCCCGGCGCCTTCCACCGGACGTCGTGGAGCGTCTGGCCCGGGACGAGGACCGGACGGTCCGCCTGTTCCTCGCCGAGTCGTGCGATGACGCCCCCGCCGAGATGCTGCTGGAGGTCTGGCGCTGGTGGGACGGCAGCTTCACTCACCCCGACCGCCCCCGCAACCACCCCAACTTCCCCCGTACGGGCCTGCTGCGCTACGCCGACGACCCCTCCGGGCGGATGCGCCGTCTGGCCCTGGACGATCCGGAGTCCACGCCTGCCGTCGTCGCGCGCCTCGCCCGCGACCCGGAAGCCGAGGTGCGCCACCGCGCGGCCGAGGATCCCCGGCTGTCCCCGGCCGACGCGGTGCGCCTGCTGAACGACCCGGCGGCCCATGTCCGCGGGACCGCGATGCGCAGTCCGCGGCTACCCGCCCGCGTCCTCGCCGGGCTCCTGCACGACCGCGACACGGCATGTACGGCGGTCACCAACCCGGGGATCCCGGTCCCCGTCCTGCACCGCATCCTGGCCGCGGCGGCGGCGGCAGCCGTGGCGGCCCGACGCTGAACCCGCCGCCCCGTGAAGGTGGGGGGAACTGTCGGCGGAGAGTCGCCATCTGACGGGAAACGCGCCTGCAGCTCCGCAGATCTCTTCTCCGCTGCCTGCTGTCCGCCGCCCGCGCTGTTCGTGCTGAACGCCGACCGGCCTTGCCGTCTCGCTCACGCGGTCGAGGAGCTGCACCGGTCCGGCGCGGACCCGGGCAGCGCGATCTGTGTCCCCCTGCCTCGAACCGTTCGGGCTGGTGCCACCGCTTCGGCGCAGTGCATTGCGGTGACGCTTCCGGCATCCGCCTGAATCATGTGGAATGTCCTAGCCAGTGATCGTTTCTGCGTGATGCGCTCGGCGGCGTGAACACACGTACCAGACTCGCTTTCGCGAGCGCCTCCGTGACAGCTCTGGCCCTCGTCGTCCCGACGGCGACGGCGGCCGAGTCCTTCGTCGGCCCGGAACCGACCCCCGCACCGCTGGTCACTGCTGCCAACGCGGTGCCCGGCCAGTACATCGTGACCCTCGACAAGGCGGTCGACGCGGTCAAGGCGACGGAAACGCTGGGCCTGCGGCCCACCTTCGTCTACGACAAGGCCATCAACGGATTCGCTGCGCCGTTGACCGCGGTCCAGCTGGACACCGTCAGGAGCACTCCGGGGGTGGCGTCGGTCGAGGAGGACGCGGTGGTGCAGACCCCGCCCCAGCTGTCCGCACCTGCCACCCCCCGGGCTCCGGCCGCGACCTGGGGCCTGGACCGGATCAACCAGTGGAGCCTGCCGCTCGACAACGACTTCACCACCCAGGGCAGCGGCGCCGGGGTGACCGCGTACATCCTCGACACCGGAATCGACTACAACCATGCCGAGTTCGGCGGACGCGCCACGTTCGGCTTCGACGCCATCGGGGACGGGCGGTACGGCCAGGACTGCAACGGCCATGGCACGCACGTCGCCGGGACGGTCGCCGGCGGGACGTACGGGGTCGCCCGCAAGGCCAACCTGGTGAGCGTCCGCGTGCTGGGCTGCGACGGCCGTGGCTCCTACTCGGGGATGATCGCCGGCCTCGACTGGGTCGCCAAGAACGCCAGGCAGCCGGCCGTCCTGAACGGCTCCCTCGGCGGGGACAGGTCCGTGGCCCTCAACAACGCCGCCACGGCGCTCGCCGCCGCGGGCGTGCTGCCCGTCATCGCTGCGGGCAACTCCTCGAAGGACGCCTGCGACGTGTCGCCCGCGTCGGCGGCGGGCACGGTGACCGTCGCGGCCTCCAACGTGTGGGACGAGGAGACGTCCTTCTCCAACCACGGCCGGTGCGTGGAATTCTTCGCGCCCGGCCAGGACATCGTGTCGGCGAGGATGGGCGGCGGATCCGTCGCCATGAGCGGCACCTCCATGGCCGCCCCGCACGTCGCCGGCGTCGCCGCGCTCTACAAGGCCCAGTACCCCACGGCGAGCCCGGCCGAGATCAGCCAGTGGCTCGACGGCAACTCCACCAAGGGCGTCCTGAACAACCTCAGCACCGGCACCCCTGACAAGCTGCTCTACACCGGCGGCCTGTGAACGGAGGGTCCGCCGCCCACGCCCTGGTCTCGCCCCAGGGCGTGGGCGGCGTCTGCCCCGTCTGCCTTGCCTGGTCGGGGTCCATCGGTGCCGCGATCGCACCGGTGCCGTGAGCCGGCTCCGACACCACGACATTCCACGGGCGCTCGGCAGTCTCGCGACAAGGATGGCCTCATCCGGGTCACCGAACCACGACCAGCTTCATGGCCGCGTCGATACCGTGCTCCCCACACCCGGGGCCGGCTCCGGCTCAGTTCCGGGCGTTCAGCTCCGCGACGAGGGAAGCCGGCGTGTGGCCGCTGCCGTCGGATATCCGGTGGAAGTCGACCGAGACGAAGTTCGGGTCGCGGCCGCCGGCCGCCGGGCGGCACTGCTGGTTGACGCGGTCCCGCAGTTTGGACCCGTTGTCGAGGGCGGCGTTGATGACGGTGGGCACGTTCCGATGGTGGCTCATGGTGAAAAGCCTTCGGAAGCCTGGCTCCTGACGGTCCAGAGGAACGTCGGACCACCGACTGACGCAGGAGACGTCGTTGCCGAGGTCGCCGAGGCTCCAGTAGTTGCTGACGGTCCAGGCCTTGTCGTACATGACACCCAGGTGCTCACGGTCAGGCTCGTCGCTGAAGATCAGCAGGCGCTTCCCGGAACCGACGAGGTCGGTCATCTTCGGCCAACCCTGCTGGCGTACGTTCCACGCGTCGGGCCGGAAGAGCAGCTGGTCGAGGCCGCGTACCCGGCCGAGCGAGGTGCCCAGCTGCTGGGCGCTGACGTAATCCTCCAGGAAGATGGTCACCACCTCCTGGGGATTCGCTGCGAGGAAGTCCACCACGGTCTGCATGCTGCTCTGGAAGGACTGCCGGGGCAGCGCGTACGTGACCCCGGCGAAGGTCTTGCACTCGCCGTGGCAGAGGTAGACGTCGCTCGGGTAGCAGTCGCTGCCGAAGCTGATGACGCACAGCCACCTGCTGCGCTCGTACCAGTGGGTGTCCAGGCTCAGGCCCCGCACGCCGTTGTCGAGCTGATGGCGAACGGACTCGGACTGGGCCACCGAACTCCAGCGGGAGTCCTCGTAGTTGGTGAACGCGTTGTGGGTGCCGAGGAAGGAGACCTGGTCGAGGCGTCGGTCGCCCCAGCGCGCCTGGGCCTGGGCCGCGGCGGAGCCGTTCGCCGTCACCGCGGCGGCCGCGACGGATCGGGCGGGTGGGGGCGGGGCGGCGCCGGCCAGGGCCGGCGTCCCGAGGAGGCTCAGCAGAAGAAGGAGGACGAAGGAGATCCGGACGGGTCTCCTCAACGAGGCGGTCCCGACCGAGCACGGACCGAACCACGGGGCCGCGCGGAGACGGGCTCTCTGGAGTGACATGTTCATGGTCGGCATGAAGTGGGAGCGTAGTGCCCTGGCGGTCGGTTCAGACCTGTTTGGGTGGTTATGTTTGATATGGCGCGGTCTATCGTTCGTCGCCATCATCGACGAACGGGTGATGGCCCCGCCGTCCCCTGGAGCGGTCACTTCCCGGCCTCTGGCAGCCTGGCGCTACTGAACTACCAGTCAGTCATATGCATGGTGTACCCCCTTGCACCGACGGGCGCAATACCTCACGCCGCACTCCGGGAGAGTGCCGCGCTGACCGCAGAGTGATCCCGTTCACGGCCCCCACCGCGCGCCTACGGCGCACCCTTACCGCGACGGTCCGGCACCCCGACCCGTCCAAGGACGTGTGGGCCGAGTTCTCCCTGTGGGACAACACCACCTCGACCCAGATCCTGAGCCTGGGCACACCGGGATCGAGGAGCAGCGCGACGGTCAAGGGCCAGGGCACTGTCTCGCTCACCGTGCCGAAGCTCACGCCGGGCCAAAGCTACGGCTGGCGCGTACGCACGGCTGACGACACCACCGACGACACGGCCTCTCCGCCAACTGCCACTTCAAGCACCCGCGGCCTGAGCACCGCGCCCTGGGCGAGTCCTCGAACCGGCCGCAGGACCGGCGTGTCGACGTCGAGCCTGCTTGCGGCAGAACCCTCGGTCGAGGTGACGGCCACTGACCTGAACGAGGCGAGAGGGCCGGGCAGAGTCGACTGCCGACCGCGCGACCGGGTACCTCACCGGGATACCGGTGCGCGCGGGCCGGCCGCCTGGCTCACCGTCATTGCGGAGAACCGGCGTCCGAGCGTGCTGCAAGGTCACTCGGCCCCAGCGTGAGCATGATCTGACATGACCTGTGCGATCACTGCGACGCACCCTGACGACGCCGCGACATCGAGGAACGGCTACGAAGACCGGTCGTCGTCGGTCAGGCTGATGAGCGCCAGCACGGACCGGTATTCCTCGGACGAGTAGCCGGAGGGCCGGTACCCGGTCATCTCGGTTTCCACGTACTGCTGCCGCTGTACCTCCGCATACGTCCGAAGGACGGCGCGGGCCTCGTCCGTGGTGCCGTCCAGAGCGGCTGCCACTTCATTCCATGAGGCTCCCAGCTTCAGGGCGTCATGCACGGACCACGGGCGGTCCGACAGGACCGCGCGGTTGATGGTCTCTCCGAGGGCGAGCACCGCGAGCGCGTCGCCCGCTGTGGCGGTCTCACCCGTGTGGCAGCCGCTGGGCACGTGCCAGTCCATCAGACGGTGGTGGTGCTCGAAGTACTTCTCGGCTTTGCGGTGCAGCAGGATCCCGTACCCCACGTCGTCCGGCCGGCGGATCACCCGGGTCTGCCACTCCTCGGGCGAGCCGGGGGAGCGGGTGGGCGTGGCGCGGCCGGTGGCAGAGGGCTGCGGGTGCGGGCGCGGGGGCGGCGGCGTCGAAGGGCTGTCGCCTGCCTCCGTACTGCTGTCGCGTCGGCTCCCCCCACGCCCCGGTCCGTCCTCCGCCGTGATGCCGACCGCATCGTCCCGCGCGGACTTCGCTGCACTGCCGCGCGTGTCGCCGGCCTGTGCGTCGGACGTGCCTCGCGCCGAGTTGCCGTCACGATCGGCCCGCCTCGCGGCGGACCAGATCAAGGCGGCCGCGGCAGCCAGCGCGCCCAGGTGTGCCCCCGCTCCTGCAAGCAGGAACGGCCAGGGAGATGCACCCTGGTCGGCCGCTTCAAGGCCCAGCCCCACGGAAGCCGTTACCGCCACGATCAGGCCCACCCAGGGGAGCAGGACCATCGGCAAAACCCGCGCCTTGGGGACCTGGTCGACGTTGACACTCACCCAGAAAGCGATCAGGTTCATCAACAGACCGAACCCCGCGAGGACGGCGACTGCGCTCAGGTAGAGGATCGGCCAGCCCTCCGAAGCGCAAGTGCTGCCGCTCGCGTCGTACATGACTGAGGTCATGGAATCCCTGCCGTTCGACCCGCCCGCTCGATACCTACCCGTCACGGTAGGAGCGGGCGGGCGCCCCGCCATGAGCACCTGTACTCAGCCCGGCCCGGTCGAGTGCTCAATCCGCGGAATCGCGCGTCAGGGCCGAGCGGAAGGGGTCGCGACAGGAGTTGGCCGAGGCGGTGTGTGGGCGTAGTGGGCGTAGTGGGCGTCCACGCCCGGACACACGGGCGACAACGGCGGCACGGCCGCGGTAGCGGGCGAGGAGGCATGCCGCGGCTTCTGGTGCGTCGAGCTGTACGAGGTCCGTGGCGAGGAAGACGGCGTCGTCGAGGGAGCACGACATCGATGCCGGTCAGGGGCCGGGCGGATGTCGTCAGCCAAGGCCGAAGCTCGCCGTCCCGCCCCTCCGAGGAGTACGGCACAGCGTCGCGCCGCGCATGCGGACGGCGTGTGTGCGGAGGCAGGTCGGGGTGTGCGTGCAGGCAGGTCGGGGTGGGTGCGACCCGGCGCCTCTGTCGGGCCGGGTCGCACCCGTGGTCACAGAGCGCGGGTCAGGCGGTCGGTGAGCAGCCGGGTGAAGCGGGCGGGGTCGGGCAGGTCGCCCCCTTCGGCGAGCAGAGCGCTGCCGTAGACCAGCTCGGCGATCTCCGCCAGCGCGGGGTCGTCGGCGTCGGCGTCGTGTGCCGTGCGCAGCGCGGTGATCAGCGGGTGTGTGGGATTGAGCTCCAGGATCCGCTTGACCGTGGGCAGTTGCTGCCCCATCGCCCGGTACATCTTCTCCAGGGTCGGCGTCACGTCGTGGGCGTCCCCGACGATGCATGCTGCCGAGGTCGTCAGGCGTGACGACAGGCGGACCTGCTTGACCTGCTCGGACAGGGTGGTGGCCAGCCACGGCAGCAGGGCGGCGAAGTCCTGCTCGCGCTGGGCCTTCTCGGCTTCGGCCTCCTGGTCGCCGTCGGCGGAGGCGTCGAGGTCGACCTGGCCCTTGGCGATGGACTGCAGACGGTGGCCGTCGAAGTCCGGGACCCGGTCGACCCACACCTCGTCGACCGGGTCGGTGAGGATCAGGACCTCGTACCTCTTGGCGGCGAAGGCCTCCATGTGCGGGGAGTTCTCCACCATCGCCCGGCTCTCGCCGGTCAGGTAGTAGATGGCCTCCTGCCCGTCCTTCATGCGCTCGACGTACTCGCGCAGCGTCGTGGTCTGCTCCGGGTGGTGCGTGGAGGCGGCCGACACCAGCTCGAGCAGGGCCTCGGTGTTGTCCGTGTCCTCGACCAGGCCCTCCTTCAGCGCCCGGCCGAACTGCGCCCACACCTTCGCGTAGCGCTCGGCGTCCTTGGTCTGCATGGTCTTGAGGGCACCGAGGACCTTCTTGACGAGGCGTCGGCGTACGCCACGGATCTGGCGGTCGTGCTGGAGGATCTCGCGGGAGACGTTGAGCGACAGGTCGTGGGCGTCCACGACACCCTTGACGAAGCGCAGGTAGTCGGGCATGAGCGCTTCGCAGTCGTCCATGATGAACACCCGCTTGACGTACAGCTGCACGCCGCGCCTGGTCTCGCGGGAGAACAGGTCGAAGGGCGCCTGCGAGGGGATGAACAGCAGCGCCTCGTACTCGAAGGTGCCTTCGGCGCGCATGTGGATGGTCTCGGCCGGGGCCAGCCAGTCGTGGCTGATCTGCTGGTAGAACTCGTTGTACTCGTCCTCGGTCACCTCGGTGCGCGGCCGGGCCCACAAAGCCTTCATCGAGTTGAGCGTCTCGACCTCGCTCGTCGTCCCGCCCTCGGCGTCGGTGCGCTCGGTGGCCATCCGGATGGGCCAGCGGATGAAGTCCGAGTACTGCTTCACGACCTGACGGATCTTCGGCTCGGACAGGTAGTCGGCGAGCCCGTCCTCGCTGTCGGCGGGCTTGAGGTGCAGGGTGACCGAGGTGCCCACGGGCAGGCCGTCGACGGCCTGGACGGTGTAGGCGCCCTCGCCGTCGGACTCCCACTCGGTGCCGGAGTCGGTGCCGGCCCGCCGAGTGCGCAGGGTGACCTTGTCGGCGACCATGAACGCCGAGTAGAAGCCGACGCCGAACTGCCCGATCAGGCTCTCGGCTGCGGCGGCGTCCTTGGATTCCTTGATCTTCTCCAGCAGGCTCGCGGTTCCGGACTTGGCGATCGTGCCGATCAGCTCCACGAGATCGTCCCGGCTCATGCCGATCCCGTTGTCGCGGACGGTCAGGGTACGGGCGTCCTTGTCGACCTCCAGCGAGATGTGCAGGTCCGTGGTGTCGATCTCGACGAGGCTGGAGTCGGTCAGCGATTCCAGCCGCAGCTTGTCCAGTGCGTCGGAGGCGTTCGAGATCAGCTCGCGCAGGAAGATGTCCTTGTTCGAGTAGATCGAGTGGATCACCAGTCGGAGCAACTGGCGTGTCTCCGCCTGGAACTCCAGCGTCTCGACACTGCTACCCATATGGGGGGCCCTTTCTGTGGGAACGGCATGAACGGACAGGTATCGGGCCGATGCGTATCGTCGCCCGCCGTCGGCGGGGTTCGGGTCGGGCGGGACCGCACCGGCATGGTGTGGCGTGCTGTGGGAGAGGTCAGTCATCGTCGGCCGCTGTCGCCGTGAGCTGGTCGTCGAGGGCGTCCAGGCAGGTGACGAGGTCGGTGTGGCGGGGATCGAGGTACGGGCGCATGCCGGTCAGGGGGGCAAGGAGCTCGGCGGCGTCGGTGGCGCCGAGGGCGGCGTGCAGGGCGGCCTGAGCCGAGCGCGCTTCGGGGGCGAGGTGGTCGAGCGCGGTGATCTGCCCGGCGAGGCGGCGCAGGTCGGCCGCGTGGGCGCGGGCCCAGGTGACAGTGGCCCGTTCGGCGGCCCTGGCCTGACGGGTGGCCGTCACGCGCTGCTCGCCGGTGGCACCGTCGGCGCCGGGCCGGCCGCGCAGATACCGGCGTTCGGCGGCCTGGCGGCTGGCGACGCCGAGGGGGCGGGCGAGGTCGGCCCAGCTGGCGCCCGCCTCGCGGGCGGTTTCGATCAGGCCGGTCTCCCAGCCGGCGAGCTGCTCGCGCACCTGCCGCAGCAGCATCAGGGAAGCCAGCGCCTGCTCAGGGCCGGGGCCGGCGGCGTCAGGGGTCTCGTGCTGGGCGTCGCGCAGGGCGTCGTCTATGGCGGCGAGGGCCGCCGCGGCAGCAAGAAAGGACGCCGGGCTGTGGGCGTCGGTGCCGGCCGTGGGCGGCTGGTCGGCTGTGGTCATGGGCACCTCCCTCGGTACGTCGTCGCCTCGACGACATCGTGTTTGTCATCCATTGGATGACATGTTACAACGGTGTCAGTGAAGCGCATTGGCAGCAACTGCCCAAACCTGCTGGAGGTGTTTTCACGATGTTGATGCGCACTGACCCCTTCCGTGAGCTGGACCGACTGGCGCTGCAGATGATGGGCCCGGGAACCTGGTCGAAGCCGTCGGTGATGCCGATGGACGCCTACCGCGAGGGCGACGAGTACGTGGTGGCCTTCGACATCCCCGGCGTCACCGCCGACGCGATCGACATCGACGTCGAGCGGAACATGCTCACCGTCAAGGCCGAGCGCCGGCCGGTGGCGAAGGCCGCCGACGTGCAGAGGGAACTGTCCGAGCGGCCGCTGGGCGTCTTCTCCCGCCAGATCGTGCTTGCGGACGCCCTCGACACCCAGCACATCAAGGCCGACTACGACGCGGGCGTGCTCACCCTGCGCATCCCGATCGCCGAGCGCGCCAAGCCCCGCAAGATCTCCGTCGGAACCGGCTCCGGCCGCAAGGAGATCTCCGGCTGATGCCGGCCGGACGGGTGCGGAGGACGGGCACCTGATCTGCCCTCCGCTCCCTCCTCCGCAGCCCGTGGACGTTCGAGCAGGAAAAGGGGGTCGCCGCCGATGACGGTGCGACGCGAAGCGTTCCTGGACCAGGTGAAGGAACGCGGCGATTACAACACTCCGGAAGAAGCCGAACGCGCGGCCCGCGTGGTGCTCGCCCTGCTCGGCGCCCACCTGATCGGCGAGGTCCGTGCCCAACTCGCGGCGCGCCTCCCGGAAGGCTTCGCCCTGATCCTGCTCAACCCGCTGCAGAGCGCCGAACCGCTGACTCCGGACCGGTTCGTCCGGGCGACCGCCGCCTGGATCGAGGGCGCCACCGAGCAGACGGCGACCTGGGACGTCAGCGCCGTGCTCTCCACCGTCGCCGACACGGCGGGCGAGGACCTGATGGGGCAGCTCCTACTCCAGCTCCCCGTCGGCTACGACCTCCTCTTCGGCCGCCCCCGGCCCACCTGACCAAGACCCGGGGTGCCGCACGGCACCCCAAGGCGTCATGAAGGGCATACACCGCGGTGACCGCGCGCCGACCGCGCAGAGCCCCGACCCGCGGCCGCTCACCGGCTGGGCGTTCGTCAAGGACCTCGCCACACGCTCCGGTGCCTCGCCGGCCTCCACTAGCTGGGACACCGGCTCCGTCTTCGCAACCGTCGCCGCCCACGCCGGCCCCGACCTGATCACGCGCACGCTCCACCAGCTCCCCCCACAGGCTAAGGCCTGCTGTTCGGCCGGGCCGAGCTCACCACCGCGGCGTAGACGGCTAGTTCCACCGCGCGATCGACGACCGGGCGCAGCCGGTCGGCGGTTGGCGATCCACGCGGCCTCGACGCGGTTCGACACCCCCCGCCGGGCCGGCAGTCGGGTCACAGCGGGACGTGACCGTGCCGTCGGTCATTCCCGGCTGTGCGCCCATCCCGGATTCGACAGGCCGCGCGCCCCGGCAGCCGCAGGCCGGCCACCTGGCGTTCGGTCGCTCCCGCAGCAGTCGGGTCGCGGCGATGTCGTCGGCCCCGGACATCTGGACGTCCACATCGACGATGTCGGTGGAGGGGGGGCCGCGTGCGCGGTCGACAGCCGAGTGCCCGTCCCAGGCCCGCGCGCCCGACGGGGGCCGCCGGCGGGCGCGCAACCTGATCAGGCCCTGGCTGACCACAACCGAGGGCACGCCAACGGTCGTTGCTGTGCATCAACCTTCACACCGGTCGGGCCCAGCTCGTCAACGCGAGTCATCCCCGGACGTTGCGTATGCGCGCGGGAGTGCCGGAGACGCCGGGACCCGTCGACGCCGGTGCGGTGGGCCCGCGATCGGCCTCGACGCCTCCGCGGGTCGAACTCGTCGTTCTCGCGGGGATCGGGCAGTCCACCCACAGCCGCCGCGACGGTGACGCCCGGGCCGCCGAACACTTTCTGCTGGGCCGGATGGAGGATTGGCTGCGTAGGTTCTAGGCGAGAGCGCTGTCGGTGGCTTTCGGCATCACGACGTGACCGAAGAGTGCGTGCATGTTGGTGAGAAGTAAGAGCACTCCGGGCGGCGGCGAGCTCGATCGTGTGTGCGGAGCCAGCCTCGTTCGTGGCAGGATGACGGCATGTTGATCAGAAAGGGCGATGCCGCGTAGGCGCCCGAAGGCCGTCCGTGCTGAGCGGTGGCGGCCTCGCAGACACGTTGTAGTTCGGCGGATCCGGGGCGTTTCCGCGAGGACTCGTGCAGCTGTCCACCGCGTCGAGGATGAGCGGATGTGGCCTGGCGCAGTTGCTGACGCGCTCGCCCGTTTCGAGTGCGCGTTCAGGCAACCCGACCGTTATCTGAACGCGTCCCAGGTCTGGCAGCCCGGACTGGAGGTGGAGTATGCCCGCGATGATCTGGAAGAGGTCATGCATCACCTCCCTTGCGGCGCCAGGCGCGATCTCGGCCGACTGGTTGCTCGTATCGACGATGAGTTCGAGCGTCGCACTCTGCCGAATCCTGGGCCGGTGACTGCCTTCACGGTGGGCGGCTGGTGGTGGTCAAGGATCCGTGAGCACTGAGGGTTCTCACGAAGCCTCGTGCGCCCAGGTCAGATCGTGGTCGGCTCTTGCTCGGCGCGGGCTCGGGTGGTGGCGAGGCGGTAGACATTGGTGCCGGTCTCGATGAGGTCGCCGTCGAAGGTGAGTCGGTCGACGATGGCTGCGCAGAGACGCGGGTCGGTGAAGGTCTTTGTCCAGCCGGAGAACGACTCGTTCGAGGCGATGGCCATACTGTTCCTCTCCTCCCGCTCGGTCAGAACCTGGAAGAGGAGTTCGGCTCCGCGGCGGCCACGCTCCATGTAGCCGAGTTCGTCGATGCACAAAAGATCAACACGTCCGTAGCGGGCGATGGTGTGAGTCAGCTGCTTCTCGTCGGCGGCCTCGACGAGCTCGTTGACCAGCTTGGTCGCGAGGATGTACTTGACCCGGTAGCCGGCCGTCGCTGCCTCGGTGCCGAGGGCGATCAGCAGGTGGGACTTGCCGGTGCCGGAGTTGCCGATGAGGCAGAGCGGCAGGCTCTTCTTGATCCATTCGCACTTTGGGAGTGTGGATCACGGCCGCGTCGATGTTCGGGTTGGCGTCGGAGTCGAAGTTGCGGAGGGAGTTGTCGTGGGGGAAGCCGACTGCCTTGATGCGGCGTTCGGAGCGGGGCTGGCCCCGGTCGTCGCACTCGGCGAGGAGGAGTTCGGAGATAAAGCCGAGGTAGGACATCTGCTCGCGTTCGGCAGTCGCGGTGAGCTCGGAGAACTGGGACCCAATGGTCGGAAGCCGCAGCATCCTGCATGCCTGGTCGACCGCCGCTGTAGCGGCCTGCTCGGTCAGTCCTCGCTGGCGGGGGAAGGTCACAGTCGTTCCCCTTCAAGGGGTGGGGCAGTCCGGCCGGCGCAGTCGCAGCAGCCGGTCGTAGAGGGCAACCGAGGGAAGCGGCCGTTTGTCGGGTGGTAGGTAAGCCAGGCGGCGTGAAGCCAGGGACGTGACACTTGACCGGCCGGTCGTTGGTAGCACCGGATCCGCTTGTGCATGGCTGTCCTCCTCCGCTGCCTTGCGGGCTTGGAGTGCGAGGGCGTCCGCGCTCAGTGCGCCCGTCTTCAAGGCCGCCGCGAAGCCGATGACCAGGTCACCCCTCGCCTGCCCTCGATCCCACCGAGGGCCGGGGCCGGCTATGCGTCTGCCCCGGCCGCGTACGGGCGCTCAGTGAGGGGTGGTGACGTACTGGTGCGACGACAACGTGAACATCCGGACTCGGCGGCCTCCGGTCGGATTGACGGTCTCACGGAGCGGATGCATCCCCAGTTTGGTCATGATCCGCTCGGAGGCGTCGTTGCCCACTTGCGCGATGCTGACGATCCGCTCCAGCCCTCGCTCCTCGAACCCGAACCGTACGGCGGCCGCGGCGGCCTCGGTGGCCAAGCCCTGCCCCCAGTGAGAGCGGCCCAGCCGCCAGCCGACCTCAACCGCCGGCAGTACCTCCGGCAAGAAGTGGGGCACCGAAAGGCCGGTGAACCCGGCCAGCTCGCCGGTGGACCGGACCTCCACGGCGAACAGGCCGAAGCCGTGCGACTTCCACTCGCTCTCCCATGCCTGGATCCCGCTGCGGGTCTGCTGTTCGTCACGGACGCTGCCGTCACGGATCCACCGCATGACCTCGGGATCGGCGTTGATGGCGGCCATGGGCGCAACATCGTCCTCGCGCCAGCGGCGCAGTATCAAACGGGAAGTCTCCAGTGTGACCATCTGACCATTCTGGATCGCACTCCCGCCTCAGTCGGCCACGTCGGCCATTTCGCCCGAGTCCCGGACGGCCGACTCGACTTCCGCGTCCGTACGACGATCAAGGTGCCATGTTCAGGCAACCCGCCGGGACGCCTCGACGTCCCCCTCCATGACGGACGGCTGCGGATCACACGGGAGGGAACACGTGGCGAAGAAGGAGCGGACGACGGACACGGCGGGTGAGAAGGACCGCGAGAAGTGGATGGCGCGTTTCCAGGTACGGCTCGCCATGCAGCCGGGAGTGGACCGGGCGGTCGTGCTCCAGGCGGTCAAGGAGGTCACGAGCCGCTGCGCGGAGACGGGTGAGCACCCGCGGGCTGCCTTCGGCGACCCGGACGCCTACGCCGTGCGGACCGCCGAACGGTTGGTTCCCGAGAACCGGGCGGCGCGCGCGAGGCGGCGCGACGGAGGATTGGCCGCGCTCGACTCCGTGCTCAAGCGCGCCAGGGACGTCACCGGCATGTGACCGGCGCCGAGAGCCGCACGGCCCGGCTCGCCCCTTCCACGCCCCGGCGAAGGAGGGCGGGGCGGCGCAGGGGCTGCTGTAGTCGCGGACGACATGCTGACCGCTCTCGACGCTCGTTGGTTCTCGGCACTCGGTGGCTCCAGGTTGCTGGGCCTGCCGGTTGTCGGGCCTGCCGGTCGTCCGGCCTCCCAGTCCTCGGCCCTCCCGCTGCCGGGCCTCCCAGGCGTCCGGCCTCCCAGTCGTCCCGCCTTCCCGCCGTATGCCCCTCAGCCTTCCGGTCAGCCCGGGGGCGCGGGGTCGACCGCCAGTGCGGCGGCGACGGAGAAGAGGCGGCCGCAGCGCCGGGTCATGGCCTCCGGTGTCTCCTCGGGATGCTTGACCCACCAGCGGACGAGCGTGCCGACCAGGTCCGTCCACACGTGGCGGAGCGCGTCGCCGTCCATGGGGTCGGTGGAGCCGGCGGCGCGCAGCAGCTCGGTGGTGCCGTCGGCTGCGAGCGCGTCGATCGCCGCCCAGTAGGTCGCCGCCGTCCGGGCGGCCTCACCGTCGGGCGGCAGGGAGCGGTCGTAGAGGACGAACCACGCCTCCCGGCGTCCCTCCAGCGCGACGAAGATGCCGCGGAGCACCCGCAGGGGAGTGTGAGGCGTCGTCCCCTCCTCGCCCATGGCCGTGCGGATCGCGTCGAGCAGGCTGTCCCCGACGGGCGTCAGGCAGGCGACGTACAGGTCTTCCTTGCTGCCGAAGTACTGGTGGAGCAGCGTCTTCGTGACCCCGACGCGTTCCGCGACGGCGGCCAGGGACGCGGTGGCGTAGCCGCGGCTTCCGAACTCCTTCGTGGCTGCTTCCAGCATCTGCCGGCGACGCACGTGCCGGGGGACGCCCTTGGTGCCGGCCTTCGAACGGGGGGTTGCCATGCGTGGATATTATCAGTAAGTAATTTACCTCTTGGTAAATTCACTCGCGGCCTCTGGAGCGCCCATGTCCGGCACGACGACGCAGCCGATCCCGTCCGCCCCCCTCCGGTCCTGGTGGGGCTGGGGGTGGGAGAGCGCCCACCCCGACGACGCCGAGTGCGTGGCGATGGGCGCCCTGTTGCCCGGAACCCTGGCCCGCCCCCTCCCCGTACCCCGTATCGCCGATCTGGGCATCGGGGCACCCGCCGTCCAGCCCTCCGCGAGCCTGGCGCGGCTGGTCAGCACCGATCCGCGCGACCGCGCGGCCCACGCGATGGGCAAGGCCTACCGGGACATCGCGCGCGCCCTGCGCGGCCGTCCGGGCCGTATCCCCGACCTGGTCGCGTTCCCGACGGAGGAGCGGGAGGTGGCCGACCTCCTGGACTGGGCCGGCGAACACCGGGTCGCGGTCGTGCCCTTCGGCGGCGGGTCCTCGGTGGTGGGCGGGGTCGAGTACCGGGGCGACCGCCACCGCGCGGTGCTCTCCCTCGACCTGACCAGGATGGACCGCGTGCTGGAGGTCGACTCCGGGGGCAGGGCCGCCCGCATCCAGGCAGGGACGCTCGGGCCGAGCCTGGAGAACCAGCTGCGTCCGTACGGCCTCACGCTCCGGCACTTCCCGCAGAGCTTCGAGTTCTCCACCCTCGGCGGCTGGCTCGCGACCCGGGCCGGCGGCCACTACGCCACCGGCCGCACGCACATCGACGACTTCGTCCAGTCGCTGCGGGTGGTCACCCCGTCCGGCACTTCGGAGTCGTGGCGGCTGCCCGCCTCGGGCGCGGGTCCCTCGCCGGACCGGATGTTCCTGGGCTCGGAGGGCGCGCTCGGCGTCATCACCGAGGCGTGGGTACGGCTACAGGCCCGCCCGGTGCACAAGGCGTCCGCCTCGCTCGCCTTCGACGACTTCAGCGCCGCGCTCGGGGCGGTCCGTGCCCTCGCGCAGTCCGACCTCGCCCCGGCCAACTGCCGGCTGCTCGACTCCGGCGAGGCCGCGCTGGCCGGTGCGGCGCGGGACGGCTCGGCCGTCCTCGTCCTGGGCTTCGAGTCCGCCGAAGCCCCCGTCGACGCCCGGCTCGCGCAGGCGGTCGACCTGGCCCGCTCCCACGGGGGCCGGCGCGAGCAGGGCGAGGCCGGTACGGACGGAGCTCCCGCCGACGAGGCGGTGAACGCGTGGCGGTCGGCTTTCCTGCGGATGCCCTACCTCAGGGACGGCCTGGCGCGGATGGGCGCCGTCGCGGAGACCTTCGAGACGGCGGCCACCTGGGACCGTGTCCCCGCCCTCGTAGAGGACGTCCGAAGGACGGTCAACGAGGCGGCACTGAAGATCTCGGGCCACCCTGCTACCGTCAACTGCCGTCTCACGCACGTCTATCCGGACGGTGCGGCGCCCTACTTCACCGTGCTCGCCGCGGGCCGCCTGGGGGACGAGGTCGCCTTCTGGGACGAGCTGAAGGCGGTGGCGGGCGAGGTGCTCCACCGCCACCGGGCCAGCATCACCCACCACCACGCCGTAGGCCGCGACCACCGGCCGGGCTACGACCGCCAGCGGCCCGAGCCCTTCGCCCTCGCACTGCGCGCCGCCAAGGGCGCCCTCGACCCGCACGGCGTCCTCAACCCGGGAGTGCTGGTGGACTGAGGCGGTCTCGCCCAGCCGGGCGCGGCGGCGTGCGGCCCGGTCGGTGGCAGCTGGGCCTGCGGGCCCTCGGGAGGATCTCTCCCCGAGGGCGCCTCGACCTCGGTCGCGTCTGGCTCTGCCCGTCTGTGTCCCTGACAGCGGCGTCCGGCATGGCCGCCGGCGTCGTCACCCGAGCGTCAAAGGCGCCACGGGCGCATTCCTTCGGCAGCGGGGGAGCGTGAGAGCGGCAGAGAGGCGTCGACGGGTGGACGGACTCCGCAGGGCGGCCTCCACCCGCCGCCGCGGCGAGGCACGGGCGGCCGGACGGAGGGACAATGGCTTCGATGATGACCGTGCTGATAGCAGGCCTGCCCGAGGGCGCCGAGTTGGAATCCGTGCGCGCCCGCGTGCACTCCAGCCCGCACTTCCGCATCGTCGCCCACGCCTACGAGCCCCGGATCGCCCTGGCCCAGGCCCGTGTACTGCTGCCCGACATCGCGGTGATCACCCGCCACCTGCCCCACCCCGAGGCCGACCTCGCCCGCTACCGTCTCCTGCGGGATCTGCGCGCTCTGGATCCGCCCACCGGGATCATCCTCCGCAGGGACGAAGGCGAGCCGGACCGGCCCCTTGGCCCGGGTGCCGAACCCCGGGACGGGGCGATCCACGAGGTTCGCCGCGGGGAGCCCGACGCCCTGTGGGAGGCCCTGGTCGCGATCGGCAGGCGCCGCGCCACCTGCGACACCGACCCCACGGGCCTCTGACCCCTGGCGGCTCGACGAGTGGCGTGGCGTGGTGGATCAGCCGCGGCGCACCACCACGCGCAGGGGGGCGCGGAAGGACAGCAGCCCCAGCATGGGAGGGTCGCCGTCCTCGGCGAGCACAGCGTCGGGCAGCAGCCGCGCGGCCGTGCGGAGTGCCACAGCAGCCTCGGTGCGCGCCAGAGACGCTCCCGGGCAGCGGTGCCGGCCCACTCCGAAGGAGAGGTGATGGCGAATGTTGTCCCGATACGGACGCAGCACCGCCGGCTCCTCGAACACCTCCGGATCCGAGCCCGTCCCCATCAGCATGAGCAGGAGTTCCGCGCCGGCGGGCAGCTTCGTCCCGGACAGCTCCACCTCGTGCGCCGTGACCCTGCGCCAGGTCGTGACCGGGGGTTCACGGCGGAGGATCTCCTCCACCCAGGCCTCCGCGTAGCCGTCCTCGGTGGCGGCCCGCGCCCAGGCCGTGGGGTCGGCCGACGCGCGGAGCAGTGCCGTGGAGATCAGCTGGCCCGTGGTGGATTGTCCGGCGATGAAGACGAAGAAGCACACGGCGACGGCGGTCGAGGCGTCGAGCGGCTCGCCGCCGGACAGCCGGTGCTCGCGGAGGGAGCCGATCAGACCGCCCGCAGGCGCGTCCCGAGCCACTTGGCCCGCCAACCATCGGTGGAACTCGCCGACCAGCTCCCCGAGGCGGACCTGCCGCTCGGCCGACGGCCAGCCGTAGAACAGTTCCAGGGCGGCGTCGCTCCATGTCGTGAGGGTGGTGTCGGATATGCCGTCGACGCCGAGCAGGCGCATCATCACCCGGCACGGCAGGAGCTGCGCGTACTCGGCGGCGATGTCACACGGGTGGCCGGACGCGTACCGAGCGCTGAGGGCGCCGACCATCTCCCGCGCCGTCTCCTCGATCAGCGGTACCGCCGCGCTCACCCGGTCGGCGTTGAAGAAGCGCGTGACCAGCCGGCGGAGTTCGGCATGGCTGGAGCCGCTGTTGTTGGCGAGGGCGGGCGGCAGCGCGAACCGGGCCCGGGCGAGTCCGCGCAGCGTGGGCATGGCGAGCGGGGAGACGGCGAGCTGGGCGTTGTCCGGCAGGTAGGCAACCGGATCAAGCAGCACCTGCCGTACATCGGCGTACCGGCTGACCAGCCACAACCCGGTTCCGGCGTCGAAGTGGACGGGGTCGGTACGCCGCAGGGCAGCCAGCACGGGATGCGGATCGCGGACGAAGCGCGTGTCGGAGAGGCCGGGAAGCCCCTCCGTCCCGAGAACCGGACATGTCGTCGTGCCTGCCATAAGTGCTTTCTCCACGCGGTGTCTGCCGAACGCAGCAGACGGTGGTCTTCGCGCCTGCTCGCGCAAGCGAAGACCATCGCCCTGCGTACCGGCAAGTCGGGAAGAATCACAGACGCGGATCAGGCCAGGCGCCGGGGCCGGCCCGCACCGTCATCCGGGCCTGGGGCGGCCCGTCCGGGTGTCCTCCGTCCGGACTGTCCGTGGGACGGGAGAAGTGGGTGGGGGAAGGGCTAGGGGACATCCGATCGCCGCCGCTGCAGAGGAGTCCGCGTATGGCCCGCACGCTCGCCCTGGTCCTGGCCGGTGCCACCGCGCTTGCGGGGGCGCCCGCCGTCGCAGGGCCAGGGCCCGGCGGGGCGGCGGCGGACATGGCGGTCACCTATCGGGTGACCGCTCCGTACCAGCAGCACGAGAACGGTGTGGGGGCCGGCTACAAGCCCGATCAGTACTGCGTCTCCGACCGGGCGGGTGGCACGGGTGCGCTCGGCTACCCGCATTTCAACCACGCCCACGACAACTCGACGGACCCCGCACGGCCCACCGCCCTCTTCTACGAGGACGACGGCAAGGGCGGCAAGCGTCTCGTCGGCGTGGAGTGGCTGGTCCACGACCGCGACCAGAACCTGAAGACGGACGACGACCGGCCGAGCATGTTCGGGGTGCCCTTCAAGGGCCCGAACCGTGGCAATTTCCCCGGCCAGCCCGTCCACTACGCCCTGCACCTCTGGCTGTGGAAGAAGAACCCCGAGGGCCGGTTCACCACGTACAACCCGGCGGTCACCTGCCTCCCCGGGACGACCCGCCCGCAGCCCCGCCCGTCCTCCTGACACCCAGCCGGTCCGACTGCCTGAGCCCTGGCCGCGCCCGGCCGACCGCGGGCGCGGGCAGGATCGCCGCAAGGCCGGTGCTGCCGTTCCGTGCTCACGGCGCCTGACGTGGGGCGCCGGCCGTTGCGGCGGCTGAGGGGATCCCGGCGTCGATGATGTGCTCGGCGAGTTCGCGGGCCGCGGCGGCGGGCGGCCGGTCCTCGGCGGGCTCCGCGCCGGTGGCGAGCAGGCCGTCGACGAGGATGAGCAGCTGGTCGGCGGCGAACTCGGGGCGCGTGTGTCCGAGGTCGGCGAGCTCGTCCGTGAACAACCCGTGGAGGGTGCGCCGGTAGGCCCGAGTGACCTCGTGGCCGGGATGCTCCCGGTCGGTGAGCGCGAGGTCGGCGGCGAGATAGCGGCAGCCGTGGAATTGAGGGCCCGCGGCGATGCGGCCGAGCCGGTCGACGACCGCGAGGAGCCGATTCCGCGGGTCGTCGCCGGCAGCGTCCATGGTGGCGCGGTACTCCGCCACGTCCTCGGAGGTGCTCCGGCGCAGCACCTCGGCGATCAGGCCGTCCTTGCCGCCGAAGTGTTCGTACAGGGAACGGCGTGCGACGCCGGCGGCCTTGAGCAGGCTGTCCACGCCGACGCCGACACCGTGCGTGTACGTCAACTCCTGGGCGGCGGCCAGCAGGCGTTCGCGGGGGCCGGGCTTGGCGGAAGCAGTCATGGCGTGATTGTGCCAGCCCTTGACGCAGTAGATCAACCGGTCTATCTATAGGTGCCGAAGGAAGATAGACCGACTGGTCTATCTCGTCCGAGGAGGCCTCATGTCCGTGCGCAGCACCGCCGAAGTCATCGACCGCTTCAACCGCGCGTTCACCGACCGCGACGCGGCCCTTCTGGCCGACCTGGTCGCCGAGGACTGCGTCATGGAGAGCGTCCAGCCCGCGCCGCGCGGGGAGCGCGTCGTCGGGCGCGAAGCCTGTACGGAGTGGTGGACGGCCCTCGTCGACGACCTGGCCACGCAGTTCACCCCGCAGGAGGTGATCGTGGCGGGTGACCGCGCGACGGTCGTGTGGACCTACCGCTTCGGCGACGGCCCGGACCAGTGGGTGCACGGCGTCAACGTCATGCGCGTGACGGACGGCCGGATCGCGGAGGCTCTCGGCTTCAGCAAGACCGTCGGCGAGGTTCCGCCGGCCTCCGCGCCCGACGGCGCGTGAGGCCGCACTGAATCGCCGGAGCCGCCCACCCGGCTCCGGCGGCTCGCGCTCCGGAGCTCCTGGCTCCGGCGCTCCGGCGCCCGGGCTCCGGCGCCGCACTGTGCTTCCGCGCCGCCTCACTGGCTCCGCCGCACCCGCACCTTCAACGCCCCACGTACCACCCACCTCACGAGAAGGGCACCCCCAGATGCTGAGCTACCACCTGTCCCACAGTGGCGCCGGGCTGTCCGGCCTTGCCGTCCGCGAGCACGACATGCCCGTGCCCGGCCCCGGCCAGGCCCTGGTGGCGGTGCGAGCGACGTCCCTGAGCTTCCGCGAACTCATGGTGCTCGACGGGACCTACGTGCTGCCGGTCAAGCCTGACGTCGTCCCCGTCTCGGACGGGGCCGGCGAGGTCGTCGCGCTCGGCCCGGGCGCCGACACCGTACGCGTCGGTGACCGCGTGGCCGCCACGCTCTTCCCTTCCTGGCAGGACGGCCCGTTCGCCGTCGAGCACCTCGCGCAGCGCGGCGGCTCGCTGGACGGCCTGCTCACCGAGTTCGCGCTGCTCGACACGGGCTCGCTGGTGGGCGTCCCGGCGCACTTGTCGTACGAGGAGGCGGCGACCCTGCCGTGTGTGGCGGTGACGGCGTGGAACGCGCTCACCGGGGACGGGGCGCGCCTCGGGCCCGGCGACACCGTCGTCGTGCAAGGCTCCGGCGGGGTGTCCCTCTTCGCGCTCCAGTTCGCCAAGGCTCTCGGCGCGCGCGTGATCGCCACGACCAGCGGCCCCGCCAAGGCCGCACGGCTGCGCGAGCTCGGCGCCGACGAGGTCGTGGACTACTCGGCCACGCCCGACTGGGCCACCGAGGTCCGCACCCTCACCGGAGGCCGGGGCGCCCACCGCATCGTCGACGTCGCCGGACTGCTCCACGAGTCGATCCGTGCGATCGCCCTGGCGGGCACGATCGTGTGCGTCGGTTTCGTCGGCAATGCCGCCGCGCTCCTCGACACCGGTGCCCTGTTCGCCTCCGGTGCCACCGTGCGGCCAGTCGCCGTCGGCAGCCGTGCTCAGTTCACCGCCATGAACGCCTTCATCGGGACGCACGGACTGCGGCCCGTGATCGACCGTGTCTTCTCCTTCGACTCGGCCGCGGACGCCTACCGTCACTACGCGGCCGGCGGTTGCTTCGGCAAGGTCGTCGTCAGCCACTCCTACGCCTCCTCGCGGGCTCGTATCCAGGGATGACCGATGTCGAGGACTCGCGGCCGGCGTCATGCCGGCAGATGTGATCGCCCGTCACTGAACGCTGTTACCAAGCCGGTTGAGGGGGACTCCCCGGTTCCGGGGTGGGGATGGCCACCCCCGTCGCCGGGGGGCTGTCGGATGTCCCGGTGATCACCAGCTCCGTAGCGTCTTCGTCATGACCCAGACGACACCCGGCACGACGCCCCGCACCACGAACCGCACCACAAATAAGGCCACGCCCCACACCACGACGCGCACCCACGCGGGTCGGTCCGTGCGGCGCCGCAGGGCACGCCGCTCCCTCGCCGCAGCGACTGCCGCCGTCGTCACCGTCCTGGCCGCCGCCCCGGCGTTCGCAGCGTCCGAACCCCGTCCCGTTCCCGTCCCGCTGCAGCAGACCACGGGGCGCGGAACCCTCCTCGGTGTCACCCCCGTCGGCGACCTGAGCCGGACCGAGGTGGCCGCGTTCCTCAAGGGCGCCGGCATCGACGCGTCGACCGTGCGCCACGGCGTACGGGGCTACCGGCTCACCTACCGGACGCTGACGCCGCAGGGGGCGCCGACGACCGCCACCGGCCTGCTGGTGCTCCCCAAGGGCGGAGACCGGCGGCTCGACCTGGTGGCGGACACCCACGGCACGATGGTCCATCGCGACTACGCGCCGTCCGTCGCCGAGGACTTCGGCCTCTACGCTCCCTACCTGCACGCCGCCGCGGGCCGTGCCGTCGCCGCCCCGGACTATCTCGGGCTCGGCAAGGGCCCCGGCCTTCACCCGTACATGGACACAGCCTCCGCCGTCTCGGCCTCGCTCGACATGCTGCGGGCCTCCCGGACGGCCGCGGCCGGCCTCGGCAGGCCGCTGACGGGGGACGTGTACGGCACCGGGTTCTCGCAGGGCGGTCAGATCGCCATGGCGCTCGGCCGCGAGCTGGCGCGGGGCGCGGACCGGCACTTCAGGCTACGGGCCCTCGCGCCGGTCGCCGGACCGTACGACCTCCGGGGCGCCGAGGTCCCCGCCCTGCTCGACGGCCGGGTCAACGACATCAGCGGCGTCTTCTACATGGCGTACTTCCTCACCGCCCAGAACCGGCTCCACCCCGTCTACGCCGACCCGGCCGAAGCCTTCCGGCAGCCGCACGCGGGGTACGTGGAGCAGCTCTTCGACACCCGGCACACCGAGGAGGACATCGTCACGAAGCTCCCCGGCTCGGTGAAGGAGTTGCTGACCGACGACTTCTACCAGCGGCTGGGCAACCCGACCGGTGGCCTGCTGGCCGCGCTCAAGGCGCAGGACGGCACCTGCGACTGGAAGCCCGACGTCCCGGTACGACTGCACACCGCGGCCGGCGACACGGACGTGCCGATCGCCAACTCCGTCAGCTGCGCGGCCGACCTGGCCCGCAACGGCGTGAAGGCCCCCGTGATCGACCACGGGAAGGCCGACCACAACGGCTCCTTCAAGCTGGCGGGTCCGCAGATCGTGCGCTGGTTCGACAGGCTCGCGCACGGCAACTCGGACGGCGACACGCACAGAAAGCACGGCACGGACGGCGGCACGCACGGCACGCACGGCTAGAAGGCGCGCGACGCGGCCGGACGATGCCGCCCGGATGCTGGAGAATGGACCTGTGACCGGCCAGGAATCGCAGATGCATGCCGCCAGGGGCCGACACCGAGTGCCGGCCGCCCGGTCCGTGGCCCGCGCTCTGGTCGCCTTCCGGCCCTCAAGGGGAAGGACAGACCATGAACCGACGCGACGGTGACGTACGGCCGGAGGAGCAGCCACACGACGCACGCTGGTCCTCGTGGACCGTGGCGTACGACGGCGGCCGTCCGGAGCGCGGATGCGCCTGCGAGCACACCGCAGCCCTGCCCGCCACGCCGGACCGGCCGGTCGGTGGCTGCGCCGAGTGCCGTGCCTCCGGCGGAAGTTGGCGGCGGCTGCGCTGGTGCGCGACGTGCGGGCACGTCGGGTGCTGCGACAGCTCGCCGGGCCGCCACGCGTACGAACATCATGAGGCGACCGGTCACCCCGTCGTCCTCTCCCTTGCGGCAGACGAGGACTGGGCCTGGTGTTTCGAGGACGAGGTCTTCCTCGTCCTCGAAACAGTCCCTCGGGAATCCGGCGGGCGACCGGGCACGGAGAAGCAGATCTGAACGCTCCTGGCGGGATCAGAGCAGAGCGGAGCAGAGACGTGGGGGTCCCGGGATGCGGAGTCGTCGTCTCCTCGCTGGTCCGGACGCCCTCACGAGCTCGTCCGCGCCGTCAGGGACGCCGTTGTGTGGCGGCGGTCGGGAGGCGTTCGGCGACCTCGTCGCCCAGGCGCTCGAACTCGGCTCTGAGGAAGGGCGAGGCGAGCCTCGCCAGCCCCTTGAACCGCAGTGACGCCCGGTAGTTCAACCGGGTGAGCGAGGCGGACTCGGCCTCGAAACCGAGATCGTCCGTTGCGGTCACCGTCTTGTTCTCCCCGATGAACATCAGACGCGAGGGCTCGCGCGCGGCGAGCCGGTACTCCAGGTGGGTGGTGCGGCCACGGAACCGCGAGGTGTTGCGCCAGCGGGCCCCGGGCCGTACCGGCCCCTCGTCCAGACGGACACAGCGCACGGTCCCGGGATCCCACTCCTCGGTACGGCTGAAGTCCTCCAGGTACGCGACGAGCTCGTCCAGCGGCAGCCCGACGACGAAACTCCGTTCCACCGTGATCACCGAACCGACCTCCAGCCTCTCGTGACCGGACAAGCGTCCGTACCGGACACCTGCCTCGAACCACTTCCCCGTCCGGGCCGGAGACGGATGCACCTCTCTGCTTCGTTCTTGCCGAGCCGAACACTCCTGTACGTCAATGTCCTGTGCCGCCCGTGTTGCCCGTGCTGCGTCTCGCATCGGCCAGGACCTCGCGCGCGGCCCGGGCGCCCGAGGCGAGAGCGCCCTGGAGGGAACCGGTGGCGCGGTGGTCACCGCACACGTACCGGCCCGGTGCGACGCGAGTGGTCCGTGACAGGGGGAGGGGCGGGGGCATCGCGGGCAGGGCGTCGGGAACGGTGACCCGGTGGACGAGTTCCCACGACCCCGTGTCCGTGTCGTACACCTCGCCCAGCGCGCGGACCACGGCGTCCACGGTCTGGCGGTCGGGCGTACCGAGGACCGAGGTGGACACCAGCGCCCTGCCGTCGGGGGAGTACCGAGGATGGACGGCGGTGAGGACGCAGCTGTTCAGGAACCTGCGCCGGGAGTCGATCACGAGGACGGGTTCGGGCAGGGGCGGAGTCGCGGTCGCGTGGTAGAGCGTGGTGACGGTCCGACCACGCGGGACGGCGAGACCCGGAAGGAGTTCGGCGGCGGCCCGTTGCCCGGTCGCGACCACGACGGTGGGGGAGCGGACCTCGGTGCCGTCGGTGAGCGTCACCCCGTGCGGAGTGAGGGCGGCGACGGGCGCGTCGGTCCGCAGCACGTCCGGGGGCAGACGGGAGGCCAGCTGGGCGGGGACCGCACCGATGCCGTCGGCGGGGAGGCACAACGTGCCGCGCAGCATGCTCCGCCACACGAGGTGGAAGAAGCGGGCCGACGTCTCCAGGTCGTCCTCGAGGAAGACTCCGGACAGGAAAGGCCGGAAGAACGTCTCCACAAGGTCGGGGGACACGCCGGCATCGGCCAGGGCTGTGAGGGTCGTGCGGTCGGGCCGCGCCCGAAGCCGGGCCGCCGGTGCGAGCACGTCGTATGCCGTCAGCGCACCGAGGGCAAGCAGGTCACGGCCGGATGCCAGCCGTCCGGGCAGGAGGTCACGGCTCTCGCGGAAGCGCCGACTGGGATCGGTGAACCGGCGCATCCCGTCGTCGGTATGGACGAGCACGCCGGGCGTGAACGGCCGCAGCCGCAGTGCCCGCAGGTCGAGGCGGCGCTTGACTTGCGGGTAGGCCGTGTTGAAGACCTGGAATCCGCGATCAACGGTGAATCCCGAGATCCGGTCCGTACGCATCCGCCCGCCCACGGTGTCGCCGGCTTCCAGCAGCCGCACACGCAGCCCGTCGGCGGACAGGTCCGCAGCGCAGGCGAGCCCGGCGGCCCCGGCCCCGACGACCGTCACGTCGCACAGCTCGTCGTCCGTCGTCCCCATGTCGGCCGTCTCTCCTCGTCCCTCGCCCACGGGCTGCATGCCGGCCATCCAGGACCGCCCCGGGGCCCGCCACGTTACGGGGGGCGGGCCGCTGCCGAACCAGGGCGCGCCGCGCGCCGACCGCTGTCGTCGCAGAGCTCCTCGCCATGCCGCGGCAGCGGTGACCGCGGACCCTGGCTGAGCACAGGGTCCCCAGTGGCGGGCCGGGCGGGGGTTACCTCTGGTTGATGGGCAGGGCCAGGTCGGTGACCTGGTACGTGTTCGGGAAGCCGCCCCTGCTGGTGGCCTTACCCGTCAGCAGGTCGACGGCGTACAGGCGGTAGGAGCCGCCGGCGGCGATGGTCGCGAAGCCGTGGTTCATGCCGGTGGCGGGGTTGTAGGAGATGTCGAAGCCCGCGTCCCTGGCGGCGTCCACTCCGAGGTTGCCGGTGGGGGCGAGGGTGCCGGCGTTGGCGGGTGACTGCAGGGAGATCCGGTCGGCCATGGTGTCCAGGTCGAACAGGGTCGTGGCGGTCGCGGCGTTGAGGTCGTTGTTCGTGTAGGCGGCGCCGGTGACGCCCGTGGCGGTCGACGGCGGCATGGTCGGGTTGGTGAGGGTGCCGTCGACGGTCGTGGTCAGAGGAGCGGCCGCGTCGTCGATGTTGTGGCGCAGGTTCTGGCCGGTGTCGGAGATGACGCGGAGCCGATTGGCCGCGGGGTTGAAGTCCACGCCGAACGCACTGCCGGCCGGCGCCACGGTCAGTTGGGAGACCTTCATGGCCCGGGCGTTGTCGGTGTCGAGGGTGTAGATGCCTCCCTTGTCGCCGACGCCGTACAACTTCTCGTTCTGGACACGGAAGTCGATCCCGACGAGCTTCGTGTCGCCGGACAGCCCGGAGATCCTGCCCAGCGACCAGGCCTGGTTCGGCTTGTTCACGTCGAACTCGACGAGGCGCTGGCCGCCCGTCAGACCGATCGCGTGCAGTGCCCTGTGGTCCGTCGAGGGCAGCGTCTGCGGGACGGTGCCGGATGCCGCCAGCGCGGGCGCCGCGCACAGGGCAGCCAGAACGGCCGCGGATACTGCGGTCATGGTGCGGTTCTGCATGTTCACTCCTCTACCAGAGCCTCGGCCAAGGTGGCCGTGGGGCTTGTGAGGGGTTCGTCGCCGCCGCCGAGAAGGACAGGTGCCCGGAGCGGATGCCACCCGCACGGCCCAAGGTGCTGTGGTCGTCACCGGGGATACGGGAGGGAATGCGGGAGGGCAGCCCACCCCCGCGACGGGGCGTGGCCGCCCTACAGGGCGCGCGTCATCGCCACGCCGGGACGATCGGACCGCCCTGTGACAGGCGGCCTCGTGAAGCCTGACGATCCGCTCCACGACACAGCCTCTCAGCCTGCATCGACGGCCCCGCGCCCGGCACGACGGTGGTGAGGGCCGTCACCATCTCGGGGTTGGTGGTGTGGATGGCGATGGGGTTGACACCCTGGCGGAGTTCCAGGGCGTAGGTCAGAGAGAAGTTGCGCCAGGGGCCGTTCTCGGCACCCTGGCCCGGACTCGGGTGCGCCGTGCCGGGGCGCTCCGTCTTGAGGAACGCGTAGGCGTCGTTGTCGTACACGATGCCGCCGTCCACCCCGGTGACGACGGCAGGGGACAGGGAGTCGGTGAACCCCGGTCGGCGTTCTCCAAGTCGGTGGTGTCCTCGAAGGGGAGGGTGGTCATCCCTCGCCGTGATCCATGTCTCGGCCCGCGCGACGGCGTCCTCCAGTGGACCGGACACCTCCGGCCGCGCCGGAACGAGCCCTGCCTCGCCGAGCCGGGCGGCCGGCCTTGAGCGCTCCAGGAGCCGCACGAGCGGGGGCCGCGAGGACTGTCGGAGTGTTAGCGGCCGGCCGCCGGGTGCCACTCGCGGCGGAGCAGGCCGAAGACCCAGGAGTCGGAGACATCGCCGTTGACGACGCAGTCCTCGCGGAGGGTGCCTTCGCGGACGAAGCCGAGCTTCTCCAGGACCCGGGCGGACGCCACGTTACGGGTGTCGGTCTCGGCCTGGACGCGGTTCAGGTCCAGGGTGTCGAAGGCCCACCGCAGGAGGGCCTGCGCGGTCTCCGTGGCGTAGCCGTGGCCCCACGCGGCGGCGTCGAAGACGTAGCCGAGGGACGCGCTGCGGAAGTCCGGGTTCCAGCTGGTCAGGCCGCACCAGCCGATGAACGCGCCGTCGGAGGCGCGGTCGACGGCCAGCCGCGCTCCCGTGCCCTGCTCCTCGACAGTCCGGCAGGTCGCGATGAAGCGCTGGGCGTTGGCAGGTTCGGTCCAGGGCGGGGAGTCCCAGTAACGCAGCACGTGGGCGCTGCTGTGCAGCGCGTAGAGCGGCGCCGCATCGGCGTCGGTGAACGGCCGCAGTCGCAGGCGGGCGGTGTGCAGCTCGGGGCTGGGCAGGGTCATACGGGGCATCCTGCCGAATCACACTCGCGCCCGACCATCCGTTTTTCCGGACGGTCCGCCGCCTGGTGTGCAGCGAGTCGCGCTGGGTGGTCCCCGTCGTGACTACCGGCTGCTCGGCGCTCCCCGCTCGTTCCCGTCGTCCCGGTCGCCTGACGGAAGTGCCGGCACTTCCGTCAGGCGACCGGGGGAGTCAGCGGTCAGGGCGGGCTCCCGGACGCCGGCCGCACGGGGCTGCGGCAGAGCAGTCGAGACGTTCGGTCACGCGGCCGAGGGTTACGCCCCTGCCGTAGCCGTGTCGGTGCGCACGTCGCCCCGGGTGGTCACGACCCGGGCGTTGCCCTCGGACAGCGCGTAGCCGAGGCCCACCACGGCGACCTCGCCCGATGCGACCTGCTCGGAGAGGAGCCGGGATCGTTCGAGTATCAGATCCACGGTGTGCCGGATGTGCTCGTCGATGATGTCGTTGTCCGCGGTCAGTCCGGCGGCCCGGGCGGCAAGGATGCTCGGCGTCACCCGTTCCACCACGTCACGGACGAATCCGCCGGCGGAGAAGCCGTCCTCCACGGCGGCGCGGGCGGCGGCGACCGCACCGCACGAGTCGTGGCCGAGAACGACGACCAGCCTCGCCCCGAGCACGCTGGTCGCGTACTCGACGCTTCCCAGCACCTCGGTCCCGAGGACATGGCCGGCGGTGCGGACGACGAACAGGTCGCCGAGTCCCTGGTCGAAGATGATCTCGGCGGCCAGTCGCGAATCGGAGCAGCCGAGGATCACGGCGAAGGGGTTCTGGCCCGGGGCCAGCTCGGTACGGCGGGCGGCGTCCTGGTTGGGATGCTGGGGCGCGCCCGACACGAAGCGCGTGTTACCGGCGAGGAGGGCGTCAAGGGCCACGGCAGGAGAGGTTCTAGGCATGGGGCCACCTTATGATCCGACCGTCCGGCCCGCCTCGGCGGATACGCCCCAACGCGCGACTCGCACCCGGCTGGCGCCCCTGCGCGACCTGCGACGCCGGGAGCCCGAGGCGACGATCGGCACCGGACCGGAGTCCGCGGCCGCCGGGGGGCACGCAGCTTCCGTCTGCGCCGAAGTGCCGAAGGGGCCGGTCCGGTCAAAAGCCGGGCGGGTCGAGAGGGACCCCGTTGGCGCGCAACACCTCTCGTACGTCGAGGATCAGCGGGAAGACCTCGTGGTTCCGGTCCTCGCCCTGTTCGTCCCACGCGCGCTGCTCGGCCTCCACCGCCATCCGGTCCTGAGCGAAGACACGCTCGGTGAAGCGGCGGATGAGCGGCCAGGCGACGTCGAGTACGCCCGGGATCGGCGGCTTCGCGATGGTCAAGAGGCCATAGGCGTGATTGGTGCGCTGCTCGGCGTCTTCGGGTACGTACGCGACCCAGAGCGAGAATGCGGGCTGCTCGGAATTCACGGGCACTGCCTGCAGCGTCTGGTACGGGTACTGGGTACGCACGGTGATGGCGTCGGGGGAGCGGCTGCCGGAAACGCCTTCGGCGGACAGCAGCCCCGCACCACGGTCCTTCTTCCCGCCCTCCGGGATGAAGAGATAGCGAGCCTCGACGAACTGCGGCCCGGTCTCGTATCCCAGCAGCTTCGGCTGAATCCTCCCCAGGATCTTCCGGTGCAGGAACTGGTGGTTCATGTCGAGCAGGTTCTCGTGCATGAAGCTGTAGTGGCAGCGCACCGTGCGCGAGAACGTCATCGTCTTGTGCCGGGAGTCGAAGCCCGGAAGCTTCGGGAAATCCGCGTCGTCGGCCTTCTCCGCTTCACCCGGGAAGACGAACACGAGGCCGTACGCCTCCCGGACCGGGTACGCGCGAACGCCTCGTGGCGGTCTGTCGACTCCCTTGGGAAGGTAGGGGATCTGAGAGATCCGCCCGTTGCCGCGATATGTCCACGCGTGGTAGCAGCACCGGAGCGTGTCTCCGTCCACGACGCCCATGCTCAGTGGCACCTGACGGTGCGCACAGCGGTCCTCGAGGGCGAAGACGCTGCCGCTCTGCCCGCGGTACAGGGCGATTCGCTGACCCGCGAATACGGCAGCGAACGCCTTTCCCCTGGGGACGTCGCGCGAGAGGGCGACCGGATACCAGAAGTCGGGATGGATTCCGATTCTCCGGAGGTCCGTGGCGTCATGTGATCGATGACCGGCCGACTGCTGCCGGGAACTCGACGAGGTCCCTGGTTCCGCCGTCATTCACCGCTCCCTCGTCGTGCTGGCTTCCGGCTCCGGAAGGTCCTTCGACACGGCGCGTCGAAGCGCCTTGAGGCCTTGTCGGTCAGTCTCCCCGTGTTCGGCCTACGGAGCCCACCTCGGACGGTCCATTCGGGTCCGGAACTCGTGGGCAGAGGCGGTCGCTCCTCCCGCACGTCGTGGCGGCGAGCATGGACGAGCACGCACTTTTCGGCGGTGTGGTGCCGGACGACGCGGCAGGGGGAGTGCTTCGACACGGTCGCCCGCATCATGGGCCTGTCCTACCCCGGTGGTCCGGCCATCGACCGGGCCGCCCGGGACGGCAACCCGCACGCGGTGGACTTTCCCCGGCCCCTCACGCGGGCCGGTGACGACCCGTACGCCTTCTCCTTCTCCGGTCTGAAGACGGCCGCGGCCCGCTGGGTCGAGAAGCACCGCGCGCAGGGCCTCGAGCTGCGCGTCGCGGACGGGGCCGCCGCCCTCCAAGAGGCCGTTGCCGACGTACCGACCCGCAAGGCGCTCGCCGCCTGCACGGCGTACGACGTGAGGACGCTGATCGTGGTCGGCGGGGTGGCCGCGAACTCCCGGGTCCGCGGCCTGGCCGAGCAGCGGTGCGCCGCCGCCGGGGTGGAGCTCCGCGTGCCGCCGATGAACCTGTGCACGGACAACGGCGCGATGATCGCGGCCGTCGGCGACCTCCTCGTGCGGTCCGGCGCCGAGCCCGCGCCGCTGGACGTGTCTATCGACCCGTCGGCGCCGCTGGAGTACGCCTCCCTGACCCCGTTGCCGCGGGCCGGGGCCAGAGCCGCCTGATGGCCGTGGTCGCGCCGCCCCGCCCGTGTCTCCTCGGCCGCGCCGATCCCTCCCTGGGGCCGACACCAGGCCTGCGCAGCCGCCCCCGCGTGATCGGCGGCCGCGGATCCGAGCTGATCCGAGCGTCGGGAGGCCATGGGAGGACGGCTCGGGGAGGGCCGGGGGAAGGCGTGGAGAGCGGCCTTGGGGAGGGCACGGCCGGATGCCGTGCCCTCCCCTCCTCACGGTGCGGTCGGCCGTCGGTTTCCGCTGCCGGGTGTTGTGATCCGTCCGAAGGGTCCGCTCCGTCAGGTCACTCCGCCGACAGGCGCGGCGTGCGCGGGGGGCTCGTGCGCCGGCTGCCGGTCTTCTCGAAGGCCGCCGCGAGGGACAGCAGGGCGTTGTCGTCGTAGGCGCGGCCCGCGAAGGTCAGCCCGACGGGCATGCCGATGTCGCTCATGGTGCCCATGGGCACGGTCACGGTCGGGATGCCGAGGTGGCGGGGGACCAGGTTGCCGTTGGCGACCCAGACGCCGTTGCGCCAGCCGAGGTCGGCGGACGCCTCGTCGACGTCCATGTCCGCGGGGCCCACGTCGGCGACCGCGGGGAAGACCACCGCGTCCAGGCCCAGTCCGTCCATCCACAGCTCCAGGTCGACGCGGCGCGTCTCCTCGAGGCCGCGCAGTCCCTGTTCGAGGTGCGGCATGTCGGTGAGGGAGGCGTACGGGCGCTCGCGCACGAAGCGGGGGTAGTCGCCGATCGTGTCGTCGAAGCCCTCGTACCGGTCGGGAAGTTCGCCTTCCTGCTTGGGCCAGATGCGGGTGCCGTCGACGTCGGCCAGGGTGGAGAGCGCCGGGTCGCCGTTGGCGCGCAGGAAGTCGTCCCAGGCCCAGGCGGACAGGTCCTCGATCTCGAAGGCGAGGTACTCGCGGCTGACCAGTCCGCGGGTGAGCAGCGAGGGCGCTCCGGGGCGGTCGGACTCGTAGTGGGACACCACGGGGAAGTCGACCTCGACCACCTCGGCGCCGGCGGCCTCCAGGTCGCGGCGGGCGGCTTCCCACAGGGCGATCACCGAGGGGCGCGTGTCGATGCGCTGCCCGGTCTGGCCGCCGATGCCTCCGTCGGGGTTCGTCCCGGCGTCGGGGTCGGCGTTGATGTACATCCTGGGGACGCCGACGCGCTTGCCGGCGAGTGCGTCGGATGCGGCCTCGGCGTCGGTGGGCGCGAGGGCCGGGTAGGAGGCGGGGCGTACCTGCGACGGCGAGGGCAGCGCCACCCACGGCTGTGCGCGCCACAGGTCCCCGCGCGTCTGCGGGTCGTCGGCGACGATGACGTCGAGCAGTTCGAGCAGGTCGGCCATGGTGCGGGTGTGCGGGACCACGACGTCCATGGTCGGTACGAGCGGCCAGTTGCCGCGGACCGAGATCACGCCGCGGCTGGGGGTGTAGGCGCACAGCGCGTTGTTCGAGGCGGGGGCGCGGCCCGAGGACCAGGTCTCCTCGCCGAGGCCGAACGCCCCGAAGGACGCCGCCGTCGCCGTGCCGGAGCCGTTGGAGGAGCCGGAGCCGTAGGCGCTGGTGAGCCAGTCGGCGCTGTACGGGCTCTCCGCGCGGCCGTACACGCCGCGCTGCATGCCGCCGTTCGCCATCGGCGGCATGTTCGTCAGGCCGATGAGGACCGCGCCGCCCGCGCGCAGCCGCTCGATGGCGAAGGCGTCGCGCTGGGCGACGAGGTGCTCGAACGCCGGGGAGCCGGACGCGGCGGTGAGCCCCTCGGCGAGGTAGCTGTCCTTGGCCGTGTACGGGATGCCGTCCAGCGGCCCCAGCGTCTCACCGCGGGCGCGCCGGGCGTCGGAGGCCTCCGCGTCCGCACGGGCGTGCGGGTTCATCACGACCATCGCGTTCAGGGCGGTGGCCGTACCGGGCCGGTCGTACGCGTCGATCCGTGCGAGGTAGGCGTCGAGCAGCCCGACCGCGGTCGTCTCGCCCTTCTCCAGCGCTGAGCGCAGGTCGGCGATACAGGTCTCCACGACATCGAATCCGCGCGTCATGTGGGTGTCTCCTGGGGGGTGAGTCAGGGCAGGCGGGCCGCCGGCCGTGGGGGCGACGGCGCACAGCTGCCCGCCACACTCCTCATCGCATGAACTAGATTTTCAGTCTAGACTAGGAGTCTAGATTTTCGGAACCTAGACTTCTGGCCTGATCTCCGGAACCGAGAGTGAGCACATGCCGACGTCAGAGACCGGGCCCACGGAGCCCGACCGCCACTCCCTGCCGAACGGCGTGATCGGGTCGGCGGGCGCCGATGGCGGAACCGCCCCGCGGCCCGCGGCCCGGCTCCCGATCGACCGGAAACGTCAGCCCAGCGGGGACGAGGCGCGGGAGCGGGCCATGCGGGCGGCCGTCAGCGTCATCGCCGAGAAGGGCACCGCGGCCCTGCGGATGTCGGACATCGCCGCGCGGGCCGGGATGAGCACCGGGCACATCCTCTACCACTTCGGTAAGAAGGACCGGCTCCTGCTCGAAGTCCTCGCATGGAGCCAGGCGGACCTCTGGGCCCGGTTCCAGCAGGCCGCGGACCGGGCCGCGTCCCCTGCCGAGAAGCTGGACCTGTTCGTCCGCTCCTACCTGCCCCGCCACCAAGGCGACGAACGCTATGCCCTGTGGACACAGGTACTGGCCCAGCGCCACGACGAAGCGGGCCGGCGCATCCTCACGGAGCTGCTGGACGGCTGGGACGAACGCCTGGAGGCCATCGTTCGTGAGGGCCGGGGCCTCGGACACTTCGCCGACGTGGACCTCCCCGAGTTCACCGTCCGGGCCGTGGCCATGCTGAGCGGGCTCTCCGAAGACGTGATGTTCGGGCGACCCCGCTGGGAGCACACCTCCCCACACGCGTTCGCCCTGTCCGCTCTCGTACGCGAACTGCGCCCCACCGGTCAGGGCTGACACAGCAGGAGCGGCTGCCTCCGACGCTCGGGGGACGGAGACGTGCTCGACAACGGTCGGCGGGCAGCCGATGGGCGTACGACTGCGAGCTGAGGACGCGGCGCGGCCACGCGTGCTCGCGGCGATCCCCGACGCGGCGGATCACCTCTCGATGCGGCGGATCACCCCTCGATGCGGCGGATCACCGAGATGTCCGCGAGGTGGGACGCGCGTGCCGGGTGACAGCGGTCGGGTACCCGGACTCCTCGGTCATCGGATCGTCACCAAGGCGTTGGACTGGAACAGTCCGTACCACTCGGTGTAGATGCCGCGGTCGCACGTCGTCGGGTCGGTGATCAGGCGCCCCGACTCGTCGGTCTTCCGCGCCGCGTTCCCGGCCCGCTTGTGCGACCAGAAGCCTTCCAGGTGATAGCGGTAGAAGTGGAAGTCCCGGACGCCGGAAGGGAACACACCGGTGCACAGGCCCACGATGAACCGACTGCTCCCCAGGGGCTGGCAGGGGTAGCCGTACATCGACAGCCCGTCCTTGTAGCAGCCCACGGCCACCTGGAAGCCCAGCATCGTGGCAGGGATCTCGTACCCGTGCCTGCGGCCCGGCCGCGCGAACGTGTCGCTCCGGATGGCCACGGCGTACGCGTAGCAGTTGTTGTACGGCTCGATGGAGGGGTGGTTCCAGTACTCGGGGGCCCACACCTGACTGTCGTAGGCGCAGAAGGGGCTGCCGTCGGCCAGTCGTCGCAACTGCTCCCGGACGTCGTCGGTGACTCCCGTCTGCCGGTGGTCTCCCTGCGGCGACGAGGTCGCTCGGCCGCCGCCACCGGGTTCCCCCCGCGCGGTCCGTCTGATCTCCTCCTGGGCGGTCGCCCGCATGGCGTCGGCATACCACGTGCCGTTGTCGATGCCTCCGCCCTCCGAGAGGTTCGAGGGCATGGTCTCCACCAGCCTGGCCGCCAGGTCCGCGCTGGCGGCCTCGTCCTTCGCGGCACCCCCGGCCAGCTCGAACCGCTGGGGCAGACCCTCCCTGCCGGGTCCCTCGGTGAACTCCGCCCGGACCCCGTCGAAACCGAGCCCGGTGTAGCCGCTGTGGACTTCGCCGCGGGCTTCGGGGGTGCGGAGCAGGAGCTCCTCCAAGTAGCCGAGCTGATCCGGATCGCTGATCTCCCACGAGGGGTTGGGGCGTCCGGAGAACATGTCGATGGTGATGCGCAGAGCCATGGTGCTGCCTCCACCGCCCGGACCGGAGGACCCGCGGACCTGTCGGCGGCGAGTCCTCCGGAATCGGCTGCTAGAAGGGACACTCGATGTGGATCTCTATGTCCACACCGCCGGCGTGCACGCCGATGTCCACGGACGTCGACTCCGTGGCCGTGGGAGTGATGATGATCGGCACGCCCTGAGCCAGGCCCTGGCTGAGCAGCGCCTGCCACGTGAAGGCGGCCTCGGGCGTTGCCGTGGCCTCGACCAACTGGCCGCGCTGCTTGTCCGTGAGCGAGAAGAACTCCTCGCCGAAGGCCAGGGCGCCGCTCGTCTGGATGATCTCGATCGCTCTGCGGCGTTCGTTCTCGTCGGCCTTCAGCTGCTGGACGAGCTGCTCGAAGGTCTGCGGGTTGAGCGCCGGCTTGGTGTACGTCGCCATGACGTTCGCTCTCCTTCTGCGAAACTGTCCGGGCCGTGTTCAGGCCCGGTTGAGGCAGATGTGCTGGGTGGTTCCCGCCATGGTCGCCTGGTCCAGGACGAAGGTCCGGTTGACGTAACCCTCGCGCATGACCAGGACGCCGTACGAGGTCCACGTTCCGTCGATGACCGCGATGAACTGGGCGTTGGCGTCGAACAGGTAGGTGTTGAAGCCGTCCGTGATCCAGGACCACGGCAGCAACTCCTCGCTGGCGCAGTCGGTCAGGACCAGCGTGACGATCCAGGGGATGTGGAAGTCCTCGGCCGAGTCGTCCCGCTGCTCCCCGCCGAACAGGGATCGGTCCCCGAAGAAGCCGGTTCTGCGGCTGGTGCTCGTGGACCGGCCTGCCACGGTGGCCAGTTGCCGGTGGAACGGGTGAGTGAGCCGTGCGGTCGAGCTGCCGCCCGCCGCCTGCCGGAGGAACACCCGGACCATGGCGGACAGCTTGACCGCGAGGTCGGCCTCGTCGTAGACGGGGAACACCTCGGGCGGCAGGCAGGGGTGGACCGGAAGGGGGAGGTCGGGCGTGAGTGCGGGGTGAGCGCTGAGCTTCTGGGTGAGGTCGTCCCAGTCCGTGAGGGGCATGGGAAGGGTCCGCAGCCGGGAGCCGAGCTCGTAGATGAGCGCGGTCTCGGGGTGGGCATTGAGCAGGAGTGCCTCGAAGGAGTCGGAGGAACCGCGGGGATCGGAAGAGGCGGAGGAACCGGAGGTCGTGTCAACGCTCTGACGCACCGTCATCAACTCCTGTTGATGAGTCAAGCACTGGAGGGGGATGGGCCCCGCGTGAGGCGCGGGAGGCGGGCGGCGGAAGGCGAGCGCATTGCGGGAGATCGCCGAAAGTGCCGGATGGTATCCACGCGTTGAGGGCGGCGCGCGAGCGGGCGCGCGTCGCGCGCGGCTACGGTTTCAGTCTCGGCCCGGCCGCCGCGGCCCGCAACTCGCCCGAGTCGCCGCCGACGCATGGCTGACGTACCGTGGAAGACATCTGATCCCCCAGTCGTGCCCGGCGGAACTCGCCCTGTCGGAAACCACGATGAGCTGTGTGGGTGGCCCCGTCGCGTAAGCACGACCCTGGCTGCGAGGAAGGGGCGGTCGTGACCGCGCTTCTCGACTACCGGAGCAACAGGATCGTCGAGCTGATGGGGCAGCCCGCCGACCACCGTGACGCGGACTGGCTGAAGGAGTCCCTCCAGCAGGCCGTCATGCTGGAACTCGCCACGCTTCCGCCCTACTTGTGCGGCCTCTGGTCCATCGAGGACCCCGGCCAGGACGGCGACGTGTTCGAGGCGATCCGCCGGATCGTCTTCGACGAGATGTCCCACCTCGCCCTGGCCGGCAACATGCTCACCACCATCGGCGGTGCCCCGCGGCTGGCCGACCCGAGGACGGTGCCGACGTATCCGGGCCCGCTGCCCGGAGGCGTACGGCCGGGTCTGACCGTGTTCCTGAGCGGGCTGACGAAGGAGTCGCTGGACCTCTACTCGCGGATCGAGGCGCCCGACGACCCGCTCGCCGAGTCCCGCGCGTCCACCTCGATCGGCGACTTCTACACGGCGATCCTCGACGTGTTCCGTACCCATGCACACCTGATCACGGGCGCGCGGCAGCTCACCCGGAACCTGTCCCACCACGGGCAGGGCAACAGCGTCGTGGCGCTCACCGGCCTCCCTGAGGTGACCGCCGCCATCGAGGTCATCAAGGAGCAGGGCGAGGGCACCTCGGGCTCGCCCGCCAACCCGCATGCGGGCGAGCCGGGTGAGCCGGCCCACTACTACGTCTTCCGCGAGATCTTCCACGGCCGCAAGCTCGTCAAGACCGCCGAGAACCCGGACCGGTGGGAGTTCACGGGTGACGAGATCCCCATGCCCCGCGTTCTGCCGATGGCCACCGTCCCCGCGGGCGGTTGGGACACCTCGGGCTCGGCGGTCGTCGACGCAGGGACGCGGGAACTGCTCGACGACGTCAACCACTCGTACAGCGAGATGCTGCGCCTGTTGGAAGGCGCCTGGCAGACGGATGTGCCGGCGAAGGCCAAGGAGCTGCTGACGAAGGCCATCGGCACGATGTTCGCCCTGCAGGGGCCGGCCCGCACCCTGATGGAACGACCGCTGCCGGACGGGAGCGGCCGGACCTTCGGCCCGGAGTTCCGGTACACCGACGCCTGAACGGCGCGCGCCGTCGAGCGCCAATGCGCTGATAGCGCGCTGCCTCACCTCCGCGTGCGCCTGAATGCGCCTGCATGCGCCCCCCCCGAGAGTCCTCCGGCGGCCGGGGGACGGCGAGGGCCGCACCGGGGCCGACCGCCCGCAGGTCTGTCCCGCGTCCGCGCCCCGTCGCCGGCCCCGCCCTCGCCGGCTCGTCGTCCAGGTCCAGCCGACCACGGCCGGCCCCACTCAGAGCATCGTCTCAACCTGCGTGAAAGCCCCTGAGGCGAGGCCCGGGACGACCACCGGGCGGCGCCGTGCCCAGAACGGGGCCGACGGCCAGCGGCGTTCGTCCGCGTAGGCCCGGGCGTGGTGCGTGAGGTAGCGGGCCGCGACCCCGTCGACGAACGAGCAGTACTCCGCGAGCGCGTCCTCGTCGCCGCGAAAGCCGCCGCGCAGACAGCGGTCGACGGCCCGCGCCGCGCGAACGCCGGTGTGCAGCGCCGTCAGGATCCCCTGGGAGGAGAGCGGGTCGCAGGCGAGCGCGGCGTCCCCGGCGGCCACCCAGCCCGGCCCGGCCGGTGGGGCGAGCCGCTGCCCATGGGCCGGGGCCCATCGCAGGTCCGGCCGCCGCCCGGCCGCGTAGCCGTCCAACCGCGTCCGTACGTGCCGGGTACGGGCCGCCCGCTCCAGGAACCCGGCGGCGGTGCGCAGGCGGGGATCGGCGAGGTCGAGATCGGTGAGATGGGCGACCAGCCGCCCTGCCGGCACACGCGCGGTGTACCACCAGCCGTCCGACGCCGCCTCGACGAGCGTCCGAAGGTCCTGGTCGGCCGGTGCGGGGCCGGGCAGCACGGCGTACGCGGCGACGAGCCGGTCCTGCCGCAGCCGTACGGCGCCGTGCCGGGCGATCACCGCACGCCGGCCGGTGGCGTCCACCACCCACGCGCAGGGCAGTTCCCGCTCCTCCCCGCGCTCCCGCACCACCAGTCGCCACGCTCCCGGCTGCCCGATCCGGCGCACCGCCACGCCGCACACGGGCCGGGCTCCGGCGTCCACGGCCGCGCCGCGCAGGAACGCGTCGAACCGGACGCGGTCCAGATGCCAGCCGGGCCCGTGCGGGTCCAGGACATTCCCGCGCTCGTACAGCTCCCCGGAGCCCCACGCCGCTTCGGTGCCGGTGCAGGGCAGGTGCCCGTCGGCGCCGAGCGCGGCCAGCAGACCGAGGTCACGCAGCAGGGGCCGCGCGGCGGGCGGGAGGGTCTCGCCGATCCGGTACGGGGCCGCCGCTCGCGGCCGGTGGCGCGGGAGGTCTCGCGGTGGCCCGTCGGAATCGGCCGTGGCCGACGTCGCTGCGGGCTCTGCGGACTCTGTGGGCTCTGCGGGCCTTGCCGGGCGGTCACCGGGACCTGCGGGCCCTGCTGCCGGGTGCTCACCGGGACCGGGGTCGAGGAGCAGGACGCGGTGGCCCGCGCGGGCCAGACACAGCGCCGCGACCGACCCGGCCGGCCCGGCGCCCGCCACGACCGCGTCGCAGCCGCCCGTCATCCGCGACCCGGGAAGCGGGTGATCTTGGTGATGAAGCCGGTCGAGACCTCCTCGTCGGGAGGCTCGGCCAGCGCCGCGGCCGCGGCCACCGCATCGGCCCGGATCTCCGGATCCGCGGCTTCCGGCACGTGCACGGTGATCAGGTTCCGTTCGCGGGGCGGTGCCGGATCAGGAGCGAAGGTCACTTCGGACTCCACCAGCATCGTCTCCGGAAGCCCCGGGGTGTCCAGCGGACCGGGACGGCGCTCGACGATCCCCAGCTTGCCGAAGTCCCGGACCATCTCGTTGATCTGGGACTCGTAGCCGGTCGGCAGCCAGCGCAGCCACACCGACCGGCGCTCGAACGCGAGCCGGCGCTCCTCCTGCGGCCGCGCGGGATCCATCGCGATCGCGTAGTCCTCCTCGGCCAGGACGTGATTGGGCACCCTGGCCGGCCAGAACGTCGGCAGGTACGGGTCGTAGCGGGGCCCGAACCCCTGGTCGTAGCCGGAGCGGCAGCTCGCCGTGTCGGTGTGCCAGGGGACGGCCATCCACCGGGTGAGGTAGCCGGGGCCCTGCGCGTACAGCGGGCCGTCGACGGCGAGCGCGGCCTGGGGGGTGAGCACGCTCCCGTACTGCTGGTCGGCCGGCCCCGTCTCGCGGTGCTTGATCCGGAACGGCGCCGAGTACAGCGTGGCGTGCCGCATCGGCCAGGTGAGCTCGCAGCCGGGGTGGAAGGCGTCGGCGAGGCAGAACGACAGCGCGGCACGGTCGAGCGTCGCGGGGCGCTCGGCGAGCGGCAGGTCCTCCAGCCTGGACACCGGCGTGGCGGCCGGCCGGAAGTCCTCGACGAAGGAGCCGTTCATCCAGCGCGTGAGCATGTCGTACTGGAGCGGCGAGAGGGCGAGGTGCTGGCGCGGGGAGACCGGCGGCAGATTCATCGCGTCGCCGTACACCGAAGGCCAGGGCACGGTGGACATGCCGTCGCGGTCGAGGTGCCGCAGGGACGCCCAGACCTGCCGGCGGAGTTCCTTGTGGGCCGGGTCCCTGCTCGCCAGCCGGGCGAGCCGCTCGGGCGCCAGCAGATGGTCGCGGCCGCCGTGGCCGAACTGGACCGCGAGCCCGTGGTTGACCCACTGGAGGTCGCACAGCCGCCGCAGCACCGGCAGGACGTCCTGGGTGAAGGACACCTCCTGCGGGCGCGGCAGCAGGCCGGCCTTCACGTACGTGTCGCGCAGCAGGTCGTACAGCGTGCGGACGGACTTGAGCCCGGGCGCGTAGTCCGGGGGCGCGACGACGACCCAGGCGGGTTCGACGGGGATCGAGCGTCCGTCGATGCGGACCTCGGCCCGCACCGGCCCGTCGGCGACGTCGTCGTGCCAGCCGTCGTTGTTGGCGAAGTCCGTCGCCGGGAGGTTGTCCGCCGAGGCGGCCTTGCCCCGCCCGCCGAGGAAGAGGAGCCTGCCGGCCCGGTCGGTGCGCAGCTCGCCCAGGTAGACGGGAGTGCCGAGGAACGTACCGGTGTCGAACCGGAGCTCGGGGAGCCCGGCCCGGTCGCGACCGCGCACCGACCGGGAGCCCGGGTCGATGACCAGCCGGCTCCGGGGCCGGACCAGGGGGTTGCGCAGTCTGCTCGGGGGCGCCTCGCCGGCCTCCGGGATGTCCAGTGCCAACTGGAACTGGTACCAGGCCGCCTTCTTGTTGGCCACGTGCACGGTCCAGCGCAGATCGGCGTTGTCCGCGGTCAGCTCCGCGACCGGCTGCCCGGCCGCGTTGAAGCCGTACACCCTGAATCGGACCGCCTGTCGCTTCAGGGCTCCGCTGGCGTCCTTGTAGGATGCTTCCGGGGGCGCGTCGTCGACCTCGGGGGCGAGGAAGAAGCCCTCGGCGCTGTCGCCGACCCGGGCCACGCCGATCGCCGGGTGAATGGCGGCACGGACGATACGGGTGTCGCGGCCGGGCGGCTCGGTGGACGCGGGCCGGGCGGGGCCGGGCTCGGTCGCGGGGACGCCGTTGGCGTCGCGCCGCCGGGTGGCCGAGGCGCGGTACACCTCGCGGCGGGCCTCGGCGATGCTGCCGGCGGGGCGGTGCTCGGGCAGGGAGTGCCAGGGGTTGAAGGCGAGGTTCTCGCCGTACGCCGCCTGGCCGCGAGCCTCCGTGTCCTGCTGATGCAGGGTCAGCCGGGCCACCCGGACCGGGGCGCTCTCCGCCTCCTCCCAGCGGACGGTGGCCCGGTCCAGAGGCATATGCTCCGGGTCGGCGCGCACCTGCACGAACAGGTCGAAGGCCGCCTCCCCGGCGGCCAGCCGGCGCCGCAGGTCGGCACGGAGGAAGGACGGGTCCTCGTCGGGCGGCACGGCCTGCGGATCGCCGTCCGGGCAGCCCGCCGGGACGAGCTTGTACTTGACGTGCCGCTCGCCCCCGAAGCCGTACGGCAGGACGCTCCAGTACGTGGCCGTGAGCGTGCTCTCCTCGGACTTGGCCATGTCCTGGAGGACGGTACGGGTGACCGGATGGCTGTCCAGATAGTCCTGGAGGGTGTTGTCGACCACCCCGGCCCGGGTGAATTCGCACATGTCGCGGGCGGTGTCGACGAAGAACACGTCGTGGTTCTGGAGCAGCAGGTCCTGGGTGTCCGCGGCGCTCTCGTCCGCCAGGAGCTTGGTGCCGGGGACCCCGAAGAGTTTGATCCCGATGCCGAGAGTGGTGCGCAGGTCGGACCGGGAGGGCACGGTGTCGCTGGAGAACCGCACCCACGCGGTCAGCCCGCCCTGGGCTCCGGCGGCCTCCAGGAAGCCGACACGCAGCTCGTCGGGCAGGTCGGCGTCGACGGTGAGGACGCCCCGGGCGGAGCCGTGGGCCTTGAGGAAGACGGGCCGCAGCGCGGGTTCCTGCCCCTGCGCGATCCGCTTGCCCTGCACGAGGTCCACGAACATGGCGCGCAGCGCGCCGGTGGGGTCGTCCGCGCAGTCGGGCAGGGGTTCGACGGGTCCGGACATGGGGGGCCTTCCGGGGCGGGGCTGTCTTCGGCCGGGTGTCTCCTCGCGGGCTGGCTCTCCTCGCGGGCTGTCTCTCCGGCCACTGTCCGGGGGCGGTCGGGCGGTCGCCAGTCCGCCGCGCCCAGGGGAGTGAGGGGCCTCCGGGCGTGGCCGCCCACCTGCGGAAACGCCCGTGCGGCGGGGCCGCGCACTGGAGCGCTCGCGGGTCCGCCGGGTCGTCCCGGGCGGAGGCGGACCGGTTGCGGGCCGCGCTCTCTCCACACGCGGACCCCACTATGGACGGCGACCCAGCGGCGGGTGCCGCTGAGGCGGCAGGGCCGCGGTCCAGGGAGGCGACGAGCCTGCTCAGGAAGGTGACGGTGCCGGCCTGACGCCTGTACCTGCGGGCGCCAGGCGGCCCCGGCCCGCAGTCACGTCACAGTCGACGGCGCCCCGTGCTCGGCGGCTCGGCCGCCTTCGGTGGGAAGCCAGCAGCCGTGCAGGCCGAGCGGGACCCGGACGGGGACGCGGGCGCGTGCCACCGGCCCGGAGGCGGGGTCCTCGGCCGGCACGACCAGGAACCAACTCGACCCGTCCGTGCGGTCGGTGGCGAAGGTGAGCCAGAAGCCGCCCTCCTCGGAGTCGGTACCCGGCTCGGGTGCGAAGACCGGTTCGCCGACCGACAGGTCCCCGGCGTCCCAGACGAGCGCGGCCCCCGTCTGCACGTCCTGGAAGCGCACGGCGTCGTACTCGCCCGGCAGCAGGTCCGTCCGGCCGGTCGAGGCGGCCAGAGCGGTGTGCCGGTGGCGCCGGCCGATGAGGCGGTCGTCGATGCGAGGGAACTCCACTCGGGAGTCGTCCAGCAGGGTGCGGGTCAGGGAGCCCGCCGCGGGGTCGATACGCGCCCTTGCCAGACCGCCACTGACCGGATCCTGAGCCGCCCCCGCTCCGTTGCCGACGGTCAGCCGGCCCCACTGCACGTAGTCCAGGACCACCGGGGCGTCCGCGCCGGGGCCGTCGTCGTAGGCGTTCACGGTGTGCCACAGCCAGAACGCCTCGTCGGCCGCCCAGCGCGGCGGTCCGCCGTCGCGGGGGATCAGGACCACGCGGGTGCCCCGCTCGGGCCGCCAGGCCAGGAAAGAGCCGCCCGCCATGGCCGCGTCCAGATCGAAGAAGGCGGGCGCGAGGACCAGGACGGCGTAGCGGGCGGTCAGAGCCATGTCGTGGATCATCATCGGCTCGTCCACGCCGTCGACGGGGGTGGGCCCGCTCGTGACGGTGCCGTCGCGGCCGATGACCGACCAGGTCAGATACGGCGGCTCCAGGGCGTAGCAGAAGACGACCATCTCGCCCGTGACCGGGTCGGTCTTGGGATGGGCGGTGATCCCCGCGGGCAGCGCCCCTTCGAAGTCCTCGCGGCCGAGGGTCTCCAGCCCGCCGCCGATCCGGTACGGGCAGTCCGACTCGGCGAGGGCCAGGAGCCGGCCCCCGTGCCGTACGACGTTGATGTCGGGCAGCTCCCGGAAGGTCCCCGCAAGCTCCGGTCCGACCTGCTCGGCGTCCGGCAGGATCATCGACTCCAGGCCTCCCCACAGAGCGCGCCCGGCCCGCTCCTCGGCCTCCAGGGCAGGGGTGCGCACGAAGCGGTTGCGGTAGCGTGCGCGGCCCTCCGAGAGCCACACCCCGTGCAGCATTCCGTCGCCGTCGATGGGGTACAGGTACGAGCCGATCGGCGTGAAGCGGGGATTGGGCCCGTTGCGCAGGTACAGGCCGTCGAGAGCGGCCGGGATCTCGCCCGTCACCTCCAGCTCGGCGGCGTCGACCTCCTCGGTCACCGGCGCGAACAGGCCCAGCAGGTGGGGGACGCGAGTGGGGTCGAAACGGGGGCGTGTGTGCGTGTTCACGGAACCTCCCGGAGCGCGGGTGCGGCGCCTTCCGGCGCCTTCCGGCACCTTCCAGTGAAACGCGGCACGGATTCCGGTGCCAGCGGCCCGGTCGGCTCGGCCCCGGTGCCGGCGGGGTGTGTTCACCCCGATGGCAGGCGGGCACGTCCCGTATCCGTGACCGGTCAGGCTCATGATCGTTACCCGCAGTGGCAGCTCCGAGGGCAGTGATGCGACCGCCCTCTCGCGCCCTGAACGCGTGTCCGACGTCGGGTCGTCACGGGGAGGAATGACGAGTGGGTGGCTGGATCAACATCGGTCTCGGGGCAGCGGCGGTGCTGTGCCCGCTGCCGCACCACGGAGACGTGGCCGTCGTCATGGACCACTCTCCCACCCACGGTCACATGGTGGTGTGTGCCCCGGACGTTCGGGTCGACATGGGCTACGGCGACGAGGTGACGGAAGCCCCGCGTCCCCCGTGCGCTCCGACGACCCCGCCGCCCACGGCGCCGCCCTCTCCCTGGCCCACGGCGGCGCCTCCCCCGCCGCCCACGGCAGTGCCTCCTCCGTCGCGGCCTTCACCACCGTCCGCGACCCCGTCGCTCCCCGAGCCGGCGCCGTCGAAGCCGCCCGGGCTCGCGCCACCGGAAGCCGCTCCGGAACCAGCCGCCCCGGCACCCGAGGCACCTTCGACACCCGGCCCCGAGCCCGAGGGGGCACCACCGGCGCCCCGGGTGCGGAGCATCGCCACCCCCGTTCCGGCGCAAGCGCTCACGGGCTTCCGGTGGGAGCCGCGCGCGCACTACACGGGGGGTCCGTCCCGTCCCGCTCCGGCCAAGCTCTCGATGACCATGTCCACGGTCGTGATCACCCTGCCGGCTGTTCTGGCCGCTGCCGCCCTGCGGCCCGGGTCCCGTCGCCGCGGCCGCGGCTGACGCTCTGCCTCTCCTCCGGCCGCCGGGCCCTTGACCGGCCCACCGCGTCCGCCCCCCGTATCTCGTACACACCGCCTCGCTCGTCATGGAGTTGTGCAATGCCGGAATGGCTCGTCTACACCCTGGCCTCGGTCCTGGTCTGCGTTCTCGTCGTCACGGCGACCGTCCTGCGGCACCGCCGCGTGGCCGTCGACGAAGACACCTCCGAGACACCGGACGTGCTGGAGTACATGGTCATGATGGTCGGCGTCGTCTACGCCATCGTGCTCGGACTCGCGATCGCCGGCGTGTGGGAGGCCCGTACCGCGGCCGAGGACACCGTCCAGCGCGAGGCCCAGGCCCTGTACGAGATCGATCAGCGCCTGGACGTCTACCCTGCCGCCTTCCGGACACAGATCAAGGAGCACATCGACGCCTACGCCCGGCACGCGGTCACCACCGAATGGCCCGCCCTGAAGGACGACCTGCCCGTGGACGACACCGGCGCCGAACTGCTGGGCCGCATCCGGAGCGACATCGCTCATCGCACCCCGGCGGACGAGCTCCAGGCGCAGGCCTACCAGCCACTCCTGGACCAGGTGGCGGCGGCGGACGACGCCCGTCACCAGCGCCTGGACACCTCCGGCACCACCCTGCCCGCAGCCCTCTGGTTCGGCCTCGTGGCCGGCGCCCTGGTCACCCTCGGCCTGCTCTACACCCTGCAGATCCGTCGCTCCGCGCGCGAACTGCTGCTGGCCACCACCTTCAGCGCCCTGGTGGTCTTCCTGCTCTTCCTCGTATGGAGCTTCGACGCACCCCTCGGCCACTCCGGAACGGACTCCGCCCAGCCCTTGAGCGACCTCCTCACCACCGCGGTCTGATCAGGGACCACGAAGGAAGTGTCGGAGATCTCCACCGATCCGGACGGAGCTGCCGGCCCTGCTCGTCGGGCGGGTGCGTGACGACGGCTTGTTCCTTTCCTGCGCCGCCAGACGGAATCGGAACCATGCGCTCTGCATCCGGACCCGGCCCCGCAGCGGAAGAGCCGGTGAGTGCCCGCCTTACATCCCCCGAGAGGCGGGCACTCACTCTGCGGCCTGCCTTGTCCCACATGCGGCGGGCCGCTGCCGTCGGATCCGTTGCCCGGGGGGCGGCGGTCTGAGCGCCGGGGCCGGGGGTGCGCCGGACGGCCCCGCGTGCCCCTGCCGGACGGGAGGGGGCGCGAGGTGCCCGGGTGCCGTACGGATCCGGGCGGCAGCCCGTCGTGCGGGCGGGCGCGCCCCATGACGCCGAGGGGGAGGGGGCGTCACGGGGGCGGGCCCGCTCCGGAAGGCCCACCCACCAGGGTGCGCACCTCCGATACCAGTCGTCTGACCCGCCTCCTTCTGCTCAAACGCCCTGCTTTCGCATGAGTTCTGAAAGGCCGTCACGCCCCGCCCTCGGGATCGAGCCTGGAACCCCTTCCTTGCTGTTCAGCGTGCGAGAGCGGGCGGGCTCCCGATGCCATACGGCAGGACGGTGTGCAGGACCAGCGACAGGAACCGGGCGCTCGGTGAGGCAGTAACCTCGCCCGGAGGTGACGTGCTGCGTGTCCCGCGTGGCGGAAAGGGGAACGGCCCATGTCGACGTGGTTGACGCTCACAAAGATCGAACCCGCGCTGGTCGAGCAGGTTCTGGACGGGCGCGGCCCCCTCGTTCGCGGCTCCAGGGGAGACTCCTTCGCATGCGACCACCGCATCATCGATGCCGTGGCCGAGGGACGTGCCGAGGTGGAGATGGGCGCGGCGGACTGGACGCGTGCCTACCCGTGGCTTGCGACATCGGTCGGCCACGGCTGCGCCGTCGTGAAGGAGCGCGGGCCGGGCGACGCGTCAGGTTTCGTTCTCACCCCCGACGAGGTCTGCCGGGTCGCCGAGGGCCTGGTAGCTGAGGGATGGACCACCAGAAGCGCAGCAGCGTGGGCCGCGGGCGGCCAGGACCGTGGGCTGGAGGACCTGGGCCCGTTCTTCGCCGCGGCCGCCGCTGAGGAGAAGGCGGTGGTGGGCAAGATCAGCTGAACCCAGGCGGCTACGTGCTGCGAGGCATCCGAAACCCCGGGAGCCGTAAGCTCACAGCCTGCGACGACAGGAGAAACGGCATGTGGAAGCGGGCTCTCGACCGGGCCGGGGTGCGGGAACCACGGCTGCGGCGTGACTACACCGAGCAGCGTCGGGCGGTACGGAGGTTCGCGGCGGCCGAGTACGCGGCGGCACGGGTCCTGCTCCCTGCCGCGTTGCTCCCGCACGTCGTCGCCGCCGTCGCGTTCATGCACGACACCGACGACCGGATCGACCGTGGCACACCGGACGATCGGGCGGCCGCGCTCGCCGAGTGGGACGGCCTCGTACGGAAGGCCCTCGCCGACGGCGACTCCGCCCTGCCCGTCCTGCGCTGCCTGGCACGCACCGCCGAGCGCCACCCCGATGTACGCGCCCACGTGGACGAGTTCCTGCGGGGCTGCGAGCGCGAGGTCGTCTGGCGGACCATCGCCGACGACGAGGAACTGGGGCAGTACGTCCAGGAGTACTCGCTGCCCGCACTGATGCTCACGGCCTGCCTCCTCGCGCCCGAGGACGCCTCCACGCGGGCGGCGTTCACCGAAGGCTGCCACCTGCTCATCCGCGCCATGCAGCGCATCGACTTTCTGGAGGACCTGTCCGAGGACGTACGTGCGGGCCGCCACGGCGTCTGCGCCGACGCGGTGGCCCGTCACGGCGCGGACCTCACCCGGCCCGGTCCCGCACTCGGCCGGCTCGTCGAGGAACAGGCCGACCGTGCCGCAGCCGATCTCACGGCAGCGACCCCTCTCCCGTCCCTCGTGGCCCCTGAGCACCGCCCCTTCGTCCGCGCCCTCGTCGGCGTCCAGGACCTCCGCCTCGACGCCGTACGCCGCGCGGGCTCTTCCCTGGCGACCCGCCCCTCGAATCCCTCGGCTCCGGCGGCCGCCCTTCTGCTGCTGAGGGAGCTCGCGCGACGCGTTCGGGACTAGAGATCTCGTACGCGGGCCGTGTGCAACACGCCGGGACGCTCGTCCAGCAGCCCGAGTTCGCCACCGAAACCGGGCCCGCCCCGCGCGGGACGTCCGGCCGGTGCTCCTGGGCTGCGCCCGGCCGGACGTTCACGATGTCACTGCTCCTGTCTACCCTGACCGTATGCCTCTTCTCGTAGATCAGTTGGCCGGGTACGTGGAGCGGGATCTGGACGCTGACCTGGCGCGCTGGTTCCCGGATGCGCCACGGGTCGTGATGCCCGTGCCGACCCGCCAGGTCGAGCCGTTCCTCGCCCGGCTCCCGCAGAACGCCGCGACGGCGCTGGCCGCCTTCGACCGGAAGGTCCGCTCGGGAGCGATGAGGCAGTGTCTCGACGTCCATGACTGGTCGTACGCCTTCGACTTCGCGGCCAACGGCTGCGCCGTCCTCGACAGCGACTACGTCACGGAGCTCGGCGACGACGACGTGTGGTCCCTCGGCGCCGACGGCGGAGGCAACCTGTACGTGATGCGCACCGACGGCCGGGTCGCGGTGTGGTTCCACGAGGAAGAAGTCCTGGAGGAGGGAACGGACTTCGACAACCTCGATGTGTTCGTGTGGTCCGCCGTGCGATACCGGGCGGTCCGCGCGGGCGTCCTCGACCTCGCCGCCGTCGAGGCCGACTTCCGCTCACTCGCACAGCCAGGGGTCCTGGCCCCCGAGATCGGACTCCTCGCCTCCATGCCGTGACGAGACTCCGTCACGCCGTGATCACGACGCGCGTCCAAGTCCGCGAGGCCGCCACGGACGGTCAGCGGTCGGGGCGGGGGAGCGGGCGGCCGGTGCCGACCGGACGCGCGGTAGTCAGAGCATCTCGCGCAGCAGGGCCGCCTCGAGGTCGAGGTGGTGGAGCAGGGCCTGGAGAGCCGGCGTGCGCGTACGGTGCGCCGCTTCCGTGGTGCCCACCGTGCGCCCCACCGAGGGAAGTTCGACCGGCAGGGCGGCGAGTCGCTCGTCCGCCCGCAGGACCAGCTCGGGCAGCAGCGCGACCATGTCCGTCTGCAGGAGCAGCGCGCGCATCGTGAGGATGGACGTGCACTCGACCCGGTCGGCGGGCAGTGCGAGGCCCCGGTCGGAGAAGAGGGCGCCCAGCTCCTGGCGCAGGGCGGTCTGTTCGACCGGGAGGATCCACGGGAAGTCCAGGGTGTCCGTGAGCGCGACGCCGGTGATCTCCAGCAGCGGGTGACCGGACCGCACGGCGAGCCGGATGCGTTCCCGGTAGAGCCGTCGCTGGCGCAGCCCGTCGCCCTCCTTGGGGGCCGGTCCCACCCGGCCGACGATGACGTCCAGTTCGCCTGCGAGCAGTGCCGGATGGAGGGCGTCCGGCGTGCCCTCCCGTACGACGACGGTGACCCGGGGCCGTTCGCGCTTCAGCTGTGCGATGGCCCGGGGGAGCAGCACGTTGGTGCCGGCGAGGAGCGCGCCGACGGTCACGGTGCCCTCCTGGCCCTGGCGCAGCGCGGTGAGGTGTTCCCCGGCCCGACGCATCTCGGCGATCACGGCGCGGGCGTGCTCCGCGAGTGCCTCTCCGTAGAGCGTCGCGCGCATGCCGCGCGGCATGCGGACGAACAACGGCAGGTCGGCGATGCCTTCCAGTTCGCGGAGCGTTCGGGTGGCGGCGGGCTGGGTGAGGTGGAGGGTCTCGGCCGCGCGCCCCACGCTGCCGTGGTCGTGGATCGCGACGAGCAGGGTGAGGTGCCGGAACTTCAGCCGGCCGTCCAGGAGGTCCATCGCCGGGGCTCCTTCCGGGAGCGGTCGGGCGAGCCCGGGTCATGCATACCCGAATCGGTATGGGTGGGGCGCCTTTTGGCATTGGTTCGGTATGGCTCGGTGGGTGCACGATACCGGCACACGCCAGGGGCCAGAACCGAACCCCCGGCCCGGCAACGGAGGTCTGCAAGGTGCGCTCACCTGTGCGGCATTACGTAGGGGGCGAGTTCGACGCTTCGGGCGTCCCGTTCCCGCTCATCGACCCGGCCCGCGGGACGGTCGCAGGCGAAGCGCCTTCGGCTCCGCGGGAGTTGGTCGACCGTGCGGTGGGCGTGGCGCGGGACGCGCTGCGCGGCCCGTGGGCGTCCTGGAGCCCGGCGGACAGGTCGCGCCTCCTGCACCGGATCGCCGACGGCATCGAGCGGCGTTTCGAGGAGTTCGTCACCGCCGAGTGCGCCGACACGGGGAAGCCCCGCGAACTCGCCTCGACGGTCGACATCCCGCGCGCGGTCGCCAACTTCCGCTCGTACGCCGATCTCCTGGCCGGACGCGGCGAGCGGTCCTGGCACACGACCACCCCGGGCGGCCGTGGCGCGCTGAACTACACCGTGCACAAGCCGCTCGGCGTCGTCGCGGTGATCTCGCCGTGGAACCTGCCGCTGCTGCTGCTCACCTGGAAGGTGGCCCCGGCGCTCGCCACGGGCAACACGGTGATCGCCAAGCCCTCCGAGCTGACGCCGGGCACCGCCTGCCTGCTGGCCGAGGTGATGGCGGACGCCGGCGTTCCCGCCGGGGTCTTCAACCTCGTCCACGGCGGCGGCGCGGACGCCGCCGGGCAGTGGCTCACCGAGCACCCGGGGGTCGACGCGATCGCCTTCACCGGCGAGTCGCGCACCGGCGGGACGATCATGCGGGCCGCCGCCGCGCGACTGGCCCCCGTCTCGTTCGAGCTGGGCGGCAAGAACGCCGGGCTCGTCTTCGCCGACGCGGATCTGGACCAGGCCGTGGCGGGCACCCTGCGCTCGTCGTTCACCCACAGCGGGCAGGTGTGCCTGTGCACCGAGCGGGTGTACGTGGAGCGGCCGGTGTTCGACGCGTTCGCCGGGGCGCTGGCCGCCGGCGCCCGGTCGTTGAGCGGATACGGCCCGATGGTCTCCGCGGCCCACCGCGACAAGGTCCTGAGCTACGTCGGCAAGGCCGCGGCCGACGGGGACGTGCTCGCCGGAGGCGGGACGCCGCACTTCTCCGACGAGCGGGACGGCGGCTTCTGGGTGGAGCCGACCGTGCTGACCGGGCTTCCGGAGGACCACCCGGTGGTACGGGAGGAGATCTTCGGGCCCGTCGTCCACCTGGCGCCGTTCGACACCGAGGAGGAGGCCCTGTCACTCGCGAACGCCGGGCCGTACGGGCTGGCCGCCACGGTGTGGACGGGCGACGTGAGCCGTGCGCACCGGGTCGCACCGGCACTCGACGTCGGGATCGCCTGGGTCAACACCTGGAACCTGCGCGACCTCCGTACCCCCTTCGGCGGCGTGAAGGCCTCCGGCATAGGCCGCGAGGGCGGCGACCACTCCCTCGACTTCTTCTCCGAACCGATGAATGTGTGCGTGAAACTGTGAACACGGTGGACGAAGCGGTGGCGTGCGCCGCCGAACGCCTCGACACGGCGCGCCTGACGGGCGTTCCCTGCGACCCCGTCCGCGCACTGCTGCCCCCTGGGGACCTGACCGCCGCCTACGCCGTCCAGAGCGTCCTCGGCGAGCGCCGACGCGCCGAGGGGCGCCGGGTCACGGGCTGGAAGATCGGGCTTACCTCGGCGGCCGTCCAGACGCAGCTCGGCGTGGACACGCCGGACTTCGGCCGCCTCACCGACGACATGGCGGTGCCGGACTGCGCGGAGATCCCCTGGGGAGCGGTGCTCCAGGCCCGGGCGGAGGCCGAGGTCGCCCTGGTCCTCGAACATGACCTCACCCACGAGCGGCACACCGTGGCCGACGTCATCAGAGCGACCGCGTTCGCGCTCCCGGCCGTGGAGATCGTGGGCAGCCGGATCCGTGACTGGGACATCTCGGCCGTCGACACCATCGCCGACAACGCCTCCAGCGGCGCGTACGTCCTGGGCACCCGCCCCGTACCGCTGCGGGAACTCGACCTGCGGACCGCCGGCATGGTGCTCGACCGGCGCGCAGAGCCCGTGTCCACCGGCGCGGGCGCCGCCTGTCTGGGGAATCCGCTGCACGCCGCCGTGTGGCTGGCCGACACGCTCGTACGCCTCGGCAACCCGCTGAGGGCCGGAGACACCGTGCTCACCGGCGCGCTCGGCCCCATGACGACCGTCGAACCCGGTGATGTGCTCGAAGCCCGCATCGACGGCCTCGGTTCGGTACGCGCGGCCTTCGGGCGCGACGGACGGCAGGGAGACACCCGATGAACATCACGGCACTGGCCGAGGCGCTCGACACGGCGGCGCGCGACGGCCGCCCGCTGACCGGCGGCGGAAGCGGACCGCAGGACACCGAGGAGGCGTACGCCGTCCAGGAGGCGCTGGTCGCCCGACGCGTCGCCCGCGGCGAACGGCTCACCGGCTTCAAGCTGGGCTTCACCAGCCTGGCCAAGATGAGGCAGATGGGCGTGTCCGACCTGATCCACGGGCGGCTGACGGACCGGATGGAGATTCCCGACGGAGGGCGTGTCGACATCTCCGGTCTGATCCACCCCCGGGTCGAGCCCGAGGTCGCCTTCCTGCTCGGAGACACCCTGCGCCCCGGTGGCGACCCCATGGCGGCGGTCGCGGCGGTGGCCCCGGCGCTGGAGGTCATCGACTCGCGCTACCACGGATTCCGCTTCTCGCTCCCCGAGGTGATCGCCGACAACACCTCCGCCGCGGGCTACGCGGTGGGAGCCTGGAGCGCGCCGGGTGACCTGGACAACCTCGGTGTCCTGCTGGAGCTCGACGGGCGTCTGGCCGAGACCGGTTCCACCGCGGCCATCCTCGGGAGTCCCCTGCGGGCCCTCGCCGCCGCGGCACGCCTCGCCGGTGAGCTGGAACCCGGCACGGTGATCCTCGCCGGCGCGGCGACCGCCGCCGTGCCCCTGCCGCCCGGAACGCATGCGCGGGCCACGGTCGCGGGCCTCGGCACCGTCCGCTTCACCACCGGGGAGGACGCGTGATCGTCCCCGGTGCCGCTCCGCCTCGCGGCCGGTTCCCGCACCTCCGGCGCGCGGGTGACCTGGTCTTCGTCTCCGGTACGAGCGCGCGCCGCCCCGACGGCACGTTCGTCGGCGCGAGCGCCGACGCGATGGGGGTGACGGACCTCGACATCCGCGCCCAGACCCAGGCCGTACTCGACAACGTCGCGCGGCTGCTGGGCGCGGCGGGCGGCGGCCTGGCGGACCTGGTGTCCGTCACCACGTACCTGGTCAGCATGAACGACTTCGGTGGCTACAACGAGGTCTACGCCGAGTACTTCGACGAGAGCGGACCTGCCCGCACCACGGTCGCCGTCCACCAGCTTCCCCACCCACACCTGCTGATCGAGATCAGCGCCGTCGCCCACATCCCGCGGAACGCCGGCGGGCAGGACACGGGACCGCAGACCACCGAAGCACCGAACGCCGGCGGGCAGGACACGGGACCGCAGACCACCGAAGCACCGAACGCCGGCGGGCAGGAAACGGGACCGCGGACCACCGAAACACAGAACGCCGAACCGCGAGCCGTCGAAGCCCCCCTCTCCCGGAACAAGGAACCACGATCGTGACCATGAAACCGTTCAACCTCCACGCCTGGATCGAAGAACACCGCCACCTGCTCAGGCCGCCGGTCGGCAACGTCCAGATCTGGCAGGACGCCGATCTGATGGTCACGGTCGTCGGCGGCCCCAACCGCCGTACCGACTTCCATGACGACCCCATCGAGGAGTTCTTCCACCAGCTCAAGGGCGACATGGTGCTCCGCGTCATGGACGAGGAGGGGAGCCCGCCGCGCGACATCCACATCCGCGAGGGAGACGTCTTCCTCCTCCCGCCGCACGTGCGGCACTCGCCGCAGCGGCCCGAGGAGGACAGCGTCGGCCTCGTCGTCGAGTTCGCCCGCCCGCAGGGCAGCCGGGACGCCTTCGAGTGGTACTGCATGGAGTGCCACCACCTGGTGCACCGCAGCGAGGTGCAGCTCACCTCGATCGTCGACGACCTCCCGCCGGTGTTCGACTCCTTCTACCGGGACGAGGCGGCGCGCACCTGCGGAAACTGCGGCGCGGCGCACCCGGGCAAGGACTGGCCGGAAGAGCTGCGTCCGCGCACGCGCCGCGACGAGGCGGGCGGCGCATGACCGTCGTCGACATCCACGCCCACGTCTTCCCGGAGATCGGCCGCGCCGAATCGCGGCGGCTCACCGGCTCCGACGACGGCCCCTGGCTCCGGACCACGGACGGCCCGGACGCCGGGATGATGATGACCGGGTCCACCGCATACCGGCCGGTGCGCCGCACCCTGTGGGACCCCGCCGAGCGTGTCGCCGACCTGGACCGGCTCGGCGTGGACATCCAGGTGCTGTCCAGCACCCCGCTGCTCTTCGGCTACGGGCTGGACTCGGAGCGCGCCACCGACTGGTGCCGCACGGTCAACTCCCGTCTCCTCGCGTACGGCTCGTACGCCCCGCACCGGCTGGCCCCCCTGTGCCAGGTGCCGCTCCAGGACACCGAGGCCGCCTGCGCCATGCTCAGCGAGGCCATGCGGCAGGGTTTCCGCGGCGTCCACATCGGCAACCACCTCGGCGACCTCGACCTCGACCACGGCGCTCTCCTGGAGTTCCTCACGCACTGCGCCGAGGAGGACGCCGCCGTCCTCGTCCATCCCTGGGACCTGCCGGCCGGCCCGCGCCACTCCCGGTACATGCTGGCCTGGTTGGCGGGCATGGCCTCCGAGACGCATCTGACCATCCTGTCGCTCATCCTCTCCGGCGCCTTCGAACGACTTCCGGCCTCGCTGCGACTGCTCTTCGCCCATGGCGGCGGCAGCTTCCCCTACCTCCTCGGCCGGGCCGACAACGCCTGGCACCGTCGTGACCTGGTCCGCGCCGACAGCCCCCACCCGCCCTCGCACTACACCCGCCGCTTCTCCGTCGACTCCGCCGTCTTCGACCCCGGGGCGCTGCGCCTGCTCGTGGACGTGATGGGCGCGGAGCGGGTGCTGCTCGGCTCCGACCATCCGTTCCCGCTCGGCGAGGAGGACATCGGCCGCCTGGTGCGGGAGAGCACGCTCACCCCGGAGGAGACGGAGGCCGTCCTCGGCGGCAACGCCGTCCGCTTCTTCGGGCTCACCCCTCTGCTGAAGGAGGCCCTCCGATGAAGGCAGCCGTGATCGGGTCGGGCAACATCGGCACCGACCTCCTCATCAAGATCGTCCGGGGGACGGGACACGTCACCGCCGCGGCGATGATCGGGATCGACCCGGAGTCCGAGGGACTCGCGCGCGCCCGCAGGCTCGGGGTGCGGACGAGCGCGGACGGAGTCGCGGGGCTGCTCGCGCTCGACGACTTCGACGACATCGACCTCGTCTTCGACGCCACCTCGGCAGCCGCCCACCACCGCAACGCGGCCGCCCTCGCGCCGTACGGAAAGCAGATCGTCGACCTCACCCCGGCGGCCCTGGGACCGTACGTCGTCCCGCCCGTCAACCTCGACGAACACCTCGACGCCCCCAACCTCAACATGGTCACCTGCGGGGGCCAGGCCACCGTCCCCATCGTCGCCGCCGTCTCCGCCGCCACACCCGTCCACTACGCCGAGATCGTCGCCTCGATCGCCTCGCGGTCGGCGGGCCCGGGCACCCGGGCGAACATCGACGAGTTCACCGAGACCACCGCCCGCGCCCTGGAGCAGGTGGGCGGCGCGTCCCGAGGCAAGGCCGTCATCGTCCTCAACCCGGCCGAACCGGCGCTCCTCATGCGCGACACCGTGCACTGCGTCGTCGACGACTGCGACACGGCGCGGGTGACCGCCTCCGTGCACGCGATGGCCGCCTCCGTCGCCGCCTACGTGCCCGGCTACCGACTCAAGCAGGAACCGCAGTTCCGCGTCCTGCCCGCCGACGACCCGCTCACCCGGCTCGCCGGCGGCGGGCGACTGCTCGTCTCCGTCTACCTGGAGGTGGAGGGCGCCGCCCACTACCTCCCCGCCTACGCCGGAAACCTCGACATCATGACCTCCGCCGCGCTGCGCACCGCCGAGCGCCTGGCCGAACGGAGTGCGGCCCGATGACCTCGGTCTACGTCCAGGACGTCACCCTTCGCGACGGCATGCACGCCGTGTCGCACCGCTACACCGTCGAACAGGTGCGGGCCATCGCGGCAGCCCTCGATGCCGCCGGCGTCGACGCCGTCGAGGTCGCCCACGGAGACGGCCTCTCCGGCTCCTCCATCACCTACGGCCCCGGCGCGCACACCGACTGGGAATGGCTGGAGGCCGCGGCCGAGGTGCTCGACCGGGCCAGGCTCACCACCCTGCTGCTGCCCGGCGTCGGAACCGCCGACGACCTGCGCCGCGCCCACGCCCTCGGCGTCACCTCCGTGCGCGTCGCCACCCACTGCACCGAGGCGGACATCTCCGCCCAGCACATCGGCCTGGCCCGTGAGCTGGGGATGGACGTGGCGGGCTTCCTCATGATGTCCCACATGGCACCCCCGGCCGAACTGGCTGCCCAGGCACGCCTCATGGAGTCCTACGGCGCCCACTGCGTCTACGTCACGGACTCCGGCGGCCGCCTCACCATGGACGGCGTACGGGACCGGGTCCGCGCCTACCGCGACGTCCTCGACCCCGCCACCGAGATCGGCATCCACGCCCACCACAACCTCGGCCTGGGCGTGGCCAACAGCATCACCGCGGTGGAGGCGGGCGCCCACCGGGTGGACGCCTCCCTCGCGGGCCAGGGGGCAGGAGCCGGGAACGCGCCGCTGGAGCCGACGGTGGCCGTCTTCGACCTGATGGGCTGGGAGCACGGCTGTGACCTGTTCCCGCTGATGGACGCCGCGGAAGAGCTCGTACGGCCGACGCAGGACCGGCCCGTACGGGTCGACCGGGAGACGCTGACCCTGGGCTATTCCGGGGTGTACTCCAGCTTCCTGCGGCACGCGGAGGACACCGCTCTGCGGCACGGTCTCGACACCAGGGACCTGCTCGTGGCGGCCGGCCGGCGGCGACTCGTCGGCGGCCAGGAGGACCTGCTCGCGGACATCGCGCTGGACCTCGTCCGCGAGCGTGACGCCCTCGCTCCCGCACGCGCCGCCCTGCCCGCCGCCCCTCTCGCACCGACGGAGTGACCTCGTGCCGAACGGAACACCGACCGGGAACCGCACAGCGACGCCCGTGGACAACCTCGACGCGGCAGCCGTCGAGAAGCTCACGGTGACACAGACCGAACGCGCCGCCGCACTGGACGCCGCCGACCCGCTCGCCCACGTCCGGGACCGTTTCCTCCTCCCCGAGGGGATCGTCTACCTCGACGGAAACTCCCTGGGCGCGCTGCCCGCCGCCGTGCCCCCGGCCGTCGAGGACGCCGTGCACCGGCAGTGGGGAACCGACCTGATCCGCTCCTGGAACGCCAACGGCTGGTGGGAGGCGCCGGTCCGGACCGGCGACGCCGTCGGCCGGCTGATCGGCGCGGCCCCGGGCCAGGTCGTGGCCGGGGACTCCACAAGCGTCCAGCTGTTCAACACCCTGCTCGCCGCCGCCAGGCTCCGCCCCGGCCGGCGCCTGCTCCTGACCGACCCCGACCACTTTCCCACCGACCAGTACATCGCCGACTCGGTCGGCCGGCTGCTTCACCTGGAGGTCCGCCGGGTGCCCGCGCGCGAGGCCGCCGCGGTCCTCGCCGCCGAAGGAGCGGACGTCGCGGTCGCCGCCTACGCCCCGGTGGACTACCGCACCGGCGAGCTGTACGACATGGCCACGCTCACCGCCGCCGCGCACGCCGCGGGCGCCCTGGTGCACTGGGACCAGTGCCACGCGGCGGGCGCCCTGCCGGTCGAACTCGACTCGCTGGAGGTGGACTTCGCGGTCGGCTGCGGGTACAAGTACCTCTCGGGCGGCCCCGGCGCTCCGGCCTTCGCCTACGTCGCCGCTCGCCACCAGCAGGCCTTCGACCACCCCGTCACCGGGTGGCACGGACACGCGGAGCCGTTCGCCATGTCGGGTACGTACGCCCCCGCCGGGGGCATCACCCGGGCCCGCATCGGCACCCCGGCCCTGCTCTCGCTGGTCGCCCTGGAAGCGGCGCTCACGGCCTACGACGGCGTGGACATGGAGTCCGTACGGGCCAAGAGCCTGTCCCTCACCGGGTACTTCCAGGAGTGCGCCGACTCCCTCCTCGACGGTCTCGGCTTCACCATGGCCACCCCGCGTGAGCCCGGACGCCGCGGCAGCCAGGTCGCTCTCCGGCACCCCGAGGCGTACCCGCTGGTCGCCGCGCTCACCGCGCGCGGTGTGATCGGCGACATGCGCGCTCCCGACCTGCTGCGCTTCGGCTTCAACGCCCTCTACCTCACCCACGCGGACGTACTGCGCGCCGTGTGCGAGCTGCGGGAGATCGTGCTCACGGGCGCGCACCGGGCCGGCGCGTACCAGCAGCGCCCGACGGTCACCTGACCGCTCCGCCCGACGGTCACCTGACCGCGCCGCACGACCACCCGGCTCGCGCGATCCCCGAGGTCAGCGCAACCGCCCGACCACCGCGCGACCGGGTCCACGCCGGTCGGCCACCTCCGTGCCGGCGTACCGCGCCGTGCTCCGAAGCGCCCGGCACCCCGTCCCGCGTCCGTTCTCCGCCGCCGAGACCCTAGGACAACCATGCCATCACTCCGTACCAGAGCCACCCTGGCCACGGCCGTCGCCGCGGCCACCGCCGCGACCCTCCTCGTGCCGGGCGGTTCCGGCGTCACCACCGCGAGCGTCACCGCGACCGCCATCGCCGATCCGAACATCCCGGAGGTCTGCGCCGACCGGCGCCCCGAACCGGCGGACCCCGGCGCGTACGGCATGCAGCTGGACGACACCTTCCGCCACCCCGCCCTCACACCGGTCGACGAGGAGCACGAGCACACGTTCCCGGGCCGCAACAAGGGCTACGACACCCGCTCGTACATCAAGAACATGAAGGTCGAAGCCGCTTACGAGGGAGCGGACTTCACCCCCGACCACTTCCACACCTGGCAGAACATCGTCGACTTCGACGGCCGCCGCTACATGTTCCAGTACGACCGCTCCGAGGGTCGCGTCTACGACATCACCGACGTGAAGAAGGTGAAGGTCGTCGAGCGCATGAGCCGCCAGGACGTGGACGGCGACGAGACGCGGTCCAACGGGACCTGGGCGGCCAACGACTACTGGGGCGCCTCCACCATCCAGTGGAACAGGAAGCTCGACGCCTACGTCATGGTGCAGAGCTTCGAGGACAAGCGGCAGATCCAGGAGCTGACTGACGAGCCGGAGCACGACAAGTACAACAACCCGGAGGGCGTCAGGAAGCTGCGCGAGAAGCCCGGACTCAAGGGCTTCAAGGTCTTCCGCCTGGACGGCCCCCGCAAGAAGGACTGGAAACTCCTCGCGACCGTGTCCACCGACGCCACCCAGAAGGACCCGCTCGGGAGCGACCCCGGCACGCCGCAGCAGGGCTCCGGTTCCCTCGACACGCCGTACTGGACCGGCCAGCGCTACATGTTCATCGCGACGGCGCCCGACGACACGTACTCCCGCACCGAGTACCCCACCAACCTGCACTCGGCCGGCTACCAGTCCTGGGACCTGGCCGACCCGGCCCACCCGAAACTGCTCGACACCTGGCACCTGCCGGGCCAGCGGACCGGTGAGGACGCGGCGTACCGCAAGAACCCGCGCTGCGGCAACCGCACCAGCTGGATGGGCGCGCGCATGCCGCTCTTCATCCCCAAGCCCGTCGAACAGGGTGGTCGATACGCGTTCGCGGCCATGGGCGGGTACGGCCTGACCGTCCTCGACATCTCCAACCCGGCCGACCTCAGGACCGTGAGCCACCTGGACCTGCCGCCGTCCGTCGCGGGCACCGAAGGCGACAACATCGACGTCTCGCAGTACGAGCGGACCGGGATCGTCTACTACTCCGGCTACCCCCTCACCGAGGACTGTTACGAGCCCTACAAGGACGTCTACCAGATCGACGCGAAGGATCCGAAGAACCCCCGTGTCGTGGGCGTCCTGCCGCGCCCGACCCCGCCCCCGTCGGCCGGGTTCACCGACTTCTGCCAGCGCCGCGGCAGCTTCGGCCCCAAGCGCACCGGCTCCTACACCAACCCGGGACGGCACACCCCGGGCGTGCTCGGCTACGGCTTCTACAACGCGGGTGTGCAGTTCTTCGACGTCTCCGACCCGGCCGCGCCGAAGATCGACGCCTACTTCGTCCCGAAGGCGTACGGCAGTGGCACTCCCGACTACGCGTACGGCAACCAGACCCACGGGGTGTACGTGGAGTGGGACCGCAACATCGCCTGGGTGCTGACCAACCACGGCATCTACGCGCTGTCCTCGCCGAAGGTCCTGGGCAGGCCCGACCTGAATCGGCCCGAGAAGCCCTTCCGCACCAGCGAGTTCTGACCCGCGGCTCGCTGCCGGGGCCGGTCACGCCGGCCCCGGTGCGGCCCCCCTCCCACCCTCACGGGGCCTTCCCGCTCCGCACCCGTACAGAAGGACTCCTGCCATGACCGCTCCCGAAAGACCCGCCAAGGACCCCGCGTCCCCTCCCGCCACGGCGTTCACCGCTGCCTCGCCTTCCGTCGAGAACGGTGCGAACGGCGAGATCGGTGCGAGCGCCGAGATCGGTGCGAGCGCCGAGATCGGTGCGAACGGCGGGCCGGCGAAGGCCACGGGCCTCGTCCGCTCCCTCACGCCCCGCCAGACGACGATGATCGGCCTGGGCTCCGCGCTCGGCACCGGCCTGTTCCTCGGCTCAGGATCGGCGATATCCGCCGCGGGCCCCGCGGTGATCCTCTCGTACGCCCTCGGCGCCGTCCTGGTCGCCGTCATCGCGGTCCTGCTGGGCGAGATGTCCGCCGCGCATCCCGTCCAGGGCTCCTTCGGAGCCGTCGCACACACCTATCTCGGCCCATGGGCCGGCTTCGTCACCCGCTGGATGTACTGGTTCAGCGCGGTCGTCGTCATCGGTACGGAGGTCGTCGCCTCCGCGCTCTACATCCGCTGGTGGTGGCCGGGCGTGCCGATGTCGGCGGCCATCCTCGCCGTCGCCGCGGTGGTACTCGCGGTCAACGTCATCAACGTGAAGTCCTTCGGCACCACCGAGTTCTGGCTGTCCACCATCAAGGTGACCGCGCTCTGCGCGTTCATCCTGTGCGCGGCCTTCCTCGTGTTCTTCGGCCTGCCGGACACCGGGGCGACCGGCTTCGCACACCTCACCGACGACGGCGGGTTCGTGCCGCAGGGCGCCAAGTCCGTCTGGGTCGCCATGTCCGTGGTGATGTTCGCGTACGCCGGATTCGAGGTAGTCGCCATCGCGTCGGCCGAGGCCACCGACCCGCAGCGGTCCATCCGCACCGCGATGCGCCAGCTCGCCTGGCGGCTCAGCGTCTTCTACGTCCTGGCGATCACCCTGGTCGTGGCGCTGATCCCGTGGCGCCGCCTGGCCGCCGGAGACGGCAGTGTCGAGGCGAGCCCGTTCGTGCGGGTCTTCTCCGACGTCGGCGTCCCCGCCGCCGCGACCCTGACCAACGCCGTCGTGCTCATCGCGGCCGTCTCCGCGGCGAACGCGCACCTGTACGGTGCCTCCCGACTCCTGCACTCCCTCGGCGACGACGGCCTCGCCCCGACACCCCTGGCCCGCCTCACCTCGCGCGGTGTCCCGGCCAACGCCCTGGCCGCCTCCACCCTGGGAATCGCGGCCGCCGCACTGCTCGCCTTCTACGACATCGGCGGCATCTTCGGCATCCTGATGTCGATCGCCCTCTTCGCGGTGCTGCTCGTCTGGCTGTTGATCCTCGCCTCGTACGTCGCCTTCCGGCGGCACCGGGACAGGCATCCGGGGGAGTTCACGGGGTTCAGCGTCCCCGGGGGCAGCAAGCTCGCCGTCGCGGCCGGGGTGGGCGTGCTGGCCGTCGCCGCCACCGCGGTGGAGGTCCCGGACATGCGTCAGGCGGCCGGCATCGGCCTCGCGTTCACCGTCGTCCTGCTCGGCTGCTACGCCCTGACCTCGCTCCGCCGGGCCCGACGGATCTGAGCGACGGGAGCCGCGCGAACACGAGGACACTCGAAAGGGGAGGGGTACTGGTGCGCCCGTGCTTCCGCGGGTAGGGGGTGAGGGTGGTGGCCTCGGTCCTGACGGGCGGGGCCACCACCCTCTAGCGGGGGGTGAGGATGTCTGCCAGCGCCTGGGGCAACGCGTAGGTGCGCTCCGGAGGAAGCAGCCGCTGTGCCTTGGTGGCGTGCCCGGTTTGCACCAGCGTTGACGCCTTGCGGATCTGAGGGGTGAGGTCGGTGAGGCTGACGATCCAGTCGTCGGTGAACGTGCGGATCAGGTGGCGGCCGATGCCGACCTGGATGCTGTAGTGGTTCAGTGCCGCTCCGCGCGGCGATCGTTCCGGGTCCCACTGGACGTGTACGGCCGCCTGGGCCACCGCAGCCGGGTCGGCGGTCGTCAGCACGGCCCGGGACAGTGCCTCCTCCCAGCCTTCTCGAGTGATCCGTACCGCGAGAACGCGTTCCTGACCTGGCTTGCGGGCCCAGTTGCTGCGGTGCATCAGCCACATGAAGGACGGCTTGATCCATGTCATTCGGTGGAACGAGAACGGCGCGACGAAGCGGCCCGCCCGCAGTGCCGCGTCAGCGATGGCAGGCGAGTACGCCTGATAGACCACGATGGTGCGGGCGTCGTAGTCGGCACGGATCTGATACGGGGGCGTCATGCGCCGCACCCTGCCATCCGGCCCCCGGCTCGGCGAGGTGATTTTCAGCGTGCAGGGGGTCCGGGTGGGCGGGAGACGCGGTCGGCCCGTCGTCAGGCCAGGAGGTCCGGCGCCCGCAGCATGCGCGGCGGGATGGCCCAGGCGTCGACCAGGTCGACGGCGAGGGGGCGGATCTTGCGGCACAGGTCGTTCACCTCGCGGCTGATCGCCTTGGATCGCTGGACGGTCAGGCGGCCGTGCTCCATGAACCAGGCCCGGTCCGCCTCGATCGTCGACAGTGCGAACAGGTCGCAGAGCAGCCCCAGCGCGACCTTGTTGCCACCATCGGGGTGGGTCTTGCACGCGTCGACGAACGACTCGAGGACGAGCCGCTCGACATGGGCGCGGGCGAGGGCGATCACGTGGTCCTGGACCTGGGAGAAGACCGCGCCGGGATCACGCCTCCGGTCGACGCCGGCCTTGAGGCGGCGGGCCAGGCCGGCGAGCATGTGCTCCTCGCGGTAGCGCAGCATGGCCAGTTGGTACTCCGAGTCGAGCAGCCCGGCCTCCCGGTCCCACTCGTCGCCACCGGGCAGCAGGTCGCGCACCCGCTCCAGGAGTTTGTGGGCCGAGGTCTTCTCGATGACGGTCTCGACCGCCAGGCCTGTGACGTAGCGGACCATGCCGAGCTGGTCCAGATCCTCGAACTCGCTGGCGTGGTCGGTGAGCAGGCCCTTCGCCACGAGCTGGAGCAGGACGTGGTTGTCGCCCTCGAAGGTGGTGAAGACGTCGCTGTCGGCCTTCAGGGCGGCGAAGCGGTTCACCGCGAGATAGCCGGCCCCGCCGCACGCCTCGCGGCACTCCTGCACCGTGCGTGTGGCGTGCCAGGTGCCGAGCGCCTTGGTGCCGGCGGCCCGCGACTCCAGACGACGGCGCGCCTGCGGGTCGTCGTCGCCGGAGAAGACGTCGTGGAGCTGCCCGCGGACCGTGTCCTGCGCGAAGTGGAGCGCGTACGTGCGGGCGAGAAGCGGTAGCAGGCGGCGCTGGTGCATCCCGTAGTCCAGCAGGAGCTGCTCCTCGGCACCGGCAGCTGAAGTACCCGTGGATGCCTCGAACTGGCGTCGGCGTACGGCGTACTTGACGGCGAGGGTGAGGGCGACCTTGGCGACGCCGACTCCGGCCCCGCCGACGCAGACCCGGCCCTGGACGAGCGTGCCGACCATGGTGAAGAAGCGGCGGTTGGGGTTGTCGATGGAGCTGACGTACGTGCCGTCGGGGGTGACGTCGGCGAAGCGGTTGAGGAGCGCCTCGCGCGGGACGCGGACATCGTGGAAGCGGATGCGGCCGTTGTCGACGCCGTTGAGGCCCATCTTGCGGCCGTCGTCCTCGATCTCGACGCCCGGCACGACCTCGCCGCCGGAGCGCAGCGGTACGAGGAGGGCGTGGACGCCGCGGGCCTCGCCGCCGACCTCCAGCTGGGCGAAGACGACCGCGAGCTCGGCGTGGCGGGCGGCGTTGCCGATGTAGTCCTTGCGTGCCGCGTCGCCCTCCGTGGTGACGACGAACTCCTGGGCGTCGGCGTCGTAGCGGGCGACCGTCCCGAGCGCCTGGACGTTGGAGCCGTGTCCGGTCTCGGTCATCGCGAAGCAGCCCATCAGCCGGCCGGCGATCAGGTCCGGCAGGTAGGTGTCGTGGTGGCGCGCGGTGCCCAGGTGCAGGATGGCACCGCCGAACAGTCCGAACTGCACCCCGACCTTGACCAGCACCGACAGGTCGCCGAAGGCCAGGGTCTCGAAGGCCGCGACGGACGCGCCGATGTCGTCCCCGCCGCCGTACGCCGCGGGGAAGCCCATCCCGGTCTGGCCGGTCCCGGCCATCTCGACCACGATGTCGCGCACCCGCTCACGGAACGCGTCCATGCCGAGTCGTTCAGCGTCCTCGAGGACGGAAGCATGGGCCGTCAGATTGCTCCGGACGAGGTCGCGGATCTCCGCGTACTCTCCGTCGAGCAGCCTCGCCAGGGCCTTGACGTCGATCTCGGGCTGGACGTAGCCGCTCGCGGCGGCGGAGGTGTCGTCAGGTGCCATGGATCTCCGCTACCCTGCCGGCCGCGGGTCACACCGGACGTGACCATGCGCCGGGGCGGTGGCGCGACGACGCTGTCGGCGGCACCATTCCGTACGGTACGAGGAAGGCCTGCTCCGTTCGGAGGGCTGGTTCGGACGAAGGGCCGGTCCGTTCGGTGGGCCGGTGCGTACCGAGTGGCGGAAGGGGACGCGCGATGGCCGGTCTGCGGCTGGGACCGTTGGTGCGGTACGTGGACTGGGAGTCGGGGACGAGTGCGACGGTGTGGGTGGAGACCGACCAGGCGTGTTCGGTCGAGATCCGGTGCGCGGGCGGCGGCGGTGGTTCGGCCCGCACGTTCCTCGTCGCCGGGCACCACTACGCGCTCGTCGTCGTGACCGGGCTGACCCCCGGATCGGCAGCGGAGTACGAGGTGGTGCTCGACGGCGACCGGGCATGGCCCCAGGCGGGCTCGCCCCTGCCGCCCAGCACCCTGAACACGCCGCCGGTCCCGGCGAGCGGCGCGGTCGTCGCCTTCGGCTCGTGCCGGTGGGCGGCGCCCGCCGTGGGCGAAGCCGATCCGGTGGGCCCCGACGTCCTAGACACCCTCGCCGCCCGGCTGGCCGCCGATCCCGAGGACGGCCGCCCGGACGTGCTCGTCCTCCTGGGCGACCAGGTGTACGCCGACGAGACCTCCGCCGACACCCGCGACTGGATCGCCCGGCACCGGCGGTCGGCCGGCACCGGCTCCGACGCCCCTCCGGACCAGGTCGCCGACTACGAGGAGTACACCCGTCTCTACGACGAGTCCTGGGGCGATCCCGAACTGCGCTGGCTGCTGTCGACCGTGCCCAGCTGCATGATCTTCGACGACCACGACGTCATCGACGACTGGAACACCAGCGCCGCCTGGGTGGCCGACATGCGCGCGACGCCGTGGTGGCACGAGCGGATCACCGGCGGCCTGATGTCGTACTGGGTCTACCAGCACCTCGGGAACCTCTCTCCGGCCGAGCTCGCGGAGGACGCGCTGTACACGGCGGTCCTCGCCGCCGACGACGGCACCGAGGTGCTGCGTGCCTTCGCGGAGCGGGCCGACGCCGATCCGGCGTCGGTGCGCTGGAGCTACCGCCGGGACTTCGGCCGCACCCGGCTGCTGATGGTGGACACGCGGGCCGCGCGGGTGCTGGAGGAGCAGAGCCGGGCGATGCTCGACGCCGAGGAGGCGGACTGGCTGCGGACGCAGGCGTTCGACGACCCCGGCGGCGTCGATCACCTGCTGGTCGGGACCTCGCTGCCGTGGCTGCTGCCGCCGATGGTCCACTTCGCGGAGAGCTGGCACGCCGCCCTGTGCCGGGGCGAGCGCGGACCGGGCTGGGCCCGGTTCGGCGAGTGGCTGCGGCGGCGCGCGGACCTGGAGCACTGGGCGGCGTTCACCGCCTCGTTCCACCGGCTGACGGAGACGGTCGCGGAGGTGGGACGGGGCGACGCCGCCCCGGCGACGGTGTGCGTGCTGTCGGGGGACGTCCACCACGCGTACGTGGCCGAGCCCGTCTGGCCCGCCGGGCAGCAGCCGGGCTCCCGCGTCTTCCAGTTCACCTGCTCTCCGCTGCACAACTCCGTGCCCGCCGCGATGCGGGTGGGCTTCCGCTTCGGCTGGAGCCGTTTCGCCAAGGGCATCGGACACCTCCTCGCTCGCCACGGCCGTGTCGCAGCCCCGGCGGTGCGCTGGGAGCGCACGGGCGGCCCGTGGTTCGGCAACCAGCTCATGACGCTGACCCTGCGCGGCCGGACGGCGCGGCTGCGGCTGGAGAAGGCCTCGACAGGCGGGAAGCGGGCGCGACAGAGGACGGACCGGGCGGGAGCTCGGATGGTACTGGTTCAGGAACGTGGGCTGACGGAGGACGGCTGACGCTGCCGCGTGCGGGCGCCGTGGGTTTGGGCAGGCCGCTGCCGTGGCACCGTCCGGCGCGCGCGAACCTCCCGCCGTCGTCGACGCCGACCAGGGCGTCCTGGTCGGCACGGCCGCCGGGGCTCGTCGACTCGTCTTGCCCGGCCGGTGCCGTTCAGGCCGACCGCAGGGTCTGCGGGCCGCGCGTGACGGGCTCTGCGAAGCTTGAGGCACCCCCCGTCCGCGACGGAGGACGATGACCTGCCCAAGCGACTCGGAAAGCCGGGGCCGGAGCGGCACCGGGCAGGTCCGATCATGGCGAGGTCACGGACGGACGGCTGATGCGACGACTGGTCCGGGGCCACCACCCGGTTCCACCACGGGTATGACCCGCCGGACAGAATCCCAGGAGACGAAGCGTGACCGAGACCAGCGAACCCCGATCCGTCACCGAAGCTCAAGGGGAGCCGAGGAGCAGACTGCACCGTCTGTTCCGCTACCTCCCCTTGATCGCCCCGGTCCTGCTGTGGACCGTGCCGTGCGTGGTCCTCCTGTACACCGGTCAGCACTGGCCGTTCCCTGGCACACTGATCGCCACCGCTGTCTTCGCCGTCGGCCTGATCGGCATGCCGCTCGCGATGATGCGCGGCCACGGCCGGCGCCAGCAGGACCGCGCGGCGATCGTCGGTGACACCCTCCTGGGCGGCATCTGGGTTCTCTTCACCTGGTCCGTTCTGCTCGGCGTCCTGCTGAGGTTCGCCCTGGCCGCGGCCGGTGTGGGCGACGGACAGGACCGGGCGCGCATCGTCACCTGGGTCGTCCTCGGCGTCTCCGCGGTGCTGCTCGCCTGGGGTTACGGCGAGGCCCGACGCGTACCACGCGTGCGCCGACTCGATGTGGAACTCCCGCGTCTGGGAGCCGGGTTGGACGGCACCAGGGTGGTTCTGATCACTGACACGCACTACGGTCCGCTCGACCGCGCCCGCTGGTCGGAACGGGTCTGCGAGACGGTGAACACCCTGGAGGCCGACCTGGTCTGCCACACCGGAGACATCGCCGACGGAACGGCCGAACGCCGCCGGGCCCAGGCCGCCCCGCTGGGCACCGTGCGGGCGGCTTGGGCCCGTGTCTACGTCACCGGCAACCACGAGTACTACAGCGAGGCCCAGGGATGGGTCGACCTGATGGGCGAGCTCGGCTGGGAGCCGCTCCGCAACCGGCATCTGCTGTTCGAACGCGGCGGTGACACCCTCGTGGTCGCCGGCGTCGACGACGTCACCGCCGAGGCCTCCGGGCTGACCGGGCACCGGGCCCACCTCGACGGAGCCCTCCAGGGCGCCGACTCCGACCTCCCCGTCCTCCTCCTGGCCCACCAGCCCAAGTTCATCGACCGCGCGGCGGCCCGGGGCATCGACCTCCAGCTCTCCGGCCACACCCACGGCGGTCAGATCTGGCCTTTCCACTACCTGGTGCGCCTCGACCAGCCGGCCGTGGCCGGCCTCAGCCACCACGGCGCCCGCACCCTTCTCTACACCAGCCGCGGCACCGGTTTCTGGGGCCCGCCCTTCCGCGTCCTCGCCCCGAGCGAGATCACCCTGCTCGTCCTCCGCTCCCCGCGGCAGCCCGCGTAGCCCCGACGCTGGGGAGCGGGCGTCCCGCTCGCTCTGAGCGGTCCATGCGGTGCATGAGCGGTGCATGAGCCGGGTGAGCGGGCCGCCGGGCCGGCGGGACGGCTGCTGATCAGGCGGTGGTGTGCGGTCGTGGTCGAGGCCCTCACCGTGTTGACTGCCCCCGGCAGGCAGTGCTGGAGTCGGAAGGTGGACAGCATCCCCGCCAACCGGCGGCTCTGGAACCAGATCAGCAGCGCCTACCAGCACGAGCACGACCCGCGGATAGGTGCCACACCCCGGCTGTGGGGCATGTACTCCATCCCCGACGCGCACCTGCACGCCCTCGGCGACGTCACCGGCAAGCGCGTCCTCGAACTCGGCTGCGGCGCCGGCCAGTGGTCCAGGGCGCTTGCCGCTGAGGGCGCCACCGTGGTCGGCCTCGACCTGTCCGAAGCCCAACTCGCGGCAGCGGCCCGTGCGATGGGAGCGGCCCGCTACCCGCTGGTGCAAGGCGCCGCCGAGCAACTCCCCTTCGCCGACAACAGCTTCGACCTGGTGTTCTGCGACTTCGGTGGGCTCAGCTGGGCGCCCCCGCACCTGGCCGTCCCCCAGGCCGCACGCGTCCTGCGCCGAGGCGGGCGCTTGGTGTTCAACGTCGCCAGCCCATGGTTCGAAGCTTGCTACGACGAAGCCGGCAGCCGTGTGACCACGACGCTGCAGCAGGACTACTTCGGGCTGGCCACCATCGCCGAAGGCAACGGCGCGACCAGTTATCAGCTCACCTACGGCGACTGGGTCAGGGTCCTGCGCGGCGCGGGTCTCATCATCGACGACCTCATCGAGCCGCGGCCCGAGCTCGGAACACCCAACGGCTACAACGAAACCGACCCACCCGACTGGGCACACCGCTGGCCGGCGGAACTGCTCTGGGTCACACACAAACCGTGAGTTCCACGCACCGGCGACCTCCTCCAGCCTTTCAGCCCCAGCAGGGCGAGCCGCGCACCCCGCTCGTCCAACGACCGGGACAGGGCCGCGCCCAGTCCCCGCGCAGCTCGGGTCACCACCACCGTGCGGCCTTGCAGGGGTCGGGTACGCGTACGGATCTCCATGAGTCCCTCCGTCAAACCCGCGTCTCGCGTGCCGTCGCCCGAGGCTCTGCCCGGGCCCGTGTCCGGTGTCCCAGTTCCTGTTCCAGGGTCTCCCGCCCGGGCGTCGGCCGCCGGGCGGGACGGGCAGCCCGTGGACGGCGGGCCGGAGGTCGCTGCCGACGCCCACGGCTCCCGTGACGCGAAGGCCGGTGCGGGGGCGCCCGGAGCGCCGGATCACCGCGTCCTTCCACCGACCTCCGTGGCGTACCGGCATGACAGAAGGGCGCACCACCGCCGCGAGTGCTCGAACGAGCATCGTGCGTGACAGATGAGCGAGTCATGCTTGGATTCGTCCCGAGGGGGAAGCCGCACGTCAGGCCCATCGAGGGGCAGAGGGACGCCGATCGGAGAGATCAGCCCACCCGAAGATCGTCGAACTCGCACAGGAGACGCAGTGGTCGTCCGAATAGGTGTCGAAGAAGAATTCCACGTCATCGACGTCGAGAGTGGCGCGCTGACGCCCCGGGCCGACGCCGTACTGGGCCGGCTCTCCCGGCACAGCAGCGCCTACACGCAGGAGTTCCCCCAGTCGGTCGTCGAGTCGAACAGCGGGGTGCACGCGCGTCTCGACGAGCTCTACGCGGACCTCACCGCGTCGCGGAGGCGCCTGAACGCGGCCGCCTCCGCCCAGGGCCTCGCGGTCATGGCGGCGGGGGCGGCCCCCATCGCGCGACTCGGAGTCGTACCGGCGACCGACGATCCCCGGTACCACGCCATGAGGGAGGAGTACCGGCGCGTCGCGGACGAACAGCTGATCTGCGGCGCCCAAGTCCACGTGGACGTCCCCGACCGGGACACCGCCGTACGGGCACTCTGCGCGATCAACCCGTGGCTTCCGCCCCTTCTGGCGCTGTCCGCCAGCTCCCCCTACTGGCTCGGGGCGGACACGGGCTACGCGAGCTGGCGCACCATGATCTGGCAGCGCTGGCCCACCTCCGGACCGGCCGGATGCTTCACGAGCGCTGAGGAGTACGACGCCGCGGTCGAGGAGCTGATCGTCAGCGGCGTCATCAGCGACCCCGGGATGATCTACTACGACATCCGCCCCTCCGCTCATCTGCAGACGCTCGAACTGCGCATCTGCGACGCCTGCCCGCGCGTCGAGACCGTGGTGCTGATCGCGGCACTGTTCCGGGCACTCGTCGTCGACGCCTGCGCCCAGGCAGAGGCAGACCGCGACGCCCGCTGCGACGACCGGCACGAATGGCTCCGCACGGCGACCTGGCGGGCCGCGCGATCCGGCCTGGAAGGCGACCTGATCGACCCCGCCACCCACGAGCCCGCACCCGCCCCCGACGTCGTACGCCGCGTGCTCCGACGACTGCGCCCGACCCTGGAGGCGCACGGGGACTGGGACCTGGTTCTCGGCCTGGCCGAGGAGGCCCTGGCCCGGGGGAGCGCCGCCCACCGCCTCCGCCGAGCGGCGTCCGAGGACGACCTGCTCTCCGCCGTGGACCTGCTCCTGGCCGAGACCCGGGGCGAGAACCGCGGCCGCACGCCGCTCGGCCGACGGCGCGGGGCGACCCCCTCCCGAACGGAGGGCATGCCGGCGAAGGCCTACTGGAGGTGACTCACCGGCACGGGCGACCACGCGGAGCGCATCACGCGAACCACTCACACACGAACCGCCCACCGGGCACCAGGGCCGCCGGTCCCGACTGTCGCGAACCGGCTGCCCCCTGCCATCGGTCGGCGTATCGAGGAGAGCACTCATCATGCTGATGTCGGACGACATGTCGACGAGAACAGGACCCATGCGGACCCGCGCACTCCGCACGCCACCCCGGGTGGCCCCGGGACACGCCCGGGGGGCCGCCCGACGGGGAGGTGCAGGGTGTGCGGCCTGAGCGGTGAGATCCGCTTCGACGAGGGGCGGCCCGATCTGGCGGCGGTCGAGCGCATGACCGACCGGATGGCGGCCCGCGGCCCGGACGGCCGGGGCATGTGGTCCCAGGGAGCCGTCGCCCTGGGCCATCGGCGCCTGAAGATCATCGACCTTTCGGAGCGCGGGGCTCAGCCGATGACGGACAGTGAGGCACTGATGACCTGTGTCTTCAACGGGTGCATCTACAACTACCGGCAACTGCGCGAGGAACTGGGCCGGCTGGGCCACCACTTCCTCACCACGTCCGACACCGAGGTGGTGATCAAGTCCTATCGGCAGTGGGGCACCGACTTCGTCCAGCACCTCATCGGCATGTTCGCGGTGGCCCTGGTGGAGCACGACACGGGCAGGCTCGTGCTCGCACGTGACCGGCTGGGCATCAAGCCTCTCTACCTGGCCGAACTGCCCGGCAGACTGCGCTTCGCCTCTACGCTCCCGGCCCTGCTCGCGGGCGGCGGGGTGGACACCTCGCTCGACCCGGTGGCGATACACCAGTACATGAGCTGGCACGCCACGGTCGCCGCACCACGCACCGTCCTGGCGGGAGTGCGCAAGCTCCCGCCTGCGACCGTCCGTGTCGTGGAACGGGACGGGACGTGGCGCGACCACCGCTACTGGCAGCCCTCGTACACGCGCCAGGGCGAGTTCGCCGGGATGGGGCCCGCCGATTGGCGGGACGCCGTCCTCGCCGCGCTCCGGACGGCCGTACGGAGACGGACGGTGGCCGACGTGCCCGTAGGTGTCCTGCTGTCGGGCGGCCTCGACTCCAGCCTCATCGTGGCCCTGCTGGCCGAGGCGGGGCAGCACGACCTGGCGACGTTCAGCGTGGGATTCGAGTCGGAGGCGGGCGAGGAGGGTGACGAGTTCGCCTACTCCGACCAGGTCTCGCGGCTCTTCGACACGGACCACCACCAGCTGATGGTGCCGTCGGACCGGGTCTCCACCGCCCTCGGCGGTGCGATCGCCGCCATGAGCGAGCCGATGATGAGCCACGACGTCGTCGCCTTCCACCTGCTCTCGGAACTCGTCTCCAAGGAGATCAGCGTCGTACAGACCGGCCAGGGGGCCGACGAGGTGTTCGCCGGCTACCACTGGTACCCCGCGCTGGCGGACGCCGAGCGGGCGGAGGAGCCCCGGAGGTACGAGGAGATCTACTTCGACCGCTCCCACGCCGACCTCGCGAAGATCCTGCAACCGCACATGCTGCCCGACCACGACGCGTCCGCCGAGTTCGTCCACACGCACATGGCCGCCCCGGGTGCCGAGACCGCGCTGGACGCGGCACTCCGGCTCGACACCCACGTCATGCTGGTGGACGATCCGGTCAAGCGGGTCGACAACATGACCATGGACTGGGGCCTGGAGGCGCGGGTGCCCTTCCTCGACCACGAGCTGGTCGAGCTGGCGGCCGCCTGCCCGCCCGAACTGAAGCTCTCGGACGGCGGCAAGGGCGTGCTCAAGCAGGCCGGGCGCACCGTGCTCCCGCACAGCATCGTCGACCGTCCCAAGGGCTACTTTCCCGTGCCGGCCATCCGCCACATGGCGGGTCCGGTGCTCGAACGGGTACGGGAATCCCTGGCCGCGCCGGAGGCGCGGGCACGCGGCCTCTTCCGCGACGAGTACGTGGCTTCGCTGCTGGCGGCCCCCGACGACCACCGCACGAACCGAGGGGCGAACGCCCTGTGGCAAGTAGCGTTGTTGGAGACATGGCTGCAGACGCACGGAATCGACTGACGGACCGGTCCGCGACGACGGCCCCCGCCGCGACGACGGGCCGCCCCGCGGCGGCTCCCGTGGCGGCGCCGGTCGCCGACGCCGCCGGCCCGCGGGACACCCCACGGCCGAGGGTGGCCCACGCCTGCTGGTATCCCTCCCCCGATCCGCGGGGCGAACAGGTGGCGTTCGTCTGCGACCGCGACGGCGCCCCACAGCTCTGGGTCGGGCCGCTGGGAAGCGACGAGGCCCACCTCCTCGACACCGGTCCGGATCACGTCACGGAGGTCTCCTGGTCCCCGAGCGGCGAATGGATCGCGTACACCGTGGCCCCCGGCGGGAGCGGTCACACGCGCGTGCTCTGCGTCCGCCCCGACGGCTCGGACCGCAGGGTCCTGGCGGGCGCGGAACCGGGAAGCTCGGCCTACCTGGGGTGCTGGGCCCGTGACGGCTCGGCTCTCGCGGTGACGGTCGCCGAGCCGGTCGGTGAGAGGACCGGCTCGGCGACCGTCACCGGCCGTTCCGCCGGCTGGACGGAACGCGACGGGCACGCGACCCTCCTCGACGGCGTGCCTCCGGCCGGGGCGGCCGACGGGACGCCCGCGCCGGTCCGTGACCGGCTCACGGCGTACCTCGTCGATCCCGCGGGAACGACGGCGCCCCGGCTCCTCGCGGACGAGACCGGGGCGGCGACGCTGCGCGTGTGCGACATCAGCCAGGACGGGCGTCTGGCCCTGCTGCGCCGCGGACCCCGGGCGAGGCGCGAAGGCGTGGTCGTCCGCGCGGCGGACCAGACCCCGACGTGCGCGCTGCCGGTCGCCGACGGGGATCCGTGGATCGGCCGCTTCTCGGCCGACGGCCGCACGGTCTGGCTGCGCAGCAACCACGAGCGGGAGTTCGCGGCGCTGCTCGCGCTCCGTCTCGACGGCGCCGACGAGCGGAAGGACCTGACCGTGGTGGCCGCACGCGACGGGTGCGATCTCGAACTCCTCACGTTCGTGGAGGGCGACCGGCGCGCGGCCCTGGCGTGGAACGACGGAGGGACGAGCGTGCTCGAGACCCTCCCGCTGACGGCTGAAGGGAGTGCGCCGCCCGCGCCGCGCGAGGTGCCGCTGGCGCACGAGGTGGTCACCCGGGTGGCGGCCGCGGGGCCGGACGGCATGGTGGTCGCCCTCTCGGGCTCCCGGCGACGCCCCGGTGTGTGGTCCGTTCCGGCTGCGGCGCCGCCCGCGCGTACACCGTGGTCGGCAGGCGACGCCGCCTCCGTACCCCGGGGGCTTCCGCCCGTACCGCCCGTACCTCTGCGGGCCACCGCGCGCGACGGGCTGCTCCTCGGGGGCTGGTACCACCGTGCCCCCGGCAGGTCCCCCGGCGAGCCGGCGCCGTGCGTCGTCCATCTGCACGGCGGCCCGGAGGAACAGGAACGACCGGTCTTCGACCCGCTCTACCAGGAACTGCTCGGCCGGGGCATGGACGTCTTCGCCCCCGACGTCCGCGGCTCCTCCGGCTGGGGCCGCTCCTTCGTCGACGCCGACCTGGGCGAAGGGCGTTTCGCCGCGATCGACGACGTCGCCGACTGCGCGACCCACGCGGTCGCGTCAGGACTCGCCGATCCGCAGCGGCTGGCCGTGATGGGGCACTCGTACGGTGGCTACCTCACCCTGGCCTCACTCGTATGGCACCCGCACCTCTTCCGTACCGGCATCACGGTGTGCGGGATGTCGGACTTCGCCACGTTCTTCGCCGGAACCGAGCCCTGGCTCGCGGAATCCGCCGCCCACAAGTACGGCCATCCCGAGCGGGACGGCGCACTGCTGCGTGCGCTGTCGCCCATGAGCCGCGTCGACGAGCTGCGCGTGCCCTTGCTCGCGGTGCACGGCGAGCACGACACGAACGTCCCGCCCGGTGAGTCCGAGCAGATCGTCGGTGCCGCACGCGCGCGAGGCCTGGTGGCGGAACTCCTGATGCTGCGCGACGAGGGCCACGACTTCCGGCGTGCCGACAACCGGCGGCTCTTCCGGCGCGCCGCCGCGGAGTGGATGCAACGGTGGCTGCTCGGCTGAGCCGCGGCGGAACCGATGCTCCTCCCCGGCGGCGCGGGCCCCGGACCGGGCGCGGGCGGCTGACGAAGGTGTTTCCGCCCTGTTCAGGGGAAGCCGCAATTCCATGGACCATTCAAAGGCACCCGTGCTCGACGCGCTGGTCGCGTACCACGCGGAGAACCAGACACCCTTCACCCCGCCCGGCCACAAGCAGGGAAAGGGTGCGGACCCCCGTGTCCGGGCGGTCCTCGGCGACAGCGTGTTCCGGTCCGACGTCCTCGCCGTCAGCGGCCTGGACGACCGGACCTCGTCCAAGGGCGTGATCGCCGAGGCCCAGGAGCTGATGGCGGACGCCGTCGGCGCGCAGCACACGTTCTTCTCCACCTGCGGCAGCTCGCTCTCGGTCAAGGCCGCCATGCTGTCCGTGGCGGGACCGTACGAGAAGCTGCTCGTGGGGCGGGACGCGCACAAGGCGGTGGTGTCGGGGCTCGTCCTCGCCGGCATCGTGCCGATCTGGGTCGATCCCCAGTGGGACCCGGAGCGCCACCTCGCCCATCCACCGTCCGCGGAAGCCTTCCGCGCCGCCCTCGCCGAGCACCCCGACGCGAGGGGAGCCCTGGTCACCTCGCCGACTCCGTACGGCACCTGCTCCGACCTCGCAGGCATCGCCGAGGCCTGCCATGAACACGGCGTGCCCCTCATCGTCGACGAGGCATGGGGCGCCCACCTGCCCTTCCACCCCCACCTGCCGACCTGGGCCATGGACGCCGGGGCGGACGTCTGTGTCACCTCGGTGCACAAGATGGGATCAGGGCTGGAGCAGAGCTCGGTCTTCCACCTCCAGGGTGATCTGATCCGACCCGAGGTGCTCAAGAACCGCGAAGACCTGCTGGGAACGACGAGCCCGTCCGTGCTCGTCTACGCGGCCCTCGACGGCTGGCGCCGCCAGATGGTCCAGCACGGGCACGCCCTCTACGACGACGCGCTCGCCCTCGCCAAGTCCGTACGGGCACGGATCGCGGAGATCGACGGGCTCCGCGTCCACGGGCGGGACGACTTCTGCGGTCCCACCCGTGCCGCCGACCTCGACCCTCTCCAGGTCATCGTCGACATCAGCGCACTCGGCACCAGCGGCTACCGGATCGCCGACTGGATCCGCTCCCACCACCACATCAACCTGCATCTGTCCGATCACCGCCGCACCAGCGCACAGCTCACCCACGCTGACGACGCCGACAGCGCCGAGGCGCTGATCACCGCACTGACCGATGTCGTCGAGCATGTCCACGAGCTCCGCCCGGCACCCCGGCTGCACGTACCCGGCCCGGAGGAGCTGCGACTGGAACAGGCCATGCTGCCGCGCGACGCCTTCTTCGGGCGGGCCGAGCAGGTGCCGTGGGAGCAGGCCGTCGGCCGCGTCAGCGCCGAGATGCTGACGCCCTACCCGCCCGGCATCCCGGCCGCGCTGCCGGGAGAGCGACTCGACGCCGGGGTCCTGCGCTATCTCCGGGAGGGCGTGGACGCCGGCATGGTCGTGCCGGACGCGGCCGACACCGAGGTCAAGACCGTACGCGTGGCCGTCGAGGAGTAGCCGGGGGAGTGGGGCCGACGTGGCCGGCGACCGGGGACAGGTCCCGGCGCGGACGTGACCGGGACCGGGGACCGGGTCCCGGCGCGGCCACCCGCGCCCGCTCACCGTCCCGCGGCTGCCTTCGCCCTCAGCAGCTCCCATGCCCGCTCCCGTACCTCCGGACGCGTGAGCACATCGACAGCCGTGCACGCGAGCGCCTCCGCCGCGGCCGCCATCACCCGCCGCGCACGGGGCCCGGCCGCCGCCTCCGCGAACTCGGGCGTGTGGTCGGACCCGTCGGACCCCATGATGGCGACCCACGGGTGGATCCCCGGCACCCGCGTGCTGACGTTCCCGAAGTCGGACGATCCCAGGTACACGCCGGGCTCGGGCTCCGACAACCGGATGCCCGCCCGGTCCAGGTGCTCGGCGAACAGACCCGAGAGCACCTCGTTGTCACGGAAGTGCTCGTACCGCCCGCCCACGTCGGTCACCTCCGCCCTGGTACGCGTGGCCGACGCCACGCCCAGCGCGCAGGAACGCAACTCCTCCACCAGCTCCTCCAGTGCGGATGCCGTCGCCCCACGCAGCCCGAACAGACCCTCCGCGTACTCGGGGACGATGTTCGTGGCCCGCCCGCCGTCCGTCACGATGCCGTGGACGTGTGATCCCGCGGGAAGCCGCTTGGCCAGGACGCCGAGCGTGTTGAAGAGCTGGATCAGCGCCCCCAGCGCGTCGATTCCCTCCGTAGGGCGCCCGGTGGGGTGCGCGGCGCGACCGTGGAAACCCACCCGGACCTGCGCGCTGGCCGTCAGCGGCGCCCATGTCCAGTCGTGGACCCCCGGATGGAACATCAGCGCCGCGTCCACGCCTTCGAAGAGCCCCGCCGCCACGGCCGCGACCTTGCCGCCGCCGCGCTCCTCCGCGGGCGTTCCGACCGCCAGCAGTGCCCCCTGGACCTCGCCGAGCGCGGCCCGCGCGGCGAGCGCCGCACCGAGGCCCGCCGCGGCGATCAGATTGTGTCCGCAGGCATGGCCGAGGAGCGGCAGCGCGTCGTACTCCATCAGCAGGGCGACACAGGGCCCACCACCCGACCCGCTCCCCGAGCCCGTGCGGGCCAGGAACGCGGTCGGCAGGTCGGCCACCCCGCGCTCCACCTCGAAGCCGTCCCGTTCGAGTTCGCCCGCCAGCAGCCGTGCCGCCCGGTGCTCCTCGTAGGCGGTCTCCGGTTGCCGATGCAGCGCGAGGCTCACCTCCCAGAGCCGTTCCTCACGGGCGGACACCTCTTGCCTGACGCGGGCGTACAGAGACTCGGCGGCCTGGGACACGTGGACCTCCTCGGGACGGGTCGAGCGCCGCGGTGCCTGGTCGGTCTCTCGGGTGCACGAGCGCCCACCGGCGGCGGCGGGACGCGGGTCTCCTCGTCGTCCGCCGCGCGTCGGCCTGAGAGGCGGGTCCTCAGTGGGCGCCCGCGTACACCTTGTTCGCGAACTCGGCGATCTGCTGGTCGGAGAGGTTCTGGGCGAGGTTGGCCTCCGAGATCATCCCGCAGAGACGGTGTCCGTCCTGCACGTCGATCACCGGCAGTCGCTTCACCTGGTTCTCCTCCATGACGTGCAGGGCGTCCGTCGCCGACGCGTCCGCGTCGATCCAGTGCAGCTCACCGCCGAGGGAGCCGCACTCGACCTGGGCCGGGTCGTCACCGACGGCCACACACTCAACGACGATGTCGCGGTCGGTGACCATGCCCATCAGCCGGTCGTCGTCACCGCAGATGGGCAGCGCCCCCACCTGCATGTCGCGCATCATCCGCGCCGCATCCTGCAGGGACTCGTGCTGACCGACGCACTGGGTGCCCGGTGTCATGATGTCGCGTGCCTTGAGCGGCTTGTTCTGTGCCATGATCACTCCTCCCGTCGGGGCACCGAATGGGTGCCTACGGGTCCGCTTCCCTGTTCTTCCGTCGCGACACGCATCTCCGACGTCTGCCACGCTGCGCCGGGAACTCCGGGAACTCCGGGAACTCCGGGAACGCGACGAGGCGGAGGTCGTCCGCCAGGCGGTCACGCGACGACCAGGCCACCGTTGGGCCCCTGCCCCGATCCGACGGGCCCCCGCGCGTCGAGCGTCAGGAGGCTCCGGCGCTGCCCTCACACGATGCGACAGCCAGCCGGTAGTAGGCCGCGACGTCCTCCCGGTACTGAGGGTCGGCGAGATGCCGGTCGGAGAGGAACTGCGGCGCGTCCTTCACCTGCTCCCTGGTCAGAGTCAGCCGCAGGACGCGCCGCTCCGTGTCGACCTCCGCGACCCCGCCGGCGGGAATGAGCACCTCGCCGAAGATCCATGCGCCGGCGTCGACGACCAGGTGCGCCTCACCCGCGTCGTCGGCGTGCTCGGTGACCGGCCCGACGGGGCCGTCGGTCGCCTCGACGTCCCATCCGGTCAGATCGGTTGCCGGCAGATGGCCACACGTCGCACTGTAGGTCCACAGGTCCTCCGGCATGGTGTCGCTCCCCGCTCCCCGCTCCGTCGCGTTTCGGGACGCGTCTGCCCCCCTCATCGGCGCCCACACAAAGCAGGTGTCCGGCCTGTCGTACGGCAGGCACCTGTCACGGTCGGCGTCGCCCCGGCCTCCGGTTTCCCACGTGCCGGCGGCCGGGTCAGTCGGTGGCGAGAATGATCGCGTACACGAGGAAGAACAGGGCGAACAGGATGACCATCGCCCAGATGATCACGAGGGGGCCTGTCGCCCAGCCGCGCCGCGGCGGGCGGTACGGGCCGGTGCCCGTGCTCGTACCCGATTCCGCGGGTGGTGTCGTGCCCGGCCGGGTTTCGCTTTCGGAGAGTTCGCGGGGGTCGGGGCCCGGGTCGGGGTTGCTGGGACCGGTCATGACGTTCATCTCCTGGTAGTCGCAGGAGGAGCGTACGAACTGCGCGCGGTCGACAGTGCTCGTCCGAACGCACCATGCCCTGCGCCTAGCCGCCACCGACGTGTCCCAAACGGTCCTGCGAGACATGTGTCGGAAGCCGGCAGGGCAGCGGAGGCGGCGTCCCCTGCTGCGGCACGCCCGTGGAGGGGCGTGGGCGTCCCCGTCGAGGGTGTGGCTCCCTGCGGACGCCCGCCGTACCGGCTCTGCACGTTTCCGTCGCCAGGACATGGGCAAACCGTACAAAGCGATCAATTGGTGTCACTCCTGAGGGGCAAGCCCGCCCCAGGAGCCGAGCCCGAAAGGCAGTAACCGATGGGTGTCGTGAAAGCCGCGTACATGCAGGTCCGGGGGCTGATGAAGGAGTCCGAGGGCAAGGCCCTGCAGGATCCGTCCCTGCGGGACGAAGGGCGCCGGATGCGCGACGAGGGCCGATCGGCGCGCGAGCGGCGTCGTCTGCCGCGGCCCCCGACCTAGGCCCGGTCGGGTTCCCGGATCCCCTGGCTCACGTGTGGGCCGGTCCGGGCGGCCCTCTGCGCCGTTCGGCGGACAAGGGGGACTCACGGCGAAGAATGCGGGGAAGCCGGGGAAGTCGGGGAGGGAGACGACGGCCAGCAGGTGACCCCGATCGCCGTCGGAGGAGCGAGCACCGTGGACGATTCCGGAGCGACCCGTGGGAACCGGACCGACCCTGAACGCGGGACGGAGACGAGAAACCCCGACACCACGTCGCGGGTCTCGCTCCGGATCAACGGGAACACGCACGAGCTGCGGCTCGACAACCGCACGACCCTCCTGGACACCCTGCGCGAGCACCTGGACCTCACCGGAGCGAAGAAGGGCTGCGACCACGGCCAGTGCGGCGCCTGCACCGTGCTCGTGGGCGGCCGGCGGATGAACAGCTGTCTGATGCTCGCCGTCACCTGCGACGAACCCGTCACCACGATCGAGGGTCTCGCGCGCCCCGACCGTCTCCACCCCCTTCAGGAGGCGTTCGTCTCCCGAGACGCCCTGCAGTGCGGCTACTGCACACCGGGCCAGATCTGCTCTGCCGTGGCCATGCTGGACGAAGCCGCCGCGGGGCACCCCTCCCACGTCACACCACCGGACCGCCCGGTCGGCGGCGATCCCGGGCTCCTCACCCCGGAGGAGATCCGGGAGCGGATGAGCGGCAACCTCTGCCGGTGCGGCGCCTACGCGAACATCGTGGACGCCATCCAGGAGGTCGCCTCGTGAAGCCCTTCGGATACCTCCGCGCCCACGGTGCCGACGAGGCCCTCGCCGCGTACGCAGCACACCCCGGCGCCCGCTACATCGCCGGCGGCACCAACCTCGTCGACCTCATGAAGCTCGGAGTGGCCGACCCGTCGTTCCTCGTCGACATCAGCCGGCTGCCGCTGGACGGCATCGACGAGACCCCGGACGGCGGCCTGCGCATCGGCGCGACCGTCCGCAACAGCGACCTGGCTGTGCATCCGCTCGTACGGACCCGCTACACCGCACTGTCGCAGGCGCTCCTCGCAGGAGCCACCACACAGCTGCGCAACGCCGCCACCACCGGTGGCAACCTGCTCCAGCGCACCCGCTGCCTGTACTTCCAGGACACCTCGAAGCCCTGCAACAAGCGTGCGCCGGGCACGGGCTGCCCCGCCCGAGAGGGCGTCCACCGGGACCTGGCGGTGCTCGGCCATTCCGCGCGGTGCGTCGCCACCCACCCCTCGGACATGGCGGTCGCGCTCGCCGCCCTCGACGCCCGGGTGAACCTCCTCAGCCTCGACGGGGAGCGCACCGTACCCCTCACCGAGTTCCACCGGCTGCCCGGTGACACGCCGGAGCACGACACCGTCCTCCGGCCCGGTGAACTCGTCACGGCGGTGACGCTCCCGCCGCCCGCCGGAACGCACAGCGCCTACCGGAAGGCCCGCGACCGCGCCTCGTACGCCTTCGCGCTCGTCTCCGTCGCCGCGGCCCTCACCGTCGAGGAGGGAGTCGTCCGTCACGTCGCCCTCGCCTTCGGCGGGGTCGCGCACGCACCGTGGCGGGCCCGCGCTGCCGAGGAGGTCCTGCTGGGAGCGCCCCCCACGGAAGAGACCTGCGCCCGCGCCGCCGACGCCGAGCTCGCCGCGGCCGACCCGTTGCGCGACAACGCCTTCAAGGTGCCGCTCGCCCGCCGTCTCGCCGTCCGCGTGCTCACCGATCTCGCGTCCCGCCACTGAGGAGCCGGCCACCGTCATGCCCACGAACTCCCCGCCCCAGGCCTCCAGCGCGCCCGACGAAGGTGCCGCCGTCCGTCGTGACCCCGACGTCCGTCGTGACGCCGGGGAGAAGGTGACCGGCGCGGCGCGCTACGCCGCCGAGCACACCCCGCCCGGCTGCCTCCACGCCGTCCCCGTGCCCGCCACGGTCGCACGGGGCACGGTGACCGCTGTCCACGCCGACGAGATCCTGCGACGGCCAGGCGTCCACGCCGTCCTCAGCCACACGAACGCGCCCCGCCTCGGCGATGCCGAGGACCCGACGCTGGCACTGCTCCAGAATGATCGCGTACCGCACCGGGGCTGGTACGTCGCCCTCGTGGTCGCCGACACCCCGGAGAACGCCCGCGCCGCCGCCGACGACCTGCGGATCGAGTACGCCACCGAGGACCACGACCCCGGCCCGCCCGCCGGCCATCCCGGCCTCTACGCACCCGAGGAGGCCAACGGCGGCCATCCCGCGCTGCGCGAGCGCGGGGACTTCGACGCGGTCTTCGCCACGTCGGCCGTGCGCGTCGATGCCACGTACACCATGACCGCCCAGCACAACCACCCGATGGAGCCGCACGCCGCCACCGCGTGGTGGGAGGACGACGCGCTGACCGTGCACGACTCCAGTCAGGGGGCCACGAAGGTACGAGACGTCCTCGCACGGCTGTTCCAGATGCCGGGACACCGCGTCACGGTCGTCTCCGCGTACGTCGGCGGCGGCTTCGGCTCCAAGGGCACCCCGCGGCCCCAGGCCGTCCTCGCCTCGATGGCCGCCCTGCAGCTCGGGCGGCCCGTGAAGCTGGTCTTCCCGCGCCGCGAACTCGCCGCGGTCGTCGGCCACCGGGCCCCCACGGTCCAGCGGGTCCGCATCGGCGCGAACGCCGACGGCGTGATCAGCGCCCTCGCCCACGAGGTCGTCACCCAGACCTCCACGGTCAAGGAGTTCGTCGAGCAGGCGGCCGTTCCAACCCGCATCATGTACACCTCGCCCCACAGCCGGACGAGCCACCACGTGGTGGCCCTGGACGTGCCGACGCCCTCGTGGATGCGGGCCCCGGGCGAGGCTTCCGGCATGTACGCCCTCGAAGCGGCCATGGACGAACTCGCCGTCGCCTCGGGCGTCGACCCGGTCGAACTCCGGCTGCGCAACGAACCCGACACCGAGCCCGACAGCGGCAGGCCGTTCAGCAGCAGGGGCCTCACGGAATGCCTGCGGGAGGGTGCGCGGCTCTTCGGCTGGGAGGGCCGCGACCCCCGGCCAGGAGTACGACGGGCCGGCGACCGACTGACCGGCACCGGAGTGGCCGCGTCGACCTACCCCTACCTCCTGAGCCCCTCGTCGGCCTCCGCGCACGCCGCGCCGGACGGCGCACACGTCGTACGGGTCGCCGCCACCGACATCGGAACGGGGGCCCGGACCGTCCTCGCCCAGATCGCCGCCGAGGCACTCGCCGTCCCGCCGGCCTCGGTACGCGTGGAACTCGGGAGCAGCGCCCTGCCGACCGCTCCGCTGGCGGGCGGCTCGTCGGGCACCTCCTCCTGGGGGTGGGCCGTCCACAAGGCCTGCACGGTCCTGGCCGACATGGTGCGCGCGCACTCCGGCCCGCTTCCGCCCGAAGGACTCACCGCCCGGGCGGACACCGCCGAGGAGGCCGGCCGGGAGTCCCCGTACGCACGTCACGCGTTCGGTGCGCAGTTCGCGGAGGTCGACGTGGACACCGTGACGGGGGAGGTGCGGGTCAGCCGCCTGCTCGGGGTCTTCGCGGTCGGCCGGGTACTCAGCCGGCGCACCGGGCGCTCGCAGCTCATCGGCGGCATGACCATGGGGCTGGGCATGGCGCTGACCGAGAGCAGCACCCTGGACCGCGCCTTCGGGGACTTCGCGGAACGGGACCTGGCCTCCTACCACGTCCCCGTCTGCGCCGACGTACCGACGCTCGAAGCGCACTGGCTCGACGAGGAGGATCCCCATCTCAACCCCATGGGCAGCAAGGGGATGGGGGAGATCGGCATCGTGGGGACGGCGGCCGCGATCGCGAACGCCGTGCACCACGCGGTGGGCGTACGCCTGCGGGACCTGCCCCTGACCCCTGACCGCCTGCTCCCGCACCTGCCCGCCTGATCCACGGGTCGTGACGGGAGCCGTGGGCCTCCGCCGCGGCACGGTCGTGGGCCTCGCCGTGCCGGGGGTTCGAGCGGTGGGCGGCCGGCGAGACCCGCTGGTGCTTCGTACCGGCGGGCATGCCGTGTTCCTCGGACGCTACCCGCGCGGCCCGCCCGAGCGGCGGCGCGGGTCGTCCGCCGGCTCGAAGCAGGCTCCGCATCCGATAGGCGTTCCGTCGATCGGCGTGGCCGCCTCGATGCCGGCCGGAAATGCCTAGGCTCGTCGTATGACCGAGAGTGAGATCCAGCTCAAGGCAATCGCGGCGCTCACGGCCCTGCGCGGGGGAGTCGCCCAGGACTACGTCTCCGACCTGCTCGGTGAGGTCATTCCGACACAGTTCCTGGTTCCCGACACCGACGACGCGGTCGAAGTCGGAGCGGCGGTTCTCACCCAGCTCACGGGCCCGGTCAGCGCTCTGGTGCGCGGGTTCATCCTCGCCTTCGAGTCGGTGGCCGACGCGTACGACCAGACGGAGTCCGGAGAGCCCACCGAGCAGATCCTGCAGGCCCTGGCTCTGGAGATCGCAAGCGACGCGGACTGATCGGCGTCGGGGTCGCGGGGGCAGCCGACCGCCTCTGTGCCGCTCCGCGTGTCCGGGTGGGCTCCGAAGCCTTGGTGGCACGGGGCCAGGGGGGTGGGGGAGAGGCCGGTCGTCTCCTCGCCGGCGTCCACCCCTCGGCCCCGACCACCCGGCCGGACCGCGATCCGGGTGGAGAACGGGTGGTCTGGCGGTGACGGGGTAGGCGCCAAGCGGGCGACACCCGCCGTCGAACCCGCCTCTGACCGGGTCCCCCCGGGTAACCCATCGTCAGCGTCAAGGCCGAACGTGCGAGATCAAGGAGAAGGCACACCGATGAGTCAGCACCCCCGAAGCGACAGATCCGCGCCGCGACCCGAGGAACTGCGCAAGACGGTCGCACACACCCGCGAGAAGCTCGGACAGACCGTGGACGCCCTGGCGGCCAAGGCCGACGTGAGGGCCCAGGCCATGGAGAAGGCGGCCGACCTCAGGACGCATGCCGCCGCCAAGGCCGCCACCCTCACCGGTCAGCTCCGCGAGACCGCGGAGCACGCAGCCCGGCTCGCCAAGGACAAGACCCCCGACCCCGCTGTGGACAAGGCGGCGCACGCAGCCGCGCAACTGCGGAGCACGGCTGCTCGCGCGGGGCAGCTCGCCGCCGACCGGACACCGGACCTCGTCGCCGACAAGCTCGGCCACGGGGCGGCCGCAGCCCGGACCTATCGGACCCCGCTGCTCGTAGGGGTCGCCGCGCTCGGCGTCCTCCTGCTCGTGCGCCGGAGCCGGAGGCATCGATGAAGACCGCCAAGCTCGCTTACCGTCCGATAGGCCTCGCGTTCGGATTCGCCGGCGGCCTCGCGGCCCGCGCCGCCTTCAACCAGATGTGGAAGTGGGCCGGGCACGACGACGACGCCCCGGACGCGATGGACGAGGAACGCACCTGGCGCGAGATCCTGTTCGCGGCAGCCCTGCAAGGAGCGGTCTTCGCCCTCGTCAAGGCCGCCGTCGACCGCGCTGGGGCCACCTCGGTCCGGCGCCTGACGGGAACCTGGCCCAGCTGATGCCCGGGCGCCGTCCGCCCGACGACGGCGCCCGCCCGTCCCCGCCTCGGTGATCTCGCCGTTCTACCGCCCGAGACGGGCATGCGCACGGGCACGGCACCACGCCCGCCCCGACAGCGGTCACCACGGCTCCGTCACCAGGAACCGCCACCCGAGGAAGGTAAGCCCCATGAGTACCCAGCAGGAGCCCGAGCGGACGGATCGGCGCGATGAGACGGAAGCGCGCCACGAGACGGACGCTGATCACGGGACGCACACTGATCACGAGCCAGACGCGCGCTACGAGCCCGACGAGCCGGAAGGAGCGGACGGGCCGCTCCCCCGCGACCCGCAGAACCAGCAGGCGGAGCAGGGAGAGGACCCCCTGGCCATACCCGTACCGGACTGGCCCGACTCCGCGGCGCCCGAGACCGACGTGGCGGGAACCGGACGTCGGGGCGACGCCGACACGCAGCACGAGAACCCCGACGTCGACGAACCGGTGGACTGACGCGCCCGGGTTCGCGTCGGCGCCATTCCTGGGCGACCAGCGAGCGGGCATCGCCGCCGACGGCCGAGCGCGGTACGCACCCGTGCTTTCCCGGACGCTCCACTCGACCCCGCGCTGCGGCACCTGCCGCCGACCGTCTCCCGCCCGGATCCCGGCGCGGAGCGCGCAGACCGGCTCCGGCAAAAGGAGCGGGTCCGAGGGCGTAGCCTGCCCCCGGACCCTGTGGATGCCGCTCACATCACACGCCGGCACACTTGAGGACCCGGGTCATTCGTCATTGCGTCGCGTCCTGCCTTTGGACCACCGCCGATCGAGCTCGGCGGACCAGATTCGAACTGGCATTTCGACGCACCAGGGCCCGGGCCCGGTCGATCCGGCGATGAGCGGCGCATGCTGAGTCTGGAGCAATAGTCTGAGATTGACCGCGGTCTGCCTCTGCCTGGTTGGGCCATCCCGGCGGGAAGTGCCGGGAGGAGGACTCGAACCTCCACTGGAACCCTCGGTCTTCCACGAGTCGGTCGACGGGTCCTGCGTCCAGGACTCGGCGGCGTCCAGCACCGGAAGCTTGCGGACGAAGGTGTTGATGTCCGTCAGCTGCTTCTCCAGGAAGAGCAGTTAGGCGACCGGCACCTGCTCCACCAACACCCGTCCGTCGACCGTGACGTCGGCGCGCGCCGCGCAGTTCGCCCAGTCCTTGGTGGCCGTCACATCGAAGAGCCGGGTCAGCGCCCGCGCGGTGTCACGCAGCGCGTCCTCGGCCTTCACCTGGCCACCGCCCCGCCGAAATCACCGGATTGTCAGTCCCCCTCCGTAGGCTGAGTCCACGCGTACACGAGTCGGCTCGGTCCGGCCGGTCAGCGCGGACATCGGCGGCGTGCGTGGCAGTGGAGGGTGGATGCGACAGGGTTCCGGAGACCCGGGGGAGCCGGGGGACGACGCCGACGGCTTGTTCAGCATGGGCGACCTGGCTGCCGCCGCGGCGCCGGGCGATGCCGCGGACGGCCGGCGGTTCCACGACGGGCCCCGGGCGCACAGGCTGCTCCATGTGACGGAGATCTACGCCGAGCCTGCCGCCGCGGATTCGCTGCGAGGACGGCAGATCATCGCCCGCTTTCCCGAGGCCCGTGTCATCGGTACGGACTCCCACTGGCGCATTCCGCACCTGCACGGCAACGAAGGAAACGTGGAGCGGTGGGTGAGACTCAAGCGCGAGACGCTGGTCCTGGGTGAGCGGAAGTCTTTCGGGATCCGGCCCAACGGACGCTCGGCCGACTGGATCGCCCCGGGCCTCTCCAACGGTTGCGCGATGGCTTGTGCGTACTGCTATGTCCCGAGGCGCAAGGGGTTCGCGAACCCCATCACCGTGTTCACCAACGTCGAGCGCGTGCTGGGCAGTCTGGGTCGTCACATCGCGGGGCTGGGCCGCAAGGATGAACCCAACCAATGCGATGCGCAGGCCTGGGTGTACGACATCGGCGAGAACGGCGACTGCTCGGTCGACGACCTCATCAGTGACAACACCGCCGACCTGATCCGCGCGTTCCGACGCTGGCCCACGGCCAAGGCGTCGTTCGCCACCAAGTTCGTGAACCCCGATCTGCTGCGGCTCGACCCGCAGGGCCGTACCCGCATCCGGTTCTCCGTCATGCCGCCCGACGACTCCCGGCTCCTCGACATCCGGACCAGCCCGGTCCCGGACCGACTCGCGGCCGCTGCGGACTTCCTCGACGCGGGGTACGAGGTGCACTTCAACCTCTCGCCGGTGGTCATCCGCCCCGGCTGGGAACAGGCCTGGGCCGACCTGCTCCGGACCATGGACGACGTACTCCCGCAGCGGGTGAAGGACCAGGCGGCGGCGGAGATCATCCTGCTCACCCACAACCAGGACCTGCACCAGGTCAATCTCGGCTGGCACCCGCGCGCGGAGGATGTGCTGTGGCGCCAGGACATCCAGCAGCCGAAGCGCTCCGAGAACGGCAGCTGGAACGTGCGCTACCGCAACGCCACCAAGGCGCAGGCCGTCGACACGCTGTCCCGCTTGATCGAGGAGCGAGCCCCATGGATGCGGGTGCGCTACGCCTTCTGACCTTCGGCTCACTCTCCGTGCGACCTCAGGACGGGGCGACGCCGGGGCCGTGGTCATGGTCCACGACGTCCGGCAGTCCTTGACGCAGCCCGGGCCGCCCCGGAACTCCGGGAGCGCGCGTGGCTGTGGCCTTCCGGGGGCATCGGACGGATGAGGGCGCCTCGACCGGCCCCATCAGCCCGCCCTCACCGGCGACCGGACCCCGCCGGCCCTGCGACGTACCCGCTGATCCTCTCCATCGGGGACGCCCCCACACTCGACCAGCCCATTCCCCGGCGGCGTTCTTCCCGCAGGACCGCACCGCAGCCGCGGACCAGGGTGCCACGAATCCGCGCCCGGCCGACTGCCCTGAGCCCTCCTGGGCGGGCGGCCTGTCCGTGAGCGCGCTCAGATCCGGGATGCGGGGGACTGCGTCGGAGCCGAAGCTGGTGGCATGGAGATCATCGTGGTGCAGGAACTACGCGAGGAGATGTCGGAGGACGTCGATCCTGGTGATCCGATCGCACGCATCGAGGCGGTCCATGCCGTGCCTGTGGACCCGGGCGACCGCACCCTGTGCGGAAGGCCGGCAGCAGACATGGAGCGCCTGTCCGACCAACCCGACGGCCCGGACGTGCCGTGGGTGCCACCCGGCAAAGAGGACTTGCGCTGCTCCGGCTGCGCCGACGCGCTCCGTGACGGGTGAGCGCCCGCATCGCGGCGAGCCCGACGTTCCCGGCGGCCGGAGGCCGACCGGGGCAGGCCCAGATGCGCCGCACGGCGCATCACAGCAACGCGCAGGGATGGCCGGGGCTGGCGGACGAACCGCCCCGCGGCTCGACCGGGGCATCCCCTCGCGGCCCCGCGACCCGACGAGGAGACGTGATGGCGAAGAAGGACGACCTGGGCAAGGGCGACAAGGTGTCGTGGAAGAGCCATGGACAGAACGTGTCGGGAAAGATCAAGAAGAAGATCACAGCCCGGAGCGAGGCCGCGGGGCGGACGGTCGACGCCTCCAAAGAAGAACCGCAGTACGAAGTGGAGAGCGACAAGACCGGCCGTTCCGCCGTGCACAAGCCCGGCGCCCTACGCAAGAAGGGGAAGGCACCCTGACCGCTCCTCGCTCATGAACGGGGGCCACGCCCGAAGCGCTGACGTTTCGCCGGGTGCGTGCGGTCCGACCGGTCTTCGCCTTGGCGGGCGGCCCGCACCGCATCGAGACGGTGGGGGCTGTCCGGTCGCTCGCGTGGGCCGCCGGGAGGAGGGGCGACGCTTCGAGACGGCCTGCGAAGAGCTGCGGCGGCTTCGCGGACGGCCTGAGCGGAGCCGGGTGCAGGCTCGCCCCACTGCGGCGGGAACGCCATCCGGTCCGTTCGCCGGAGCCGACGCCGTTCAGGCCGACCGGGTTCTCGACGAGGTCAGGTGGGCGAAGACGACGACGTTGGCGGCGTAACCGCTCTTCTTGTCGAAACGCCCGCCGCAGGTGATGAGCCTCAGTTCCGCCCGACCCCTGGGCCCGTAGACCTCGTTGCTGGGAAAGGCGTCCTTGGCGTACGTCTTCACCTCGTCGACGGAGAAGACGGCGACCTGGTGGTCGGCACGTGTGACCGTGACCGCGTCCCCTCGGCGGAGCGCCTTGAGGTTGAGGAAGATCGCCGGTCCCGTGAGGGTGTCGCGGTGCCCGACGAGGACCGCTGTGCCCAGTTCGCCGGGTGCGGGCCCCCGGCGGTGCCAGCCCACGATCATCGGCGTGGTCAGGGGCGGGGCCCCCAGCCGCCCCTGGGAATCCAGACCCAGAGGACGGATGCGGGCTTCGATGAAGATGACGGGGACGGCGACGCTGATCGGCGGTGAGCGCACCAGGGGCGGCGCCGGCGCCGTCTGCCGCGCCGACGCGGGCGGGCCGCCGCCCGCTCCGTCATCGGCGCGGACGGCGGCAGTCGCCGCCCCGAGCTCCTCGGACGACCCCGAGCAGGCCGACAGGATGCCGCCCAGCAAGCCGAAGGTCACCGACAGTGTCATGCCGAGACGGACCATTCGGCTCGGCCCCCGCCGCCGTGGCCGCGGAGGCCGACAGGGAGTGTTATGCCTTGTTACGGGCACGGCGCAGCGAGGACCGGCGGACCATGACCAGAGCCGCCACGGCGGCCGCGATACCGGCGGTCGTTCCGACGGTGGAGCCGATGCCCGAGTCACCCTCCGCGCTGAGGGTCTCCAGGTCCGCGACGCCGCCGCCACCCGCGGGTACCGCACCGGACGGCTGGCGGGAGTCAGAGCCCGGGCCGATCTCCGCTGCCGGGCTGTTCGAGCCGCTGCCCGAGCTGTTCGAGCTGCCCGAGCCGTTCGGGCTGCTCGGGCGCGCCGGGCGCTGGGCGCCCTGGCCCGAGGCGCGGCTGGCGCAGTCGACCTTGAAGGTCCTGTGCTTCGCGCCCGCCGGGACCGTCCACACCAGCTCGTACGTGCCCTCCGGGAGCAGGTACCGCTCGCTGCGGGCCGCGCCGTTGATCAGCGGCAGCGTGCTGACCAGGGTGTCACCCGGGGGCGTGGTCGGCGGCTGTGCCGTGATCGTCCACGGGACTGCCCGAAGCGACTCGAAGTTGTTGGCGACCAGTGTGAACGCGCAGACCTGGACTCCGTCCTGACCCTGCGAATGCCACCCCGCCGAACGGACGTTGAGGTCACCGCTGTCTCCGGGAGCGGCATGAGCGGCCGGCGCCCCGGCCAGGGTGATTCCGGCGACGGCCACCGCGGCGGCCGCGGTGGCACCGGTACGGACGCCGCGCAGGCGAAGCGAGGTGGACAGAGACATGATGAGCTCCTTCGAGTTGGCCTGATTTTCATACTTTTGAGCCGCGGCTCATCAGATGCCATGAATCGGCGGAATCGAGGGAGGCGGCGCCCCCGAATCGCCAGAACCACCTGACTGGCGGACGGTGATACGGAACGTGATGACCAGGCGCCTGACCAGCAGCGGGAGCGGTCTGCCCGGCCCCGGGCAAGGGGGCGCGGAGACCGGAGGCGGCCTCCCGGTCATGGACGTGCCGCCGTGGAGGTGCTGCACGACGGTGGCGCCAGGCAGGGCGTTCCTTGCGGCTGTCGGACCTGAGCCGGTCGGACTGAGGCCGACCCGAGTGAGGCCGGCTGAACTCGCCTCGACCCAACGGGGCTCGGCTTAACTCGACGTGGCTGAAAGGGACTTGGTCGACGTGACAGCCCCTTCGGGCGAGAGCGTGAACCACGCCCACCCGGTGATGGCCGCCGTGGTGCCGATCGCAGCCGATCGAAAGCACATCGAACTCCCGCTTTCACGGCGGGCGCCCTCGGGGCAGGAGCCCCGCGCGCGGCCACCCGGCGCGCGCGATCGGGGCCAGCCCTCCAGGATGGTGGGGGTGGCACGGCGACGGAACTCGGAATGACCCGAGTCGCAGCGGGCAGCCGCAGGAAGCGACTTCCCGCGCTTGCGGGTCACACCCATCACGGAGGTATGCCGTGGCCAGTACGGCTCTGCCCCTGGGCCCCCTGCCCGAAGACCTCATGACCCTTCCGGGCGTCTACTCACCGCAGGCGGACACCCACCTGCTCGCGCATGCCCTCGCCCAGGAGGATGTGACGCCCGGTGCGGACGTGCTGGAGATCGGCACGGGCACGGGCGCACTTGCCCTGCAAGCCGCGCGAAGGGGCGCCACGGTCACGGCGGTCGACGTCTCGTGGCGCGCCGTGTTCACCGCACGGCTCAACGCCGCACGCGGACGACTGCCACTGCGCGTCCTGCACGGCGATTTCGCGGCGCGTACCGCAGGTAGGCGCTTCGATCTGGTCATCTCGAATCCTCCCTACGTACCGGCGCCGGGACTCCTGCCCTCGCGGGGGCCCGAGCGGGCCTGGGACGCCGGCCCGGACGGGCGCGGAGTCATCGACCGGATCTGCGCGAGCGCTCCGGCGCTGCTGCGTCCCGACGGCGTCCTGCTCATGGTGCATTCGGGTATGTGCGGGGCCCAGGAAACCGTCGACCGGCTGAGCAAGGAGGGCTTGGCAGTGATGGTCGTGGCCAGGTCCGTGGTGCCCTGGGGCCCCGTACTGCGATCACGACGGGCCTGGCTGGAGAAGCGGGGCCTGGCCGCCGAAGCCGAGCAGTGGGAGGAGTTGGTGGTCGTCCGTGCCCGGAGCGTCTGACCGCCGCGCACGGCCCGAGCCCTCGCAGGCTGCTGTCGGCGGGGCGGCTTCGGAAGCGGGCGCATTCGACCCCCTGGAGGGGGCGGTCGACGCAGCCCTCGCCGACGGTGCCCTCACCCGGCCCGACCTGTCGGGGGCCGCGGTCTGCACGTGCCGCCGTGGCCGCAGCCCCAGCCGTAGCCGTAGCCGTAGCCGTACCCGCACCCGCACCCGCAGCCGTCCGTACCCGTGGTGCGGCACCAGCCATCGCCCCCATGTAAGGGGCGTCTCCCCGTCCCAGCCGCGTGCCCCGTGTAGGAGTCCGCCGGGTGGGCAGACGCCGGGCATGACCCGTTACGACCGGCGTGAGCGCTCGGGCGGCCGCGGGCCCTTGGTCGGCCGTTCCCGTCGCCGACCGGCCTCCTCGGACCCGGCGCCGCCGCCCCGGGGGCCGCGCGAGGCGGCGACGCGGACCCCTGATCCGTACCTCCATCACCGGGAGTGATCATGGCCGTACGACACCGACTGATCCACGCCGCTCCGCCCCAGGTGTGGGGTGTCCTCGCCGACGCCTCCCGCTACTCGGACTGGGTGGTCGGCACGAGCGACTCGCGGGCTGTGCGGGGGCCGTGGCCCGAACTGGGCTCGGCTCTCGAGTACACCGTCCGAGTCGGCCCGTGGACGGTCTCGGGCACCACGGTGGTCCGCAGGGTGGACGCCCCGCGAACACTCGAACTCGAAGTCGACAGCGGCCGCCTCGGCACCGCCCGGGTGGCGATCGAGGTTCGCCCCTGGGGCGAGGAGTCCTTGGTCATCGTGGACGAGCACCCGCTGCGCGGGATAGGCGGCGCCCTGCACAACGCCGCCTTCGACGCCTTGATCCAGCTGCGCCACCGCGACATGCTGCGACGGCTCGCCGACGTCGTCGAAGAAGACGCCCGGGTTTCCGCGCACGAAGGCGTCTGAGGCCGAGGGGAGACGCGATGCACGACGCGATCGTGATCGGAGCCGGCCCCAACGGGCTGGTCGCCGCCAACCTGCTCGCCGACGCCGGCTGGAGCGTGGAGGTCCTGGAAGCACAGCCCACACCGGGGGGCGCTGTACGCAGTGACCGCGGAGTGCACCCCGACTACGTCAGCGACCTGTTCAGCGCCTTCTACCCGCTGGCCGCAGCGTCGCCCGTCATCGCCTCCCTCGGCCTGGACCGTGAGGGCCTCGTATGGAGCCATGCGCCACGTGTTCTCGCCCACCCGCTGGCCGACGGCCGGTGCGCGGTGCTGGACCGGCTGCCGCACGACACCGCGGCGGGACTGGAGGAGTTCGCGCCGGGCGACGGGGCCGCTTGGACGGACCTGTGCAAGGTCTGGGACCGGCTCGGTCCCGACATCGTGCGCGGCCTGTTCACGCCCTTCCCGCCGCTGATCTCCGCGGCCCGGCTCTTCGAGGGCGTCCGTCGCACCGGGGGAATGGGGCTCGTACGTCGTCTGCTGCTGCCCGTACGAAGGCTGGGGGAGGAGGAGTTCCGTGCCGAGGCGGGGGCCCTTCTCCTCGCGGGCAACGCCCTGCACGCCGACCTTCCCCCGGAGGCGGCCGGCAGCGGCGGCTACGGGTGGCTCATGTCGATGCTCGGCCAGCACCACGGATTCCCCGTCCCCACGGGCGGCGCGGGCGAGCTCACCGCCGCTCTGGTACGGCGGCTGGAGCGGCGGGGCGGCGTGGTCCGGTGCGACACACGGGTCGTCGAGGTCGTCGTACGCGGGGGTCGGGCCGTCGGCGTACGCACGGCCGCCGACGAGCGCGTGGCGGCCCGGCGGGCCGTCCTGGCCGACGTGTCGGCACCCGCGCTGTACGGCTCCCTGGTCGCCGAGGAACACCTGCCCGGCAGCGTCCTGAACGGCCTGCGGCGGTTCCAGTGGGACTTCGCCACGTTCAAGGTGGACTGGGCGCTGGACTCCCGCGTGCCCTGGACGGCCCCACAGGCGGCGACCGCCGGCACCGTACACCTGGCGGACGGCGTCGACGGCCTGACATCCTTCGCCGCCCGGATCGCCATGGGACTCGTACCCGAGGCCCCGTTCCTCGTCTTCGGGCAGATGACCGCGGCCGACCCGTCCCGCTCCCCGGCGGGCACGGAGTCCGCCTGGGCCTACACGCACCTGCCCCACAGGATCAAGGGGGACGCGGGCGGGCAGGGCCTGACGGGGCGCTGGGAGGGCAGCGAGAGCGAAGCCATGGCCGACCGCATGGAGGAGGTCGTCGAACGCTACGCCCCTGGCTTCCGCGCGCGCGTTCTGCGCCGCAGGATCCTGGCACCGCCCACCATGGAGGCGATGGACGCCAACCTGCATGGCGGCGCCCTCAACGGAGGCACGGCCGCCTTGCACCAGCAGCTCGTGTTCAGACCCGTTCCCGGTACCGGACGCCCCGGAACGCCCGTCAAGGGGCTCTTCCTCGCGTCGGCGTCCGCCCACCCCGGCGGCGGCGTGCACGGAGCCCCGGGGGCCAACGCGGCCAGAGCCGCCTTGCGGAGCCATCTGCCGACGGTGCTGACCGTGCGCCGGCGGCGGCTCCCGCGGGCCGTGTAGCGCCGGCGCGCATCTCGGACCGCGTACGCAGCGGCGCTCGCGGGTGACACGCCCTACGGTGGGACACATGCGGCTCGTGCTCACGTCGGACACCCACCTCCCCGTCCGCGCCGCGTCTCTCCCGGCGGCCCTCATGGCCGCCGTCGGCGACGCCGACGCCGTCGTCCACGCCGGGGACTGGATCGACGAGGCCACGCTCGACCTGCTGGAGTCCAGGTCCCGTCGGCTGATCGGCGTGTACGGCAACAACGACGGCCCGGAACTGCGCCGCAGACTCCCGGAGGTCGCCTACGCCGACCTGGAAGGAGTGCGCTTTGGGGTCGTGCATGAGACCGGGGCGGCCGCCGGACGGGAGCGGCGCTGCGCCGCACGGTTTCCCGACGTGGACGTCCTGGTCTTCGGCCACAGCCACATCCCGTGGGACACCACCACCGGGAGTCTGCGCCTGCTCAACCCGGGCTCGCCCACGGACCGCAGACGCCAGCCCTCTTGCACGTTCATGACGCTGACGGTCGAGGACGGGAGGGCGTACGACGTGACGCTCCACCGTCTGCCCCGGCGGCGCTGAGCTGTCGTCGGCGGCCGCTCGCGAGGAGCCGCAGGGAGGGGCGAGCGCCGCCGGCACGGTGGGTCACCCGCTCGGGAAGCGCTGCCCGTGTCGTCCGCACCGAAGGGCTCGACCCCTGCCTGCGGGAGCGGTCCGGCGGGGACGGCCGATACGTGCGGTCCCGGTAGCCCACCGGTCACCCCTTCACCCGGTTGGACAGCAGACGGTGGAACGCCTGCGCGTCGACCACGGCTGCACCGCCCGGGTCGTTGTTGAAGTAGGCGAAGACGTCCGCGCCCCGCGGCCACGTCTCCGCGACGCGGTCCGCCCAACTGCGCAGGGCTGTCCGACCGTAGCGGGGAGCCGGCCTGGCCCGGCCCTCGTGGAAGCGCACGTACGCCCAGTCCGCTGTCCGCCACATCGGTGTGACGGGCCGCGAGCCGCGGTCGGCCCAGCACAGGGCCGCGCCGCGGTCCACGAGGACCGCGCGCACCTCAGCGGTCCACCAGGACGGGTGGCGCGGTTCGACGGCGACGCGCGTGCCGGCGGGGAAGCAGGCCAGGCAGGCGTCGAGCGCCGCCGCATCGGCCCGCAGCGTCGGCGGCAGCTGGAGGAGGACGGGACCCAGCCGGTCGCCCAGAAAGGTGGCGTTCGTCATCAGGCGTTGCACCGGTTCCTCCGGCTCGCGCAGACGCTTGACGTGGGTCAGGAAACGGCTCGCCTTGACGGCCATGACGAAGCCTGGGGGAGTGCGGGATCGCCACCGCGTGAAGGTCTCGGGCGCGGGCAGCCGATAGAAGGCGTTGTTGACCTCCACCGTGGGGAAGTGCCGCGCGTACTCCTCCAGCCACAGGCGTTGTGGCCGGTCCGGCGGGTAGAAGACGCCCGACCAGTCTCGGTACTGCCATCCCGACGTGCCGACGAAGAGGGCCATACAGTGCCCCTGCCCGGACCGGCCGCACCATACCCCCTCGGCGCTCGCGCCTGCCGACGCACGGCATCGACGGTTCGCCGTAGGCGCGACTGTCGGCTGCGCCGAGCCGCCGCGCGGCCGCAGGATGGTGGTAGCAAGGCCCGGCCGGAAGGACGGGCGGCGGGCCGCGTGAAAGGAACGGCAGTGAAAGAACCGGGTGCGGATCCCCTGTTGGTCTTCGCCAACTTCCTCTCCGACGTGGCTGTGGACCTGGCGGAAGGCCGGGTCCTGGCGCAGTGGGCCCAGCAGGCGCCACGCAAGGCGTGGCTGCTGCGGGCCGGCGACGCACTGGTGACCCCCGCCCCGCTGAGCAGTGAGTTCCGGCAGTACGTCAGCGACTTGACGGGGGTGCCCCGCGAGCAGACCGCGATCATCGAGGTACCGCCGGCCGGGGCCGTCCCGCTGGCCCAGGCGGTCCGCGAGGCCGGGCTGATGGATCGGGTCGCCGCTCACGTGCGCCGGCCGGGTACGGCGCTGCTGCCGACCGCCCTCGACGTATCCGCCGTCGCGTTCGCGCGTGAGCTCGGGGTGGCCGTCCACTCGTACGCGACGGTCGACGAGGCGGCCGCTGCCCTCCCGGTGACGATGCTGCTGAACACGAAGGCCGGCTTCCGCCTGACCGCCGAACGGCTGGGTATGCGACTGCCCGCGGGACGGGTGTGCCGACGGGCCGAAGTCGGAGATGTCGCACGGCAGCTCGTGGCGCAGCACGATCAGGTGGTGGTCAAGCCCGACCGCTCGGCAGGGGGACACGGGATGCTCTTCCTCTCACGGAACGACGTAGGAGCGACAGGGCCGGCACTGGACGCGGTCGGCGGCCCGCAGGGCACCTGGGTGGTGGAGGAGTACGTGGCCGCGGTCGCGTCGGTCAGCATCCAGATGGAGAACACGGCCTCCGGGACCCGAGCCCTGTTCAGTGGGGCGATGCGCACGGAACGAGGCTCCTTCACGGGGTACGTCTCACCCCTGCCGCCGTCGTGCGCGCACGTGGCCGGCGAACTGGAGAAGTGGGGGCTGCGACTGGGCCGCCACCTGGCCGACCACGGCTACCTCGGCCCGTTCGGACTCGACGCACTGATCGACACGGACGGAGTGCCGTACGCCGGTGAGAGCAACGTCCGCAGGACGGCCACCACCACGCCCCACGCCATGGTCACCCGGCTCACGTCCGCGTCCGGCACAACCCACCCGGCGTGGGCGGTGTCGAGGGGGCACACCCGGGTCGCCTTCGGTCTGCCCGAAGCCCTCGACCGGCTTCAGGCTCACGGGCTCGCGTTCGACCCGGAGCGAGGGGAAGGGGTGGTGCTCTATGCGGACGCCCCACCGGACGGCCGCTCGTGGCGCTACGCGGTCGTCGCGGAGCACGCGGAGGGGGTGAGCGAACGGGAGCGCGGGGTGGTCGAAGCCCTCGGACTCGAATGAGCGGCCACGCGTCCCGCGCCGCGCGGGCGCGCCCGCGCGGCCGCCACGTGCGGCGGCTCCGGCTTCGCCGAGGCGGAGGCCCTTCGCTCTCGGACGCCTCCGCTCGCGGGTCCTGGAGCGCCTTGCACCGGATGGGCGCCCCGTTCCGGCTTCCCGGCTCGCCAGCGGGGCGGAATGGACACCCGCGGGGCAGACTGGTGGGGCACAGTGCCGCTGATGGGCCGGAGCGCGCGGTCATCGCCCGCCGGCCGATCCGTCTCGCGCGGGCAGCACGACGAGTGAAAGGTGACGACTCCATGCCCGGTACGGCGCTGATCGTGATCGACATGCTCAACACCTACGCCCATGACGACGCCGAGGCCCTGGTGCCCTCCGTCCGTGAAGCCCTCCCCAAGATCACGAAGCTGCTCGAGCGGGCCCGGCTCAGCGCGTCGCCGGTGGTCTACGTGAACGACAACTTCGGCGAGTGGCGCTCCCACCACGGGGAGATCCTGAGGGCCGCTCTCGCCGGCCGGCACGCCGACCTGGTGGCGCCCGTCGCACCCGACGAGAACTCGCTCTTCGTGGTCAAGGCACGGCACTCGATCTTCTTCGAAACCCCTCTGGCCTACCTCCTGGGCCAACTCGGAACCGAGCGTCTGGTCCTGTGCGGTCAGGTGACCGAGCAGTGCGTGCTGTACTCGGCCCTGGACGCCCACATCCGGCACTTCGACGTCGTGGTGGCAGCCGACGGGGTCGCCCACATCGACGCGGAGTTGGCCAAGGCGGCCCTGCGGATGATGCAGACCAACATGTCCGCCGTCATCTCCCGGGTGGACGACATCGCCTTCGACGCCGGGCCGGCGCACTGACGCGGACGCGCCTGCGGGTGCGCCGGTACGGCCGCCTGACAGGCGGCCTCGGCGGAGCGCCGGGCCGAGGGGCCGTGTCGGAACCGGGAAGCAGACGGCAGACGGCGGGGCGGCCAGGGCTCACGGGCGGCGGGGCCTCTGGGCCCTGGTCCTCGAACCAGCCGCGAAGGAGGTGGTCAGCCGTGCGCAGGCCCTCACCGGATGTGGACGAGGATGAATCCGTCGGGGTGATGTGCGGCCGTGAGGCCTGCCTTGCGCAGGACGCTGGTGAGGGCGATGTCGGGAGCGTTGTGGACGCCCGGAGTCGCCGCGCCGGCGTGGACGTGGGCGTCGGCGGCGTTCGCGGCGATCGAGGGGCGGACCAGATGCTCGGCGTTCCAGCTGATGATCACCCCGTGCGCGTGGCGGTGCAGGGCGATGCCGCTGTCCGGACCGTAGCCCGCCCGTTCGAGGACGTGCTGGACGCGGTCGAGCAGTTCGTGGGACATGGCTCCCTCCCCACAGGGTGATCGGTTACGCCGCCGCGGCCTGAGGGCCTGGACGGACCGGGGTCGTGGCGTTGAGGACGGTCAGGGAGGCGCCCAGGGCATCGCACAGCCGCCGGGCGCGGGCGAGGACGCTGAGCGACGCGGCCGAGGGGCTGGCCGTCGGCCACTGCCACCGAACGTGCTGGGGATGATGTGCGTGGAGGAGCGCTTCCACCTGCACCGCGGCCGCGGCGCGCGTGGTGACGTCGAGATCGCGCAGCAGCACCAGCCGCAGTACGCCGTTCTCAGAATCGTGGCTGATGAGCACGCCGGCCTCTTTCCGCTCTGTGATCGATGAGCCGCCTCTGCCCCCAGAAGGCGGGCACAAACACCGCGCCTCCACATCGGGGCGCGTCGCGCGGTCGTCCGGCCCCGTCCTTCGGCAGGCATCAGCGGAGCACGGACGTCGTGACGGCGGGGAACACGGTTCTGGACGAGCCGCCGCGGTCGGTCGTCCGCGGGGGTCGCGAGGGCGGTCCGCCGCCGGGACCTTCACACGGCGCGTGAGCTGCGCGGCGAGGCCATGATCGGAAGCCGTCGGTGGGTCCTGCTCGTGGCCTGCTGCTCGTACGGGGTTTACGGTAGGAGTGTCCCGCCCCCCATGAGCGATCCGAGGGTCACGGCCGTGTCCACGTCGAGCCATGAGATCGCGGGCGCCCCGTGCTGGGTCAGTCTGATGGCCCGGGACCTGGCCGCCGCGAAACGCTTCTACGCCGGTGTGCTCGGCTGGGCGTTCCGGCCCAGCCGATTCGGCGACGGCTTCTCGGTGGCTCTCCGTGAGGGGATGCCCGTCGCGGGGATCGGCGCCCTCGCCGAGCGCCCCGACATGCCGGTGGCGTGGACGCCGTACTTCGCTGTCCCGGATGCCGACGTCACTGCCGCACGGGTCAGTGAACGCGGGGCGACCATGGCGGTGGGGCCCCTCGCGTTCGGTACCGGCCGCGCGGGGCTCGCGGCCGATCCGGCGGGAGCGATCTTCGGTTTCTGGGAGGGAGACGTCGTCCCGGACTGGTCGGTGGGCCATGGCGGTGCCCCTGCCTGGTTGGAGCTGCACACGCGCGACGTCTTCGCCGCCTCGATCTTCTACGGCGAGGTTCTCGACTGGGCCGGGGAACGTCCCGGCTCCTGCGTGGCCTCCTACGAGCACGACCACGTCGTCCTGCGTCACGGCCACGACACGGTCGCGCGCATCAGCGGCGGATCGGTCGACGAGGCGCCGGACCCGGGGATCCGCCCGTGCTGGCACGTCCACTTCCCCGTACAGAACCTGGAAGTGGCGATGGCGGCGGCCATGGAGCTGGGAGGCGGGCCCGTAGCCCCGGTGCACACGTCCACGACAACCCGGTGGGTCGACCTCGCCGACTCCGACGGGGCGCACTTCACCGCGGTCGCACCGCAGAACACGTTCTCGACCCGCTGAGGCGTGCCGGCTCAGGTTCTGCGCCACGTGTCCGTCGCCGGCACGTACTCGACCAGGCTGTGGGCGGCGAAGTCGTGCAGCCACCCCTCCATCGGCCAGTAACCCCACCGTCGTTTGTAGAGCGCTCCGTTACGGAGGATGTCGTCGATGTGCTGGAAGGGCGGACGGGAGGTCGGGTGGTACTGGTGGTAGGCGGGAGCCCCGCCCACCCACCGCAGATCCACCCCGCGGAGGGCCGCCGTGGCGGCGAAGTCGGTGTCCTCCGCTCCGTAGCCGGTGTAGGACTCGCAGAAACCTCCGATGCGGGTCCAGGTGCGCGCGGTGAGGGCGAAGGACAGCGACCAGAAGAGGCGCGGGTCGCCGCCCCTCAGAACCACGCCGTCGGGGGGAGCCGGCCGAGCGGGGTGGGGTGAGGCCGTCTCCGGCAGCAGGTCGAGGCGGTAGCCGTCCGAAGGCGGAGGCGGCAGGTAGGCGACGGTGCCGCACAGCAGGGCCCCGTCCTGCGCGGCACGCGCGTATCCCGCGAGGAGGGAGGGGCCGGGTACGCAGTCCACGTCGAGGAACACCAGCAGTTCCGCCGCCGACGCCAGAGCGTGTGCGGCTCCCGCGTTCCGCGCTGCGGCGAGCGGGAGCCGCCCGTCGCGAAGCGGCAGTTCGAGCACCGTGGCAGCCGGCGGCCGGCCGGTGCCGACCACGTTCTCGATGCCCGGGTCGGCCATGGAGACGACCACGTACTGGTCGGGGCGGAGCGTGCTCCGGGCGAGCCCGGCCTGCTGGAGGCGCAGGTGCGCGTGCCGGCCTTTCGCCAGGGTGATGACGGCGCTACGCACCGGTTCCTCCCGTGGGGCGCAGGGCCAGTTCCGTGAGCAGTCTCGCCGCCCGCCGGGCTCCGTCCCCCGGAGACCACCGCGCCCAGCGGTCCGGGCGGGCGGCGGCCTCGTGTAGCAGCGACGGCCACGCGTGGGGGGCGGGCCAGGTGTCGCACACGGTCGCCAGGCCGCCCGCGGCCAGCGCCCGGGCGGTGGCGTGCTGCTCCTGGTGGGGTCTCTCCTGAGGGATGACGATGCTCGGGGCCCGAGCGGCCGCGCACTCCGCGACGGCGTTCTGTCCCGCGTGGGTGATCACCACGCTTGCTCGGCACAGGACGGGCCACGGGTCCTCGATCCACGAGGCACGGGGTCCTCCGAGGACGGTCCAGATCCAGTCGGGGGTGGATCGGCGTGCCTCCCGGAGCTGGGACGCGCCGAGGTCCGTGCCACCGGCGCCCATCATCACCACCACCTCCTTGCGGCGGGGGTGGGCTCCGGTGCCGGGGCGGGGGCGGCCGTCGTAGCGGGAGATACCTCCGGTGTGCACGGTCTTGGCGCGCCAGTGCGCGGGCCAGCCCGGTTCGGGGAGGCAGGACGGCCAGGGCGCCAGGAGGGCGTCCGCGAGGTCGTAGGCGAGTCGGTGGGCCTCGTCCTGGCGCTCGCCCCGCATGGCGGCGACGACGACGGGGGTCCCCATGAGCCGTGCCAGGGTGGCGGCCTCCACGGAGACGTCGCTGACGAACAGGGCCGGGTCGGCGCCTCCGATCCACTCGGCGATGATCGCCATCCGCTCGCGGTGGCCGGGGTGGTGCAGGGGGACCCAGTGCAGGCGGCCCCGGGCCGTCGGGTCGTCGGGGGAGTCGGCGTCGTCCGGCGGCAGGTGCACCCAGCCACCACGCCAGGCCGCGGGCCGAGGCAGGGAGGTCAGGACGGTGACGTCCTCCGGAGTGTGGGCGGCGATGCACAGCGCGCGGTGCAGGTGTCCGCGGCCCTGGTGATGGACGTAGTAGCCGATCACCGCTTCACCTCCTCGTAGAGGTCGGTGTAGGCGTCGGCCATCCGGTCGAGGGAGCAGAAGCCGGTAGCCCGTCGGCGGGCGTCCCCGCGGTCCAGCCTCATGGTGCGGGGAATGAGACCGGCCAGGGCCCGCACGTCCCCCGGTGGCGCCAGCAGCCCGTGAGGCGGCTCCAGGATCTCCGCGAGGGCGCCGCGGTCGAAGCCGCAGACGGGGGTGCCGCAGGCGAGGGCCTCGGCGACGACGAGACCGTACGGTTCGTCCCATTCGGGTGTCACCAGAGCGGCGGCGGCTGTCCCGAGGAGCGCGGCGAGACGCCGTCGGCTCAGATGGCCGACGTACGTGGCGCCTTGCCCCAGCAGGGGCTCCACCTGCTCGTCGAAGTACCGGCGGTCCGCGATCGGGCCCGCGAGGAGCAGGGGGACGCCGGCCGCGCGGGCCGCCAGGATCGCCAGGTGGGGTGCCTTCTCCGGGACCAGCCGGCCGGACCAGACGAGATTGCCGCCGCCGGGGCCCGGCGTCCAGAAGTCGGTGTCCACGCCGTTGTGCACGACCCGTGCGGCACGAACGGTCGGCCGCCAGGAGGAGGCGGTGAACCGGCTCACCGCCGTGAAGGTGACGGGACAGTCGTCCCCGGTCTGGATGGCGGACTCCAGACCTGGGGTGGGCGGCGTGTGCAGAGTGGTGATCACGGGGACACGCAGGGCCGAGGCCATGGCGACGGGAAGGTAGTGCAGGCTGTTGTTGTGCACGATGTCGAACCGGTGCTCGCCGTCACGGGCCAGCTCCAGCATCAGTCCCAGGTATGCGTGGTGCTCTTCCATCCACGCGGTCCCGGGCATGCTGGCGTCCGAGCGGGCCGCGGCGCTCAGCACCACGCGGCGGACGGGCAGTTCACGCGCACCGAGCGCGGGGTCCGACCCGGGGGCCGCGAAGAGGTGCACGCGATGGCCGCGCCGCGTCAGAGCGTGGGCGAGCGTCCAGGTATGGGCCTCCAGCCCTCCTGCGAAGGGCTCTGCGATCGGGAAGCGCATGGACGCGATGAGAGCGACCCGGAGGCTGCTCATCGCAGCAGGCTCGTGTAGAGGGCACGGTGGGCGGCGGCGATCTCGCCGCGTTCGGACGCACGGTCCCTCGCGGTGGCGCGTGGCGCGGGCCTCTCCTCGAAAGCCGTCATCACCGCCTCGCGCAGCGACCACTCGTCCAGCCCCCCTTGCTGCGTGTGCCCGTAGGTCAGGCAGGGGCGCTGCTGGGCGTAGAAGCCGCAGTCCGGGGCCGCGACGGCGGTACCGAGGTCATGGCAGGCTTCGAGCCAGCCGGAGTGCGTACCGAACACGTAGGGCAGCACCGACAGGTCGAGGGATTCGAGGTAGTCCCAGAGCTGCTCGTCGTCGAAGTAGTCGTGGACGGTGAGGGTGAGGCGCCCTTTGCTGTGCAGGGTGCCGAGCGCCCCGAGGAGTTCCGGTGCGTAGGCCGCGGCGGCGGGGTCGGCCACTTCCCGGTGGATGTTGACCCGCAACTCCGCGCCGGGGAGCTCGGCGACGGTTTCGGCGAGTACGCGAACGACCGGGAGGACCGACATGTTGGGGCGCAGGCTCTTGGCGTGCACCCCGACCCGGAAACGGTCGCGGCCCGGCCTGGCGCGGAGCAGACGCGGCATGTCCACCACGTGCGGGTGGGGCAGCACGGTCGCCGTGCGGTTCCAGCGGCTGCGGATGCTCCGGGCGGCGCCTGGGGTGAGGGTGATGAGTCGGTCGGCCGCGGGGATCACGACGTCGAGCGCGGCCTCGTGGGCGGCCGGGTCGGGCTGATGGGGATTGCGAAGGTCGTGCACGGTGTAGACCAGGGGCTTGCCGTGCCGTCTGAGGGCATCGGCGAGTGCGGACAGCTGGGCGGGGCTCTGCGCATCGAACCCGAAGTGCAGGTGGAACACGTCGAAGTCGTCGTGGTGGCTGCTCACCCAGTCCGGGTCCAGCATGACCGGCGGCCACCAGCGTTGCGAGGTACTGGGCACACCCGTCGGCCGGGGGTCCCGGAGGCGTGTGACGTCGTCGGATTCCGCCGCGGCGCAATGCCGCACGTAGACGTGGCCCGCGGGTACCGAGGCGACCCGGATCCCGCGGTGAGGGCGATCAGGCACCGGCGGGTGTTCGGCGGCCACGTCTGCTCCTTCGGTTCGGGGACGAGGGCCGAGGGGGCCGCATGTGACCTCCGAGGCTCTGTCCAGTCTGTTGGACAGGTCCGGAAGACGCATTCGCGCGCCGCGGTGGCCGGACTGCCGGCCGTAGTCGTGCGTGCCGTGAACGACGGTCCCGGGTCTACGCCGGACGGGGGAGGGGAGGTCCAACGGGGCCGGGCCCGTCACGGCGCGTGCGTCGGTGTGTACGTGACTGTCCGCCGTCCTGGGTACGGTGACGCCCCGGCCGCTCGCAGGCAGATCGGGCCGCGGTGAGCCTGCCGGCGAAAGCGGGGCGGCCCCTCCCAGGCGCCGGCTACCCGTCGAGTCGGTGGGGGCACCGGGCACCGACTCCGCTGCCGAGCGAGAATCAGACGGCGGCGGGTCTCCGTCGTGTCGCCCGCTCTTCCACGTGCTTCTGGGGCTCAATGGGTAGGTGGAAGAGTCGCTGGATGATGCACATCAGGTACCCGACGAGGTCAGTGAGACGACCGTGGCCGCCCTGGGCGCTTTGTCCAAGGCATTGGAGACGACGGAGCGGGCGCGAGGACATCTGTACGGGTTCCACCAGCTGACGGGAACGGCGGACTTCCAGTTGGACGACGCCGTGCGGCTGTTGCGGGAAGCGGGCCATGAGGAAGCGGCGCGCCGGGTGGAGCGGGAGGTCCTCGGGCGGAACGTCATCCCGGGGCATTGGACGTTCCAGATCGTCGAGGCTTACAACGACACCTACTACCGGCCCTTCGTCGACATCGAGCGGGACATCGTCGCTCAGCTGGCCCACGGCCGCAGTCATCTGCACGAGGCGCGCCTGAAGCGGCGCCGGCGTACCGACGGACACCCCGACCACACCCTTTGACGGCTGCCGACGGCTGCCGACGGCTGCGGGCGGCGGCGGGCCGACGGCGTAGGCCGTGCCACACGACGTGCCACGCGGGTCGAGGTCCGCTGCTCTGGAGCTCGCTCGACGGCGACCGTCACAGCCGGCCTTCTGGTCAGTCCTGACCGCGCAGACGCTCCTTGTCCTCCTCGTCCCAGGCGCGGGTGTCGCGCGGCTCTACATACGGTTCCTCTTGCTCCGGGTGACCGCCGGCGATGGCCCGCTGGCGGGAGATCTCGGCGTCGAATTCGAGGCCGAGGAGGATCGCCAGGTTCGTGATCCACAGCCACACCAGAAAGATGATGATCCCGGCGAAGGTGCCATAGGTCTTGTTGTACGAGGCGAAGTTCGCGACGTAGACGGCGAAGCCCGCGGAGACGACCATCCAGATCAGCAGTGCCAGGAAGCTGCCCGGAGTGATCCATCGGAAACCGCGGACCTTGGCGTTCGGCGTCGCCCAGTAGAGGGTCGCGATCATGACGATGACCAGCAGCACGAGCACGGGCCACTTGGCGATCGACCACACGGTCAGGGCGGTGTCCCCGATGCCCAGTGCGCTGCCGACCTGCCGGGCGAGAGAGCCGGTGAAGACCACGATGAGCGCGCTGATCACTGCCAGAACCAGCAGCAGCGCAGTGACGCCGACGCGAACGGGCAGCACCTTCCACACAGGCCGGCCCTCGGGCACGTCGTAGACGGCGTTCGCGCTTCGGATGAACGCGGCTACGTAACCGGAGGCCGCCCATAGCGCAAGCAGCAGGCCGACGATCGCCATCACCGAACCGAGTCCGGCGCTGCCCTGCAACTGCTGCACCGCGTTCGTGATCACGTCGCGCGCAGCGCCGGGGGTGAGTGTGGTGACGTTCTCCAGCACCGCGTCAGTGGTAGACCGGCCGACCAGGCCGAGAAGCGAGACCAGTACCAGCAGGGCGGGGAAGAGCGCCAGGATTCCGTAGTAGGTCAGCGCCGCCGCGCGGTCGGTCAGTTCGTCCTTCCTGAACTCCGTAACGGTTCCGCGCAGCACGCTCCGCCACGACTTCCGGCTCAGCTGAGTGGGAGCGTCAGGTGCTCTTCGCTCGACCTGCGGGTCGGGTCCGTAGTCCTGGCGGGAGTCCTCGCCTCCAGGTGAACCGGTGCGCCCTCGCTTCTCGGCGCCCGCGCGGCTTTCGCCGCTCGTGTCTGAGATCCGGTGATGCCGGGTTAGTGGTATTCGCGTCATGAAATGCCTGGTACCCAGGTTCGTCCGGTGCACGCGGTCGCGGGCGCCGGGGCTCACTCGCATGGAGGCCGAGCCCCGAAAGGGCGCCCTTCCCGTCGGAGCGACTCCGCGACCTTGATCATCACTGACGCCACGTCCCTCTACCGTACCGACTCGTACCCGGAGACAGGCCCGGGAGAAGTGATGGGAGACTGGCCGACATGGATATCCGCCGCAGGAACAACGTCACCGTCACCGGCCGTGCGGAGGGGCCGGTGCTCCTGTTGGCGCACGGGTTCGGTTGCGACCAGAACATGTGGCGTCTGGTGCTCCCCGCCCTGGCCACGGAGTACCGGGTGGTCCTCTTCGACTACGTGGGCTCGGGTCGGGCGGATGCTGCGGCTTGGGATGACCGGCGCTACAGCTCGCTGGAGGGCTACGCGCTGGACGTGCTGGAGGTCTGCGAGGAGCTGGACCTGCGGGACGTGACCTTCGTGGGGCATTCGGTCAGTGCGATGGTCGGGGTCCTCGCCGCGGCGAAGGTGCCGCAGCGGTTCTCCCGGCTGGTGATGGTGGCACCCTCTCCCCGCTACATCGACGACGAGGGGTATCGGGGCGGGTTCGGCGCGGACGACATCGACGAGCTGCTGGAGTCGTTGGAGTCGAACTACCTGGGCTGGTCGGCTGCGATGGCCCCCGTCATCATGGGGAACGAGGACCGGCCGGAACTCGGCGAGGAGCTGACCGCCGCGTTCTGCGCGACCGATCCGGACATGGCGCGGGTCTTCGCCCGTACGACCTTCCTGTCCGACAGCCGCGAGGACCTGAAGACGGTCACGGTGCCGACGCTGGTTCTGGAGTGTGAGCAGGACGTGATCGCTCCCCGTGAGGTCGGCGCCTTCGTCCACGCCGCCATCCCCGGGAGCCGGCTGGTGACGCTGGAGGCGACCGGGCACTGCCCGCAGCTGAGCGCACCCGGGGCCACCGCCGCCGCGATCACCAGCTTCCTCGGGTCGACCGGATGATGTGCCGCACCGCGCAGGACCCGGACGGGGAGCCCGACGTGGACATGGCGGATGTTGCGTTCACCTCCATGCTGGAGGACAGCCCGGAGGAGTTGTACGAGCAGGCTCCGTGCGGGTATCTGTCCACGTTGATGGACGGCACCATCGCGAAGATCAACTGCACCCTGCTGGAGTGGCTGGGTCTGGAGCGGCCCCAGGTGGTGGGGCGGATGCGGTTCCCCGACCTGCTGACCATAGGCGGCAAGCTGTACCACGAGACCCACTTCGCCCCGACGCTGCAGATGGAGGGCGAGGTCAGCGGTGTCGCCCTGGACATCAAAGCCGCCGGCGGACAGCGGATGCCGGTGCTGGTCACCTCGAAGGTGAAGACCAGCCAGAGCGGTGAGCCGATGCTGATCCGCACCACCGTCTTCGACGCGCGCGACCGCCGAGCCTATGAGAAGGAACTGTTGCGCAGCCGCCAGGCGGCCGAAGAAGCACGCCGACGGGCCGAAGCCGACCGTGACCGGCTCCAGGAAGCCCTCGCCGTCCTTCAGCAGAGCCTGCTTCCCGCCCAGCTGCCCTCCGTCCCGGGCCTGGAGGCCGCCGCCCACTACCACACGGCCTCCCCGGACCTGCTCGGCGGAGACTTCTACGACCTGTTCTCCCTCGGTACCGACCGGTGGGCGTTCTTCCTCGGCGACGTGTGCGGCAAGGGCCCCCAGGCCGCGGCGGTGACCTCGCTGACCCGCTACACCCTGCGCGCGGCCGCCCTGCACGACCCCGACCCGGTCACCGTGCTGAACACCCTGAACACCGTGCTCCACCAGCGGTACACCAGCGGCGACCCCCGCTACTGCACCGCCATATTCGGCACCCTGCACCCTGGCGACGGCCACGTCGAGGTACACCTGGCCTCCGGCGGACACCCCTCGGCACTGGTCCAGCGCGCGGACGGCAGCGCCGACTACCTCCCCACCCCCGGTGGCATGCTCATCGGCGTCCTGCCGGAGGTCCAGTTCACCGCCGCACGCACCCGGCTGTCCTCGGGCGACACTCTGCTCGCCTACACCGACGGCCTCACCGAGGCCCGCACCGGGCCCAAGCGCGAACTGTACGGCGAGGACGCCCTGCGCGCCTTCGTCGCCGGTCGGCCCCCGGCCGGCCCGCAGGCACTGATCAGCGGCCTGACGGGACTGATCGCCGGATTCGGCGACGGACTCGACGACGACACCGCGCTGCTGGCCCTCGGCGTGCCCGCTCTGCTCCCCTCCTCCCTTCCCACCCCCGCGAGTGAAGACCTGAGATGAGCCCGCTGACGATCACCGCTTCCGAGGCGGCCACCGGTCCCGTACTGGAGATCACCGGGGACCTCGACCATGCGACGGCACCCCAGCTCCGCAAGGCCGCGGACCACCTGACCCTTGCCGCCGGGCAGCTGCTGGTCCTGGACCTCGACGGCCTGACGTTCTGCGACTCCAGCGGCATCACCGCTCTGCTGGCCACCCGGAACCTGGCCATCGAACAGGGCGGCGACATCGCCCTGGCCGCAGTCCCCGCCAACACCGCCCGCATCCTGACCATGGTCGGTCTGGACCGTGTCTTCACCATTCACCCGGACACCGCGACGGCCACGGCCTCCTGCTCCGTGACGTCCTGACCCGGCCCCGGACACCGCCTGCTCCGGGGCACGGCCGGAGCGGGGGCCGGGTCCGGGCAGACGACCGCACATCGCGCCCGGGCGAGCCCACCCCGGTCACCGATTCGTCGGCGGCACACGGCGCCGGGTGCGCCCCGCCGTCGGCTCCGGCTGCCGTCGCGGTCATCTCCGCTCGCTGTGTTTGGAATTCCCGGCACGGTGAAGACGAAAGCTGACAGCACTATTCATCGAGGCAGGAGAAGCACATGGGCATCATTGCCTGGATCTTGATCGGACTGCTCGCGGGCTTCATCGCCAAGGCCCTGATGCCGGGCAAGGACCCGGGCGGCATCATCATCACGATGCTGATCGGTATCGCGGGCGGCCTGCTCGGCGGCTGGCTCGGCAAGGTCATCTTCGGCGTCGACTCCATAGACGGATTCTTCGACCTTTCCACCTGGATCGCCGCCATCGTCGGCTCCGTCATCCTCCTGGCCGTCTACCGATTGGTCTCCGGCAACAAGCGACACCACCGCCACGCCTGAGTGCCCAAGAGTTGTGGTCACCTTCCACCCGCCGGCCCGAGCCCGAGCGCTCGTGCCGGCGGGCCGCATGCGTGGAGCTGACCGCCCCGCACGGCGAGGCCGCACGGCGGGCCGCGACGAGGCCGGTACGGCGCTGGACCTGCTCGGTCTAGGCGACAGGAGTGCCCCCCACGCGCGGCGTGGGGTTCCGAGGCGGGGGATGTCATCGCTTGCCGGTCACACGCCGTCCTTGTCGGCGCGGCCGCGGCCGCGCCCCGGAAGGATCTCCTGGATCTTGGCCTTGAGCCCCTGCCGGATCATCCCGGCGCGATCACTGTCCCCCTTGAGGACCGCGGACGCGGTGGCTTCGATCTGGTCGAGATCGGCGTGCGGCGGGACGGGAGGGACGGCGGGGTCGGTGCGGAAGTCGATGACGAAGGGACGGTCGGCGGCGAGCGCCCGCTTCCAGGCGTCCTCCACGTCCGCCGGCCTCTCCACGCGTACGCCGTCGAGCCCGATGGAGCGCGCGAAATCCGCGTAGGGGACGTCGGGGAGCGCCTGTGAGGGAAGGAACTGCGGGGAGCCGGACAGGGCCCGCATCTCCCAGGTGACCTGGTTGAGGTCGAGGTTGTTGAGCACGGCGACGACCAGTCGCGGGTCCTGCCAGTCCTGGTGGTACTTGGCGGCGGTGATGAGCTCCGCCATGCCGTTCATCTGCATGGCGCCGTCGCCGACCAGGGCCACCGCCGGGCGGTCGGGATGAGCGAACTTCGCGCCGATCGCGTACGGCACCCCGGGACCCATCGTCGCCAGGGTCCCGGAGAGCGATCCGCGCATGGCTCCCCTGAGCCGCAGATGACGTGCGTACCAGTTGGCCGCCGAACCGGAGTCGGCCGCCAGCATCACCTCGTCCGGCAGCAGGGCATCGAGGGTGTGGACGACGAACTCGGGGTTGACGGGATCGGCGTGGACCGCGGCTCGGCGTTCCATGACCTGCCACCACCGGGCGACGTCCTTCTCGATCTTCCTGCGCCAGGGCCCGTGCTTCTTGCGCTTCAGCTGTGGCAGCAGGGCCCTCAGGGTCTCCTTCGCGTCCCCGACGAGGTTCACCTCGAAGGGATAGCGCAGGCCGACCATGAAGGGGTCGATGTCGATCTGCACGGCGCGCGCCTGGTCGAACTCCGGCAGGAACTGGCTGTACGGGAAGCTGGATCCCACCACCAGCAGGGTGTCGCAGTCCCGCATCATCTCGTACGAGGGGCGGGTACCGAGCAGACCGATCGAGCCGGTCACGTAGGGCAGGTCGTCCGGCAGGGCGTCCTTGCCAAGGAGCGCCTTGGCGACTCCGGCACCCAGGAGGTCCGCCAGCTCCTCGACCTCGGGACGGGCACCGCGCGCTCCCTGGCCGATCAGCACGGCCACCTTCTTCCCCTCGTCGAGGACGGCGGCGGCCCGCGCGATGTCGGCGGGGGAGGGCACGGGCGCGTAGGAAGGGAGGCCGAGGCTCGACGGGACCATCTTGAAGGAGTGCGTCGGAGGGGAGTAGTCCAGTTCCTGCACGTCGGCGGGGACGATGACGGCGGTCACCGAGCGCGTGGCGTACGCGGTGCGCACGGCCCGGTCGATGACGTTCGGCAGCTGCTCCGGGACGGTGACCATCTCGCAGAACTCGGAGGCCACGTCCTTGTAGAGGCTCAGCAGGTCGACCTCCTGCTGGTAGGAGCCGCCCATGGCGCTGCGGTCGATCTGCCCGACCAGGGCGACCACCGGCACATGGTCGAGTTTCGCGTCGTACAGGCCGTTGAGCAGGTGGATCGCTCCTGGGCCCGAGGTCGCTGTGCAGACGCCGACGCGGCCGGAGAACTTGGCGTAGCCGACCGCTTGGAAGGCGGACATCTCCTCGTGGCGCGACTGGATGAAGCGAGGGGTGTCGTCGGCGCGAACCCATGCGGCCAGGAGGCCGTTGATGCCGTCTCCCGGGTAGCCGAAGACGTGCTCCACGCCCCACGCGCGCAGGCGCTGGAGGATGAGGTCGGAGACCTTGATCGCCATGATGCTCCTTCTCGTGTTCCTTGCGGGGTGGGGCGCGTGGCCTCCCTGGTCCGCGGTACACCCGACGGCGGGGACGTGGGCGGTCGGCGCCGGCCGCCCGGAGGTGTGCCCGCCCCGGCGGACGGCAGGCACGCCGACAGGGCCCCCGCAGTGCGACCAGACGGCATGGTGGCGACGAGACGAGATGGCGGTGACAAGACGAGATGTCGGTGACCAGGCGGCATGGCGCACGGCTGAGGATCAGGTGCATCGGCTACTTCGCCGCTACCCGCCCGGTCCGCCCTGACACCTCCCGTCCCGGAAGCCCGCTCGTCGTGTGCCCCGGGTGGTGTGCGGGCACGGGACGCGGGTCCGCCGCGCACCCTCCGGGTCGTGGGTCCGGCGGGAGCACGGCGGAGCGATGCGGAGCCCGCCGGACGGGTGGACCCGCGTCAGCGGGAGAGGAGCCGGTTGAAGAAGGACCGGTACTGGCGGAGGGCCACCCGCAGGCTCTCCGTGTCGACACGGTCGTCCTCGCCCCACTGCCCTTCGAGATTCCTCTTGTGGTCGGCGAAGGTCGCGGCGAGCTGTTGCATCACATCGGCGACCAGGGCGTCGGCCGCGTGAACGGCTTCCCGGGGATCGTCGACGAACATGCTCTGGATGTCGCTCCAGCGCGCACGGAACGACGCGTCGTCGTCACTGTCCAGCAGCCGAGCCGAGCCGCCGTCCTGCTCTTCCGCGGCAGGCTCGGTCCCTGCCGGCTCCGCGTTCGTCTCGGTGCGCGTCCCCGGCGCGGGAGCGTTGCTCCCCGGCTTCTCATCGGCTCCCGGAGCGTCGCCGACCGCAGTGCTCTCCCCGGGGTACACGGGTGCATTCAGGGCGGTACCCTCCCGCCCTCGGTCCTGCGCTTGGTCCTGTTCCAGATCCTGCCCCCGGTCCTGTTCCAGATCCTGCTCCTGTCGATCCGTTTGCGTCTCGCGGCCGGTCTCCTCGTCCGTGCTACGCCCGGTCTCCACTCCCGTACCGCGGCCGGTCCGCTGGGCGAGGTCCTCGGTCGACAGGCCGCTCGTGGTCTGCGACGGTGTCTCATGCTCGCGCATGACGCGCCTGTCCTCTCAGGCCCGGCCGGGGTCGGTCGGGCTTCCGTTGGTGAGGAGTTCGTCGAAGAGAGCCCGGTAGTGCACCATGGCTCCCCGCAGTTGCTCGGTGGTGGCCCGCTGAGTGGTGCTGAGCGTGCTGATCTCGTGCGCCGCCCAGTAGTGCTCCAACGTGCGCCCGTGTTCGACGGAGAGATCCCGTGCCTGCTGCTCGAAGCCCTCGGTGGGATAGCCCCGCTCGTGCATGAGGGAGGTCACGAGCCGGTCCGCGTCGTGCACCGCGCCTTCGGGCCGGTCCACGAACTCCTCCTGCACTCCGCGCCACTCCTGGGCGTACGTCTCCCTCTGCCGCGTCGACAACGGTCTGATGTCCAAGGCTTCATGGCGCTCCTCGCGGGCGCCCAACTCCTGCTCGGCGGCTCGTCTGCTCCCGGTGTCCTCGACCGTGCGGTCGTACTCCGGCCCGAACCGCTCACGGAGCCGACGCCGACGACGCTTGCTGAGGGCCACGGCCACGACGATCAGCGCGATCACCACCACCACGGGTATGACAATGGCCAGAATCGTTCCTGTTGACATCGGCCTCGCTCCCCTCGGGAAGTCGTCCGTTGTCACGGCGGCTTCCCGAGGGGAACGTCCTGAAACGCCACGGGCACGCCGTGCCCGGACCGGGACCGTCCAGGAGGTGACCCGGGGTGGACGGAGCCCGGCGGGGCACACGCGGAAGGAGGACATGACGCCGCGCACGAGGACGAGGGGACGGGCATGCTGCACAGAGTGGGGGACGCGGTCGCCGCCGCGGTCGGGCACGTGGGCAGGGGGCTGCGCGCTCCCGGGCCGGAGCGGGACGACCTGGTGCTCGGCGCGAAGAGCGTGGGAGCCGCGACGGTGGCCTGGGTGCTGGCACGCCACCTGCTGCCGGCGACCGTGACGACCTTCGCCCCGTTCACCGTGCTGGTCGTGCTGCAGGCGACCGTCTACCGGTCCGTACGCGAGTGCGCCCAGTACCTGATGGCCATGGCCGCGGGCGCCGTGCTGGCCGCCGCCCTGGCGGCCTGGGCGGGGATCCACTGGTGGGTGTTCACCTTGCTCGTCCTGCTCGGCCTGGCCGTGGGGAGGTTCCGCCCCTTCGGGAGCCAGGGCGCCCAGGTCGCGGTGGTCGGGTTGTTCGCCTTCTCCGCCGGAGGCGGACGCATCGACTACATCGGCCACCTCACCGCGTCCGTGGCGGTCGGAGCCGCGTGCGGAATCGGGGCGCACCTCCTCCTCGCCCCCGCCCGGCACACCCGCCGGCACCAGGAGGCGGTCGCAGGCCTCTGCCGCCGGGTCTCCGCCGACACGCGCCTGCTCGCCGACGCGTCGGCCACCGGGGAGGGCGACGCGGACGCCGTGCGGCGCCTGCGCGCGGGATGGCGCCGCCTGGCCTCGGAGTGCGAGCGTCTGCACGGTGAGGTGGACGCCGAGACGGAGAACTCGCGGCTCAACCCCCGGCGCACCGCAGACACCCGCCAGGAGGCGATGCCCCGTGCCCGAGAGGCGCTGACCATCGCCCAACGCTTTCTGGACCACCTGCAGTCCGTCACGCGGACCCTGGACCACGCCGTGTCCGACGGACACGTCGAGGCCCTGCTGCCGCCGTTCCGCAGCGAGTACGCGGGCTTCCTGAACCGGGCGGCCGACGTCCTGGAGGAGATCGGCCGGGTCGAACGGACCGATCTCCGGCGCCTGGACGACCACTTCGCGCGGGCAGACGAACATCTGGACCGTCTCCGGCCGCTCCAGGGACCGCAGGCGGTCCCTGCCGCCCCCACGCTCCAGGGGACGCTGCTGACCGACGCCGCACGCCTCATGGCCGACATGCGTTCGCACCTCCACGCCATCGCCGCAAGGGCGTGACGTCCGGGGGCGGAGTTGGGGATGTCCGGCAGGGAGCGCCCCCCGCTCGTCCGGGCACGGAGCCGCCGCGGTACGCCGGACGAGGCGAAGGACACGTCCCCGCATGAGGTGCGCCGGCACGGGCAGGCGGACCGACGTGCGGGAACGGCCCGCTTCGGAAGGACATCGACGTGCCCAAGGACCAGCTCAAGAACATCTTCGTCGTCGGACTCGACGACGCCAACCTGCCGACTCTGCAAGCCGTCCCGGACGCGGACTCCTACCGCTTCCACCGCCTGCTCACCATCGAGGAGCTCCAGGAAGGGGAGGTCTCCGTGAACCACCTCCTCGAACGAGCCCGGTCCGTTCTGGACGCCCACGAGGGAAGCATCGACGCGATCGTCGGCTACTGGGACTTCCCCGTCAGCACCCTCGTCCCGATGCTCGGCAAGGAGTACGGCACCCGTACCACGAGCCTGGAGTCCGTGGTCAAGTGCGAGCACAAGTACTGGAGCCGCCTCGAACAGCGGAAGGCCGTCGACGCGTATCCGCGCTTCGGCCGCGTCGACCTGGACACCGACGACCCGCGCCCGCCCGACGGGGTGTCCTTCCCCATGTGGCTCAAGCCCGCGCTGGCCTACTCCTCGGAGCTCGCCTTCGGCGTCGACGACGAGGCCGGGTTCCGGGCTGCGGTGGAGGAGATCCGGCACGGCATCGGCCGCGTCGGGCGGCCCTTCCAGACCGTCCTCGACCTGCTGGAACTGCCGGAGGAGATGCGCGGGATCGGCGGCGAGGTCTGCCTGGCGGAGGAGGCCATGACCGGCATCCAGGTGGCCGTAGAGGGATACGTGTACCACGGCCGGCCGACGGTCTACGGCGTGCTGGACTCGATCAACTACCCCGACTCGCCGTGCTTCCTGAGGCACCAGTACCCCAGCACCCTCCCGCCCGAGGTGCTCCGTTCGCTGCACCGGATCAGCGAGCGGACCATGCGGCAGATCGGCTTCGACTCGGCGACCTTCTCCATCGAGTACTTCTACGACCCCCGCACCGGCGACGTCAGCCTGCTGGAGATCAACCCCCGGCACTCCCAGTCGCACGCGGAACTCTTCCAGTACGTCGACGGCGCCCCCAACCACAGCCGGATGATCAGCCTGGCGCTCGACCGCGACCCCGCGCTGCCCAGCGGCCAGGGCGAGTACGCCATGGCCGCCAAGTGGTACTACCGCTGGTTCGCCGACGGCACGGTCCACGAGATACCGAGCCCCGAGCGCATCGCCGCCATCGAGCGGGAGATCCCCGGAGTCCGGATCGACGTCGTCCCCCAGGAGGGGCAGAAGCTCTCCACGGTGTCCCAACAGGACAGCTACAGCTACGAAGTGGCCCACATCTTCACCGGTGGCGACGACGAGTCGGACCTCCGCCGCAAGTTCGACCGCGCGGTGGCGGCCCTCGGCCTCACCTTCGGCTGACCGGGCACCGCGGCCCGGTGGCCGAACCGCCCACGACGCCACACGCACCGAGCACACAGGAGGTCGCTCCTACATGCGATACGTGGACCAACTGCCGTACGCGATAACGGAGGAGAAGCACGTCACGATCCCGATGGCCGACGGAGCCCGGCTCTCGGCGAGGATCTGGCGCCCCTCCTCCTCCGACACCGAACCCGTCCCCGCGGTCCTGGAGTACATCCCCTACCGGAAGAACGACCTCACCTCCACCCGCGACGCCCTCCACCACCCCTACGTCGCCGGACACGGCTACGCCTGTGTCCGGGTCGACATCCGCGGCACCGGAGAATCCGACGGCGTCCTCCTCGACGAGTACCTCGAACAGGAGCAGGCCGACGCCGAGGCGGTACTCGCCTGGCTCGCCGAACAGCCCTGGTGCGACGGCAACACCGGAATGATGGGCATCTCCTGGGGTGCCTTCGCCGCCCTCCAGGTGGCGGCCCGACAACCCCCGAGTCTGCGCGCGATCTGCGTCTCCTCGTTCACCGACGACCGGTACGCGGACGACATGCACTACCTGGGCGGCGCCATGCTCTCCGACAACCTGGCGGAGGCCGGAACCATGTTCGCCTACGCCACCTGCCCGCCCGACCCGGCCGTGGTCGGCAACCGCTGGCGCGAGATGTGGGGCGAACGCCTGGAGGCGGCCCGCCCGTGGGTCCTGGAATGGCTCCGCCACCCGCAGCGCGACGACTACTGGCGCCACGCCAGCCTGAGCGAGGACTACAGCGCCCTGCGGTGCCCGGTACTCGCCTCCAGCGGCTGGGCCGACGGTTACTCCAACGCCGTGACACGGCTCCTGACCCACGTCGACGTGCCACGCAAGGGCCTGATCGGCCCGTGGTCCCACAAGTTCCCGCACCTCGGCCAACCCGGCCCCGCCATCGGATACCTCCAAGAGGTGGTCCGGTGGTGGGACCACTGGCTCAAGGGCGTCGACAACGGCGTCATGGACGGGCCCGTGCTGCGGACGTGGATGCAGGAGAGCGTCCCTCCCTCCACCTCGTACGAGGAACGGCCGGGCCGGTGGATCGGCGAGCCCTCCTGGCCCTCCCCGAACGTCACCGAGACCGCACTCCTCCTGCGGGACGGCGCCCTCCGGATGCCCGGGAAGCCCGGTCCGGACGACGGACACCCGGCCGCGGACCAGGCGCACACGGTCCAGTCCCCCCTGTCCGTCGGCCAGTTCGCCGGCAAGTGGGCGTCGTACAACGCCCCGCCGGACCTTCCCTACGACCAGCGCGAGGAGGACGGCGGCTCGCTCGTCTTCCAGACCGAACCCCTGACCGAGCGCATCGAGATCCTCGGCGCGCCGGCGGCCGTCGTGGAGCTGTCGGCCGACGCCCCCGTGGCCCAGCTCAACGTCCGGCTCTCCGACGTCGCGCCGGACGGCCGCTCGACCCGCGTGACCTACGGCGTGCTCAACCTCGTACACCGCGACAGCGAGGCCGACCCCGGCGAGCTGACCCCCGGCCGGCGCTACACGGTCAGGGTGCCGCTGCACGGCGTCGCCCAGGCGTTCCCGCCCGGTCACCGCATCCGGCTGTCGCTGTCCACGTCGTACTGGCCGCTCGTCTGGCCCGCCCCCGGACCTGTGCTGCTCACCGTGTACGAGAACGGCAGCTCCCTGACCCTGCCGGTGCGCGACGCCGACGTCACGACCGACGCGGAGCTGCGCCCCTTCGGCGAACCGGAGGGCTGCGCACCGCCCGCCGTCACGCGGCTGAGCGAACCGGAGCAGGCCTGGACGGTCTCACGCGACCTGGTGAACTACCGGTCGGTGCTCGACATCGTGAAGGACCAGGGGGTCCAGCGGTACGAGAACGCGGGCATCGACGTGGGGCTGAGGGCGTGCGAGCAGTACAGCTGGATCGCCGAGGACTTCGGCTCGGTGCGCGGGGAGTCGGCCTGGACCATGACCTTCGCCCGGCCGGACTGGGACGTACGCGTCGAGACACGCACCGTCCTCACTTCGGACGCCGACGCCTTCCACGTCGACGCGACCCTCGACGGGTACGAGGGAGGACGCCGGGTGTTCTCCCGTACCTGGAACGAGCACGTGCCACGGACGTACGTCTAGGTCGCGTCCGGAGGCCCCGCCTGGGCCCGCGACGCCTTGCCCGACCCAGAGACCCGTACCCCGGGCGCATGAGGACGGTCAGCCGACGCGAAGGGACGCGACCTCGTAGTGCACGGCCGAGCTGAGGGACAGGCCGCGGCAGGTGAGTTGGTGCGGCTGTGCTCGGTGGGCGTGGATCTCGACCTCGAAGGCGGACAGTCCGGCGAGGCGGCCGGTGACGCGGATCTGCCACCGGTCGCCGTCCCGGACCGTCTCCTCGATGGCGTAGTCGTGCCGCCCCGACGGGCCCGCGTGGCGGAGCACAGCGGACAGGGCGGCCTGCTGCGGCGGGACAAGGTCGGTGTAGCCGCGCAGGTGGTCCGGGTGGATGCGGTCCGCCAGGTGCTCCTCGACCACGGTGAGAGCCGAGGGGGCGTCCAGGTTGCCGTAGTACACGCCGTCGGGCGCGACGACCACGTTGGCGGCGAACCGGTCCCCTCCCACATGTGTGCACTCCCATACCAGCTGCGGCCAGCCGTCACTCAGCGCACGCGCCACCGGACGGCCGCGGACGGCACAACAGGTGTCGTGCAGGCCGTGGGCGCAGACGAGGACGACGGGCGGCCGGCCCCGTTCCCCGGGAGCGTCCAGGGCGTCCACGATCTGTGCCAGATCCCTGTCGTCGTACCAGGTGCCCCACTCCTGACGGTGGTCTCCGTCGGTCTCGTACCGCAGAACGGCCCACCGGGCAGGTTCCTCCGGTCTGCTGCGACCATGGCGCCTGATGAGCAGTACGCGCGCGCGTGCCGCCCGCGCGGCTGCGTACACCTGTGCCTTGACCCCCGGTTCGAGAGCGAGGCCGTCGAAGCCGTTGGTCGGCCAGCCGGCCCGGTACTCGATGAGGACCCAGACCGAGCCGTACGGCGCCGTGCCCGCGAGCGGGTCACCGCGCAGGCGGGCGGCATCGGCGCAGAAGAAGCGCGCCGGAGTCGTCATTCCGCCCGTCTCATCGATCGGCAGGCATCAGCACGCCCGCGAGCAGCAGCCGCTCGACGAAGGGCAGACCGAGCTCGCCGGCGGAATGGGCGCTCCCGTCGAGGATCCGACGCACCGACGGCAGGTCCGTAGCCGCGAACTCGAGCCACCCGACGCGAGTGGCGAGGCGCCGGCCCTCCAAGCGTGGCTCCAGCGCCTCACGGAGCCGCACCGCTGTGCCGGGGCCGAGCGCGTCGAGGGCCCCGAGTTGTTCCAGCGGCCCGAGGGGCGCTGGGCGTGCCTGGCCGCGGCGGGTGCGGTGGAACAGGGGAGTGGGGTCGGCCTCGGCGAGGGCGGCGGCGAGACGCCGGCGCACGACGGCGAGTTCGGCGCCCGGCCCGTCCACGCCCAGAGGGAGGGAGCGACGCATCTCGGGGTCCTCGCGCAGCAGCTCCAGAGCGGCCTGCGCGAGTTGCTCCGCCACCGTCTGTCGCGTCCAGGTGTGGATGCCGAGCGTCAGATGGATCGACACCGAGCCCTGGGCCTCCGCTGCGTGCAGCCAGCCGCGCGGCAGATAGAGAACGTCGCCGGGCCCGAGCACAGTGTCGATGTACGCCTCGCCCCGGGCGGCACCGGCGACCGCGGCGCGGTGTTCGGTCCAGGGCTCGTCCCGCAGCGGGTCCGGGTGCACGGGCTCGTGGAGGATCCAGCGCTTGGTACCGGTGACCTGCAGGACGAAGACGTCATGAACGTCGTAGTGGTCGTCGAAACCGCGGTTCTGCGGCGGGGTGACATAGGCGTTGGCCTGGACCGGGTGGCCCAGTTCCGTGCCGAGCCGCGCCGCGAAGTCCGTGACCGGCCCCCAGGTCCGCTGCAGCGCCTGCAGCACCAGGGTGCTGCCGTCGGCGAAGCTCCGCCACAAGGCGGTGTCGTCCAGCTGGTCCCCGACCGACGCGCCGACTCCGCCCGGGGAGGTGAACGACGACTCGGGTGCGGTGGAGCCGTCCTTGGCGACGCGGAGGAACGGCGTGCGCAGACCGCGCCGGGAGATCAGCTCGTCGACCGCGGCCGCCGAGAACAGATCGGAGAAGTCACCGGCTCCGCGCGTCAGCAGAGGGGTGCGCCCCCAGACGTCCCGTGCGAACTCCTCGCGGCTGAGGCTGATCAGACGTGTCTCCAGGACACGGCCCTTGACATCGTCGGCCGTGTCCCGAAGCGTCATGGGAGCGGCGCTCAAAGGCGGCCGCCGGCCTCGTCGGCACCGCCGTCCGCGCCGCCGTCGTGGACCCCGGGTGTGCCGGTCGCGCCACCGTCCGCGGGCCCCTCCGCACCGCTGTCGGCACCTCCGTCGGCACCCCCGTCCGCTCCTCCGTCGGCACCTCCGTCCGCGTCTCCGTCGGCACCGCCGTCCGCACCGCCGTCGTGGACGCCGGGTGTGCCGGTCGCGCCGCCGTCCGCGGGCCCTTCCGCACCGCTGTCGGCTCCGCCGTCCGCGCCGCCGTCCGCTCCGCCGTCGTGGACGCCGGGCGTGCCGACGGCGCCACCGTCCGCCGGACCTTCCTGCTGGTTCGGGTCCTGCTCGGGGTGCGCCATGTCTCCTCCTGGGAATGGGGACGATCTGCGAGGGGCGGTCCCGTTGGGGCCCCCTCTACAAGCTCACCCACGCAGGTAGGAGAGGCAACCGGAGCAGCCGCGCACGTGGTCGCTGCGCATGCTGCCTTCTCCGGTCGCGGCACCGACCGCCTCCGTGCGGTGGCGCGCCGCGCGTACGAGCCTTCGCGTCTGTCGATCTGTTCTTCCGCATGGCCATCCGGGCCGGAGGACATCGCCCGGCGAGACACGAACGCGGCCGGGGCGGTGGGGACGGGTGAACGCCACCGGGACCCGACATCGTCCAGTCGTGGGATCCGCGGGATCGTGGAGACTGGAGAGGTGAAGGAACCCGGAAGCGAGACGGTCCGGCGCCTGGAGCAAACGATCCTGAACCTCCTCCGGCGCCGCGCTTCCGGCGCGTCCATCTGTCCGTCGGACGCGGCACGCGCCGCGTACCAAGGAGACGACGACGGCTGGCGCGACCTGATGGAGCCCGCCCGCCTCGCGGCCCGCCACCTGGTCGACGAGGGCGAGGTGGAGATCACCCAGCGTGGCCGCCCGGTCGCACTAGATGAGATCCGAGGCCCGATTCGCATCCGCCGGGCCCGATGATCCTGCCCCGCCAGGCCGACCCGCCCCACCCGCCACGCACCCGACCGCCCGCCCGTGCACGCTGTGGGCGATCGGCTTCGTTGCAGCCCCCAGGGCGGCATCGGCCGTGACCAGAGCTGGTGGGCGCTCGATACCAGCCTGTTGGAGCGCGAGAGCGGTGGCCCTTCCCCTGCTTCCGGGATCAGGAGGGGAAGGGCCACCGCTCTCTTCCGCCGACGAAGCAGGGCCTGGGGCCCTGTCAGAACGGGTGAATCGCGGACTGCCTGGCGCGCCGTTACTTCAGTGAGCCCATCGGAGCGGCGTGCAAAGCGTCGACCGGATGGGTGGACGCTTGGTGTTACGGGGGCTCAGGAGGTCGGAGTGTTGCGCGGTGTGGGCACGTGGGTGCCGTCGTCGGCCGCGAGGAGGACTGAGTCGGCACCGGTCAGGGCGAGGACGCGCATCGGCTCGTCCCGGATTCCGGTGAGAACCAGACGGCTGCCGTCGGCTGCGAGTCGGCGTCGGAGTGTCAGGAGGAAGTTCAGACCTGAGGAGTCCATGAAGGTCACCCCGGACATGTCCAGGCACAGGGGTGTGCCGGCGGGCGGTGTCACCCGGGTGGCCGCTTCCAGAGGGGTACGGGACGTGAGGTCCATCTCGCCGGACAGGGTGATGACCGGGCCGGCGGGGTTCTCGCAGGTGGTGAAGGTGAGACTGCTCATGGTTCGCCCCTTTCTCTAGGGGTCGAGCCCAACGCACCTTGGCGGGGTGCCAGGAGCGTGACGTGGGGTCACGCACAGACCAGCAAGACCACCCGAACCGCGTCCCGGCCCTCCGCAGAGAGCCTGCGCGGGCGGCTCGGGGTCTCCTACCAGACCAGGCTGGTGTCTTCACAGACTCCCACACGCACCTGCCAGAGGCCAGGTGCCCTCCTCTACGGGCTGCCTGCACACTCAGCAACCCGCTCCCAAGTCACAGCATCAGAAGGCCACTTGGGCAGGACCAACCCCCCGTCAACCGGGTAGACGGCTTCCGCGCCCGCGGCCCCGCCGGGAGCTCCGCGACGACACCTGCGAGGCGTTGGGCGTCCTCGTGCCGACGTGCCGCACGGCGCCTGAGGGGTGGACGGGCGGCTCGTCGAGGACCAACCAGGAGGCACCGCCAGGGCGGTGCGGCCGTACCACGGCCGACGAAGAGTCATGAAACATCTCCTGGGGGTCAGCGCGTCAAAGGGGTGAGAGCACGTACCCACCCGACTCCCTGCGAGGAATCCGCTATGAACCTTTCCCTGCCCCGTGCGGCCACCGCCGTCGCCGTCGGCCTCGCCTCGTTCGTGGCCGTGGCCGCGGCCCCCGCTGCCGCGGAGGCGCAGAACTGGCGCGCCGTCAGCCCGTCCCACAGCAACGGCAGCGTGCTGTTCGACATCGAGACCGCGGGCGGCGCGACCTGGGCCGTCGGCAAGCGCAGCGACGCGACCACCCGGCCCTACGCGCCGGTCGCGCTGCGCTGGACCGGCGTCCGCTGGCAGGCGCCCCCGCAGCCCGCCGATCACGGCCGTCTGGAGGACCTCGCCGTGGGCGCGCCCGACCAGGTGTGGGCCGTGGGCACCCGTCACGAAGCCGTCGGCGAGGACGACTGGGACCGAGGGCGGGCGCTGCTCCAGCACTGGAACGGCAAGGCCTGGAGCGCGGTCGAGCTGCCCTTCCCCAAGGGGGCGGACGACACCTCCCTGTCGGCCGTCGACGTGGACGCGCGCGGTGCGGTCTGGGTCCACGGCGGATACACCGATGAGACCGGCGAGTACCGGCCGGCTCTGTTCCGCGGCAGGGCGGACGGCAGCGGCGGCTGGACCCGGCTGCCGGCCGACACCGGGCTCAACTGGGTCTCCCAGCTGGAGGTGGGCCCCGGCGGGGTCGTCCTCGCCATCGGCGACGGCGTCTCGCGGTTCGACGGCACGTCGTGGACGAAGCAGGAGCTGCCGAGCGGGCTCGACGGCGCCATGTTCGACGGCATCGAGCGGCGCTCGGCGAACGACATCTGGGCCGTCGGTCACATGCGGGACGAGAACCTGTGGCGCCGTCCCGTCGTCGTGCGTTTCGACGGTCGCGCCTGGACCACCGTCCGCACGCCCGCCGAGACGGGCCAGCTGTTCGACATCGCCTTCGACGGCTCCGGCCGCCCGGTGATCGTGGGGGAGACCATGAACCCCGACGTCAACCCGGCCGGGAACTACGTCCTGACGCTCGGACCCGACGGACTGCTCAAGCGCACGGAGAACCCGCGCGGAGCCGGGTACCTCTACGGCGCCGCCACCGACGCGGCGGGCCGGGTCTGGACCGTCGGCGGCGCCCAGGGCGCGGAGGGCGGCATCTCCCCGTCGGCGTACGCGGGCATCCGCCGCTGACCCGGGAGACCGGGCGGTCGGGCGGAGCCCCTTCGGTCTCGTGGACGGCGGCGACGGCATGCGGAGGTGCCGTGTGCTGACCGTCCTCGGGCCGAACGGCTCCGGGGCAGTCGATGACCCCGAGGAACACGGTCCTCGGGCCCGTGCGGTCCGACGCCCGGGACCGGGAGCCGACACGGCCCTCAAGCCGAGTGGCTCGACGACCGGACGCGACGGCGACCCTGACGGCGTAGGACGGCATCGGACGGCCGTCCGCGAGGACTCCGCCCGTGCCATCCTGGTGGTCCACTCACGAGGGGCGCACTCGATGATCCGGAAACTGCAGGCGATCGCGCTGGACTGCGCGGATCCCGTACGACTCGCACAGTTCTACGCGGATCTGCTCGGCGGACGGGTCGTCGCGGACCCGAAGGATCCCGACTGGGTCGAGGTGCACGGGTTCGAGGGAACGCCCCTGGCCTGCCAGCGGGTGGACGGTTACCGCCCGCCCGAGTGGCCCGGCCGGCAGCGACCGCAGCAGCTCCACCTGGACTTCGACGTGGACGACCTCGACGGGGAGGAGAAGCGTGCGCTCGCCCTCGGGGCAACGGTGCTGGAGCGGACGGATCAGCTCCGACCGGAGGCCAACTGGCGGGTTTACGCGGACCCGGCCGGCCATCCGTTCTGTCTCTGCCACCACTGACCCGGCCCCCGCTCTACGGCACCCGTCGTTCGCCGCGGACACGTGGCCGCACCCTTCCATGGCCGACCCGCTGCTGGGTCAGCACGTTCCAGGGTGGCCGAAAAGGTCCGCTCTCCTCGGCCGTGCGAATCCGCGTGCAGTCCTCTTCTAGGGGTAGATGCCGGACATGAACGACATCAGTCAGTGGAAACCCGGCGAAATCGTGCCGCAGAGCGGCATCTACGCCTGCGACTGCGGCAAGGAGCATCTGTGGAGCAGGAGCACCGACGTGCGTGGGCATCGGTTTCCGCCCCTTCCGTACGACTGCTCGGGACAGGCGTGGACCCTGCGGACCGAGGCCCACCCCGATGAGGGCTGACGGCTGACGTGCGGCTGCGGACCAGCGACCCCGCCGCCGTCGGATGGCGCCGGATACGGCATGGACGCGGTTTCCGGTATCTCGACGCCCACGGCCGGCGCTTGCCGGCAGCGGACCGCGACCGGATCCGGGCGCTTGTCATCCCTCCGGCATGGCAGGACGTCTGGATCTGCCCGTGGCCGAACGGGCACATCCAGGCCGTGGGGACGGACGCGGCGGGCCGACGCCAGTATCTCTACCACCCGCGTTTCCGTGAGCAGCGGGACGCCGCCAAGCACGAGCACGTCCAAGGAGTGGCCCGTGCCCTGCCCCGGTTGCGCAAGGCTGTGACGAGGGATCTCGGCGGGCGCGGATTGTCCCGCACCCGTGTCCTCGCGTGCGTGACGAGGCTGCTCGACCTGGGCTTCCTCCGGATCGGAGGCGAACGCTACGCCCGGGACAACGGGAGCTTCGGACTGACCACGCTGCGGCGGGAGCACGCCGTCTGCCGTGCCGGCGAGATCCGACTGTGCTTTCCGGCCAAGTCCGGCAAGACCGTGACCCGCACGCTGGTGGACGAGCAGGCCCACGCGGTGATCCGGTCCCTCCTACGGCGCAAGGAACAGGGCCCGAGGCTGTTCGCGTACTGGGAACGCGGCGCCTGGCACGAGGTCCACGCCGAGGACCTCAACGCCTACCTTCGCGACCGGTCGGGGCGAGACGTGACGGCGAAGGACTTCAGGACCTGGTACGCCACCGTGCTCGCTGCGGTCGCGCTGGCGGTCTCCCAGACCACGTCCGGTGCTTCCCGCGCCCGGCGTGGCAGGGTCGTGGCGCGTGCCGTCCGCGAGGTGAGCGACTACCTGGGGAACACGCCCGCCGTCTGCCGGGCGTCGTACATCGATCCTCGTGTCATCGAGCTCTACGAGGGAGGGAAGACCATCGCCGGCTCTCTAGGCGAGCTGGGCGAGGGTGGTCCCTTCGGCAGGCCGGCCACTCACGGTGGGGTGGAGCGGTCGGTCCTGCGCCTCCTGAGGGCGGGCTCCGCAGAAGGCGCCGGTTGAACCGGCGTGGGCGGGTAGCCGCGGGACATGGAGACAACCAACCCACTGGCAGTCGTCACCGGTGCGTCGAGCGGCATCGGTTACGAGCTGGCCCGGCAGTTCGCGAAGCACGGCTTCGACCTGATCATCGCCGCGGAGGACGACGCCCTGGCATCGGCAGCCTCGACGCTGACCACCCACGGCACGGGCGTGCAGGCCGTCCAGACAGACCTCGGTACGCGAGAAGGGGTGGAGGAACTCCATCGCTCGGTCGTGGCCACGCGTCGGCCCGTGGCAGCCGCGGCGCTGAACGCCGGCATCGGGAAGGGCGGTCCCTTCCTCGAGAACGACCTGGCGGACGAGCTGGAGATCATCGACCTGAACGTCACCTCCACCGTCCACCTCGCCAAGCTGCTCCTGCCGGGCATGGTGGAGGCCGGGGAGGGGCGGATGCTGGTCACGTCCTCGATCGCGTCCACCATGCCCGGCTCGTTCCAGGCTGTGTACAACGCCAGCAAGTCGTTTCTGCAGTCCTTCGCCCAGGCCCTGCAGAACGAGCTGAAGGACACCGGCGTCACGGTCACCTCGCTGATGCCCGGTCCGACCGAGACGGAGTTCTTCGAGCGGGCCGACATGCTCGACACGAAGGTCGGCCGTGCGGACAAGGACGACCCGGCCCAGGTGGCCGCGCAGGGCTTCGAGGCGATGATGGCCGGCAGGGACAAGGTCGTCGCCGGTTCCTGGAAGACGAAGGCCCAGGGGCTGGCCAACCGCGTGCTGCCCGACAGCCTGAAGGCGCAGGCCCACCGTGGCATGGCGAGACCGGGGTCCGGAGAGGACACCTGAGCCACCTCCGCAGACCCCGCAGGTGTCGCCGGACCCGCTCCGGATGTCCACGCTGCTGGAGCAGCGGTGACAGCGCGCCTGCCGCTGGCGCTGCACGATCCGCCCCGCTACCTCATCATCGGGGGCCGACGCCGTCCCGCCCCATGTCGTGCCACGCGTGACGAGCCATGGTTCGCGTGGCGTGCCGTGCCCACGGGCACCAGGCGCTCACCGTACGGACGCGCGACCCGGTCACAGGGAGCAGCACTTCCCCGGCCCGCCTGGGCGCGCCCTCCGTGGTGCAGGCGCGTGGTGGGGCCGGCTCCGTACCCTGGCGGCATGCGTATGCGCCCCACATTGAGCTGGACCCCCAGCGAGGACCTGCTGCCGGGCACGACCAGTCTGGCGCCGGTCGCCGATGCTCTGCGCGCCGGTGGTGTACTGGTGCTCAGCGGGGCGGGCATCTCCACGGAGTCAGGCATCCCCGACTACCGGGGGGCGGGCGGAAGCCTGAGCCGACACACCCCGATGACCTACCAGGAATTCACCGCCGACGCGCAGGCACAGCGCCGGTACTGGGCGCGTAGCCATCTCGGCTGGCGTACCTTCGGCCGCGCCCGGCCCAACCCCGGGCACCGGGCCGTGGCCGCTTTCGGACGGCACGGCCTGCTCACAGGAGTGATCACCCAGAACGTCGACGGTCTGCACCAGTCGGCCGGTAGCGAGCGCGTCGTGGAACTGCACGGAAGCCTGGAACGGGTCGTCTGCCTCTCTTGCGGAGCCCTCAGTCCGCGCCGCGAGCTCGCCCGGCGGCTGGAGGAGGCCAACGCGGGCTTCGCGCCGACGGCAGCCGGCATCAACCCGGACGGTGACGCCGACCTCACCGACGAACAGGTCGGGGACTTCCGCGTGCTGCCCTGCACCGTCTGCGGGGGCGTCCTCAAGCCAGATGTGGTCTTCTTCGGCGAAGCCGTCCCGCCACGGCGGGTGGAGCACTGCCGTGAGCTGGTGGATCAGGCCGTTTCGCTGCTGGTTCTGGGATCCTCCCTGACCGTGATGAGCGGGCTCCGGTTCGTCCGGCAGGCGGCCCAGGCCGGGAAGCCGGTGCTGATCGTCAACCGGGACCCGACCCGGGGCGACCGGCACGCGGTCACGCGGGTGGCGCTGCCTTTGGGGGCGGCCCTCACCACCGTGGCAGGCAGGCTGGGCATCCCCGTCGACGACCAGGTGGCGGGGCGAGATCGCGTAGAAGGTCAGGGCGGTGAGGCCGCCCCGTGATGGCGCCAGGCGTGACAGTCGTCGTACGTTGCCGCAGCGCACTGGGCGGCGCGGTGGGGCCCGCCAGCGCGCCCCGGGGGCTGGCACGACTGGTTTCCGGGACGGATGACGTCGCTGGGTTACGAGGTCATGCTCGCCGTCATGGACACCGAGTCCACCGACCGCGCTCGACCCGCACTACGACGAAGTCCTCGAGGTCAGTGAGCTGATCCCTGCTACGGCCCGTTCTCCGGTCCGTTCTCCGGTCCGTTCTTCGGTCCCTGCGAGCACCGCGTTGAACTGGGCGCCGGCGAGCAGGGCCAGGTTGCTGAACCACAGCCACACGAGGAAGACGACGACGCCCGCCAAGGAACCGTAGAGGCGGCTGTAGGTCCCGAACTGTGTGTAGACGGTAAAGAGCGCCGAGGCGCCGAGCCACAGGAAGGCCGCCAGGGCCCCGCCCGCAAACCCCCGGCGCGCGCGGCGGGCTTGGACGGGTCCGGTGCGGTAGAGGATGAGGATGAGTGCCGTGACGATCACCAGGAGCACGGGCCACCGCAGGACGGCCATGGCGGCCGTACTGGAATGGCCGGCGGCCGCGGCGAGCTGACGGGCCACGGGGCCGCTCGCGACGAGGCTCGCGGCGCCGGCGACGAGCAGGGCCAGGAGCGCGCCGGCGGTGAGGACGAGTACGTGCGCCGCGCGCAGCGGCGGCCGCGTGTCGGGTAGCCGGTGCATCGCGTGCAGGGCGCGACGGAAGACCGCCAGGTAGCTGGAGGCGGACCACAGTGCGCTCAGGACGCCGCTGACGAGCAGCGCCCATAGGGACGAGGGCGCCGAGGTGAGGCCCTCCAGGGCCTCTCGAAGCACCTGCGCCGACTGGGGAGGGACATAGGAGGTGAGGTCGCGGATCAGATTCTCGCGGGCGTCGGCTCCGGCCAGTCCCACCAGGGAGACCGAGACGAGCAGGGCGGGTACGAGCGCCAGCACCGCGTAGTAGGTGAGTGCCGCCGCGTAGTCCGCGACGTTGTCGTCCCACAGGCGTACGGCGGTGACCCGGAGGTTCGAGCGTGCCCGTCTCAGCAGCTCGACGATCCGGTGCCCCGGAGTTCCTTGACGCGGGTGGCGAGTGTTCGGTGTCACGGTGCCTTCCTGCCCTGCGTCACCGATCTCATCCCCGTCAGGCCGGCCGTGGACCCCTCACGGCAGGGGCGGCGCCGAGGTGCGTGGCCGATCTTACGGACCCCGATGGGCGACGATCACGGCGGTCGGACATCGGGTCGGACACCGGGTGGTAGCGCCTGCGACCGTGAAGTCGTCCACGACGGGTGCGAGGCCCGGCCGTCGTGCCGGGGCTGAGGGCTCTGTGACACAGTGGCTTCATGTGCGGCCGTTACGCCTCCACACGCAGCCCCGCAGACCTGACGCAGCTCTTTCAGGTCACCGACTGGAATCCGGCCGAGACGTTGGCGCCCAGCTGGAACGTCGCGCCCACTGACGGCGTCTACGCGGTCCTCGAACGCGCCGGGCGGCCCGACGGCGCGGAGGTGCGCCGTGAGCTACGGGCGCTGCGGTGGGGTCTGGTGCCGTCGTGGGCGAAGGACCCGAAGGGCGGCTCCCGGATGATCAACGCCCGGGTGGAGACCGTGCACGAGAAGCCCGCCTACCGGCGTGCGCTCGCCAGGCGTCGGTGCCTGCTGCCGGCTGACGGGTTCTACGAATGGGAGCCGGTGAGGGACGAGGCGACGGGCAAGACCCGCAAGCAGCCCTACTTCATCCACCCCGCCGACGGTCAGGTGATGGCCATGGCGGGACTGTACGAGTACTGGCGCAACCCCGACATCACCAGCGACGACGACCCGGACGCCTGGCTGACGACCTGCACCATCATCACGACCGAGGCCACCGACGCGGCCGGCCGCGTACATCCCCGCATGCCACTGGCCCTCAGCCCCGACCACTATGACGTCTGGCTCGACCCCCGTCACCACGACGTCGAAGACCTCCGCGCCCTGCTCATTCAGCCTGCCGACGGCCGGCTCGACGCCCGGCCGGTCTCCACCGCCGTCAACAGCGTCCGCAACAACGGGCCCCACCTCCTCGACGCGGCCACGTGACGCGCAGCCGATGTACCCAGGGCCGAGAACGGCTCACCGAGGCCGCCCTGCGCGATCCTCGACCGGCCGGAAGCCACCGCGGGCTACCGCACCGCCCACCACGCCCCCCTGACCTCTTCGTTCCCTCCGGCGGCGGGAAGGACCGGGGCGCGGGGCTGCTGTCCGCTCCGCCAGGGACCGGAGTCTGCGCGATCATGAGCAGCCCGAAGAAGCGGACATGAGCCCGGCAGGCGTCGGCGTCAAGTACTCCAGTGCGACTTCGTAGCTCCACGTCACGTCGCGCGTGTGGTGGCTACTGGGCGGCGGACTGTCCGATCGCACGGAGGACATCGGCGAGCCAGGCCAGGTGGTGGCCCACGGCCCGATTCGGGTCGGCGAGGAGGTCCTCAAGGTGCTGCCACGACTCGGAGAGCTGCCCGATGGTGATCGTTCTCGGTTCGTTGGGGACGTCATGGAGTTCGTCGCCCGGAACAGACCAGAAGTAGTCGTGTTCGAGCGCCACTGCGCTGCCGGCCGACGCTTCGACGTGCTGCAGTGCCAGCTCGAAGGCGTGCCGCAGCTGATCAAGCGGGATCTGCAGAGGTTCGCTGTCCATGTGCTCATTGTGTCGATCAGAGGCCGTCGGACCGAAGCCAAGGAGCTCGGCACTGCCCAGGACCTGGCCTGGAGCGAGGGCGGCCAACGCGTGATCATCGGGGGTTGTGTGACTCCTGAAGATCGTGCGGTGGCCGCGAGCCATAGCGTAGACCCGGTCCGGTGGCTGGCGTTGTTCGACCAGGCCATGGCCCGGATCGCGGGCCGGTTCCGACGGGTGGAACCGCGGGCTACCGCCCGCGCGTACCTGCTCGAGCCTACGCAACCAGCCGGGGCGGGCACTGATCGACCGTAGGCTCTACCTGCCTGCGCCTTCCTGGTGCACCGATCCCGAGCGCCGCCAGGCTGCCGATCCGCCGCAACCCCGCCACGAAAGAACTCGCCTTCTACCTGTGCTGGTCACCTGCCGCAGTCCCCTGGCCGAGCTCGTCCGCGTGGCCGGCACTCGCGCGAGCGTCGAAGAGTGCTTCCAGGCCGCCAAGGGCCAAGTCGGCCTGGACCACTACCAGGTGAGGCACTGGAACTCATGGCAGCGGAAACGCGACCCTGAGCAAGCCGTCCTCGCGGGCTCTGGCCGAGTCAGCCGTTCGGGCGGCTGCAGTGAAATCCTGCAGAGAGCGCAGCAGCCGGGTGGGCCTGCCGTGGCCGTCAGGGGCCGGACACAGCTCGTCCACCACATCCAGGAGGCGACGCGGTTGGGGTTGCCAGTTGAAGGTGAAGAACGCGATGCCCCTCCTGTGCAGACGGCGGGCGAAGTCGACCAGAGCGTAGAGGCCCACCACATCGATGAAGATCAGATCCCGCATGTCACAGGCCACCACGTCCACCCCGTCAAGTGCGGCCTGCACCTCCTCGAGAGCGGGTCGGGTGTCCATGTCGAGCTCACCGGTGAGGCGGAGATGGAAGGTCGGCCCAAAGCGCCTGGTCGCCACCTGCAAGCGCTGCGCGCTGGAGCCGGGTCGGCCGTGGACGGCGAGCACGCGCTCGGCCCCGGTGGAGTGCAGCAGGCGGGCGACCGGGCGGCTGAGTGCGGTGAGGACGACGGATTTCCCGGCCTGCAGGGCCAGCTGGTTCACGTGCAGCAGAGCGTGCAGACCCGAGCTGTCGCAGAAGGTGACGGAAGCCAGATCGATGTCGAGTCCGCGGTCGCTGGACGTCAACGCCGCAGTGAGGTCCTCCTGCAGTTCGGCCGCATTGTCCATGTCGATCTCGCCGCTGACATGGGCCCGTACCCGCCGCAGCCTCCGTTCGAAGGCCACGTCGACGGCGCCACTCGTTCGCCCCGTGCCGGGCGGGCGTTCGGGGTGGGGGCTCATGGCCTTGCTCCCTTCACTGCCCCGATACGTGGGGTGAGACCTGAGGGTCGGTAGCGTGGCCGGGCTGGGCCCGCCGGCCGCGGGTCAGCTGTGTGTCGCGCTCATGGCGGTCCCCGTTCGCAGGAGGGTCGCCAGGCGCCCCGGGCCGTGCGCCAAGGTCGGCCAGCAGTTGCAGGAGGTCGGCGATCCGGTGGTGCCCCTCGGCGGGATGCCGGAAGAGCGTCCCGGGCATGACCTCGTAGTGGTTGCGGCGCCCATGACGACTACGGGTCAGGTACCCGGCGCTCTCCAGGTCCGCGACGATGGCCTGAGCCGCTCGTTCGGTGATTCGGCAGGTCCCGGCCATGTCCCTCAGCCGCGTCTCCGGGTCCCCGAGAATCATGGCGAGGATGCGGGCGTGGTGGGTGACGAAGGTCCAGCTGGACCGAGGCTCCACGGACTCCATGCCCGAATTATACGATTTGCGATTCCGGTTTCGCTAGACCGGAACCGCGACACACCTTTCGGAGCCGTACCGGCCGCAGCCATCACTCATCCCGACCTCTCCGAAGAAGACGGTTCCAAAGGCAGGAGGGAGGCCGACAGTGTCCTCGATGTCCTCGCCGCTCGGATGCCGCCGCAGGCGCAGAAGCGTCGGCGAAGTGCGTCGACGACGGGCCACCGGGATCCCCGCACGCCCGAGAGCACAGCCTGGTCAGGACCCGAGACCGGCCGTGGACGCCGCTTGCGGCGCAGACGCGTAGGCGGCCCACATCGCGGCCGCGCATGACGCTCGGTTCTCCGGGCAGCCGCAGGTCATGAACCGACTCCCCGATGCCGGACGGTCTCACTGGATGCGGACGGCGACCTTCCCCTCCTTTGCTCCCCTTTCGCAGCCCGCTGAGGCGGACGCCGCGGTCATCGGCAGCGGCATCGCGGGCCTCAGCGCGGCCTGGGAACTGGCCCGGGCGGGCTTGAGCGTGATCGTGCTCGAAGCGGACCGGCTCGCGAGCGGCGTCACGGGGCACACGACGGGGAAACTCACCGCCCTGCACACGTCCGTGTACGACACGCTCCGGAGCGAGCACGGGGAGGAGGCGGCTCGCGACTACGCGGACTCCCAGAGTGCCGCCCTGGGACACGTGCTCGACGTGGCCGGGCAGCTCGGCGTCGACTGCGAACTGCGCGGAGCGCACGGCGTCCTCGGCACGCTCGTTCTGGGCTGGGACAGCCCCCACTCCGTCGACGTGGCGGAGCGGGCCGTCCTGACCACGATCGCCGCGTACACCGCCCAGGCTCTCGAGCGCGCCGTTCACCTCGACGAACGCGTCACCGTGGCCCACGAGCTCCAGCAGGCCATGCTGACGGACCTGCCCGCCGCGACCGGCTTGGAACTGGCCGCTCTGTACCGGCCGGCCGCGCAGGACGACACGGTCGGCGGCGACTGGTACGACGCCTACCACCTGCCCGCGGCGCCGGGCGAACGCACCACGGCGGCTCTGGCCATCACCGTGGGCGACATCACCGGGCACGACATGAAGGCCGCCGCCCTCATGGGGCAGGTCCGCAGCATGCTGCGCCAGGCCGACCACGACCACCCCGGAATGGGCCCCGACCGAGTTCTCAGCGCCCTGGAAGCCGCCTGCCGGCGCCTCGACATCCCCGCCAGCGGCACCCTCGTCCACGCCCACCTCAACCCGGCCGACAACGGCCGTTGGCGTCTGACATGGACCAACGCCGGGCATCTGCCCCCGCTCCTGGCCACCCCCGACGGGACCGCACAACAGTTGACCCCGCACGGCCCGCTCATGCACCCCTTTCTGCCACCCGGCCCCCGTTCCAGCCACAGCCGCCTGCTACCGCCGGGCAGCATCCTTCTCCTCTACACCGACGGACTCGTCGAGACACGACACGGAGACATCGAGGAGAACATCGAACGACTCGCCCGCCTGCTCACCGCCGCTCCCGCGGACATCCCACTGGACACCTTGCTCCGTGCCCTCCACGACACCGCTGCGCCCGCGCAGGCCGAAGACGACACGGTGCTGCTCGCAGTACGCCTCCCCGCCCAGGGGTGACGACCCGTTGCGACAGTGGACGCGTCCCCGACCTGGCACTTGATCTGATCAGGGCAGCGGCGTGCGTCCAGCCGCGCCCTTACCCGGCACACCTCGCTGCGGCCGGCCGCAGGCTCCAGCGGGGGCACTCCAGCCGCCACAACAGCCGCTCGGACGGTCGCAGTGGGAGTGCCATGGCCCGTGGCGTGACGACCCTCCGAACGGGGCGGCAGCAGGGCCTGCCGAAGCCGATCGGTGCGCCCTCAAACGGGGCGACGCCGACGCGGCTGACCACGCCGCTGGGGCGGACGACGCCCAGGGCCTGTTCGTAGGCGGGCATGTGACGTGCCGTGCCCACGGGTCGGTTCACGGACGGCTTCGATGCCTTCCTCGCCGCGGACGGATACGACCTCGGTGGCACCGAGCTCGCGGCCGAGGTCGGTACGTGCCTGGTGCCGGCCCATGATGATGGTCTGCTGCGCGTCGAGCCGCTTGGCCGAGAGCACGGCCAGGAGCCCGACGGCGCCGTCGCCGATCACAGTGACGCGAGCGCGTTCGTTGACACCGGCGGCTACGGCGGCGCGGTAGCCGGTGCAGAAGACGTCCGAGAGGGTGAGCACGGACGGGATGAGGCCGGAGTCCGCCGCGACGGGCAGCTGGACCAGGGTGCCGTTGGCGAGCGGGACGCGGACCGCTTCGGCGTAGCCGCCCCCTTCCGCCTCGCCGTCCCAGAAGCCGGCCCTGCGGCCTCGACGACGCCGATCAACCCGTGCCCCGCAGGGCGGGGGCGTCCTCGGGCTTCATCGAGCTGTAGGGGAGCGGGTCGCTGCCGCACGCAGGACGTGGTGATCCGCACCAGGGGCGTCGATCGGGTGCTTGCTGCCCGGGTCCGGGACGTTCTCGACGGCCGTCAGGACCGGGTGGGCGCCGGGGCCGAAGAAGCCGAGAAGCGGGACCAGGACGTTCGTGACGGTGACCAGAAGCCCCGTCTGGGCGACGCCGACCTGCAGGTCTCCCGCGACCCCGGGCACCAGGCCGGCCAGACGAACGCGGCGGTGCCCATCAGGAACCTCGGCAGGCGGCGCCGCCCGCGCGGCTTCCGCTCGTCGTGTCCGTGCTCGCGTCGGGCACGGACCGGGCACCGCGCGAGCTGATCGGCGAACTGTCCACCCTCAGCTCCGACCACCGACACGGTCACCCCGGCCACCGCGGCGACCAGCTACGGACGGCGGGGCGCGGGCGGCGGCCAGGGGATCGGCCGCGTCCAGCACGGACCGGGGTCAGCCCTCGATACCGGTGGCGGTGTGAGAGGCGCCGACAGGCTTCGATTCGGGGGAGCCACGCTGACGGAGGTAGATGGACAGCACGACCATGGCTGCCACGGCGAGAAGTTCGGACTGCCAGTTCTGCAGGGTCCGGTTCCAGAAGTCGGGGGTGACGAGGTAGCCGGCCCAGCTGACAGGGTCCTCGAGCTGGCGGAGCTGCTGGTCGTTGTAGGCGGCGGTACCGGTGATGGACTGGGCCAGCCAGGACAGGATGAAGAGGGTTCCCATCACGATCCCCAGGGAGCGGGCGTAGAGGGTCTGACGCCAGTCCTTGGTTCCCGCCCAGCGGGGCGAGTCAGGGCGTGCGTGGTCGCCCATGCGCTGGTCCTGCTCGCTTTCGTTACCGGCCTGGTGGATCTTCTTGGACTCAGGAGAGCCGCGCTGGACGAGGTAGACGGTGCCGAAGATATAGAGGAAGAACTGCAGGAACTCCGACTGCCAGTTCTCGGTCACGTCCACGGCGAAATCCGAGGACGTCAGGTACTCGGCGAAGGCGAGCGGCTGCAATCCGTCCACCGTCATCTGTTCGTTGAACTCGGCGCGCCCGACGATGGCCTGGCAGGCGAGAACCACCAGGAACGCGATACCGAAGGCGAGGGTGAGGCTGTTCTCCCGCCAGAAACCTCCGCGCCGTTCACGGCTGTGGGTCATCGCTGAAGCACCCCGATGGTGATGAAGTAGCCGAGCCCGCCGAGGATGACCACCAGGCACACGACGAAAAGCACCCGCACGCCTCACGCCCCCTTGAGCAGACAGTCGTAGGGCTTGTCGGGCTGCGGAGTGCAGCCCGCGGCCACGACCTTCCAGCCGTCGGTGAACAGCGACAGGAACAGGGTGTCGCCCGCCATCCGAACCATCGCCTGCCGCCCGTACGCCTCGACGCCCCGGACACCGTGCGTCTCGGGCAACTCCTGCGAGGCGAGCGCTCTCGCGCAGGCATTCCGCTCGTCCTGCTCCAACTGCTCCCGGGTCTGCGGAGCCAGCAGCTCGCAGGCCCGGATAGGCTCGCCGGCCATGACGGCGGCTTCGAAGGCGGCTCCCGCTGCGGCCGCGGCGTCCTGCCGTGCTGCCGGGGCCCCGCACCCCGCCACTGCGAGTACCACCGCACCCATGAGGAGCAGCCCGCGGCCCGCGATGTGGGTCCGCGATCGGGTCACTTCGAGTCGGCGCTGGGAACGGCCAGCGGGTCGCGAGGCGCCTGCTTCTTCCCTGCCTCCATCTCGCCGCCCAGTTCCGTGAGTCTGTTCCGGCCCATCGCCTTGCGGACCTCGGGAAACCAGTCCTGCTCCTCCTCCTCGACATGATGGCGGACTTGTTCCATCAGCACGCTCATCTTCGCCTTGAACCGTTCGTCGCCCGGTTCCATGTCCTTGATCTCCGACAGCATCCACACCACCGCGTGGTGCTCCTCGATGCTCTCCAGGACGTGGTCCGTCGTGTCCGGTGCGGCCTCTCGGGCGGCGGGGTAGAAGAACTTCTCCTCGATCCAGGCGTGGACGGTGAGCTCCTCGATCACCTCGTCGGCGATCCGGCGGCGTTCGGCCGTGTCGTCGTCAGAGGTCTTCTCGAACTGCTTGAACAGCTTCTCGACCGTCTTGTGGTCCTCGCGCAGCAGCACGATCGCATCCATGCGGGTGACCCCTCTCAGGTGTTGACGCGGCTGTTGGAGCCGTCATGGCCGTCGGCCTGGTCGTCGTCGAACCAGTGGTCCCCGGCCGCGAGGTAGCGGAAGGAGTGGCCGCTGCGCGCAGGCAGGACGACTGTGGCCGCGCGCATGCCGTCACTGCGGACCTGCAGCGGGTGTGCGGCGGGGTTCCAGTGGTTGAAGTCGCCCACGACGCTGACCGGGCCTTCCGGACTGTCGGCGGGAAGAACGAAGGTGACCTGGGTGCGGCCCTTGAGCTGCTTGCGTTCGAGCACGGATGCCTCCTGGCGGGCGGGACGGGAAGATGCCCGAGCACCGTCGCACGGCGTTTCCGGCCCAGGTCCCGCACACGCCGCCGTCAACGAGATCCGTCACTCACTCGGACGCGGAAACCTGGGACCACGCCCACCGCGAGCCCACCGCCGCGGGCGGTGGCCGCCGAACGGAGACTGATGCGTCTTTGATCGTCTGTGACGGTCAAGGCATAGGCGAGTGCCTTGGGCCTCGATTGGCCGGACATGAACAGGCGCCGGTTGACGGCCGTGCTCCGGGCAGGTGCTGCACTCCGCTTCGAGGGCTGATACCCGGCGCGAGGAAGCCCGCTGTGAAGTCCTACTCGGTACAGGTGCACCGCTACGGATCCGTAGCGGTGATGACATTGTGCGCGCGGCAGGCTCGCTCCGACTTCCGGTGGAAGTCCTGGCCGAGATCGACGCCTGGGCGGCGCAGTGGAAGATACCCGTAGTGGCTCTCGCCCCCTCCTGCCGGGCAACGGGTGAGGGCCAGCCGGGAGTTCCGTCCCTGCGCCCGAGTCCGGACGGCTACGTCACGGGCAGCGCCGCTGACGCGTCGGGCGATGAAGCACCGCCGGTGAGGCGGCTTCGGCGCGTTCTAGGGGTACGCGCGTTCGTGCATCAGGCGGCGGGAATCTGCGGGGCCCGCCACTCGGCGAGCCCCTGCTTCTGAGGGAGGTGCTGCAGTGTCTCCGCATAACAGGAGGGGCGGCCGGGTGAGAATGGAACCTGCGGGCGCGGGAGGTGCGGTGGGGGACTCTTCGGCCTCCTCAGAGGGCGCGGGTGCGCCGTTCGGCGCGGAGGACCTCAAGCGGTTGTCGCGGGTACCGGCGGACTCCATGTCGCCACCGCGGGCATCGACACCCCCGCTGCGTTGTGCCGGGCGTGCGTGGACCTGCTCGATGTCACCGGTTGCGATGCGCCGTGTCAGAGTGCTCTCGCCTTGACGGCGCCGGTGCTGGCGGCGACCTGACGGGCGGAACGGACGCGCGTCGCTGGCGGGTCTTCACCCAGCAGGCCGTCGAGCCTGGCGTCCGGGCGGTGTTCTCGGTCCCGCTCGGCACGGCCGGCGCGGCGGTGGGGACGCTCGACCTCTACCGGGACCGCCCTGGACCCCTTTCCGAACGGGACCGCTCCTACAGACTCGGCGAGCCGGTCTGCGCGGATGACCTTCCTGGCCCGGACTCCCCAACCCTGCCCGCCGGAAGACGTCCGGCTCCTCATAGCCCTGGCCGGCACGGCCCCAACGTCCGTGCTGACGGGGAGCCGCGATCCACTGCGTTCCTATGACATCGTCACGCGCACAGGCTGCCCTCTCGGCGAAGGGAGTCCTGGGCATCGCTTCCGGCATGCTTGCCGCCACCGTCCGCTTCACCCCCGCCGAGGGCGGACAGCGGTTGCGGACCTACGCCGCAATCCACCGACAGCGGCCCGCCGGCGTCGCCGAAGACCTGGTGCGGCGACGCCTGACCCCGCTGACAGTCCTCATTCCAGCACCCTGACCAAGCGCCCCGTCGTATGCCCAGCCGGTTGAGATCGCCGCAAGTGGAGTACAGGCGAACTGGCTGCGGCGCGCGAGCTGGACCGGCATGTACGAGAGCCGAAGAGGGCTGTGGTCGCGCAGCGTCACGCTTGCTCGGCGCGACGTGCGAGGACGACGGCCTTTGGTCGACGCGCGGCGCCCTCCGCGGACGACGAGAACGACGAGACGACGACGCGCCGATCGCCTCCGGCCGGGAGGAAAGCCCGGGAGGGCGTGGCAGGTAGCGCGGGAGCGCGACGGGCCGGCCTCGCTCCTCTCGCCAGCCGGGCCGGCCTCGCTCTGCTCGCTCGCCGCGGCCCTGCGTGACGGGTGTCCACCACCGGCACTCTCACACCCGGTGCGGAGTCCGGTCCAGAGGTCCCCATCCGCCGGGCTGCGCCTCGACGTCTCGCGCGGCCTCGTCGATCACGCTCCGGCCCACTCATGCCACCGGCACCACATCGGTGAGCAGGGGCTCGTTGTCAGGGCCCCGGCCGATCTGGGTGCCGTGCAGCAGCCAGGGCCGCACCCGGCGGTCCTTGGCTGCCGGCAGGTGTGCGTAGTCGTACAGACGTCGCGCAATCCACAGGCGCAGCGGACGCTCGCCCCACCACGGCTCGACGTCGAGGGCACTCGCCGACAGTCCAGGCATCGCAATGCCCGTGAGGTCGTCGCGGCTGCTGACCGAGGGCAGATCCGCTGCTGGTCCCAACGACCACCGCACATACACGCCGGTCCTGCCTGCGATCAGACCGGTCAGCTCATCAAGCGAGCCGACCTGCGGCATGGCCTTCGGGGGGCGTTCGTGGTCGTGCATGTCCCAGCGCCTACCCCTCCGCGTGTGCGGCACACCGAACGGGCCGCTACGGATGGTGCGCCAGGCGACCGTCGCGGGCACCTACCCCGCCCGCCCGCACCCACCTGGCGGTTCATGGCGATTGCCGTGTCGGCGTACTCGTTTAAGTGCTCAGCCAGGTACGGATGAACGTGCTCAGCTCGGCATCCAGCACATGAGGCCGGATGATCCAGGCAGGCCGCCGGATGCGACAATCTGGCCATGCCTGAGGAGTCGTCGCGCTGGTATCGGGGCCGCCTGGTCGTGGGGCCGTTCAGGCTGTTCAGGGCTGGCGAGCTTGAAGATCTCGAACGGGAGATCGGGCTGCCCCTGCCGTCCTCGTATCGCTCCTTCCTGGAAACAGGGGGCGGAGGAAGCCTGACGTACTCAGTCCGGCTGCCGGCTTGTGAGCCGGAACCGTTCCAGAGCTTCGACGACCTCTATCAGCTCGGCCGGGACGACGAAGGCGAATACGGCTGGGGCACCTTGCTAGGCGAGTACCGCCGTAGTCGTGATGGGCGGCTAGCCGGTGAGGTCTCGCTGGTCGGCCTTCTCCCGATCGCCCGCAACGGCGGCAGCGACACCCTGTTCCTTGACCTGAACCCCGCCACCCATGGCCAGCTCCACGCCTTCGTTGACGGCGTTCCTCACCCCGGATACCTGTCGACGGGCGTTTTCACCAAAGTCGCTGACGGCTTCGACGACTACCTCGACATGCTCGTCGTCGACCCCGACTTGGGGGCCGACATCTGGGCCGATGTCGCCGACTGCGATTCTACCGACCCTTGGCGGCAGACCGTCGAGGAATGGCTGGACAAAGAACTGCCCGGCTGGCGTGCTGAGCCGTGGGCAGTGGCCTGACTTCCCGGTCGGCGTGGCCGATCAAGCGGCGCTGGTGTCGCGTTCGATGGCGGCGAGCCGGTTCTTCAGCCGGTAGCTGGGGCCGTTGATCGAGACGACGTCGCAGTGATGCAGGAGCCGGTCGAGGATGGCGCTGGCGAGTACTTCGTCTCCGAAGACCTGTCCCCATTCGCTGAAGGTCTTGTTCGAGGTCAGGATGATCCAGCCCTTCTCGTAGCGCTTGGAGATGACCTGGAAGACCAGGTTCGCTTCGGCTCGTTCCAGCGGCTGGTAGCCGACCTCGTCGACGACGAGGAGGCCGGGCCTCAGGTAGGTGCGGAGCTTGCTGTTGAGGCGTCCGGCGGCTTCGACGGCCTTGAGCTGGCGGACCATGTCGTCGAGGGTGGCGAAGTAGACCGAGCCAGCGCGGCAGGCGGCGACCGAGAGAGCGACCGCGATGTGTGTCTTGCCGACCCCGGGCGGTCCCAGCAGGGCTGCGTTGGCTTTGGCCTCGACGAAGGCGAGAGTGGCCAGGTCCTTGATCTTGCGGGGGTCGAGTTCGGGTTGGAAGGCGAAGTCATACTCCTCCAGCGTCTTGTGATGCGGCAGCTTGGACAGCCGCAGGCCCTGGCGGAAGCGCCGGTCGTCGCGAGCGGCGAGTTCCTCGGCCAGGACTAGGTCGAGGAAGTCGAGGTAGCCCATCTTGGCCTCGTCCGCCCGGCCGGCGTACTGGTTCAGGCTCTCGGCCAGGTGGGGCAGGCCGAGCCTGGCGGCTGTGGTGCGGATTCGGGTGCTGACCAGCTCGCTCAACTGGGCTCCTCCTGCATGGGGTGGTTGGTGAAGGGACGGGTCCCGGTCAGTTCGTCATAGACGGACAAGGGTCTGCGGCCGACGTCGACGCGGACGGCCGCGGCCCGGTTCAGGAGAGCCGTCAGGGAGTCGGCCGACTCCTTGCCGAGTGCGTTCTGGTGACGGGGCTGCGAGGGAACGCCACCGGTGGTGGTCCGGCGGTTCTTCCCGTCGGGAAGACCGTCCCAGTGCTTCTCGTCGACGACGCAGGCTCCGCGGCCGACGGCCCTTGGGTGGATAGCCAGCAGGGTGTCGCCGTTGGCGTCGGGGACGGTGGAATGTAGGCGGATCTGGGACTTCGTGGCCCTGACTTCCACCAGCTGACGTGGGCGGACCTTGCGGGCCGGCACCGAGTAGAGGTTGGCGTCGAAGGCGACCAGGCAGTCCTTGCCGACGTAGCGAAGGTGCCGCTGAGTGACCGCATAAGGCGTCGCCGGCAACGGCCGCAGGGCCACGTGGTCGCGGATTGCGCGGTGCCCGATCACCTCGCCGTGGGTGCCGTGGGACCTCGCCCGGCTCAACGGCACCCAGGCATTGAAGGCGGAATCGAGCTCCTCGATGGAGGAGAAGGACCGTCCGGCCAGGACGTGGTCGCGGACGATCAGGACTTGCCGCTCGACCCGGCCCTTCCCGGTAGGCGGTAGGCGGCCAGCACGTCGATGTCGAAGTCGTAGTGTCCTGCGAACCCGACCGCTTCCGGGTGCAGTGGAACGGCCTCGCCCGGGGCGACGTGGCGTCGGACCACGGTCTTGGTGCGGTCGTAGACGATCGACATGGGCACCCCGCCGAAGTGGGCTAACGCTTGCCGGTGGCAGTCGAAGAAGGTGGCCAGGTCCTGGCTGGTGGTGAAGCAGCAGAACGGATCCCTCGAGTAGGACAGGGTCATGTGGAACGAGTAGACCTTCGGGATGCCGACGTGAGCGAGGATCTGGCCTTCGTCTCCCCAGTCGACCTGGGCCTGTGCTCCGGGCACGACCTCGAACCTGCGGTGCAGGCCGGCCAGCTCGCCTGGACTGATGCCCAGTTCCTCCGCGATACGGGGTCGTGCCTCCTGCATGTAGAGCTTGACCCGCTGGTAGGCGCCGGTGAAGCCGTACTCAGCCACCAGCCGCTCGTGCACCACGGCGCCTTTGATCAGGATCTCGGACCGCAGCATCGCGTCGATCAGCGGCGCGACCGCATCGACTTTCCGCCGACGGCCATGTCCGGGCGCGGCCCGACGGGGTGGGGCGACCGGAGCTTCAGAGGACAGGTACTTGCGGACCGTGCGGCGGTTGAGCCCGGTCCCCTTCGCGATCTCCGACAGGCTCATTGCCCCGGACTCGAACAGCCCGCGGAAACGTCGAAGCTCCATCCATCGTTGCGGGTCCAAGACCACGGTCAGCCGCCCTCCGCCACCCTTCACAGGCCGGCAGCAGACTGCCCACGATTACTCCTGAGTACGTCCGCAGGCGGGCACGTTCATCCGTACGTGACTGGGCACGTTCACGTGTACCCCGACATGCCGGCCTGACTCCACCCCACGTATCCCCGACGCTGCACCCCGGGGTGCAGCCCCGTCTCCTGCCCGCTTCTAACCGTCGACCGCCCGCATCACCTGCTCGGCATTTGGGCAGGGCCACGGAGTGCCACAGAGTGCGCAATCCGGGTGCGCCTCGTTCGCGGGGCGGTGGAGCTCCAGCATGATCATCGATCGGCGAAGCGACTCGCGCGCCTCGTCATCTTCGGCGTGCTCCCTGGCTGCCGCGATGTGCGCCCGCGTCGTGGAGTACCGACGAGACTCAGGAGTGTCCAGCACGGTGGATACCGCCTTCCGGCCCGATCGGAGCAGAGTCTTGAGCGAGGGCGTATGAGCGGGAATCGGATGATGCATCACAAAGTAGCGTAGAACAGGCGACTGGTGATGTTCCAGGCTTGGAGGGGACTGCTCTCGTGTGCCACGCCTGGCCGGTTCAGAAGCGGACGCAAGGGCCGCGGCGCCCGTACGCTGAGCGCCCCGCTCCTTGGGGGAGTCTGCCCTCCCCGAGCCCGGGCTGACCGGCGACGAGATCGAGGCGCGCCCGTGACCGCCCGCTGTACGGAGGAGCCCCACGAGGCCGGCGAGGGGAAGTTCGAGCAGCATGGCTCGAAGACCGCCGAGGGCGAGGAGCTGAGGGCCGCGCCGGTCGCCGTCCTGCGCCTGGAACGCCCGGATGCGCGAGAGCGTCCCTGGCGGCTTCGCGCTGGACGCCCCCGCCGGGGACACATCACCACCGTCCCCGGTGCACACGCACCTCTGACCTGAACGGCGGCACCGGAGGTTTGGCTGGCCCGTGGTCAAGCGGCCTGTCGCAGAAGCCTCGGTCGCCCACCGGGCGGCCAAGGTTAGGACCATAGGCGCCTTTCCCCCCGCCGAAAGGTCAACCGCCTTCGGTGCGTCGCCCGGTGCAGGGGCCGGCGTCCGTTGAGTACAGCGCGGTCGGCCGACGGCGGTGGGACAGCTTCTTTTCTCGCCCAAGCCTTGGTGGGGGAGGGGCACCAGGTGGCAGGGGCGATGTCTTGTGAGGCGCCGTCCGGGGAGGGGGCCGGGCGCCGGCAAGGATCGTGGGGCAGGGCGGCGGCAGGATCGTGCGGCCGGTCAGGGGCCAGGAGCAGCGCCGCGAGGTTCCGGTCAGGGGTGTGAGGTGTGGGCGCGGCGGTGGTCGCTTTCGTCGCGGAGGCCTTCGGTGTGGCGTGTCAGGTCGTCGACGCGCTTGGCCAGGTCGTGATGGAGGGGGGTCAGGTGGGAGTGGGCGCGTGCGAGTGGTTCGAGGAGCTGCGTGGGGTCGCTGTGTGCGAGGGCCGCAGAGAGGTCGGCCTGTGTGTCCGGGGGCAGAGTGTCGAGGGCGGTGATCTGTCCGGCGAGTTGGCGTAGGTCGGCAGCGTGTGAGCGGGCCCAGGCCGTGACGGTGCGGTCGGCGGCGCGGCGGTCGCGGATCGTCTGGACGCGTTGTTCTCCGGTGGCACCAGGGCTGCCGGGGCGTACACGGAGGTAGCGGCGCTCGGCGGCCTGGCGGCTGGTGACGCCGAGAGGGTGGGCGAGGTCGGCCCAGCTGGCGCCGGCATCCCGGGCGGCCTCGATGAAGCCCGGCTCCCACGCGGCGAGCTGCTCGCGCAGCTCACGCAGGAGCAGGAGGGCGGCGAGCGCTTCCTCCGACGAGCCGCCATGTGTCGCGTCGGGGGTGGTCGCGGACCGGGCTGCCCGTACCGCTCCGTCGATGGTGGCCAGGGCGGCGAGCGCCGCGGGAAAGGTGACGGGTTGGTCGGCTTCTGTCACAGCGCTGCGCCTCTCCGTAGTGTCGTCCATTCGTTGACGCTCCACTTGTCGTCGTTCGGATGACATGCTACAACGGTGGCAGATGCAGCGCATTGGCAGTCACTGCCTGATCCCACTGGAGGTGTTTCGCGATGTTGATGCGCACTGACCCGTTCCGCGAGCTCGACCGCCTCGCCCAGCAGATGCTGGGTACGACCGGCACCTGGTCACGGCCTTCCGCGGTACCGATGGACGCGTACCGTGAGGGTGACGTCTACGTCATCGCCCTCGACCTGCCCGGCGTCGCACTGGACGCGATCGACATCGACGTCGAGCGGAACATGCTGACGGTCAAGGCCGAACGCCGCCCCGTCGCCAAGGCCGACGACGTCCAGATGGAGCTCTCCGAGCGGCCCCTCGGCGTCTTCTCCCGGCAGCTGATGCTGGCCGACACTCTCGACACCGAGAAGATCACGGCCGACTACGAGGCGGGCGTGCTCACGTTGCGCATCCCGATCGCTGAGCGTGCCAAGCCCCGCAAGATCACCATCGGCCGGGGCGACGACCGCAAGCAGATCAGCGGCTGAACCGTCGTAGGCCCGGGAGCGGAGGGCGGAAGCCTTTCCCCTTCCTCCGTCTTCCGCTCCCGGCCTCCGCGTCCACGCAAGGGGGTCGTGATGGGACTGAGCCGGCAGACGTTCCTCGACAGGGTCCAGGAACGCGGTGACTACAGCTCGCCACAGGAGGCCGAACGCGCCGCCCGCACGGTGCTGGCGCTGCTCGGGGCCCATCTGGTCGGTGACGTGCGGGCCGCACTCGCCGCCCGCCTGCCGGAGACCTTCGCTCTGGTGCTCCTCAACCCGCTCCAGGCCACCGAGCCTCTCTCACCGGAACGCTTCGTACGCGCGACGGCCGCCTGGATCGAAGGATCCACCGAGCGGACCGCGGCCTGGGACGTCAGTGCCGTCCTCAGCGTCGCCGCCGACGCGGCCGGCGAGGAACTGACCGCCCAGATACTTCTGCAACTCCCACCCGGCTACGACCTCCTCTTCGGCCGGCCGCACCACCTCCGGTAAGCCGGCACCTTCTGGAATGTGTTCGCTCCGCCCGGTCCACGGACCGGGCCCGAAGAGAACGGCGATCTCCACCGGCATGACTCTTCAGACCGAGACCACGACAACACCCGCCCACGGGAGCATCACCACCGCGGCGCCCTACTCCCAGATGCTCGAGCGTGTCCGCTACGAGGGTGCCTACCCCACCCTCGAACGCGCCGACGAAGCCGTCCAGTCCGTACTCGCCGCACTGGGACGACAGCTCGTCGGCGACGAACGCGTCGACCTCGCCGCACGCCTCCCCGTCGAGGCCGCTCTCGTCCTCACCGCCCAGGTCCCCGCCGTCACATCCCTCACCGGGTGGGAGTTCGTCAAGGACCTCGCCGAGCGCACGGGCAGCACACCCGCCAGCGTCCGCTGGAACGTCGGTGCCGTCCTCGCCGCCGTATCCCAGCTCGCCGGTCACGAACTCCTCGACCGCATCATCGACCAGCTGCCCTCCGGCTACGCCCTTCTCTTCGGAAAAGCCGAACTTCACCAGCCACGGCGCAGGACCGGCCCCCGCTGACCTGTCCCCCCGCACGTGCACCCCGTTCAACGGCGGCACCGGAGGCTTCGGGTGTCCCATGGCCGACCGGTTCCCCACAGCGACCTCGGCCACGCGGCGTGCCTCGGGTGGGAAAGGCGCGGCGCACCCCTTCTCGCCCAGTGGCACGACCGGTTGAGGGGTCGCGGCCACCATGAATATAGGATCGGCTCCCATGTCGAAGCTTGACGAACTTCTTGTTGACGTTGCCGCGCTGGTGGAGTCGGGGCAGAGCAATCAGATGTCCCTGACCGTGGTCACCGGTGGAGCTGTCATCACCGGCCGGCTGGCGCCTGAAGCGGTGTGGAGGCAGCGGGTCTCAGAGGTCCTGGCGGACTCCGCCCGCCTGGGAGAGTTCTCCGCCGCCTTCACTACCCCGACTCGCAGGGGCGGGACGCCCACGCACCTGCACTTCCACATGGCGCGGATCCTTCAGGGCACGGTCGGGATTCCGGAGACGGGCGGGATGTACCGCGTGTCGATCGCGGACGTCAGTGCCTGGACCATGGGCGACTTCAGCTACTCCGATCACTGACCGCGCATCCTCAGGGAGCCCATCCACCGATACGCGTGAGGGCCCGACCGGCGGGTGCCGGGCGGGCCCTCACGGCTGCCCGAGTGTCGCGCGCGGCGCGGTGATGCGACGGAGTGCGGGGAGTCGGCAAGGCGGCGGGAGTCGTGACTGCCGAAGAAGCCCTTGCGCGCCCGGACGAGCCGCTGTACGGCCGATGGGCCGCCGCCGAGGAGCAGAGAGCGTCGGTCCGGAACGCGAGCACCGAACCCGCCGGCAGGTGCAGCGCAGCGGCCTCCGTGCGGCTTCCCGGTCGCCGGGTCCTTTGAGCTGGCGCTCCCCGACAGCAGAGCCGCCCGGGCCGCCGACCCCACGACTGCCCCGACCCGGGGCGGGCGTACTGGCCCCGGGTGAATCCCTGGTCGCGCTTGCCGGTGACAGAGATCCGCTGGACGTGCCCGGGGTCACCGCGTGGACGGCGGTGGGGACTCCGCGACAGGAGCGACGCCGCACCCTCGTGGCGTGCCGTGGGGCAGTCATGGCGCTGGCGCTCGGGATGTTCGATTACCTCATCACCCGACACCGGAAAATCTGTGTCGGCCGAAGTAGACATGAGGGGGCCGTGTGGATATGGTTTCTCTCGTACCCAAGGGAGACCGAAGGGCCCGGCAGAGACGAACTGCCGGGCAGCAGTACCAGCAGGTGCAGTTCGCAGGACGGTGCGGTGACGGAGTGTCGAAGCCAGAGTTGGTGGATGGCGACGGGGCTGGTGACCGGACCGGGTGGCCCGCAGTGATCAGGGGCCGCCCTGGCAGCACCCGTAAGTGCAGTGCGTAGTACCCAGCAGTGCAGTTCAGTGGTAGTACCTCGGTGAAGGCGTCGACTGCGGACGCGCGCACCGGGACGTTCGGCAGTGGGGTTCCAAGCCAGAGCAGACGCAGGACGGGCAACGGGGCTGGCTGCCGAAGTGGCGCTGGGACAGGCCACCAGCAGTAACGCAACACCAGTAGTTCGCAAGGAACAGCAGTACGCAGTAACAGCAGTACGCAGTAGCGGATGTAAGTGATTGACCAGAGGAAAGAACGGAGGAACCCGCGCCATCAGGATCGCCCGGGCGGAAGTCTTGAACCCGGGTACCGCAGGACATCGATAGTGAGGTGGTCTCCGGTCAAGCAACCGCGATCCCCGCAGCCCCGGCAGCATCGCGGTCGGGACAGCGGACACAGAAGGCCGGCGCAGTAAGAGGGCCGGCAGGTGGTGTAGTAGTTCCTTCGGGGCCCTGGTGCCGTACGGCACCAGGGCCCCTCAACGCGTGTCACGGAGAGGTGCAGATGACAGCAGACGACTCGTACGGGCGTCTCGACGACGACTACCCCGCCTACACGATGGGCCGGGCCGCCGAGATGCTCGGCACCACCCAGGGCTTCCTCCGCGCCATCGGCGAAGCCCGCCTCATCACCCCCCTGCGCTCCGAGGGCGGCCACCGCCGCTACTCCCGCTATCAACTGCGCATCGCCGCACGCGCCCGGGAACTCGTCGACCAGGGCACACCGATCGAGGCCGCCTGCCGCATCATCGTTCTCGAGGACCAGCTCGAAGAGGCGCAGCGGATCAACGCCGAATACCGCCGCGCGGCCGAGTCACCGGATACGACGGACTCGCCCTGACCTGAGCGGTGCCTGCGGCCTCTCGACGGGCATACCCGCCGGGGGTCAGAACACGGCGCGTAGTCGCTCCATGTGGTGACGGCGCGTGCGGGCGTGTACCGTCTGCGTCAGCTGTCGTGGTTCGGAAGTTCCCTTTGCCCACGCCTTCGGCGTGGGCGTTTTGCTGTGCTGTGCCGCAGGAACCAGGGCGATCACCTCCGCCTTCCGCATCGTGTGGGAGGCGTCCATCGACTGGAAGGCATGAACATGGCTACGGGAACTGTGAAGTGGTTCAACGCGGAGAAGGGCTTCGGCTTCATCGCCCAGGACGGTGGCGGCCCGGACGTGTTCGCCCACTACTCGGCGATCAACTCCTCGGGCTTCCGTGAGCTCCAGGAAGGCCAGACCGTGACGTTCGACGTCACCCAGGGCCAGAAGGGCCCCCAGGCGGAGAACATCACCCCCGCCTGACCCTCCCGCACGTCCGCTCGACGTCGCCTTGCCACCCGGGTTCCGCGCTGTCGCGGGGCCTTCGGCATCAGGTGCGGCGGCCCTGGAGGTGGCAGACCTCTCGGGCCGCTGTGCCGGGGCGGTCGTGACCGGGTGAAGCCCCTGCCGATCAAGATCAGCAGTCGGGCCGGAGGGGCGTAGGCCGGGATCCGGATAGATGCGTGGGGCCCGTCACCTGTGCCGCCCCTCCTGGGTGAAGCGCAGCAGGAGCAGGGCGACGTCGTCGGTACGGGGGGCTCCGCCGCGTGCTTGGCCGACGAGGTCGTCCGCCAGGGCGTTCACCGGGTGGAGTTCGTGGGTCGCGGAGATGCGGGCGGCGACGGCCGCGATCCCATCCTCCAGGTCCTCGCCGGGAACCTCGACCAGTCCGTCGGTGTACAAGGCGAGCAGGTCGCCCGGCTCGAACGGGATCTCGACAGCCGTGTATGAGGCCTCCGGGTCGATGCCGAGGAGCAGCCCGGGCGGCAGGTGCAGCGTCTTCGCCGGACCGCCGGCACGGCGCAGCAGCGGGGGCGGGTGGCCGGCCGTGGCGAGGTGGGCGGTGCGGGATGCAAGGTCGATGTGGGCGTACACGCAGCTGGTGAACAGCCCGGGTTCGAGGTCGGTCAGGAGCCGGTTGGTGCGGGCGAGGACCTCCGCCGGAGGGTCGCCGGCGGTGGCGTGGACGGCTGTGCGGACCTGGCCCATGAGAGCTGCAGCGTTCACGTTGTGGCCCTGGACGTCGCCGACAGTGGCCGCCACGGTGGTGTCGTCGATCCGGATCAGGTCGTAGAAGTCGCCGCCGATGTCGAGCCCCCGCGCCGCCGGCAGGTAGCTGGCAGCCACTTCGAGGTGCGGGACGCCGGGCAGGGCGCGGGGCAGCAGGCCGGTCTGCAGACTGTGGGCCAGCTGGTGGGTCGAGTCGTACAGTCGGGCGCGGTCCAGGGCTTGGGCGATCAGTCCGGCGAGGGAGGTCAAGACCGCCCGTTCGCCGGGGACGAACGTGTGAGGACGCGCGTAGGCCAGGATGAGGGTCCCGATGGGGCGGCCGGACGCGGTGAGGGGCAGGAAGGCCCACGCCGCCATGCCGTCCCCGATGACGACAGCCGGGAAGGCGGCCGCGAGCTCGCCGGCGTTTGCGAAGAACAGGGGCTCGCCCGTGCGCAGCCCATGGGTGCTGGCCGTGTGGATGCCGAGCGGGATGCCGTCGTAGCGGGCCATGAGCTCGGCCGGGTAGCCACGGAAGCCGACGATGCGCAGGCGCTGCTCTTCAGCCACCAAGAGGGCCAGGGCCTGGGCGCCGAGCGCGGGGACGAGGAGGTCGGCGGCCTGGTCGACGACGTCGCGGGCGTGAACGGCCTTGGTGAGGGCGGCCGCCAGGTGCATGAGCTGGTAGAGGGCGGTGGCCCGGCTGGGTGAGGGCTCTGCGGGGACGGCTGGCGGCGCGGCGGGCGACGGAACGGGCTCGTCGGCGGTGACCGCGGTGATGCGCACGCTGATCCCGGTGCCGTCCGGGTAGAGGTCGAAGCGCAGGCAGCGGCCGATCGGGGACGTGACGGTGAAGCTGCGCGGCAGTCGGCTGATCGCTGCGGCCCGGTAATGGTCCTCGATGACAGGGGTGTCCATCCAGGGCAGCGCTTCCCAGGGCAGGGCTCCGCGGAGCCCGGAGACGGGTGCGCCCAGCATCTCGGCCGCCTCGGCGGTGATGAAGGTGATCGTGCCGTTCAGATCGAGCGCACAGTTGCCTCCGGGTAGCCGGCGGATGAAGGCCATGGCGGCGGCCGCCTCGGTCGGCCCGGGCGTGGGAGAGGGAAGCGGTCGCAGCATGACCGGGTGCACCGGCGGACGAATGGGGTGTCCGGTGTCGGCGGCCCGGCGCAGATGGTTCGCGAGGCGGCCGCAGGCCGCGTCCACGGCGCCGCGTTCCCGGTCGGTCAGGGAGGGCGCGTGGGAGCCGGGCCACAGGAGGACGAGCCCGGCCCCGGTGGGCACCGATGCCTCCGGCGCCGGGTCGGGGACGAGCGGGGCGGCGGCAAGAGTGAAGTCGTACGGCAGGACGAGGCCGAGGCGCGGGTAGCGTCGGGCCGTCTCCTCCTGGCCGCCCAGCCAGACGAACCGCCCGTCGCGTACCGCGTCGGCAACCGGGATGACGTCGTCCATGACGACCCGGGACCAGGGGAGCGCGAATTCGCGCGACAGACCGAGGGTCATCGCCAGATGCAGAACGCGCCGGCTGGGGTCGGGCAGATAGAGCATGCCGACGGACGCTCCCGTGGCCGCGCAGACGCGGATCAGGGCCTCACTGAGTTCCCGACGGCGATCAGTCTCCTCGACATCCTCGACATCCTCGACGCCCCCGACGAATCCGGCGGGCTCGGGCGGCTCGGCCCCCTGGTCCTCTGGAAGGTTTCGCACTCATCCATGGTCCCCCCACATCCCGCACAGGCTGGAGTACCGGCCCACGTCGGCGAGCCCGCGCGGTCGGCCGAGGCCGTCGGATTCGGATGTCCGTTCCCCTTGGCGACGTCAGGAATGCCGAGAACCAACGGTTGGAGCGAGCCCCGATGCCCTGTTGAGCGAAGCGAGGATGCGTGTTCTCTCATCGCACGCAGACCATCGAGCCATCCCGGTCACGCGGCGGGTGTCCGGCTCCGCGGGGGTTCGGTCGAGAGGAGCGACCAGATTCTTCTCCCTTCGGCAGAGGCATCGATGCCGCAGCTCACCGTGCCGGTGACCCCGGCGAGCGTGGCCAGCACGGTCTCGTCGGGCTCGGCCCCGGTGTGACTGAGGACGACGACGAGGATCATGCCGTCCTGGTCGGCCAGGTGGACGCTCACGCGCTTGCCCGCGTCCTTCACGGCCGTGTCGACGAGAAGACGTACGGTCTGCTCCAGAAAGCCGTCCACGGGGTGGCTGTACGCCCAGCCGCGCACCGTGTGTGTGACGTGGCGGACCGCCTTGCCCGCCGCCCAGGGGGCAGCGGGCAGGACCCAGTTGCTGACGCGCCGGTTCCTCACAGCCATGCGAGGACGACGGGTCTCTATACGGGCCTGTGCCAGGCCGGGCAGGGGGAGCGAGGTACCGAGGGGCTTTGTCTCCGGCTCAGGCCGCGGGGCCTCGACCGGCTTCTTCGGCGGAGGCGGTGTGCGGGGCGGGTAGGAAGGCGGGACCTTCGGGCCCTTGTTCTCCGCAGGCTCGTTCAACGGGACCTCCTCGCGCACTGTCTGCTGCCCCTACCCATCGTGGCAGCAGTTCAGAGCTCCCGGTTGCCACTTCGCTTCACTGCCTCCCCAGACCGCCAGGATTCCCGGCTCTCACGGTCCCGGATCCCACCCGAACCGGGTACCAGCCGCACGGCGGCTGCGCCGGGAACACCGGCGCAGCCGCTGGGGTGGGAGTGACTTCGAGCCACGGTCGCCCAGGAAGCGCGGGGTGTCCGTCGCGGTGGATGCTCCTCTCCTCCCCGCCTCCACGCCGCGCTGTGGAACCGCGCATCACCGCGCAGCCCACGAAGCAGCCGTCACCCTGGGGTCACTCCCCATGCGAGCGTGACCTTTGACGACAGAATCCGGCCGGGCGGGGCGCCCCGAGTTTCCACTGGGCGCCCCGCCCGACTGGGTCCGCATCTCACGTGCCGGGGGTCGACCGCAGCTCCGTCGCGGTGTCCTGCGCTATGCCGCGTACGTCCCGCGCGGTCTCCTGCCCCGTGGCGCGAGCTTCCTCGCGCGTCGTCGCCCCGGCTTCCTGGGCGGTGGACTTGACCGATCCGACGGCGTCGGCCACGGGTTCGCGCAGGTTCTCCTTGACCTCCTGCGCAGCGTCGACAGCGGTCTGCTTGACGGGCTCAACCAGTTCGCCGGAGTGTTCCTTGAGATACTCGCCCGCTCGCTCCTCCGCCTTGCTGGTCGGGAGGAGCGCCGCCGCCAGCATGCCCGCGCCGAACGCCATGATCCCGGCGGCCAGCGGACTGCCCTGGGTCTCTCGCTTGACCAGCGCAGGCGCGTCCTGAACGGTCTCACTCACCTTGCCCGCGGTCTGCCGCGCACTCTCCGCAAGACCGTCGCCCGTGCGTCCCGCGCTGTCGGCGACACGGTGTCCCGTGTCGTGAGCCGTGCCCATCACTCGCTCCTTCACATCGGTGAGTCCGTGCCGAACAGAAGCCGCCTTGCGCTGCGCCATCCTCCGTGGGGTCAAGCGGTCCGCCAGCAGATCGACGTTGCGGGCGAGGTGCGCCCGCCTGTGCTCCACGTCGGTCCTCAGTTCCTCGGGTGTCGTGCCCATCGGGCGTCCTCCTTCAGCGTTTCCACGGTCTGTTCGGGCTTGAGGTTGACGGACTCCAGGCGCTTGCGTCCGGTGAGGTAGAGGATCCCTCCGGCGATCGCCCACGTCGCGGTGACGATAAGGGCCGCCCACGCTACGTTCATGACGTTGGCGAGCGCCGCGATGACCGTCAGGCTGCCCAGAAGAAGCACGAGGTGTCCGGCGTAACCGGCGCCGGCGAGCATGCCCGCCGCCTTGCCCGCCTTCTTCGACTCCTGCTTGATCTCCGCCTTGGCGAGTTCGATCTCGTCGCGGACCAGCTGGGAGAGATCGCTCCCGATCTCCCCGATCAGGTCTCCGATCGACGTCGCGCTCTGGTCTCGGACCGGCCCTGGCGCCGGAGGGGACGAGGGCGGAGCAGACGGTGGCATGCCCGGCGGCATCGCGGCGGGCGGCGAGAGCCGCTCCTGGGAAGAGATGGCCACGGTCAGATCCCCTCTTCGGTCCGCGCACCCTGGCCGTAGCGGCGGGCGGAGTCCGGGCTGGTCGGCGGGTACGCGGGCGGCGCCGGGGCACCGGAGGGGGTGTGCGTGACGTGGGGCGGCTGGGACTGCCCGTAGACGTCGGTGGGATCGGCGATAGCTTCCCCACCGATCCGCTCCTGGGGCGTCGCCAGCGGGCTGCGGCTGTCTATCGCGGGGGGAGGCGCGGAGGCTTCCTCACGCGTTCCTGCCGATCCCGCCGCGTCGGATCCGTTCGAGGCCGCCGCGCCCATGCCCTTGCCGGCTCGTGCGAGAGCGAACCCGGCGAGCGCCGCTCCGGCGAGGAAGACCCCGGGGCGCCGACGCGCGAAGTTCTGCAGATCGCTTACCAGCCCGTCGGGGCCACGCTGCTCGAGATGATCGGCTACTCGGTGCCCCCGGTCGGCCATCTGACGGGCCAGCCCGGCAGCGGTAGAGTCCGGCTCTCCCTTCTCGCTCATGTCGTGGATCTCGCCCGCAAGCTTGCGGACGTTGTCGGCGAGACGCTGCGTCTGAGTGCCCGCCTGGTCCTGGAGCTGAGCGCGGAACTCCCCGACGAGGTCCTTGGCCTGGGCCTGCGTCTCACCTACGACGTGTGCGGCCTGCTCCTTGGCGGTCTGGGCCACATCGGTGGCCTTGTCCCCCAGTACGGCGGCGGCCTCGCCCGCCTTGTCGTGGGCCGTGTGTGCTACCTGCGTCGGCTTGGCTTCCTGCCGACGGTCTGATTCCTGGAAGGCAGTCAAGGCTCTTCCTCCTTCATCAGCCGCGATCGGTCGGGTCGTTGATCCGCGCCTACCCGCCCCGGGGGCAGGTACCCGCCTAAGCGCGACATTCCGAGCATCACTTCACCTCGGGCGAGGAAAACCCTTGGTCAGGCACTCCGGGAAAGCCCTCAGGGCCCCGTTCGCAAAGGGGAGGGACCTCTGCTCTTCCCCGCCCACCGGCCCAGGCCCCTCAGGTGCGGGGAGAGCGAGCCCTGCCGAGGACGCGACCCGTCGGCCGTGACAGCCCGCCGGCAGGGGCAAGGCGGATCTAGCGGGTCCGCCCCCTCTTCGCCGACAGCTTTCGGCGCTGACAGCGGCTGACCCCGAATGACCCGGACTGACCCCGGCTGACCCCGAAAGGGTGGGCACGACCACCCACGCCGTCAGTGACACGGGCCCGTCCAGGTCACGCGGCGTCGACTCGTACGGCATGTCCGTGACAGGCTCCCGGACGACCCGCACTCAGTTCATGGCATGGAGGAGCGGCACAGAATACCGCTGACCAACCAGTACGGAATCGATGTCCTGGAGTCCGTGGAACACTCCCGCACGTACTACGGCTCCGTCCAGCAGAAATCGAGGAGCACCGCGCCGGCGGCAGCCCCGCTCTCGACCTCGATGTCGACCATCCCATCGGCGGACGCGTCAGCGTCTACGCGTCGCGTACCTCTGCGAAGGCCGCGACGGCGACAGCGCTGCGATGGTCGGCTCTCACTTCCACTCTGACCGTGCTCAACGCGCAGGCCTGCCGGGTGGGTTCAGCCGTGTCCGTCACAGCATTCAGCGGGCGGGGTCGGCTTCGCGTAGTCGGACGAGAGCGGGGCCGGCCGTGGACGCCGAGTCAGTGGCCAGCGTCCTCTCGCGCCCCCTCCGGGCGGCGCGGCGCGGCCGTCACCGTTTCATCTTCTCGGCCTCGCGGATGGCGTGGAGGTGGATGAGCACGTCGAAGGACTTGGCGATCGCGGTGTCGCGGGGCTTCTCGGGGAATTGAGTGCCGATGTTGAGGGTGGGCCGGGCGACGCTCAGCCAAGTACGTGCGGCGGCCGGGGCCTTGCGGACGTCGAGATAGAAGTCTCGGTAACGGACCTGGTCGAGGGTGTGTTCATTCCTACCGGGCTCGGCGGCGCCCACGGTGAACTTCTTCCATTCGCCACCCAGAGCGGCATCCTTCGACAGGAACGAGCCCTGGTTGAACGTGAAGCCGATGGGCAGGTAGCTCCTGCCCATGGTGTCGCGCAGGAACGACCCTTGCGTCTTGGAGTACAGCTCGGGGTTGTCAGAGACGTATCCGACGTGATTGTTCTGTGCCGACATCAGGATCTTGTCGCCGGTGTGCTTCTGCCACCACGTGACGTTCTGGGCCATGACCTCATCGCGGAAGCGCTGAAGGCTGTTCAGGGATTCCGTATCGGAGGGGTTCAAGGTGAGAAACTTGGCGGTCTGGGCGATCGAGCGGGCGTTCTGCTCGGCCCAGTCGAACGCGTCTCCGCCGGAGCCCCTGCGGCTGCTGATCAGTTCCAGCGCCTGCTGAGCCTTGGCAGCGAGCTGCTGCCGCTCCGCGAGCGGCTTGGCCAGGTAGGCGAAGGCGTCGTCGATGGGCCGCAGACCGGTGTAGAGCTCGTTGAGCCGCGGCAGCACCTCGGGGTGGTTCCTCTTCACATAGCCGGTCACTCGTTCGAAGAACGCGTCGTTCAACGAAGGGGCGCCGATGTCGTCCCCCATGAAGTGCACGGGACGGTCGGGGTGGTTGCGGTTGTAGCCGCGCATCCACCGGATGAGACTGACGAATTCTTCGCGTTCCCAAGGAGAGTTGGCCAGCGTCTGGGCGGCGATCTCGCGGGCGTCGCCCCTACCGGTCTGGAGGTAGTCGTCGATCTGGAGTCCCGCGGACCAGCTCAGCTCCAGCGCGAACGTGGTGAAGCCCTTCTTCTCCACCAGGTGGCGAAAGACCCGCTCCTTCATGGTGAAGAACTCATGAGAGCCGTGGGTCGCCTCGCCGAGGCCGACCACCTTGGCGTCGCCGATCATTGCGGACAGGGCTCGCAGGTCGGCCGTGCTTCCGCCCGGCTCGGTGGCACGCAGCGGATGAGCGGCCCGCTCCAGTACGTGGACGGGGTCCTGCGTCCCCCTGGCTGTGGGGACCGTGTCGACGCCGGCCGCGTTGACCGCCACGGGGGTGAGGACCGCGCCTGCCGCGATCGCCACCGCCGCGAGGAGCCGCGGGCGGCTGATCCGCTTCTTGTGAGGAGCCATGTGTTTCTACCTTTCGATCGGCTTGCGTGGGGGTTGTGAGAAATGAAGGCGCCCGGGGTCCCGTTGCCGCGCCGGGCGATGGATCGGACGAAGGTCGAGATCGGACGACGGTCGAGAAGTGGCGCGTTCACCGCCGAGGTCGCGACCCGCCCGAGCGGGGCAGCGCGACCCGGGTGGCTCTGGCATGCATCGCCGGAGCCGGGGGAGTCACCGAGAGTGGTGGCGGCTGGTGCAGGCAGTCACGCTCGCGGTACCCCGATGCCGAGCAGCGCCACCCCGATGAGCTGTGGTGTGCTCGGGTCCAGCTTGATTCCGGTGAGCAGCGCCGTGCCGGCCACCGCGGCCGCGCGCTGGTCGGCCGCCTCGAGCGGCTTCCCGTCTGCCCGCTTCACCAGCATGGTCACCGCATGGGTGTCCGGCTTTACCCCGGCCTTGCGCTCTGCGACCTGCGGTCCTGCCGCCGAGTCGTACTTCTCTGGCAGGAAGTCACTGAGCTGGCTTTCGGTGACCCGGCGCATCGGCGCCTGACCCACCCAGGCCGGTCCCATTCCCAGCGGCACCCAGAGGGTGATGACCTTCCATGGACTGCTCGTGGAGAATCCGGCCAGGGCGCGAATCACGGGGCTCCCGTTCGATCGTTGTCTCGGACAGTTCCCTTCCAGCACATCACCGGAGTTCGCACACATCGTCGGAGTGCAGGACGAGAAGCCGTACGGGGCCCTGGACCTGGCCGTCGAGCGGACCGGGACCCTGGTCCTGGTCTGATCTCGGCCCAGGGGTGGAGTCGGCGCTGCGGCACGCAGGGACAATGAGATGAGCCAGGTACCGATGCCGGGTGGGCCGCCCGGCAAAGCGGCTGAGAACAGCACAGAAGGGGCCGACATGGCGACGCGTCTCAGCGCCTTGCTGACGCGCCAGGAACGGCACGGGCGCCGCTTCCCGCCGGACGCCGACACACTGCCGTGGACCCGCAACGACGCCCTGCTGACCGTCGGCGCCGCAGTCGTGGACCTCGTCGGATACACCGCGTTCTCACAGGTGACAGGCGTGCCGATGACGGGTGCCGGCATCCTGCTACTGACGGGGTCCGCGCTGCCGCTGCTCATGAGGCGCCGCTTCCCTCTCACCGTCATGACCGTCAGCCTGGTGCTCGTCGCGCTGCTGAACCTGACGACGTCCATCAGCCATCACTTCGGCGCAGTCCTCGCGGTCGCCCTCTACTCGGCTGCCCGTACGGGCCGTCAGTGGGGGACGGCCGCACTGACGATCGGGGCGATCGGCGTCACCTTGCTCACACCGGACTTCGCCGCCCCGCAAAGCTTCCTAAACGTGACCAGCGCCTGTCTCGCCGGCTGCCTCGTCGCCGCCACCGGCTTCGCGGTCAATCGGTGGCAACAGAAGACGGAGGCCCACCGTCGGCTGCTCGCCGACCGGGCGGTCGCCGAGGAACGCCGCCGCATCGCCAGGGAGCTGCATGACATCGTCGCCCACCGCATCACCATCATGCAGCTGATGGCGGGCGGCGCCCGCGCCAACCTCGATGAGAACCCCGGTGTCACGCGCGACGCCCTGGTCACCTTGGAGGAGTCGGGGCGGCTGGCCCTGCGCGAGATGCGCCAGCTCCTCGACGTCTTGCGAACCGACGAGGACACGGCGACCGACCGGCACGGCACCCCGGAGGCGCCGCAGCCCGGCCTGGCCGACCTCGATCGCCTGATCAAGGAATCTCGGCAGGCCGGACAGCCCACCGAGCTGACCGTGGAGGGCGATCCCGGACGACTGCCACCGGTGGTCGGTCTCACTCTCTACCGGGTCGTCCAGGAGGCACTGACCAATGCCCGCAAGCATGCGGGGCGCAGTGTCCCGGTGGCGGTGCGCCTCACATGTCTGCCCGAGCGCGTCCATGTGTCCGTCACCGACCAAGGCGCGATGGGCGGGGCAGGGTCTCCGTCGGCCCCCGACATCAGGCGTCGCGCCGGATACGGTCTGGTCGGCATGCGTGAACGGGTCGCCCTGCACGGCGGCGTGCTGGAGGCCGGCCCGCTGTCCGAGGCCGGCTTCCGGGTGGTGGCCAGCCTGCCGCTGGAGGCTCCGACGGGCGAGGATGAGGAGGGCTGAAGGGTGAGCGTGACGAACGCCGAGAACGAGACCGCGGCCGAGGGGGCGATCCGGGTACTGATCGCGGACGACCAGCCGCTTGTACGGCGCGGGCTGGCCCTGATTCTCGGCCCCTCTCCGGCCATCACCGTGGTGGCCGAGGCCGAGAACGGCGAGCAGGCCCTTGTGCTCGCCCACGAGCACCGCCCCGACGTCGTGGTGATGGACATCCGGATGCCCGTCCTTGACGGCGTGGCCGCCACCGAGCGACTGGCTCGTGACCTTCCCGAGTGCCGGGTGCTCGCTCTCAGCACCTTCGACATGGACGAGTACGTGATCGCCGCACTGCGTGCCGGTGCCTACGGTTTCCTGCCCAAGGACAGCTCGCCCGAGGACCTCGTGGCCGCGATCCGCACCGTCCGTGCGGGCGAGGCTGCCGTCGCCCCCCGTTTGCTGACCCGGCTGATATCCGCCTTCGTCAGGAACGACCGGGTTGCGCCTCCGAACCGTCGGCGCCCGGCTGCAGAGAACACCCCCGGCCTCACCCCGCGCGAAGTGGAGGTCTGGCGCCTGGTGGCTACCGGCCTGGACAACAGCCAGATCGCACACACCATGGCGATCAGCGTCTCCACCGTCAAGAACTACATCACCAACATCTTCGACAAACTGGGCGTCCGCGACCGGGCCCAGGCAGTGATTGCGGCGTACGAGTCGGGCCTGGTGGCACCCCTACGAGCTGACGACACGGACTGAATCGAGCCGCGTTGACGTGGCCTCGGCCTCGGCCCCGGCCTCTGCCCCGGCCGTGGCCCGGGGCAGAGGCCGGGGCTCCATGGGTGCCGTGCCGCAGCGGAAGGATGAGGGGCGCACACGTATGCCCGCCTGCCACGACAAGAAAACAGACAGGGATCGTATGCATGTGCGGAGAGTGGTGGGGCATGCGGTGCTGCGGAGGTTGATAACTATGGTTCCCCTGCTTCTTGTTCTTCTGCTCGCTCTGATCCTGTTCGGTGCCGGTTTCGCGGTGAAGATTCTCTGGTGGGTCGCGATCGCGGTGCTTGTGCTGTGGCTTATCGGGTTCGTCGCCCGGCCGAAGGGCAGCAGCGGCCGCTGGTACCGCTGGTAGCCGGACAAGCCTTGTACCGTACGCCGGTGGCCTGACCCCTCTCTGGAGGGGTCAGGCCACCGGCACGTCTGCCGCTCTGAACCAGAGTGCGATGGACGGCGAGACGCTCACCATGGTGGCCATCGATGCGTGCACACACGCGGTTCGGTGCCGCGCGGCTGCCACGACTTGTTCGTGCCGGGGAAGGGGGCCGGGGCGACCGGACCTCACCCGACCTCCGCGCAGCGCCGTCGGACCTCCCCCGTGATCGAGTCTCTCAGCGTGGGCGTGATGATTTCAGCCCCCACTGACAACGACGCGCCGCCGCCAGTTCGGCGCCGACGTCCTGCAATGGGTCGGTCAGGCCTCGGCCCACGTCGTTTCCAGGAAGGCCGCGTACTGGGCGAGCGGCGAAAGCCCCATGCACCGGCGCCGCTCGTCGACTCCTCCGGGGTCCTCGATGGGGCACCGAAGCCCGCCCGTGGTCTGCTCGTACTGGCTGCCGTACACCTGGGGACGGCCGTTGGCCACGAGGCAACGATCGGTCAGGAACGCCAGATCATGTCGGGCAGCGTCTCCGGCTTCCACGGCGGCCGTGAGCAGTGTGAGTGCCTGGCGCCCTGGCGGAGGTCGGCGATCTCGGCGGCAGGGAGGGCACTGGAGCGGCGGCCGGCGGCCCAGGTCTCGCGCTTGAGGGCTGGGAGTACGAGATGGACCGTGCCCCCGGACCTCAGTAACCGGCGCGCCAGGTCCAGGGCGAGTGGTTTGCCGGTGAGGAACTGGAAGGAGAGCCGGAAGAGATCTCCGCGTCGCAGACGGGGGCGCCAGTCGCGGTCGTCGTAGTAGATCGGGTTCCAGTACTCGGCCGTCTTCCTGTCCGCTCACATCGGTCCCTTCCGTGCCTGTGCGGAGACCGCTCCGGCGGCCTCCGCTCGAAGGTGATGTCTTCCCGGCGGGCCTACGTTTCCCTTCTCGGCGGCGTGATACCCGTGAGGCGTTCAGCGCGTCTGGCCCACCGTCGGCGCGATCGCGGTGGCGGCCCTCGGGAGGCGACCCGCAGGAACTGGCCGAGGGTGACGAGCTCGCCGGTCGGCCCGCGTCATTGTCGAGGACGTCGGCGAACCCCACTCGTCCGCGGGCGGCGGAGATGGGCACGGCGACGAGCCCGCAGGCATGGAGCACGCCGACGTCGAAGCCGTACGGGATCAGGCCCCAGCCTTCCCGGCCCAGAATCACGAGGCGGCGCTGAGGTGGCCCCTGCAGGTCGCCGTGTCCGGTGATCCAGCCGGTGACCTGGAGGACTTTCAGTCCGGTCGAGCAGCGGGGCATTCCGCTGGACCGGCAGCTGCGCAGCTGGCGTGCGGTGAACGTCAATCCGATCGACTCGGACCGCGGGGATCTGTACACCCGATGCCGCATCATCATGATGAACGGCATCGAGGTCGAAGCGATCATGTTCAGTCATCAGTTCGCTCGTCACACGATCGATCCGGACATCAAGCGGCAGCTGGCGCACGTGATCGAGCACCGCAAGGCCGAATCGATCGTCGACCGGCTCACCGAGGTGATGCCCGGCCGACCAAGTTCCATCACCGCGATCCGATGGACACCTCCACCAGGCCTGTGATCTCATGCGCCGCCAGGCCGGCCGGGACCCGGGATCCGTGCTCGCGCCCGAGCTGCCGAACGTGCTGACCTTCGAGCCGAACAAGCAGTACCTGCGCGATCTGCTGGGCACTCAGATGGATCTGACCATTCCGGGCGCCGGCTGCGTGCGGGAGGCGCATGAGCGGTTCGAGCAGATGCAGGAGCAGATCCACGGTGGCGAGGAGCCCCCAGCGAGCGGGTCATGGCCCAGCACGACGCGATGTTCGGCCGTGAGTGCCGCATCGAGTCCGAAGGCGAGCACCCCGACCCCGCCATGCGCGGAAAGTGAGGCGTGGACCCATGGCAGAGCTTCAGACCCCGCAAGCAGGCGACGACAACGCCGCGGACACCGACCTGGTCGCTCTGATCGTGCGTCAGCACGGTGACATCCGCGTCGTCTTCGACGAGGTCGAAGCCGCGTCCGGCGAGGAGCGCCGCCCCGCGTTCCGCCGCCTCGTGCACCTGCTGGCCGTCCATGAAACGGCTGAGGAAGAAGTCGTCCATCCCTTCGCCCGGCGTGCCTTCCCGGGCGGCGCACAGGTCGTCGAGGAGCGACTCGCCGAGGAGAGCACGACCAAAGAGAGGTCCTGGCGACACTCGACGAACCGGACACGCGACACTCGACGACCCGGACGCTGACGACCCCACGTTCATGCCCCGGTTCATGAAGCTGCGTACCGACGTCCAGGAACACGCCCGTGCCGAGGAACGCTACGAGTTCGTCCACATCCGCCGCAGTACCGACAGACCCATCTGGCCGCGATGGCCAAGGCCGTCGAAGCAGCCGAAGCCATGGCGCCGACGCGACCCCACCCGGGCGTCGAGTCCGGGGGTGCCAGCGTGGCGCTCGCGCACTTCGTCCGATGCACGCTTGCATCGCAGCCGGGCGACCACCTCCTGGTGTGCCCGGGGCCAGGCACGCGGGGGCGAGGGGGTGAGCGGCCCTCGCCTGCGCGTACCCCCCCCGCTGGTGTGGTCCGTTCGCTTTTGGGACAGTGGGTCTGGGAAGGACAAGCACGCGCACCCGGCTGTGAGGAGCGATGGCGCGTGAGCCGACCAGGAGATGAGTGACCATGGTGTTTCACATCGATCGAGGGCTCACTCCGCGAGTCGCGGATCCCGCTCATGTGCTGCGGCAAGGGGTGCATGACCAGGCCTTGAGCTTGCTGATGCTGGTCGTCGGGGTGTTGCTGCTGATTGTGCCGATGGCCACGCAGGCCGGCCCCAAGGATGCTCAGGTGAACGAGTTCGTGGTCGGGATCGTCGTGACGTTCACCGCGGGCACGCGGTTCTTCCGTGGTGCGGGTCCGCTATCCGACACCGTCGTGGGCGCTGCGGGGGTATGGCTGATCGTGTCGCCGTTTCTCCTCGACGCGCAGAACACCGGCATCGTCGCGGCGGACCGCGTTCTCAGCTTTGCGGCCGGCAGCGTGCTGGTCGTCCTGAGCCTGCTGTCTCTGCTGGTCTGGCGGCTGGACCGTAAGCAGCGCGGCACGACTAGTCCCAGCCTCGTACCGCGATCGACAGCAGGGCCGTCCCACCAGTAACCACACCGAGGGCCGTGACGACGAGACGCCGGCGCAGGCACGCGTAGCGACGGCTGTACTGGTCGCGGAGTTCGTCCGCGCGGTCGAGGGCGGCCCGGAACATCAGACGCCGTACGGCAAGGTGCTCTTGCGCGAAGGCCCGGGCGACGTCGGACCGCTCGTGTGGTCCCATCCAGGCGAACCGGCGGGCGAACGCGGCGCCGGCGTCGTCCGCCTCGGTCCGGGCCTGGTGCGCCAGGAGGTAACCCTCCAGCCGGGCGATCCCGTGGGCTGCCTCCTTCATGAGGGCATGAGGGCCGTCTGCCGCGGTGATCTCTCGAGCGTCGCGGCCCCGGTGGTCGGGTTGACCTTGCGAGTCCGGACGACGGGGCATCCTCATGCTCCCGGCCCTTGGGCGGCGTCAGGGTCGTCGATCACATCGCGCTTGCCCGCCTTGCCGGTGTCCAGCGCTGCCAGGCTGGGGAAGTTCAGGTCGAAGGCGGGGGACTCGGAGCGGATCTTGGGCATGGTGAGAAAGTTGTGCCGCGGCGGGGGGCAGGAGGTGGCCCATTCCAGGGAGCGGCCGAACCCCCATGGGTCGTCCACGGTGATGCGGGGGGCGGTCTTGGCGGTCTTCCATACGTTGTAGAGGAAGGGCAGCGTGGACATGCCCAGGAGGAAGGCCCCGATGGAGGAGACGGTGTTGAGGGCGGTGAACCCGTCGGCCTCCAGGTAGTCCGCGTAGCGGCGGGGCATGCCTTCCGCGCCGAGCCAGTGCTGGACGAGGAACGTGGTGTGGAAGCCGACGAAAAGCGTCCAGAAATGGATCTTTCCGAGGCGTTCGTCGAGCATGGTGCCCGTCATCTTGGGCCACCAGAAGTAGAAGCCGGCGAACGTCGCGAAGACCACCGTGCCGAAGACCACGTAGTGGAAATGGGCCACCACGAAGTACGAGTCGGTGACGTGGAAGTCCATCGGCGGCGAGGCCAGGATGATGCCGGTCAGCCCGCCGAAGAGGAAGGTCACCAGGAAGCCGATGGACCAGAGCATCGGGGTCTCGAAGGAAAGCGACCCCTTCCACATGGTGCCGATCCAGTTGAAGAACTTCACGCCCGTGGGGACGGCGATCAGGAATGTCATGAAGGAGAAGAACGGCAGCAGAACCGCCCCGGTGGCGAACATGTGATGGGCCCAGACCGTCACCGACAGCCCGGCGATCGCGATCGTCGCGCCGATCAGACCCACGTAACCGAAGACCGGCTTTCGGGAGAAGACCGGGAGGATCTCGGTCACGATGCCGAAGAACGGCAGCGCGATGATGTAGACCTCCGGATGCCCGAAGAACCAGAACAGGTGCTGCCACAGCAGCGCCCCGCCGTTGCCGGGGTCGAACACCATCGCACCGAACCGGCGGTCCGCCTCCAGCACCAGCAGAGCGGCCGCGAGGACAGGGAATGCCAGCAGCACCAGCACGGACGTGAGCAGCACGTTCCAGGTGAAGATCGACATCCGGAACATGGTCATGCCCGGCGCGCGCATGCAGATGATCGTGGTGATGAAGTTGACCGCGCCCAGGATCGTGCCGAAGCCGGCCAGCGCGAGCCCCATGATCCACATGTCGCCCCCGACGTAGGGAGTGCGCTCAGCGCCGCTGAGCGGGGTGTACGCGGTCCAGCCGAAGTCCGCGGTGCCCTGAGGGGTGAGGACTCCGCCGAACACGATCAGTCCTCCGAAGAGGAACAGCCAGTACGACAGCATGTTCAGCCGGGGGAACGCCACGTCCGGGGACCCGATCTGCAGCGGCATGATCGCGTTGGCGAAACCGGCGAACGTCGGAGTGGCGAACAGCAGCAGCATGATCGTGCCATGCAGGGTGAACGCCTGGTTGTACTGCTCGGGGGAGACGATCTGCAGCCCGGGACGGGCGAGCTCCGCGCGGATCACCAACGCGAGGATGCCGCCCAGCAGGAAGAAGACGAACGACGTGATGAGGTACAGGTGACCGATCTTCTTGTGGTCCGTCGTCGTCAGCCAGTCCACCACCACTCGGCCCAAACCCCTGGGTACAAGGGGGACCAACGTGGGCGGCTCCGTGGTGGTAGCCATCGATACTCCCGTGGGGTGAGTGGGGCGCGGTTCGCGGCAGGCCGACCCTAAAGGGCTCGGCACGAAACCAGCTGAAAGCACGGACGGCTCCGGGGATGCCATTTTTGAGAGCGGCCTGAGCTGCGGCTTCTCATCCCTAGGTGGAACGACAACATCCGGATGGCGGGCGCGTGACCAACACGCCACGCCCCCCGAACGCGCCCCCACCAAGCAGCGGTACGCGGCGACGCCCGTGCGCAGTTCTCCCCGTGCGGCCGCCGGTGCGGTAGCGGCGGCACGCGAAGCCGTTGAACTGCGTACTGCGGCCATCCGATGGAACGAGTCCCGGCCCCCGGCACCGACCGGACGCGTCTTTCCGTTCGCGGGCAGATGAGTAGGGGTTGCCCGGTTACCGCCCGGAGCAGTACTTCGAGACCGACGAGACAAGGCCGCCGGTGGTGAGTGCGGATCAGTAAAGAGCTCGTCTGTGACGAAGGGCGCCTCTATCCTGCTGGGCAGTGGGGCTGCGCGTGGTCCTGCAGGTTGCATGCCGTGGCAGAGCGGTCCAATGCGATCGCTGTGGGGGAGGGCCCCTCCGCGGCGAGTGACGGAGACGGGGCGGCCTTGCCCCTGTCTGTCTCGCGGGTTCGAATCCCGTCGGCATCGCAACCGCGCTGGGTCGGGTATGAGCAATGTGCCAACCCGCCTCGCATCGCTGCTGGCCAGCGCAATGACGGGTGCGTCGTCTGGGCGATGTCGTCCCGCCTGTCCGCCCCACACGCGGACGCCCTGACCTCCTGATCGACCGAGCAATTCCCAGCCGCCGCTGATGGACGGCGCGGATCGGGGTACACGGGCCGGCATGTCGACGAAGACTGAACGCCTCATGTCCTTGCGGGCCGCACGGCAGCTGCGCCGGGTTCGCGACTTCTACTCGGCCGGCGTCCTGCTATGGGCGGCAGCCGCCGGCTGGACCGGGTGGACCCATCCCGGAAGTCGGCAGATGTGGGTCTCGCTTCTCCTCCTGGGGGTTTTCGCCGGCCTGCTCGCCACAGCCTCCGTCTGGCTGCGGCGCATCCAGACAGCACCGGGCCACAAGCCCGCGCATCACGCCGCCCCTGGCCGCGCACGCACACTTCGCACCTCCTTCGGCCACGCACGCACACCTCGTACCGCCTTCGGCCACGCCCGCACGCATCACGCCGCCCCGTGACGCGAACCCGCTCCACGCCCCATGCGGGCCTGAGATCCGGACCACCACGCGACCACGCCACCACGCAGGAACTCTCTACTGCGCTCCGATGCCATGTCAGAAGCCGTTCACAGCACGTCATCACGGAGGATGTGGGAAGCAGAACGACGCTCACACTCCGTCCTACGCGAGGAGCCCCTATGACCACCTTCGTCATCACCGTTCCCGGCACGTTCACCTCGGCCATCGCCGACTCCGAGCGCGCCGCCCTCGAGCGGAAGCTGGCCCCCCAGCACACAGAGGTGAGCGAGAGTGAAGGCGTGAACTTGCTGACGCTCAACGAGGACGCCACGTTCGCCATCCGGCTGGAGGTCGAGGCCGCCGACCGTTATGAGGCGAAACTGGACGCGACGAGGCTCGTCCTTGCCGCACTGCGGGAGGCGGGAATCCCGGAATCCGATGCCTCACTCGCGCCGCCGGTCGTCACCGGCATCGACAGCGATCTCTGACGTGCCGGGAGCGGCCGTGTCGGCTGACAAGGCTGATGCGGGCGTCGCTCCCAGGTTACGGATTCGCGAGTTCCCGTTGCGGTCTTCGGCGAGATCGACCTGAGCTGGACCTTCATCGTGCAGCGAGCAGGACCAACGCCGGCATTGGAGAGGTCGGCGGGTGGTCCGAGGATGGGCAGTCAGGGCGGGTAGCGCGTGCACCAGGTAGCCGAGGCGGAATCCGGCGACCTGGCTTGGGTCCACGAGAGCGCCGGCGGCGAGGACCGAGGGTCGGTGATCCACACTCGTCGGTGCGTGCCATGCGTACGCGGCGGCCAGCAAGGCGCCGTAGGAGCGACCGCCCAGGTGCGTGCGGGCGATCTGACTGCCGTACTGGAGTCGGTCCGCCAGCCGGCGGGTCATCCAGCGCCGTCAGACACTCCGGGTGACCGATGATGTGAGAGATGTCGGCTTTCTTGACATTCATCCCTGAATCAGGGGCACAGTAAGTTCATGGAGGATGCGGCCGCGCGAATCGACTCGCCGCTGGGCCAGCCGCGCGACCCTCTGCGCCCGCGCCGGCCCGACCGTGCTGCCGCGCGTCCACGCCGCGGCCCGTCGGCGCGATATCGGCTTCGCGGTCTGCGAGGTGCGCACCCGTGGGTGAGGGCCCCGTTCACCGCGATGCGCATCGCGTGGGTGAGGCATCCGTTCTCCATGACCGCAACAGACGCCCTCCTCGTGCTGACAGACGACAGACCACAGACGACAGACAGACAGACCGGCCGACGCGTGAAGAACAACCGGCCCACGCGACAGGAGGGCGGCGACGCTGCCCCCACTCGTCGCCGATCAGCTGCCTCCGCCACGGCAGTAGAGAGGCCCTGCACGCCCGACGCAACCGACTGAAGGTGATCTCGTGAAGGCACTGACCTGGCACGGCAAGCGCGACGTACGCGTGGACACGGTCCCGGATCCGAGCATCCAGGACCCGACCGACGTGATCGTCAGGGTGACGACGACCGGCCTGTGCGGCTCGGACCTGCACCTGTACGAGGTCTTCGGCCCCTTCCTCGAACCTGGTGACATCCTGGGACATGAGCCGATGGGCGTCGTCGAAGAGATCGGCCCGGAGGTGACGGCCCTGCGGCCGGGAGACCGCGTCGTCATCCCCTTCAACGTTTCCTGCGGCACGTGCTGGATGTGTGACCAGGGGCTGCACTCGCAGTGCGAGACGACCCAGGTCCGCGAGCACGGCAACGGTGCGTCCCTCTTCGGCTACACCAAGCTCTACGGTCAAGTCCCGGGCGGCCAGGCGGAGTTCCTGCGCGTGCCGTTCGGCAACACTCTGCCCATCGCCGTCCCGCCAGGGCCGTCGGACGAGCGGTTCGTCTACCTTTCCGACGTACTGCCCACCGCGTGGCAGGCCGTGGACTACGCGGCCGTACCACCCGGTGGCAGCGTGGCGGTTCTCGGACTCGGCCCGATCGGCGACATGTCAGCCCGCATCGCCGCCCACCGGGGAGCGGGCACGGTCATCGGGATCGACCTGGTACCGGAACGCCTCCAGCGCGCTCAGGCCCGCGGGGTCCACACCTTCGACCTCAACGAGTACGGCGACGACATCACGAAGGCCGTCCAGGAGGTCACCGGCGGGCGCGGCCCCGACTCCGTCATCGACGCCGTCGGTATGGAAGCCCACGGCGCTGCCCTGGCCAAGGGAATGCAACAGGCGACGACCCTCCTCCCGGACGCACTGGCCGCGAAACTGATGCAGCGCGCCGGGGTGGACCGCCTCTCCGCCCTCTACCTCGCCATCGACCTGGTCCGGCGCGGTGGCACCATCTCGCTTTCGGGCGTGTACGGAGGCATGGCCGATCCCCTGCCACTGCTGACCCTGTTCGACAAGCAGGTGCAGCTCCGCATGGGCCAGGCCAACGTCTGGCGCTGGGTGGACGACCTCCTCCCGCTCCTCACGGACGCCGACCCCCTCGGCGTCGAGGAGTTCGCCACACACCGACTTCCCCTGACCGAGGCCCCGGCGGCGTACGACATGTTCCAGAAGAAGCGGGACGGCGCCGTCAAGGTCCTCTTCACGCCCTGAACTCCTCGCCGAGCCCGCGGGCCCGCTCTGCCCTGTGAGAGGGCTCGCGCTCCCCTGTGAGAGGGCCCGCGGGGCCCGCCTTGCCCCGTGAGAGAGCCGCGACTCCGCAGACCCTCTCACGCGAGTACACCGTGGTCGGACCGTGTAAGGAGCCGGCCGGGCGGGCAGACGCCCGGCATGATGACCAGCCACGGTCGGCGCGACCCCCAGGGCGCCCCAGGGCCTCTGGCGGGCCGCGTCGCCGTCGTCACCGGCGCCGCACGCGGGCTCGGTCAGGGGCTGGCCCACGCGCTGTCCCGTCGCGGCGCACGAGTGGCGCTGGTGGGCCTTGAAGGAGAGCGCCTCGCCCGAATCGCGTCTGACCTGCCCGGCGCGGCCGCCCACTGGACCGTCGACGTGACCGATGCCGACGGGCTCGCGGCCACCGCCGAAGCCGTACGCCGGACACTCGGCAGGCCGTCCGTGGTGGTCGCCAACGCCGGCGTGGCCCTCGGCGGTCCCCTGTTGGACTGCGACACCGACGCCTGGCGCCGGGTGATCGAGGTCAATGTCGTCGGCAGTGCCCTCACAGCGCGCTGCTTCCTGCCGGACCTGTTGCACACCCGGGGCTACTACCTCCAGGTCGCATCCATGGCGGCACTTGCGCCCGCCCCACTGCTCACGGCGTACTGCGCGTCGAAGGCCGGCGCCGAGGCATTCGCGCACGCGCTTGGCGCCGAGGTCGCGCACCGCGGAGTCGGTGTGGGCATCGCCTACCTGAACTGGGCCGACACCGCCATGATCCGCGAAGCCGACAAGACCGCCGTCTTCCGCGAACTGCGCACGCACCTTCCCTGGCCGACTTCCGACATCCACGACCCCGACGCCTACGTCCGGGCCATGGTCCGCGGCATCGAACGCCGGTCCACGCACATCTACGCCCCGCCGTGGCTGCGCGCCACGCAGGCGGCGCGAGCCCTCCTGCCGCCCGTCGTCGCGCACCGCTCCCGGCAGGTCCTGGCGGCCCGGGGGCAGGCACCTCTGCCGCCCACCGGCCTCCTCGGGCCCGGCGGCGCCGCCGCAGGCCCCGCCGCTCGAACCGGCGGGCCGCACCCTGATCCGTACTCGCCCTGAGGAGTGACCATGGCCGTACGACATCGGCTGATCCACGCCGCACCGCAGCACGTGTGGGCCGTACTCGCCGACGGTTCGCGCTACGCCGACTGGGTGGTCGGCACCAGCGATTCGCACGTCGCACGCGGCCCGTGGCCCGAACTGGGTTCAGCCATCGAGTACACCGTCCGCATCGGGCCGTGGACGGGTTCGGGCACCACGGTCGTGCGGCGGGTGGACGCCCCCGCCGAGCTCGAACTGGAAGTCGACAGCGGCCCCGTCGGCACGGCGCGGGTGGCGATCGAGGTCCGCCCCTGGGGCGCGGAGTCCCTCGTCATCGTGGACGAGCACCCACTGCAGGGAATTGGCGGCGCCCTGCACAACGCCGTGTTCGACGCTCTGATCCAGCTGCGCCATCGCGACATGCTGAGACGGCTTGCGAACGTCGTCGAGGAACACGCCGGAGCCCCCACGCGCGAACGTGCCTGAGTAAGGGAAGAAGCTCAAGGCCTCACGCGACGCGGGGCAGGACGCCCAGCGGCCGGGCGGCGTCGGCGAGCACCTCGCGGAGCCCCGGCACCGCAGTCGAGAACTGATCCCGGTGTCCGGGCCGAGGTCACAGGCAGCGGTCGACAAGCCCGTCGATGTAGTCCGGGGTGAGCGGGACCATGCCGAACAGGACACGGATGTACATCGGGGCCAGGACGTGGTCCAGCACGTCGAGCGCGTCGGGTGCGGCTTCGCCGCGGTCGCGGGCGCGATCGAGCATGGACTGCAGTTGCCGGGTGCGCTCGGCGCGCAGGTCGGCGCCGGCCCGCAGGCCCTGCTGGCCTCTGCTCGACAGGGCGACGGCCAGGTGCAGCACAGCCGGACCGTCGGGCCCGGTGATCTCACGGGCCACTTGGGCCGCGTACGTGCGCAGGTCGCCGGCGAGGCTCCCGGTGTCGGGCATCGGCGACTGGGCATTGAGGCGGGTGAGTGCCACATCCGTGAGCAGCGTCTCCAGGCTGCCCCACCGGCGGTAGATGCTGCTGTCGGCCACGCCCGCGCGGGCTGCGACCTCGCCGACGGTGAAGTGGCCGTAGCCGCGCTCACGGATCAGGTCGGTCACGGCCTGGTGCACCTGCGTGCCGACGCGGGCGCTCCGCCCGCCGGGCCGCCGGGGTCGCTGTCCCTCGTTCATGCCACCACCTTAACGCAGTCATCGCTTGCGTTTGTGCGCCCGACCTCTCTACAGTCACTAAAGCAGTCGACTCCTGCGTTAGCTGTCCCGGGGTGCACCGGTGACCGCGTCGACCGCGCCCAGCGCAACCGACAACCGAGGGGGACCCCATCGCTGCATCGCATGCGGCCGCAGACAGCCGCCGGAACCGGGTCGTGCTGCTCGCGGTGACCTGTCTGGGCCAGTTCATGGTTCTGCTCGACAACACGATCGTCGGAGCGGCGCTGCCCGATATGCAGCACCGGCTCCACACCGAGCTGACCGGTCTGCAATGGATCGTCGACGCGTACGTGCTGCTGGTCGCCATGCTGCTGCTGTCCGGCGGTGTCTTCGCCGACCGGTTCGGACGCAAGCGGGTGTACTTGACCGGCGTGCTGGTGTTCACCGCCGCGTCGCTGCTGTGCAGCCTCGCGCCCTCGCTCGGCTGGCTGGTCGCCGGCCGGGTGCTGCAGGGCATCGGTGCCGCGGCGCTGAGCCCTGCCTCGCTCGCCCTGCTCGTCGCCGCCCATCCCGCGCCGCAGGAGCGGATCAAGGCGATCGGGCTGTGGGCAGGATTCAGCGGAATCGGCCGGCCTCGACAGCGCCTTCGTCGCGGCCGGCGTCCTCACCCTGGTCACCGCGGTGTTCACCGGCCTTTGGCTGGGGAGGTCCCGACCCGCGGAAGACTCCGCCGTGACGCAACGTTCCGCCATCCCCGGTGCCGGTGCGGCCACCACCTCGAAGAAGCCGTCCGCGAAGAGCCGTTGACAACGACGACCGCCTCGCCGGGAGGTGTCCCGCAGGAAGCCCGTACACCAGGCCACGTTCCACCACACACCAGGATGACGTTCGAGTCCACCAGAGAGGAACCGCTGTCACGATGCCTCCCGTCCCCGCCGACCCCACCGTGCTCCACCCGATGCCCGAGCACCCGCGTGTGGTGCTGCTCAAGCCGTTGGTGACCTCGCCGCTGATCGAGGTCGGTGACTTCTCGTACTACGACGATCCGGACGACCCGACCGCGTTCGAGACGCGCAACGTTCTCTACCACTACGGTCCGGAGCGCCTCGTCATCGGCAGGTATTGCGCGCTGGGAACGGGCACCCGGTTCATCATGAACGGTGCCAACCACCGCATGGACGGTCCTTCCACCTTTCCGTTCCCCACCATGGGAGGCTCCTGGGCGGAGCACTTCGACCTGATCACGGGCCTCCCCAGCCGGGGTGACACGGTTGTCGGCAACGACGTGTGGTTCGGCTACGGCTCCATGGTCATGCCCGGTGTGCGCATCGGTCACGGCGCGATCATCGCCGCCGGCGCCGTGGTCACCGGCGACGTCCCCGACTACGGCATCGTCCGCGGCAGCCCCGCCCGGCTCATCCGCACCCGCTACGACGCCGCGGACATCGCCCGGCTGCTCAACGTGGCCTGGTGGGACTGGCCCGTCCAGCACATCACCAGGCACGTACGGACGATCATGTCGGGGACCGTCGCCGACCTGGAGGAGGCCGCCGCACAGGTGGACCAGCTCTGAATGGGCGTGCTCCACGCACACTCCCTCACACCGTCCGCCGACCCGAAAGGCACCAGGAACGGTGATCTGACAGGAGATCGGGCGGCAGCCCTCAGCCGGAGTGGTATCCCCAGCGGGCCGCGCCGTCCTTGCCCATGAAGCACCTCGCCGGACGCCCGTCGGAAGTCGTCGCCGTGGCGCCCACTGGGGAACAGAACTGGCCGAAGCGGACGCCGGATCCACTGCCGGATCCACCACTTGCCCCGCTCGTTCCGCCAGAGCTCCCAGAGGAACCGGAGCTCCCAGAGTCCCCAGAGCTCCCAGAGGAACCGGAGCCACCGGAAGGTGCGCCGTCCCGTGTCCCGTCACCGCTGCGTCCCGCCGACGTACCACCGTGCGAGCCGGAGTCGCGAGTCGGCCGTGTACGAGGTGGGGGAGTGGCATTCCCCTGAGCCCCCGACGCGGAATCGGGCTTCGGCTCGGGCTTCGGCTTGGGGGTCGGGCTCGGCGCGGTGCAGGAGACTCCCGGACCAAGGAGCCACACGTCGACCTGCGTCGTGACGGGCACCTCGATGTCCGCCTCCGGCTGCTGCCGGCACACCTGCCAGTCCGCCAGATTCTGACGCCGGCCGTCCAGTCGCTGACCCGTGTGCGCGTGGAAGCGCGTCACACGGTCGAGGTCGAGCGCCGCGAGCACCCGCGACGCGGCGTCGAACCGCTCGCCGACGAGGTCCGGCATCATCACACGCCGGGCCCCGTCCAGTTCCGAAGGGCACGGCTCCGCCTCCGGGACCGCGTACAACGCCAGCGTCCTGGTGTTCGGGCGGGTCGGCTCACCGGGGGAGGGGCTCTGGAAGCAGACGCGCCAGTCGGCCCGTGGGGCGGTCACCGGCCGGTACGCGGACGAGGCGTCGGCAGCCGTCACCCACCACGACCCGCGGCGTGCCGTCGCAGCGGCCGTGGCCAGGGCGGCGCCGCGGACGTCGGGTACGGTTCGCGGGTGGTCCGATCCGCCCCTCGCCACGGCATTCGGCTGCCCGGGCCCGCTCAGCCCCGCGACCAGCACCGCGGCGACCCCGACGGATACCGACACCGGGTGCCGCCGTATCCACGTGGACGTCCGCTTCCCGCCGCCGGGACGCAGGGGCGAGTCCGGCGCCAGGAGCCTTCCCGCCGCTTCGAGGAGCTCGCCCTTCGGGTCGAGCTTCGAGCCGTGCAGCTTGTGCGGTTTCCCGTCCACCAGGACGTCGACGGAGTCGAACATGCCGTACGAGCCCCGCAGGATCACCGGTGGCCCGGGCACGCGGGTCACCTTCGGCGCCAGGAGGTTCCGGAAGAGGAGGAGGCCCTTCCTGGTGAGCACGGCGTAGCCCCAACCGTCGTGATAGACGGACCGGACGACCTCACCCACCCCGAGCTCCTGCAGCAGGACCTTCTTGTGGCTGTCGGAGAGGGTGATGCCCTCGCCCGCGGCGACTGCGGCGGTACGCGGATCGCCGGCCAACGGATCGGACACAAGCTTCCCCATGCTCGGAGGTACGGCAGACAGCCCGAGGAAGACCGTACGGCGGTCCTGGACGTACGGGATGCTAGCCGCTGCTCGGAGAAGCCGCTGGTCCGGGCCTTGTCCGCACCACGGGACGAGGAACGCGAGCACTCCCCGCGACGATCGGCGCCCCTTTCGCGCCACATCCTGCGCTGGTCACACTGGCGACGGCCCAGACATCCCCAAGCCGGCCACAGCCACTCCAAACAGCGCGGCCACACCATCCGAAACAGCCCGGCTGCAGTACCGGCCAGAAGCCAGGCGCCCGCCGCCGTAGGCGCGAGAGGACGGGCCTGCCGCACGCTGAGGGAGGCGGCGACCTTCTCCAGCCCGTCCCGGCCGCGTGGAGGCGCGCAGGGGGAGAAAGTACGCCTGGCGGCGCACCAGAGAGGCGAGGCATCGCCATTTGTCCTAGTTTGTCAACGTCTCCAATTCCTCACTCAGAAGGACAGGTCATGGCTGACAAGGGCCGTACGGACAAGATCAAGGGCAAGGCGAAGGAAGCGGTCGGCAAGGCGACCGGGAACGACCGGATGAAGGCCGAAGGAAAGATGGACCAGGTTGAGGGCAAGGCGAAGGAAGCCGCGTCCGACGCCAAGGACGCCCTGCGGGGCAAGCGCGACGAACGCTGAACACTCCGCAGGAAGAAGGGTCCGCTTCCCACGGAGGCGGACCCTTCCGGTGCCCCGGCGCCGGCAACGCTCCGGCGCACACGCACCTTCGCGGTCTGGCGGGCCGGGGAGATGGATGCCCCGCGCGCGCAGGACAATCCCGGGCTCCCGCTGGACCACGGCAGTGAAACGGGCACGGCACGGGCAGGCGCTGGCAGAGAAACGTTGGGCCGGGACTATCCGCGCTGGCGCATGCGGTTGGCCGATTCGGCTGGGGAGCACCTGACGATCGGGCTGTTCCGTGCGGGGGATGTCAGTGTCTGGGCACTCAGCTGGAGCAGTATGCCGCCGGGTGCCGCCTACCTGGACCACGAAGGAGTACGAGGTGCTGTCTTCGTGGCGCGGGGAGCTCTCGCGCACGAGCGCGCCCGTCTCAGCTGTGCCCCGCACCCCGAAGAGGTGGGAGCCGGCCAGGGGTCCTGCTTCGTCGAGAACTTCCATCACCGGATGCACGCGGTGGGCGACGCCGGTCCCACCGTCACGGTGCATGTGCTCGGATCAGCCGATCTGGATCGCGGTGGCCCTTCCACCCGCCGTCCACCGAGGATGAGGAGGCGTGCGCGTGGACGAGTCTGTGAGGAACACACCGATAGCCACTCGGTCACCTCGTGCGCGCCGGCCGAGCGGGCACGAGCGGGTATGACCGGCGGGCTCCCAGGCGGGGGCACGCCCCGTCGATGCCGAGCTCCTGTCCGTGCCCGGCAGGGGCCGGCCGCGACCTTCACGGCCGTGATCGGTCTGCGCGCCCCACGACTCTCGATGCCACCCCGGTGTTGTCCGGCGGCCTGCCTGTTGCGGTTACGGGTTGGGGCATTCGGCCCTGTCTGGGTGGGCGTATCGCTGCCCTGTGGCGGTGTCGGCTTCCCAGGTCCGTTTCCGCTTTCTTGGCAGGTCCGACGGGTTCGTGGTGGTGGCTGGTGCGGGCCCGAGGGTGCGTGGGGCCGGACTGGCGGGGGTTTCGGTAGGTGCCGCTCTGGTCACACGTGAAGCACCGAGAGCCCCATGCGTCTGGAGTGGTGATGTCCGAGAAGAATCCGGTGAAGGCCGCCGTCGACAAACTCGCCGGCGCGGTGCACGGCGAACCGGCGGGCGGCCCCGAGGAGGGGATCCCCGGCAAGCCCGCCCCCGTCTCCCCGCAGCTCGTCGAGCCGACGACGCCGGCCGAGCCGTTGCCGCCGAAGGCGGACCAGAGCGGGCCGGAGACGGTCAGTCCGACGGGGCAGCCGACCGGCGCGGACCAGGCGCGCATGGCGCAGAGCGGCGCGTACCTGACGACCGCGCAGGGCGCCCGGCTGCCCGACACCGACCATTCTCTGAAGGCCGGGCCGCGCGGCCCGGTGCTGCTGCAGGACCACCACCTGCGCGAGAAGCTCATGCACTTCGACCACGAACGAATCCCGGAGCGCGTGGTCCACGCGCGCGGTTCGGCCGCCCACGGCACCTTCCAGTCCTACGGGACGGCGCAGTCGGTCAGCAAGGCCGCGTTCCTCGCCCGGGACGTCGAGACGCCGGTGTTCGTCCGCTTCTCCACCGTCCTCGGTTCGCGCGGCTCCGCCGACACCGTCCGTGACACCCGGGGCTTCGCGACGAAGTTCTACACCGAGGAAGGCGTCTTCGACCTGGTCGGGAACAACATCCCGGTGTTCTTCATCCAGGACGCGATCAAGTTCCCCGACATCATCCACGCCGGCAAGCCGCACCCGGACCGCGAGATCCCACAGGCCCAGTCCGCGCACGACACGTTCTGGGACTTCGTATCCCTGCATACCGAAGCCACCCACCACACCTTGTGGAACATGTCCGACCGGGGCATCCCCCGCTCCTACCGCATGATGGAGGGCTTCGGCGTCCACACCTTCCGCCTCGTCAACGCCGAGGGCGCCACGACGCTGGTGAAGTTCCACTGGAAGCCCAAGCTGGGCGTTCACTCCCTCGTCTGGGAGGAGGCGCAGATCCTGGCCGGGGTGGATCCCGACTTCCACCGCCGGGACCTCTTCGACGCCATCGAGTCCGGTGCCTTCCCGCAGTGGGAGCTGGGCATCCAGACGTTCCCCGACACCGACGACCAGATGTTCGAGGGCATCGACCTTCTCGACGCGACGAAGATCGTCCCGGAGGAACTCGCCCCGGTGAAGCCGGTCGGGCTGCTGACCCTGAACGCGAACCCGTCGAACTTCTTCGCTGAGGTTGAGCAGGTCGCCTTTCATGTCGGCCACCTCGTCCCTGGCATCGATGCGACAGACGATCCGCTGCTGGCAGGGCGGAACTTCTCGTACCTGGACACGCAGCTCACCCGGCTCGGCGGCCCCAACTTCCCGCAGATCCCGATCAACCGGACGCACGCGCCGGTCAACGACATGCTCAGGGACGGCTTCCACCAGACGGCCGTGCACCGCGGGGTGGCCCCGTACAAGCCGAACAGCCTCGACGGAGGCTGTCCCTTCTTCGCCGGCGCCGACACCGGGGCGTTCATCGAGGTACCGGTGGAGGTACCGGCCGGACGCAAGGTCCGAGAGGCCCCCGCGTCGTACGACGACCACTTCTCTCAGCCTCGCCTGTTCTGGCTGAGCATGAGCCCGGTCGAGCGCGAGCACATCGTCGCCGCCTACACCTTCGAGCTGAGCAAGTGCTACGAGCAGGCGATCAAGGAACGCAACCTCGCTGTGCTCGCCAACATCGACGGTGAACTGTGTGCACAGGTCGCCGCCGGACTGGGCCTGCCGGTGCCCGCCGCCACCGAACCCCTCGCCGACGCCACCCCCAGCCCCCGTCTGTCGCAGGTCGGCGCCGCCTGGCCGCTGGACGGACGCGTCATCGGCATCGTCACGGACCAGGCCGTCGACACCGCCGGCGTGCGCGCGGTCCGCGAGGCCGTGCTGGACTCCGGCATGGTGCCGCTGGTCGTGGCCGCGGTCGGCGGAGTGCTGGCCACGGACGGCGACCCGGTCACCGTGCAGCGCACCTTCGCCACCGCCCGCTCCGTCGAATTCGACGCCCTCGTCTTCTTCGGAGCCCCGCAGGCAGGGGCTGACGCCTACGGCGCCCGCGACGCCAAGGCCGGGGCCCCCGGCCCCTCCGTCGGCGACCCCCGGGTTCTGACGCTGCTGACCGAGGCGTACCGGCACGGAAAGGCCCTCGTGGGCTGTGCAGGCGCCGAGACGCTCTTCGAGGCCGCGGGTATCGAGGCGGGAGAACCCGGCGTCATCCTGACGGACGGGGCGGAAGCCGTGCCCCAGCTCAAGGAGCTGCTGTCGAACCATCGCGTCTGGGAACGTTTCCCAGCGTCCCTGTAGGGCCCTTCTCACCGCCGCGGCCGGGTGCTCTGGCATCCGGCCGCGGCGGCGGGGGCGCGCCCAGGACGGCATCGAGTCCCGCAGCCGCCGGCTGCCGGTCGACGTCGCGCGTGGCTCTCTCGATCACGGCCTGGGCTCCCCCTCCCAGGGCACGGCATAGGCGACCGGCGGCGGCTCGTTGTCGGGGCCTCGGCCGGTCTTGGTGCCGCGCACGAGCGTCATGCGGCCCGCCGGTCCTCGACCTTCGGCCGGTGGGCACGGCCGTACGGGCGGCGTGCGATGCACAGGCGCAGCGGACCTACGCCCTGTCGGCCGTCACCCGGTGTGGCTGCCTTCCCGGTCGGAAGCCGGCCAGAGGTAGGGAAGGTCGTCCGGCACGTCGGGGAAGTGGGAGCCGTAGTACGCGGGATCCTTCCGCAGCAGCGCCGACTGGTGGCTGCGATGGAACGCGGACGCGCCGAGCCAGGGCGGCAGCTCACCCGCCGCCGCGAGCCCGCTCTGCTCGCGCACCTCGGCCGAAGGGCGCCAGGCACGGTAGTCGTTCATGAGGGTGACGGCGCAGGTGTCGGCACGGCCCTCGGCAGTCCAGACGCCGCAGACGTCCAGGCCGTACCGCACCAGGGCCTCCTCGTATCCGGCCCACATCCGCACCGCCGGGTGCCGGCGCCACCCGTACGTCGGCACGGTCAGCCCCCGGAACACCTGCAGTGCCTCGACGCGCTGCTTACCCAGACGCCTCGGGTCCAGGACAACCGCGGAGTCGGTGAAACCCTCATACGGGAGAAATGTCTGCATACATCCCTAGTCCCCGCTGCAGCGCGTCCGCATACCCCCGTGGAACCCGGCCAGGCGGCCGGGAGGTCAGGACGCCATGGCTCGGCCCCCCGCCTGGCGCACGTCGGCCAGGCAGGGTCGAACACCGGCGGACGACTCCGGATCGCGGTCGGCACCCTCTACGGCGCGCTGGAACGGCTGGAACGCGCCGGCCTCGTCGCTGCCGGCGCGGAGGAGATCGTGGACGGACGCGCACGGCGTACTACCGCCTCACGGAGGAGGGCACCCCCGCCGCGCGAGGTCATCGCCATCGCGCGCGCCTGTGATGAGCGCAGTGACCGTGCGCGGCCCGGTTTCGCCGGTCACCGGGTCGGTGGCGGTGACCTTGCCTCCGACGCGCACCTGTTTCGATGGCCTTGTGGTTGCCGTCGGCCATCATGACCAAGGTGTCCGGCGTGAAGCTGTTGCCGGTGCCGCATCCGCTCGATCCGTTGTCGGCGGCTTTGGGGGCGGGGCCGCTGTCGGCCGGCTTTGGCGCGGGAGGGCTGTCTGCCGCCTTCGGTACGGGTGCGGTGTCGGCTGCTTTGGCCGTCGTTGCCGCATCGGCGGCGTCGCTGGCAGCCTTGGCGGTCTTGGCGGCCTGTGCGGCGTCGAGTGCCTTGTTGCCGTACTTGGCGGCGTTCGCCGCGTAACCCGCGCCCGGGATGGCCGAGGCGGCGGAGAGGCCGGCGTTGACGTAGTCGCCCTCCGCCGGTACCAGCCCGCGTTGGCCAGGTCGCCGACCTTGCCGACGACCGGGACCATGCCCACGACGTCGAGGGTGGTGTGGCCGATCGTCTTCCACGAGGGCGTCTTCGGCCACTTGCCGGTCGGGTCGGTTGGACGACAGGAAGACCGTCGGCGACACCGTCACGAAGGTGTCCGCTCTGACGCACGCGGACGCCATCGCGCAGATCAAGCTGATGGTCCTCGGCAACGACCCGAACGGCTTCGGTCCGCTGATCCGTGAGTACTACGTCGAGACGGCCGTGGACTTCCCCGCGATCTCCCGCGCCGGGGGCGGTCAGCAGCCATTGCGGTGAGATCGCGCAAGCCCGTAGTCAGGCATCGCCTGGAGCGTCGCGCCGTCGCCGGCACGGACCGTGCCGGGTACCGGCCTGCCTTCCTGGTACGGCCTCCCGCCACTCAGGGGGCCTTCGGGAGGGGTGGTCTGCCCCCTTCTGAGCTGTCGGTCACGTCCTGCCGCTACCGGGTGGGTTCTCTGGGGCGAACGTCAGTGTGAACAGTGCCCCGCCGCCCGGCGCCGCCCCCGCCGTGAGCTCTGCTCCGTGCGCGTGGGCGATCTGCCGGGCCATGGCCAGGCCCAGGCCGGAGCCGGGCAGGGCGCGCGCGGTTTCGGCGCGGTAGAAGCGGTCGAAGACATGGGGGAGGTCGGCGGCGGGGATTCCCGGGCCGTGGTCCCGGACCGTCAGCCTGAGCCCGCCGGCGCTGCTCCTGCTCCCGCCCGTGCTGCTCCCGCTCCCGTACTTGCTCAGCGTCACCTCGACCGGGGTGCCCGGCGGGCTGAACTTGGCTGCGTTGTCCAGCAGGTTCGTCAGCAGCCGGGCGAGCCGTGCCGGGACTCCCGGCCGGACCGCGTCTGCCGCGCCCGCCTCGACCTCCAGGAGGAAAGGGGTCTGCGGCCAGTGTGTCCGGGCGGTGCCCACCACATGCTCGGCCATCTCGGCGATCCGCACGTCCTCCAGGAGCGGTAGCGGTTCTTCGTCTCGGGCGAGCTCGATCAGGTCGTTGACGAGCCCGGTCACTTCCCGGATGCCCCGCTCCAGCGCCCCCGCGGCTCGATCGCGTTGGGTGGGGGTCAGCCGGTCGCCGCGGGCCAGGAGCTCCGCGTTGGTGCGTAGCGCGGTCAGCGGGGTCCGTAGTTCGTGGGAGGCGTCTGCGACCAGTCGGCGCTGGGAGGTCACCGACTGCTCCAGTTCGCCGAGCATGGTGTTGAAGGTGGCTGCCAGCCGGGTCACCTCGTCCTGCCGGCCCGGCGGGCCGGGCGGGAGCTCGATGCGGTGGCGTGGGTCGCGGGTCGCTGCGATCCGTTCGGCGGCCGCGGTCAGCCGGGCGACCGGGTCCAGGCCCGCGCGGGAGACGGCGTATCCGAGCAGACCGGCCAGCAGCACCCCCGTTGCGCCGACCGCCGCGAGCAGCACGGCTGCCTGCCGCACGCCCTTGTCCACCGGGTCCGCCCGCAGCGCCACCTGGAGCGCCTGCCCGTTTCCGAACGGGGTGGTCAGCATCCGTAGTGGCTGCCCGAAGCGTTCGACGTTGCTGTAGTACGGGGCCTGTTCGCCCGCCGCGACATCGCGTACGGGGGTGGAGACGGGCAGCAGGTAGGGTTCGTCGGGGTCCGCTGCCGGGTCGGCGGGGACGATCTGGGCGCACGCGGGCGCGGAGAGGTAGCGGCACTCGCCCGCCAGGATCTGCGGGCCCTCGCCCCGGTTGGCCTGGATGACACGCGTCGCGGACTGGGTGAGGGACAGGTCGAGCTGGTGCAGCAGTTCGTAGCGGATGACGAAGAACGCCGCCGTGCACACCCCGACCGCGACCAGCGCCACCGCTGCCGAGGTCGCGAGCGCCAGGCGGGTACGGAGCGGTCGCCTGCGCCGCCAGCGGGCGCCCAGTCTGCGTACCCCGCTCATGCCACATCCAGCCGGTAGCCGATTCCGTGCACGGTGTGGACGAGGCGCGGCTCGCCGCCCGCTTCCAGTTTCCGCCGCAGGTATCCCACGTATACCGCGAGTGAGTTGGAGTCGGGCCCGAAGTCCTGGCCCCAGACCCGCTGCAGGATCACCTCGCGCGGCAGGACCTGGCCCGGGTGGCGCAGCAGGAGCTCCAGAAGGGCGGCTTCGGTGCGGGAGAACTCCAGCGGGCGGCCGCCCCGCCGCCCGGTGCGCGTCACGGGGTCCAGCGTCAGGTCCACGAACGCCAGGTCCGAGCCCGGGGCGGGCGGCGCGGCCCGCCGCAGCAACGCCCGCACGCGCGCCACCAGCTCGTCCAGGGCGAACGGCTTCACCAGGTAGTCGTCGGCGCCGGCCTCCAGCCCGTCCACCCGCTCGCTCACCGACGACAGCGCGGTCAGCACCAGCACCGGCGTGCGGTCCTCCACCGCCCGCAGCCTCCGGCAGACCGCAAGCCCGTCCAGCACCGGCATCATCACGTCCAGGACCAGCGCGTCCGGCTGCCAGGCAGCCACCGCCGACAGCGCCGCCAGGCCGTCGCCGACACTCCGGACCTCATACCCCTCCATGCTCAGCCCGTCCTCGACGGCGGCCCGCACGTCCGGGTCGTCCTCGGCCACCAGGATCCTGCCAGTACTCCGCAGACCGCCCGCGCCACCCGCGCCGCCCGTGCCACTCCCGTCGCCCGCGCCGCCCGTGCCACTCGCGCCGCCCGTGCCACTCGCGCCGCCCGTGCCGCCCGCGCCCCTCCCGTCGCCCGTGCCACTCCCGCCGCCAGGGCTCATGCCCTTCGTATGGCTCATGCCGCTCATGCCGTTCATAGCGTGAAGCCTGCCAAACCGGACTCTTAGAACCCTCTTAACCTGCTTCGTGAGAGTGGCGGCCATGCGCACACCACTCTCCGTCGTGATCGGTGCGGGCGGCACCGGCGGCCATATCTACCCCGGTCTCGCCCTGGCCGAGGCCCTGCGCCGCGCCGACCCCGCGACGGTCATCTCCTTCATCGGCACCGAACGCGGTCTGGAGACGACCCTGATCCCGGCGGCCGGATACCGGCTGCACACCGTCGACATGATCCCCTTCGACCCCGCGCTCGGCGCGAAACGCTTCCTCCTCCCGGCTGCGCTCCTGCGCTCCGGGGCCCAGGCCCGCCAGGTGCTGCGCACCCAGAAAGCGCACATCGTCGTCGGGATGGGCGGCTACCCCAGCGCCCCGGCGATCGTCGGGGCGAAGCTGGCCGGGCTGCCCAGCGTGATCCACGAGTCCAACGCGGTCCCGGGCCGGGCCAACCAGTTCGCCGCCCGCCTCACGCCACACCTCACCGTCGCCTTCGACGGCAGCCGCGCCCACCTGTCGGGCGGCGAGCGGGCGCAGACCGTCGGCATGCCGATCGCCGCGTCCCTGGCCGCCCTGGACCGGCCGGCCCTGCGCGAGGAGGCACGGCGCGCCTTCGCGGTACCCCCGGGCGCACGGGTCGTCCTCTTCAACGGCGGCAGCCTCGGCGCGGCCCGCCTCACCGCCGCCGCCGTGGGCCTCGCGGCCCGCTGGCGGGGCCGCAGGGATGTCCACCTCCTGATCAAGACCGGGCCGGCCGCACTCGCACAGGCACGCCGTGAGCTCATCGAAGCGGGGGCGGGGCCCGTCGCCCAGGCGGTGCCCTACCTCGACCGCATGGACCTCGCCTACGCGGTCGCCGACCTGGTGGTCTGCCGCGCGGGCTCAGCCACGATCGCCGAGCTCGCCACGACCGGGGTGCCCGCCGTCCTCGTGCCGTACCCGCACGCTCCCGGCGACCACCAGACGCACAACGCCCGGGTCCTCTCGGACACGGGCGCCGCCCACCTCCTTCCCGACGCCGAGACCACCTCCGGCCGGCTCGCCGAACTGATCGACCCGCTTCTCGCCCACCCCTCCCGGCTCGCCGTGATGGGGCGCGCAGCGGACCCGGGAAACCACGCCCGCGCTGCCGACCTGCTGGCAGAGACGGTCATCCGCCTCGCCGGACAGCCCACCACCACAAAGGAGCTCACCCCATGACAGCCACGACCATCGACTGGACCGGCCGCACCGTCCTGGTCACCGGAGCCGAGGGCTTCATCGGCTCCACACTCGTCGACCTTCTCGTCCACCGCGGCGCGCGAGTCAAGGCCTTCGTCCACTACAAGCCGTACGCCGACAAGGGCCACCTCGCCCGCTACCTCGACGACCCGAACGGCCCGGTCGAGTTCATCGCCGGAGATGTCGGCGACGCAGGCCGGGTCATGGACGCGGTCGAGGGCTGCGACACCGTCTTCCACCTCGCCGCGCTCATCGGCATCCCCTACAGCTACGACTCCCCGGGCGCCTACGTCCGCACGAACGTCGTCGGCACCGAGAACATCGCCGAGGCATGCCGCCGCCATTCGGTCCGACGCCTCCTGCACACCTCCACCAGCGAGGTGTACGGGACCGCGCTCACAGCCCCGATCGGCGAAGACCATCCCCTCCAGCCGCAGTCGCCCTACTCCGCGTCGAAGATCGGCGCGGACATGATGGCCCTGTCCCACTGGCACGCGTACGAGCTGCCCGTGACCGTCGTACGGCCCTTCAACACCTACGGGCCCCGTCAGTCGGCCCGCGCCGTGATCCCCACGATTCTCGCCCAACTGCACGCCGGAGCACGGGAGATACGCCTCGGCTCGCTCACCCCGACCCGCGACTTCACGTACGTCACCGACACCGCGGCCGGGTTCCTGGCACTGGCGGGCTGCGACCGGGCACTGGGGGAGAGCGTCAACCTCGGTACCGGACGCGAGATCTCGATCGGAGACCTTGCGAAGGCCCTCATCACCGCTTCCGGCCGGGACGCCGAGATCGTCGTGGACCCGGCCCGGCTGCGGCCCTCCGGTAGCGAGGTGCAGCGGCTGCTCTCGGACAACACCCGGGCCCGCACATGGGCGGGATGGGAGCCGGAAGTCGGCCTGGAAGAAGGCCTGGAGAGGACATCGGAGTGGGTGGCGGAGCATCTGCACCTCTTCGCCCCGGGGCGCTACCAGATCTGAGCGAACCCGCCAGGGGGCGTCCGGCCCGGAACCGCCGGACGCCCCCTGGAGAAGTCGATCAGGCGGCACCACGCTTCACGGACGACGCTCCCGCCTCGTGCTCACGCCGCGCGGCTTCCAGCAGCCGGCTCCAGGACCGCACCAGGGGCCGGCGCTTCAGAAGGGCGCGTCTCTCGCGTTCTGTCATTCCGCCCCAGATGCCGTGTTCGATCCGGCTGTCCAAGGCATGAGCCAGGCACTCGGCCCTGACAGGGCACCCGGTGCACAGCGTCTTCGCCCGGCTCTGCGCCGCCCCCTCGACGAACAGCTCATCCGCCTGTGCCGTCCGGCACAAGGCCGACACCATCCAGTGCTCACTCACTCGCATCCACCCCACTTGTTCCACACCGCCCCCGCTCCGGGTCCGCCGCACCGCTCCCCGGGCCGGGTCCACTTCGTGCCCACGTTCTCGCCCAGCAGCCTGCTCGACGACCTGACCGCCACCCGCGCGCCGCGTCCCGGCCGTGACCACGGCATCCCCGGGCGAGGTCGCATGGGTGGACACACGATGACCGGCCCGCACCACGGCGGGTGCGGACCGGTCTCCACCATGCCCGGGCCTGTGCGGACGGGGGAGACCGCAGGCCCGGAAGGAGCGGCCACGCCCTCCGCTCCAGGGTCCGTGTGCCCCTGAACCGCACCCCCATGCGCAAGTTCGCCATGGCACGGTGAATCGGCAGGGCAAGCACCACTCCGGCATCGAGGCATGAACGTCGACTGGAGCGGAGTGCACCCGGGTCCTGGAGGACCGTTGCCACGGCTTCCCGCACCCGGAAGGCCCGCTGTGGGACCCGCTTCCGGTGCGCTGCCCCGAGGGGCGCACTCCCGTCCCCGTGCGCCGTACGGGTTCGATCTGGACATTCCTGGTTCGGCCCGGCCGGCATCACACGCCGTGGGCCTGCTTCGCCGTCGAAGGGACGAACCGGATCCGGCCGAGGCGCTCCGGAGTGCGCCCCCCGTGCACCCGATGCTGTGTTCCGCCCGGCGCGGCAAGGGCAGAGGGGTGGGGTGGCTTTTCGCGTCGTGCACCCCTGGCACGACGGAGGACCGAAGGGGTGGGAATGATACGAGTGACGGTGGTCTACGAGGCGCAGCTCCTGCGGACCGCGCTGGTCGAACTGCTGAGATCGGGCGGGGTCACGGTGGTCTCCTCGCTGCCCCGATGGCCGCACGGCCAGGAGACGGGGGTGTCCGAACCCGATGTGTACGTGGCGGACGCCGAGTGTCTGCCGCCCTCGGCGGTGCGGCCCGTGGCCGCTGTCGCACCGCCTTCGGGGGAGGACTCGGGTGGCCGTCCCGCCCTGTTGGCCCTCGTCCCCGGGCAGCGGCCGGGGGTGCTGCGACGGGCCCATGCCGCAGGGGCGGCCGGCTTCGTCGACCAGAACGCCCCGAAGGGTCGATTACTGGAGGCCGTGCGCCGTCTGGCCAACGGGGAGCGCTTCATCGACGACACGCTCGCCCTCGGGTTCCTCCAGGCCGCGGAGATGCCTCTGACCCGGCGTGAGCTGAGCGTCCTCTCGCTGGCCGCCGACGGAGCGCCGGTCGCCGAGATCGCCGCGACGCTGTTCCTGACCAAGGGCACCGTCCGCAACTACATGGCGAGCGTCATCCGCAAGGTCGGCGCACGGAACCGCGTGGACGCCATCCGGATCGCCCAGGGCGCCGGGTGGACCTGAGCACCGCCCCGCGGCGTCCTGGCGGGCGCACGGTCCGCTCACCCCTGGACCTGGCTCCAGTGCCCCACCAGATCGCGGTAGAGAGCGGAACGCGCGAGCAGCTCGTCGTGCGTTCCGTAGTGGGCCCGGGTGCCGTCGAGGACGAGGATCCTGTCGGCTCGGAGTGCCGACGACAACCGGTGGGCGACCACGACCAGGGTTCCCGGCCGCGCGCTCAGAGCCAGCTCGGCCGTGGCCTCCGCGACGGGGTCCAGATGGCAGGTCGCCTCGTCGAGCAGCAGCAGCGGGGCGGGGGCCAGATGGGCGCGCCCCAGCGCGATCAGCTGGCGTTCGCCGAGGGACAGGGCGTCGGGCGCCAGCGTACGGTCGAGCCCGCCCACCCGGTCGACGAGGGGTTCCAGGGCGAGCGCGTCCACGGTCCGGTCGACGGCGGACCGATCGGCGCCCGGCCGCAGGTACCGCAGGTTGTCCCGCAGGGTGCCCGTGAAGACGTACGCCTCCTGGGGGATCAGCACGCGCAGGGCGGTGAGCTCCGAAGGCGGGCAGGCGGCGACGGCGCGGCCGAAGAGCCGTACGTCGCCCCGATCGGGGGTGAGCATGCCCGCCGCGACGTGCAGCAGGGTCGACTTGCCGATGCCGCTCGGGCCGACCACGGCGATGTGCTCACCCTGCTCGACGGTCAGTTCCAGCGCGTCCAGTACGGGGCGGGCCCCGGGGCCGTACGCGGCGCGTATGTGGCGCAGCTCCAGCGCCGTGTCCGTCGGGCCCGTACGGCGCGGGCCGGGCGGGGCGGCGGCCGGGGGAGGGGCCGGGGGCAGCGGCTGGGTGAGCCGGTCGAGGACGACGAAAAGCCGCGCGCCCGCGGCGCCCAGGACGGTCATCAGTGTGTGCAGCGCGGGGAGCAGTGACTGGAGGACGTAGGTGAGCGCGCCCACCACGGCCCCGGCCGTGACGCCCTGGCGGAGAAGCCACGGCGCCGCGGCGAGCAGCAGGAGGACCGGCAGCTGTCCGGCCGTCGCCACCGCGAACGTACGGACGGACGCCCAGCGGGCCAGGGCGCGCTGGGCGGCGGCCGCCTCGTCGACGGCACGGCGGTTCTGCTCGGCGGTCGCCTCCTGGGCGCCGCAGGCCACGGTGTCCCGCAGAGCGGTGCGGGTGAGCTCGGCGCGCCGGCCGACGGCCTCGTCCGCGTCGAGGTACCGATGCTGGGCCCGCGCCATGGGCCGCAGGGAGGCCGTGAACAGGGCGAGGCCCAGGACCAGAGGGGGAAGCACGACGAGGAGGAACTGCGGCGCGAGCGACAGCAGGCCGACGAGGGCCCCCACGCCCACGAAGACGAAAGAGCGGGTGGCGAGCACCAGTCCGGCGAAGCTGTCCCGCGCGATCTCGGTCTGACTCGTCAGCCGGGACACCGCGGTGGCGTCCACACCCCCGCCCGTGGCGGTGGCCGTGGCGGTGCGCAGAGCGCGTACCACCGAACCCCGAACGAGCTGGTCGCGCAGCGGTTCCGTGAGCTGGGGGAGCTGGGCGAAGACGCCCCGGACGACGGGAGCGCCGAACAGGATGGCCACGGCGGCCCCCGCCAGCCACAGGAGCCCGATCGACGTCGCGCCCCTCAGGAATCCGTCGTCGAGGGAGCGGGCCACGCAGAACCCGCCGAGGAACGTCTGCGCGGATTCGGCGGCCGACCAGGCCGCCAGCTTCACCAGGACGCCTTTGCGGCGCATGAGGAGGGACCGGAGTGAGGCCGAGACACGCCGGGCCGAGTCCGTATCGCCGGCGGCGGCCGCCGGTGTCGGACGGGTGACGCGCCGGGCCGGGTCCGTGTCGCCGGCGGCGGCAGCCGACGCCGGGCGGGCGACGCGCCGGGCCGAGTCCGTCCCGCCGGCGGCGGCAGCCGGCGTCGGACGGGCAACGCGCCGGGCTGAGTCCGTCTCGCCCGCGGCAGCAGCCGGTGCCGGACCGTCAGGCGTCTTCGGCTTCGTCGGTTCATTCGCCCGCCCTGGGCGCGGAGCGGGCGTCACCCGCCCGCTCCCGTCCTCGGGACGGCCGACGACGGCGGAGCGCCGGAGCCGGCGGTCTCCGGGGGAGCGCCCGGCCCGGTCGACCGGCGTGGGGTGCCCGCAGGCCGGGCCTCCGCGGTGAACACCGCGCGGTACTCCGGTTCCTCCCAGAGCAGGCTGTGCGGTCCGGACCTCCGTACGCGGCCCGCCTCCATCCAGACGACCTGGTCCGCCCGGGCGGCCGTGGACACCCGATGGGCCACGATCAGCCTGGTGCAGGCCCGTGACGGCGTGGCGAGGGCGGCCTCGACCTGACGTTCGGTGGCCGTGTCGAGGCTCGACGTCGCGTCGTCGAGGATCATCAGACGGCCCCGGCCGATGAACGCCCTTGCCAGGCCGAGGCGTTGGGCCTCGCCGCCGGAGAGCGGGGCGTCGTCCACGGGGGTGTCGTAGCCAAGGGGCAGCAGTCGGACGAAGGCGTCGGCGCAGGCGGCCGTCGCGGCGTCCCGGACGCGCGTCGGCGTGGCCGGGCTCTGGGCCGGCCCGGTCCCGGCGGCCAACGCGGCGCCGACCGTGGGGGTGGCCCCGCCGTCGAAGACGGGACGCGCGAAGGCGTACGCAGTCGCCCCGCGCAGCTCCGAGCGGGACAGTTCCGCCAGATCGACTCCGTCGAGGAGGACGCTCCCGGCGTCGGGGTCGGTCAGCCGGCCCGCGACGGCGGCCAGGGTCGACTTGCCCGCTCCGGAGCGGCCCACGACGGCGACGGTGGATCCGCCGTCGATCGAGAGCGTCACGTCGGTGATCAGCGGAACACCGCCGCGCGTCACCCGCACGCCCCGCAGTTCCAGATTCCCTGGCGCGTCGGGTGGCAGGACCGCGGAGCCGTGCGGCATCGGCGCCAGGTCGGCGAGTTCGGCGGTGCGTCGCCCCGCACTGCGGGCTCGGACCAGCGTGCCGAGCGGCGCCGCGATGCCTCCGATCCCTGCGGCGAGCGCCGCGTACCGCGAGGCGGCGAGCAGACCGCCCACGCTGACCTCGCCTGCGGCGAGACCGACCCCCGCGACCGCGACGACGGCCGTGGTGAGCAGCGGCAGAAGGACGCCGCTGCGGGCCACGGCGCGGCCGTGGACGAGCCACATGCGGGTGCCGTGCCGTGTCATCTCCGGCAGCGGGGCGAGGACGCGCTCCTCCTCGTGCCGTGCCGTGCCGGCGGCGGCGATGGTACGGGCGCCGCCCAGCGCCTCGGTCAGCCGAGCGGCGACGGCGCCCTGCGCCCGCTGGTAGTGGCCGACCGAGTCGGAGGACTGGGTGGCGAACGCGCGGAGCAGCAGCAGGAGCAGGGGCAGACCGGCCACGAAGACGGCGGCGGTCCAGGGGTGGATGAGCGCCAGTGCCACGAGTGCGCCGATCGGTACGAGCACGGACGACACGGACGTCGCGAGAGCAGCCGGGGCCGTGCCGCTGTCGGTGGCGTTGACGCACAGCCGGGTGGCGACGTCGCCGCCCGAGTGGGGTGCTGCCCGGTGGGGCGCGGTGCCGAGGAGACCGCCCAGGGCGCGCAGCCGGATCCAGGCGGTGGCGCGGGCGTTGGCGAGCTGCGTCAGAAGCACCGAGCCGGTCTCCAGGAGCACTTCGGCCGTGAGCAGCACTGCCGTCCACCGCAACCACGTCCCCGCCCCTGGCTGGTGACGCAGCATCAGGTCCAGGGTCTTGCCGGCGAGCGCGGGTACGGCGAGCGAGCAGGCCGCGCCGGCGACCGAGCAGAGCAGCAGCGCCGCGGTGGTGCCCGCCGTGTGCCGTACGGCGCCGCGGAGCAGCCGGTCGGAACCGGTCGGCGAGGCCATCCGACCCCCTCTCTTCCCCTCCGGGAGCGACGTTCCCGCCGGGCCGCCGGTGTCCGGCTCCGACGGCCGGGGCCCCGGGAGCAGCGCTCCCGGGGCCCCGTGACTCCTCACCGGCGCCCGGGGCGCCGTGCGGGAAGCCGGATCGGGTCAGTTACAGGTCGTGACGCTGAGGCTGCTGTCACCGCAGAGCAGGAGGCTCGCGCGGCTGCCGGTCTCGACGTCGCCGATGGCCTCGTCCTTGGGGGTCTCCAGCGACTGAAGGTCGAAGAGGTTCATGATCGTTTCCTTTCGTAGGGGACGGGTGGTGCGGGACGACCCCGTCACGGGGCCGGTTCGTGGGGCCGCGGAAGCGGCGGAAGGAACGGCAGGTGGGCCGGGCGATCGCCCAGGGCCGCGGAGAGAGCGAGCAGGACGCCCGCCGTACCGGTGGACAGGTCCATGGAGAGGCGCATCATCTGCTCGCCGGGGAAGGCGAGACGGCCCTGGTAGGACATGGCGTGCCAGCTCAGGCAACCGACCTGGCGGCGTACGTCCTCCGGTGTCGTGCCGGGCCCGCCGACGTTCGTACGGGCGAGGTGGAGCACCATCCCGGCGACGCCCCGGAAGAGACCCGGCTGGGCGTAGAAGGTGGCCTGCGCCGCCCGCACGATCTCGCGGCGCGCCCGGTCCAGGTCGGCGTCGCGCCGGTGGAGCAGGTAGTCGTCGATGACCATGCCGATGCCGACGCTGCCCGCCCCGAGGTACGGCATCGTGCGCCAGCCCTCGTCGACCTGCAGGGTCCCGGAGGCACCGCGTACGCAGCGGCTCAGGTCGTCGTGGAGCGCCTCGGCGGCGAGGTCGAGGAGGGCGGTGTCCCGGGTGCGTTCGTAGAGCCGTACGAACAGCAGGGCCCGTCCGGCGGAGCCGTGCAGGAGTCCCGTGCGCACCTTGCCCGCCGCTCCCGCCGCTCCCGCCGGTCGGGCCGCTCCCGCCGCTCCCGTTGGGGCGGGTGCCCGGAGCGGGCGGGCGGACAGTTCGGCGCAGCGCAGGGCCGCCGCGTGGAGGCCGCTCTCACCGGTGGCGGTGGCCAGGGCGTCCAGGGCGAGGCCGACACCGGCCGTCCCTCCGTACAGGTCGGGGGCGAGGCCCTCGTGGTCCTGTTCGACGACGAGTGAGGCCAGTTCGAGCGCGGCGGCCGTGTGCCCGAGTCGTTCGAGGGTCCACGCGACACCGGCGAGCCCGTCGTAGAAGCCGAGCGGCGTGCCGGAGTCGGGCTGCTTGGCGTGCCGCAGGAGCCTGTCCTCGGCTTCGGGGCACCGTGGTGCCCCGCTCTCGTGCAGAGCGTGGAGCACTCCGGCGGTGCCGTGTCCGACGGTCATGCCCCCGCCGGCCGTGGCGAACTGCGCGATGTCCCCGGGGAAGAAACGATCCTCCCTTTCGGGCGTCGCCGAAGCCAGGATCGCGTCCACCATGGAGTCACGGCTGTTCGGCCAGTCGCCCGGCTCGGCGGGCAGGAAGCGGGAGCGGTCCGCCGGACGGTCGGGCGCCCGCGAGCTTCCGCCGGGCCGGCCGCCGGCCGGGTCGCGCGTGATCTCCCGAACCGCCTCGTCCAGGAAACCGGGGGGCAGCGGGAACCGCGCGGCGGCGGCCTCCGCCAGGTGCGCGGCCTTGCCCCGGTCCACCGCCAGCAGACTCGTGAGCGGGATGAACAGCGCGATCCGGAGGCACGCGAGGGCGTACCGGTCCACATCGAAGCCCCGCCGGTCGGCGGGCGCCACGAACGCCGGGTTGGCGACGGTCTGGCGACCGCCCTCCGAGGCAGGCTGGGCCGCCTCGAAGTCCAGCAGCACCACCGAGGACTCGTCCTCGGACACCATGATGTTGAACAGATGCAGGTCGTTGAAGACGATCCCGCGGGCGTGGACCGCGGCCACGGCCCGCTCGACGAGCCCGTGGATCCGCAGCGCCCACTCCGTGTACTCGGCGAGTCGCTCCGCCGGCGGATCGGCCTCCATCAGCGGATGCCTCCGCGCGAAGAAGGTGTTGAGCGGCTTGCCCTCCACGAACTCCAGAGCCAGGAAGTGGTGGTCGCCCACCGTGAAGCCGCCGAGGACCTCCGGCGTGCAGGCGAGCCCGGAGAGCCTCTCCAGCGCCTCGCGTTCGCGGTGCAGCCGCGTCACGGCGTCCGCGCCGTCGGCGGCGAGACCGGCGTACGGCCGCGCCTCCTTCAGGACGACCCGCCGCCCGGTCCGCCGGTCCCGGGCCTCGTACACTCCACCGCCGTTGGAGAAGTGCAGGGCCTTCTCGATGTCGTACGGCATGTCCTGGACGGTCACCGAAGCCCTGGCCTCCAGGTGCGGACGCAGGAAGGCGGGGGGAGTCACCCAGGCGGGCACGTGGAAGACGGGATCGCGCCGGTCGGGTACGAGCGTGCCGGACCCGTCCTCGACGGCCGGCCGCAGCTCCCCGTGCTCGTCGTAGCAGTGGCGGAGGGTGAAGCTGCCGTACCGCAGGTGCACGGGGCCCCGGCCCCAGCGCAGATCGCTGAGGATGTACGGACCCGGCCGGCCCTCCAGCAGCCCCGCCAGATCGGTGGCCACGCGCTCGCACTGCTCGTCGTCGGCCGGATACACGGTGATGAACTTGCCGCTCGCCGAGCGGTCCGCGTACTTGGCGTTGCGCTGGTGCAGCAGATAGCGGCTGGGGACGAACTTGAAGGCCACGCCCTGTCCCAGACAGTACTCGCGGACCGTGGCGAGGATCGCCTCCGCGTTGTCGAGACAGGCCGAGACGTGGATCTTCCAGCCCTGCGACGGGAGCGGGTGGTCCAGGGGGCGCAGGGCGAGCCAGTCGCCCGTACGGTGAGACGTCCAGCCCTCGGGTACGGGGAGGGTGGCCGCCCGGTAGAGGGAGTCACCCGCTCCCTCGGCGAAGACCAGACGGTGCGGCGCGTCGTAGAAGTGACGGTCGGCGTCGCAGAACACCGCGTACCCCTTGTTCACTGCGCACTCCCTCGGTCGGTGACAGACACGACGCTGTCACGTCCCCCGAGGGCCCCGAAAGTCGCCGCTGTCACCTTCCACCTATGCGGAACGCACAGGTAACAACAGCCCCGCGCATGGCCTCCGGTCCGCACGACGGACCCCGCCCCCGGGGCAGACGGTGGGGACGGGGCGGAAGCCTCCCCCGGGCGCGGCAGACGGTGCGGCGCACGGAAGAGGCGCCCCGCTCCTGGCGGCCCGACGGCACAGGCCTCGCGGCCGAGGGCGATGCGCGACGGTCCGTCAAACGGCGGGCGGCGGCCCGTCGACCAGAGCCCGCGCCGCGGCGTACTCCTCGCGGGCGGCCTGCTCCGCGACGTCCAGGTAGCCGTACGCGTCGGCGCCGACCGGGATGCGCAGGGGCGTGGGGCCCTCGGTGTGGACGATGGCCAGGACCCGCGCGGCGAAGTCGTCGGGACGTCCGGTCTCGGGGCTGTCGGCGAGCCCGCGCGCGCCTTCGAGCATCTCGCGGTTGGTCACGTCGTAGGCGGGGACCCGGTGGGCGGCCTCCGTCATGGCGGTGCCGTAGCGGGTGGCGAACATGCCGGGTTCGACGACCGTGACGCGGATGCCGTGCGGGGCCGCCTCCACCGCGAGGGCCTCGCTCATGCCCTCCAGCGCGTGCTTCGCGGCCACGTAGGCGCCGAGACCCGGGAAGGCCATCCGGCCGACGATGGACGAGACGTTCAGGATGTGGCCGTGCCCCTGGGCCCGCATCAGGGGCAGTGCGAGCCGCGTGAGTCTCCAGGGCCCGACGACCAGGATCTCCAACTGTTCCCGGAGTTCGGCGTCGGACACCTCCTCGACCGCGCCGAAGAGACCGACGCCGGCGTTGTTGACGAGGACGTCGATGCCTCCGAGGCGGTCGACTGCCGTCCGGACGGCCTCCTGGCAGGAGGCCGGGTCCCGGAGTTCCAGCGGGACCGGGACGGTCCGTCCGGGCCAGGCGGCGGTGAGGTCCTCCAGGTCCGCTGTCTTGCGGGCGGTGACCACGAGTTCGTGCCCCTCCCGTGCCGCCGCGGCGGCCAACGCTCTTCCGAGGCCCGAAGAACACCCCGTGATCAACCAGCGCCTGCCCATGGATCCCCCCGTACGGATCGCCGAAGTGGACGCGCGGCCGGACCGGCCCCCTCGCGCCGCCGAACGCGCAGCGTCCCGCCTGCCTCCGAGCGGGACGGGACGCGCTTCATCGTGGAGGCGAGATCCGGCCACGGCCATCCCTCACGCAGGGGCGCGCGGACGCACGGGCGGGCGCATCGGCGCCCGCTCCCCGACAACCTCCGACACCGCGAACGACCCGCGTCGGCGCGGGGAGTTCACGCCGCCCCCGGGAACATCCGGCAGGCGTCCTCCACCGCACGAACGCGGCCGACCACCCGCGTCGGCCGAATGAGCGGACGACTCAGGGATGTCCCGGCGCATCCGGGGCAGCCGTACCGCGAGGTCCGCACGCGGCGGCCGCACGGCCGCGACGTTCGGAGGCGACCACCGCTCCGGGCCCGGTAGGTCCGCACCGGGCGGGGGCGAAAGGCGGCACACCGCCGCCGACGAGAAGGCGGACGGCAGAAGGCGGCAACGGAACACAGGGAGCACCGAGATGCAGGTCCGTCCGTGGCGCGTCCAACCCGACTCCCGGCTGACGGCTCACGCCGTCGCCGGCCGGTACCGGCTCGACGGCCTGCTGGGGAGAGGAGGAGCGGCCGACGTCTACGAAGCCGTGGACCTCCGGCTGCGCAGGCCCGTCGCGGTGAAGGTCTTCCGCCGCGGCGACACCCGGACGGAGCAGCACTCCGACAACGAGGGGCGTCTCCTGGCCCAGTTGCAGCATCCCGGTCTGGTGACCCTCTTCGACTCCGGTCGCGACGAAGGCCGCCCCTTCCTGGTGATGGAGCTCGTCAGAGGGACGACCCTGCGCCGGCGCCTCGCCCGCTGCGCGCTCTCGGTGACCGAGACCTGCCGCATGGGGGTCGCGCTGTCCTCCGCACTCGCCCATGTGCACGGAACAGGAATAGTCCACCGTGACGTCAAGCCGTCGAACATCCTCCTGGACCCGACCGACGCCCCGCGCCTGACGGACTTCGGGATCTCCCGCCGCTTCGCCACCACCGACAATCCTGCGGCCGAGCCCGACGACGCCGCGGGCAGCGCGGCCGCCCCGGCCAGCGACGGCGAGGACACCCTCGTCGGGACGGCCTGCTACATGGCACCGGAACAGGCACTCGGCCTGACCACGGGGCCGCGGGCCGACGTCTACAGCCTCGGACTCGTGCTCCTGGAGGCCCTCAAGGGCGAACGGGAGTACGACGGCCGGCCCCTGGAGGCGGCGCTCGCACGGCTGCACCGCCCGCCGCAGCTGCCCGACGGACTCCCCCCGGGACTCGGCGAGCTGCTGAAGGCCATGACGGCGCACGAGGCCTCCAGCCGTCCCGACGCCCGCACCTGCCAGCAAGCACTGGCCGCGCTGCCGATCCCCGACGCATACGACGCCCGGCACGCTGCACAGCCGGTGCCGGCGCCCGGGGGCCCCGCCCGCCCGTCCGGAATCCGCCGCTCGCCCGGTACGCTCCCGAGCGGGCGGACCACACCCACGAAGGCGGAGCCGATGACCAGGTCGCCCCACCGCCCGCGGCGACTGCTCGCCAAGAGCGCCGCCCTGGCCGCCCTCGGCGTCACGCTGACAGGCTCCGTCGGCGCCGCCCCCGCCGGGAGCCGGAGTGCCGTGGACCCGCCGTCCCACCGCGTGACCGCCCAACAGACACCGGACGCGACACAGGCGACGACGGTCGACTGACCCGAGCCGTGTGAAGCGGCGCTTTCCGAGACACGCAACGGCAGGAGAGCACGACCAAGGTCACCCTCGAGGCAGGTCAGTGGCGCCTGCACGGCTCCCCGTCGGCACCTGGAGCAGCGACCTCGTCGCGTCCTTCTTCCTTCCTTCCACGGCGGGCGCATCACCCAAGCCCTCCTCGCCGTCGTCGTCGGCCTGATCGCCGCCGGCGGTGCACTGAGCCCCACCGATTCCCGCTCCGTGGAGGAACACCCGATTCCGGAGACCGCCTGAGAACCCCGCCCACCACCGCCCACCTCTGGGCGCACACCGTGGAGCGCCGGACGAGGCTCATTCGTCGGCGGTCAGGAACTCCGGCTCGCGGAAACGGCGTCGAGGGCTCCCGCCCCCCGCCGCCTTGCTCGCAGTCAGCCAGGACTCCGACCAAGGCTGATCCGCTCCGGAGCACATCAGGATCTCCGGAGGCGCCCTCACAGCCTGGGGGACTGCCACGGCCGCGGCCTGGTACGCGCGGGGGCTCCCGGAGAACCGGACAGGCTGACTGCGGTTTCCCGCCGTCTTGCCGGGCAGCGCCACCGCGTATCCCACCAGGACACCGTCGTCGCCCATGCGGAGGCCAAGGACACCTTCAGGCCCCGGTCTGAAGTCGGGCCTTGGCCGCCTGGAGCCTCCCCGCCAGCAGGGCGCTCACGCCTGGCCGAAGGCGATCAGCACGCCGTCCTGGGCCGGGGCGAACAGCCGGCCCTGCGCCGTCGCCAGGCCGGGGACTGTCCAACCGTTCCAGTCCGCCTCCGCGACCACGTTCTCCATCGGGTGCGGTTCGGCCCCGAGACGGTAGGACCACGCCTTCACCCCGGTCTTCTCGTTCAGGACCACGAGCTCCCCGGTGCCGTCCTGCACGTAGACGAAGCCGCCGGCAACCAGGCGGACCGTGGCGGCCTGCCGAGGACTCGTGTAGGTCCACCGCGTGGCGTACCCGGCGCTGGTGTCGAGGGCCCGCACGACGCCACGGTTGGCGACATACACACGGTTCGTGCCGAAGGCCGGTGTAGCGTCGGCGGGCAGGCGGCGCAGCACGGTTCCCGTCCGGCGGTCGTAGGCCACGGCGTTGGAGTCGTCGCTGAAACTGTTGCGCAGCCACAGCGCCCCGGCTCCCAACGCGACGGGGTTGTTTCCCCCTCCGGACATGTCGGGAACGTCGAATCGCCGCAGTTCCTTGCCGGTGGCCCTGTCCAGGAGCTGGTAGGCGAGGTTGTCGAACCCGATCCAGACGCCCACCTCGTCGACGACGACAGGAGCCCAGCCGTTCTCCACCAGGGGCGCCTCCCACAGCCGCTGGCCGTTCTCCGCCCTCAGGGCCACGGCCTTGCCGCGGCCGTTCTGCGTGTAGAGGACGTTGCCGTACCAGGTGGGCGGGTATTGGCACAGGCCGTTCTCGAGGTCGACGGTCCACTTCAGAGCCCCGCTGACAGGGTCCCAGGCGCGAACCTGGCCACTGAGTGTCTGCGTATAGAGGAGCCCGCCGCCGAAGGTCACGGTGGCGGCAGGCTCGCGGGTCAGCGACTTCTGCGGCCACAAGGCCTTGCCCGTAGCCGCGTCGAGTCCGACAAGCTCCATCCGAGGACCGCCTTCACCTCCCTGGTCGGCGTTGACGACCGCGAATACCCGGCCCCCGACCGCTACGGGTGCGGATACGACCGACCCGAGGTCGCGCGCCCACAGTCTCTTGAACGGCGGTTTGGCCGTGGCTCCCGACACGGAACTGTCATAGCCTGGATTGGCTCGGTAGCCGAACGTAGCGTCCGCAGGCATCGCCGTAGCCGGCGAAGCAGGCGTCGCCACCGACGAGGCCGGTGACGCCACCCCGGTGACCAGCAGTGCGCCTGCCGCGGCAACGACAGCCGCCTCTCTCACCGAAGCACGCAGCAATCCCCTCACAGCACAACCCCCATCAAGAAGCGCCCAGTTGACGCGCAAGCACAGTCCAGGCACGGCTGCCCGCAGCCGGCCCCCCTATGCATCAGCCGCACCAGCCCAGCCCGGCCTTCCGCACCGACGGCCCACGCGTGGGAACGGCCGTCGTCGTGGCGTGCGGCGGGCGGACGACCACTCCCGCCTGGCCTTCGGCGAAATCCTGCCCGCCGAACGCCGACGCACCGCCATCGCCGTCTGGAACCGACCGCTGCCACCCCGCACTCGACGGACGCCCACCCCTCAACTGCGTCAACAACACCGGGGCCAGTACACCTGGGCCCGCTGCTCACCCGGGCAACCGCCCGGCCATGCCGAAGTGCACGGTCGGCTGCCCGTTCAGCGCCGAAGGAACGCCGGTGTCGTCGGAGCCGGCCCCAGCGTCGTCGTGCCGGGCGGCGACCGGTGACCAAGCCCCGTACGGTAGGCGTCCAGGGCGGCCTCGGTACGGCCGCCCCGGCGCAGAAGGTCGCCCAGTAGACGGCACAGATCGGCGAGGTCGCCGCTCGCGCCGCTGCGCTCCAGCAGCCCCAGGGCCGTGACGTAGTGCTCCTCTGCGGTCTCGCTGTCCCCTCGCTCCTCGGCGATCAGCCCGAGCAGCCGGTGCGCGCCCCCCGCGTGCACCGCGCCGTGCCGGTCACCCAGCTCGAGAAACGCCGAGAGCAGATCCGACGCCTCGTCGTGCCGTCCGAGCCGCCGAAGGACATCCGCCAGCTCCACCTCGACCTGCGCGGTGAACAGCGCCGCACGTCTGACGTTCAGCATGTCCCGGGCGGCACGCAACTCCGTTTCAGCTGCTGTCAGTTCTCCGCTCTGCGCCAGCACGTAGCCACGCATCCAGTGGCAGTGCGCGAGGTCGGTACGCAGGCTCAGCTGTTGGTAGATCGCCTGCGCTTTGGCCAGTGAGGCGTCCGCGTCAGCCGTGCGCCCCTCGGCGAGGAAGGTGCGGGCCACCTGGCGATGCATGCCCGCCACCAGTGCCGGGTCGTCGACCTGTGGAGCCAGCGCGAGGGCGAGCTCGGCGGCGTGGGCGGCCCGAGCGTGGGCGCCCATGTCCATGTACGGGCCGATCACGGCGGCGTACAGGACGACCAGCGCCTCGGGGTCAGCCAGGCCGCTCGCTCCGAGCTCGTCGATGGCGGATTCGAGGAGGTAGCAGGCGTAACGCAGCTCGCCGGCCAGGAGGTGCGCGACGGCACGGCCCCGGACAGCGCGTGCGCGGCGTGGCAGCGGCTCCTCGGCGAGGAGCCGCTCGGCGGCGTGGAAGTGGTGCCGCGCGTCCACCAGTTGTCCGGTCTCCAAGGCGCAGTCGCCGAGCCCGAGCAGCGCCTCGGCCTGCTCGGGTACGAGGTCGAGGTGCTCCGCGTCGGTGAGCAGGCACCGGTAGCGCTCGGCGGCCTCCTCCGCCGTGCCGGTGGCCAGCTGTCGGCGCGCCTCGACGAGAGCCAGCCGCAGCTCCGTGGCGAGGTGCGCGGGCCTGCCGGTGGCCAGCTCCTCGTACGACGTACCGAGCCGCTCCGCGAGGAAGCGCAGCGCGGTCTCCGAGGGCCTGACCCGGCCCGACTCCAGCGTCGACACGTACGCGGGGGTGTACGAGGGATCGGCCAACTGCCTTTGCGTCAGACCGCGTTCGGCGCGCAGTCGCTGCACTCGGCGGCCGATCGCGGCCGGATCGTCCATGAGGACCCCCTGGTTCGTGAACTCCTCAGTATCCAGAAGCAGTAGGCATTGCGCACGCCCCCGCCCGCCCCCTAGGTTAAGCGACTTGTTCAGCATAGTTACTCCCTCACTTAACTCGCCTGCCAAGGGGCTGATTTCATGCGTTCAGCACGACGAGGGGCCATGACGGTCGGAGTGACCGTCGCCCTCACGGCCGTACTCGCCGCCGCACCCGGCGGCGCCGCCGCGGCCCCGCCGGCACCGCGCACGGCCGGAGTCGCGGTCGAGATACCGGGTCCGGAAGACGGGACGGTCGCCGGCTCCGGCCACACGCACGTGCCGTCGGAGGGCCGGAACCGGACGGCCTCACGCCTGACGTCGACAGAGGTGGCCGCCGACGGCGAGGTGACCAAGACGGTCGACAACGGCCCCACCGCCGACCGCCTCGACATCGTCGTCGTCGGAGACGGCTACACCCTCGCCGAACTGCCCCGGTTCCACGCCGACGCCCAGAGGAAATGGGCCGAGCTGACGGCCGTCGAGCCCTACGCCACCTACCGCAACCTCTTCAACGTGTGGACCGTCGACGCCGTCTCGAACCAGTCAGGCGTCTCCGGCGACCCCTCACCCGACACCGTCCGCGACACGGCCCTCGGCTCGTACTTCTGGTGCGACGAGATCGAGCGGCTGCTCTGCGTCGACCAGGGCAAGGTCGACGAGTACGTCGCGAAGGCGCCGGAGGCCGACCTGGTCCTCGTCCTCGCCAACAGCACCAAGTACGGCGGCGCCGGCTACAACGAGCGCAGCGAGACCCTCGGCTACGAGGGCATATCGACGGCCTCGGCAGGCAACGAGAAGTCCGGCCAGGTCGCGCTCCACGAGACCGGCCACTCCTTGGGCAAGCTCGCCGACGAGTACTTCTATGCCGACTACCCCGGCTACGAGCGGTACCTGGGCCCCGAGCCCGCCGACTCCAACATCACCACCCTCACCGCCGACGGCATGGCCGACCGGGGCACCAAGTGGCACCGCTGGCTCGGCGAGCAGTCTCCCGACGGCGGCATCGTCGGCGCGTACGAAGGCGGCGGCTACTACGTCACCGGGCTGCGGCGCCCCACCGAGGATTCCTTGATGCGCTCCCTCGGCAAGCCCTTCAACCTGCCCGGAGTGGAGGCGATGATCGCCGGCTTCTACCGCGAGGCGCGCATCGCCTCCCCCGTCACGGCCACCGGTCGTACCCTCCGCGCGGGCGACACCGCCAAAGCCCTCGTACCCCGGCTGACGGGGGTGGACGGGCGCCAACTCACGATCCGCTGGTATCTCGACGGGCGGGAGATGAAGGCCCTCGCGGGCCGCAGCCACGTGCGGGTGACCGACCTGGCCCTGCGACTGCTCGATCTCCGGAAGCACACGCTGTCCCTCACGGCCGAGGACCGCACGCCTTCGGTGCGGGACCGCGGCATCGCCCGAACGATGAGGTCCACGGTCAGCTGGACGGTCCGGCTCTGACCGCTCCGGCGGGCGTACGTCGCGGTTCGCGGCCGACTCGAGGACGGCCTCAGCGCCACGTGGCGACGGCCCACTCGAAACGAGCACCTGGCGGTGATGATCCCGGAGGCGGCCGGGCCATAGCCGGCGGGGGTCACCCAGGCGGCAGCCAGGTCCGTTCGAGCGGCGACGATCGTTTCGTGGTGGCACGACGACCGCGGTCGAACCCGCCTCCGCACCGTTCGCCGCCCCGTCCGTTCCGGATCCGTCCCGGCACTGTTCTACGATCACGGTTCTGCGATCGTGCGGGACGCCGTACGAGTAATGGACGGACTGGGGGACGGAATGGCGATCGACAGGCCTGGCCGGCCGGAGGACCTGCCGGCAGCCGAAGTGCTGTGGGCGCGCTGGGCCCTGGCCGCCGTACTGGAGGCCACGGCGGAGGCGGAGGCCCGGGGCGGCCGCCGCAGCGGCACGTGGATCGACGGCCAGGGTCTGCATCTCGACGACCGTGGCTGCACCTGGTGGACGTTCCAGCAGGTGGGAGAGGGCCGCTACCTGTTGTACGGCGAGGACGAGTCCAGTGCCGTGAAATGGCACGAGCCCCCGATCGACATGCTGGCGCAGGGGCCGGACTGGCTGCCGTATGACCGCCTGCGCCGGCTGCTGGAGGGCTGGGAGCTGGGCTGCGTGTACTGGTACGAGAACGGTGCCTGGGCCCGCGCGCCGTACCCGGATGAGTTGGACGATGACGGCCTCGACTGTGGAATGAGCCGTTTCGCGGTGCGCGAGGAAGCGCTGCGGGACCTGATCGCCTCGGAACGAGGCCTGCCCCGGGGACGGGCGGATGGTCTGCTGGCCGCGGCCGAGGCGCGCAGCCTCACGTCCGCCCAGGTCCGGGAGGTGCTGGACGCGGCCGCCGCCGGGGACGAGTACGTGCCGGCGGACCGGGAAGCGATGCTGAGATCCCTGGAGCTCGCAGCTCTGACGGCGCCCGTCTCCGTCACGCCGGCCCCGTCGAACGACCCCGCCTGACGGCGGGAAGTCCACCCCACCGCCCCCGGTGGCCGAGGGGCGCAGGATGCCGTCGAGGCGGGGCGGTTACGGGGCCGTCCCCGGGCGGGCGAACGCGACGAGAAGACCGCGATGCGCCACGCGGACTCGGCCCGGCGCCTCCTGGAAACCCGTGCCGAGTCGTTGAGCGCTGTGACAGCATCGGTCGATGATCAATGCTGAGGACCTGGTCGGCAGACGCCTGCTGAAGGTGACGACGTCCTGGCACCACTACGAGGAGACCGAGCCCTCTCTCCTGCACATGTGGCTGCATATGGACGGCGTCGGCCCCGTCCGGTTCCACACGCCGGGCGATGGATTGTCCATGGAGGTCGACCAGCCTCATGGCCCCTACGACATGGACGAATACGGCCACACCACGGTCGAGGACGACCTACCCGACTTCCCCATGACCCGGTTCGTCGGCCGGCAGATCCTCTCCACCCGAGAGATCCGCTACCGGCACGACCACCTCGACTTCGCCGTCGGCATCGCTCTGCGGTTCGCGAGAGGGAGCATCCGTGTCCTCAATCTCGCGGACGAAATCATCCTGGCCTATGACCAGCACCTGGGCCCGGTTGAAGCCCATCTTCACGAGGCGATGACGCCCGCAGATGTGGATGCCTCACCGTGAGCTGGAGACGAACCCGCCGATCGATCCCCGCAGAGCACACCATCCGACCCTCGGATTCCCACTGAAGCCCCTTCAGTGCCCCCCTGAACTCACGGCCCTCCCCGGCCTCGATACTGGTGGGCTCGCGTATTCAACTGTCGCGAGTATTGCTGCCAAAGCGTCGGTGCGGTCCCTGTGTGCTGGGGCGCCGCAGGTCATGGTCTGCGCTGGCAGCCCCTCGCGTTCTGGCCGTTAGTGGATAACCTGCCTTCATGCCGCTGAACGTCCCCAAAGAGATCAAGCGTGTGAACAAGCAGGTCCTCGGAGAGCTGAGTTCGAAGAGCGAGCGCCTCAACCTCGGCAGGGGACGCGAGCCTGCATGGCTGGATCAGTACCTGGCCGACGATGCGACGGGGTCTCTGCGAGCGATCCTTCTTGAGCGTCCTCCCAAGCCCTGCTATCGCTGCCTCGTCCTGATCAAGCGGGCCGACCGGGAAGTCGAGCACTTCCTGCTCGACGTACTGCCGGAGGATTTCGACCGGCTTGAGGACATCGTCGGCGAGGATCTGCTCACGTTCACGCGCTGGGCGTTGTCCCAGGTCCCGTTGAGTCCTCTTCCTGCGGAGTAGCAGGTTCATTCGGCCGACCGCGGATTCAGGTACTGCTCTGTGGGGTCCAGCCGGGGGTCTCCGGCGACGTATCGGCTCCAAGTGCCTCCGGTCTCGGACGAGAGCTTGGCTGTGGTGACCCGGTGACAGCCGGGAGCCTCAGCGGCGACCGGCGCGGGCACGCCCGCGACCCGAATACGAAGCGATAGGTCCGGGTCGGCGAAGAGGTGCCCGATCAGTTCCAGTCGTTCGGGCTGCGGCATCGGGGTGGCCCGGCGGATGTGGGCCGGGGGTGGCCGGAAGGCTCGGGTGAGCTTGCTGGCCGAGCACCAGAGCAGGAAGGCTCGCATGGTGTTGCGGGTGTACTCGTTCTGCTCCGTGTGCCAGGCGTCGATGCCGGTCTGGCCGCAGGTGCCTAGGGTGTGATCACGGGCGGCGAGCCAGGTGAGGAAGGCTGTGGCCTGCTTAACCTGGTTAGCGGCATGTCGACGGGGGTAGGACACCGCAGGACATGAGGAGTTCCCGCAGGTGGGCAGCGGCCCGCGAGGGTTCGAGGCTGTAGAAGGCTTTGTGGGTCAGCTCGATGTCGCCGGTGGCCAGTCTGCGTTGCCAGTCGGCGGTGGAATCGGGGCGTTCCTTGTTCCGGTCGAGCCAGCCGAGGCCGGACAACGGGCTGTCCATGGTGCGGAGCGAGTCGGCCAGCGGAACGAGTTCGGGCGGATGCGGCCGGTGCCCTCGTCCAGTAGCTGGGACAGCCGGTCGGCAACGATGCAGCGGGTGCAGAGCCGGCCTCTTGTGCAGCTTGCCTTCCTCTCCGCAGTGGGAGCATCGATAGGACATCATGAAGCCCGCGCAGTCGGAGCAGATCGGCGTGCGGTCGCCGGGCCGTAGACCCGGAAGAGCACGCTCGATTCGGCATTCGGGACAGGTTCCACGAGCGCAGAGAGCTTTGTCGTGGCAGGTGCGGCAGACATAGCCGTCGGGCCAGCGGGCGGCGAACCAGCCGTGGCGTTGACAGCGGGCGGGCACGTCTTCTTGTGCCAGCGTTCGCATTCCTCGGGGGTGTAGGCGGGGCTCATTCGTCGGGGAGGATTCGGGCCGGTCAGGGCCGCAGTTTCGCGACCGCCGTCGGCAAGGCAGGGAGATCACCGGTCGCGGTCTTGCGGACTCCGGCGTTCTCGGCGGTCGTGGTGACCAGGTCTGCCGGCGTGGAGGAGCAGATGTCGCAGAGCGCGGCCATGACCTGTTGATGAACCGGGAGTTGAGCCGCTGGCAGCCGATCCGCAGTCCGCGCTCGGAGGGCCAGGCGGCCGGGCTCCCTTCACCTCCGAACAGCGGCCGGACCTCGGGAACCACTCGTCCAGGATGTCGGGGGCTCAGTCCCAGACGGTCAGCACTGTGCGTCGCTTGTGCGGTGAGCCCTTCTTGGCTTTGCCGAACCGGACGCGGCACAGACCGGACTCGCCGTACTCGGCTCCGTGAGGGGTGCGGTCGAAGTCAGCGGCGTCCAGCATCCGTGTTTCGTTACGTCGCGTGCCAAAGGCGTACGCGGTCTTGAACAACGTCGCGTCGCGGAGCAGGGGCAGCCAGCGCTTGCGGCCGAAGGCCCGGATGCGGGCCACCTCGTCGTCGCAGTGAGCGAAGAAGGCGTGCAGCTCGGCCTTTGTGCAGGCGCGCTTCTTCGCATCGGACTCGTTGTCCTGGACGTGCACCGCGGTGTTCCACTCGTGCACGATTTGGACCGGATGGGAGCCGAAGCGCCCTTCACACGTGGTGGCCCATTCGTAGAGGGGGTCGGTAGCGAAGTGGCAGAAGGAGCGGATGGCCGCGGAGTACGCGCGGATCGTCGAAGGCTTCAGATCACGCATCCGACGTCCCTGTTCAGCGAGGTGTCGTCCGCCCTCGCTCGTGGCGACACATCAACTGTCGCCAGTTCGCATCCGATGCGATTGGCGGCGCTTGGAGCATCGATACGGCGCTTGGCGCTGAGAACGATCATGGTCCCGGTCGCGCGAGCACGCTGATGCGGTTCTCGTACTCGCAGCGGGCCTTGCGCTGGACAGGGACCGCCGGGATGCCGTGGCAACCACCGGTTCTCGGCGAACGTGCAGGTCATCATCGACGCGGACAGCCGCCCGGTCATCGCCTCAGCCCGGCCCGCGCCGGGCAACATGGCCGACGCTCACGTGTGGCGGGAGCCGGGCCTGCCGGCCACGGCCGCCGGGACGACGGCGATCGCGGACGGCACCTACCTCGGCACCGGCCGGATCCTCCCGCACCGCAGAAGAGCCGGACGCCCTCCTGCGCGGCCAGGAGGAGGACAACGCCGAACACACCGACAGGTCCGGGCCCGCGTCGAGCACACCTCCGCCCGGATGAAGAACGGGAAGCCCTTCCGCGAGGGCCGCCAGAAAGGAGACGCCTCCACTACGCCTCCAGGCCGTCGCCACTATGCACAACCTCGCCATGACACGATGAATCAGCAGGCCAGAAGCCACTTCGGCCTGCAGAAGCAGGACCTTCTGCAACACCCTTCAGACCGCCGCGAACACATCAGCGACCTCGTCCACCCGCGGCCGGCCTCGAACTCAACGCCATCACCCTCACTGCCCTCGGCGGCCGGCGCCCTCAACGGTTCTGGCGGTTCGGGGCCGATACGTGTTTGAAACATGGTTGTGGGGCGCTGGAAGCGGTGCCCGGGTCGGCCGGAAGTGTGGCCGCGTGATCGTGTGTCTGTACCCGATGCCCGGTGTACGTGATGCCGGAGGTTGTTGCCATGCCGAGTACTCCCCACCGCCCCGACGCGACCGTCCAGGTGGCGCCTGCCGCTCAGACGGGGTCAGCCGCCCCCACGGGACCCACCGGCCATGCGGGACCCACCGGCCATGCGGGACCCACCGGCCATGCGGGACCCGCTGCCCGGACGGGATCCGCGGTCTTGGCGGGCTCTGTCGACCCGAAGGCGGGGCCGTCTGACCCGGCTGCCCCGTATGAGGACGGTGCACGGTCGCGTCGTGCGGGCTGGATCCCCGCGGGTCGCAGCGACCGGTTGATCGCCGTGACGGCGTTGTGTGGTGCGTTGCTGATGGTGCTGCACGCGCAGGTCCCGAACGGGTTCGGCCTGGGCAGTTTGCTTGAGACGTTTCTGCCGTGGGCTGGATTGTGTGTCCCCGTGCTGCTCGCGTGGGCGGTGGTTCGGCGTTCCCGGGTCGCGGCGGTAGCCGTGATCGCGCCCGCGGTCGCGTGGGTCTCTCTCTTCGGTGGTGTGGTCGTCGACAAGACCTCCGCCGGCGGAGACCTGGTCGTGGTCACTCATAACGTGGGCGAGGCGAACCGTGAGCCCGGGCGGACTGCGCGTGCGCTGGCCCGGTCCGGGGCGGACGTGCTTGCTTTGGAAGAGCTGTCGTCGAAGACGACACCCGTGTACGAGCGTGAGCTGGCCGCGGACTTCCCGTATCACTCGGTGCACCAGGGTGTAGGGCTGTGGAGTACGTATCCGCTGCGCGAAGTGGAACCGGTGCCGATCATGCCGTGGACGCGTGCGGTGCGGGCCACCGTTCATACTCCGAAGGGGCCCGTCGCTGTGTTCGCCGCTCATCTCGCGTCGGTACGAGTGTCCCCGGCCGCCGGGTTTGCCACTGCCCGCCGCAACGAGGCGGGAAGGAACCTCGCCGAGGTCGTGCGGGCGGAGCGGCTGCCCCGAGTCGTGGTGGTGGGTGACTTCAACGGTACGGGCGAGGACACTGCGCTGAGGCCGCTGACTTCGCAGCTGCGCTCCGCGCAGGGGGAGGCGGGCGCTGGTTTCGGATTCACCTGGCCGGCGTCGTTCCCGTTGGTCCGCATCGATCAGATCTTCGTCAGGGGAGTGAGCCCCGTCTCTTCCTGGTCGCTGCCGGCCACGGGCAGTGACCACCTCCCTGTCGCGGCCTCGCTGCGGCTGTGACCAGGCGGCCCGTCTTGACGACTGCACCGTCCGGGCCGGCTGACTGCACTGTCCGCCGCCCCCGGCTGACGGGACTACCCGCCACCCGGCCGCCTGCACCCCCCGGCCGGCTGCTTACCATGACAGCTCAACATTTGCCCGCCCATGAGTAGATAGGTGACATGTCGGTCAACCGTGTACCCGGCTCTGTCAGTGTTCTCGTCGTCGAGGACGATGCCGCCATCCGCCGCTCTGTCCAGCTCTTCCTGGAGCGTTACGGCTACGTGGTCGCGGTGGCGGAGGATGGACTGGCCGGCCTGGAGGCGTTCCGGGCCGGCGCCCATGACCTGCTGATTCTGGACGTCATGCTGCCCGAGCTCGACGGAATCGGGCTGTGTCAGCGGATTCGGGAGGAGAGCCTGGTTCCGATCCTGATGATGTCCGCTCGTGGTGATGCCCTCGATGTCGTCGCGGGCCTGGAGGCAGGGGCCGACGACTACGTCGTCAAACCCGTCGACACCGCTGTCCTCGTCGCCCGTATCCGTATGCTGCTGCGCCGTGCGAGCTTCCAGCGACCTGAACAAGCACAGAACCCTTCCATCCGCCCCCCGGACACCGGCGCACGTGCCGACCAAGCCGGTGCGGCGACCTCTAACCAAGCTGGTGCGATGCCCCTGGGCCAGGCCGGGGCAGTGCCCCCCAAGCTGCTGGTCTTCGGCGACGTGACCGTGAACACCATCGGTCTGGAAGTGCACCGCGAGGGCCATCCCGTCCCGCTGACCCCCACCGAACTACGCCTCCTCCTCCAGTTCGCCGCGGCACCCGGCATCGTGCTGGATCGCCGGCGGCTGCTCCGTGATGTCTGGGACTACGGGTGGGAAGGCGACACCCGGGTCGTGGACCTCTGCGTCCTGCGCCTCCGCAAGAAGATCGGAGCCGGCCGGATCGAGACGGTCCGCGGGTTCGGCTACAAACTCGTCCGTGACTGAGAGACCACCACGGCCCATGGCACTCTTCAACCCACGCGCCCTGCGCTGGAAGATCGCGGGCCTGACCGCGGCCGCCTGCTGCGCGGTGGCCGCGGTGATCGGCGTGCTCGTCCACCAGGCGATGGCCGAGCGTGGCGACCGTACCGGCGAACAGCGCGTCGGCGCCCGCCTGTCCGCGGCGGAGCGCGAGTACACCCGCACCGGCACCGCGCCTCTCGACGTCGAGATCCTCACGCCCCAACAACTGGACGCGCCCCTCGCACGCGCGTTGGCGGCCAAGGACCCGAAGGGTCTGTACGCGACCTGGTACGACAAGAAGCCCCCCAACTGGTACTGGCTGTGGGCGGTCATGCCCGTCGAGGGCGACCGCGTACTGGTCGCCCGGACGGACATGAGTGCCGAGGTACGCAGCCTGCAGCTCCTGGACCGCAGCATCATCAAAGCCGTGCTGGCCGCCCTCGCGGTCATCGTGCCGCTCGCCGCCCTGGCCACCGAGCCGATCAACCGCCGGCTGCGTCACGGTTCCCGCACCGCCCGCGCGATCGCCGACGGCGACCTCGACGCCCGGATCGGCCGCCGTGGCCGGGCCCGTGACGAGATCACCGAGATGTCGGCCGCCATGGACGTGATGGCCGGGACCCTGCAGCGCAAGCTCGAGAACGAGAGGCGTTTCACCGCGGACGTCGCCCATGAACTGCGCACCCCGCTGATGGGCCTGTCCACCGCCGCCGAACTGCTCCCGCGGGACGACGAAGCGGCTGAACTCGTACGCGACCGGGCCCTGGCACTGACCGCTCTGGTCGAGGACCTCCTGGAGATCTCCCGGCTCGACGCCGGGGCTGAGCGGGCGCGGACCGATGTGGTGCCGTTGGGGGAGCTGGTGGTCGACGTCGTACGCCGGACCGGGTCGCAGACCCTCGTCACGCTCAGAGACGCCGCTGAGGTGGAGACCGACCCGCGGAGGGTGGAACGGATCGTGGTCAACCTGGTTACCAACGCTCACCGTCACGGAGCGGCCCCCGTGGAGGTCACCGTCACGGGCAGGCGGATCGTGGTGCGGGACCACGGGCCCGGCATGCCTACGGCGCTTCTCGAGGAAGGGCCGCAGCGTTTCCGTACGGGGACTTCCGCGCGGGGACGCGGTCACGGCCTGGGACTCACCATCGCGCTGGGGCAGGCCGGTGTCCTCGGAGCCCGGCTGACCTTCGCCAACGACCCCGACGCAGGTGCGACCGCCACCCTCGACCTGTTTCCTTCCCCGTCTGAAACGTAACCGCAACAAGACCCCCTGGCGACGGAAACGGGGGCGCGCTCCTTCGGAAGTGCGAGCCCTCGAAGGTGAATTCAGGTGCCCCGATCCGCACCCGTCCCGCCTTGGAGGTCTCCCATGCCCGCTCCCATGTCCGCCGGCCCCCGCCGTGGCCGCGCCCTTCTGCGCCTGCCTGCCGTCGCGTACCTGTCCGCCGCCCTCCTCCTGAGCAGCGCGGCCGGCTGGTACACCTTCGCCGGGAATGAGCTCTCCGGCTCAGGGCTTACCGGCCCCGGCGCCGCGGGCACCGCAGCAGGCCCCGTCCCGAGCTGGGCGGCGGACCTGCCGTGGCCGGCGGAAGGGCAGTCGAGCGCGGAAGTCGACGGCCTCGGCAGCCTGGGGACCAGGGGCGAGCAGACACCGGTGCCGATCGCCAGCATCACCAAGGTCATGACCGCCCACGTGATCCTCACCGATCACCCGATGTCCGCGGACGAGCAGGGCATCAAGATAACGGCCGACCAGCAGGCCGCCGACGAGTCGTACTCCGCAACGGAGTCGACGGCACCTCTCGTTGCCGGCCGGGACTACACGCAGCGTCAGCTTCTGGAGCTCATGATGCTGCCCTCCGGCAACAACGTGGCCCGGCTTCTGGCCCGCTGGGACGCGGGCAGCCAGGAGGAGTTCACCAGGAAGATGAACGAGGCTGCCTCGAAACTCGGCATGGACCACACGGACTACACGGGAGCTTCGGGCATTGAGTCCAGTACGAAGAGCACTGCGAGGGACCAGCTGAAACTCGCCCGCGCCGTCATGAAGAACGAAGCCTTCCGCAGGATCGTCGCCACGCCCGCCGTCACGGCACCCGGGACCGGTGTGCAGATCCGCAACAGCAACAGGCTCCTTGGCCAGGACGGGGTGATCGGTCTGAAGACCGGTTCCTCGACCCCGGCCGGCGGCAACCTCATGTGGGCCGCCACCAAGAACATCGGTGGAACCCCCCGTCTCATCCTCGGCGTCGTCCTCCACCAGCAGGCCGGTACCCACCCCGCCCAGGCCATGGCCGCCACCTTCAGCACCAGCCGGACCCTCATCACCGCCATCCGCAATGCCCTCCCGCAGTCCTTCGCGGGGCAGTAGGGGGCCTCTTCACAACCCGGCGGAAGCCCGCCCGGTCGGCTTACGTCGTTGAAGGTGCCAAGCCGACATCGTCTGAGCAGCCCTTCAGGAGCAGCCCTTCAGGGACTCCGGTTGTACGGCCAGTACGGCGCCTGGCAGCCCTGGTTCGGTGGTGAACTCCGATTCGGTGGGCTGGGTGAGAAGGCCTGAGCCATGGCGCTTCCGCAGCGCTCCGTCGCGATCGGTGTAACAACAGCTGACATAATGAGCTGAGTTGCCGGTGGGTGATGAGGCAGCAGGCGAGTTTGAGGAGCGCCTCGGGGATGTCGGCCCGCCTTTTCCAGCGCACCCGGAGACGTCGGAAGCCGTGCAGCCAGGCGAACGTGCGCTCTACCACCCAGAGCGGTAGACACCCAGTCCGCTGCCGTGGGGTGTGCCGCGGCGGGCGATGACGGGCAGGATTCGGCGGGCACGAACCTTGTCGCGGTAGATGTCGTGGTCGTAGCCGCGGTCGGCGAACAGTGAGTCAGGCTTGCGGCGGGGACCGCCGACCCGGCCGCGGACTGGCCGGATGGCGTCGAGCAGCGGCAGCAGTTGGGTAACGTCGTTGCGGTTGCCTCCGGTGAGGATGACCGCGAGCGGAGTGCCGCGCCCGTCGGTGATCAGATGGTGTTTGGAGCCGGCCCGCCCGGCGCCAGTCGACCGGCGACGGGCCTGTGTGGATCCCCCCTTTCAACGCTCGCACGTGACTGGAGTCGACAACGCAGCGCGACCAGTCGAGCCGCGTTGCGGCATTGAGCTCGGCAAGTAGTGCCTCATGCAGTCGTTGCCAGACTCCGGCCTGATTCCAGTCTCGTAGTCGTCTCCAACAGGTCATGCCCGACCCGAAGCCCCTCTCGGTGGGCAGGTACTCCCACTGAACGCCGGTGTGCAGCACGTACTAGATGCCGCAGAGAACCTTCCGGTCCGGCACGGGCTTGCGCCCCGGATACCGGAACCGCCGTTGCTTGCAAGGGAGCAGCGGTTCGATCCGCTCCCACAGCTCATCCGACACGATCCACGGTGAAGCCCCCATGTGATCAGAATGCTCCCCCCCCTGCGGGCACCACAGCTAGGGCCAAGGCCACCTCACTGCGTTGGCCGTTGATAGCCGGAATGCGACATCACCCATGAAGGGCAAGGGTGCAGTCGCAGATCTGCCAGCCACCTCTCGATGAGACCTGCTGAACTGATCACGAAACGCGCTGCCTTTCACAGGACGGAACGCCATGCCGGCAACCACCACAGCTTCAGTCAACGGCAAACTCTTACCCCCTCGGTCCCCGCTGATGGGGTGGCTGGCTGTGGTCTCGGTGATGCTGGGGATCTTCGCCATCGTCACCACAGAGATCCTGCCGATCGGTCTGCTGACCTCGATCGGATCCAGTTTCACCGTCTCGGACGGGATGGCTGGACTGGTGATGACCATGCCGGGCTTTCTGGCGGCGATCGCCGCTCCGCTTGTCACCGTGGCCACGGCACGCTTCGACCGCCGACTGATGCTGTGCGTCTTCATGCTCTTGCTGGCACTGGCGAACTTTCTTGCCGCCGCGGCACCCGACTACTGGCTCGTACTGACCTCCCGGATCATGGTCGGGATCACGATTGGGGGCTTCTGGTCGATCGGAGCCGGGTTGGCGGAACGACTGGTGCCGCCGGCCTCGGTCGGCAGGGCAACTGCTGTGATCTTCTCTGCCGTCCCGCTGGGATCCGTCCTCGGCGTGCCGGCGGGCACCCTCATCGGAGATCTTGCTGGATGGCGAACGGCCTTCACCGTCATGGGAGCTCTGACAGTCGGTGTACTGATCATGCTGCTCTTGTTCGTTCCACCGCTTCCTCCGGTCCGGGCCACACGACTGGGCGTCCTGGGCGGCATGCTCCGCAGCGTCAACACTCGCTTCGCACTCCTGCTGACGTTCCTTGTTGTGCTGGCTCACTTCGGCACCTACACCTACGTGACACCATTTTTGGAACAGGTCACCCACGCCAGCGGTGGTCTGATCACTGCATTCTTGCTGCTCTATGGTGCCGCTGGCATCCTCGGCAACTTCCTGGGCGGCGCCTGGGTGGCCCGGTATCCGCGGAGCGTCTTCGGGCTCGCGGCCGCCCTGATCGCCACGGTGACTCTCCTGCTTCCAGCGTTGGGCCGCTGGGAGACCGGCGCAGTGATGCTGCTGATCGTGTGGGGCATCGCGTATGGCGCCGTACCAGTCGCGTCGCAGACCTGGTTCTCCAAGGCGGCACCGCACGCTCCGGAAGCGGCATCGGTCTTGTTCACGGCTTCTTTTCAGGCAACGATCTCGATTGGTGCACTCGTAGGGGGAGTCATCCTGGACCGCACATCTCCGTCCGCGGTCATGCTGCTAGGCGGTTGCACCGCAGTGCTTATGGTCCTGGCAGTAGGGGCACGCCTCGTCGGGCCGGACTGCAACGAGCGGTCCTGAACACACAGAGATTCGCCCACAGGCTTCAGTCGAACACTTAGCGCATGGCCGTCGACCTGGCTCCCGCTCGGTCAGCCACTGACCACTTGGCTCATTGTGTGAGCCGTTGCAAGTCACCCAGGAAGGAGGCGTCCATCCGCAGGGTGAGTCACGTTCTCGTACGCGCCGAATCGCATGCCGTTCGAAGTGAGGACCGAGTCGGAACAAGGCGGCACACTGGGCGCTTTGACGACGGATACCACCTACCCGCTTGCACTGGTGTGCCCCGGCTGGTCGGTATAGAAGAGCATGGGGGCGTCGGCGATCGGATCGGGCGACCTGTTCGTCAGGTGGAGGCGTGGTGTGCCGTCAGTCTGGACGTCGACCCAGTACGAGACCCGTGCGGCGTGCTCACGCCTCTTCTCTTCGGCAGCCTGCTGATACTCGCTGATCGTCGTGCGAGCCGGTCCCCGCGGACACCGTGGTCGGTCCGCGAGCTCGGTGAGGGAGTGCACCAGGGCGTTGATGCGGTCAAGGGAGTCCATGGCAGAGTTACACGCGACGAGCTGGCCCTCCAGGTGGGACGCGCTCGCCGATGTGCTGGACAAGGCTTTGGGCCTGGAGACTGCGCGCGGCTCGTCACCCGGCACCCGGCGGTGTCGCCTGGAGCGTCCAATGGTCGTACTGGTTCACCACATGGCACAGATGCTTGATCCTGTGAGTGCGCGCCGTACGGCGTCCTCCTCGTCTCCGGACGGGAAGAGATGCGGCACAGAGTTCTGCACGTCGTTCAGACCCTGATCCGGCACGTTCTTCAGGAGTTCGAGCGCCTCATCAGAAGTCCTGCCAGGGCGCGGCAGCATCGGGGACCTCCTGTCATCAGGGCCGCCGGCCAGCCGCCGGTCAGTTCTGCCCGACAGTGCCAGACCGGTCCGACACCCGAGCGAGACGGCCTCGCGCCTGCATCACGAAGGTGTCGTCACGTCCGCACATTCATGTCGGAGGCCGCTCGCGGACCCGGCACAGTAGGTAACGGCCGTCTCGACGACGACTACCCCGCCTACACGATGGGCCTGGCCGCCGAGATGCTCGGCACCACCCAGGGCCTCCTCCGCGCCATCGGCGAAGCCCGCCTCATCACCCCCCTGCGCTCCGAGGGCGGCCACCGCCGCTACTCCCGCTATCAACTGCGTATCGCCGCCCGCGCCCGGGAACCCGTCGACCAGGGCACACCGATCGAGGCCGCCTGCCGCATCATCGTCCTCGAGGACCAGCTCGAAGAGGCGCAGCGCAGCAACGCCGAATACCGGCGCGCCGCCGAAACGGCCCACCCGCCGGCCGCGGCCTGAGACGGCACCCGTCGGCCGGCCGCCACGCACTCACCCAGCGGGTGCCTTTCCTCTGGTGACGGGGTGTGCGGGCGTGTACCGTCTGCGTCAGCTGTCGTGGTTCGGAAGTTCCCTTTGCCCACGCCTTCGGCGTGGGCGTTTTGCTGTGCTGTGCCGCAGGAACCAGGGCGATCACCTCCGCCTTCCGCATCGTGTGGGAGGCGTCCATCGACTGGAAGGCATGAACATGGCTACGGGAACTGTGAAGTGGTTCAACGCGGAGAAGGGCTTCGGCTTCATCGCCCAGGACGGTGGCGGCCCGGACGTGTTCGCCCACTACTCGGCGATCAACTCCTCGGGCTTCCGTGAGCTCCAGGAAGGCCAGACCGTGACGTTCGACGTCACCCAGGGCCAGAAGGGCCCCCAGGCGGAGAACATCAACCCGGCCTGACCTGCCCCCACATCGTTGCGGAACCGGGGGCACCGGCAAAGGGGGCGCTGGCTTTTCGCGCTCCCCGGCCGAGTGCCCCCGGGCTGGTCCACGATCGGGTGAACCGTGGAGCGTCGGCCATACGAAGTTCCCCGCCTGGCCCGGGCCTGGGCCGACCTGATGAGGCTGCGGTCGTGCGCAGGAGCGTACCGGTACCTGCGGTGGCGTTGCATCCAACGGTGTCTCGCGGACCTGCCTGCCGAAGCGCCCGGTCTGCCTGCGCGACTGCGACATCGTCAGCACCGTCCCCGACGGCTCCCGCACCCGTGACGAGCTCACCGACGAACGCCTCAACCACGCGCTGGACGATCGGCGCACCGCCGTGTCGCCGTCGAGACCGACCGCCCACCAGTCCGCCGCGAGCCCTGCGTCACACCGGGGCACGCTGCTGTCCGTTGGCTCCCCGACGCCCGACGCCCGACGCCCGACGGCCTCTCCCGGCCCTTGGCGCCGCTGCCAACGGGTTGGGTGACACGGTGGCCGCACCCAGCCGTGACCCGGCGGTGGCCCGGTCATCCGATCGGCGCCGGTCTGCCGGCGCGGCGCAGGCGCGTCAGTGCCAGGCGGCCGAGGAACACGCCGCCCAGTCCCAGCGGGACAGCGACGACGGCGCCGACGAGCCCGTTGCCGGTGCCGGGACCCCCGTTGGAGGTGGCCAGGTGCAACGCCGCGAGGACGGTGCCGACCGTCCCCACCGCAACGGCCGCGATCCCTCCGGTGCGCGCGCTGCCGGTGTTGATCCGGCCGCCGACGCGGGCCAGGGCGAGCCAGCCGATCGCCAGGCCGAGCAGCCCTACCCCGAGAGCCAGATTGGCCCCCGTCCGCCCGTCGCCGATGATCCCGCCCTCTGCGGCTGTCATCAGCACTGCTGAAGCGTTCATACCGCGCTTCCCTTCTCCGTCGCCGAATCCGAGCTGTGATGTGCCTTGAGCATGCGCTCTGGCTCTCCTGCCGGTCGTCCCACAGGCGCAGTCTCTTTCCCCTCCCGCCGCTGCCGTATCCGGCTACTGCGGATGCGGCAGGCGGCGCGTAAGTACCGCGACTGCGGTAGTCGGCCGCTCGTCCATGAGCCGGACTCGCCCGTCATCGCATCCGGCTACGGTGCACCCATGAACAAGGGGCGGTTCGCAGTTCCGGCCAAGGTCACCGACTGGTCGATCGCCGTGGGTGTGACGGCGCTGGTGCTTGCCGGCGGGCTGTCCGGGCCCCACCCCTCCGGGGGCCGGGAGCTGCTCGGCGTGGCGCTGCTGGCGGCCGGCGCGCTGGCGGTGGCCGCGCGGCGCCAGGCACCACTCGTGGTGCTGGCCGTCGCCGGGCTGTCCGCGGTGGGCTACCAGGCGGCCGGGTTCGAGGTGCTCGCCGTCTCCTACCTGGTCGCGGTGTACAGCGCCGTACGCGCCGGGCACCGCGCCGTCACCCTGACCGTGTCCGTAGGCCTGCTGGCCGTTCTCCTGCTCACCTCCCTGCTCTTGCCCGGTGGTCCTGCGCGTGAGGTCGTGTCACAGGCTCGAACCACCCTGGAGATCGCCTGGCTGATCGCCGCCTTTGCCGCCGGCGAGGCGGTGCGGCAGGCCGAACGGCGGGCGGACGAAGCCGAGCGGACCCGCGAAGAGACTGCCAGGCGCCGGGCCGACGAGGAGAGGCTGCGTATCGCGCGGGAACTGCACGACTCGCTCACCCACCAGATCTCAGTCATCAAGGTGCAGTCCGAGGTCGCTGTCCACGTAGCCCGGCGGCGGGGCGAGCAGGTGCCGCAGGCCCTGCTGGCAATCCAGGAAGCCGGCCGGGAGGCGAGCCGGGAGCTGCGCGCGACCCTTGAGGCGCTGCGCGACGACGACCTCACCCCACCGCACGGACTCGATCACATCCCCCACCTGGTGGAACAGTTCCAAGCGACCGGCATCCGCGCCGCGCTAACGATCGACGGCCATCCGCATGCCGTGCCGGCCGCGGTAGGCCGCACCGCTTACCGCATCGTTCAGGAGTCGCTCACCAACGTCTCCCGGCACGCCGCCGCCACCACCGCCTCGGTGCTCATCGACTACCAGCCAGGCACCCTCGCCATCCGTGTCGACGATGACGGAAAGACCACGCCGGACTTCGCGCCGACGCCCGGCCTAGGACTGCTCGGCATGCGCGAACGCGTCACAGCCCTGGGCGGCCGCCTGCGCACACAGCCCCGCAGCGCAGGCGGCTTCACCGTCCAGGCCGAACTCCCCACGAACGGAGCGTCGTGATCCGCGTCCTCCTGGTCGACGACCAGCCGCTCCTGCGCAGCGGATTCCGCGCACTGCTCGACCTCGAAGACGACATCGAGGTAGTGGGCGAAGCCGCCGACGGCGAGGAGGGCCTGGCGCTCGCCAGCAAGCACCTGCCCGATGTCGCGCTCATCGACATCCAGATGCCCGTCATGGACGGCATCGAAGCAACTCGGCGTATCGCCGCGGAACCGGCCTTGTCCGGCGTGCACGTCGTCATGCTGACCAACTACGGCATGGACGAGTACGTCTTCGACGCGCTGCGCGCCGGTGCCGCGGGGTTCCTCGTCAAGGACATCGTGCCGGAGGACTTCCTGCACGCCGTGCGCGTCGCCGCCCGCGGCGATGCCCTGCTCGCGCCCGCGATCACCCGTAAACTCATCGACCGGTACGTCATGCAGCCGCGTCCCACCCCCGCCGGCAGTGGCCTGGAGGAGCTGACCAGCCGTGAACGCGAAGCGGTCACTTTCGCCGCACAGGGTCTGTCCAACGACGAGATCGCCGGCCGCATGGTCATCAGCCCGTCGACCGCCAAGACCCACATCAACCGGGCCATGACCAAGCTCAACGCCCGCGACCGCGCCCAGCTCGTCGTCCTTGCCTACGAATCAGGCCTGGTGACCCCCCGCACCTTCTGACCCCGCACCGCCGACCAGCCCGGCAGCTACAGCGCCCGCCGCCCAGCCCGTCACTCGCAGCCAGCCAGAACTCGCTGTGCGACACCCACAACGCGTCATACACCACGTCCCAGGGCTGGACGCCGGGGAAAGCTCTTCGCCGGCGAACGCGTTCCCAGGATCCATGACGCAACCGTAGCGGCAGGCCGTTGCCCCATAGGGACGGCTTTCGGTCTTGATCGGCCTCGACGTCGGGCCGGGCCGGAACGGGTAGCGGGGCGGGTCGGGCTGGTCCCGGGGAGGGCGTGCCGAGGACTGACGGGCGGATGGCGCCGCCACGGATCCGGTGACGACCCCAGGTGCTTGATCAGCCTGCCCGTAGGTTGGGTTATCTTCCTGGCGCGGCGTGTCGAGACTGTTCTCCGTGCCGCGTAAGGGAGGGAATCCATGCGCAACACTCTGCTTCAGCGCGCGGCCGCGTTGGCCACGACGCTGGGGATCGCTTCGCTGGGGCTGCTTGGCGCCGGTGCGACGCCCGCGCAAGCGGCGACCAGCGACTGCCCGAAGGGCTACTTCTGTGCCTGGGCAAACACCAACGGCACCGGCGCGATGTTCAAAACGAAGACGAGCGTGCCCACCCTGGGCAGCTGGGACAACAAGATCCGACTGCGGTACAACCGCACCGGCTTGCACGTCTGCATGTACGACCAGCAGAACTACGCACGCCCGGGCGGGTTCTCCTGGGATAGCCCTGACCAGAACATTCCGACCAGCGGCGGCAGCGATGAGATCAGCTCCATCAGGATCGTACCCGCGCTGCGCGACTGTGAGGCGGATCCGTATCCGTACTGGGAGAGCAAGACATCGCCGAGAGCCGGCGGGTTCGGCGACATGAACGGCGACCGGCGCGCGGACGCCCTGCTGCGTGACGAGGCCGGGCGTCTGTGGTTCCTGACCGGTCAGGGCACAGGACGTCTGATCGGCTCCGGCGGCTGGAAGGCGTTTGACGCGCTCGCACGGCACGGTGACTTCAGCCGTGACGGCCGCGAGGACGTGATCGCCCGGGAGAAGGCCACGGGCAAGCTGTGGCTCTACCCGGGCACCGGCAACGGGAACCTCGGAGCGCGCAAGCTCATCGGCAGCGGTGGCTGGAACTCTCTGGGCTCGCTGAGCGCATTCGGCGACCTGTCCGGCGACGGTCGCTCCGACCTCCTTGCTGTGGAAAAGACCACGGGCAAGCTGTGGCTCTACCCCGGAACGGCTTCCGGAGGCCTCGGTGCGCGCAAGCTCATCGGCGCCGGCGGCTGGAACGGCTTGAACGCCCTCGTCGGCGCCGGCGACATGACCGGGGACAGCCGCGCCGACCTGGTCGCCAGGGAGAAGGGCACAGGCAAGCTGTGGCTCTATCCCGGAACGGCTTCCGGAGGCCTCGGTGCGCGCAAGCTCATCGGCGCCGGCGGCTGGAACTCCATGGAGCACATCTTTGCCGTCGGCGACACTTCCGGCGATGGACGCCCTGACCTGCAGGCGTCCGGCAGTGGCCGGCTCTACGAGTACCAGGGGCTTTCCGGCGGCGGCCTGCGCAAGGTCGACCACTACAACTACTCCTGGTGGGCTCTGAGCGGCGCCACCGCTTTCTGATCCGCCACTGAACGACCGGTCCCGGGCGACCTGCCCGAGACCGGACTCGTCCCGCTCCGTAGCCCGACCACGGTCGCCGGAATCATCGACCCGGCCGCGCGCGAGGCCAACCGGCAGCGCTCCGCCTTAGACCGGCCGCGGAAGAAGGTGACCAACAGAGGCCGGGGGATCGGCAAATCATGCCGCAGCGCTTCAGTCATCCGCGTGGCGGAATCGATCCTGCGAGCGACGATCCATCAGCAGGTCGCCGCCAGGTCTCTATGTTGGTCAGGGGGAGGTCGGGGCGACTGGTCGTTGATCTGTTTCCGTGCGCGACGAATACCGACGGGTGTGGGGAGTGCTGTCCACGGTCTGCCCTCGGGTGCCGAGGCGGACCGTCAGCAGACTTCCGCCGTCAACAGGCATGTCACCGCTCGGGCCGACTGGTTGTTGATCCGCGTCCCCGTGCGCCCCTGCACCATCGATCCCCGGTGGAGGGGCGCAGTACGTCTCTGACCTGGTTACGGGGCGGGGGTGTAGTGGACGACGGTGGTCTCGCAGGCTTCGGCGTACACCCTCAGCGCGTCGGCCTCGCCCTGGTCGACGGTGAGGCCCCAGCGGAGCTTGGTGGCGACCCATTCGGAGATATACCGGCAGTGGGCGTCGGGCAGGGGCGGCATCCAGCCCTGCGGGTCCCGGTCGCTCTTCGACCGGTTCGACCGACCGGTCACGGCTACCAGGCTCGCGGCCGCGTCCTGTCGTTCGCGTAGGCCTCACGCCGGGCCGCGGTCCAGGCGCTCGCGCCAGTTGGTGGGGAGCGTCATTCGAACCGTGTGGTATTCCCGCTCCGCCCCGGTGATGGAGAGGCTCGCGCCAGCGATGCAGGCAGCGTGTGGTTCCGTCGCTCGCTTTCCATGGGGACGGCACGAAAGTTACCGGCGCCGTCAGTGGGTGGGGCTACGGTACGTCGTCGTGGACATTGGTGCTCTTGACTATCGGGTCCGGACGCAGTCCGGCTGCATCCCGCCGCATCTGGTCTCCCGGCTTCTCGAACTCGGCCATGTCGAGGAGGTGGAGTTGTGGGCCGGTCGTGGGGAGTGGTTCTGCGCCCGGGAGTGGGCGCGGCTGCTGGCCGGTCAGGGCCGCGAGGAACAGGCGCTGGAGGTGCTCACACCCTACGTCGCCACGGGATGGTGGACGGCTGTCAGGACCACGGCGGAACTGCTGGAGAGCTGGGGGCGGGCCGACGAGGCGATCGCGCTGTCCCGATCACGCATGCAGGCCGGGCACCCGCAGGCACTGGAATTCCACGCACGGCTGCTCGCTCGCCACGGCCGCGGCGACGAGGCCTTCGACCTGCTGCGACCCCACATTCAGGACCGGTCCCTCGCCGCTGCCCTGACCGACGTCGCGGACGACGCCGGCCGGGACGACGAAGCGGCCGCGCTGCTCGCCGCCCAGATCCCCGACGAGCACCGGTGCGACGAACCATGGTGCTGCCGTGGCCTCGACCCCGACACTGCGATCGGACTGCTCGCCACGATCCGCGAACGCCAAGGCCACATCGACGACGCCATCGCCATGCTGCGCACCCGGGAAAACAACTCGCTCAACAACCAGGATCAGCTGGCCGATCTGCTGGCCCGGCAAGGCCGAACCGAGGAACTGCACGCCTACGCGGCAACCGAGCCGCTCGGGCACGCCGCTCGGCGTCTGGCGGAACTGCTGGAGGAACGCGGCGACGTGGAGGGCGCGATCGCCGTGTACCGGCAGGCCGGTGACGCGTCCATCTGCCCGGGAAACGTGGCAGTGGATCTCGCACAACTCCTGTCGCGCCACGGCCGGGTCGAAGAGGCGGTTGAGGTGATGCGCGCACTGGCCGACGCGCCCGGCGGAGCCGAGGACTGGATCGTCCACATGCTCTGCACCCTCTATACCGACCAGGGCCGTCCCCAGGACGGCCTGGCCTACCTCGACGCCCTCAAGGCACGTCGCGACGAGGAGGAGTGGGAGCTCTTCTGGATCCGGCTTCCGCTGATGGCCGCCTGTGACCGGGTTGACGAAGCGGTTGAGCAGACCAGTAATCATCCCGAGGGCGGGACGTCGTACGCGGTGTCACACGTTGCCAGCCTGCTGGCCGGCGCCGGACGTCTCGAGGAGGCCGTCGCCGCACTCGAACCCCACTCGCCGGCCAACAGACATGACCTGGCTGGGTACCTCATCGACCTCGGCCGCGTGGAACAAGCCGTAGTCGTCCTTCAGGAGCACCACCCCAAGCCGCCCCCACCGTCACCCAGTCCCTGGCCCGGCACACCGCCGTTCTGAACAAACGTGATGGTGTCACGGTCCGTCTGGGTGACAAGCCTGCCCCCCGTCGTCGTTCTCGACGGGACTGGATGCCCGGCCAGGCCGCTTTCAACGTCCGTATGGGCGGACCCTGCTACGACGGGACTGATCGCGGCCCTGCCCAGGGATGCCCGTCATGCTCGGGACCAAGTTACCGCGAGACGTCCGGTCGTACGGTCGGTGCCGACCTGACGGGTTACAAGGTCGAGGCGGCCGACGGCTCGATCGGCAAGGTCGACAAGCACTCCGACGAGGTCGGCTCCTCGTACATCGTGGTCGACACCGGCCCGTGGATCTTCGGCAAGGAGGTTCTTCTGCCGGCGGGCACGATCGACCGGGTCGACGCGCAGGAGGAGAAGGTCTACGTCGGCTGGACCAAGGACCAGATCAAGGCCGCCCCGGAGTTCGAGAAGGACAAGCACCTCGGCAACGAGGACTACCACCGCCAGGTCGGCGGCTACTACGCCGACCCCTCGAACCGCCTGTGAGGCAGCCGTAGACGCACCATGAGCGCGTCGCCGGCGAGTACCCAGCGAGATGCCCCGGACCTGAGGACCAGGTCCGGGGCATCTCACTGGGGTTCACAGGGTTTGGTGTAGGCAGGGCGGGAGGCTGACTTCGTCCTGCGGCAGTGATCACGCTGACCGAGCACGCCCCGGCCGCGAGCGCCTGACCGCCACTGACATCGCCCACGCTCGGAGGCAGTTAGACCGCATTCGAAAGACGCTCGCATGTGCGGAAGGGGGCAGGCCTGTGCGAAGAAACGTGCAGGACAGCTGTTACCCGCCCGAGTCACGCGACTGGCCCAGTGCGCCGGGTGGTGCTCCTGGTGGTGCGCCGGAGCGTGGAAGGGCTTGCCGGTGATCACTGTGCGGGTGGGTGTAGCTGTCAGTGAATGTCCGGGACGTCTGTGGCATATGCGTGCCGGGTGCAGGCGACTGTGACGGGAATGTCCGCACCCGGTATCGGGCCTCAGTCGGCGTTCCAACAGGCGGGGCGGGGCCGCGGAGTTCGGGGTCCTCGGCCCCGCACCGGGCCGGAACCGCACCGCTTCACCAGCTTCTTTCGGCTTGTGGGGCACCGTTCTTGAGGGGACATCCCCCATGTCTGCTTCTTCGTCCGCCCGCCGTATCGCCGCGACCGTCCTCGTGGCCGGGGCCATGGTCTCGATCGTCGCCCTGCCGGCCTCCGCTTACGACGGCGACCGTCACCGGACGCCGAAGGTGGAGATCAGCCGTGTCCAGGCCGACATCCCCCGACGCGACAACCGCTCCGTGCGGTCGCTGAACGCCGAGTGGGTCGAGATCAGCAACAACACCCGCCAGGTGATCGACCTCGACGGCTGGACCCTGAAGGACGAGGACGGCCACCGCTACAAGTGCAACGACTTTCCTCCCGCCGGCCGCTCGTCCACACCGGTGAGGGCCGCGACACCCGCACCGACGTGTACCAGGACCGCCGCAACTACGTGTGGGACAACAAGTCCGACACCGCGACCCTGCGCGACGCCCGCAACCGCACCGTCGACACCGAGTCCTGGGGCCACCGCCACCACCGCCGCTGACCCCACTCGTGCCCCGTCTTCCGCTACGTCCCCAGCGGAAGACGGGGCACCGGCATGTCATCGTCCGACACGGGAGAAGCCTGCGGGCGCGGGCTGGGCGTGATCGGCAGGCCGCGGACCGCATCAGCACTCAGAGGCCATGGCAGAGGCGGACAACCGGAAAAATCTGGTGAACGGACCCAACCCTCTCCTTCGCCTGACCCATATAGCTGTCAACGGTCCACCTGAGGGAGCGGAGGGGTAGCGACATGATGGAAGCGGCGGCAGCGGTCCGGGGGGCATTGAGGGGCATTCGCGGCCTGGGGGGTGTGTGGGTGTATCTCACTGAGCGGGTCCGTGCCCAGCCGCTGTGGAGCTCGAACGCGAACGCAACAAGGCGAGCGTGGACCTGGTTACGCAGGTCAAGGACGGCATGGACTTCTTCGAGTCGGAACCGGGCGGGCGTACGAGGGTCATCCGCCGGACGTCGAGTTCGGCGCCGCTCGAGCCCAGTCGGCAGAGCCCCACGCCGGGGGAGATCACTTCGTGAGCGACGAGGAGTTCGACGGCGAGGTTATCGCTCTCTTCGCCCTGCACGGTGATTCCATGCACCGCAGACTGTTGACATCCGGGGTCCCGGCGGGCGAGGCCGAGACGATCTTGCAGGACGCGTTCCTCGCTGTCCGGCGTCAGTGGGCGCGGAGACCTGCGTCAGGCCTACTGGAAGACGGTCTACCAGGACAGGGAACTGGCCCAGAAGTTGGCGCGCGAGTACGAGGAGGCGAGAGTGTCGGCCGACGAGGAGGTGATCGCCTCCATCGTTGTCCACGAGGCGCTGCAGATGCTGCCCGAACGTCAAGCCTCCGTCGTCAAGCTCCGCCACCTGCACCAGTTGAGCGTCGCAGAGGTCAGCACGGCCCTGGGCATCGCGGAAGGCACCGTCAAGCGCCACTGCCACGACGGACTGAGGGCGCTACGACGAGCGCTCGAGCAAGAGCCCGACGGGCGAGGAGGTGACCAGTGACCATGCACGAAGCACAGGAGCGGAACACCGCCGGCGCCGAAACGCTGGAGCGGGAGAGGATCCGGCGCTTTGGGCTCGCCCTGGACAAGCTCGCCCTCGACCCCGACGAGGCGGGACGCATCGACGCACTGAACGCTGAAACGCTGGAGCGGGAGAGGATTCGGCGCTTCGGGCTCGCCCTGGACAAGCTCGCCCTCGACCCCGACGAAACAGCACGCATCGACACGCTGAACGCCGCGGTGCACGACGCTGGCTCCTCGCTCGTCCGGCCCTCGAAGACGACCTCGGCCAGCTGGGTCCTGAAGAGAGTGAGGGGCTCACCGACGACGTCAGCGGGGCGTACTACACCGCGCCTCCGAGTTCGCCCGAGGAGCGCCTCAACCCCGAGATGGTGGCGCTGAGGAAGGAGGAGCTGAGGCACTACGAGCGGCGCGAGATGTGGGCCCGGGAGGACGAGAGGGAGCGCACACGCCAGGGTTTCCAGGACCAGGCAGAGCATCGGGAAACGGAACTGGAGCTCCGTCGGTTGCAGTTGGCCGAGGTCGCCGTTCACAGATCGATTGAAGCCGGGGGTGTCACAGCGATCAGTCTGCGGCTGGGCAACTCCATCTCCGTAGACATCCCCTCCCCTCAGGTGGCAGCTGAGCCCCCGCACTCTCGGCGGCCCACCTGGATCGGCGACGACACCGTCGCGCTCATCGTGATCATCCTCAACACCCTGCTGGTACTGGCGGGAATGCTGACCGGCTCTTCCCTCACGCTGGCGCTGGTAGCGAGCTTCATCCTCAACGGAACCGTGCTCACCCTCATGGGCGTCGTGCGCTCCCTGCGGAAGACCCGCCGGTCCCGCCCGCGGGACGCCGAACGAGCTGAACCGTAAGGGATACGCGGCCGCGCCACTGCAGAGTCTCCATTGACGCGTGCGTAAGAGACTTATGGACGGATGACAGGGCCGCGTTCATGCCGGACACCGGGGTCCGCTAATCGATAAGCGGACCCCGTGTCGCCCCGGATGTCACTGCTGCTCGTGTCCCTCACGCCTCTCGACCTGGCCCAGAGTGCCGGCGGATTGGTACGAGCGTGGGCTGTCACGATCGGGAGGCCGCGGACCGCATCACCACTCAGAAGCCAGGTTGCGATACATGCCGCACGCTCCTCCAGGAGAAGCTCATCGGCATCCGCCACCGCAAGGAGCGCCGCAGAAGCCCGCTCCCAAGGGACACGCTCTAGTCGTAGTGCCGCGCTATGGCACGGCGGCGCCGTCGGACTGGGCTGCCGGCGCCCGCTTGAACCTGGCCCGGAGCAAGCGCACGAGCGCGTTGGTGAGGGCCAGCAGGAGTCCGGTGCCGAAGCCGCCGAGAAGTTCGGGTAGCGCGGCGTACAGGACTCCGCTCACCAGGCAACCTCCGCGGCCGGCCGCTCTCCTTCGTCGTCACGGGGGCAACACCAACGACTGCGCCCGGTTCACCGCGGTGATGGAAGCGATCCGGGCGCCCCGGATCGGGCCGGGACGGCCCCGCGTCCGGCCCAAGCATGTTCTGGGCGACAGGGGCTATAGCGCGAAAGCGATCCGCGCCTGGCTCCGCCGCCGCGGCATACCGCACACGATTCCTGAGCGGGCCTACCCGGCCCGCAACCGGGCCCGGCGGGGCAGCCGCGGGGGCCGCCCGCAGGCCTTCGACCGCGAGGCCTGCAAGCACCGCAACGTCGTGGAACGCGCCTTCAACCGACTGAAGCAATGGCGTGGCCTCGCCACCCGAAATGACAAGACCACCGAGTCCTACGAAGCAGCCCTCACCCTTGCATCACTCCTGATGTGGGCGTGACATTTGACGACAGAGCCTAGGGGCCCCGGGCGGGTGGCCGACCGCCCTGCTCCGGCGGCCCGCGGCCAGGGCTGCGCCCTCCGATGCCCGCTGCCGGTCGAGAAATGGTTTGTCGCCGGGATGGCTGTGTGCCACCGTTCGGCCTGGTCCGGCATTTGATCATCGACGGTCGGTCGATGTCGCCATGTCGGCGGCCTCTCGGACCCACCCGAGAGGTGGGGAAACGATGGGAAGTGGTGCCGTGGGGAACAGCTATGAGGATGAGTGCCGTCGCGCGTTGGCTGAGGAGCAGGCGAAGAGCCTTGCCGCAACCGACAACTGGTCGCACGTGGACAGGGGGCAGTCCACCAGGACTGGACTGTCCTGTACCGGGAGATCACGGCTCTACTGGACGGCGGTTCCCTGCCCTGGGACCAGCAGATCCAGGAGCTTGTCCGCAGGCACTTCGACATCGCCTGCCGGTTCTATATCCCTTCCAGGCAGGCTTACGTCGGCATGTCGCTCTTCTATGCCGAGAGCGAGGCCATGAGGGCGTTCCACGATTCCTACCATCCCGACCTGGTGGAGTTCTTGGGTGCTGCGATCAAGGTGTTCGCCGAGCAGGGGGCGGGTTCGCCCCCAGCGCAGGGACCGCAGCTTCGGCGTAGGGGGGGCGACAACGACCCCGCCATGCACGGGCAGGTGCGCAAGGGCCGAGGGCTGGGCGCAACTGCCGAGGGGGTTGGGCGGAATTCAGGGCCCAGGGCCCGCGACCCCTTCTCCACATCCGCGGCCGGTCGCAGGCGCATCGCACGTGTCGTATTGCGCGAGACAGTGGATCCACTGTGGTCCCGGCGAAGGCATGCAGGTGCTCGCGTCGGTTACCTCTGCATGGCACCTGCGCCTGCAGCTTCCCCGCCTGCGCCGCGGTGTTCGTGCGGGAGCAGCGGCTCGATCCGCGCCCGCTGCACGTCAGCCCGCGGCGCGCCGGAACTCCGGCTGGCGGGGCTGGTTGGCACGGCGTTGTTCGCCGGGATGGCCCCGTGCGGAGCCGCCTCCGTTCCGCCCGCCGCGTGTACGAGGTACCGATCGCGGTTCCGGACATGCGCCGCAGGGCAGATGCCTCGACGCTCTACGCGTCAACGGCGACAGCAATCAGCGTCACGCCGGCAAGGTCGCAGAGGACGGGATCTGTGCGCTGGCGCGGTGAGGTCAGTGGATGTCGTCCACGGCATCCTCGGACGGCGGCAGTGATGCAGGTGAACCGGTCTAGGCAGATTCTCTCGGATCATCGCGCCGACCAGATGAGGATGGCTGCGACGTGGAGTCCGGCTAAGGGCTGTCCCGTAAAAGATCTCTGGGACTCAGGAGGTCTTGCCGGTGATGTGGGACGTGCTGCACATGGGGAAGTCTGGCCTCCTTCTCTTGTCGCAGGCGGCAGCGGTGCAGGATGGCCCGGGCTGTGCGGAATCGAGTACGCCGCCTACCGTTCGGCTGTGAGCAGCTCTTTTCAGACGATCGTTGACCTGGAGGCGACCGCCGAGGACGCCGTCGCGCACGGGGAACGGGTGACGGCATGGCTGGTGGGCGAGGGAATCGTGAGGCTGCCGGACCACGATCCCGGGCCACGGTGGGAGCGGGTGACCGGGTCTCGGGAAGCGAGCGGGAGCGATGGGCTGACTGTTGTCACGGGGCGGACGGTGTTCTTCTCGCCGCAGCAGAGCGGCCCGCCGGTCTGTCCTTACTGCGCGGTGGCGTTCGGGGACGGACACCGTGAGGTGTTCTCGACGGCCATGGACGAATGGTGGAACACCGGCAGGAGTGAAGTGTTGTGTCCGGCGTGCGGACGGGTGGTGTCGCTGGCCGCATGGGAGTGGGCTGGGGACGGGTTCGCCTTCGCTTACCTGGGGTTTGAGTTCCGGAACGGGCCCGCGCTGCTGCCGGAGTTCATCACGGAGCTGGGCCAGGTACTCGGGCACCGGACCCGGTTCGTGCGAGGAAGGATCTAGCCCCCCACCCCAAAGATCATTTACGGGACAGCCCTTAGGCAGACAGTGGCGGTCTTCTCGTAGCGGGTGGCAATCCCTCGCCACTGTTTGAGGCGGTTGATGCATCGCTCCACGGTGTTGAGCTGCTTTTATGCCTCATGGTCGAAGGCGGGCGGCCGGCCGCCGTGGCTGCCCCGACGGAGCCGGTGGCCCTGCTGGTCGGCTGGGGCCAGGATGACCGTCCGAATCCCTCGCCGTCGTAGGTGTTCGCGGATGGCCCGGGAGGAGTACGCCTTGTCGGCCAGAACCATGTCGGGTCGAGTCCGGGGACGTCCGACACGGCGGGGGACGCGCAGTCGTGCCATCACGTCAGTGAAGGCGGGCGCGTCGCCGGCGGCCTGTCCGGCCGTAAGCACGAAAGCCAGCGGCCGGCAGTTGCCGTCGGCGGCGAGGTGGATCTTCGTAGTCAGCCCGCCTCGGGAGCGGCCGATGGCGTGGTCCGCTGGCTCGTCGGCCGGAGCCCCTTATTGCGGGATCCAGCCGCATGCTGATGTGCCCGAACGACCGTGGAGTCGACGGATACCACCCAGTTCAGGTCCTCATCAGCGTCCGCCTGCGCCAGCAGGGTGGTGAACACTCGCTCCCAGGTCCCGTCGATCGCCCAGTTCCGCAGACGGCTGTAGGCGCCTTTCCACGAGCCGAACTCCGCGGGCAGATCCATCCATGGAGATCCAGTCCGGTACTTCCAGGCGATCGCGTCGATCACCTGCCGGTGATCACGCCACCTTCCCCTCGGCGGTGGAGTCCGGTCCGGCAACAGGGGCTCGATCCTGGCCCACTGGGCGTCGGTCAACACGCTCAATACAACGAGGGGTCGCCTGTGCCGCAATGCCTCAGAACCCAGCCATGGACTTGTCGAGCACCCCGCCCAGCGCACCGTAGACGCTGCAGCGGACCGACTGATTCGCCTTGCGACGCACGCGAACCCCACGATGAACGACAACGCGAAGAGACCGGCGAGGACCGTCGCTACGAGCGGGTTGTAGACGAAGTACACGAAGCAGGCGACTCCGGTCCAGACCAGGATCGGCAGGAGTGAGCCGCGCAGCACCGTCCCGAACCTGATCCATTCCGGCCCCGACGACAGCACGCGTTCTTGCCACACCTCGATGTGGTTCCTGGTCACACAGTGCTCAGGTCGCAGGAAGTCATCACACCACCAACGCTCGGGTCTCGTGCAGTGATCCGTAAGAAACTGCCTAGTCGTGTTCCGGCTGGTCGTGGATGGTCAGCGCTCCGGCGAGGTCGAGTTCGGCGACGGTGCCGTGTGCGCCGGCGCGGACGAGGAGTACTGCGCCGAGCGCGGTGCTCCAGAACGTCCTGGTCTCCACGCTGAGCGGGCGGTGGGTTTTCCAGCCGCGGCTGTCGATGATCTGGCTCACGAAGTGTTCGGATTGCCGGAACAGCAGCTGGAGGTGTCGGTCGACCACGGGGGCGAGTTCCGGCTTGGAGATCCCGCCGGCGAGTGCTCGCGCGACCGAGGGGAGCGAGGGCATGGCCAGGACTGCGCGTGCGATGTTGCGTCGGAATGCCGCCGCATCGGCGGCCTGACGACCGAGGCGCTCAATGCGGCGGGCGTCGTGCAGCAAGGCCAGAAAGGCGGCGTGCACGAGCAGCGAGTCCTTGGAGCCGAAGTAGTAGGTGACCTGGTTGGGGAAGGCGTCCGCCGCGTCCGCGATCTCCGCGACGCTTACCTCGGCGCCGGGCCGCTCACGGCAGAGCCGTGCGGCTGCCTCGATCAGACGGCGCCTCGTCGCACGACCCCGGTCCCGCGACGGAGCCGGCGTCGATCGTGCTGCGGTTCGCTTCTTCTCCACACCATCATTGTATGTGATACAACAAAGCCGTTCGCTTGTATCGCATACAAGAAAGGTCTACGGGCATGCACCGGACAGAAGTCGTCGTCACCGGACTCGGTGCGATCACACCACTCGGTCAAGACGTGGAGTCCACATGGAACGCCCTGCTGGCCGGCGAGTCCGGCATTCGCGGGGATGTCCTGCCAAGCCACCGAGACACCGGCCTCCCCAAGGTCATCGCGGGCACCATGGCGATCGACCCCGCCGACCTCCTCCTTCCAGTACAGGCCAGGCGCCTTGACCGCTCACAGCAGGCAGCCCTCATAGCGGCGGCCGAGGCCTGGGCCGACGCCGGCACCCCGCAGGTGGATGCCGACCGACTCGCATCAGCGATCGGCACCGGCATCGGGGGCGTGAGGACGCTGCTCAAGCAAGACGACGTACTGGAGACGGCGGGGACCCGGCGTGTCTCGCCACGCACGGTCCCGATGCTCATGCCCAACGCGGCGGCAGCGCTGATCAGTATCGAATACGGCGCGCGGGCCGGGGTTTACACGCCGGTCTCGGCGTGCTCTTCCGGCGCCGAAGCGATCGCTCTGGGCGCCATGCTCATCCGTTCAGGCGAGGCGGACGTCGTCATCGCAGGCGGGACCGAGGCCGCTATCACCCCGATCACCGTCGCCGGCTTCGTCCAGGCGCAAGCCTTGTCGCGCCACACCACCGAACCCGCCTCAGCCTCCCGGCCGTTCGCAGCGGACCGCACCGGATTCGTCCTCAGCGAGGGCGCCGCCGTCGTCGTGCTCGAAAGCGCCGAACACGCCACCGCACGAGGCGCACGCGTCCACGCAACGCTCGCGGGCGCCGGCATCGCCGCTGACGCCCACCACATCACAGCACCCGCAACCGACGGCTCCGGCCAGATCTCAGCCATGCGCAAAGCCCTCGCACAAGCCCGCATGACCCCCGAACACATCAGCCACATCAACGCCCATGCCACCGGGACCCCCGTCGGCGACGTCGCCGAGGCACACGCAATCAGGGAAGTCTTCGGCCGCGCCACCGTCACCGCCCCCAAAGCGGCCCTTGGCCATCTCTTCGGCGCCGCCGGCGCCATCGAAGCGCTCATTGCCGTCCTCAGCGTGAAGCACGGCGTCATCCCACCCACCCGCAACCTCACCACCGCGGGCGTCGATCCCGACATCGACCTCGATATCGTCGCAGACCGACGAGACGCCCCCCAAGAGGCCGTACTCAGCAACTCCTTCGGCTTCGGCGGGCAAAACGTCTCCCTCATCATCACCAACGCACCGGACCCCATGTCCCGAACCGCCTCAACCGCCCCGTGACCGACCCGAACGCGTGTGGCCGCATTCCACACTGCGTAAGCGCATCGAGCAGGCCTTCGTCCACTGCCTGCCCGCCTCCGGCGGCTCTGCGTCCGGATCGATTTCGGACTCGCCCAAGGACCGGCGGAAGCGGCATGGGACGCCGTAGGGGTCGCTCGAAGTGGAGGCCGTCGTCAGGTAGCGTCCCCACGCCCACTGGGACCACCTGAACGACCTACCCGCCCTCCGGCCGGAGATCTGGCTCCACTGGGACCCCAAGACCCTCCGCGAACGCGGACCACAGGCCATGCAGAACCTGCGCATGGACTTCCTCATGCTGCTCCCGGGAAACAGACGCGTGGTCTTGCACCCTGCACGAACAGGGTGAGCCGCAGGGACGCGGGCATGGGACGCATCTGGTGGCGCGCTCCCGTCCCCGCTCTGTGCCACCTGGCACAACCGCACGGCGATCTGAGACCTCTGAGGGCACGGCTGAGTCGGGAGGAGACGACGATGAGAACGTCTGGAGAGTCGGAACTCAAGCGCGCACGGCTGGAGAAGAACCTCACGCTGGAGGAGGTAGTCGCGGAGCTGAACACACGGGCGGGACGAGCGACACCAGTCAGCTCAGCGCGTGGGAGTCGGGACGGCGGCGTACGGGCTGCGGAACCGGCGCGGTCTGGTGGAGCTGTACGGCAAGCCGAGTGAGGTGCTGTTCGCTCACCAGGACGGGCAGAACGGTGTTGCGCAGGCTCTGCACCAGGCGCAGGGCACGCTCATCACGCGGTGGGCCGACCTGGTGGAGGCGATGACCTCGGTGGTGGTCGGCGCTAAGCAGCACCTGGTGGTGGCGGGGAGCCGGAGCCGCGAGAAGGCGTATCTGAGTGCGATCGAATTGGCCGTCGCGCAGAACCCGGACCTCATGCACACGCGGGTGCTTTACGGGCCGCCTCGTCACCCGGAATTGGCCGAGCACCTGATGCGGCTCATGGAGCTGAGGGATCCGGCTGAGCGCCGCAACGGGGTCCGGACCCTGAGCATCGGGCTGGTCGACCGGGGGGAGACGCTGGAGCGCTTCTTTGTGGCCTCGGAGAGCCAGGCCGTGGTGCCGCTGCCGTTCCTGCACAGTGCGGACGGCTTCGACTGCGGCATCGTCCTCGGCCGCGAGGCCGCGAGGCCGCGAGGCCGCGGCCGGGCTGGTCCACCACGGGCGAGAGGCATGCGCGGCGGGGCGGCTGCTGGGCACGATACGGGACGTGCGGGATGTGCCCGTGCGCCACAGATAGGGAAGTTGGGGTGGCAAGGGCATGAGCAGTAGCCCTCGGGAGGCCGGGCAGGACGAGACGATGCGGTCGGTGGTGAGGCTCGCGCATGACCTGATCCGCCAGCCGAGCCGTGGCGGGATCGACGACTACGGCCCCGTCCTCGGCGTCCTGGAGGAGTGGCTGACCGCCCGCGCAGTGTCGCACCGGCGCCTGCACGACAGCGCGGGCGCTCTGGTCGGGCTCCTTGTCGAGGTCGCCGGCGACCGGCCGGGCCCGTGGTGGACTCTCGACGCATGCGTGGACACCGCCCCGTACGGCGACAGCACCCGCTGGTCGTTCCATCCCACCTGCGGGCAGGTGAGGGACGGGTGGCTGCTGGGACGGGGCGCGGCGGACTCGAAGCTTGCCGCCGCGATGTACTGCCACCTTGCCGCAGACCTCGCCTCCCGCGGGCGCGGCTTCGCGGGCGGCCTCGCCGTGCTCCTGGACGTCGACGAGCACACCGGCAACTTCGGCGGCGCCCGCGCCTACCTCACCGACCCTGACGCCGCCCGCCCGGCCGGGGTGATCATCGGGTATCCCGGCATGGACGAGGTCGTCGTCGGCGGCCGCGGCCTATGGCGCGCCACGATCGCCGTGCACGCGCCGTCCGGGCACTCGGGCTCCAGCCGCACCGTCACCGGCGCCATCACCCGCGCCGCGCGCCTGGTGGGCCTGCTCGACGCCGCCGAGCTGCCGGGTCCCGACGGCGCCTCCGGGTTCCTGCTCGGGCCGAAGCTCACCGTCACCGCCTTCCACGGCGGTGAGGGCTTCTCTGTGACCCCTGACCGGGTCGACATCAACGTCGATGTCCGCACCACGCCCTCCTTCGACGCGCACGCCGCCGAGACCCTGGTCCGCAAGGCCGCCATCGAACTCGACGCCGAGCTGGCCGCCCCCTTGCCGACGAGGGTGACCGAAGTCGCTTCCTGGCCGGCGTTCCGGCTGGAGGAGAACGAACAGCCGGCCGCTGCGCTGCTGTCCGCCGCCCGAGCCGCGGGGCTCAACGTCCGGGCCAAGACTGCGGGCCCGTCGAACATCGGCAACCTCCTCGCCGGGCACGGCATCCCCGCCACAGCCGGGTTCGGCGTCCCCTACGAAGGCCTGCACGGCATCGACGAGCGCGCCTCCCTGGCCGAGCTCCCCACCGTCTACGCCATCCACCAGCGGGCCGTGGAGACACTGCTGGACCTGCGCTGACCACTGCCTACCTTTCCCCCAGAAAGTCACCAGTCCTTGCTCTACAGCAGGCAGCCCGTACCCGGTCTGATGGATGCGCACCACCCAGGAAGGCGCCACCGACACCAAGGAGCCCCGGCGATGGCCGAGCAGACCACCAGTTCGGCGGCTGGACCAAGACCTTCACCGACCCCCGACTCTGCGCGGCCATCGTCGACCTCCTAACCTTCAACGGCACCATCATCGAGACCGGCACCGACTCCTACCCCCTCGCCTCCACCCGAGCCCGAGCGGAGGAACCGGCCAAGGCCGGCTGACCGCGAGAGACTCAGGGCCGCTCCACGGCGGAGCGCATGGCCGCCCTCGGCGGGGTCCCGATCGGCACGCCGGGCGTCCTCGTCGCGGGGCGCACCTGGGACGACTACGAAGTGGGACGCGCCGACGCCGTCGCACACCTCGGCGCGCTGGACCTGGTTTATACCGGGGTCATCGAGGACCATCGGGCCGCTATGAAGACGGCCGGCGACATCGACCCGGTGACGGAGGACATGCTGATCGGGCAGTTGGCGAAGCTGGAGCAGTTCCAATGGTTCGTCCGCGCCCATCTGGAGAGCGGCAGCGGCCGCCTCAGCACCTCCGGCGCGCGAACGCTCAGCGAAGCCGCAGGCCAGGCCGTCCGCGCATCGGCCGGGGGCGCATGACCGCGTCCCCGCCCGGGAGGACGTACGGTCGTGGGACCGCCGCAAGACTTGCGGGAACGCTAGGTTCCCGCAAGACCTCGGTACCGTCCTTCGCTGAATCCGTGACCGGAGGCGCGGGCCCTTCACGTTCGGCCGGTTTCGCGTGACCTACACAAGCAAGGACCGTTCACCAGTCATGCGAAAGATCATCACTTGCGGACTGCTGGCTGCCGCGGCTCTTTCCGCCGCCACGCCTGCCTTCGCCGACAACGACAGCAACTTCGGCAGTGGGGTCAACGCGGCGAACAACTGGAACTTCACCGCCGCTGACGTGTGCATTCAGGAGCTCGCCGTGGTTCCCGCCCTGAGTGACTGGACCGGCAACCACAAGAACAACTGCTCCAACGGCAATGTCATCGACCACTCCGGCGACGCGCTGTCGCCCGGCCACTGACAGCACTGCATCAACGGGGCCCCGTCCCCGCGCAATCCGTGGATCGGGGGCCGGGGCGGGGCTCCGCCGTGGGCAGGGCCCACTACAGTGAAGAAAGCCGCGCGCAGAAGCGGCACGATTGGGCGGCGAGCCGGCCGCGGTGTGTGGCAGCGATGGCGGCGAACGCTCGCCGGTAGGAGCCGAAGGCGGGGCGGGTGCTGTCGTCGAGCAGACGGTGCACGTCGGCAGCGGGGATCTAAACCCTCGTCCTGGCCGACGACCCGGGCGGCCACCCCGCAGGCTGGCAGACCATGTGATTCACCCTGCCTTCACGTCAGTCCAGGCGCTACGGCCAGCACGCATCAAGCGGCCCAGACCCGCCTGATGCGGGGATCTGCCTCCGGAAGGATTCTCAGGCGCGGCGCCCACACGACAGCACCAGTCACGTAGGCCCGCAGCCCCACGCCACCCCGTCCCCTCTCTCCGACGGCTTTGACCTGCGGGGTGTGCATTCCGGCTCGGTGGAGAGGATGGTGGGGGGACCGGACCGATCCGGGTCCCGCCGGCGTTCCACCTTCCCGCCCGCGGTGATGTCGCCTCGACGCCAGGCCCCGACGCCTGGCACCCCGCGGAGGCCAGCGGGCGCACCATGCCGGAGGGCTCTCCGCACGGATCGAGGCGATGCCCGTGATACCCGACCGACCCCAGCGCGACAGACCCCGCACCCCCCTCCACTTCATCGACGGCGTCCCCGCCTGGCGCCCCGACGGAGGCCACGCCCTCGTCCGCTACGCCCCCGTCGGCTCCCCGACGACGGCCGCCCTGGTCCTCACCGGCGAGTTCGACGCCGACACCGTCCCCTGCCTGCACGAGGCTCTTGACGCGGTACGCACCCCGCAGATCGAGCTGGTCCTGCTCGATCTGGCGGCCGTGCGCTTCGGCGACTCCGCGTTCGTCCACGCACTGACCGACACACAGTGCCGGCCCGAGCGGCACGTCCTCATCGGCCCGCTTCCCGGACCGCTCGCCCGCCTGCTCGACCTCACCGGCACCCGGCACGCACTCGACATCGGCCTCGACAACGCCGCCTGAAACCCAGCAATCCAGGAAGCCGACTTCCCGCCCCGGCTCAACCGCGCGCCAGTCGGCTAGTCCTGCGGCCCCGTCCCTTGGGTCCGCGCACATCCCGTGGCGCGGGGGGACCGGCCCACTTCGGAGCAGTACCGGCGGGCCGCCTTCGATCCTTCCGGCCGTGGGCCGTGATCCACCAGGGTGGGGCTCGTTGCGTACGGCACTGAGACGATCAGCAAGACGGGCGTAGACGTGGCCTGGGTGCGGTGCAAGGGGTGTTCGGGAGTGGGCCGGGTGGTCCTGGCGAGTGACCCGATGGCGACGATCCTCACGGAGGCCGGCGCGCATGTGGCGACCGCGCATCCGGGCACAAGCGCCGCGCGGCTCCTGGGGCTGGAGACGGCCGACGCGGTGGTGTTCCGGGGGCCCGACCCTCGACCCGACCCGACGGCATGGTGGCGGTCCTCAACGTCAAGATGCCCTCGGACTTCTAGCCACGCGCGCGGCCCTTCACGTGGCCCCCGTAGGCAGCCCGCCCCGCGGCTCAACCGCCACCCGGCCCGGACACGCGCGAGTGGCGTCTGGCGGCAGACACGCTAGGGGGTGGCGTCAGGCGGCCGTGATGCTGGCGAGGGCGCCCTGGAGTCGGCGGATCGCGTCTTCGGCTTCGGTGTACTGCTGGGGTTCTGGGGTGATGGCGCCGAAGGTCGGGCCGTCTTCAGATGGCAGGGCGCGCCAGTGCAGGACTGGTGTGAAGACGGTGACGGCTGCGCCGAGGAACCAGGCCAGGCGTCCGTGTACGTGGGCGAGGGCAATGGCCAGAGCGGCGAGTGCTTCCCGCAGGTGTGCCAGCCGGTCGACCGCGGGCAACGCCTCCTGACAGTGTGGAGCGCCAATGGCGGCTTGCAGGTCGGCGGCCGCCTTCGCAGCGACGGCACGGTCGCCGCTGGTGGGGACCCACACCTGATCGCGGATCTGCTGATCGGCTTCCTCTACGAGGTTCTCAACGACTGTCCGCATGTCCACGCCCGTCACTGTATGCCTGTGAGCGCAGTCGTTCCTGTGGGCGTGGGGCGGGGTGACCTGTTCGGGCCAGTGCGTGGATGCCGTCCTAAGGTTCCGGGGTGAGTAACTCTCTTGCAGCTAGCGACCTGTCTGCAGCGATACGTGCGGTGCGTACCTTGCTTGGCGTGGCAGGCCTCCAGCAGGGAGAGGTCGACTTCGAGGCTGAGATCAGATCGCCGGATGTCATGGCGCGAGTACGTCGGGTACTGCCTGCCGACTTCGAATGGTGGGCGTTGGCCGGCAAACAGCATGGGTCTTCGGAGACCGGCGACGACCCAGCAGACTGTCGGCTGATCCGAGTGTTGGGCTGGGGGGCGCCCGCGGGACCTCGCTGAACCCTTCATCGCCGCCCTGGGGCCAGACCCCGCGGCTGTCCGGTGGGATCTGAACGGATGGCCTGAGGTTCTGGAAGCCGGACTGGAAGAGATCTCGCAGAAGTACGCCTACCTCACGCTGACCGTGAATTCCCGGGACCTCTAGCAGGACGAACTTTCGCAGGACCACACCGTCCACGTGCACGCCCGGGACCGGAACGGCGACCAGACCGCCCGCGTCCACTGGCTTGCCGATCAAGTAGGTGGCAGCTTCACCGGCAGGGTGGAATTGGCACCCTTGTAACCCGAGCAGACCTCGCCTGAATCGGCCGCCTCGTTATAGCCCTGGAGGAGCTTGCCGGGGTATGCGATCACGGTGGGAGTCTGCTTAGCCTGAGGGCGGACCCCTGTAGGGTCTCATGATCAGTGGCACGGATGTGTCCGCGGACCTGCGGCTCTTTCCCTGTCGCAGTCCAGTGGCACAGGTCGCCCGTCTCACGGGCTGGGGATTTCCTTGCGTGTCGGCCAGCCGGTGTGGCTGAGGACCGTAGCGCCACTGTCCCAACACATGCCTCTGGCGGGCTTCCGGGTAATCGGTCTGACTTCCGGCATACGTTCTGCACCTGGGGCCGCGAGGGGATCCCTCCCTCAGTCAGATGCCGCGGCGCAGGGATGGGAGAGGGCGGATGCAGCTCGATGCGGGCGTCGGCCGAGTACTGATGCGCTCGCACGATGGTGGAGTCGACGAGATGCCCCGGTCGATCTCACCCGCTGCGTCGGCACCGTACTGGACCTGCTGAAGCAGTCGTTCCCAAGTTCCGTCGGACGGTCCCGGCCGGTGGGAAGTAGGCAGCCTGCGAGGCGTTCGTGGTGCAAGTCCTTTCGTGGACGGTCTTCCATGGCCCGATCCGTTCGGGCAGGTCACGTCACTGCATCCCGGTCCGCCCCCGGTACAGGATCCCGTCGATCACCTGCCGGGGCCCCGCCACCTGCCACAACGCCTGGTACTGACCGGGAGGAAGGCCCCAACCATTCCCACTCCGCAGCGCTCAGATCCTCCCGCCCCATGCCCTCCCCGAACGGAGAGAAGACGGGACAGTCACGTGGTCGACCTGGAGCGGCTGGTTCTGCTCGGGGGCTATGTCTGTGGTGGGCCGATGACGGACTGGCCGATCTGCTCGGCCAGCCAGGCAGCGTGCCGTTCCTCGGCCCCGTCGCGATTCCTGCGGCGCACATGGACGAGCACAGTGTGGGCATCGGCGTGCTCGTCGAGGTCTTGAGTGCGGCAGTTGAACAGCAGTGACACCCCGGCGTGGTTGGCTTCGGCGTGGATGTCACGGTCCGGTACGTCGGGCCAGATCAAACCGGACCACCAGATCTCGCCGATGTTCGGGCCCACCAAGGCGGCGAACTCTTCCTCGACGCTGCCAACGGCGCGGTATTCCATTGATGCCCAGAGCGGCAGGTGCGAGCTGAGGAAGTCCGGATCACTGGAGAGCTCGGGCGCATGGACACCGCCGTGCAGGCCCGTCGGGTCAGAAGGGTCCCGCGCCCAGTCCTCGACATCCTCTTTCCGGAACCAGGCATCCGGCAGCGCCTCGCGTATCCGCAACACTTCCGGGACGGTGCACAGCTCGACGTCCACCGACACCTCCGCGTACTGCTGGCCGCCCACTGCCACAAGCTGACGCGCCACGTGCAGCGCCAGTGCCGGGTCGGTGGTGCGGAAGACCGGGTACGCGATGGGATTCGACATGCGAGCACCCTGTCACAACCGACAGTGCGCGAAGATCCATTTTCGTGCGAGGTCAGTCGGAACGAGCTCTCACGAACTGCCGCATGATCGAGAGGGTGGTCTGTCGCGAACCTGGTCGAGCCGTCGAGACGTCACCGGCCTCGAAGGGCCGGTACCGTACGGATCACTCACACTGGAGGTCACATGGCTGACTACGCCACTCATGCACACAATGCTCAGAAGTTGCTTGAAACGGTCGAGCGGGAGTCGAAGGGGCGCCTGAGTGCTGAGACCCGCGTGCGGATGGCCCAGGCCGAGGCGCTCCTCGCGCTCGCCGCTGCGATAGGCAGGCAGGGGACAGGCGCCACACCTCGCTGATGATGACCGGTCAGGCTCGCGCCGTCGTGACACGGGCGCCCGGGTCTGGCGGGCGGTGCCGTCGTCCCGGCGGCTGCGCCGTCCGGTGTGCGGTCGAGGCCGGCCGTCGTCAGTTCTCCTGCGCAGGGCCGATGACCGTGAGTCCCACCTGCGCGGCGAGCCAGTGGGCGTACGGCTCTCTTCTCTGGCGACCGTCGATATTGACGCTGCGGACGTGGACGAGGACGGTGTGATCGTCGGCGGGCTCGTTCGTGTAGCGGGTGTGGGTGTTGAAGACGAGTGTCACTTCGGCATGCTTGGACTCGCCGGCGAAGCCCGCCTCGGGCGCCTCTGGCCACTGCAACGCATCCCAGTGGATCTCGCCCATGTCAGGACCGATCGCCGCGGTGAAAGCATCCTCGATGCTGCCGACCGGCTGGCCGGTCACCTGCCACTCCACCGGTAGCCGCCCCTCGAACGCGGACGCCTCGACCGGCAGGTCGGCCGCCGGGACACCCACCACGAAAGGGGGCTGGTCCTTGAACGGCACCCCTTCGAATTCCTCGAGCTCCGATGCCCCGCAGAACCATCCCCCGGGCATGAGCTTCGCGACCCGCCGCACCTCGGCGACAGAGTGAAACTCCGCGTACGCGGAGACCCTGGAATACTCGCAGCAGCCGAACTCCATGAGACGGCGCGCGGTGCTCAGGGCGAGTACCGGATCGGGGGTACGGAAGACGGGGAAAGCGACGTCGTTGGACATCCGATGACTGTGCCACGGCAGGTCGACGAACGGCATTTCGTTTAAGGCCGTCCTGGGATCGGCCCGACCGCGACCATGGGCAGCCACCGGGAGACCAAGGTGTCTCCACGGGCGTCGGTCGGGTACTGTGCGGGCCATGTCGAGTCCTGAGTCAGACACGGTGGGGGCTTTCGGTCACGCCGTCAGCCCCCTGAACCACTGAGCTTGTAGCCCTGTCGTCGCACCACGTTCTGTGGTGGGACGGTGTGTGCCCTGGGGCTGGCCGCGGTGACGAGATGACCTTCTCATGCCTCTCCTCACCTCGGAGCCACTCGATGCCTTTCCCGCTGTACCTGCTTGCCATGGCGGTCTTCGCCATGGGCACCTCGGAGTTCATGCTCGCCGGTCTCTTGCCGGACATCGCCTCTGATCTCGACGTCCCCGTGGGGACGGCAGGCGTGCTCACCTCGGCCTTCGCGATCGGAATGATCGTCGGCGCCCCTCTGGTGGCCGCGCTTGCCCGCAACTGGCCCAGGCGTTCCAGCCTTCTCGGGTTCATCCTCGCTTTCGCGGCAGCCCACGTGCTGGGCGCCCTCACCACCAGCTTTCCGGTCCTGTTCGCCTCCCGGATCGTCGCCGCGCTCGCGAACGCGGGGTTCCTCGCGGTCGCTCTGACGGCTGCCGCCACGCTGGTCTCGCCCGACAAGAAGGGACGTGCGCTGGCCGTGCTGCTGTCGGGCACGACGGTCGCCACGATCGCCGGGGTCCCCGGTGGCTCGGTGCTCGGTACCTTGCTCGGCTGGCGGGCAACCTTCTGGGCCGTCGCCGCTCTCTGCCTGCCCGCAGCTGTCGGCATCCTGAA